>NZ_JBFBME010000001.1:0-190563 GCF_040702785.1 Microbacterium sp. NPDC077644
CTGGTAGACACCCCAGGTCGCCTCGACCTCGACGTGAGCGTCATCAACGAACAGCGCGCGTAGCCTGTCGCTCTGCTTGTCGGTGAGCAGGTCCGAGCCGGTGTGCAGCGTGCGCCGCGACTTGTAGAGCGGATCGTCCCTGAACCCACGGTGCCCGTGGATCGCGAGTTGGACCCGGCGCCGGCACCTGTCGAGGGCGTCACCGGCCAGGCGCACGACGTGGAAGGGATCCATCACCGTGACCGCGTCCGGGATCTCCTCCGCAGCGGCGGTCTTGAACCCGGTGAAGCCGTCCATCGGGACCACCTCGACCGCGTCACGGAAGGCGTCGTCGCGGTCGGCGAGCCAGGTCTTGAACGCCGCCTTCGACCGGCCCTCGACCATGTCCAGCAGCCTTGCTGGGCCGGCGCCATCGCGGACCGGGGTGAGGTCGATGATCACGGTGACGTACTTGTCGCCACGCCTGGTGTGGCGCCAGACGTGCTCATCGACGCCAATCACCTTCACGCCCTCGAACCGCGTGGGGTCGTTGATCAGCAGCCGCTTGCCTTCGGCCAGGACCGCGTTGTTGGCGGTGTCCCACGCGACCCCGAGTCCCTCGGCAACACGGGCGACGGTGAGGTGTGCGACCACGATCCCTTCCAGCGCCCACCGCAGCCCGGTGCGCGAGAGCTTCGCGCGTGGCTCCGCCGCGGCGCTGGTGTCTTGGCGCCACACGTGTCCGCAGTCTGCACAGCGGTAGCGGCGCACTACAACTTCCAGCACGGTCGGTCGCCAGCCCAGCGGCTCGTGGGCCAACCGCCGGATCACGGTGTCACGAGCAGCGCCTTCGCTGCCGCACCGTCGGCACCACTGATCTGGTTCCACCACGCGGCACGCGAGGACCGCACGATCCGGTTCAAGTCGTTGCCCGATCACGCTCAGACCGAGGCCGTCGAGTCGAGCGAAGGCGGTCAGGTCAGGGCGGCCGAAGCCGGCCGGCGGGGCAGCGTCGGTCACGTCGAGGTCTTTCGGACGGATGGCGTAGGAACCTCCATCGTCGGGAGACCTCGACGTCTATCTGCGGACCGACGCGCCCGGCCGACCTACACCCTCATCTGGGAAGAGCCGGATTACCGGGTCCTGAACCAGTGGCGCAATTACGCCAGCACCTCGGGTGTCGCCGTGAAGCTCGACCCCCACGCCGGGTTGATCCCGGCGGACCCGCCCATGATGGCAGGATTCATCTTTCTGCCTCAGTGGGTCACGGTCGCGTACCGGCCGGACGAGCAAGATGACAGAATTCAGAGGGTCCTCCAGAGCATCACTTCCGGACAGATTAAGCCGACGCTTGACTCCTCTGATGCCGCTGCCGCGAACAAGCTCATCCGGGGGCTCCTCGCTGCCCTCGCCGCGTCTATGAAGGACTTGGCGTACATGGAAGAGAAGGAAGTCCGACTGATCGCGTACCTCCCGGAAGAAGCCTCGCCGAGCCATCGGGGTTCTAGTAGAGGTGTCGTCCCGTACATGAAGATCAATCACTACCCGAATTTCGGTTGGGAACTCGCAGGTTTGAAGGGCCTCGCTGATCCCAAAGCCCTTCTCCCAATCGAAGAGGTTCGGGTTGGGCCGCCAGATGGCGAGAGCGAGCGGCAGCGGATCATCGGGGTCACATCGCTCCTCCGAGCAAACAGGTCAAACGCCCCGGTGAACGGGTCCACCATTAGATATCTCCCCGCGTAGAACCGCTGTGTCCAGGGGATCGGAGCTCCGGCCCCCGAGTAGTCAGCGCTGCAGTTTCCGACAGCTCTCGTGAGACGAATCGGCCCGGCGCGATTCTCGACTTCTGCTTGATTCCGCGGCTCGCCCGTCTCACGGACTGCCAACTCACGTGAGATCGGACAGATGTGCGATCTCACGAAAAGTGTCGGAGTCTCACGAAGGCTGTCGGAGTCTCATGGTGTGGCTGACATTGTGGATCGCGCTCGCTCTGCTCGCAGTTGGCGGCGGAACTATGCTCGTGGCGCGTCAGCGGAGGGCGACGGGGAGATGAACAGAGCGGATGCCGAGAGCATCACTCGGGTATCGTCCACCACTCCGCTCGAGAGCGTCTGGAACCGCATAAATGGGCCATGGATTGTGCTCCGGTACGTCGGAGGCGCTCAAGGCCACGTGCTCCGGGACCAAGTCAGGGCGTGCATGCTCGACGGGGTCCCGAACAACATCAGTGCGATCGTCCGAGGGCTGGTCTGCCCCCGACGGCTACGCTTCATCGGGATACCGGGTCGACCCTGTTCAGCAGGGTGAGCTCATCCAAACGGGGCGTACCCTCCCAGTCGCCCGGCAGCAAGCACGCGAAGGCGCCGACCCGGTTGGCGAGGTCCAATCGGTCGTCGACACGAGCGTCTCGCAGCGTCGCGGACAGATATCCGGCGACGAATGCGTCTCCGGCACCCACCGTGTCGACCGGACGAATGAGCTGGGCGTCTGCGCGGTATCGGGTCCCTTCGACGAGCGCGATGCATCCCTGGTCCCCTCGCTTGAGAATGACCTGACTCGGTCCGAGGTCGGCCAATCGAGTGAGAAGCACTTCAGGATCGTCTGCCGCCCCCACCACGATCGTCGCTTCTTCGTCACCGGCGAAGATGATGTCGGCTCTGGCGGCGATCCGACGGAACTCGGGGCCCGCCTCCTCGGATGACCACAGTGTCGATCGGTAGTTGACGTCGAACGATACCAAGACGCCGGCATCCTTCGCCCGGTCTATCGCGGCGTGCGTGGCTGCAGCCGCCGTCGGGGAGAGAGCGGGCGTGATTCCGGTGACATGCAGCAGGCGTGCCCCCACGATGAGCTCGGTCGGGAGGTCGGCCGGGACGAGTCGAGATCCGGCGCTGCCGGAACGGTAGTACCAGACCCGAACCGATTCCTGTGTACGCCGTTCCTTGAGCATCAGGCCGGTCGGGGCGTCGGGATCGCGGACGGCGACCACGTCGATGCCCTCCGCGCGAAGCTCTCTCACGACTCGGTCGCCCAAGCTGTCCGCGCCGACACGACCGACCCATGCGACGGAGATGTCGAGACGCCGCAGAGCCACGGCGACGTTGCTCTCCGCGCCTCCGATGCCCAGCGACATCCCGGTCACGTGCGCGAGAGATCCGGGCTGATCCGCACGCACGAGCGCCATCGTCTCGCCGAACGTCACGACATCGGGGGAGCTGCGCATCGCGTTCATGAGGCACGTCCTTCGATCGCCTCGGCGACGAGGCCGCTGATCCTGAGGGCTCGCTCGGTCAGGGCGGTGAGATCCCCACCATGAAACGCGTCCTGGAGCAGGGGACCACCGATGCTGACCGCGAGGGCACCCGCCTCGATCCATCGCACCGCGTCGTCGGCATCGAGACCGCCCGACGGAACGATCTCGATGTCGGGGAACGGTCCGCGCAGGTCGGACACGTACTTCGGTCCGACGACGGACGCCGGGAAGACTTTCACCGCGGTTGCTCCTGCTCGCCAGCCTGCGTGAAGTTCCGTGGGGGTGAGCCCGCCGGGAAGGACCGGCACCTGACGTGCCAGAGCGACGTCGATGACGCTCGGCTCGAACGTGGGCGTCACGAGGAAACGAGCGCCAATGTCGAGGGCTCGTCCAGCCTCTTCCGGTGTCGTCACCGTGCCCACGCCGATCTCGGCCTCACCGTCGAAGGCGCTCAGCAGCGCGGGGAGCTCCTCGAAGACACCGTCGGTGCTGAGCGTCAGCTCGATGACGCGCACCTCGCCGCAGAGGAGCGCCTCGACGACCGGAGCGTAATCGCGAGCGTGGCGCGCACGGAGTACCGCCACGACGGGCTGAGCGCGCAGCAGGGTGGACGCGGGGGTCCGCTCGATGTCGATCATCGCGCCATCCACCCTCCGTCGACGGGAAGGACGGTTCCGTGGATGTAGTCGGCGGCCGACGACGCCAGGAAGACGACAGCACCCGCGATGTCATCGCCGTGTCCCCACCGCCCTGCCGGGATGCGGCCGGAGATCTGCGCATTGCGCTGTGCGTCTGCGAGGAGTGCCGTGTTCATATCCGTGTCGATGTATCCGGGCGCGACGGCGTTCACGTTGACGCCGCGCGGCGCCCACTCGTTGCAGAGCGCCTTGGTGAGCTGCGCGACCGCTCCTTTCGATGCCGAGTAGGCCGCGACGCGGAAGCCACCCTGGAAGCTCAGCAACGAGGCGAGGTTCACGATCTTGCCGTGGCCGCGATCGAGCATCGGTCCGGCGAAGCCCTGGCAGAGCTGGAAGACGGCACGAAGGTTGACGTCGAGCACCGTGTCGAAGTCAACCAACGGGAACTCCGTGGCGTCGTGCCGGATCTGCATTCCAGCGTTGTTCACGAGGATGTCGACGTCCCGGCCGCCGAGAGTCTCGGAGATAGCAGTCGCGATCGATGCCTCATCGGCGAGATCGACCGGGACATGGTCGATCCGACGACCCATGGATGCCGCCTGCTGGAGAAGCTCGTCGGCGATTGGAGCGCGCTGCAGCGATACGACGTCGGCCGACGCGCGGAGCAGACCGGCGGCAATCGCCTGTCCGATGCCGCGCGACGCCCCGGTGACCACCGCTGTGCGGCCCGTGAGGGCGAAGGGACTGGTGGGTCCGTGTGTGCCGGTCATGCGCGCACGACCGCGTCGTCGATCCGGTCGGGAGAGACGAGAACCTTGAGCGCAGCCCCGGCCGCCATAGCCCGCTCGAAGGCGAACTCGATCTGCTCGAGCGGATACACCTCGACTGGTAGCCGGCCCAGACCGAGTGCATCGCCTTCGAGGAGCTCGACTGCGCGGTGCACATTGGCGCGCGTGTACACGCGCACACCGACCACGGTGATCTCGGCGAAAGTGAGCGCCTGGAGGTCGACCTCGACCGGGCGTTTGTACACGCCGACGAGCACGACCGTTCCGAGCACGCGCACCGTTTTTCCGAGCAGTGCTGCAACCGACGGGTGGGCCGCGGAATCGAACACGATGTCCGCCCCTTCACCGTCCGTCGCGGCACGTATCGCATCAACGGGGTCGATCCCGGCCGGGACCGTGTCGAAGCCCAGCGAGGCGGCGACCTCGCGCCGCTCGGCGCTGGGCTCCGCGATGAGGATCGAGGCCGCGCCCGCGTGACGAGCGACGAGAGCGGTGAGGATGCCGATGGGGCCGGCGCCAAAGACGAGCACGCGCTCACCGCCGGCGAGGCCGGACCGCTCGACCGCATGCACCGCCACGGCGAGCGGTTCCGCGAGCGCTGCCTCGACGGCAGGAACGTGTGCGGCGATCGGCACGAGCGAGGCGACCGGTAGCGAGACGAACTCGGCGAGCGAGCCCGATTGGTCGATGCCGAACAGGCCGAGGTTGCGGCAGACGTGCGTCGCACCCCGCCGGCAGGTGGCGCACTCGCCGCAGGTGATGAGTGGCTCCACGGTGACTCTCGTGCCGACGGGCGGTGCGCCGGGAGCTCCAGATTCCACCAGGCCCGTGATCTCGTGCCCCATGATGAGCGGAGGCAGGGCGCGGGGGTGTGCGCCGTGCATGATGGCGAAATCGGTGCCGCACAGACCGGTGTGCTCGACACGGATCAGGGCATGGCCCTCACCTGCTTCGGGAATGGGCACGGACCGCTGTTCTATCCGGTCAGGTGCGACCCAAACGGCAGCGCGCATCGTGTTCTCGGTCATGACAGGACCTCCGGGTTCAGGATGTCGCGGGGCGTGATGCCCTCGCAGACATCGATGACGTTCTCGACGGCCCGGCGCTTCAGTTCGCTCTCGGACTCCTCGCTGTACCAGGCGGCGTGCGGGGTGAGCGCGGCGCCGGGCAGATCGTAGAGCAGGCTCTCGGCGGGGAGGGGCTCCTCTTCGAAGACGTCGAGTCCGGCGCCCTTCAGCGCGCCGGACCGCAGGGCCTCGACGACGGCGGCGGTGTCGACGACGCCGCCGCGGCAGGTGTTCACCAGCATCGCACCGTGCTTCATCTGGCTGATCGCGACGGCGTCGATGAGATGACGGGTGGTGTCGTCGAACGGTACGTGCAGGGAGATGACGTCGGACTGCGACAGCAGTGTTTCGAAGTCGACGACGGTGATGCCGTCGGATGAGGCGATCGGGTCGTCGCGGCGGTCGCACCCGAGGACGGAGAAGCCGAGTGCTCGTGCCTTCCGCGCGGTGGCGAGTCCGATGCGCCCGAGGCCGACGACGCCGAACACCGTTTCCTTCGTGCGGTGCAGCGGCTTCGCGTGCGAGAGCGCGTACTCGCCGCCGCGCATGGCGCGATCGAACTGCACGATGCCGCGAACGAGCGTCAGGGCCAGCGCGATCGCGTGGTCGCTGACGTCTTCGGTGCCGTAGTCGGGGACGTTGCAGACGGCGATTCCGCGCGCAGTCGCCGCAGCGACATCGACGGTGTCGACGCCGACACCATAACGGCCGATGGCCCGCAGTCGGGGGAGGGCGGCGAGCACGCGGTCGGTGATCGGGGCGTACTGCACGACGATGGCGTCCGCGTCGCGGGCCGCCGCGATCACGTCGTCCTCCGTGCGGCACTGAGCGAGCTCGAGGGCGAGGCCTCGGGCGGCGGCCACGGCGAGCTCTTCGTCGATGGTGTCGTGGTCGCAATCGGTGATGACGAGGTTCATGTGGACAAACTAACGCAGATGTGCCAGATTAGGAAACCGGTTAACTGACACCGTCGTCCCAGGGAGTTGCGTCGCATGGCCACCATCGTCTCGGTCACCACCGATCACTATCTCGTCCCCCTTCCCGTGCGCCTCACCGACAGCACGCACGGGAACATGGACGACTTCGAGCTCATCACGGTGCGCATCACCGACGCCGACGGCGTTGAGGGGATGGGGTACACGTACACGGTGAACGCCGGCGGTGCCGCCGTCGCAGTCATGATCGACCGGTACCTCCGCGACGCACTCATCGGGCAGGATGCCGACCGCATCGAGGCTCTCTGGCAGCGTATGTGGTGGCACCTTCACTACGCCGGACGCGGCGGGCACCAGACCTCCGCGATCTCCGCGGTCGACATTGCACTGTGGGACCTGCTGGGTCGTCGCGCGCAGACGCCCCTCTGGAAGCTCTTCGGCGGGTTCGATCCCGTGGTTCCCGTCTACGCGGGAGGTATCGACCTGCTGTTCCCGATCGAGCAGCTGCTGGATCAGTCCGACCGCTTCCGCGCGCAGGGCTTCCGCGCAATCAAGATGAAGGTGGGGCGCGCCGACTGGAGGGAGGACGTTGCCCGGGTCGCCCGCATGCGCGACCACCTCGGCGACAGCTTCCCATTGATGGTCGACGCGAACATGAAGTGGAGCGCGGATCAGGCCATCAAGGTCGCGCGCGCGGTGCGCGAGTTCGATCTGGTCTGGATCGAGGAACCCACGATCCCCGACGACATCGCCGGGCACGCCCGCATCCTGCGGGACGGGGGAGTGCCGATCGCGACCGGGGAGAACCTTCACACGCTCGAGGAGTTCCACGCGATGATCTCCGCCGGAGCCGTGACTTTCCCCGAACCCGACGTCAGCAACTGCGGCGGTATGACGGTGTTCCGCAAGGTGGCCTCGCTAGCCCAGGCCCACAACCTCCCGATCACGAGTCACGGCGTGCACGACCTCACGGTGCACTGCCTCGCGGCTGCGCCGAACCGCACGTACATGGAATACCACGGTTTCGGTCTCGAACGGTACCTCGCCGAGCCATTAGCGATCAGTGACGGGGTCGCCATTGCCCCCGACCGTCCCGGCCACGGACTCGAGTTCGACTTTGAAGCCCTCGAGGCGCATCGCGCTTGACGTCTCAGTTCCCCCCCCCCCATAACAAAGGAGTTATCAGCATGATCACCCGAAAGATCCTCACCGGGGCTGCCGCTGCGGCCGTCCTCGCCCTGGCACTCACCGGCTGCACCGCCCCCCTGAACTCGTCGAGCGACAAGGGCGGAAAGGGCGAGGATGCCGGCCAAGTGGTTGCCACGGAGTCGTCCGAGACCTGCACAAACCCGTCGCCCACGGACACCCCGCTCTCCGAGATGAAGATCGGCTACTCGCAGTCCGAGAATGAGCAGAACCCGTTCCGTGCCGTCGAGACCGCTTCGGTCCGGGATGCTGTGGAGGCCTCGGGGGCCGAGTTCCTTTACACCAACGCCAACAGCGATCAGGCCAAACAGCTCAGCGATATCCAGTCGATGATCAATCAGGGCGTCGACGCGCTCATCGTCTCGCCGATCAGCAGCTCCGGTCTGCAGGCGGCGTTCGAGACCGCCAAGGATAAGGGGATCGCGATCTTGATCATCGACCGCGAGACCGCCGGCACCCCTTGCGAAGACACGATCAACTCGTTCATCGGCTCGGACTTCTACCAGCAGGGCCTGCGCGCCGGCGAGGCGATGGCCGAGGCGATGGGTGGCAAGGGCTCGATCGCCGAGATCCAGGGACCGTCCGGGACCGATGTGGCGAAGGCTCGATCCGAGGGCTTCGCTGAGGCGCTCAAGAAGTTCCCTGACATGAAGGTCGTCGCCAAGCAGCCGGGCAACTGGTCCACGAGCGAGGCGCAGGAGCTTCTGGGCCAGATGATGTCGGCCAATCCGGAGATCACCGGTGTATACACGCACAGCGACACGATGGCGCTCGGTGCGATCACCGCGCTGAACAACTTCGGCAAGAAGCCGGGCAAGGACGTCTTCATCACCTCGGTCGACGGGTCGGCCGACGCCGTGCGCTATGTTGCAACCGGTGAGATCTACGCCAGCGTCGAGACCAGCCCGCGGTTCGGTCCGGCCGCAGTCAGCTTGCTTGAGGACTGGTTCGCCGGGAAGCCCGTGGCCCAGCAGACGCTGCTTGAAGACAGGCTCTACACGGTCGAGAACGCGCAGGACGCGCTCGACTCCGGCGACGCGTATTGACATCCGAATCCCGTCGTCAACGAGGTGAAGAATATGACCGAAGTCGGCAGAGTGCCGGTACTGGAAGCGCGCAGCGTCCAGAAGTCCTTCAAGGGCGTCCATGCCCTGCAGGACGTCTCGCTCGCGCTCTACCCCGGTGAGATCCACGGCCTTAACGGAGAGAACGGTGCCGGCAAGTCCACCTTGATCAAGATCCTCACCGGCTTCTATCAGCCGGATGGCGGGGAACTGCTGCTGGAGGGTCGGGCGGTCTCCTTCGTGAGGCCGCTCGATTCCCAGCAGGCGGGGATCAGCACGGTCTATCAGGAGATCAACTTGATCCCAGACCGGACGGTTGCCGAAAATATCCTGCTCGGACGAGAACCGCGACGCTTCGGGCTGATCGACAAGCGGGCCGCCGCTCATCAGGTGCGCGGCATTCTGAGCCGCTACGGCCTCGATATCGACCCGCGGGCCAAGGTGCGAACGCTGGGTCTGGGGATGCAGCAGATGGTCGCGATCGTCCGCTCGGTCGCCTTCGAGGCGAAGGTGGTCATTCTCGACGAGCCGACTTCGGCGCTCAACGGCCAGGAGATCGAGACGCTGTTCGACGTCATGCGCCGGCTGCGGGAAGAGGGCGTGGCGCTGCTCTTCGTCAGTCACCGAATGTCGGAGCTCTATGCGTTGTGCGATCGCTTCACGGTGCTGCGCGACGGGAAGTTCATCACGGAGAATACCCCGGCAGACTTGCCGCGCAACGAGCTCGTGAAGGCGATGCTCGGCGGGATCGATCTGGAAGAGGGTGCACTCGACAAGGAAGAATCCGTCGCCAGGCTGCGGGGACTCGAAGCCGTCGAGAACGGCCTCGAGGTGAAGGATCTCACCTGGGGCACCCGCGTGCGAGATGTTTCCTTCCATGTGCGACGCGGTGAGATCGTCGGGCTGCTCGGCCTGCTCGGCTCGGGGCGTACCGAGATCTGCAAGGCGATCTTCGGCGCTGTGAAGCCGGATGCCGGCGAGGTCGTCGTCGGCGGCACGCCGCTCACGCGCCCGAATCCGTCCCGCGCCCTGCACGCGGGGGTGGCCTATCTCTCCGAGGATCGACGCACCGAGGGGATCTTCCCCGGTCTCAGCATCCGCGAGAACATGACGGCCGCCATCCTGAACCGCATCACGACGCTCGGCTTCATCCAGCGCAACGCGCAGGACCGGATCCTCGCCGAGTTCACCGCCGATCTTCGAGTCAAGGCGTCCAGTCCTGAACAGCCCATCAGCGAGCTCTCCGGCGGCAATCAGCAGAAGGTGCTGCTGGGTCGGTGGCTGTCGCTCGGACCGAAGGTCGTGCTCCTCGACGACCCCACTCGAGGCATCGACATCGGAGCGAAGGCCGAGGTCCATCGCGTGATCCGCGCGCTCGCAGAGAAGGGCATCGCCGTGGTCGTGACATCGAGCGAGACCGAAGAGCTGCTCGCGCTGTGCGATCGCCTGGTCGTCCTCAGCGAAGGTCGCGTCACGGGTGAGGTCCTGCCCCACGAGATCGACTACGACGACGTCATCGAGCTCCTCGCCGGTGAGGCAGCCGCGAACGCACAGACAGGAGATGCAGCATGACGTCCACCATAGGGTTCCGGCGTCCGACGACGTCCGAGAACCGCGCACCACGGCGGGGTGGCCTGGTGCAGGCCTCCGCCGTCTACATTGCGTTGATCGTGCTGTTCGCGTTCAACCTCATCTTCACCCGCGGATTCGCGACGGCGTTCACGTTCGAGAGCCTGTTGTTCTCCGCAGCTCCGATCATCCTCATCGCAGTGGGCCAGGCGCTCGTGATCGGCACCGGAGGGATCGATCTCTCGGTGGGCTCGGTGATGGCGTTCTCCTCTGCGGTGATCGCGCTCTATCTCGGCTACGGCGAGGGGGCGGCGATCGCGATCGCCATCGTCGCCGCAGCCCTGGTCGGGGCGTTCAACGGATCGCTTATCACCTTCGCCCGCATCAACCCGCTCATCACCGGATTGGGCCTGCTCGTCGCGATCCGCGGCCTCGCGCAGGCTGTGTCCGGCGGTCAGCGCAGCAGCATCCCCAGTGGTGGCCTGTTCGGGTACATCGGCAACGCCTCGGTGTTGGGCATCCCAGTGGTGGCGATCGTCGCCCTCGTCATCGCGGCGGTGATCGCGGTCATCGTGCGCCGGACCTCGTTCGGGCGTTACGCGCTCTTCGTGGGCTCGAATCGAGAGGCCGCGCACCTGGCCGGAGTGCCGCGCAACGCAACGCTGATGAGCGTCTACATCATCAGCGCCGCGCTGGCCGGCATCGCGGGGGTCATGGTCTCGGCCCGAATCGGCGCATCGGACCCGAACTTCATCGGGATGACGTTCGAGCTGACGGCGATCGCAGCCGTCGTGATCGGCGGCACTCCCCTCGCCGGCGGACGCATCTCGGTCATCGGCACGGTCACGGCGGCGATCTTCCTCCAGCTGATCGACACCACTTTCGTCATGCAGGGCATCGACGCGGCCTACTCGCAGATCCTCAAGGCCGTGCTCATCATCGTCGCGCTGTATCTGCAGCGCTCGCGGAAGGACGCATCATGACCGCCGTCTCGTCTACCGCGCTGCGTGCGCGGCGTGCCCGCAGTGCGCGCACCCTCGAAGCCGTGCAGTCGTACGGTGTGACAGGTGTGCTGCTGCTCATCGCGGTGGTCGCAGCGCTCGTGTTCCCGTCCTTCGGGGTGCCGGAGAATCTGCTGTCGATCACGACCGCCGCATGCTTCGTGGGCCTCATCACGATCGGCCAGGGCTTCGTGCTCATCTCCGGCGGCATCGACCTCTCGGTCGGGTCGATGGTCGGCCTCGGCAGCGTGCTGGCCGCCCTCGCCGCGCCGCACGGTCCGGTCGCAGCGCTGCTCGTGCCGCTGTCGGCCGGTGCACTCGTCGGGCTCGTGAACGGCCTGCTGATCGGCAAGGTGCGCCTCGCGGCGTTCATCGTGACGCTGTCGTCGATGCTCGCCGTCAACGGCATCGCCATCGTGCTCGCGCCGTCGACGATCCTGCTCGACTCGACGAGTGCCTTCGCGCGCATCGGCACCGGATCGTTCCTCGGCGTGAACAACCTGATCTGGATTCTGGTCTTCGCCTTCGCCATCGCCGGAATCGTGCTGAACCGGACGCCGTTCGGATCTCGGGTCTTCGCGCTCGGCGGGAACGAGGATGCTGCGCGCATGATGGGCATCAACGTCGGACGCGTGAAGATCAGCGTCTACGTGATCAGCGGGGCGCTCGCCGGGCTCGCCGGTGCGCTGCTCGCCGCGCGCCTGGCCTCGGGCAACGCCACCCTCGGCGCCGGGTACGAGCTCACCTCGATCGCGTCCGCCGTCATCGGCGGCATCCTGCTCACGGGCGGGGTGGGAACCATGTTCGGTGCGCTCTGCGGGGTGCTCCTGGTCGGCACGATCCAGAACATCATCAACCAGATCGGCACGCTGAACGCCCACTACCAGGGGCTGATGACCGGTCTCTTCCTGGTCGTCGCCGTGATCATCCAGGGGTTCCTCTCCAATCGAAGGGTACAGTCATGACATACATCGCAGCCGCTCCGGTGTTCCGGGGCGACGGAAGGATCGAGTTCCAGGAACGGCAGTACGCAGACCCCGCAGCCGGACAGCTGCTGCTCAGGGTCGGAGCCAACGCCATCTGCGGCACCGATCGCGCGCAGTACTTCGGCGGTTCGACGATCGTCCCGGGGCACGAGGCCGCAGGCACCGTGATCGCCGCGGGCTCGGCGACTGCGACTCCGGTGGGCACCCGCGGCGTCGTGTTCCTGATGGACTACTGCGCCGAGTGTCGCAGCTGCGTGGCCGGCGCGACGAACCAGTGCCTCGCGAAGCGCGCCGACATGGGGTTCACGCATGACGGGGGCTACGGGCCCTACGAGCTGGTGCACGAGTCGAACTTCTTCCCGATCCCGGATGACGTGAGCCTGACCGATGCGACCATGTTGCTCGACGTGATGGGCACGAGCGGGCACGCGCTGCGACGGGCGGAACTCGTGCGGCGCGACATCGAGTCGATTTACATTGCTGGGGCAGGTCCCATCGGCCTCGGCATCCTGGTCATGGCGAAGCTGCGGTACGGCCGCGACTTCCCCGTGCACATCAGCGATGTGTCGCCGTGGCGGCGCGAGTACGCGGAGTCCTTCGGCGGCATCCCGCTCGATGCGACCGATGACAGCGCCCTTCGCAGCATCCGCCCCGATGTCGCGTTCGACTCCTCCGGCAAAGAGGTGGCGCGGCGCGCAGCGCTCGACATCATCGGCCAGCGCGGCGCCCTGGTGTGCGTCGGTCACGGCGAGGGGCTCACGATCGACGTGACGAACGACCTCCTCACCCCTGAGGGAGCAGTGCTCGGCAGCGAGTACTTCGCCTTCGACGAGTTCGACGACAACCTGCGCCTGCTGCGCGAGAACCGCGAGTACGTCACCCGCGTGATCTCGCATCGGCTGCCGGTGGAACAGCTGGGCGTGGCGTTCGAGCTGTTCCTGGAGGGTAAGACGGGCAAGGTCGTGATCACGCAGGAGGATCCGCTGTGACCCGGCCGCTGAAGGTGGCCGTTATCGGCGCAGGCAGGTGGGGTGAGCAGCACGCGCGCATCTTCTCGAGCCGGTCCGACACCGAGCTGTGTGCCATCGTCGGACGCACTGCGGCGAAGGTCGATGAGCGCGCGGCGAGCTACGCGACGACCGGTTATACGAGCATCGCCGAGATGGTTGCCGCGGCAGAGCCCGATCTCGTGACCGTGTGCCTCCCGAACGAGCAACATTTCGAGGCCACGCTCGAGGTGCTGCGTCTCGGATTGCCGGTGCTGGCCGAGAAGCCGCTCGTCTTCGACCTCGGCGAAGCCGACATCCTGCTCGCGGAAGCCGCGCGGCAGGACACCTTCTTCGCGATCAACTTCAACCACCGATTCGCCGAGCCGGTGCAGCGCGCCAGGCGCGAGCTGCGCAGCGGCAGCCTCGGCGACATCGTCTTCGCGACGTGGCGCTTCGGCGGAGAGGTCATTCCCGGCGGCGGCGTCCTGCCCCCAGGAGGCTCTCCGCACGCCAACCTCATTGAGACGCAGTGTCACGGCTTCGACATGCTCGAGCACCTGTGCGGCCCGATCAGCTCGGTGATGGCGCAGATGGCGAAGACCACTCATGACGCATACACCACGCTGGCCGTGGCCCTCGAGTTCGCGGGGGGAGGCGTCGGCACCATGCTCGGCACCTACGACTCCTCGTACGACTACTCCGATTCCCAGCTCATCGAGATCAACGGGACGCTCGGTCGTGCCGTCATCCACGACACCGTGCGATCGCTCACCATCTCGAAGGCCGGCGACGAGGAGGAGCGGCAGTGGCGCGCCGGGTACTTCAACGATGAGGCCAGGAACTTCCACGGCACCTTCGACCGCCATGTCGACGCGGTGATCGACGCGCTCCGCTCAGGGGCGGAGCCACCCGTGCATGCACGGGCAGGCCGCCGCGCGCTCGAGCTCGCTCAGGCGTCGATCCGATCGTTCACCGAAGGCGTCCGTGTGGAGGTGCCGCCGCCGACGCCCTGATTCCATCCACCCGCACCGACCGACACGAACAACCCGCACGTCGCACCGACGACACGAACAAGGAGAACATCAGTGACAACGCTGAAGAACAAAGTCGCCCTCATCACCGGAGCTGCGTCCGGCATGGGCAAAGCCATGGCCCACGGCTATGCGAAGGAGGGCGCACACGTCGTGATCGCCGACCTCAACATCGACGGCGCGAACGCGGTCGCCGAAGAGATCCGCGACGCGGGCGGATCGGCTTCTGCCGTCGCCTTCAACGTCACCGACACGGCCTCGTCGAAGACGTTGGTCGAAGGAATCGTCGCTGAGCACGGCAGCCTCGACATCCTCGTCAACAACGCGGGTATCGGCCTCATCAAGACCGTCTGGGAGACAACGCCGGAGGAGTGGGACCGCATCTTCGCCGTGAATGTGAAGGGGCTCTTCTTCCTCAGCCAGGCAGCGTGCGAACCGATGCGCGCCCAGGGTAGTGGCAAGATCATCAACCTCGCCTCCGTCGCAGGGCGACGCGGCGAAGCGCTCGTCACGGCGTACTGCGCGTCGAAGGCAACCGTCATCTCCATCACGCAGTCGGTCGCGCTCGCAATGGCACCGTACGGCGTGCAGGTCAATGCGATGGCCCCCGGTGTGGTCGACACCCCGTACTGGAAGCAGGTCGACAAGGAGTTCGGGGCGATCACCGGCAAGGCCGAGGGTGAGACGTTCAAGAGCGTCGCCGACAGCATCCCGCTCGGTCGCACCTCGGTGCCCGCCGATGTCGTGCCGCTTGCGATATTCCTCGCGGGCCGCGGCTCGGATTACATCACCGGACAGACGTACAACGTCGAGGGCGGCACGTACTTCAACTGAGTCGAACGCACCGGCGCACGAACCGAACGAGAACGAGTAGAGGACACGAATCAATGACGATCACCGAAACGATCCTGGGGTCGGATTCACTCCTGGGAGCAGAGCCCCGGATGCTGGTGGGCGGCGAATGGGTGGCCACCGACGCCACACGACCTGTCGACAACCCGGCCACCGGCGAAGTGTTCACGGCGGTGCCGCACGCCACCCCCGAGCACGTCGATCAGGCCATGCGACGCGCACAGCAGGCGCAGCGCACCTGGGCGCGACGCACACTCGCTGAACGAGCCGCGGTGCTACAGGCCGTGGTGGCCGAAGTCGATGCGCATGCCGAGGAGCTCGCGCAGCTCGTGGTCGCCGAGCAGGGCAAGACGATCACCGAGGCGCGTGGCGAAATAGGCGGGGTGAAGGCGTTCTTCGAGTTCGCGATCAGCCAGAAGTACCGCAACGTGGGAGAGGTGGTGGCCCCGTCCGCGAGCGGTCGCCAGCTGATCGTCCGTGAAGAGCCGGTCGGCGTGGTCGTGGCGATCATCCCGTGGAACTTCCCCGCGGCAATCTTCGCCCGCAAGGTCGCGCCGGCGCTCATGGCCGGCAACGCCATCATCCTGAAGCCGAGTGAGACGACGCCCCTGTCGGCGTTGGCGCTCGCGAAGGTGTGCCAACTCGCCGGGGTTCCGGACGGCCTGCTCAGCGTGATCACCGGTCCCGGCAGCAGCATCGGCAAGGTGCTCACCGAGCACCCGGCGACGAACATGGTCACCGTGACCGGGTCGACGCTCGCCGGGCGTCAGATTCTCGCGCAGGCCGCCGAGAAGATCATCCCGGTGTCGCTCGAGCTCGGCGGCAAGGCACCGTTCATCGTGTTCGACGACGCCGATCTCGACCTCGCGGTGCAGCATGCCTTCGAGGCGCGCTTCTGGAACTGCGGCCAGGTCTGCACCTGCAACGAGCGCACCTATGTCCAGCGCGGGGTTTACGACGAGTTCGTGCGCCGTTTCGTCGAGAAGGTGCGGGGTCTCAGGGTCGGAGACCCCACCGATGAGGCATCGCAGATGGGACCGAAGGTCTCGAGGGCCGAGTGGGACAAGGTCAAGGAGATGCTCGATCGGGCCGTCGAGGGCGGTGCCAAGGTCGAGGTCGGCGGAGGCGCTCCTGAGGGGCTGGAGGATGCCCCGGGGTACTGGTTCGCGCCCACGGTGCTCACCGGTGTGACGAACGACGATGAGATCGTGCAGCAGGAGGTTTTCGGTCCGGTGCTGCCCATCGTGCCGTTCGACAGCTACGACGAGGTGATCGGATGGGCGAACTCCACGGTCTACGGCCTCACCTCCTACGTCTATACGGAGAACATCCGTACCGCCATGCAGGCGACCGATGATCTGGAATTCGGCGAGGTCTACGTGAACCGCGTCGGGCCGGAAGAAGTGGCCGGGTTCCACACCGGGTGGAAGCTGTCAGGACTCGGTGGCGACGACGGTCAGCATGGGTTCGAACGGTACATCCACCGCAAGACCGTGTACGTCGACTACGGCGCACGCTGACCATCGTCGAGCGCAGTGGGCGTGGACCCGGGGTTGGCTGTTCCCGGGCCCACGCCCTCGGAGAGCCCCTCGTAAGTCACGTCGCAGTTCGCGAGAGTTCCGTGCGGAGGTCCAGAGATTCCCTGGTAGGTGCGACGGCGGAGGAGGCGCGCAGCACGAGCCGCGGTGCTGTGGTCAGCAGGACGTCTGCCGGTTCTTGTTGCGCGAGTTGGCTTACGAGTGCATCCACGGCGGCCGCGCCGAGTTCGGTGAGAGGCATCGCGACAGAGGTCAGAGGCGGCGTCAGGAAGTCCGCCTGGGGTGCGTCGTCGAATGACACCACCGACACATCTTCCGGCACGCGGAGCCCGAAGTCGCTCAGGGCCTTGAGTGCGCCGACCGCCTGCACATACGTACTCACATAGATCGCCGTCACCCCGGGGTCTTCGGCCACCATGGCCAGTGCCGCACGGTACCCGCCTTCGGCACTAAACGCCCCACGATGAACATGTGGGTCATCGACGCCGAGCGCGGCCATGGACTGCAGGAACGCCCGCTCGCGCTCGAGCGAGGGCAGAATCTCCCCGGGGCCGGCAATATGCGCGATCCTGCGATGACCGAGCCCGGTCAGGTAGCGGATCACGAGATCTCCCGCAGCGGCGACGTCCATGGTCACGTTGCGATTCGAGTCCGGGATTGCCCGGTTGACGAACACGTGCGGTATCCGCTGCTCCTCGAGAATCCGCACCATCGAGTCGCCTGGTTGTGCCGACGCGACGATGAGACCGTCGACCCGTCGAGAACTCACCAGATCGGCGAACGCCGTATCGGCCGCGGTGCCGGGCACTTCCTCCGCCAGGCCATCGACGGCCACTCCCGGAGCGGTCACATCCTCGGCGATGAGGAGCACGAAGCCCTTCTCGATGGCTCGCCGGAACGCGCCGCGTACGATCCGGCTGTATGTCAGGTTAGTCAGATCAGGGATAATCAGCGCCAGCGCCCTGGTCTCGTTTCGGGCAAGGGCTCTGGCTCCTGCGTGCGGCTGATACCCGAGGGCAGCGACGGCATCGAGGACTCGCCGACGGGTTTCCGGCCGGATCGACAGCGTCTTATCCTGATTCAGGAGCCTCGACACCGTCGCCTTCGTCACCCCTGCGCGCTCTGCGACGTCGGCGAGCCGCACTCGTCTCGATGTCGGATCCATACTGTCTGCTCCACCCGCTCGCCTATACGGTCTACTCCCGAAGGAATCTCCCAGACCATACTAGGGAAGCATCTAGAAAATCGGTTTCCCAATCGCGGCGCGACGGTCATGAGGGGCGACGCTACCGCGGGGTCATGACCTCCGCCCATGACTCCTTCCTCGATGCCCGCGTTTTCGTCGTCGTCGACTACGGTCACCGCCAGACCCGGCTGGTAGTCAGGACGCTTGTTACCCAGGGGTGTGTGGTGGTCAACCACGACGGTTATGGCGATTACCGACAGGCTTCGTGAGACACCCGGGAATTTGGCAGCGCGCCATTAACCCGTCTTTCCGGGGATACTCCTTCCCGGCAACCGACAAATCTCGTGAGATCGGACAAGAGCCGCCCGAGCGCCTCGAGCTGCGCGCGCCAGTCCAGGGGGACTCGGCCGCGCGGCCCGGGGGAAGGCTGATCGGCGGGGCGGCTCTGGGGCGGTGCGAGCTCGGTCCCGTCGACGCCGGACTCGGACTCGAAGCTCCAGAACCAGTCCTCGCCGGGTTCGAAGCTGCGGATGACCGGGTGGCCCGTCTCGCGGAAATGCGCCGTCGCGTGCTGGCCGGGCGAGGAATCGCAGCATCCGATATGGCCGCACTGCGCGCAGCGTCGAAGATGCACCCACCATCCCTCGACGGCGTCGCAGTCGACGCATCCTGTCCCGGACGGCGAGACGGTCGGATCGATCCCGATTTCTCTCATGGTCGTGCCTCCTGCGCGGTACTCTACGGGTGGATCCCGGCGGTGGACATAGCGGAGGCGCGATGAATGAGCCGGACAAGCACGTGACCGACCCCGAGCTCGCGCCGCGCCTCACGGACGAGCAGTGGGACAGACTCTGCGTTCGCGGGACGATTCGTGATGTCGACGACGGCGAGATCCTCTTCGCCACCGGGCAGCGTGACTACCCGATGATCCTCGTCGAGGACGGCGAGATCGAGATCGTCCGGGACTCCCTCGCCTGGCTCGACGAAGAGGTGATCGCCTTCATGGGCCCGCGATCCTTCGCCGGCGAGCTCGGGCTTCTCAACGGCCAGCGCGCGTTCCTCACCGCCCGCGCGATCGGCCCCGGTCGGGTGCGGGAGGTCTCGCGCAGCGACCTGCGGCGACTCCTCGCCGAGGACGACGAGCTCGGCGACGTCATCCTGCACGCACTGTGGGCGCGCAGGGAGTCGCTGCGTCGCGGCTCGGCCGCCATGACCCTCAAGATCGTCGGCGCTGCGGGCTCGCCGGGGTTCCTCTCGCTGCGCCGCTTCGCGAATCGTCTCGACCTCGTGCACATGGCCGTCGAGATCGACCTGGATGCTCCGGCGCATCCGCTGCACGCACGCTATGCGCCGAGCGACCGCCGATCGTCTTCCTCGAGGGTCAGCCCCTCGTGCGCGCCACACCGGGCATGCTCGCCGAGCAGCTCGGGCTGAGCTACGAACCGGGCGATGAGGACGTCGTCGACCTCGTCGTCATCGGCGGCGGCCCCGCCGGCCTCGCGTCGGCGATCTACGCGGCATCCGAGGGGCTGAGCACCGTGCTCGTCGACGCCGTCGCCCCCGGCGGGCAGGCCGCGTCGACCTCGCGGATCGAGAACTACCTCGGATTCCCGTTCGGGGTCAGCGGCGGCAGCCTCACCGGACAGGCGACCCTGCAGGCCATCAAGTTCGGCGTCCGGGTGTGCGCGCCGTGCGAGGCGGTCAGCCTGCGCAGTCTCGGCGACGAGCTGACCGTTCTGCTGTCGGACGGTCGAGGCATCCGTGCGCGCTCCGCCATGGTCGCCTCCGGCGCGACCTACCGCAGCCTGAACCTCGACCGCTGGAACGACTTCGAAGGCGACATCCACTACGCGGCGACGGCCCTCGAGCTCAAGCGCGTCGCCGATGCGCCCGTCGTCGTGATCGGCGGAGCGAACTCCGCAGGGCAGGCGGCCCTGTACCTCGCCGCGAGCGGATGCCCCGTGCATCTGGTCGTGCGCGGCGACGACCTCGGCGCGCGGATGTCGTCCTACCTCGTGCGGCGCATCCTCGAGGAGTCGCGCATCCGGGTGCATCTCGGCGCGAACGTCACCGGTCTCGACGGCGATGCCGGACTGTCGACGGTCGTCATCGACACCGCGGGGCCCGTGGAGGCCCGCGGCCTGTTCTGCTTCATCGGCGCCGAGCCCGCCACGGACTGGCTCGCCGAGCTCGATCGCGACGACGCCGGATTCATCCGCACCGGAACCGACGTCACCCGGCAGTCGCTCGACCGCTGGCAGACGATGGGGCGCGAGCCGCTGCCGTTCGAGACCTCGGTCCCGCGGGTCTTCGCCGCCGGCGACGTGCGCCGTGGATCCATGAAGCGGGTCGCCGCCGCCGTGGGCGAGGGATCGAGCGCGGTCGCATCCGTGCACCGTGCGCTCGCAGCGCAGCCGGTTGCCTGAGGTGCGAGCGGCACGACGAAGGGGCCGCGGCTGCGCCGCGACCCCTCCTGCCCAGATCTGATTCAGCTGAACTGGTTCATCGTGTTGTCCTTGCCGCCGGCCTTGAGCGCGGCATCCCCGGCGAAGTACTCCTTGTGGTTGTCGCCGATGTCCGAGCCCGCCATGTTCTGGTGCTTGACCGTCGCGATCCCCTCGCGGATCTCGCGGCGCTGCACGCCGCGGACGTAGGCGAGCATGCCCTCGTCGCCGAAGTAGCCCTTGGCCAGGTCATCGGTCGAGAGAGCCGCCGTGTGGTACGTCGGCAGCGTGATGAGGTGGTGGAAGATGCCCGCGCGAGCCGAGCCATCCTTCTGGAAGGAGCGGATCTTCTCGTCGGCCAGACGCCCCAGCTCCGTGTCGTCGTAGGAGGCGTTCATCAGGTCGCTGCGGTCGTATGCCGAGACGTCCGCGCCGTCCTTCTCGAGCTGGTCGAACGCCTGCTGGCGGAAGTTGAGCGTCCAGTTGAACGACGGGCTGTTGTTGTAGACGAGCTTGGCGTCCGGGATCTCCTCGCGGATCGCGTCGACCATGCCGGCGATCTGCTCGACGTGCGGCTTCTCGGTCTCGATCCAGAGCAGGTCGGCACCGTTGCGCAGCGACGTGATGCAGTCGAGCACGCAGCGCTCCTCGCCCGTGCCGGCGCGGAACTGGTACAGGTTGCTCGCGAGGCGCTTCGGGCGCAGCAGCTTGCCGTCGCGCTTGATGATGACGTCGCCGTTGCCGAGCTCGGCCTCCGAGATCTCCTCGACGTCCAGGAATGCGTTGTACTGGTCGCCCAGGTCGCCGGGCTCCGTCGAGACCGCGAGCTTCTGGGTGAGGCCGGCGCCGAGCGAGTCGGTGCGGGCGACGATCACGCCGTTGTCGATCCCCAGCTCGAGGAACGCGTAGCGCACCGCGTTGAGCTTCGCGATGAAGTCCTCGTGCGGAACCGTGACCTTGCCGTCCTGGTGGCCGCACTGCTTTTCGTCGGAGACCTGGTTCTCGATCTGGATCGCGCAGGCGCCCGCCTCGATCATCTTCTTCGCGAGCAGGTACGTGGCCTCGGGGTTTCCGAACCCGGCGTCGATGTCGGCGATGATCGGCACGACATGGGTCTCGTGGTTGTCGATCTGCGACTGGATGAACTCCACCGCGGTCTCGTCGCCGGCGACGCGTGCCTCGTCGAGCTTCGTGAACAGCAGGTCGAGCTCGCGGGCGTCGGCCTGGCGGAGGAACGTGTAGAGCTCCTCGATCAGGGCGGGCACCGAGGTCTTCTCGTGCATCGACTGATCGGGGAGCGGGCCGAACTCCGAGCGGAGAGCGGCGACCATCCAGCCGGACAGGTACAGGTAGCGCTTGTTCGTGGACTTCAGGTGCTTCTTGATCGAGATCAGCTTCTGCTGGCCGATGAACCCGTGCCAGACGCCGAGCGACTGGGTGTACAGCGACGAGTCGCCGTCGTATTCGGTCATGTCGCGGCGCATGATGTCGGCCGTGTACTGGGCGATCTCGAGACCGGTCCGGAACCGGTTCTGCGCCCGCATGCGGGCGACGTACTCGGGATTGATCGCGTCCCAGCTCGAGCCGTTCTGCTCCTTGAGAGCCTGGATCTTCTCGATGTCGTCGGTGTACGCAGTCATTTCGACTCCTTCGTGGATGCTGACGTTGGCTGAGGTCGTTGCATCCACTCTGTGCCAAGAAAACTACGTCTTCATGCCATCCGGCATGTGAAGAAAAGCAATCCTTCTGCGTTCTGGAAGAAGAATCGGCTCAGGCCAGGGTTCCGACCGGCTGCAGCCGATCGCGCGCGTCCTTCCACGGCTTCACCCAGGTCATCTCCTCCGGTACGAGCACCGCGCCGCACGAGCTGCACACGCCGCCCTGTTCGGTCTCGCCGCCGCAGCCCTCGTGGATCATCGCCATGGGCGCACCGCCGGCCGGGTCTCGCGCACCGAGGACCCTGCGCCCGAGCCGGTGCCCGTGGTCGACCGACGCCGCCATCCCGGTTACCGTGGTGAGCGGAGGCACCATCATGGGCAAAGTCGCCTGGGGATTCACCTGTTCGATCGACGGATTCATCGCCGGACCGGGCCACGACATGAGCTGGTTGTCGGCGTCGGAGCCGAACCCCGACGGTCTCACGCAGCAGCTGGCGGATGCGGTCGGCGTGATCATCTCCGGCCGGCGCGGCTACGACGCGGCGCTGGCGCAGCGCGGCGAACGCGATGAGATGACCGCCGAAGCGTACGGCGGCGCGTGGACCGGCACCGAGTTCATCCTCACGCATCGGCCCGAAGAACTCGTCGGCGACCCCGCCGTCACCGCGCTCGACTGCGACATCGTCGAGCCGGTGCGGCGGGCGCGCGAACTCGCCGGCGACAAGGACGTTCAGATCATCAGCGCCGACATCGCCCGCCAGGCGCTCGAGCACGACCTCATCGACGAGATGCAGGTCTTCGTCGCACCGGTGTTCCTCGGCGACGGCATCCGCATCTTCGACGGCCCCGGCGGACGCCGGCACGACTGGGAGCTCGTCGAGATGTATGAGGGCGCCGAGCGGAGCTTCGGCCGGACCTACCGGCCGAAGCGCTCCGGGCTCAGTACCAGTTGACGGCCTGCGAGTGGCCCCACGCGGCGCAGGGGCTGCCGTAGGTCGCTGCGATGTAGCCCAGGCCCCAGCGGATCTGCGTGGTGGCATTCGTCTGCCAATCGGATCCGGCGCTGGCCATCTTGCTGCCGGGCAGAGCCTGGGGGATGCCGGTCGCTCCGCCGTTCGGGTTGTAGGCCTGGTAGTTCCAGCCCGACTCCTTCATCCACAGGGAGTTCAGGCACGAGAACTGGTCGGCGCCCCAGCCGTACTCGTCGGCGGCGATGAGGGCAGCGGCATCGCGTGCGCCCTCGGGGGTGTTCGCGGCGGCGATCGCCGCGGCCTCGGCGGCGGCGGCCTCCTCGGCCTTCTTCTTCGCGACGGCGTCGTCCAGGCGCTTCTGCAGCGTCGTGGTCTGCGCGGTGACCATCTCGGTCTGCGCGACGGCGGTGTCGGTGAGCATCGAGCGGACGAAGCCGATCGCGTCGTCGTCGGACAGGGCAGTCACGGCGTTCTCGAGGCCCGCGGTGTCGATCGAAGCGTCGATGTCGAAGCCGGACTTCTTCACGCCTGCGGCCGTGTCCGACGCCTTCTTCAGGGCCTTCTGGGCGGACTCGAGCGCAGTGTCCGTCTCGATCAACTGTGCACGCAACTCGCCGCGATCGCTGACCGCGGCGCGGCCGGTGACGTCCGCGGCGGCGGGGGCCGCGGCGGCGAGACCGGCGGTCGCGGCGAGGCCGAGAGCGGCGCCGGCGACCAGGGTCATCGCGACGATGCGCCGGTGGGCGCGGGCGGTGCGGCGGTGGGCACGGGTGACGATTCGAGTTTCAGGCATGACGAACGTAACGATCCTTTGACATGGGGGAGCCGCTTCGGGGCGGCTGGTACGCCCTCGGGTCGAGCGCACAAGGTAACGATTCTGTATCACGGACCCTGAGTGAGTCCTCCGCGAGGCCTGAAAGCGCGGTGTGAGCGGCGTTTCGACGAATATGAGTACTCGGTATTGCCAAGTACTGGTACTCAGTGTTACCGTCTACTGGTACTCAACAACACTGAGTAGCAAGAAATGTCGGAAGCAAAGGAGGAACGATGGCCAGTCAGATGACGGAGATGCTCAAGGGCACACTCGAGGGCATCGTGCTCGCGATCCTCGCCGATCGCCCGGCCTACGGGTACGAGATCACCGCGCGACTGCGCGACGAAGGGTTCACCGATCTCGTCGAGGGCACGGTGTACGCGCTGCTCGTACGTATCGAGCAGCGGGGCTTCGTCGATGTCAAGAAGGTCCCCTCCGAGAAGGGGCCGCCCCGCAAGGTGTATTCGCTGAACAAGCAGGGCCGCACACAGCTCGGCGAGTTCTGGAAGACGTGGAGCTTCCTCGCCGAGCGCATCGAACACCTCCACGGCAGCGCACCACAACGCACACAAGGAGAATGACCATGGCAGCCAAGTGGATCGAAGCGATCACCGGATCGCTCGAGCAGAAGAAGCAGTACAAGCAGAGCATGGGGCGCATCGACGCCCTCCCCGCGCCCTATCGCGCCACCGCGAAGGCGCTGCACCACTACATCCTGACCTCGGGCGGGATCGTCGACGGCGAGACCATGATCCGCATGTTCGACGACTTCGCCGACCTGTGGGAGCAGGCCGCCGCTGATCGCACGCCCGTGCGCGAGATCGTGGGGGAGAACCCCTCCGAGTTCGCCGACACGTTCGTGCAGGCCTATGCCGGCAAGCACTGGGTCGACAAGGAGCGGGCGCGCCTCGCCGCCGCGATCGACGCCGCCGTGTCCGAACAGCCTCCTGAGGAGGAGCGATGATCCGCGTCGCAGGCGTCACCAAGTCGTTCAAAGACCTGCAGGTGCTCAGGGGCGTCGACTTCGAGGTCGAGGCGGGCACGATCTTCGCCCTGCTCGGTTCGAACGGCGCGGGCAAGACGACGCTCATCCGCATCCTCTCGACGCTGCTCGCAGCGGATGCCGGCACGGCCGTCATCGACGACCACGACGTTGCGGCATCCCCGAGCGCCGTCCGCGAATCGATCAGTCTCACCGGGCAGTTCGCCGCGGTCGACGAGGTCCTCACCGGGCGCGAGAACCTCGTGCTCGTCGCTCGGCTGCGTCACCTGCCGGACCCGGCCGCGATCGCCGACGGCCTGCTCGCGCGCTTCTCGCTGACGGACGCGGGTGGCCGCCGTGCCGGCACCTACTCCGGCGGCATGCGCCGCCGGCTCGACATCGCGATGAGCCTGGTCGGAGGCCCACCAGTCGTCTTCCTGGATGAGCCGACCACGGGCCTGGACCCGCAGTCGCGCATCGAGGTCTGGCAGACGGTCAGGCAGTTGGCGGATGCCGGCACCACCGTGCTGCTGACCACGCAGTACCTCGACGAGGCCGAGCAGCTCGCGGATCGGATCGCGATCCTCCACGAGGGCACGATCATCCAGAACGGCACGCTGGCGGAGCTCAAGAACCTGCTGCCCGCCGCCGAAGTCGAGTACGTCGAGAAGCAGCCGAGCCTGGAGGACGTCTTCCTCGCCCTCGTGGGGCCGGCATCGGAATCAGGGAGCGCAGCAGCATGACCAGTCACGTCCTCAGCGACACGCGCGTCCTCACCGGGCGATCGCTGCGCCACATCCTGCGCAGCCCCGACACGATCATCACCACCGCGATCACGCCGATCGCTCTGCTCATGCTGTTCGTGTGGGTGTTCGGCGGCGCGATCGACACCGGGGGCGCGGGGTCGTACATCGAATACATGCTCCCCGGCATCCTGCTCATCACGATCGCCTCCGGCATCTCGTACACCGCCTACCGGCTGTTCCTCGACATGCAGGGCGGGATCTTCGAGCGGTTCCAGTCCATGCCGATCGCGCGCTCCAGCGTGCTGTGGGCTCACGTGCTCACCTCGGCGGTGGCGAACATCCTGTCCGTCGCGATCGTCATCGGCGTCGCATTCGCCATGGGTTTCCGCACCGGGGCATCGTTCGGCGCGTGGCTCGGCGTCGTGGGCATCCTGCTGCTGTTCACCCTGGCGCTCACCTGGCTGGCCGTGATCGCGGGCCTGTCGGCGAAGACCGTCGATGGTGCGAGCGCGTTCAGCTACCCGTTGATCTTCCTGCCGTTCATCAGCTCGGCCTTCGTGCCGACGGCATCCATGCCGGGTCCGGTCGCGTGGTTCGCCGAGCACCAGCCGGTCACCTCGATCGTCAACACGATCCGTGCGCTGTTCGCCGGTGAGCCGGTGGGCGGCGACATCTGGGTCGCGATGGCGTGGCTCGTCGGCATCCTGATCGTCGCCTACGGCTTCGCCGTGGCGGTGTACAGCAAGAAGCTGCGCTGACGGTTCGCGCCCCAGCGGCGCGCCGAAAGAAGGATTTCCGGGCTTCGGACGCGTCTGAAGCCCGGAAATCCTTCTTTCGAACCCGAGGGCGCGCGCGGGGGCGCCGGGTCAGGCGAACGAGTCCTCGATCGCGACCATCCACGAGATGCCGAAGCGGTCGACGAGCATCCCGAACTCACCGCCCCATGGGGCCTCACCGAGAGGCATGATGGCGGTCCCGCCGTCGACGAGCCCGTCCCAGGCGCGGTGCAGGTAGTCGGTGTCGACGGATCCGCCGCTGAGCGACACCGAGATCCCGGCCGGCTCGCGGTACTCCATGCCGGTGGGGGTGTCGGATGCCATGAGCACGAGCCCGCCCGGCGCGTTCAGCTGCGCGTGCATGATGAGGTTCTCCTCGCCCTCGGCAGTGCCGCTGTCGGGCATGTCGCCGAAGGTGCTGACCTCGAGATCGCCGCCGAGGACGCCCTGGTAGAACCCCATCGCCTCGCGGGCGTTGTCCTTGAACGAGAGGTAGGGGTTGAGGTTGGTCACGGCTGCTCCTTCGTCGGGGTGCGGATGCCACCAGTGTGCGCTCCGTGTGCCGTGACCTCAACCCCTTTCAGGCGCTGTTCACTCGACGAGCTTGCCCTCGCTCGAGACGTCGCGGATGAGCGCGGCGATCTCGTCAGGCACCGGCGGGATCTCCTCCCGGGTCACGCCCGTCGTGGGGGACCACACGAGGTTCACCTGCAGGGCGGGATCGGTGTCGGGGAAGTCGCTGCGGTTGTGGCATCCGCGGGTCTCGCGCCTCTCGAGAGCGGCCTCGAGGGTGGCGCGCGCCGCCAGCGCAGATGCCTTCAGATCGAATGCGTGCGCGAGGTCCTGGAAGCCGGCGATGTCGGGGTGGATGCCGATGTCATGCATCCGCGCCTCGATCGCCTCGAGCTCGGCGAGACCGGCGAGCAGCCCGGCCTCCGAGCGGACGACGCCGGCGTGCTCGGTCATGGTGTTGCGGATCGCACGCTGCAGGGCACGCACGTTCTCCCGGCCGTCGGCGGCGAGCAGGTCGTCGATCTCGGCGCGAGCCGCGGCCACGGCATCCGCTGATCGGTTCTGCGCCGCAAGACCGGCGGCGTGCGCCATCGCGGCCTGCCCGACGATCCGGCCGTACACGAGCAGCTCGATCAGTGAGTTGCCGCCCAGTCGGTTCGCGCCGTGCAGGCCGCTGGACGCCTCGCCGATCGCGTAGAGGCCGTCGACGTCGGTGCTGTGGTCGTCCGGCCTGACCCACACGCCGCCCATCGAGTAGTGCGCGGTCGGGGCGATCTCGATCGGGTCGGTGGTGATGTCGAGCATCTGCAGCTCCATCATGGTCTGGTAGACCCGCGGCAGACGGGTCATGATCGTCTCGCGCGGCAGGTGCGACACATCGAGCCAGACGCCGCCGTTCTCGGTGCCGCGGCCCTCGGCGATCTCGGTGTAGGCGGCGAGGGCCACGCGGTCGCGGGTCGACAGCTCCATGCGCTCCGGGTCGTACGCCGCCATGAAGCGCTCGCCGAGGGCGTTGCGCAGGATGCCGCCCTCGCCGCGCGCCGCCTCCGAGATGAGCGTGCCCGCCGCGTTC
This sequence comes from Microbacterium sp. NPDC077644, assembly GCF_040702785.1. Taxonomy (NCBI): domain Bacteria; kingdom Bacillati; phylum Actinomycetota; class Actinomycetes; order Micrococcales; family Microbacteriaceae; genus Microbacterium; species Microbacterium sp. NPDC077644. Next base: position 28,059 of record NZ_JBFBME010000001.1, read on the forward strand.
TCGGGCTCGATGATCCCGGACGGATGGAACTGCACGAGCTCGGGGTCGCGCAGCCGCGCCCCCGCCTCGACGGCGAGGCGGAACGAGTCGCCGGTGTTCTCGTCGCGGCGCGACGACGTGCGGCGCCAGATGCGGTTGTGCCCGCCGGCGGCGAGGATCACGGCATCCGCATGGATGAGGTAGCGCGTGCCGTCGGCCTGGTCGAAGCCGTAGGCGCCGAAGACTGTGCCGTCGCGCACGAGCAGGCGGGTGATGTAGACGCCGTCGAGGATCGGCACATCGAGCTCTTCGGCGCGGCGCACGAGGGTGCGCTGGATCTCGAGGCCGGTGTAGTCGCCGGCGAACGCCGTGCGGCGGAAGGTGTGCGCGCCGAAGAAGCGCTGCGAGATGCGGCCGTCGTCCTCGCGGGCGAAATCCATGCCCCAGCGTTCGAGATCGCGGATGCCGCGCTCCGCGCCCTGCGTGACGACCTCGACCGTGTGCGGGTTCGCGAGGAAGTAGCTCTCCTTGATGGTGTCGGCGGCGTGCTGCTGCCAGGTGTCGTCTTGATCCATCGTGCCGAGCGCGGCGTTGATGCCGCCGGCCGCGAGAGCGGTGTGCGCGTCGTTCCGGGGACGCTTGCCGACGGCGAGGACGTCGACGCCGTGCTCGGCGACCTCGATCGCGGCGCGGAGGCCAGAGCCGCCGGTGCCGATGACGAGGACGGTGGTGGAGATCTGGCGTTCGCGAGTGGGCATGCATTCCACGCTAGGAACGCGAGCTCCATAACTCCAATGCATAATGCGCCTGATCACGATAGACTGAAGGCATGAATTTGGAGCAGTTGCGGGGATTCGTCGCTGTCGCGGAACTCGGGCACTTCACCCGCGCATCCGAGAAGCTGCATCTGGCGCAGCCGTCGCTCAGCCGCCAGATCTCGACGCTCGAGCAGGAGCTCGGCGCCGAGCTTTTCCACCGGGCGCGCGGCAACATCTCGCTCACAGCCGCCGGCGAGACCCTCCTGCCCCGCGCTCGACGCATGCTCACCGACGCCGACACGATCCGCGACGAGATGGCGGAGCTCGCGGGTCTCCAGCGCGGACGGGTGCGCCTGGGGGCGACCCCGACCCTGTGCATCAGCCTGGTGGCCGAGGTGCTGCGAGCTTTCCACGACGCGCATCCCGGTGTCGAGCTGCAGCTCGTCGAGGGCGGGTCGAACATGCTCGTCGACCAGCTGGCCGCCGGCGCGGTCGACATGGCGCTCGTCACGATCTCGGAGGGGCGTCCGGTCGCCGGCACCGCTCTCGTGCGCACGCCGCTGCTGACCGAAGAGCTCGTCGTCGTCTCGTCGGCCGACCAGCCGCCGATCGCGGACTCGGCGATCGATCTCGCGCACCTCGCCGAGCTGCCGCTGGTCGCGCTCGCCGAGAGCTACGACCTGCGCGATGCGACGGATGCCGCGTTCCGCACAGCAGGCCTCACGCCGTCCCTCGTGGTCGAGGGCGCCGAGATGGATGCGGTCCTGCGGTTCGTCGAGCGCGGCATCGGCGTCGCCGTGGTCCCGGCCACCGTTCCGGTCGACCGGCCGACGCTGCGGTCGGTGCGGCTGACCGACCCGCAGCTCGAGCGGACGATCGTGCTCGCGCATCGCAACGACGTGAATCCCACTCGCGCGGCCGCGGCGATGCGCGACGTCATCACGCACACCGCCGACTACCTCGCCGCGCGCTCTCCCGAGACCCTGCACGCGGTCTGACGGACCCGTTCGGGTCGCACTTCCTGTCGTTCCGAGCGCGTCAGGTCGCCCGGCGTCAGGTGGCCCGGCGCGTCAGGAGGTCCTGCGCGGATGCAGGAGGCCGGATGCCGCGCCGAGAGCCGAGCCGACGATCGTGTCGATCACGCGCTCGAGGGCGACGTCCATCGCGCCGATCTGACCGGTCGCGGCTCCCGTGAGCAGCAGCACGAGCGGGGTGATGAGCATGAGCGCGAGTGCGTAGTGCCGTACGACGACGAGCTCGACGCTGAACTGCAGGATGCCCAGCAGCAGGGCGATCCACAGCCCCTGGGGGTGCAGCAGCGCGATCAGGGCGTAGACGCCGACACCGAGCACGGTGCCCAGCATCCGGTGCAGGCCGCGCTGGAAGGCGGCCCGGCGCTCCGCGGCGAGGCCGATCACGGCGACGCCGGCCCCCACGATCCAGTGGCTGCGGGTGGGGTCCACGAACGCGCCGATCAGCACACCGAGCACCGCCACGATCGACACGCGCAGCACGAGCATGCGCGACGCGTCGTCGAACGACGGCCCCGGCATGAGCTGCGACAGCGGCCGCGGCTCGTGCGAGCGCACGCGGGGGATGAGCAACGGCGTGATCGCGACGAGATACGAGAACGCGCAGCCGCCCGCGAAGGCGGCGACATAGGCGAGCGGCGAGATCGCACCGGTGCTGGTGATCTGCGCCGAGAGACCGAACACGAGGACGAAGAAGATCGGGCCCGGCGGGCCGAGCCGGAACCCGAAGCACAGCCCCGCCGTGACGACCGCGATGACGATGGTGCCGATGCCTGACAGCCAGTGGTCGCTGCCGGCGATCGTCCCCAGGGCGGCGCAGGCGACGAGGGCCGCGGCGATCAGGGGCAGCGCTCTCGCGCGGTCGACGACGGGGGAGGCGCCGAAGAAGAGCACCGTGAATGCGCCGGCGCCGGCGATGAATCCGAGCGTGGGCAGCCCGACGAGCGTCATGACCGCGACCGGTATCGAGATGCCCAGGGCCGCCTGCAGGCCGAGCTGCCAGCGCGGACCTCTGGACGGGGCGAAGGCGAACAGGCTCACTGAACCATTCTGCCGTGCCGGTCGGCTGCCCCCGGGTGTCCAGGTCGCAGAAGACGTCGCTCTGGCGCCGGGATGACAGCAGTTTCTGCGACCTGGACGTCAGGGATGCTGCTGCGCGACCCACTCCGCGAACGTCTGCGTGCCGAGGTCGGCGTCGGGGCCCGGCAGGGCGAGCCCCTCGCGCATACCCTTCATCTGCTTGGTCGGGATGCTGATCGAGGGCACCCAGCGGCGGTGTCCGACCGCCTTGGCGTAGGCCTTGACCATGGCATCCATCGCCTCCTCGCGGGGGCCGGCGAAGTCGCGGGCCCTGCCCTGCGGCGCACCCGCCGCGAGGGTCGCGAGCCGCTCACCGACCTCGGCTGCGGCGACCGGCTGCGTCCGTGCCCGCGGCGCGAGGTGCAGGGGCCCGGCCTTGGCACCTGCGAACATCTGCGCCGCGAACTCGTGGAACTGCGTGGCGCGCTGGATGGTCCACGGCACGGGCGACGCCTCGACGACCTTCTCCTGCGCGATCTTGCCCGCGTAGTAGTCGTACGGCATCCGATCGATGCCCACGATCGACAACAGGACGACGTGCCCGACGCCGGCACGGCCGGCGGCGGCGACGAGGTTCCCCGTCGCCGCCGTGAAGAACGAGCGTGCGGCATCCGCGTTCAGCGTCGAGATGTTCGCGGTGTCGATGACCGCGTCGACGCCGTCGAGTGCGGCATCCAATCCCTTTCCGGTGACCAGGTCCACGCCCTGCGACCGGGTGAGGATCACCGCCTCGTGCCCGGCATCGCGCACGGCCTGCACGGTCGGGCGGCCGACGACCCCTGTTCCTCCTGCGATGGCGATCTTCATCCGATGCTCTCCTTCTCGTCGATTCTCGTCTCTGCGCACCTCTCAATGCGAGGCCCTGGCAGCATGAGCACGATCCCCAGCAGCAGGCTGCCGCCGAGGCCGATGATGTTCCCGATCACGTCGATCACGGGCATCCCGCCGAACTGGGCGGCGTGATAGATCAGGTGCGGGATCCCGAACACCGTCCACGCGACGCCGACGACGCGTCCGGGCTCGGGCCCGCGGGTGAACGCGGCCGCGATGCTCGCCGCGGCCAGCGCGAGGTACAGCGCGCCGACGTCGCGGATGAGGTGCTCGTTGAACGGACCGTCCACAGCGATCCACACGCGGCCGAGGCCGGGGAACGAATCGTAGAAGGACTCCGGCCATGCCGCGGCCCACAGGCCGACGAACGCGCCGACCAGGGCGGTCGCTCCCAACAGGATGCGTCTCAGTGTCATGCTCACACCTCTTCGACGACGCAGCTTGCAGGAATGTGAGCCGAGACCTCACATTCGCTCTGTCCGCATCGTCGACACTGCGGGAGGATGTGACGCGATGGATGAGATCGACGCGCTCGAGGCGGAGCGGCGGAACCTGCTCGCGCTGGCGTATCGGATGCTGGGCACGGTCGCCGACGCCGAGGACGCCGTGCAGGAGACCTACCTGCGCTGGTACCGGCTGACGGGCGCCGAACGGGAGCAGATCGCCAACCCGGCCGCCTGGCTCACCCGGGTCGCCGGGCGCGTGTGCCTGGATCATCTCGGCTCCGCGCGAGCGCGGCGCGAGCGATACGTCGGGGAATGGCTGCCGGAACCGGTGCCGGGGGAGTCGGCGATCGCGGCATCCGTTCCGGTGGATCCGCTCGACCGGGTCAGCCTCGACGAGTCCGTCAGCGTCGCGCTGATGGTCGTGCTCGAATCGCTGACGCCTGCGGAGCGGGTCGCGTTCGTGCTGCACGACATCTTCGCCGTGCCGTTCGCCGAGATCGCCGAGACCGTCGGGCGCACACCCGATGCCACCAGGCAGCTCGCCTCCCAGGCGCGCCGGCGCATCCGCGAACGCCGTGCCGGCGCCGCCTCCCGAGAGGCGCATGATGCCGTGGCGCGGGCATTCGCCGAGGCGACGGCGACGGGCGACCTCGCCGCGCTCATCGGCGTCCTCGACCCCGATGTCGTGCTGCGCGCCGACGGCGGCGGCAAGATCTCGGCGGCGCGTCGTCCCGTGTTCGGCGCCGATCGTGTCGCGCGGTTCCTGCTCGGGCTCCCGCACCTCGAACCCGCGGCGACGATCGAGCCCACTCGCACGCCCGAGGGGCTCGCGTTCCTCGTCCGCCTGCACGGCCGGGCGGACTCGGTGATCTCGGTGGACGTCGCGGGGGATCGGATCGTCGCGGTCTACATGGTTCGAAACCCCGACAAGCTCACGCTCTGGCGGTGAGGTCGCGCTGGATACGATGACGAGGTGAGCACACCGTCCGTGCGCCCCGGCATCGCCGAGCGTCTGTCCCGCATGATCCAGTTGCCGACCGTCTCGGCAGAGTTCGACGAGCGCGGCATGGGGCCGTTCGAGGAATTCGTGGCGCTGATCGCCGAACTGTATCCGCTCGTCCATGGGCGGCTGACGCGGGAGCGCGTCACCGACCTCGGTCTGCTGTTCCATTGGAAGGGCCGATCGGATGCCGCGCCGATCGTGCTCATGGCTCACTACGACGTCGTCCCGGTCGACGAGTCCGATGCATGGACGCATCCGCCGTTCTCCGGAACGATCGCGGACGGCCGTGTGCACGGCAGGGGCGCCCTCGACGACAAGGGCCCGCTGATCGTCATCCTCGAGGCCGTCGAGAACCTGCTCGCCGACGGCTTCACCCCGGAGCGCGACGTGTACCTCTCGTTCGGCGGCAACGAGGAGACCTTCGGCGCCGCGGCGGTCGAGATCGCCCGGCTCTTCCGGGATCGGGGCATCACCCCCTGGCTCGTCGTCGACGAGGGCGGCGCCGTCGTCGACGCGCCGCTGTCGTTCGTGCAGGGCCGGGCCGCCATGATCGGCGTGGGGGAGAAGGGCGTGCTGACGGTGCGCCTGACCGCGCGCGGCGACGGCGGCCACGCCTCTGCGCCGCCGACCCTCACTGCCGTGCGGCGCATCGCCAGGGCGCTCAGCCGCCTGGCCCCCGGGACGTTCCGGCCGCGCACGCCGCAGGCCATCTCGCGGATGCTGGCGCAGTTCTCCGAGCAGGCGAGCGGGCCGTCGCGGCTGCTGCTGAAGGTGCTCGCGGCCGCTCCGCCCGTGACCGCTCGGGTGTTCGCCGCTCTCGGAGGAGAACCGGCAGCCATGGTGCGCACGACGGTCGCGGCGACCATGCAGTCAGGGGGAACGGCGGCGAACGTCATCCCCTCGCAGGCCTCCGCCACAGTCAATCTGCGCATCGCGCTCGGCGAGACCGTCATCGGATCCGTCACGCGCCTGCGCCGACGCATCCGCGACCCGCTCGTCGAGGTCGAGGTCCTCGAGGGCAGCGAACCGTCGCCGGAGTCCCCGACGGACAACGAGCAGTTCGCCCTCCTCGGCGCGGCCCTCGAGCGAGCGTTCCCCGGTGTGCGGCCCGTGCCGTACGTGATGATGGCGGCGACGGACTCGCGACACTTCCACCGGTTCGCGCCGGCCGTGTACCGCTTCGCTCCGCTGGAGATGTCGAACGCGCAACGCGCGGCGATCCATGGCGTCGATGAGAACGTCGAGATCGCTACGCTCGAGCGAGGCGAGCAGTTCCACCGCGCGCTGCTCCAACTCCTGAACTGAGGACGAAGATGTCTCACAAGGTCACCCTCGGCGCGCTCGCCGCCGTGGTCGGATTCCTCGCGTTCGTCGAGTTCACCAGCGGCGTGCTGCAGGGGTACTACACCCCGATGCTCTCCGACATCGCCAGGCACCTGCAGATCCACGATGCCGACGTGAACTGGTTCGAGGGCACCCAGCTCATGCTGTCGGCCCTGGTCGTCCCGGCGTTCGCGAAGCTCGGCGACATGGTCGGGCACAAGCGGATGCTGCTGATCTCGACCGCCCTGACCGCGGCGGCTGCGCTGGCGCTGCCGTTCACCGACTCGTTCTGGGTGTTCCTCGTCGCGTGGACGCTGATGGGCTTCTACGTCGTCTGGCTGCCGCTGGAGATCGCTCTGATCTGGTCGCGGTCGCGCCGCATGGAGGGGCGCTCGTTCATCACGGCGCGGGCTGCAGGCCTTCTCGTGGCGGCGCTCGAGGCCGGGGCAATCATCGGCGCGCTGGTCGGCGGGGCCCTCGTCGACGTGCTGCCGCTGACGGTCGTGCTGCTGATCCCCGCCGTGCTCGTCGTCATCTGCTTCTTCGTGATCCTGTTCGGGGTGAAGGAATCACCGGATCAGACCGGCGGCGTGCTCGACACCACAGGGCTCGTGCTCATCTCGATCGCACTGATCTGCTTCACCGGCGGGCTCAGCCTGCTCCGGCTCGAGGGTGGACTGGTGAACCCGTGGTCGTGGGCGGTCGTGGCCCTCGGGCTGCTGCTGATCGTGCCGTTCGTGCTGTGGGAGCTGCGGCACGACGATCCGCTCATCGACGTGCGGATGTTCCGCTCCCCGGCGCTCGGGCCGGTGTTCCTCACCGCGGGACTCTTCGGCGTCAGCGTGCTCGGCGCGCAGGCGCCGTTGTCGACGTTCGCGCGCACGGATCCCGCGGTCTACGGCTACGGCCTGGGCACGACCGGGTTCGCGACCTCGCTCATCATCGGCATCTACCTCATCGGCATGATCGCGGGTGCTCTGCTGTTCCCCGTGATCGCCCGGCTCGCGACGCCGCGCCTCACCCTCATCGGCGCGTCGAGCCTCGTCGCGATCGGGTTCCTGCTGTTCCTGCCGTTCCACGATGCATACGCGCAGGCGATCACGAACATGGTGATCATCGGGCTCGGCTCGGGCGCGCTCGTCGCGGCGCTGCCGGCGGCCGCGGCATCCGCGGCTCCCGAGACGCAGACCGGAGTCGCCACCGGGCTCACGAACTCCGTGAAGACGGTGGGCGGGGCGATCGCCTCGTGCGTCTTCGGCATCGCGCTGCTGCACGGTGCGGCGTCGACGGCCGGCGGTGCGGAGGGCACGGCCGGTTCCCTCGCGGGATACATGACCGTCTGGATCGTGTGCGGCGTCACGGCGCTGGCCGCGGCCGTGCTGCTGCTGTTCGTGCCGAAGCAGGCGTTCACGGATCGCGTGTCAGAGGTGGATGCCGCACTGAGGTGATCGACGGGCCGCGTGGGCCTCCACTCTCGCGTATGCCGCCGACATCGCACCAGGCGCGATTTCAGGTTCCTCGCAGGTTCGCGCTAGCCTGATCTCGGTTCGCACAGGTAAGCCTTACCTAATTCGGAATCACCTCACCGCAGAACAGGAGTCCCTCCATGTCCATGCCCAGAACTCTCGCGGCAGCAGCCTTCGGCGCCGTTTCCCTCCTCGCGCTCGCCGGATGCAGCAGTGCGCCGGCCGACGCTGAAGCGCCCGAGACCGCAGCCGAGGACTACTACCCGATCACGGTGACGGACATGGCGGGCAACGAGGTGACGATCGAGAGCGCGGAGAGCGTCGCGATCACCGACAACCGCTTCTTCCAGCTGGCCGCCGACTGGGACCTGCCGATCTCGGTCGCCCCGCGCGACCTCATGAGCCCCGAGAACCCGCTCGCCGACGACGAGGAGATCCTCAACATCGGCACGCACAGCGAGCCGGACTTCGAGCAGATCGTCGCAGCCGACCCCGACCTCGTCATCAACGGCTACCGGTTCAGCGGCGAGGAGAACGCACAGGGCGTGCAGGACGCCGCCCCCGACGCCGCCTTCGTCGAGATGACCGGCCCTGAGGATCAGTCGGTCGACGAGTACGTCGTGGAGAGCCTCACTCTCATGGGCGAGGTCTTCGACCGGAAGGACGAGGCAGCCGCGCTCATCGAGGAGTTCCACGCCGCCGTCGACGGCGCGAAGGCGGCCTACGACACCGACAGCACCGTCATGGGCCTGATCACCTCGGGCGGCGAGATCAACTACGCGAACCCCATCGACGGTCGCGGATCGAGCATCTTCTTCGATCTGCTCGACCTCACCCCGGCGCTGGATGCCGAAGGCTCCGAGAACCACACCGGTGACAGCGTCTCGCTCGAAGCGCTCGCCGGCGCGAACGCCGACCACCTCATCGTCCTCGACCGCGACGCCGCGGTCGGCGAGGGCGAGGTCACGCCCGCGCTCGACCTCATCAACAGCTCGGCCGCGCTCGAGAACGTCCCGGCCGTGACGAACGAGAGCATCTACGTCTTCCCCGCGGACTACTACCTCACCGAGGACGTGTTCGCCTACACCACGGTGCTGAACGGCCTGGCAGACCTCTTCGCCCAGAAGTGACCTGCTGAGACTCGACGGACGGGCCGCCTCCTCTACCGCGCAGCGGCGCGGAGGCGACCCGTCATCGGAACGGTGAACATGGCCTCCTCGGCATCCCCTTCGCGCCGCGTCACCGCGGTCGACGTGCTCGCGCCTGCCCGCGCCCGTGCGAGAGCGCGCACGCGCGCGCTGCCCCTCGTCGTCGCGATCGTCCTGACGATCGGGCTCATCGTGCTGTCCCTGTTCGTCGGGGTCGCCGACATCACCGCAGGCCAGGGAGGCGGCACGGAGTTCCTGTGGATCACGCGCGTGCCGCGCACGGCATCCCTCGTCCTCGCCGGGGCGAGTATGCCGATGGCGGGCCTCGTCATGCAGCTGATGACCCAGAACCGGTTCGTCGAGCCGACCACGGTGGGCACCACCGAATGGGCCGGGCTCGGTCTGCTCGCGACCTACATCGTGCTGCCGGCATCCGGCGTCTTCGTGAAGATGGTCGTCGCGATCGGATTCGCCTTCGTCGGCACCCTGATCTTCTTCGCATTCCTGAGGCGCGTGACGCTGAAGTCGTCGCTCATCGTGCCGATCGTCGGCATCATGTTCGGCGCCGTCGTCAGCGCGATCACGACCTTCCTCGCGTTGCGATTCGATCTGCTGCAGGTGCTCGGCGGGTGGTTCATGGGGCGCTTCACCGGCGTCGAGGTCGGACGCTACGAGCTGCTCTGGATCGTCCTGGCCGTGGCGATCGCCGTGATGGTCCTCGCCGACCGCTTCACGGTCGCGGGCCTCGGCAAGGACGTCGCGACGAACGTCGGCATGAACTACGAGCGCGTCGTGCTGCTCGGCGTCGGGCTCATCTCGCTCACCACCGGTGTCGTGACCGTCGTGATCGGGATGCTGCCCTTCCTCGGACTCATCGTGCCCAACCTCGTCTCGATGGTGCGCGGCGACGACCTGCGCTCCAACCTGCCGTGGGTTCTGCTGACCGGCATCTGGATCGTGACGGTCTGCGACATCATCGGTCGCGTCGTCATCATGCCGTTCGAGATCCCGGTGTCGCTGGTGCTGGGCGTCGTCGGGTCCGCCGTGTTCATCCTCCTGCTCCTGCGCACGAGGAGGACCAGTGCTCGCTGACTCTCAGCTCTCCGCGCCTGCCGGCGCGGGCATCAGCCGCCGGGGGTCCGGGCCCTACGCGAGCCCGCGGCACCGCATCCGGTACCTCGTCATCCTCGTCGCGCTGATCGTCGCCGCGGTCACGATCACGGCTCTGCTGCTCACGTGGGGCAACCAGTTCGAGCCGTTCAGCGAGAAGTGGTGGCGGATCTCGCGCATGCGCGTCACGACGCTCGTCGTCATCGCCGTCGTCACCTTCTGCCAGGCGATGGCGACCGTGACGTTCCAGACCGTGACGAACAACCGCATCATCACGCCGTCGATCATGGGGTTCGAGTCGCTGTACGTGCTCATCCAGACGGCGATCGTGTTCTTCTTCGGCACGGCGGGCATCGCCGAGATCAGCACGCTCGCCCGGTTCCTGCTGCAGAGCGCGATGATGGTGCTGTTCGCCGTGCTGCTGTACTCCTGGCTGTTGTCGGGGAGGTTCGGCAACCTGCACGTGATGCTGCTGATCGGCATCGTCATCGGCGCCGGCATGGGGGCGCTGTCGACGTTCATGCAGCAGATGCTGGACCCGAACGAGTTCGACGTGCTCGCCGCGCGGCTGTTCGGCAGCGTCGGGCACGCGAGCACGGACTTCCTCTGGATCGTGATCCCCGTGGCAGCGGTGGCGGGCGGTGCGATCTGGTTCCTCGCCAGGCGTCTGGACGTGCTCTCCCTCGGGGGCGAGATCAGCGCCAACCTCGGACTTCACCACCGGCGTCAGACCATGCTGATGCTGACCCTGGTCTCGGTGCTCATGGCGATGACGACATCGCTCGTCGGGCCGATGACCTTCCTCGGCTTCCTCATGGCCACGCTCGCGTACTCGATCACGAGCACGTACGACCATCGCCGCATCCTGCCGGTGGCGTGGCTGCTCGGCTACGTCATCCTCACCCTCGCTTACTTCCTGCTGCGGCACGTGTTCCCGATCGTCGACGCCGTGACGATCGTCGTCGAGCTGATCGGCGGGCTGCTGTTCCTCATCGTCGTCTTCCGGAAGGGACGCCTGTGATCCGTCTCACCCATGTCACCAAGCGCTACAGCAGCGATGTCGAGATCGGGCCCGTCTCGATCGACATCCCCGCCGGCGGCATCATCGCCCTCGTCGGGCCGAACGGCGCGGGCAAGTCCACCGTGCTCACGATGATCGGGCGGCTGCTCGCCCCCGACGAGGGGACGATCGAGGTCGCGGGACTCGACGTGCACCGCACGCCGTCGAAGACCGTCGCGAAGACGGTGTCGATCCTGCGCCAGGAGAACCACTTCGTCACCCGGCTCACGGTGCGTCAGCTCGTCTCGTTCGGACGATACCCGTACAGCGGCGGGCGGCTCACGCAGGCCGACGAGGACAAGATCTCCGAGGCGATCGACTTCCTCGATCTCACCGACCTCGAGCAGCGCTTCCTCGATCAGCTCTCGGGCGGACAGCGGCAGCGCGCGTACGTCGCGATGGTGCTCGCACAGGACACCGATTACCTGCTCCTGGACGAACCGCTGAACAACCTCGACGCGCAGCACTCCGTGCAGATGATGGGGCAGCTGCGCCGGGCCGCCGACGAGCTCGGGCGCACGATCGTCATCGTGCTGCACGACATCAACTTCGCGGCCGCCTACAGCGACTACATCATCGCCATGGAGAACGGACGCATCGCCGAGCACGGGACGCCGGACGAGATCATCCGCGACGACGTGCTGACCCGTGTGTTCCGCACGCCGGTGACGGTGATCGACGGGCCGAACGGACGGCTCGCCGTGTACTACTGACGCCGTCTACAGCTCGATGCCGTGCGATTCGTCGTTGGCACCGGCGTTGCCGCCGCGGCGCGACTCCGCGGCGATCAGCCACACCACCGAGACGATCAGTGCGAGCAGGAGGCCGAGCCACACGTTCTGCAGGATCAGTCCGATCACGATGCCGAGGACGAACAGCGCGACGGTCCCGCCGAGCCATGTCCAACGCTGTTTCTTCGTCGCCGCCATGGGCCCAGCCTAGGGGCGTCCCGTCACCGGTCGCGCGGCGGATTGTGCATGAACTCGATGCGGATGCCGCTGCTGTCTTCGACGAAGGATGCGTAGTAGCGGTCGGTGAAGCGCGGGTACTCCTTGGGATCGCGGACCGCAGACCATCCTGCCTGCATGGCGATGTCGTGCAGACGGTCGACCTCCGCGCGCGACGTCATCGCGAAGGCGAGATGCTGCCATCCGACTCGCCCATGCAGGTGCGGACCGGTGCCCTCCTCGCGAGCCGGGAACAGGATGAGCTCGGGTTCATCGTCACGCTGCCAGGAGACGGAGGCCTCAGCGTCGACCCGAGTGAAGCCGAGGGCGGTCATGACCGGGTCGAACTGCCCGATCGCATGGGGAAGGTCATCGACGGTGATGCCGAGGTGATCGAAGACGAGCATCGTCACAGTCTCGCAGGCCTCGTCACCGGCGGCGGTGATCCTCCGGGGCGAGGCGCGGGCCGCGGCGCGGTTCGATGAGACCGCTCGCGAGGATGAGGCGGATGACGCGCTGACGGTGCCCCGCCCAGGGAGCGAGGAGCTCCAGCATCCCCGCGTCGTCGGTGCGGGATCCGGTCAGCGCATAGCCGACCTGATGGGCGAGGTGATAGTCCCCGACGCTCACGGCGTCGGGGTCGCCGAGCGCACGGATGCGGGTCTCGGCCGAGGTCCACGCACCGATGCCGGGGAGGCTCGTGAGGATGCGGTCGCGCTCGCCGGGGGTGGATGCGGCGAGCACGGCATCCGCGATGCGCCGACCGCGCTCGGCGGCGCGCACGATCGCGCGCGACTGCGGAGGCTCGACTCCGGCGGTGTGCCAGGCCCAAGAGGGGATGCCGCGCCAGCCGCCGATCGTCGGCGGGGCGAATATCGGCCGCGGGGTCGGCCCGGGGGCGCGTTCGCCGAATCGCGTGATGAGCGCCCGCCAGGCGCCGAACGCCTGGAACGAGGTGACCTTCTGCTCGATCACGGCGCTCGCGAGCGCGTCGAAGACGAGGTCGGTGCGGGTCAGGCGGGTGGATGCCGTGCGGCGGGCGACCTCGGCGAGGTGCGGATGCCCGGCTGCCGTGAGGGATGCCGGGTCGAAGCCCGCGTCGTCGTCGGTGGCGCCGCAGAGGCGCGGGAGCTGTTCGATGGCCCAGTCGGAGCCCGGGCCCCAGGCGGTGGCGTGGATACCCTCGGTGCTCTGGCGCAGGGCCAGCGTCGCGACGCCCTCCGGAGTACGGGCGGCGCGCCACAGGGTGGAGCCGGCGACCATCATCGTCGGGTCCTTCGGCCCGCGCATGAGCACGCCGACCGTGCGGAACAGGTTCACGGGGTGCTGCGGGCGGTAGACCGTGCGCAGCGGCGGCGCGGCGTCGACCGGGTCGGTCGCGGCATCCGCTGTCATCGTCATGCGAACACCCTACGTCGCGGCGCTGACAACGACTGGCGCCGCGTCAGACTCAGAAGCGGTCGGGCGAGGGGGTGCCGTGACCGTAGCGGATCACGACGTCGGCGTGGCGGTCGAACCGGTAGCCGACGCCGCGGACGGTGCGCACGATGTCCTCGTAGCGGCCGAGCTTCGCGCGCAGCCGGCGCACGTGGACGTCGATCGTACGCTCGCCGGGGGTCTCGTCTTCCGGAGCCTGCCACAGGGCGCCCACGAGCTCGGAGCGCTCGATCGTACGGCCTTCGCGGAGCACGAGGTACTGCAGCAGCTCGAACTCCTTGTACGTGAACGCGGCGGACTCGCCGTCGATCAGCACGCGCTTGCGTGAGATGTCGACGGTGACGCCGTAGTCCTCGTTCTTCTCCTCGGTCTCGGTGGCGGCCTTCGCGCGGGCGATCGCGCCGGGCTCGTGCAGGGCGAGGCGAACGACGTCGAGATCGCGTCCTCCCGAGCCGTGCGGTGCGAGAGCGACGGTGGCGTGCGTCTCCGCCTCGGGGGCGAGCTCGGCGAGCGTGCGGCGCAGCGCGTCGACGAGCAGAGGCAGGCTCACTCCGGCGCCGGCGGCCTTGATCTCATCCAGACCGACGTACAGGGCGAAGCCACGGGGCGAGCGCGTGGCGGGCAGATCTGCGGGTGTGGCCGGTGCGGCCGGCGCATCCTGTTCGACGAAACGCGGGACGGGACGCAGGTGCGGGGCGCGGGTGGGGGCGGGACGCTCGAGGAGGGCGATGTTCGACATGATGATGAAGTCCTTGGGAGGGTGAGCCGACGCGGCTCGGATGTGTTGCGAGAGTGACCCTGAAGGCCGAGAAACAAGCACACGGGTAGGTGCTCGGGGCTCACGCTTAGCAGATGGCGAAGAGCGGAGCCGGACAGGTCAGCTGAGTGATCAGCGACACATTCGGCAACACATGCCAACGCAGCCGGGCATCATCATCCCGGCAGTCCCGTTCGCCTCCTGGGCGGACAAGGGGAGCGCGTTGGTGGTCATGGGGGGATTATGTCTGAGGATGACGCCCCGTGTCAAAACGAGTCCCGGTGTGACCGCGTGGCCTAGCGTGGATGCCATGACGGATTCGACGATGATCGACGGCTTTCTCGTCACGGATGAGAAGGATGCATCGCGCTACACGCTCACGCGTGACGGAGCGCTGGTGAGCGTCCTCGACTATCGCGACGACGGCACGACGATCGCGCTGACACGGGCTTTCACGATCCCGACATTCCGCGGGCACGGCTACGCGGCGTGCGTCGTGAAGGGTGCCGTCGCCGACATCGAGAGCCGCGGCGACCGGAAGGTCGACCCGGTCTGCTGGTACGTCGCCGAGTGGTTCGCGCAGAACCCCGATCATCAGGGCCTGCTGCGCCGGCGGTGACACGGTCGGCGCGGCCTGAGAGGATGAGGCCATGAAGATCGCCGAGGCTCTGACCGCGCGGGCCGATCTGCAGCGCCGCATCGAGCAGCTGCGCGCCCGCATCACCGCGAACGCCCGATATCAGGAGGGCGAGGAACCGGCCGAGGATGCCGCTGCGCTCCTCGGCGAGGCCGAGAAGGACCTCGTGGGGCTCCGCGAGCTGATCCGTCGGATCAACGCGACCAACGCGCGACTCGATCTCGGAGCCGACGGCACCATGACCGACGCGCTCGCCGCCCGCGACGTTCTGCGTCTGCAGCACTCCCTGCTCGCGGATGCCGCGGCCGCGGCATCCGGATCCGACAGCGGCATGCGGCAGATGCGCTCCGAGCTGCGACAGATCGCAGCGCTGCCCGTGGCGCAGCTGCGGGAGGCCGCGGACCGCGTGGCACAGGAGCTGCGTGAACTGGACAATCGTATCCAGGAGGCGAACTGGACGCACGACCTGGAGGAGTAGAGCGGAAGTCGGTAGCCACGACGAGGCGGACACACGCCCAGCCGGAGGGTCAAGTCCGGCACTGCAGGGCGGAGGGCAGCCCACGATCTCGCATCGCGCAGCCCCGCACCCCGCACATGTGAAAGCGCATCGCGCATTCCGCATCACCACGTGTCGATCGTCGAGGTGAGGGTCGGGTCAGGGGCCTTCCGCTCCTCGCGGCACGCCTCGGAGGGAATGTCCGAGGCCGTCCGTACCGTGTGAGTATGCGAATCCTGCACACCTCCGACTGGCACATCGGTCGCACCTTCCATGGCAACTCGACCATGGATGCGCTGGCCGAGGTGCTCGCAGCGCTGGTGCAGCAGGTGCGCGAGCAGGCGGTGGATGTCGTGATCGTCGCCGGCGACGTGTTCGACTCGGCGACGCCGGCCGGGCCCGCGTACACGCTGCTCGGCGACACGCTCGTAGCGCTCCACGACACCGGTGCCCGTGTGATCGTCACGAGCGGCAACCACGATTCGGCCGCGCGGCTCGGGTTCCAGGCCCGACTGCTTCGCGACGGCATCCATGTGATCACCGACCCCCTTCAGATCGGCACTCCCGTGACGATCGACGACGCCGACGGTCCGGTGCACTTCTACGGCGTTCCGTACCTCGAACCGGCGATCGTCCGTCAACACTGGGACGGCGTCGCGCTCAAGACGCAGGCGCAGACCATGGCGCACGCGATGAACCTCGTGCGCACCGGCATGGCCGCGCACACTGGCCGCTCGGTCGCGATCGCGCACTGCTTCGCCGCGGGGGTGGATGCCACGGCCGGGCTCGAGCGCGAGGTGCGCCAGGGCGGGCTCGACGTCGTTCCGCTCGAGGTCTTCGACGGCCCCGACTACGTCGCCCTCGGGCACATCCACGGGCGTCAGAAGCTCAGCGACAGGGTTCGCTACGCCGGCGCTCCGCTGCACTACAGCTTCGGTGAGCAGCACAAGCAGCGCGGATCCTGGCTCATCGACCTCGACGCGTCGGGGCTGGCGTCCGCCGAGTGGCTCGAACTGCCCGTCCCGCGCCGCCTGGTGACGCTCACCGGCACCCTCGACGAGATCCTCTCCGCCGAGAACGTTGCGGCGCACGCCGACGACTGGGTGTGCGCGGTCTACACCGATGCGCTGCCGCAGTCCGAGCCGATGCGCCGCCTCAAGGAGCGCTTCCCGCACTGCGCCATGGTGCAGCACGCGCCGGCAGGCGCCGGCGACCAGGCCGAGCACTCGTATGCCGCGCGGCTGAAGACGGCTGTGACCGACACCGAGCGCATCGAGGCCTTCCTCGTGCACGTGCGCGCGGGGCAGGGGCCGACGGAGCGCGAGAGTGAACTCATCCGCGAGGTGCTCGATGAGCGCGTCATCGCGGAGGCTCTCGTCTAGTGCGCCTCCACCGTCTCGAGATCGAGGGTTTCGGGCCCTTCCTCTCCCGACAGATCGTCGACTTCGACGCGTTCGCCGACGACGGCATCTTCCTCATCGCCGGGCGCACCGGCGCGGGCAAGTCGAGCATCCTGGATGCCGTCTGCTTCGCCCTCTACGGATCCGTTCCGCGCTACGAGGGCGGCGACAAGCGCCTGCGCAGCGACCACTGCGAACCCGACGATCCCAGTGAGGTCGTCGTCGAGTTCAGCACCGGAGCCGGGCGGTACCGGGTGACGCGATCGCCCGAGTACCTGCGCCCGGCCAAGCGGGGCGGCGGGCTCACGAAGCAGAACTCCGCCGTGCAGCTGGATGCCTTCATCGACGGGGGCTGGGTCGCTCTCGCCGCGAAGGAGAAGCGCGTCGCCGATGAGCTGGACGGGATCGTCCAGCTCAGCCGGGAGCAGTTCCTGCAGGTGATCCTGCTGGCGCAGAACCGGTTCGCCCGGTTCCTGCTCGCCGACAGCAAGGAGCGGCAGGCGCTGCTGCGGCGCCTCTTCGGCACCGAGCGCTTCGAAGACGTGCAGGCACGGTTCGACGAGCGTCGACGGGCATCCGAGAACGCGCTCGCCGGGGCCGCCGCGCGGGTGGACACCCGGATCGACGAGGCCGAGCGCGTCGTCACGGACGGCGAGCTGTGGGGCGATGCAGGAACCGCTCCAGAGCCGTCGTCGACGGCGGCGCGGATCGGGGCGCTGCGGGCGGCACTCGGCCGCGCCGAGTATCGGGTCGAGCGCCGGGCCGCGGAGCGCGATGACGCCGAGAGGGCGCTTCAGACGGCGGATGCCGCGCTGACAGCCGTTCGCGAGGATCGCACGGCCCAGCAGGAGCGCGATCGTGCGCGAGCGGCCCTCGCGCAACTCGAGGCCGAGCAGCCCGAGATCGACGAGGCCCGCCGCACGCTGGAGCGCGCGCGGGCGGCCGAGGCGCTGAGGGCGACGATCGCAGCGGCGAGCCGGGCGGAGTCCGCGCGCGATGCCGCCGTGGTCGCGGAGAGCGCGGCGCGCGCTGCGTGGGACGCGACGGGAGCCGAACTCGACGAGGTCTCGGCGGAGACGCTCGAGGCCTGGGCGGCCGAGCGCACGCGCGAGAGCGGAGCCTGGGCACGGGCGGCCGAACTCGAAGACGGCAAAACGGCACTGCGTTCCGAGATCGAGAGCGCCGAGGTCGTCGTCGAAGCGGCGACGGCGCGCGTGGCTGCGGGCGACGAGCAGCGCACGGCGCTCCCTGCGCGGTTGGCCGATCTCACCGCGCAGCGCGACCGGGTCAGGCGCAGCGCCGACCGCACCGAGGATCTCGCCCGAGCGCTGGCATCCGCCGGAGCGCGACGAGATGCCGCCGTCGAGGCTGCCCGGATCACCGGTGAGCTCGAGTCGGCCGATCGACAACTGGCCGAGGCGAGCACCGTCCTCGCCGAGGCCCAGACCGCGCTCGCCCAGCTGCGCCGCAGACGCCTGGACGGCTTCGCCGGCGAGCTGGCGACCGCGCTCGTCGCCGGAGAGCCCTGCTCGGTGTGCGGATCGACCGAGCACCCTGCGCCCGCCGTGCACACCGACCCGGTATCGGCCGAGGACGTCGAGCGCGCGGAGCGCGAGCGGGATGCCGCGCAGACGGCCGAGCGCGCGGCCCAGACGCGCAGCGCCGAGCTGACCTCGAGGCTCTCCGCGGCGCTGGCGATCGCCGACGGGCTCGGCGTCGATGCCGCGGAGTCCGAGACGGCCGCGGCCGGGGATGCCCACGCTGCAGCTGTCGCGGCGGGAGCCGAGGTCGTGGCGCTGGACGAGCAGATCGCGCAGGCGACAGCCGCGACCGCGATCCTCGCCCAGGAGCGCGAGGATGCGGCGGCGGCTCTGGCCGCTGCCCGTGAGGCGCTGGCGCTGCTCGCGCAGCGCGAGCACGAGGCGGCGACGCAGATCGCCGATGCACGCGGCGCATTCGAGACGGTGGCAGAGCGCATCGCGCACGTCGGCGGGCAGGCGTCGACCGCACGCACTCTGGCGTCGGCGCTGAGCGAACGCGCCCGGATCGAGCAGGAGTTCGCCGAGGCGAAGAGCGAGCAGGATGCCGCCCTCACCGCCTCCGATTTCGATGATGCGACCGCGGCGCGAACGGCGATGCGCTCCGCGGCCGATCAGGAGATTCTGGACGCGCGCATCCAGGCGCACCGCGTGCAGCGCGAGAAGGAGCGGTCACTGCTGCTGCCGCTCGAGATGCGCACGCTGCCGGAGGACCCGATCGACCTCGCGCCCGCTGAACAGGCTGCCGCCGATGCGCGTTCTGCGTGGAAGACGGCGACGGATGCCGCCGGCCGCGTCGAGGCGATGACCGATCAGCTGCGGAGACTCATCGACTCCGCAGCATCCGAGCACGCTCGCAGCGCCGAGCAGCAGGCCGATCACGAGGTGCTCCGCGGGGTCGCCGACACCGTCGCCGGGCGCGCGGGCAACACGCACAAGATGAGCCTCGAGACGTTCGTGCTCGCAGCGGAGCTCGAAGAGATCGTGGATGCCGCGAACCGTCGGCTGTCCGACATGTCGACCGGCCGGTATCAGCTGCAGCACTCCGACGCGCTCGCGTCGCGCGGGGCGGCATCGGGCCTCGGCATCGTCGTGTTCGACGCGTTCACCGGGCAGACGCGTCCCGCGCAGTCGCTCTCGGGCGGAGAGACGTTCCTCAGCTCACTCGCCCTCGCACTCGGGCTCGCCGAGGTCGTCACGGCGCGGGCCGGTGGAATCCAGCTCGACACCCTGTTCATCGACGAGGGATTCGGATCGCTCGACGCCGATACGCTCGAGGTCGCGATGCGAACTCTCGACGAGCTGCGCTCAGGTGGTCGCACGGTCGGCGTGATCAGTCACGTCGAGTCGATGCAGGAGCAGATCCCCGCACAGGTCGTCGTCGAGCAGACCCCAGCGGGGCCGAGTCGCATCCGCTGAGCCGGTTTCGACTCCTCGCCGGCGCTCGACCGCCCTGGCGCTCAGGCGTTCGCCGGGCTCCAGGCCGACACGGCGTCCAGGCTCCGAACCTCATCGGACGACAGTTCCAGCCGCGTGCTCGCCAGCAGATCCGCGACCTGCTCGACCCGCGACGCGCTCGCGATCGGAGCCGCGACGGTCGGCTGCGCACGCAGCCAGGCGAGCGCCACCGAGGCGATCGACGCGCCGTGCCTGCCCGCGATCTCCTCGAGCTCATCGATGATCTTCAGCCCGTGCTCGGTCGCGTACTTGGCTGCGCCGCCGGCACGGGGCGATGAACCCGCCGCATCCGTCGACCGGTACTTTCCGGTGAGGAATCCGCTCGCCAGCGCGTAGTACGGCACGAGGCTCATGTCGAAGTCCTCGGCGACGGGGATGATGCTCTCCTCGACGTCATTGCGGTGCACGAGGTTGTAGTG
Source organism: Microbacterium sp. NPDC077644 (assembly GCF_040702785.1). Classification (NCBI taxonomy): domain Bacteria; kingdom Bacillati; phylum Actinomycetota; class Actinomycetes; order Micrococcales; family Microbacteriaceae; genus Microbacterium; species Microbacterium sp. NPDC077644. Next base: position 48,383 of record NZ_JBFBME010000001.1, read on the forward strand.
CGGCTGTACCGCGACCGGCAGGGGGATCCCGGCATCCTGCGAGATGGAGACCCATTCGTGGATGCGCTCGGCGGAGTAGTTCGAGACCGCGATGTTGCGCACGAGACCGGCCGAGACGAGCTCGCCGAACGCCGTGACGGTGTCCTCGAGCGGGGTGGAGGCGTCGTCGAAGTGCGCGTAGTACAGGTCGATGGCGTCGACGCCGAGGCGCTTCAGCGATGCCTCGGCGGCAGCCCGCACATTCGCCGCCGACAGGCCGGGGAACCCAGGGTGCGTGCTGACCTTCGTGGCGATGGTCAGGCCGCTCGGCCTGCGCGCTGCGAGCCATTCGCCGATGATCGTCTCGCTCTCGCCGCCGTGATTGCCGGGCACCCAGTGGCTGTAGCCGTCGGCGGTGTCGATGAAGTCGCCCCCGCCCGCCGTGAACGCGTCGAGGATCGCGAACGACGTGTCGCGATCGGCGGTCCACCCGAACACGTTCCCGCCGAGGGCGAGGGGGAGGACATCGAGGTCGCTGCGGCCGAGCTGGGTCATGATTCTCGCTTTCATCGGGAGGACGGTCCTCTGGTCACAAGCGGGGCGCCTGCGACGGTATTCCCGCCGCGTCATACCCGCGTAACGCATGCAGGACGATACTGGAGGCATGACGCTTCAGCAGGAGATCGCCCAGACCCTCGGGGTGAAGCCCGAGATCGACCCGGCCGCCGAGGTCGAACGCCGCGTGACGTTCCTCGTCGACTATCTCGACAAGACCGGAGCGAGAGGGTTCGTGCTCGGGATCTCGGGCGGCCAGGACTCCACGCTCGCCGGACGCCTCGCGCAGCTCGCCGTCGAGCGGGTCCGCGACGGCGGCGGCACTGCCGACTTCATCGCGGTCCGCCTGCCGTACAAGGTGCAGCACGACGCGGATGACGCCGCTGCCGCCCTCGAGTTCATCGCCGCGGATCGGGTCGTCGAGGTGAACATCCAGAACGGCGTCGACGGTGTCGAGACCGACATCGAGCATGCCGCCGGCGCGACGATCTCGGACTTCAACCGCGGCAACATCAAGGCCCGCATCCGCATGGTCACCCAGTACGCGCTCGCGGGGCACGACGCGCACCTCGTCATCGGCACCGATCACGCTGCCGAGGCCGTGACCGGCTTCTACACGAAGTTCGGCGACGGCGCGGCCGACATCCTCCCGCTGTCGGGGCTGAACAAGCGCCAGGGCAAGCAGCTGCTGCAGACGCTCGATGCGCCGGAGCGGCTGTGGAAGAAGGTTCCGACAGCCGACCTTCTCGACGACCAGCCCGGTCGCGCCGACGAGGACGAGCTCGGCCTCACGTACGAGCAGATCGACGATTATCTCGAGGGGCGCCCGGTGGATGCCGAGGCTGCCGCCCGCATCGAGCAGAAGTACCGCGCCACGGAGCACAAGCGCCACCTGCCGGTCACGCCGGCCGACGACTGGTGGCGCTGAGCGTCGGGGGTGTCTGAGCCCCCGGCTACGCTCGAAGCATGCGGATCGACACCCAGGCGCAGCGCGTCATCTGGAGCGCGAGCGACCTGAAGGCCGCCGCCGAATGCGAGTTCGCATGGGCACGCGCGATCGATGCCAAGCTCGGCCGCGTTCCCGCTGTCGAGGAGCCCGAGGATGCCACGCTGAAGCGGGCGGCGAAGCTCGGCGACGCGCACGAGGTGAAGGTCCTCGAGGCGTACCGCGAGTCGCTCGGAGTGGATGCCGTTCATGAGGTCGCGCGGGTCAACTCCGCAGAGCCCGACGCCCTGGCCGCTGTCGTCGCCGAGACGCGCGAGGCGCTGCGGTCGGATGCGAGGCTGCTCTTCCAGGCGGCGTTCGCGACCGACGAGTTCGTCGGATTCGCCGACTTCCTTCTGCGCGACGACGAGGGCCGGTGGCGGGTGCAGGACTCCAAGCTCGCACGGACGGCACGGGTCACCGCGCTCATGCAGCTGGCGGCATACGTCGACCAGCTCGATGGTCTCGGCATCCCGCGGTCCGACCAGGTCGATCTCATCCTCGGCGACGGAACGGTCAGCACGCACGACGTCGACGACCTCCTGCCGCTCTTCCACGTGCGCCGATCGCGTCTGCGAACGCTGATCGCCGATCGCGATGTGGCAGCAGGCGCCGCGGGCGCCCCGCTCGCTTGGGGCGATGAGCGCGGCGACATCGGTGTGGTCGCGTGCGGCCGATGTGAGACGTGCACGCAGCAGGTGGATGCCGCGCGCGACCTCCTCATGGTCGCGCGGATGCGACCGGTGCAGCGCACGCGCCTGCGCGACGCCGGCATCGAGACGATCGACCAGCTCGCCGCGGCGACCGAAGCTCCCGCCGGAATGAACATCGACACCTTCGAGTCGCTCCGCTCGCAGGCCCGGCTGCAACTGCGCGCCGAGGCCGACGACGCGCCCTCCTACGACGTCTATCACCCCGCGGCGATCCATACGCTGCCCCGCCCGAGTCGCGGCGACATCTTCTTCGACTTCGAGGGCGACCCGCTCTACACCGAGCCCGCCGCCGACGGCCATGCGCAGTGGGGCATCGACTACCTCTTCGGCTGGGTCGACAACGACGACCAGTACACGCCGCTGTGGGCGCACACCTTCGCCGACGAGAAGGCAGCACTCGAGCAGTTCCTCGACTTCGTGAACGCGCGCAGGTCCGCGCATCCCGACATGCACATCTACCACTACGCGCCGTACGAGACCTCGCACCTGAGCGCGATGGCCGCGCGGCACGGCGTCCGCGAGGGCGAGGTCGACAAGCTCCTGCGCGAGGGCGTCTTCGTCGACCTGTACCCGCTCGTGCTGCGCACCGTGCGGGTCGGCTCGCGGTCGTACTCGATCAAGAAGCTCGAGCCGCTCTACATGGGCGAAGACGTGCGCACCAGCGATGTGCAGAAAGGCGACGACTCGATCGTGCGGTACGTCGCAGCGCGCCAGCTCGCCGCCGCCGGCGAGACCGCCGATGCCGACGCCGTGCTCGCGGATCTCGCCGACTACAACCGCTACGACTGCGTCTCCACGCGCCGCCTGCGCAACTGGCTGATCGAGATCGCACGCGACAAGGGCGTGAACCCTGCGCCGCCCGATGTCGCCGACGAGGTCGTCTACGAGCCGTCGCCGCGGTCAGTCGCGCTGCTGGCCGACGCCGCAGAAGACGTCGAGCGCGGGGGAGACGGCGAAGCCCACCGCGTGGCTGCGGCGGCGATCGACTACTACCCGCGCGAGTCGGCGATCTTCTGGCGGGCGCACTTCCAGCGGCTGCGCGAACCGGTGTCGATGTGGGATCAGACCCGCGACGTCGTCCGCGTGGACGCCGCGGCCTCGGCGGTGCGCCGCGACTGGAGCGTCGAAGAAGGCCGGCGCGTCATGTCGCGCGAGATCGAGATCCGCGGCGAGGTGTCACCGGGGACGACGCTCGGCGAGGGCGGCGAGCCATTCGCGCTGTACCCGTTCCCCGCACCCTTCGTGGTCGATGCGCCGTCGCGAGCCGTCCACGTGCCGCATATCGTGCGCATCACCGAGGTCACAGACGACGGCTACATCGTCACCGAGAACGCGGTGGACGGTCAGACCTGGGACGAGCTGCCCCTCGCGCTCACTCCGGCGGCGCCTCCCCGGGTCGTCTCCCTGCAGGGCGCGATCGACGAGTGGGCGGATGCCGTGCACCAGGCGGCGCCCGCGTTCCCGGGGGACGCGGCGACCGACATCCTGCGCCGCGTTCCGCCGCGCACCGTGTCGGGCGCAGGGCTCCCGGAGCGCGGAGGCGACGTGATCGATGCGATCGTCCGCGCCGTCCGAGATCTCGATCGCAGCTACGTCGCCGTGCAGGGACCGCCCGGCACCGGCAAGACCTACACCGGCTCGCACGTCATCGCCCGCCTCGTGAACGAGTACGGGTTCCGCGTCGGTGTCGTCGCGCAGTCGCACGCGATCATCGAAACGCTGCTCGAGCGTGTCGTCGCCGCCGGCGTGCCGGCGGGTCAGGTCGCGAAGAGCCCGAAGGAGAAAGGGAGCGATCCTGCGTACACGCCGATCCCCAAGACGGGCATGGCGGCGTTCCTCGCCGAGCGCGAGGGGCAGGGCGTCGTGGTCGGCGGCACCGCGTGGGACTTCAGCAACACGACCCGGGTCGAGCGCGGAGGCCTCGATCTCATCGTCATCGACGAAGCCGGTCAGTTCTCGCTCGCCTCGACCATCGCGGTCGCGGCCGGGGCGAAACGGCTGCTCCTGCTCGGCGACCCGCAGCAGCTGCCGCAGGTGAGCCAGGGCGCGCACCCCGAGCCGGTCGACACCTCGGCGCTCGGCTGGGTCATGGACGGCGACTCCGTCGTCCGGCCCGAGTACGGCTACTTCCTCGACCACAGCTGGCGGATGCATCCCGCCGTCGCCGAGCCGGTGTCACGACTCTCGTACGCGGGGCAGCTGGAGTCGGCGTCCGGCACCGAGCTGCGGGAGATCGACGGCATCCGTGCAGGGCTCCATCTCGCGCCGCTCCGTCACCGCGGGAACGCGACCCAGTCGCCGGAAGAGGCGGACGAGGTCGTCCGGATCGTCCGCGACCTGATCCGGCGCGCGTTCTCCGAGCCCGACGCCGGAACCAGGCCACTGACGGAGGAGGACATCATCGTCGTCGCGCCCTATAACGCGCAGAAGCAGCTCGTCCACGACGCCCTGACCGCCGCCGGATTCGGCGACGTGCCCGTCGGGACGGTCGACAACTTCCAGGGCAAGGAGGCTGTCGTCTCGATCACGACGCTCGCGGCATCCAGCGGTCGCGATGCGCCGCGCGGGCCGGAGTTCCTGCTGCTGCAGAACCGGCTCAACGTCGCCATCTCGCGCGCGCAGGTCGCGGCGTTCCTCATCTACTCGCCCGCGCTGCTCGACGACCTCCCGCGGACTCCGGAGGGCGTGACCAGGCTCAGCGCGTTCGCGCGTCTCGTCGGCGCGGATCGAGGCTGAACCGCCGTTCCCGGATCAGGACGAGTGATCGAGGTCAGGAAGATCTGTCCGAATAGTCCTGCTCTCGGGCACTGTTCCTGACTTCGGCGCAGCCGAGCGGGAGGTGTCAGACGGTGCCGTACAGACGGTCGCCGGCGTCGCCGAGGCCGGGGACGATGTAGCGGTGCTCGTTCAGCCCCTCGTCCAGCGCGCCGAGCACGATCGTGACGTCGCGGTCGCCGACGAGCTTCTCGATCGCCTCGAGGCCCTCCGGCGTGCCGAGCAGGCAGATCGCGGTGACGTCCTTCGCACCGCGGTCGAAGAAGAACTGGATCGCCGCGGCGAGCGAGCCGCCGGTGGCGAGCATCGGGTCGATGGCGAAGCACTGGCGGTCGCTGAGGTCATCCGGCAGCCGCTCGGCGTACGTGGTCGGCTCGAACGTGGTCTCATCGCGAACCATGCCGAGGAAGCCGACTTCGGCGGTCGGGAGCAGCTTGACCATGCCCTCGAGCATGCCGAGGCCCGCACGCAGGATCGGCACGACGATCGGACGGGGCTCGGAGATCTTCACACCCGTCGTCTTGGTGACCGGAGTCTGGATCTCGATCGGCGTGACCTTGACGTTGCGCGTCGCCTCGTACGCGAGCAGCGTGACGAGTTCCTCGGTCAGCTGCCGGAAGACCGGAGACGGCGTGCGCTCGTCGCGCAGCACGGTCAGCTTGTGGGTGATGAGCGGATGGTCGGCGACGTGAACACGCATAGACATAGGGTAATGCGCGCGGGGTCCGGATACGCTCGGAACATGCGCCAGGCAGACACCGACGGGATGCTGCTCGCGCTCGCGCTCGCCGAGGAAGCGGCGGCGGCCGGAGAGGTACCGGTCGGGGCCGTGCTGCTCGACGCTTCGGGTGCGATCATCGGCGAGGGGCGGAACACCCGCGAGCAGACGCACGACCCGACCGGCCACGCCGAAGTCGTGGCGATGCGGCAGGCCGCGGCATCGATCTCGTCCTGGAACCTCGAGGGCTGCACGCTCGTCGTCACCCTCGAACCGTGCGTGATGTGCGCGGGGGCGATCCTGCAGGCGCGCGTGGGACGCGTCGTCTTCGGTGCGTGGGACGAGAAGGCCGGGGCGGCGGGGTCGATGTACGACGTGCTGCGCGACCGCCGTCTGCCGTACCGCGCGGAGGTCGTCGGCGGGGTCTCGGAAGACGCGTCGACCGCCCTGCTGCGCGACTTCTTCGAGCAGCGCCGCTGAGGCAGGAGCGCGTCCGGGACGTGCCAGCTCCCGCGCGAGGGGTCGCAGATGGCGACTACTGGTCGGCTTTGGCAGCCACATGCGACCCCTCGCGAAGACGGCTCCCCGAGAGGGGTCGCGAATGGCGGTCTAGGACCCCGTATGGCGGCGATTTGCGCCCCCTGGCGAGCGCGCAGCGGCCGGTCAGTCCTCGGACTTCAGTACGAAGACATCCGTCGACGGTTCGGGGTCGAGCGACGGACGGTAGATGTCCGGCTGGATGTACAGCGAGCCCACGGCAGGCACCGTCGTGCGGATCTGCTGCTCGATCTCGCCGATCACGTCCGCGACGTCGCGGACGGTCTTCTCGGCGGGCAGGGCGATCTTGACCGCGACGAGGAGCTTGTCGCCCTCGACCGTGTACGTCTTCAGGCTGATGAGCTTCTCGACATCGGCGCATCCGAGGATCGCGTCCATGATCAGGTCGAGGTCGTGTTTGCTGGCAGATCCGCTCATGCCGCGAGTCTAGTTCGGGCGCCTGTGATCCGCTGGGGTCCTCATCGGCGCTGTCGCATCCCGAGCATAGGATGGCCGCATGCCTGAATCCCTTCCGTCCCTCGCGTTCCTCGGTGCCGGATCGATGGGAGGCGCCATCCTGCACGGCGTCGTCGCGTCGGGCATCCCGGTCGACGGGGGCATCATCGCGACCAACCGCACGGCCGAGAAGGCCGCGACGCTCCAGGGGCTCGAGAACGTCACGGCCGTCGCGCTGGAGAGCGAGCCGAACGGCAACACGGATGCCGCGGCATCCGCCCGCGTCATCCTCGTCGGCGTCAAGCCGTACATGGTTCCCGATCTGCTGCGCGAGATCGCGCCCGTCCTCCGTGATGATGCCATCGTCGTGAGCCTCGCCGCGGGTGTCACGCTCGCCACCTTCGCAGAGCACCTCGGCGAGGGCGCAAGAGTCATCCGGTCGATGCCGAACACCCCCTCGACCGTGGGCAAGGGCGTCACCGGACTCGCGGCCGGAGGCGCCGCGACCGCCGATGACGTCGCGCTCGTCCGGCGGCTGTTCGAACTCGTCGGCGCCGTCGTCGAGGTTCCGGAAGAGAAGATCGACGCCCTCTCGACGATCTCCGGCTCGGGGCCCGCCTACGTCTTCCTGCTCATCGAGGAGCTCACCAAGGCCGCGATCGCCAAGGGCTTCGACGAGGCCGACGCCCGGCTCATGGCCGAGCAGACCTTCATCGGCGCGACCGCGCTGCTCGCGGCATCCGGAGAGGATCCCGCCGAGCTCCGACGGCGTGTGACGAGCCCGAAGGGGACGACCGAGCGGGCGATCGCGGTCCTGCAGGACGCGAACCTCGACGACGTGTTCACCCGGGCGACGGATGCCGCACTCGCCCGCGCCAAGGAGATGGCTGCGGGGAAGTAGTCGGCTCAGCGCGCGTACCCGATCCGCTGGAGCAGCGCCGTGCGGAACTCCTCAGGGCGTTCGAGATGCGGCGAGTGTCCGACGCCCTCGAACTCGACCTCGGTCACGTCCCCGCCGGCCGCCTCGTACGCCGTCAGCACGTTCCGCGTCTGCGTGACCATCTGCTGCGCCGGCGCGACCTCCTCCCCGGGCCATCCGGGGATCGCGCCCAGGGCTCCGAGGTGGTTGAGATCGAAGAACGAGGCATCCGAGACGATGGCGTCCGCCGTGCCGTGCACCCAGAGGATCGGCGGCTTGACGTCGAGGTCGACGATGCGCGAGACGTTGAAGTGCCCCGGCGCCATGGTGTTGAGAACACCGACGTCCCCGGCGCCGAACCCGGGCCAGTTCGTGCTCGCGACGCTGTCACCGGGGTACGTTCCCGGATCCGTCGACGTCGTGTTCATCGACGCCACCCAGATGTCCTCGTGGTCGCCCGTGTACCCGGACGCGACGTAGCTCCCGCGGAACACGCTGCGCGGCGAGGTCGGAGCATCCGCCGTGGTGTCCCCGGCGCGCAGCCGCTCGATGAAGTCGGGGTTGCCACCCCCGCCGCCGCATCCGGCGTCGTCGTCGGTCAGTCGCGAGCCGTCGGGCCGCGTTCCTCCGAACCCGTACGGCGAGACGGGCGCCTGCAGCGTCAGGCTGAGTGCGGGGTGGTCGAGCGCGTACTGCATCAAGACTCCGCCGCCCATCGACCAGCCGACGAGGTGGGTGGTCTCGATTCCGAGCGCGTCGAGGGTCGCGCGGAGATCATCGCTGTAGTCGCCGAGTCCGCGGCTCGCCTCCACGGGCAGCGTCTCGGTGTCGCCGAATCCGCGCAGGTCGACGGCGATCAGACGCAGGTCGGCGGGCAGTGCCAGCATGATCTCCTGCCAGAACAGCGCCGACGAGACATTGCCGTGCACGAACACGACCGTGCGCTCCGGGGGAGCGGCGGGGTCGTCGCCGGTGCGCTCGAGGACGTTGACCCGCAGCCGCGAGGTGTCGATCACCCGTGCGGTGATGCCGTCGAGCAGCGAGTCCTGGGTGATGGTCATGACCGATCCTTCGCGTATCCGGCGCCCTGCCGTGACGCGGCCCCGATGCCGCGTGCGGATCGACTCTAGCCCTCAATCGAGCAAATGTGAATGGGGTTTCAGGTAGGGATGGACGCGGTCAGCGATCCAGCGCAGCGAAGCGTTCGATGTCGCTGTTCGTGCCAGACACGATGATGAGGTCGTGGTTGGTGACGACGGTGTCCGCCTCGGCGTAGCGGAACGGCTTGCCGGGGCTCTTCACGCCCACGACCGTGACCTTGTACTTGCTCCGCACACCGGACTCGTTCAGGCCCACGCCCCGGATGAACTTCGGCGGGTACATCTTCGCGAGCACGAAGTCGTCGTCGAAGCGGATGAAGTCCAGCATCCGACCGCTCACGAGGTGCGCGACGCGCTCGCCGGCCTCCCGCTCGGGGTAGATGACGTGGTTGGCGCCCACACGGGCGAGGATCTTGCCGTGCGACTGCGAGACGGCCTTCGCCCAGATCTGCGGGACCTTCAGGTCGACGAGGTTCGCCGTGATGAGGACGGATGCCTCGATCAGGGAGCCGACCGCGACGACCGCGACCTGGAAGTCCTGCGCGCCGATCTGCTTGAGAGCGTCGATGTTGCGGGCGTCGCCCTGCACGGTGTGCGTGACGCGGTCCGACCACTTCTGCACGAGCTCGAGGTTCTCGTCCATGGCGAGCACCTCGCGGTCGAGTCTGTCCAGCTCGCCGGCGCACGCGGCGCCGAAGCGTCCGAGTCCGATGACCAGCACCGGGGCATCGCTGCGGAGACCTTCAACCAACGATCGGCCTTTCGACGGGCAGCGAGTAGAGCTGCGTTCTCGTCGTCGCGGCGACCGCCGCGGCGAGTGTCACTGTACCAACGCGCCCCATGAAGATGGTCAGCGCCATGACGTACACGGCTGGATCGGGCAGGCTCTGGGTGAGACCTGTGCTCAGGCCCACCGTGCCGAACGCCGAGATGACGTCGAAGAGCACATCCTCGGTCGAGGCCTTGGTGATCTGCCCGATGATGATCGTCGACAGGGCGACGATCGTCGCGCCCCACGCGACGACGCTGAGGGCGACGCGCTGCACGTCGCTGGGGATGCGGCGTCCGAACGCGTTCACCGATTGGCGGCCGCGCGCCTCGGACCACACGGCGATCGCGAGCACGGCGAGCGTGGTCACCTTGATGCCGCCCGCCGTCGAGGCCGAGCCGCCTCCGACGAACATGAGCATCGAGATCGCGAGCTTGGACGAGCCGTTCAGGTCGGCGATCTCCACCGTGCTGAACCCTCCGGATCTCGTCATCGCCGAGAGGAAGACGGACTGGAAGGTCGTGTCGACGGCATCCATCGATCCGAAGGTCTTCGGGTTGTCGAACTCGAGGATCACGAACACGGCCGCGCCCACGACGAGCAGGATCGCCGTCGTGATGAGGGTGAGCTTGGAGTGCAGCGACCAGCGCTTCACGTGATAGTGGTGCTTGAGCAGCGTGTAGATGACGGGGAAGCCGATGCTGCCCAGGAACACGCCGATCATGAGCATCGTGAGCACGAAGTAGTCGTCGACGAATTCGACGACGCCGGTCGCGTTGGGCGCGAAGCCGGTGTTCGTGAACGCCATCGCGGAGTAGTACGGCGCCTCCCAGAGGGCCGTGAGCGGGTGGATGCCGGCCATCACGAGGCCCGGGTAGAGCAGGATCGCCACGACGAGCTCGATCACGATCAGCGACATCGCGACGGTTGTGAGCAGCTGGCCGACCTCGCCGAGCCGGACGGTCTGCCCCTCGTTGACGACGCCGCCGTGCGCGCGCAGCGGATTGCTGTCCCCGGCGGCGAGCAGCTTCGCGCGCAGGCCCAGCTTCTTCGAGATCACGAGGCCCAGGACCGAGGCGAGGGTCAGCACGCCCATTCCGCCGATGTTCACTCCGAGGAAGATGAGCACATGGCCGAACGGCGACCAGTGCTCGGCCATGTCGACCGTGGCGAGTCCGGTCACGCAGATCGTCGAGACCGCGGTGAACAGGGCGTCGCTGAGCGGGGTGACCGTTCCGGATGCCGACGCGATCGGCAGCGAGAACAGGGCGGTGAACAACAGGATCAGCGCCGCGAAGATGAGGATCGCGAACCGCGACGGCGATGATGTGATGATCCGCCGGGAGAAGTGCCAGAAGTCGAACGAGCGCTTACGGGACGACGTCGACCAGCCGATGCTCGACACGCACGCCTCCCCGCTTCATCCGGTCGCCCGGCGCGAAGGTCGCGCCGAGCCTTCGTCATGGTACTCCGGACGCGGGGCGACTAACCTGAACTTCATGACGGACATCTTCGACGTGATCGCAGACGGAACGAGGCGCGACATCCTCCAGCTTCTGCTGCGGCGGTCGACGCAAGGGGATGCCGGTACCAGCGTCTCGCAGATCGTCAGCGACCTGGGCATCAGTCAGCCCACCGTCTCGAAGCACCTCAAGGTGCTGCGCGATGCCGAACTGGTCAGCGTCCGTGAGGACGGACAGCGTCGCTTCTACAGCATCGAGGTCGAGCCGCTCGAGGCCGTGGACGACTGGCTCGTCCCGTTCCTGGTAGACGCGTTCGGCGACGCCGCCCCCGACATCGACTTCTCCACGATGCCGTTGCCCGACGGCGCCGCGCACGCGGCCGAGGTCGTCGGCCGCGCCGCGGCATCCGCGAAGCACGTCGTCGCGTCGGCGCTCAAGCGTCTCGGCGCCTGAGCTCCCTCAGCGCTTCCCGGCCTTGCGCCGGAACAGCCACGCGCCCCATACGGCGGCGGCGACGAGGATGCCGATGCACCACACGACGGCCCAGAAGGGCTGAGCGCCGGCATCCGTGCCCATCAGCAGTGCGCGGATCGTCTCGACGATCGGCGTGATCGGCTGGAACTCCGCGACGGGCTGCAGCCACGACGGCATGCTCGGCACGGGGACGAACGCGCTCGACAGGTACGGCAGGAACAGCAGCACGAACCCGTAGCCGTTCGCGCCCTCGGGCGAGCCTGCGGCCAGACCGATCGCCGCGAACAGGTAGGTGATCGCGAGAATGTACAGGCCGATGAACAGGGCCGTGAGTACCCATTCCCCGAGCGTCGCCGTGGGTCGGAACCCGACGAGCACGCCGACGCCGATGACGATGGCGGTCGCGACGAGGTTGCGCAGCAGGCTGGCGACGACGTGCCCGGTGAGCACGGCTCCCGACCGCACGGGCATGGTGCGGAACCGGTCGATGATGCCCGTGCGCATGTCGTTCGCGACGTACACCGCGGTGGACGAGGCGCCGAAGCCGGCGCAGGTGAGGATGATGCCGGGCACCACGTAGTCGACGTAGGCGCCCGACGGGTCGATCGCCCCGCCGAACACCCACGTGAACATGAGCATGAGCATGACCGGGAGCATGATCGCCATGAGCAGCGATTCGCCGTCGCGGAGCGAGTGACGCAGGCTCCGGCCGACGAACACCGATTCGGCGGTGAGCCCGCGAAGGCGCGGGCGGGGGGCGGGGGCGGATGCCGCGACGGCGGCGGGTGCGGTGGTCATGCGATCTCCTTCAACGGTGCTGCGGTGCGGGCCCCGACGGTGCCGGTGGTGACGGCGAGGAAGACGTCGTCGAGTGTGGGACGGCGGAGGGTCACGATGCCCTCGGCGCCCTGCTGGTCGAGGTCGTCGAGTGCGCGCCGCAGACCGGCGACCGATCCGTCGGTGGCGATCTCCTGCAGCAGCACGCCCTGTGCGTCGTGGAGTTCGACGGTGTCGCCGCCGATCCGGGCCTTGAGCTCCGCGGCCGTGCCGAGGGCCGCGACGCGCCCGTCGTGGAGGACGGCGATGCGGTCGGCGAGCTGATCGGCCTCTTCGAGGTACTGCGTGGTGAGGAACACGGTGGTGCCCGCCGAGGCGAGCGAGCGGATGATGTCCCACAGGTCGCGGCGGCTGCGGGTGTCGAGCCCTGTGGTCGGCTCGTCGAGGAAGAGGACCTCGGGGGTGACGACGAAGCTCAGGGCGAGATCGAGCCGGCGCCGCATGCCGCCGGAGAAGGTCGCGACACGGCGGCCCGCCGCATCGGTCAGCCCGAAGCTTGCGAGCAGATCATCGGCCCTGCGGCGGCTGGCGCGGCCGGAGAGGCCGGCCAGGCGTGCGAACATCACGACGTTCTCGACGGCGCTCAGGGCGTCGTCGACTGCCGCCGACTGCCCGGTCAGGCTGATCCGGCGGCGCACCTCGACAGGGGCGGATGCCACGTCGAATCCGCCGACGGAGGCGGAGCCGGCATCCGGCGCGGTCAGCGTCGTGAGGATGTTGATCGTCGTGGTCTTGCCCGCGCCGTTCGGGCCGAGCAGGGCGAAGACCTCGCCGCGGGAGACGGTGAGATCGAGTCCGTCGATGACGGTGTGCGAGCCGAAGGCCTTGCGGAGCCCCCGGACGTCGATGGCTGGTGCGGTCATGGCGTTCCTTCCTGATCCGGTTCTGTGTACGGGTGAAACTGTGTATGCCTGAAACAACTGTGTATGAGAGTAACACACTGTTTACGCACTAAACAGAATTAGGATGGTCGACATGACCGATGTGGAACCTCCGGAGCTCCCCAGGGGCATCGCGCTGGCGTGGGGCGTCGCGGCGAATCCGCAACGCGGACCCAAGCGCGAGATGAGCGTCGAGAAGATCGTCGAGGCCGCCGTCGAGCTCGCGGACGCCGAGGGTCTCGGCGCCGTGTCGATGGCTGCTGTGGCATCCAAACTCGGCTTCACGCCGATGTCGCTGTATCGCTACGTCAGCGCGAAGGACGATCTCCTGCTGCTCATGCAGGAGGAGGCGACCGGCCTTCCGCCGGAGGAGCATCGCGAACAGGACGGATGGCGGGCGCAGCTGCGTGCGCTGTTCGAGGCGCAGGCGCATCTGTACCTGGCGCACCCGTGGCTGCTGGCGATCCCGATCACCGGGTCGCCGATCACGCCGAGCAGCTCCGCGTGGCTGGATGCGGCACTGGCAGCGCTCGAGCCGACACCGCTGAACCCGGTCGAGCGCCTGGCCGTCGCCCTGTCCGTGACCGGAGCCGCGCGCTGGTACGGCATCGTCGTCGCCGGCTATGCCGAGCAGTCGCGATCGAGCGGACTCGGTCCCGACGAGATCACCGCCAGGGAGGCCGAGCTCTTCGACCGTGTGATCACGGCCGAGGAGTTCCCCGCACTGCGAGCCGCGATCGAGGCGGGCGTGTTCCTGTCCGAGGACGATCCGTTCCGCTTCGGCATCGAGAGGATCTTCGACGGGATCGAGAGCTATATCGCCGGGCTCGACGGCGGTGCCGAGCGCACGGCATCCGAGCCCTGGCCGGAGGAGGAGTCCGCGGAGCTCGCCGACGACAAGAAGGTGCGCGATGCGCGCAAGGCGGTCCGCGCCGCTGAGAAGGCGCTGCGCGATGCCCGCAAGCTCGAGCGTCAGGCCGTCAAGGAGGCGACCGAGCGCATAGCGCGCAGACAGTAGTTGCACAGCAGTCACACTGATCACATTCGTCCCGCAGGTTTACACGGGCCCCGTCTTCCCCATAGAGTTGGGCATCACCAGAAAGGGGTACGTGGGATGCCCGATGTTCCAGAGGTCCGGTTCCTCACCGTCGCCGAGGTGGCGGAGATCATGCGCGTGTCGAAGATGACCGTCTACCGGCTCGTGCACTCCGGCGATCTGCCGGCGATCCGCTTCGGCCGCAGCTACCGCGTTCCTGAGACCGCGGTGACCGAGGCGCTCCAGCGCCCGATCTCCGACGTCGGCTGACGCCGTCGGAGCCGGGCGTGCGCTCGGTGTGCATCGCGCAGCCGCGCGTTTGCTAAACTGATCCGAGGCATTTTTCCGTGCCCGTACCCGGGTGTCCGATTCCAGTGACGCCCAGCCCCTGACGTAGTGAGGTTTCCGTGGGTTCAGTCATCAAGAAGCGCCGCAAGCGCATGGCGAAGAAGAAGCACCGCAAGCTGCTTCGCAAGACTCGCCACCAGCGCCGCAACAAGAAGTAAGCGGCCAGAGCACCGAGCGCCTGTCTTCGGACGGGCGCTTCGTGTCTGTGCGCGCGATTCCGGGCGGCCAGCGCCGTCCCCGTCGATCGAGGAGCTATGAAGTCCATCACCATCGCCGATCTCGATGCCCGCGAGAACACTCCGCTCATCGATGTGCGCGAGCGCGACGAATTCGCCGCCGGCCATGTCCCCGGCGCCGTCAACATCCCCATGTCCGAGATCGGCAACCGGCTCGATGAGCTCCCCGCCGAGGCGTTCGACGTGATCTGCCAGGCAGGCGGACGATCGGCCCGTGTCGTTCAGGCGCTGGAGGAGCGCGGCTACGACGCGACCAACGTCGAGGGCGGCACAGGGGAGTGGATCGCCTCCGGCAAGCCGGTCGAGAAGCCCTCGGCGTGACCACGATCACGGTCATCGGCCGCCAGGGCTGCCACCTCTGCCCGACGGCGCTCGGTATCGTCGAACAGGTCGTCGCCGACCTGCCCGATGACATCGGAGACGACATCGAGATCGTCGAGCGCTCGATCGAGGACGACTCCGCCCTCTACGAGCTGTGGTGGGAGAAGATCCCCGTCGTGCTGATCGACGATCAGGTGCACGCGTACTGGCGGGTGTCCGCCGACAAATTGCGTCAGGAACTGGAGAAGGCATGATCCGCCACGTCGTCACATGGAAGCTCGCGAGCGAGGATGCCGCCGAGCGCGGTTCGCAGGCCGCAGAGGTCGCCCGCAGGCTCAACGCCCTGGACGGCGTCGTGCCGCAGCTGCGCGCGATCTCGGCCGGCGCGAACACGATCTACCCCGAGTCGAACTGGGACGTCACGCTCGTCGCCGACTTCGACTCCGTCGACGACCTCGAGCAGTACCAGGTGCATCCGGCCCATGAGGAGGTCGTGGCCTACGCCCGCTCCGTCGTGGCATCCCGAGTCGCCGTCGACTTCGAGATCTGAACGATCTGCCGGGTTGCGAAACGGAAACGTAACTCACAAAGGTGGGGATTCGCGGCCGCTCCGTGTCAGGATGATCTGCATACCCGTCCGCGGGCCTCACGGCCCCGTCAGTCAGGAGCGGTCATGACCCGTCGCCGTCACCTCGTCCTCGGCCTCGCCTTCGCGGCGACCGCCGCGCTCACCCTCGCCGGCTGCGCCAGCAGCGGCAACGATGCCGGCGGCGAGGACGCCCCGGCATCCACCGGAGACGACTACGGTCTGGTCGAAGCAGGCACGCTGACGATCTGCTCCGACATCCCCTACGCACCCTTCGAGTTCGAAGGCGGCGACAACGGCACCGGCTACACCGGTTTCGACATCGACCTGCTCGACGCGATCTCGAAGAAGCTCGACCTGAAGCTCGCCGTGCAGGACGTGGGCTTCGACGCGCTGCAGTCGGGCACCACCCTCGCCTCCGGCACCTGCGACCTCGGCGCGTCCGCCATGACGATCACCGAGGAGCGCAAGGCGAACCTCGACTTCTCCGACCCGTACTACGATTCGCTGCAGTCGCTGCTGGTCCCCGCCGACTCGGACATCAAGTCCATCGACGACCTCGACGGCAAGATCGTCGGCGTGCAGCAGGGCACCACCGGTGAGGCGTACGCGACGGAGAACGCGCCCGGAGCGGAGCTGCTGCAGCTCCCGTCCGACGGCGAGCTGTGGCCGGCGATCCAGGCCGGCACCATCGACGCGATCCTGCAGGACCAGCCGGTCAACATCGAGCACGAGAAGGCCGACCCGAACTACACGATCGTCGAGGAGTACGACACGGGCGAGTCCTACGGCTTCGCCTTCGCCAAGGGTGAGAAGACGGCTCTGCTCGACGCCGTCAACGGCGCTCTGCAGGAGCTCCGCGACAGCGGCGACTACGACACGATCTACGACTCCTACTTCTCCGCCAACTGAGTTCGCGGAGGACGGTAGGCCGGGAGGACCTTGGCAATGGCGTTGAGGCGCACTCAGAAGCAGAAGCTGTACCGCTACACGGTGTACGCGATACTCATCGCGCTCCTCGTGTGGGGTGTCGTGACGGCCGACTGGGCGCGCCTCGGCCCGCTGTTCTTCAACCCCGAGGTCGCGTTGAAGATGCTCCCGGGCATCATCACCACGGGCCTGGTGAACACCCTGTGGTTCACGGCGGTGGCGTTCGTCGGCGGCTTGCTGCTCGGTGTCGTGCTGGCGTTGATGAAGCTGTCGGTGATCGCACCGTTCCGGTGGATCGCGACGGTGTGGATCGAGCTGTTCCGCGGTCTGCCGGCGCTGCTGACGATCTTCGCGATCGCGTACATCCTGCCGATCGCCATCGGCGTCCGCAATCAGGATCTCGGCGGCCCGGTGGTGCTCGGGCTCGTCGGCCTCATCCTCGTCGCCTCGGCCTACATGGCGGAGACGATCCGGGCGGGCCTGCAGGCCGTGCCGAAGGGGCAGACCGAGGCGGCCCGGTCGCTGGGCATGTCCCCGATGAAGACGACGTTCTGGATCGTGATCCCGCAGGGCTTCCGCATCATCATCCCGCCGCTGACGAACGAGTTCGTCCTGCTGCTGAAGGACACCTCGCTGCTGTTCATCGCCGGAAGCTTCATCTGGTCGAAGGAGCTGACCACGTTCGCCCGCGACGCGACGACGCAGAACGGCAACGGCACGCCGCTGATCATGGCTGCGCTGCTGTACCTGATCGTGACGATCCCCCTCACGCGCTTCAGCGCGTGGCTCGAGCGACGAATGGCGAGGCAGCGATGAGCACCGACCTGATCGACGTCCACGCCCCGGCCATCGAGGTCCGCGGGCTGGTGAAGAGCTTCGGCGACAACGAGGTGCTCAAGGGCATCGATCTCACGGTCACCGCCGGCGAGGTCGTCTGCGTGATCGGGCCGTCGGGATCGGGCAAGTCGACGCTGCTGCGCTCGGTGAACAGGCTCGAGGAGCCCACGGGCGGCAGCATCCTCATCGAGGGCATCGACATCACCGACGAGGACGTCGACATCGACCGGGTGCGCACCCGCATCGGCATGGTGTTCCAGAGTTTCAACCTGTTCCCGCACCTGAGTGTGCTCGAGAATCTCACGCTCGCGCAGCGGCGGGTGAAGAAGCGCTCGAAGGCGGAGTCCGATAAGGTCGCGCACGAGATGCTCGGCCGAGTCGGGCTCAGCGACAAGGCATCCGCGTACCCCGGGCACCTGTCCGGCGGCCAGCAGCAGCGCGTCGCGATCGCGCGGGCGCTGTGCATGAACCCTGACATGATGCTGTTCGACGAGCCGACGTCGGCGCTCGACCCCGAGCTCGTCGGCGAGGTGCTGCAGGTCATGCGGTCGCTGGCGGACGAGGGGATGACGATGCTCGTCGTCACGCACGAGATGGGCTTCGCGCGCGAGGTCGGCAGTCGCCTGATCTTCATGGACGGCGGACACATCGTCGAAGAGGGCGATCCGCGCCAGGTGCTCGCGAACCCGCAGCATCCGCGCACGCAGGA
Source organism: Microbacterium sp. NPDC077644 (assembly GCF_040702785.1). NCBI lineage: Bacteria > Bacillati > Actinomycetota > Actinomycetes > Micrococcales > Microbacteriaceae > Microbacterium > Microbacterium sp. NPDC077644. The sequence continues at coordinate 66,547 of NZ_JBFBME010000001.1, forward strand.
CTTCCTCTCGCGCGTGCTCTGAGCTGCGCGCGCTGCTTGCCCGCGAAACAGGTCCTATCACGCGAAACAGGCCTTGCCGCGACCTGTTTCGCGCGGCAAGGCCTGTTTCACGGTGGGTGCCTCGGACTCAGCCCTCGACTTCGACGACCTCGGCGTCCGCGGCATTGCGGCGCACGGAGTCGATGCCGTTCAGTGCGCCGGACTTCGACGCATAGCCCTGCCCGGTGGCGATGACCTCGCCGTTGCCCGCCTTCAGGCGGAAGCGGTAGTCGCCGCCCTTGTCCTGGTACAGCTCGAACTTGCCTGCCATGGTGTCGCCTTTCGCTCGTTGGTCACACGCTATCGCCGCGGTGCGTGCCGGCGATAGGTCTCGGAGTCAGCTCCGTGGGCGGACGGCGACGGGCACCGGCTCGACGGCGAGCCAGACGCGGTCGCCGAAGGCCGGATGCTGGTGCGCATCGTGCTGCACGCGCACGAGGTCGCCGGCATCCGTCTTGACGAGCGTGCGGCGGATGCTGCCGAGGAACGTGCTCTCCTCGACGACGCCTCCGGTCGCGGCATCCGCCTCGCCGGTGAACCGCAGGTTCTCGGGGCGCAGGTGCACGTCGACCTCGCCGTCCGCAGCCGTGTTCGTCGGCAGCGTGTGCCCCCACACCGTCACGGAGTCGCCGGACGCGACCCCCGAGACGACGCTGGAGAGCCCGACGAAGGCCGCGACGTGCGCGGTCGCCGGGCGCAGGTACAGCTCCTCCGGGGTGTCGATCTGGTCGATGCGCCCGGCGTTCATCACCGCGATGCGGTCGGAGACGGCCAGCGCCTCCTCCTGGTCGTGCGTGACGAACACGGTCGTGATGCCCAGGCGCAGTTGGATGCGGCGGATCTCGTCGCGCAACTGCACGCGGACTTTCGCGTCCAGCGCCGAGAGCGGTTCGTCGAGCAGCAGCACCCGCGGCTCGGTGACCAGAGCACGGGCGAGCGCCACGCGCTGCTGCTGCCCACCGGAGAGCTGGTGCGGGAAGCGATCGGCGAAGCCCTCGAGACCGACGAGCGCGAGCGCATCCAGCGCCTTCTTGCCGGCGGCCGTCTTGCCCACGCCGCGTCGGCGCAGTCCGAACGCGGTGTTGTCCACGACGCTCAGGTGCGGAAACAGCGAGTACGCCTGGAACACCATGCCGATGTCGCGCTTGTTGGTCGGTACGCGCGAGACGTCCTGGCCGCCGAGCAGCACCGCGCCGCCGTCGGCGCTCTCGAGCCCTGCGAGAACGCGCAGGGCCGTGGTCTTGCCGCATCCGGACGGCCCGAGCAGCGAAACGAACTCGCCGGGCGCGATGTCGAGGTCGACGCCGTGCAGTACGCGGTTCGAACCGTAGCTCTTCTCGATGGCCTGGAACTGCACGCGCGTTCCCTCGCTGGCCTCGACGAGCAGCTGATCGTCCTTCGTGGCGGGGAGCGGCATGGTCATGAGGTGGCCTTTCGGTTGCCGCGGGCGGCGCGGCCGATGATGAGCAGCAGCAGGAAGCAGAACAGCAGCGCCAGCAGGGTGAAGATCGCGGGGGCGTAGGCATCCTGCTTGCCGACGACGACCATGGCGGTCTGGAACACCTGACGGTTCAGAAGCGACGCGATCGTGAACTCGCCGAGCACGACCGCGATCGAGATGAGGGATGCCGAGAGCAGACCCTGGCGCAGGTTCGGGGCGAGAACCTTCCACACCACGACGGGCCAGCTGGCGCCGAGCGACCGCGCGGCCTCCGACAGCGTGCGCAGGTCGGCGGCGTCGATGGATGCCTGGATCGAGCGGTACGCGAACGGGAGAACGGTGACCCCGTACGCGAAGGCGAGGGTCCACGTTCCGGTGCCGAGCGTGCGCCCGATCTGCAGATAGAGCGGCGTGAGCCCGACGACGAGCACGATCGCGGGGATGGAGATCGGCAGAAGCGCGGTGAAGTCGAAGATCGGCCGCAGCCGAGGGAACCGCAGGGCGACAAGGATCATTGTCGGTGCGAGCAGCAACAGGACGATCGCGACCGTGACGACCGCGAGGATCAGCGAATTGCCCAGGCCCGTCCAGATCGGCTTGATCGCCGCGGATGCCGCGGGATCGAGGAGCGCCGCCCAGCGCTCGAACGACAGCCCGCCGTCCGCGGTGCGCAAGGTGTACAGAAACGTCGAGATCAGCGGGATCGCGAAGAACGCGCCGACGAGGATGCCGATGATCCAGCGCGTCGCACGGGCCGGGGCCAGCCGGTTCATGACTGCCACCTCGCAGCCCGCCGCTGGATCAGCGAGTACAGCGTCATCACGACCCCCACGATGATGATCATGCCGAGCGCCAGGGCTCCGGCCAAGTTCTCCCTGCCGAGCACGGTCTCGCTGGTGAGCGCCGCACGGATCTGCAGGGGGACGATCTGCGAACCCTGGCTGGCGAGAGCTGCCGCGGTCGCGTACGACGAGAAGGCGTTGGCGAACAGCAGCAGGAGGCTCGCGAGGAACGACGGGGCCAGCACGGGGATGCCGATGCGCGTCCAGAAGCCCAGGCGTGTGCCGCCCAGCGTCAGGTTCGCCTCGGACCACTGCGGCTTCAACGCCGCGAGCGCCGGCATGAACGTGATGACCATGAGCGGAACCTGGAAGTAGATGTACGGGAGGATCAGGCCGGGGACCTCGTAGAGCCACATCCCGTTCTCGAAGATGTCGAACCCGAACGAGTCGCGCAGCAGCACCGTGACGACGCCCTGGGCTCCGATCGTCGCGATGAACGCGAACGCGAGCATGACGCCGCCGAACTGCGCGAGCACGCCCGCGGCGGCATCCACGGTCTGGCGGACCGCGCCCTGCGGATTCATGCCGAGCATGGCGTAGCAGATCAGTGCGCCGACGACGGCGCCGACGACGGCCGTGAGCAGCGACACCCAGGCGGAGTTCGCGAACGTGTTCAGCACGACGGGGTCGCCGAGCGCCGCCACGTTCGTCCAGGTGAACGAGCCGTCTCCGTCGAAGAATCCGGAACCGACCGCGAGCACGGTCGGCACGGCCAGGAACAGCAGCACGTAGGCGCTGAACGGGACGAGTCCCAGCCACGCCCAGGACGAGCCGGACCGCCGGGCCGTCTGCGACGGCCCGGCGGTGGTGGGGGCGGATGCCGCGGCATCCACCCCCGCGATAGTCGCTGTCACTGGACGGCCGCGGCCCACTTCTCGCCGAGCAGGGTGCCGGCTGCCGTGGACTGCTCCTCGGTCGGAACGACCGTCTCGGCGGGGACCTCGGGAAGGGCCGCGGCGAGGTCGGCATCGATCGTGCCGGCCTCGGTCATGGCCTCCATGCGAGCCGGTCGCGCGCCGCCCTTGAGCCAGAGGTTCTGCACCTCGTCGCTGTACAGGAACTCCTGCCACAGACGCGCGGCGGCCGGGTGCGGAGCATCCTTGTTGATGGCCTGGTTGTAGTACGACGCGTAGCCCGTGCCGTCGAGGACGGTGACCTTCCAGTCGGGGTTGTCAGCGCCCGCGGCGGCGTTCAGGTAGTCCCAGTCGAAGACGACGGGCGTCTCGCCGCTGGTGATGGTGGCCGGGGTGACGTCGACCTTGAGGAAGTTGCCGGCCTTCTGCAGTTCGCCGAAGTACTCGATGCCGGGGGTGAAGTCGTCGAGGTCGCCCCCGGACTGCACGGCTGCGAGGCCGACGGCGGCGAAGGCGGACCCTGCCTGCGTCGGGTCGCCGTTGATCGCCACGGCGCCCTTGAAGTCGGAGCCCTTCAGGTCGTCGAGCGAGGTGGGCTCGTCGAACTTCGAGGAGTCGTAGCCGATCGACATGTAGCCGCCGTAGTCGCCCACGAACAGTCCGGTGGGCTCCTTGAGCGCGTCGGGGATCTCGTCGAAGTTCTCGACCGTGTACGGGGCGAACATGTCGGTGTTCTCGAGCGCGACCGCGAGGCCGAGGTCGAACACGTCGGGAGCGGTGTCCAGACCCTGGTTCGTCTCGGCGGCCGTGATCTCCTCGGCGCTGGAGACGTCGGGGGAGGCCTCGTTGATCGTGATCTCGGGGTAGCGCTCGGCGAACAGGTCGAGGATCTCGCCGTAGTTGGCCCAGTCGCGGGGGAGGGCGATGACGTTCAGCGCGCCTTCGGCCTTCGCTGCGGCCTCGAGGTCCTCGAAGGTGCCGAAGTCGGCGATCGAGGTGGCGGATGCCGCGTCGACGGCGTCGCCGCCGTCCGTACCGTTTCCTGCACTGCTGTCGGCTGCGCACGAGGTCAGCGCGAGGGCCGCGGTCGTGGCCAGGGCGATGCCGGCGACGAGACGCGCGCGGCGGGAGATGGTTGCCATGAGGTTCCTCTCGGAGGTCCGGCGCGGGCGCGCCGGAATTCGGGTTGCGTCAGGACGCTACGGCGCGAGAGTTACCGGATCATCCGGCGACGGTGAACGAGAGGTGACGCGGGTGGGAACGCCGAGGCCTCACCCACGCGAGAATTGCTCTGCACGGCGAGAATGACGCAGGCAACAGCATCCCCGCCGCGCAGGGCAATTCTCGCGGTCAGCGCGGGACGTTGTACTTGAAGCCGACGTGCGAGCCGACGTAGCCGAGGCGCTCGTAGAACCGGTGCGCCTCGGTGCGCGCGGCATCCGAGGTGAGCTGCACGAGCGCCGCCCCGAGCGCGGATGCCGCGGCATCCGACACCCAGCGCATGACGGCGGATCCGATCCCGGACGAGCGCAGATCGCTGCGCACCCGCACAGCCTCGACGAGCAGCCGGCGCGCACCGCGCCGGGCCATGCCGGGGATGGACGTGAGCTGCAGGGTGCCGACGACCGCGCCGTCGAGCTCGACGACGAGCAGCTCGTTCGAGGGCTCGGCGAGGATGTCGTCGAGGGCCGAGGTGTACGCGGCGCGGTCGCCGTCGGATGCCACGTCTCCGCGGGCCGCGCTGATCGGGTCGTCCGAGAGCAGCGCGATCAGGGCGTCCGCGTCGTACCGTGTCGCCCGACGCAGGAGCGCCGAACCCGCCCTGGACTCGAATGGATACGGCAGGGGCAGGGCGTCGAGCATGGTTCCAGTCTGTCATCGGCTCGCCGAGCGAAGAGGATACTGGAGGGATGGACATCGGTGGGCTGCTCGGGCTCGAACAGCTCACCTGGGGGATGCTGATCTTCGTCGTCATCGCGGCGTTCGCCGCCGGATGGATCGACGCCGTCGTCGGAGGCGGGGGCCTGCTGCAACTGCCCGCGCTGCTGCTGATCCCGGGCATCGCGCCCGTGCAGGCGCTCGCGACGAACAAGCTCGCCTCGGTGTTCGGCACTGCGACCAGCAGCATCACGTATTACCGGCGGGCGAAGCCCGACATCCGCACGGCGCTCCCGATGGCGGGAATCGCTCTGGCCGGGTCCTTCGGCGGAGCGGCGGTGGCGACGGTGCTGCCGCCCGCGGCGTTCAAGCCGATCATCGTGGTGGCGCTCCTGGCCGTGGCGATCTTCACGGTGTTCAAGCCCGAGATGGGCGCAGCGACCAAGCTGCGGTTCGCCGGTCACAAGCATCACATCATGGCGGGGGCCGCGGGCCTGGTGATCGGGTTCTACGACGGCATGATCGGGCCGGGCACCGGAACGTTCCTCGTCATCGCGCTCGTCGCACTCATGGGGTACGACTTCCTGCAGGCCAGCGCCAAGGCGAAGATCGTCAACCTCGCCACGAACGCCGGGGCACTGCTGCTGTTCATCCCGCACGGCTCGGTGCTGTGGCTGCTCGGCGGCATCCTCGCGGTGGCGAACGTCGCGGGCAGCTACCTGGGATCGCGCATGGCGATCGCGCGCGGCTCGACGTTCATCAGAGTCGTGTTCCTCGTCGTCGTCGTCGCGCTGATCGGCAAGCTCGGCGTGGACGTGTGGAACGAGAACATCGTGCCCGGGCTCGCGCTGCTCGCGCGCTGATTCTCGCCTGGACACCTCGCATCCGCATGCCTCCCGTCCGGATGCCTCCCGCCCGGATGAGACCTCTCGTGACCGACGAGACCTCTCCGTAATCACGTGAATACGGAGAGGTCTCGTCGCTGCGGAGAGGTCTGTGCGGGGGCCTGGCGATCAGGCCTCGGCATCCTCCGCGACGAAGTCGACGCCGGCCTCGGCGCGCTGGGCGTCCGTGATCGGCGCGGGCGCGCTGGTCAGCGGGTCGAAACCGTTGCCTGTCTTCGGGAACGCGATGACCTCGCGGATCGATTCGGTCTTGGTGAGGTGCTGCAGCACGCGGTCCATTCCCAGCGCGATGCCGCCGTGCGGCGGGGCGCCGAACTTGAAGGCGTCCAGCAGGAAGCCGAACTGCTCGTCGGCGACCTCGTCCGAGATGCCCATGACCTCGAACACGCGCTTCTGCACGTCCTCGCGGTGGATGCGGATCGAGCCGCCGCCGAGCTCGGTGCCGTTGCAGACGATGTCGTACGCGTAGGCCAGCGCTGAGCCGGGGTCGGTGTCGAACGTGTCCTCGAACTCCGGTTTGGGGCCGGTGAAGGCGTGGTGCACGGCGGTCCAGGCGCCGGCGCCCACGGCGACGTCACCGGATGCCACGGCATCCGCGGCCGGCTCGAACATCGGAGCATCGACGACCCACGTGAACGCGAACGTGTCGGGGCCCTGGAGGCCCTGGCGGCGGCCGATCTCGACGCGCGCAGCTCCGAGCAGCGCACGCGAGTCCTTGGCGGAGCCGGCGGCGAAGAACACGCAGTCGCCCGGCTCGGCGCCGGTGAGCTCTGCGAGCCCCGCCTGCTCCTTCTCGGACAGGTTCTTGGCCACAGGGCCGCCGAGCGTGCCGTCCTCGTTGAAGAGGACGTAGGCGAGCCCGCGGGCGCCGCGCTGCTTGGCCCAGTCCTGCCAGGCGTCCAGCTGCTTGCGCGGCTGCGAAGCACCACCGGGCATCCGCACCGAGCCGACGTACTCGGCCTGGAACACGCGGAACGTCGTCTCGGAGAAGTAGTCCGTCGCCTCGACGAGCTCGAGGCCGAAGCGCAGGTCGGGCTTATCGGAGCCGTACTTGGCCATCGCGTCGGCGTACGTGATCCGCGGCAGCGGCGTCTGCACGTCGACGTCGATCGTCTTCCACATCGCGACGACGAGGGACTCCATCATCTCGATGACGTCCTCCTGGTCGACGAAGCTCATCTCGATGTCGAGCTGCGTGAACTCCGGCTGGCGGTCGGCGCGGAAGTCCTCATCGCGGTAGCAGCGGGCCATCTGGTAGTACTTCTCGACGCCGCCGACCATGAGCAGCTGCTTGAACAGTTGCGGGCTCTGCGGCAGCGCGTACCAGCTGCCGGGGTGCAGGCGCGCGGGCACGACGAAGTCGCGGGCGCCCTCCGGCGTGGAGCGGGTGAGGGTCGGCGTCTCGACCTCGACGAACTCGCGCTTGTCGAGCTCGTCGCGCACGGCCTTGTAGACCTTCGAGCGCAGGCGCAGAGCGGATGCCGCGGACGGGCGGCGCAGGTCGAGATAGCGGTGCTTGAACCGCACGTCCTCGCCGACGGTCTCGCTGTCGCCCAGGCCCGTGGAGACCTGGAACGGCAGGGGAGCGGACTCGTTGAGCACCTCGACATCGGTCGCGATGACCTCGATGTCGCCGGTGGGCAGGTTCGGGTTCGCGTTGCCCTCGGGGCGGCGCGAGACGGAGCCTGTGACCTTCAGCACGAACTCGCTGCGCAGCGGGTGGGCCACCTCTTCATCGCGGATGACGACCTGGGCGATGCCCGAGGCGTCGCGAAGATCGATGAAGGCGACTCCTCCGTGATCACGACGACGATCGACCCAACCCGTGAGGGTGACGGTCTGACCGATGTGGTCGGCTCGCAGCGAGCCGGTCGTGTGAGTGCGAAGCACGGAGATTCCTCCAGTTCAGAAAAGGGAACTCCGCCATTCTACGTGGGCGCGGGCGGGGATCCGCGGGGCGCCGGCGGTGCTGGATAGACTCGGCCGCAGCGGGCCGCGTCGGGCGGCTCCGCGAACAGGGAGCACGCCGTGGACTGGAATCTGATCAGCGACCAGATCGCCTCGACGAACTCGATGTGGCTGAGCCTGGCGCTGTACGTCCTGTACGCCCTCACCATGTGGCGGGTCTTCGTCAAGGCCGGGTACGCCGGAATCCTCGCGCTGATCCCGATCGTCAACTGGATCTTCCTCGTGAAGGTCGCGGGGATGTCTGCCTGGTTCGCGCTGCTCTATCTCATTCCGATCGTCAACATCGTCTTCGCGATCGTCGTCGCGGTGAAGGAGGGTGCGAACTTCGGCAAGGGCGGGCTGTTCTCGTTCTTCCTGCTGTGGATGCTCCCTTTCATCGGCCATCTGATCATCGGCTTCGGGTCGGCCACCTACCGGAAGGTCTGAATGCCTGCCGAGCGACTGCATCTCGTCCGCCACGGCGAGGTCCACAACCCCCGACGCGTCCTCTACGGACGCCTGCCGCACTATCGACTGAGCGAAGACGGCCGGCGTATGGCTCGAGCTGCCGCCGAGTACGTCCAGGGCCTCGACCGGCCGGTGACCACGCTGCGCAGCTCGCCGTTGCAGCGCACGCAGGAATCGACCGAGCCTTTCAGCGAGATCTTCGGTCTCGTCCCCGCCCTCGACGAACGGGTCATCGAGCCCACCAATGTGTTCGAGGGCACGAACATGCGCAGGTCGCTGCGGGACCCCCGCAACTGGTGGCACCTGCGCAATCCGTCGGTGCCGAGTTGGGGAGAGCCCTACACGTCGATCGCCGCGCGCATGGAGCAGGCGATGAACAGTGCCTGGAACGAGACGGAGCTGGGGGATGCCGTGATCGTCTCGCACCAGGCGCCGATCTGGATCGCGCACCTGCGGGTCGCTGGCCTTCGGCTCCGTCATGATCCGCGCACCCGGCGCTGCGCCCTCTCCAGCGTCACATCGTTCGAACGCGTCGGCGATGTGTGGCGCGAGGTCGGCTACGCCGAGCCTGCCGCCGCCGGGATCGACCTCGGCGCGGTCTAGCCGCTCACGAGACCGCGAGCTCCTGCACGATCCGCGCGGCCGCCATCTGGCCGGCTGCGGCGGACTGGATGACGGATGCCACGGGCCCCGGCAGCGAGGCGCGGTGCGCGAGATCGCCGGCGGCGAGGATCCCTGATGCAGAGGTCTGACCGAAGTCATCGACCTCGATCGCACCCGACGGCAGCATCCGCAGTCCGAGCTCTGTGGCGAAGGGCGCCCGCTGACGCACGGAACCCGCCGCGACGAACAGGCCGGCGACCGCGACGTGCCCGTCGGCTGTCGTGACGTCCACACCGTCGGTCTCGGCGGCCACGGACTGCACGAGGCTCGGGTGGATGACCGCACCCGTCGCCTCCAGCGCCGCACGGTCCTCATCCGTCGGCTGCTCGTCGAGCGCGAACACGGTGATACTCCGGACGATGGGTGCGAGCAGCGAGATCAGATGCACGGTCCGCGACGCCGCGCCGAGGATTCCGATGTCGCGCCCGGTGAACTCGTGTCCGTCGCAGAACGGGCAGGTGAACGCGCGCAGACCCCACAGGTCCTCGAGGCCGGGCACTGCGGGCAGATCGTCCGCGACGCCGGTGGCGAGCACGATGCGGCGTCCGCGCGCTGTGGACCCATCCGTCAGTTCGACGGTGAAGTCGTCGACGGCGCCGTCGATGGAACCGGCTGCGGCGTCACGGGTCTCGACGGTGCCGTACTCGGCAAGCTGCGCACGCGCCGTCGCCCGGAATTCCGCTGGGGGCATGCCGTCCGCGGCGATCACGTTGTGCATGTGCTGCACGGTGCCGTTGCGGTACTCGCCGGAGTCGAGGAGCAGCGCTGTGCGGTGCATCCGGCCGAGAGTGAGCGCGGCCTGCAGCCCTGCGGGACCTGCGCCGATGATGATCGCGTCGTACATGGTGGAGCCTCCTGATCTTGCTTTCCCGATCAGTGTGTGACTTCATGTCAACATGAAGTCAAGCCCCGAGCATCCCTGGTCCGTCGACGAGGTCGCAGAGCGCTTCGATCTGCCCACGAACGTGCTCCGGCACTGGGAGTCGGTGGGGCTCCTCCGCCCGGAGCGGGATGCCGCCGGGCGCCGCCGATACGGCGAGGACGAGATCGTGCGCATCGCGATCATCCAGCGCAGCAAGCTCGCCGGCATGACGCTGGAACAGATCGCCGTGCTGCTGGACGACAGCGCGCGCGGGCGGCATGAGGTGCTGCAACGGCATCTGGACGACATCGACAAGCGGATGCTCGAGATGCAGCGCTCGCGCGAGATGACCGAGCACGCGCTGCGCTGCCGCGCCCACGACATCATGGCGTGCCCGCGGTTCCGTGCCGGGGTCAGCGACGTGATCACCGGGCTCGAGCCTTCCAGATCCCCCATAGAAACCCCTGCGTAGACTGGGAATGTGCCCGCTCTTTCGCCGAATCGCCGTGCCAGTCGCGTGCTCGGAGCCGCGCTCGCCGCGCTGGTCGCCGTCTCGCTGACCGCCTGCGGTACCGACCCCGTCGCCGAGCAGTACCTGTCGGGCGACGGCAAGGGCTACATCTCGGCGGACGGCGCGGTGGAGGAGATCCCCGTAGCCGATCGCGGTGAGCCGGTCGTCTTCAGCGGCGTCACCGAGAACGGCGACGAGTTCGACAGCGCCGACATCGCCGGCGACGTGACGGTCGTGAACTTCTGGTACGCCGGCTGCGCCCCGTGCCGTGTCGAAGCGGGCGACCTCGAGGACGTCTGGCAGGAGTACGGGGGCGAGGGCGTCTCGTTCGTCGGCATCAACATCTACGACCAGGCCGACACCGCGCGCTCGTTCGCGAAGACGTACGGCGTCACCTACCCCAGCATCATGGACGTCGACAGCGGGGCCGCGAAGCTCGCCTTCGCGAGCGCCACGCCGATCCAGGCCACACCCACCACTCTCGTGCTCGACAAGCAGGGCCGCGTCGCCGCCCGGATCATCGGGCAGATCGACGGCACCAGCATCCTCTCGACGCTCGTCAAGGACGCGCTCGCGGAGAGCGCGTGAACACGGCTGAGCTGATCGGCTCCGGCGCCCTCTGGCTCGCCATCCCGGTCGCGATGCTCGCCGGCCTCGTCTCGTTCCTCTCGCCGTGCGTCCTGCCGCTCGTGCCGGGGTACCTCGGGTTCATCGGGGGAGCGGTGGCACCGAAGGGCGCCGACCCTTCGACCGCTGAGCCTGTCGAAGCGTCAGGGCTCGGCGGGAGCCGCGGCCGACTCGTGCTCGGGGTGCTCCTGTTCATCCTCGGATTCAGCGTCGTGTTCATCGCGTTCACGGTCGTCGGCGGCGCGGCATCCGTCTTCTTCCTGCAATGGGGCGACCTCATCACCCGCATCCTCGGCGTCGTGATCATCGCGATGGGTCTCGTCTTCCTCGGTCTGTTCGGATTCGCGCAGCGCGAATGGCGCATGCAGATCAGCTCGAAGACCGGCCTCATCGGGGCGCCGCTGCTCGGCTTCGCGCTCGGCATCGGCTGGGCTCCCTGCATAGGACCGACCCTCACGACGATCGTCGCGCTGTCGATCAATGTCGGCGACCCCTGGCGCGCCGGATTCCTCGGCCTCGCGTACAGCCTCGGCCTCGGCATCCCGTTCCTGCTCGTCGCCCTCGGCTTCGGCTGGGCGACCAAGGCGATCGGATTCCTGCGCCGCCACATCCGCATCGTGAACATCGCCGGCGGCGTGCTGCTCATCGCGCTCGGCATCCTCATGGTCACAGGCCTGTGGACCGACATCATGTCCCGACTGACGGCGGTGATGGGCAGTGTCATCCTCCCGCTCTGAGAAATCGCGAAAGAACCAGAAGGATGCCGTGACGAGTTCCGATCCGCTCCGCCCCTCCGACCACATCGACGGCGACGAGGCCGCGATCACCCAGCCGCGCCTCGGCGTCATCGGCTGGCTGCGCTGGGGCTGGCGTCAGCTGACCTCGATGCGCACCGCGATCATCCTGCTCCTCGTGCTCGCGATCGCGGCGATCCCGGGCTCGATCTTCCCGCAGCGCATGGCCGACCCCAATGGCGTCACGCAGTGGCAGACCGACAACCCCGACCTGTTCCCGGTGCTCGACGCGCTGGACATGTTCGACGTCTACCTGTCGCCGTGGTTCTCCGCGATCTACCTGCTGCTGTTCATATCGCTCGTCGGCTGCGTGATCCCGCGCATCAAACACCACCTGGGGGCGCTGCGTTCGCGCCCACCGCGCACACCCGTCCGGCTGCAGCGGCTCGAGGACTTCCGCTCGGTGGACCGGCCCGTCACTGGGGCGGATGCCGACGCCGAGGCATCCCGGAGCATCGACGTGGCCCAGAAGCAGCTCAAGGCGCTCGGGTACAGGGTCGAACGCTACGACAAGGCCGCGACGTACTCCGTCTCGGCCGAGCGCGGCTACCTGCGCGAGACCGGGAACCTCGTCTTCCACCTCGCGCTCGTCGGGGTGCTCATCACCGTGGGCGTCGGCGGCAGCTTCGCCTACACGGGCCAGCGCGTGGTCGTCGAGGGCCAGACGTTCGTCAACACACTCCTGGACTACGAGTCCATGAACCGAGGCCGCTTCGTCGGCGACGATGCCCTCAGCCCGTACTCGATGACGCTCGACTCGTTCGATGTGACCTACCAGGAGTACGGGTCGGCGGCGTCCGGCCAGGCGGGCGATTTCTCGGCGAACGTGACGGTCACGCAGGACGGAAAGACGCGCGAGGATGCCGTCCGGGTGAACCATCCGCTCGACATCGCCGGCGACAAGGTCTACCTGCTCGGCAACGGATACGCGCCCACGATCACCGTGCGCGACGCGGACGGCGAGGTCGTGTACGACAACTCCGTGCCGTTCCTGCCGCAGGACAACGCGCTCACGTCCCTCGGCGTCATCAAGGTCACCGACGGTCTGCCCGAGCAGCTCGGCATCGCCGCGTTCTTCTACCCGAGCGCGGTGAAACTTGACAACGGCGCCTACGGGTCGGCCCACGGCGATCTGCTCAACCCGCTGCTCACCCTCCGTGTGTACGAGGGGGACCTCGGCATCGACGACGGCTCCCCGAAGTCGGTGTACGTGCTCGACACCGATGAGCTCACCCCGATCGCCGGCGACGGCAGCGACACCCCGTCGATCGAGCTGCAGCCGGGCGAGACGGCGGATCTTCCCGGCGGGCGCGGCACGATCACGTTCGAGGACGAGTCCCCGGTCGGCGCCACGGACTACACCGAGTCCGTCAAGCGGTTCGCCTCGCTGCAGGTGCACCACGACCAGTCCGCCGTATGGGTGCTCGTGTTCGCGCTGCTCGCGCTCGGCGGACTCATGCTCGCCCTGTTCGTGCCCCGTCGCCGGATGTGGGTCAAGGCGACGGCATCCGGCGGCGAGGTGCGCCTCGAGTACGCCGGACTCGCCCGTGGCGAGGATCCGACGCTCGGCGCCGCCGTCGACGACCTCGCGACCGGCCATGCCCGCCTCATGGACGCCCCTTCCTCCGCAACCACCCGAAAGTAGACTGGGACAATGCCCGACCTCGACTCCCTCTCGATCCTGTTCATCTGGACGGCGATCGCGATCTACGCCGCGGCCTTCGTGGCCTACGCGTTCGACCTCGCACGCCGTTCCGAGGTGCATGCGGACGCTCGTCTGGTCCGCGAGCGCGAGGCCGTGCTCGTCGGCGCGGAGTCGTCGGCGGTCGGGACGGGCGGGGATGCCGCTGCATCCGATGCGCCGGCATCCGATGCACCCGCGAAGCCGCGCTACGTCATGGCGCGGATCGGAACGGCGCTGACGGTCCTCGGGTTCCTGTTCCAGCTGGCGGCGACGATCACGCGCGGCATCGCGGCGGAGCGCGTGCCGTGGGCGAACCTCTACGAGTTCGCGATGACCGGCACGCTGCTGGTCGTCTTCGTCTACCTGGTCGTGAACACCCGGGTCGACCTGCGCTTCCTCGGCACCTTCATCACCGGGCTCGTCGTCGTGCTGATGGGCGCGGCAGCGATCAGCTTCTACGTCGGCGTCGTGCCGTTGATGGATCCGCTCAAGAGCGTGTGGCTCGTCATCCACGTGTTCGTCGCCTCACTCGGCACGGCGTTCTTCGCGCTGGCCTGCGCGCTGTCGGTGCTGCAGCTCATGCAGTCCCGCCGCGAACGCCGGCTGGCGGAGGCGCTCGAGAAGCCCGGCCCGCGCTTCCTCGGCACGCTGCCGACCGCCGATCGGCTGGAGGGCATGGCCTTCCGCTTCGCGATCGTCGGCTTCATCTTCTGGACCTTCACGCTCATCGCCGGCGCCATCTGGGCGCAGGACGCCTGGGGCCGCTACTGGGGCTTCGACGTCAAGGAGACCTGGACGTTCATCATCTGGGTGCTCTATGCCGGATACATCCACGCCCGCGCGACCCGCGGCTGGCGCGGAAACCCGTCCGCGTGGCTGTCGATCGTCGGGTTCACCGCCGTGATCTTCAACTTCACGATCGTGAACGTGTTTTTCAAGGGCTTGCACGCCTACAGCGGCCTGAGCTGATCGGGCGGGACCCCCCTCGTCCGCCGCGTCGAACGAGGGGGCGCGAACGGTTGCCTCGGGTGCGCCGTGGCGACCATCTGCGCCCCCTCCAAGGCCTGTGCAGGTGTGCTGGCGTCGCGGGGGTCGCATTCGGCTGCTTCGCGTAGGTCTTGGCGACCATCCGCGACCCCTCGCCGTCGCCGCGGCATGCCGAGCGCACGCGCCTGCGCGGTGCTTTCGACTCGCTGCGCTCGCTCAAGCCATTTCGTCTTCGGCGCTGGGCGCCTTCGCTCAATGACCCGCGGGCGATCGGTCCCGCCGACGGGCTGCTGCGCGGGGCGCCCCGCGAGCGCAGCGAGACGAGACGGGCTGAGCGAGCCGAAGCCGCCCTCGGCCGGGCGTACGTTACGCCGTGGCGAGGACCGCCTTGGCCGATGTCGTGCGGCGCAGCGCCACTGCGACCGTGGTGGCGATCAGCGACAGCACGCCCCAGGCGATGAGCCCGGCGACAGCGCTGCCGCTCCCGGCGATGAGTCCGGTGAACGCCGGTGCCGTGGGGAGCATGGCCCCGATCGAGGAGAGCCAGTCGGGCACGGTGGAGATGAGCCCGGTGGCGATCGCGACGACCCCGACGAGCGCGCTGACCCAGCGACCCGCCCCGCCGAACACGGCGACGAGCGCCTGGTTGACGGCGGCGAAAGCGATTCCGGCGAGCACCGCGGTGCCGGCGAACGCCCACCAGGTCGCGGCGTCGTACGAGGCCACGATCTGCACGATGAGCGCCACGAGAACGCCCTGTCCTGCGCCGATCGCCGCGGCCGGCCAGAAGCCGCCGAGCGTCAGCCACGCCGACGAACGGCGCGAGGTCAGGGTCCGCGCGGTGTGCGCCCGCATCACGATGAACGAGGCCAGTCCGCCGAACCACAGCACCACAGCCGCGAGCAGGGGGATCGCCGTCGGACCGAAGATCGTGTTGGCCTGCGCGTTCGAGGTCACAGGGTCCGCGATGACGGATGCCAGCGACGTCGATTCCTGGTCGCTGAATGAGGGCAGCTGGTCGGCGGCCTGGTGCAGTCCGCTCGCGAGCTCCTCGTTGCCGCCGGCGAGGTCGTCGAGTCCCGTGGCGAGCTCACCCGCGCCGTCCGCCAGTGCTGTCGCGCCGTCGCTCAGCTGCGTCGCGCCGGTGCCGAGCGCCGAGGCGCCTGCGGCGGACTGGTCGGTGCCGTCGGCGAGCTGGTTCAGGCCGCTGGCGAGGTCGGTCGCTCCCTGGCCAGCGGTGCGCAGCTGGCCGGCCAGCGCGCTCGGCAATGCAGCCACTCCGGTCGACACGCTTCCGGCGTAGCCGCTCGCGTAACCGGCTGATTCGGCGACGGAACCGGCCGACTGCGCATTCGAGCCGATGCCGGCCGCGTCAGCACCCACAGCCTGGGCGGTTCCCGCGAGTCGATCGCAGAAGGCCGTGTCGGTCGTCGATGTGTAGCATTCCTGGGCGAGGGCGCCGAGGGCAGCGGCGTTCGTGCCGAGCGACTGAGCGTTCGCACCGAGCGACTGAGCGAGTGCGATCGAATCAGCCGCGGCTGTTTCCGCGTAGCCCGCACCTGTCGCGGCCGCGCCGGCCAGCTTATTCAGATCGCTCTCCGGGGCTTCCAGCGCCGCAGCTCCGGAAATCAGTCCGCTGCCGAGCGCGGTCGCTCCGTTCGCGGCATCCCGCGTACCCGATGCGATGGTGCCGAGTCCGCCCGCGAGCTCCGTGGCGCCCGAGCCCAGCTGCGCCGCACCGTCCGCGAGCTGCGCTGCGCCGTCGGGGAGCTCCGCCGCGCCGTCGGCCGCCGAGCGCGACCCGTTCGCGAGCTCGTCCGCGCCGTCCGCCGCCTCACCGATCTGGTCGCCGATGGTCGTGAACCCGACGAGGATGTTCTCGGTCGTCGCCTCGGAGAGCATGGTCCCCATCGAGGACGCCGCGACGGTGGCGATCTGCGAGGTGATGAGGTCGTCGGCGACGAGGCCGTCGTCGGGGGTGGTGACCTGGATCGTCGCCTGTTCGGCGGAACCGCTCCCGGTCGAGATCCGCTGGCCGGCCGACGTCGCCGCGGCGGAGAACTCCTCCGGGATCGTCACGACGGCCTGATAGGTGCCGTCGGCGAGGCCGTCTGCGGCATCCTCCTCGTTGGAGATCACCCAGGTGAGGTTCGAATCCATGTCGTCCGAGCCCTCGACGAGCCCGGCCGCGAGCTGACGCCCCAGCGGGGTGTACTGGTCGTCGATCGTGACCGGCTCGTCGTTGTTCACGATCGCCGCCGTCATGGTGTCGAGGCGCTCCGTCGGATTCTGCAGCGCCGCCACGAGGATGCCGCCGATCACGGCCGGCAGCAGCAGCACGCCGAGGATCGTCAGCAGGGTGATGGGCTTGCGGGATCGTGCCCGCTCGATGGAGAGGGTCATGCGTTCACCTCGCGGTTGGAGTCGGATGCGGAGGAGCGGCGTGCGGCCGAGAGGTCGACGGCGTCGGCGGCGGGCCAGGCGGCCTCCGCCAGGATCGCGTCGGCCTCGGCGGGGTCGGATGCCGTCGCAACGACGGCGAGCGGACGGGATGCCGCTGCACGCTGCAGCATCGCGGTCGCCTGGTCGCGCTGCCCGCCCGTGAAGCGGTCGATGCCGTCGATGACGACGAGGCTCGAGCGGCCACGGAGCGCCTCGCGGAGGTCCCCGAGCGCAGCATCCGGGTCGTCCACGACGACGGCGCCGACGTGCCGCCGCACCCACGCCGCACGACCCGGCAGCAGATGTCCGGCGACGCGGAGCTTCCCGGCATCCGGAGTCAGGCGCCCCGCGACGGCCAGCGCTACCGCGCGGCGCACGCGGGCGTCGGTGCCGGTGACGACGAGCGCCTCTCCCGGCGCGACGCGCAGCGAGAGGCCCTCGACGATCGGCGCATCCGCGCTCAGCACCAGGTCGTCGGCCGCGACGATCGAGTCGTCGCCTGGCCAGGACGCGAGGTGCCGCTCGCGCTCGACGGCCTCGCCCTCGATGTCGACGCTGGGCAGGATCCGCTCCAGCCAGCGCGGGATCTCCCATGCGCGCTCGCCGAGGATCGCCATGAGCGCGGGGATCAGCGTCATCCGCACGAGGAAGGCGTCGATCGCGATGCCGGCGGCGAGCCCTAGAGCGATCGGCTTGAGCGACGAGTCGCCTTCGGGCACGAACGCCACGAACACCGCGAACATGATGAGACCGGCCGCGGTGACGACCTTCGCCGATCCGGTGAAGCCGCTGCGCACCGCGCGCAGGGCCGCGGCCCGCCGCTCGGCGCGATTCGCGGATCGAGCGGCGGGGTCGTGCACGAAGTCCTCGCGCATCCGCGAGACGAGGAACACCTGGTAGTCCATCGCGAGGCCGAACAGCACGCCCATGAGGATGATCGGCATGAAGCTGATGATCGGACCGACCTTCGCCACGTGCAGCAGATCGGCCATCCAGCCCCACTCGAACACCGCACCGACGATGCCGAACGCGGCGACGATCGACAGCAGGTAGCCCAGGGCGGCGGTGATCGGCACCCAGATCGAGCGGAACACGATCGTCAGCAGGATGAGCGAGAGTCCGATCACGAAGACGCCGAAGGGCAGCAGTGCCGCGCCCAGCTGGTCGGAGATGTCGATCGCGACGGCGGTGAACCCGGTCACCTTGACGTCGATGCCGAACTCGTCGAGCCATTCGTCGTGGTGCGAACGGAGTTCGCGGACGAGGTCGCTCGTGGCGGGGTCGTCGGGCGCCGTCTCCGGGATCACCTGCACGATGCCCGTGTCGGCGGTCTCGTTCGGGGTGGCCAGCGCCACCTCCTTCACGCCGGGGACCTCGGCCACGGCATCCCCGAGGTCCTCCATGAGGGTGAGCGGGTCGGTCGAGGTGACGATCGTGCCGGTCAGGACGAGCGGGCCGTTGAAGCCGGGGCCGAACTCCTCCGCGGTGAGATCGTAGCTCTGGCGCGCCTCGTCGTCGGGCGCGAGCACTCCGGCGTTCGGCAGGGCGAGGTCGAGGCTGAGCGCCGGCACGGCGACGAGGCCGAGCCCGAGCACCACAGCGACGGAGGTGACGATCGGATGCTTCGTCACGCCCGTGACCCAGCGGTCGCTGAAGCGGGGGCCGGGCTTCTTGCCCTTGCGCACCTTCTTCGGGCGTCCGACGACGCGACCCTTCAGGAACCCGAGCAGGGCGGGGGTGAGGGTTACGGCGATCGCCACGGCGACGGCGACGGCGACGGAGGCCGCGATGCCCATGGTCGTCAGGAACGGGATGCCGGCGAACCCGAGCCCGATCAGAGCGATGAGCACCGTGATGCCCGCGAACACGACGGCCGACCCGGCCGTCCCGACCGCGCGGGCGGCGGACTCCTCCGGCTCGACGCCGTCGCGCACCTGATCCTGATGGCGGGCCATGATGAACAGCGCGTAGTCGATGCCGACGGCGAGGCCCAGCATCAGTGCGAGCAGCGGCGTCGTCGACGACACCGTCGCGAAGGCCGTCGCCGCGAAGATCCCGGCCATCGAGATCCCGACGCCGAGGACGGCCGTCAGCAGCGGGAGGCCCGCGACGACGAACGAGCGGAACGTCACGATCAGCACGAGCAGCGCGATCACGAGACCGACGGCCTCGGTGAGCGTCACACCGGGGATCGAGATCGCGAACAGGTCGCCGCCGAGCTTGAGCTGCGTGCCGTCCGGCAGCTCGCCGCGCAGGTCGTCGACCATCGCGGTCAGCTCGTCCTTCGTCTCGTCCGAGACATCGGTGGCCTGGCCGTCGAACTGCAGCTGGACGATCGCGGCGCTCTCACCGTCGTTGACCATGCCCTCGACCATGTCGTCGTAGGGGGAGGTCGCCGCGAGCACGCCGTCGAGGTCTGCCAGCCGGTCCACGGCATCCTCGATCGGCTCGCGGTAGTCGTCATCCGTGATCCGGTCTCCGTCAGCGGCGACCACGATGAACTGCGCGTTCGTGCCGCTGACCTGCGGGAACGACCGCGAGAGCTGCTCGAGACCGTCCTGCGCCTCGGTACCGGGGATCGAGAAAGAATTGTCCGTACCCTGCTGCAGCACGACAGCGCCGCCGCCCGCCGCGGCGAGGATGATCAGCCAGGCGACGAGCACGCGCCAGGGGTGACGGAACGACCAGCGTCCGAGG
Organism: Microbacterium sp. NPDC077644; assembly: GCF_040702785.1. Taxonomy (NCBI): domain Bacteria; kingdom Bacillati; phylum Actinomycetota; class Actinomycetes; order Micrococcales; family Microbacteriaceae; genus Microbacterium; species Microbacterium sp. NPDC077644. The sequence continues at coordinate 86,188 of NZ_JBFBME010000001.1, forward strand.
GACGACAGGAGTGTGGACACGGTGCCTCCGTGAGAGCCGGCGCGGGAATGGATACAGAGATGTATCCGATACACATGTGTATCCTACGATTCGGCGGACGTGCAAAACTGTGCGCCGGATGTGAACAGTTCGAGAAAGAATGGGGGAGGAGGCTTCGATGACGATTCCGGTGACCAGGCGCCGCGAGAACACGCGGGCGCGATTGATGGATGCCGCAGCCCAGGTCTTCGCCGAGGTCGGTCTCGAGGGTGCGAGCGTCGAGGCGATCTGCGAGCGCGCCGGCTTCACACGCGGGGCGTTCTACTCCAACTTCGAGTCCAAGGACGAGCTGTTCCTGCAGCTCGCCTCGTCCGTCGCCGAGCAGCGCCTGGCATCCGTTCGCGGGCGCATCGACGAGTTCGTCGCATCCGGCGTGCTCCGTGGCGATGCCGACCCGATCGAGCTCGTGCAAAAGGTCATGGATTCCGGGCTCGATGACCGTCTCGGCGTGCTGATGATGAGCGAGATCCGTATCCGAGCGCTGCGCGACGATGCGTTCGGCAAGGCCTATCTCGCCCAGGACCGTGCCATGATCGCGAGCATCGAGGGAATCATCCAGGGCATCGTCGACTCGGGCCTGTTCGCGCTGCGCATCGACGTGCCCGCCGCCGCGCAGATGCTCATGGTCCAGTGGGAGGGCTGCATGGCCCGGGCGGCGGTCTCAGGATGGGACGGCGAGAAGCTGCACCGCGCCGGCGCCGAGGCGCTGGGTCAGCTCGTCGATCTGATCATCGCGCCGTCCGAGTAGCGCCGACGCGCCGCCCGCGAATCCCCTGTGCGAAACAGGTCCTCCTCGGCGAAACATGCCGTGCCACGACCTGCTTCGAACGGCAAGACCTGTTTCGCAGGGGGAGCCGCGACGGGCGGGTCAGGAACCGGATGCTGCGAGCAGGGCGTGGCAGCGGCGCAGGCGGTCCAGCCACCAGTCGCGGCGGTCATCGGATGCCGCCAGCCGATCGAGGCGTGCGGCATCCGGTGTGACGCGCCCGACCGGGATCGACCCGTCGACCGGGGAGAGATCGGCGACGTCCGCTGCGAACAGCGCGCCGGTGCCCAGGCCGCAGTCGTATTCCAGCTCGGGGAGGGCGGCGGCGAGGGCTGCGCCCTGGCTGAGACCGACCGCCGTGTCGAGCGCGCTCGAGACCACGGCGGGCAGCCCGGCCTCGCTGACGATCTCGAGCGCGCGCCGGATGCCGCCGAGCGGCTGAGCCTTGATGACGATGAGGTCCGCGGCGCCGGCCCGAGCGACGGCGAGCGGGTCGTCGGCCTTGCGGATGCTCTCGTCCGCCGCGATGGGGATGCCCATGTACTTCACGCGTCGGCGCAGTTCGGCGAGCTCCTCCACGCTCGCGCACGGCTGCTCGGCGTACTCGAGGTCGAACTCCGCCAGCGCGTGCAGCGCGCGCTCGGCCTCGTCGACGTTCCAGTTCGCGTTCGCGTCGATGCGCACTCGCCCCTCCGGTCCCAGGGCTTCGCGCACGGCGTGCACGCGGTCGACGTCATCGGCGAGCGACTGCCCGGATTCGGCGACCTTGACCTTCGCCGTGCGGCATCCGGGGAAGCGCGCCAGCACCTCGGCGACGCGATCAGCACCGACCGCCGGCACTGTGGCGTTGACGGGGATGCGCTCGCGCACGGGGGCGGGCTGCGGGTTCCAGGCGTAGTCGATGGATGCCGCGAGCCACACTGCCGCCTCGGCATCCGCGTATTCGACGAAGGGCGAGAACTCCGCCCACCCCTGAGGGCCCTCGAACAGCAGCGCTTCGCGCACGTCCACACCGCGGAACCGCGTCGTCATCGGCAGCGCGACCACGCGTGCCGTGCTGAGCAGGTCGTTCAGATCCGGCGTCATGGTGCCATTCTGCCCGTCTCGACGTGCCGGATCCCAGACGCTCCGGCATCCGCACGGCGTGTCCCGCGCCGACATGCCGGTGCGCCGCACCATCGTCTGGGATTCGGCACGCGGCCGGAACGTCAGAGGCGCTTCTGGAACTCGCCCATGTGCTCCGAAGGGGCGAAGCCGAGGGTGCGGTTGATCGCGAGCATGTGCTCGTTCACGCCGGCGTTGTACGTGTACACCGAGCGGACCGCCGAGGCGTGCTGTTGCAGCATCCGCAGGTTCGCGACCTTCACCGCCGTGCCGAGGCGGTGGCCGCGGGCCTCGCGCCGCACGAGCGTGCCCCACTGGTAGGCGTTCCCGTCGTCGCCCGAGACGACGAGCTGCGTGTACGCGACCACGCGGCCGGTGTCGTCGAGCGCGACCGTGCCGAAGCTGCGGCGGTTCTGCTGGGCGAGCAGCGTCTCGTTCGACCGGATCTCCGCCACGTCGACCGATGCCGGTTCGATGTCGAGGTCGCCGGTCGGAGCCTCGGTGTCGACGGCGGCGTCGAGCTCGGCCCAGCCGCGCAGGACGTCGGCGGGGACGTTCCCGATCCACGAGCGAAGGGCGTAGTCGCCGGAGCGAGCCGCCGCAGCGGCCCCGACGTCATCGAGCAGCTCGGCGTCGAGCGGCAGCCGCAGACGGCTCTGCACATCCCCGAGGGCGAGCGCGTACCCGTGGCGCCGGGCGAACTCGCGCCCAGGGACGCCTTCGCCGTCGTCGCCGGCCGAAACCGGCCACGATGCGGTGGAGGTCACGATGCTGCGGCCCGCCTCGCGTGCAGCGGACTCGAGCGCGGTCAGCACCGCCGAACCCGTGCCCCGGCGGCGCAGCTCGGGCGCCACGTGCACGCCGAGGCTGGCCGTGCGGAGGTTGTCGCGGAGCGGCAGCGCGAGCCGTGCGGAGCCGACGATCTCACCGCCGCTGCGCGCCAGATACGCCCGGCGGTCGACGGTGCGGCTGCGCTGCTGCAGCTCGTGCCTGGACTCGTTGCGCGTCCACACCGCCGAGTCGGCGCCGCGATCGGCGCGCTCGGCAGCCGCATAGATGTCCCACCAGAGGTCCACGGCTGTCGTGTCGAAGGGGTCGACCTGGGTGAGTTCGAGCATCATGCAACCGTACCCCTATCCGTCGACCATCAATGGATCGTTGACAATAGTGTGTGACACACAGTAATGTGATCGACATGGACGAGACGCTCGAGACCCATCTGCAGGAACTGCGGCGCGGCACGGTCGTGCTCGCCTGCCTGCAGCTGCTGCGTACGCCCGGCTACGGTTACGGGCTGCTCGAAGACCTCGAGCGCCACGGCTTCGCCACCGACGCGAACACGCTCTACCCACTGCTGCGCCGCCTCGAGAAGCAGGAGTACCTGACGAGCGAGTGGAACACCGACGAGGCGCGGCCCCGCAAGTTCTACCGCACCTCGCGAGCCGGCATGCGCCTCGCCGACACCCTCACCACGGAATGGGCCGCCCTCACCGAGGCCATCGCGACCCTCACGAACACAGACCAGGAGGTCTGATCATGGCTGCTGCACTCACAGACCGCTACATCGGCGCCGTCACGAAGTCTCTCGCCCCAGCGGCGCAGGAGGACGTGCGCACCGAGCTCGAAGCATCCATCGGCGACGCCGTCGAGGCACGCGTCGAACAGGGCGAGAGCCGGGAGGATGCCGAGCGCGCCGTCGTCACCGACCTCGGAGACCCCGCCGCGCTCGCCGCGGGCTATGCCGATCGCCCGCTGCACCTCATCGGGCCGACGTACTACCTCACGTGGTGGCGGCTGCTGAAGCTGCTGCTGTGGATCGTGCCCGCGTGCGCCATGGTCGGCGTGGCGATCGCGAACGGCATCGCCGACAAGCCGATCGGCGAGATCATCGGCCAGGTAGCCGTCGTCGGCATCGGCACGATCGTGCACGTCGCGTTCTGGACGACTCTGGTGTTCTTCATCCTCGAGCGCACCGGGGCTGACGCGGGCACGACGTGGACCGTCGACGACCTGCCCGAGCCGCAGGAGAGCGGTGCCGGGCGCGGCGATCTCATCGCATCGCTCGTCTTCCTCGGCCTCGCCGCCGGCGCCCTGCTGTGGGACCGCTTCGTCGGATTCGTGCTGTTCGCGAGCGACAGCGTCGATGTCGGGGTCGGCCTCGGCTCGCAGACGTCGTCGATGCCGATCCTGAACCCGGACCTGTGGCCGTGGTGGATCACCGCGACGATGGTGCTCATCGGCGCCGAGGCACTGCTCGCCATCGCCGTCTACGCCCGCCGCGGCTGGAACTCCGCCCTGGCCGTGCTGAACACCGTGCTGGCGATCGTGTTCGCGGCGGGAGCCGTGCACCTCGTCGTGACGGGGCAGCTGGTCAACCCGGAGTTCCTCGCCGTGACCCTGTACCGCGACGACGTGCCGTCCGACGTCGGACAGATCCTGTCTGTGCTGCTGGTCGTGGTCATCGTCGGGATCGGAATCTGGGACATCATCGACGGCTGGATCAAGACGCGGCGCGCGCAGCGCGGGGCGCGGTGATCGCGCCGAGCCCGGCGGAATAGGCTGGACGCATGGTCTCCGATCTGTTCGATCCTGCCGAGTGGGTGCTCGCCCCCGGCGCCGATGCCTACACCGACATCACCGCGCACGTCACGCACGACGGCGGCATCGCCCGCATCGCGTTCAACCGGCCGGAGGTGCGCAACGCATTCCGCCCGCACACGGTCGACGAGCTGTACCGGGCGCTCGACATCGCCCGTCAGGACCCGAGGATCGGCGCCGTGCTGCTCACCGGCAACGGGCCGAGCCCCAAGGACGGCGGCTGGGCATTCTGCTCGGGCGGCGACCAGCGCATCCGCGGGCGCGACGGATACAAGTACTCCGATGACGAGACATCCGTCGCCGACCCGGCCCGCGCCGGCCGCCTGCACATCCTCGAGGTGCAGCGCCTGATCCGCTTCATGCCGAAGGTCGTCATCGCCGTGATCCCCGGGTGGGCCGCGGGAGGCGGGCATTCGCTGCACATCGTCTGCGACCTCTCGATCGCATCCGCCGAGCACGGGAAGTTCAAGCAGACGGATGCCGATGTCGGCAGCTTCGACGCCGGCTACGGCTCGGCGTACATGGCGCGGCAGACCGGGCAGAAGGTCGCCCGAGAGGTGTTCTTCCTCGCCGAGGAGTACTCGGCGCAGCGTGCCTATGAGATGGGCACGGTCAACCGGGTCGTTCCGCACGCCGACCTCGAGCGCGAGGCGCTGTCGATGGCTCGCACGGTGCTCACGAAGTCGCCCACCGCGATCCGCATGCTGAAATACGCGTTCAACGCCGTCGACGACGGACTCGTCGGTCAGCAGGTCTTCGCCGGTGAGGCCACGCGCCTGGCGTACGGCACGGACGAGGCCGTCGAGGGCCGCGACTCCTTCCTCGAGAAGCGCGACCCGGACTGGTCGTCCTTCCCCTGGCACTACTGAACCATGGTCTCCCTGGTCACGACATCGGCGGACGACCCCGCGCAGCTCCAGCGCGACCTGGAGCGCGCCCTCGACGGCGGCCCCGCGCTCGGACTCGGGATGCTGGGGGAGCAGCCGGCCGAGGTCGATGACGGCACGGCCGTCGTCATCGGCACGTCCGGATCGACCGGCATCCCGAAGCGCGTCGTCCTCGGCGCCGTGGCTCTGCGCGCGGGTGCAGAGGCGACCGCCGAGCGGATCGGCTCCGGCCGGTGGCTGCTCGCGCTGCCCGCGGGCTACGTCGCCGGGCTCCAGGTGATCGTCCGCTCGATCCTCGCGGGCACGAGTCCGGTTCTGCCATCCGGCGGATTCTCGCCGCGATCGTTCGCCGAGGCCACGCTCGGGATGCTGCCGAGCGGCCCGCTGTTCACCTCGCTCGTCCCCGCCCAGATCGCGACCCTTCTGGATGCCTCAGGCGACACGGTCGTCCTCGCGGCGCTGCAGGCGTACGACGCGATCCTCGTCGGAGGGCAGGCCCTGCCGCAGCCCCTGCGGGAACGCGCCGCCGAGCTCGGCGTCAAGCTCGTGCGCACGTACGGATCGACCGAGACGAGCGGCGGCTGCGTCTACGACGGCATCCCGCTCGAGACCGCCGCCGTCCGGGTCGAGGGAGGAGAGCTGCAGATCGCCGGTCCCATGCTCGCGGACGGCTACCTCGGCGACCCCGCGCTCACGCAGCGCACATTCACCCGCGATGCCCACGGCATCCGCTGGTACCGCACCGGCGACCTCGGCATCGTCGAGGACGGCGTCGTGCGGGTGCACGGCCGGGCCGACAACGTCATCGTCTCCGGCGGCGTCAACATCTCACTCGACCGCGTCGAGCGCATCGTGCGCGGCATCCCCGGTCTCACCGGAGCCGTCGTCGTCGGCGTCGAGGACGAGCGCTGGGGCGAGGCGTCCGTCATCGTCGTCCAGCGCGGCGAGGCGCTCCGGCGCAGCGAGTCCGAGCAGCTCGAGCAGGCGCGGGCGGCCGTCGCCGACGAGATCGGCAAGCCGGCGCGGCCGGCCAGGCTCATCCTCGTCGACGAGCTCGCGACGCTGTCGTCCGGCAAACCCGACCGCGAGGCGATCCGGCGGATCGCCGCCGAACTGCGCTGACGCGCACCGACCGAAGGGCGTCTCCCATGGCCACGTACACCCACGGACACCATGAGTCGGTGCTGCGATCGCACAGCAACCGCACGATCGCGAACTCGGCGGAGTATCTCCGGCCGCACCTGCGCCACGACACGCGCCTGCTCGACGTCGGAGCGGGGCCCGGCACGATCACGATGGACTTCGCATCCGTCGTCGCCCGCGTCACCGCGACCGAGATCAGCGCGGACGCCCTGGGGCTTGCTCAGAAGCTCGCGACGGAGCGCAGCATCCGGAACATCGACTTCGCGGTCGAGGACGTGCACGGGCTGAGCTTCCCGGACGACTCGTTCGACATCGCGCACGCCCATCAGGTGCTCCAGCACGTCGCCGATCCGGTGCAGGCGCTGCGCGAGATGCGGCGGGTGGTGAGACCGGGCGGGATCGTCGCCGCCCGGGACGCCGACTACGCCGGCTTCGTCTGGTTCCCGCTGCTGCCGGAGCTCGACGAATGGCTGAGGCTGTACCGCGAAGCGGCTCGCGCGAACGGCGGAGAACCGGATGCCGGGCGGCGCCTGCTCTCGTGGGCGAGGGCAGCGGGGTTCGAGGAGATCACGGCGACCGCGTCCACCTGGTGCTACGCGAACCCGGAGGAACGCGCCTGGTGGGGCGGCATGTGGGCCGACCGCATCCTCGAATCGGCCCTGGCCCGACAACTCGTCGACGACGGGTTCGCCGGGCGCGCGGACCTCGAGCGCATCAGCCGCGCATGGCGCACATGGGCGGATGCCGGCGACGGCTGGTTCCTCGTGCCCCACGGCGAAATCATCGCGCGCGCCTGAATACATCCCCAGGCGGATGCCGCGGCATCCTGCCCTCGCGTAGCGTGAAGGAGTGATCCGCCCGCTGTCCCGCACTGCGCTCGTCCTCGACATCGTGGGGGCGAGCCTGCTGTTCGCGCTGTTCCTGCCGATGTCGCTGGTGTTCTACTCGCCGGGTCAGCTGAGCACGACGGTCGCAGAGCCGGTCGCCGTCGCCGCGGTCGTGATCGCCGCAGTGCTGCAGTTCGGCGCCGTAGCCGTCGGCCGACTCGCACCGGGCATCGCCCTGAGCGTCGCGTGGCTGGGCGCGATCGTGCAGCTGCTCGCCGGGCTCGGCCCGCTGCCGATCAACGTCGCGATCCTCGGCGTCCTGTACGCCACCGCGGCGTGGGGCTCGACCCGGATCTTCTGGGCGGGTCTGGGCTCCGCCGTCATCGGCGGCATCATCGCGGCACTGCAGATCGTGTTCGTGAACGGACTGGCCGGTGCCGGCGTCTTCGGCATCATCACCACCGCGGTCGCCCTCACCGTCGTCAGCGTCCTCACCCTCGGAGCGCCGTGGCTGGGCGGCTTCGGGTGGCGGATGGTGCTGCGCTGGCGCGCGACGCGCGACGCGCAGGCTCGCGCGGAGGTCGCCGCCGCCGAGGAGCAGGAGCGGGTGCGCATCGCACGCGACATGCACGACGTCGTCGCGCACTCTCTCGCGGTGATCATCGCGCAGTCCGACGGTGCGCGGTACGCCGCGGCATCGTCTCCGCAGATCGCGGCCGAGACGCTCGGCACCGTCGCGCAGACAGCCCGCGCCGCGCTCTCCGACGTGCGGATGCTGCTGACGCAGCTGCGCCATCGCCAGGGAGTCGGACCGCAGCCGACCATCGCCGATCTCGAGCAGCTGTTCGAGCAGGTGCGGCAGGCCGGGGTCGAGCCGCGCGTCACCGTCGACCCGATGCCGCCGGGGGAGCCGCCGGGGGCGGTGCAGCTGGCGGTGTACCGGATCCTGCAGGAGGCACTGACCAACGCGATCCGGCACGGCAGCGGCGACCCGGTCGACGTGCGACTGGCCTGGATGCCGGACAGCGTGCGCATCGAGGTGCGCAACCGCGTCGGCGACGCCGCTGCAGGCCCGGCCGGCGCGGGAGGGCACGGCATCGTCGGCATGCGCGAGCGGGCCCAGCTCATCGGTGGCGCGCTGCGGGCGGAACGGGACGGCGAGGAGTTCGTCGTGCATGCGAGACTGCCCGTCGGGGAGTCGGCGCACAGCGATTCCGTCAGCGACCTCGGCGGCGATTCCGTCAGCGGAGCTGCCAGCGGTCCTGCCAGCGGAGAGGAGACGGCATGATCCGGGTTCTGCTCGTGGACGACCAGGCGCTGTTCCGCGCCGGCATCCGCATGCTCGTGTCATCGCAACCCGACATGGAGATCGTCGGCGAGGCCGGCAACGGGCAGGAGGCGCTCGATGCCGTCGCCGCCCACCGCCCGGATGTGGTCCTGATGGACATCCGGATGCCGGTGATGGACGGCCTGACGGCGACGGGTCATCTGCTGGCGCAGCCGGAGCCTCCGCGCGTCGTGATGCTGACGACCTTCGACCTCGACGAGGCGGCGGCGCGGGCCATCCGGCAGGGAGCGAGCGGGTTCCTGCTGAAGGATGCCGAGCCGGAGTTCCTGCTCGCCGCGATCCGCACCGTGCATTCCGGGTCGAGCGTGATCGCGGCATCCGCGACGCGCGAGCTGTTCGCGCACTTCACGCCGCAGACGCGTCCGGTGCCGGAGTCGTTCGGCGCCCTCACCGAGCGCGAGCAGGAGATCTTCGCGCTCGCCGCCCGGGGGCTCTCGAACGCCGAGATCGCCGGGCGCGAGTTCCTCAGCGAGGCGACGGTCAAGACGCACATCAGCCGCATCCTCACCAAGCTGTCGCTGCGCGATCGTGTGCAGCTCGTGGTCTTCGCGTTCGAACACGGTCTGGCCTGACCCGCCCGGCGATCGGCTACACGAGTCGGACCGGCGCCCCGTACGCCGCGACGGAACGGTCAGAGGTGAGGAGCGTGATGCCCTCGATCCGGGCCTGGGCGACGAGGACCCTGTCGAACGGGTCCCGATGGATATCAGGGAGCCCGGATGTGGCGACGGCATGGGCTCCGGTGATGGCCAGCTCGTCGTACCCGTTCTCGAGCAGTTCGCGTCGAAGCACGTGGGGATCGGCGGTGAAGTCGTCCCGGCCCTGCGAGGCCTTGATCGCAACCTCCCAGATGCTCGCCGCGCTGAAGAGCACGTCGTTCGACTCGTCTGAGATCAAGCGGGTCGCCTCCGGCCGCAGTCGGTCAGGAGCGTAGGCGCTCCAGAGGAGGAGATGCGTGTCGAGCAGCAGCCGCACTCAGGTGTCCGTTCCCGCGAACAGGCCGGCGATCTCATCGGCAGCGAGTTCATCGAAGTCGTCGGGGATCTGAGCCTGATCGGCGAGGAACCCGAGCCGGCGACGGGTCGTCGGCGAATCGATGCGCGTGAGCTTCGCCACAGGGCGACCAGCCTTGGCGATGATCACGACTTCGCCGTCGAAGGCGGCATCCACGAGCCGCGACAGATGCGTCTTCGCCTCATGCATGTTGACCGTGGGCATGATGACTCCTTAGCTAGCTCCACTTAGTCTAGTCCATCGGGTGCGCCTCGGCGAGGTCTCGCGGATCATCCTTGCGATGTAGGCGGATGCGACGGGGGAGCGATGCGGCCCGGCATCCACCGTTCGTAGCGTGAAGAGCATGGAGATCACGACCAGCGACCTCGGGCTCGCAGCCCGCGTCCAGCACCTCACCAAGACCTACGGCTCGGGCGACGGCGCGGTGAACGCCCTCACCGATGTCAGCGTCGGCATCCGCCGCGGGCAGTTCACCGCGATCATGGGGCCGTCGGGCTCGGGCAAGTCCACGCTCATGCACATCATGGCGGGGCTCGACGCCCCGACGCAGGGCCGCGCGTGGATCGGCGACACCGACATCACCGGCCTCGGCGACCTCGAGTTGACGATCCTGCGCCGCCGGCGCGTCGGGTTCATCTTCCAGGCCTTCAACCTCGTCCCCACCCTCGACGCCCTCGGCAACATCCTGCTGCCGTTCGAGCTCGATGGACGTCGCCCCAGCGCGATCGAGAAGGCGCGGATCGACGGGCTCGTCGAGCGGCTCGGGCTCGCCTCGCGGTTGAACCACCGTCCTCACGAGCTCTCGGGCGGTCAGCAGCAGCGCGTCGCGATCGCCCGTGCCCTGGCGACCGCACCCGACCTCGTCTTCGCCGACGAGCCGACCGGCAACCTCGATTCGCGCAGCGGCCGCGAGGTGCTGCAGCTGCTGGCGACGGCGAGCCGTGAACACGGCCAGTCGATCGCGATGGTCACGCACGACGCTATCGCGGCCAGTCACGCCGACCGCGTGCTGTTCCTCGGCGATGGCCGCATCGTCGCCGACCACCCGCGGCAGAGTGCCGAGGAGATCGCGTCGTACATGCTCGCCGCCGAGGTGGCGGCATGAGCGCCGTCGCGACGCCCGGCGTGGTGTCCGCCGTCGTGCCCGAGTCGACGGCGACCGGCCCGCGCTTGGGCTGGCTGCGCGACCGCGGCATGGGCGCCAGCGTCCTCGTCGCGGCGCTCTCGTCGGCGTTCGGGGTCGTCCTGGTCGAGGCGACCGCCTACATCGGCGCGATGCTGAAGTCCGACCCGTACATCGGCGACAGCGGCACGCTCGCCGCTGTGGTGGCGATCCTGTCCGTGCTCCTGATCGGCGTCGCCCTCTATGTGGCCGCCATCGTCACGGCGAACACATTCTCGACGATCGTCGCGGGCCGCACCCGCCGCATCGCGCTCATGCGGCTGATCGGGGCGACGGCGCGATCGCAGCGTGCCGAGGTGGCCGGCCACGGCTTCGTGGTCGGTGCACTGGGGGCCGTCATCGGGGTTCTCGTCGGCATCCTGGTCGCGGCGACCGGTGTGTACGTCGCCGAGCGCGTCCTCGGGGCCGTAGACGCCTTCACGCTGTTCCAGCCGGCGATCCTCATCCCCGCGGTCGGGGTCGTGCTGACGACGTGGCTCGCCGCGTGGGTCGGCTCGCGCCGGGTGCTGTCGGTGACGCCGCTGCAGGCGATCGGCGGCTCGGTCGAGCGCTCGCACGAGGATGCCGCAGCACGGCCGACCCGCCACGTCGGTGCGCTGCTTCTGCTGATCCTGGGAGCGGCGCTGCTCGCCTTCGGCGTGCTCACGGGCCTGGTCACTCCGCTCGGCGTCGTGATCTCGTTCTTCGGCGGGCTGCTGTCGTTCACGGGGATCTCGCTGGCGGCGGTGCTCGTGATGCCCCCGCTTCTGCGCCTCGTCGGACGTGCGTTCGGGCGATCGGCGACCGCTCGCCTCGCGGCGGAGAACGCGCTGCGATACCCGGAGCGCTCCAGCCGCATGGCGATCGGCGTCGTGATGGGCGTGACCCTCGTGACGATGTTCGCCGTCGCCCTGGAGTCCGTGAAGGCGCTGCTGACCAAGGCGGCGGGCGGCGAGCTCGACTCGGAGTTCGCGGTCATCATGGACAGCTTCGCCGCCGTCATGATGGTGCTCGTCGGGATCTCGGCCGTCATCGCAGCGGTGGGGCTCGTGAACCTGCTCACCATCGGCGTGGTGCAGCGCCGACGCGAACTCGGGCTGCTGCGTGCGGTCGGCCTGTCGAACGGTCAGGTGCGCCGGATGATCCTGCTCGAGGCGCTGCACATCACCGTGACCGCCACGGTCACCGGGCTGGTGCTGGGGGTCGTGTACGGCTGGATCGCGGCGCAGTCGCTGCTCGGATCGGTGCGGATGCCGCCGTTCTTCGAGGAGACGGCCGGGCTGGTCGCACCGGCGATCCCGTGGCTGCCGGTCGTCATCATCGTCGTGGCGACGGGCGTGCTGACGCTGGTGGCCGCGGCGGCCCCGACGCGCCTGGCGACGCGCGTCGCTCCGGTCGAGGCGCTCGCCGTCGACTGAGCGGGCTTTCGCGCGGGGTCGCAGATGGTCGTCACATCATGACGGTGACAGCCATTCGCGGCCCCCGCCGCCCATAGGCTGGGGGGATGCCGCAGCCGTTCGATCAGTCGTCGTACCAGGTCCGTTTCGAGTGGGGGGTCGCGGGACTCGAGCGCCTCGCTCCGGCCGACGTCGTCGTGGTCGTCGACGTGCTCCGCTTCTCGTCGACCGTGACGGATGCGGTCGCCGCCGGCCGCACCGTGTCGTTCACGGATGCCGGCGCATGGTCGCGCAACGGAGCCGCCGTCGCGGCCGCCGCGGGGGAGGGGACCGTGCTGATCGGCTCGCTCCGCAACGCCGCCGCGACCGCACGCGCGGTGCTGGAGATCCAGACCCGCCGTCAGCAGCGAACCTCGGTGACCGTCATCGCGGCGGGGGAGCTGACGGATGCCGGCGACCTCCGCTTCGCCGTCGAGGACCTCCTCGGCGCGGGCACCATCATCGCCGCACTCAGCGATCTCGGCGCGGATCACACCTCGCCGGAGGCCGCAGCGGCATGCGAGTCCGCCCGCGGACTGCGCCGGGCGCTGAGGCACCTGCTCACCGCATCCGGATCCGCCAAGGAGATCGTCGCGGGCGTCCAGGCGACCGCGAAGATGGAGGCGGCCGGGCTGACCCCGACCGACCCGAAGGCTGCGGCCGAGGTCGACGCGACCGACGCGGTGCCGGTGCTCGACGGCGACGAGTTCGTCGCGTTCGTCTGAGCCGGAAGAGCGCCTACAGCGTCGCGACGAACGGGTCGAAGTCCGTCGGCATCGGCTCGACCGTCGGAGCCGAGCTCTCGACGCGCACGAACTCGCCGCTCGCCGCCGACTCCTCGGCCGCGAGAAGTGTATCCAGGACGTGGTAGCCCAGCGCTCCCGACGCGCGATGCGGACGGCCCTCTGCGATCGCGCGAACCATGTCGAGCACGCCGAGACCGCGTCCGGTGACGACGCCGGTCTGCTCGAGTTCGATCCACGGCTGATCCGTCGACATGCCGTCGCGCAGCATCCCGAGCGGCTTCACGTACGCCGATCGTCCCTCGAACATGTTCGGGTCGGGGATCACGAGCGAACCCTCGGTGCCGTGGATCTCCACGACGCCGTGCCGTTCGAGCGCGGAGTCGAAGCTCAGCGTGCTCTGGGCATGCTGCCCCGCGTCGAAAGCGGTGAGCACCTGCATCGTCGAGGGCGCCTCGACGGGGAAGGTCGTGCCGGCGTCGGGGCCGGTGTGGATGCGCCGCTCTTCGGCGGCCTTCGACCCGACCGCCGCGACACGATCGATCGTGCCGAACAGGCTTACGAGCGCCGAGAAGTAGTACGGGCCCATGTCGAGGAGGGGGCCCGCGCCGTGTGCGAACAGGAACGCGGGGCTCGGATGCCAGAGGTCCGGCCCCTGCGTCTGGAACGTCGTCTGGGCGAACAGCGGCCGGCCGATCACGCCGTCGGCGATCGCGCGCTTCGCGGTCTGGAAGCCCGGCCCGAGGATCGTGTCGGGGGCCGATCCGACGCGGACGCCCGCGGCCTCGGCATCCCGGAGCAGCTGCCGGGTGCTCTCGCGGTCGAGCCCGAGAGGCTTCTCCGTCCAGACGTGCTTGCCGGCCCGCACCGCGCGCGACGAGATCTCGACGTGCGCCCTCGGGATCGTCAGGTTGACGACGACCTGAACGTCGGGGTTCGCCAGGATGTCGTCCGCGGTGCCCCACGCCGGAACGCCGTACTTCTCGGCCTGCGACCGCGCGCGGTCCACGAGCAGATCGCCGACCGCGACGACGTGGACGTCGGGGAACGAGGTCAGGTTCTGCAGATACGTGTCGCTGATGACGCCTGCCCCGATGAGGGCGACGTTCACGGGACCGGTCATGCGATGAACCCGCCGTCGCGCAGGAAGGCGTAGCCGGCGGCGACGTCGTCGAAGACGTCTCCGGGCGCGTGGTCGTACTCGATGACGGCGAAGCGGATGCCGGTGCCGGCGCGCAGCGACTCGGTCAGCGGCACGTCTCCGGTGCCGGGATGACGCTGGTCGAGGCTGTCCGAGGTGAAGGGATCCGCGTCCGGTGCCCACGGGTTGCTCGCGGGGACGACGCCGTCCTTGACATGCACGGCGACGAGTCGCGAACCCAGGCGCTGCACGAGGCCGGGGACGTCCTGCCCGCCGGTCAGCGCCCAGAACAGGTCGAGCTCGATCTCGACCCGCTCGTCGGTGAGGGACAGGAACCGCTCGTAGGCCGTGACGCCGTCGAACGATGCAACGAACTCCTGCGCGTGATTGTGGTAGCCGACGGTCAGGCCGAACGTCGCAGCCGTGTCGGCCGCACGGTTCAGGCGCTCGGCGATGTCGGCGACGCCGTCCTCGGTGCGCCAGCGATCGGCCGCGACGAACGGGTCGATCACGGTCGTCATGCCGATGGCCGCCGCGGCCTCGAAGACGACCTCGGGTGCGGGGGTCGGGATGGAGCCGTCCGGCGTCCACAGCTCGTCGGACAGCAGCGGTGCGTGTCCGGTCGGGGAGGCGAGGCCCGTGGCATCCAGAGCTGCACGGATCTCGGTGGGGCGCCCGACGAAGTCGAAGGCCTCGACGTTCTTCAGCCCGATCGCCGCGAGGCGCTCGAGCGAGCCGTGCATGTCGGCAGAGAACTCGCTCGCCAGGGAGTACAGCTGAACGGAGGCCTCCGGCAGCGCGGAAGGGGTGCGATCTGTCATGACGAACACAATACCTCCACATGGAGGTTTACTCCAGAGTGTTCGCGATACAGTGACAGCGTGGAATCCGAACAGCACGCGCCGCCCCCCTCGATCGGGCGGCGCGGCTCGTATGCCAAGGGCGTCGCCCGGAGGACGGAGATCCTCGATCGGGCCATCGACGTGTTCCGCGAGCGCGGCGCGGACGGCACGTCGCTGCGCAGCATCGCCGCGGCGATCGGGGTGTCCCACGCGGCGCTCCTGCACTACTTCGATTCCCGCGAACAGCTGCTGATCGCGGTGTACGCGCACCAGGGTGTCGGCTCCGATGCGGACGCCGAGGCCGACGCCCGGCGCACCGCCGTCGACCTCATGGTGCATGCGGCGAGCGAGAACGTCAGCGTTCCCGGCCTCGTGAAGCTCTACTCGACCCTGGTCGCCGCATCGCTGGAGAACAGCAGCGAGCTGGGGAAGGTCTACTTCACCGAACGCTTCGAGCGCCTCAGGCTCGACCTCGCCGCGCGATTGCGCGCCGAGCAGGAGCAGGGCACGGTACGCGCCGACGTCGACCCGACGCAGATCGCCGCGCTCATCATCGCGGCATCCGACGGACTGCAGATCCAGTGGCTGCTGGAGCCGTCGATCGAACTCGAGAACACCCTCCGCGTGCTGGCGACCCTCCTCGAACCCTGACGCGACCGAGCGTCAGCGCGGGGTGCGGGCCGCGAGACGCGCGGCGGGGGTGATCTCACGGCGCAGCCAGGCGAATTCGAAACGCGGGTCGTAGGTCTTCGAGCACTTCGCGCACGACGTCGGCCGGCCGGGGCGCCGGTGGCGATAGGTCACATGACCCGACGGGCAGGTGCCGACCCACGGTGCGAGCTCGTGGGCTGTCTCGCCGTGATGCGTCGTGCCGCCGACGTACCCCAGCTCGCGCGCCGTGCGCCGCCACGTCGGACCGTGCGCCGCGCGATGACCGGCCAGGGCGTGGGCGACCTCGTGCAGCAGCACCTGGTGGATCTCGTCGTCCTCGAAGCGGGCGGCGAGGTACCGCGAGACCGTGATCCGCTTCTTGCGGAAGTCGCACTGCCCGGCACGGAGCTTGGCGTTGTCGAACCCGAACGACCAGGACGCGTCGAGGTGCATGCGGATGAGCGCGTCGGCCCAGACGCGCACACGGTTCAGATCGGCCATGCATCCACGCTAGATGAGGCCCCGGACATCGGGCTCAGCCGGCGATGAGCTCGCCGCTGCGGCGGCGCTCAGCGGCCTCGATCGACAGCAGCACGCTCCCCAGCTCCTCGTCGGACGCGCCGGCCTCGCGGCGCAGGAACAGCGCCTGCTTGAAACTCTCGCGCGCCTGGTCGAAGTCGCCGGCCTCGTACGCGTTGCGTCCGTGGTTCTGGTGCGCGAACGCGGCGATCCCAGCCCAGCGCTGGCCCTCGGCCTCGGCGGCGCAGGTCGTGAGCTCCTGCTCTGCGGCGGCGTGCGCGCCGCGGTACTGCAGGATCGTCGCGTGCAGCACGCGGGAGCGCAGCACGTCCTTGCGGGTGCCTGCCATCCGCGCCACGCGCACCGATTCGTCCGACAGCGACAGCGCCTCGTCCAGCCGGTCCAGCACCTTCAGCAGCCAGACCCGCTCGAGCATGGCCGGCAGGCTCCGCTGCTCCTCGATCTCGGCGAGCCGGGCGGCGCACTCGGCCTGATCGACCTGCTCGCGAAGAGTCTCGGAGTCGTAACCCTTGATGTAACCCAACGTGCTCTCCTCTCGCAGCATCCTCAGTCTGCATCCGAGTTCGCGGGAGTCGGGGTCGGCGCGCCCCGGATGCCGTTTTCAGCGCAGGAAGATCGATGCGTCGGGCTTCGGGGACGCCACGGCATCCGCATCGGTGACGATCCGGGCATCCTGCGCGAACGCCCGCACCTCCGCGCCCTGCGCGATCTTCGCCGGATGGGGACCGGCCGCCAGCATCCGCGGCAGCCAGTCGGTCGGCAGGGGAGCGGCGGATGCCGCGATCACGAGGTTGCCGAACCGGCGGCCCTTGAGCACCTGCGTGTCGGCGAGGAGGGCGACCTCTGGCAGCACGTGCGCGATCGTGGCGACCTGGCGTCTGGCGAATGCGAGACCCGGTCCGTCCGCGACGTTCACGAGCAGGACGCCCGCCGGGCCGAGCAATGACGACAGTTCGCGGTAGAACTCCGCGCTCGTCAGATGCGCCGGAGTCTGCGCGCCCGAGTACACGT
Source organism: Microbacterium sp. NPDC077644 (assembly GCF_040702785.1). NCBI lineage: Bacteria > Bacillati > Actinomycetota > Actinomycetes > Micrococcales > Microbacteriaceae > Microbacterium > Microbacterium sp. NPDC077644. The sequence goes on from NZ_JBFBME010000001.1 coordinate 103,440, forward strand.
CAGAGACGACGAGATCGCAGGCGCCGGTCAGAGCGCCGGGCAGCTTCCCCACGCCCGCGCGGGCGTCACCGATCCGCATCCGGATGGATGCGCCCTTGGGCAGCGGCAGATGCTCGCGGACGAGGGCCGCCAGCGGAGCCTCGAGCTCGATCACCTGCTGCCGCGATCCAGGGCGGGTGGCCTCGACGTAGCGCGGGATCGTCATCGCACCGGCACCCAGGTGCACGGCCGTCAGCGGGCCGGCCGGCAGCTGATCGATGACCGCGCCCATCCGGACGATGTACTCGAAGTGCAGGTGCGTCGGGTCGGCCAGATCGACGTGCGACTGCGGGGTCCCGTCGACGACGAGTTCGAAGCCCGATGTGAACTCCGAGGGGACGATCATCGCGATCCCGCCGTGATCGAGGCGTGCCGTCGGATGCTCGGCGTCCCGAGCGCGTGTGCGTCCCACGCTGCCGAGCCTACTTCGGTGCGCCGCCACACCCCGTGTTACAGCTCTGTGACGATCGGGAAGTCGGGTTGCGGGGAGTTTGTTAGTGGTGAATACTTTTTCCAAGTCGGCCCGCGACCGCCGTGGCCGAGGGCAGTTTTCAATGAGGAGATTCAGCTTATGAAGAAGCGGGTTCTTTCGATCGTGGCGCTGGGCGTCACGGCTTCGCTGGGCCTTGCCGGCTGCGCCGCAGGCGGCGGCGAGGGCGACGGTGGGACGGACGGCGAGGGGCAGACCCTGAACGTCTGGATCATGAAGGGCACCAACCCCGACGCGACCGCGTTCTACGACGAGGTGTCCGCGGCCTTCGAAGAGGAGACCGGAGCCAAGGTCGAGATCGAGGAGGTCCAGTGGGCCGATGCGCACGACCGCTTCGTGACCGCGATCGCCGGCGGCACGACCCCCGATGTCGCCGAGACCGGGACGACCTGGACCGCCGAGTTCGCCGACGCGGGTGCGCTGCTGCCGATCGACGAGTACGTCGACGGTGAGGACGGCCTGCGCGACGACCTCGTCGAGGGTCTCGAGGTCGCTGGAACCTACGACGAGGAGCTCTACGGCATGCCGTGGTACGCCGGTGTGCGCGCGCTCGTCTACCGCACCGACATCTTCGAGGAGCTCGGTCTCGAGGCTCCGAAGACGTGGGACGACATCGTCACCGCCGGTGAGGCCATCAAGAAGGCCCACCCCGAGATGATGGCCTTCCCGGTGCCGGGCGACGCCGAGTTCCAGGTCTACCCCTGGGTCTGGGGAGCCGGTGGCGAGATCGCCACGCTCGACGGCGACACCTGGACGAGCGAGCTCGACAGCGCCGAGTCGCAGGAGGGCATCCAGTTCTACACCGACCTCGCCACCGAGCACGGCTTCTCCTCCGCGGGTGCGACCACCTGGAAGGAGACCGACCTCAGCGACGCGTTCTCGCAGGGCAACGTCGCCATGATGCTCTCGGGCTCGTGGACCCCCGGCTCACTCGTCGAGGCGAACCCCGACCTCGAGGGCAAGATCGGCGCAGCCGTCATCCCCGGCAAGGACGGCGGCATCGCACCTTCCGTGCTCGGCGGCTCGCACCTGTCGATCTTCAACACGACGAAGAACGCCGACCTCGCGTGGGAGTTCACCAAGATGATGACCACGGGCGAGTTCGCCGAGAAGTGGGCTTCGCAGACCGGCTACTTCCCGGGTGTCGCCTCGGCGATGGAAGAGGCGCTGGCCTCGACCGACCCGCTGGTCGCGCCGTTCGCTCAGCAGATGGTCGACGGCGGAGCCTCAGTGCCCGTCACCCCGAACTTCGGCGCCGTCCAGGCGAAGAAGACGACCAACGCCATGATGCAGTCGATCCTCAGCGGGCAGAAGGATGTCGCCACCGCGACGAAGGATGCCGCGGCCGAGATGACCGAGCTGCTCAATCAGTGAGACTGGTAGCTCCAGCTTCGACAAGTTAGGCAGTATCTCTTGATGTCGACGGTGCACGCACCGCTGCCGACACCCACGGAGGCGGGGAACGACACCCCCGCCTCCGTGGCCGGTGGCCGCCGATCCAATCGGTTCACCCTGCTCGCGAAGAGCCGGCCGTGGCTGCTCCTCGCGCCCGGACTCATCATCCTCGCCGGGCTCATGCTCTGGCCGCTCGTGCAGGTGTTCATCTACTCGCTGCAGGACTACGGCCTGCGCGAGATCAACACCGGCGAGAACAACTGGATCGGCTTCGGCAACTACATCGAGGCGCTGACCGACGAGACCCTCTGGACCATCGTCCTTCCCAACACGGTCGGCTTCGCAGCCGTCGCCGTGTTCACCACGGTCGCCGTCGGCACGCTCGTCGCGCTGCTCCTGCAGCGCCTCGGCAAGACCTGGCGGCTGATCGTCTCCAGCTGCATCATGATCGCCTGGGCGATGCCCGCGGTCACCGGCACCTACGTGTGGAGCTTCATCTTCGACGCCGACCGCGGCATCTTCAACGACATGCTCCTGGGGCTCGGCCTCATCGACGGGCCCGTCAACTGGTTCACGAACCAGTGGTCGTTCTACGCGATCGTGCTCCTCAACGTCGTCCACCACGGCTTCCCGTTCGTCGCGATCACCGTGCTCGCGGGCCTTCTCGGCGTCTCGAAGGAGATGCTCGAGGCCGCCGCGATGGACGGCGCCGGTGCCTGGCGCCGTTTCTGGCAGATCGTCTTCCCGACCCTGCGCCCCGTCTTCTCGGTCGTCATCATCCTGTCGACCATCTGGGACTTCAAGGTCTTCGCGCAGGTCTACCTCATGCCCGGCGGATCCGGCTCGAACCGATCGGTGCTCAACCTCGGCGTCTGGTCGTACGTCGAATCGTTCGGCCAGAACCGCTACGGCTTCGGCGCCGCGCTCGCGGTGCTGCTCACACTTGTGCTGATCGGCATCACGATCGTGTACATCCGCTCGCTCATGAAGGAGGACGAACTGTGAACCCCAAGAAGTCCGTCCTCTCACGCTTCGGCGTCGGCATCGGCGTCGTCGTCGTGCTCGCGTTCACGCTGTTCCCCGCGTACTGGATGGTCTCCAGCGCCTTCGACGCGAACGCCTCCAGCGGCGGGCGCTCGTTCATCCCCGAAGAGTTCACCCTCGATCACTTCGCGTTCGTTTTCAACGAGGGCGGGTTCGGGACCTACCTGCGCAACTCCGCCATCGTGGCGCTGGTCACCGTGCTCGTCAGCGCCCTGGTGTGCCTGCTCGCCGCGGTCGCCGTCGCGCGGTTCAAGTTCCGGTTCCGCACCATGATCCTCATGATGATCCTCGTGGTGCAGATGGTGCCGCTCGAGGCGCTCGTGATCCCGCTGTTCCTGCAGGTGAAGAGCCTGGGTCTGCTCAACAGCATCATCGGTCTGATGATCGTCTACATCGCGCTCTCGCTCGCGTTCGGCATCTGGATGCTGCGCGGCTTCGTCGCCGCCGTTCCCGTCGAGCTCGAGGAGGCCGCGTACCTCGACGGCGCGAGCTGGTGGCGGATGTTCCGCTCGGTGCTGCTGCCCCTGGTCATGCCGGGCCTGGTCGCCACGAGCATCTTCAGCTTCATCACCGCGTGGAACGAGTTCATCTTCGCCATGACGATGCTCGGCGGCGCGACCGACCAGTACACCGTCGCGATCGGTCTGAAGTCGTTCTTCGGCCTGCACTCCAACGACTGGGGCAGCATCATGGCCGCATCCACGATCATCACCATCCCGGTCATGATCTTCTTCGTGATCGTGCAGGGGCGTCTCGCCAGCGGCATGACCTCGGGGGCCGTGAAGGGATGACGGACGACCTCACCCGCCTCGCGAACAGCGTCCTGTGGCCGGGGTTCTTCGGCACGACCGTTTCGGCCTGGCTGCACGCGGCACTCGAGGACGACCTCGCCGGCGTCGTGTACTTCGGGCAGAACGTCGCAGGCGACATCGCGTCGCTGAGCTCCGCGATCCACGACGCGAACCCGCACGCGCTGATCGGCATCGACGAAGAGGGCGGCAGCGTCACCCGCCTCGAAGTCGCGACCGGCTCGACGCTGCCGGGGGCAGCGCAGCTCGGGGCCCTCGACGATCCGGATGCCACCGAGGCGACGGGCCGCGAGCTGGCTCGGCGTGCGCGTGCCGCCGGTGTCGACGTCGTGCTCGGCCCCGTCGCCGACGTCAACACCGATCCGCGCAATCCTGTCATCGGCGTCCGTTCCTTCGGCTCAGATGCCGCGCTCGTCTCGCGCCATGTGGCCGCCGCCGTGCGGGGAGTGCAGGCCGGCGGCGCAGCCGCGTGCGTCAAGCACTTCCCCGGCCACGGCGACACCCACCTCGACTCGCACCATGCGCTGCCCGTGATCACCCTCGATCCGTCCGAGATCGAAGACGTGCATCTCGAGCCGTTCCGCGCGGCGATCGCCGCCGGCGTCCGCACGATCATGACCGCGCACATCGTCGTCCCCGCGTGGGGTCGGCAGCCGGCGACGCTGAACCCTGCGGTCCTGGGGCGGCTGCGCGAGATGGGCTTCGACGGCGTCATCATCACCGATGCGCTCGACATGGCAGCGATCCGCGAGTCCGTCGGCATCGGCGGGGGAGCGGTGCAGGCGCTCGCCGCAGGCGCCGATCTGCTGTGCATCGGCAATCCGACCAACCCCGGGGATGCCGCGGCATCCGATCAGGACGAGCGGGACTATCTCGCAGCCCGCGACGCGGTCGTCGCGGCGCTGCGCGACGGAACGCTCGCCCGCGAACGCGTCGAGCAGGCCCGTGACCGCGTTCGCGCGCTCGCCGCGCAGCTCGCGGAGGCGACGCCTGCCGAGGTGCCGGCGTTCGACGGCGCCTCGATCGTCCGGCGCGCCCTGCACGTCACGGGCGACCTGGCCGTCGCAGGCGCGGACGCCGCGGCATCCGCCCTCGCCGTCGTCGACGCCCGCCGCCGCTCCACGCTCGCGGTCGACAGCGCCGCCGCCTACGTCGCCGAGGCACTCGCCGGCGACGGATTCCGCGTGCGGCTCGACGTCGCCCGTGCCTCGGACGACGAGCGGAGCGCCGCTCTGGATGCCGCGACGGCTGCCGACGGACGCCTGGTGCTTCTCATCGACCGTCCCGATGTGGATGCCGAGCAGCGCGAGCTCGTCGAGATCGCCGCTGCCCGCGACCCGCACACGGTGGTCGTCAACGTGGGCCTGGCCGCGCAGCATCCGCTGCCCGTGCCCACGATCGAGGTCGGCGCGGCCAGCCGTCTCGGCGCTGAGGCAGCTCGCGCCCTGCTCCTGGCGCGCTGAGAGCCGCTGGCGGCCTCAGGCTTCGGCGCGACGGGCGCTCAACAGGGCTCGGACGCCCTCGTCGATGGTCGGCTGCTCGAAGGTGAAGCCGTCCGTCAGCAGGACCCGCGGTTCCACCGCCTGGTCGGCGAGGAGGAGCTCGTCCGCTGCCCGGCCGAGCGCTGCCCGCAGAACGAAGCGCGGCAAGACGAACAGATGGGGCCGGTGCATCCCCCGGGCGAGGGCACGGCTGACATCACGGGCGGTGGACCGGGTCGGAGCCACGAGGTTCACAGGTCCGCTCGTCGCGGAGTCGGTTGCCAGGTGCAGGAGAGCGCGGGCCTCGTCGTCCAGTCCGATCCACGGCCAGTGCTGACGGCCATCGCCGACCTGAGCGCCCAGACCGAGCCGCGTCGTGATGAGCAGAGGGCGCAGCGCTCCAGCGAGCACGAGCCCGGTGCGCGCGTTCACGACGCGGGTGTGCGGACGCGCAGCGTCCGTGGCCGCTTCCCACTCGCCGACGACATCGGCGAGGAAGCCCGTGCCGCCCGCGGACTCCTCCGTGAGGATCTCCGCGGGCCGGTCGCCGTAGAAACCCACAGCGGAGGCCGACACCCAGGCTGCGGGCGGGGACGCGGCGGCGGCGATGCCCCGCGCGATCGCCTCCGTGGTCTGCACGCGGCTGCGTCTGATCTCGGCGCGGTATCTGCTCGTCCAGGGCAGGCGGGACAGGCTTGCGCCGGACAGGCTGATCACGGCATCCGCCCATTCGAGCGCCTCCGGCGGGAGCACTCCGGAGGCCGGATCCCAGCGGTACTCGCTGTCGGAACGCGGTACGCGACGCACCAGGCGACGCACGTCGTGGGCTCCGTCCGCCCGGTGGGTGACCGCGGTCCCGATGAGTCCGGATGCTCCGACGAGCAGAATTCTCATGGCGATCTCCTCCGCGGTTGGTCGACGCTAACACGACGGTTGGGGCTTTTGCCGCAGCATCCCGAATTGGTCAAGGATTCCGCTTGCCATGTCGGAAAATCCGACGTATAGTTGATCCTTGCGCCTCCGTTCTCCCTGCCCTCATATGGTGGTCGGCAGAAGTTGAGATCGTGAGCGCGCACTCCACCTGACGACAAAGGAATCGAGAAGCCCTGCGGGGCTCACGGAGGTTATTCCCTTGGCTGCTGCTCGCAACGCATCCACATCCACCACCAACAAGAACGGACGCGGAGCATCCCGCCTCTCGTTCGCCAAGATCTCCGACACGCTGACGGTCCCCGACCTTCTCGCGCTGCAGACCGAGTCCTTCGATTGGCTCGTCGGCAACGACACGTGGAAGGCACGCGTCGCCGACGCCAAGAAGGCCGGCCTCAAGGACGTCAACGAGGTCTCCGGTCTCGAGGAGATCTTCGAGGAGATCTCTCCGATCGAAGATCTCAGCGAGACGATGCAGCTGAGCTTCACGAACCCGTACCTCGAGCCCGAGAAGTACTCGATCGACGAATGCAAGGAGCGCGGCAAGACCTACGCCGCCCCGCTGTACGTCGAGGCCGAGTTCATGAACCACCAGACCGGTGAGATCAAGACGCAGACCGTCTTCATGGGCGACTTCCCGCTGCAGACCAGCAAGGGCACGTTCATCATCAACGGCACCGAGCGCGTCGTCGTCTCGCAGCTCGTCCGTTCGCCCGGCGTCTACTTCGACAAGACCCCCGACAAGACGTCCGACAAGGACATCGTCTCGGCCCGCGTCATCCCGAGCCGCGGTGCATGGCTCGAGTTCGAGATCGACAAGCGCGACCAGGTCGGGGTCCGCATCGACCGCAAGCGCAAGCAGTCGGTCACCGTGTTCCTCAAGGCCCTCGGCATGACCAGTGAGGAGATCCTCGCCGAGTTCGCCGGCTTCCCCTCCATCGAGGAGACCCTGGCCAAGGACACCATCCTCACCAAGGAAGACGCGCTGCGCGACATCTACCGCAAGCTCCGTCCGGGCGAGCAGGTCGCCGCCGAGGCCGCCCGCGCGCTGCTGGACAACTTCTACTTCAACGCCAAGCGCTACGACCTCGCCAAGGTCGGCCGCTACAAGATCAACCAGAAGCTGGGCCTGAACCAGCCGCTCGACTCCTCGGTGCTCACCGTCGAGGACATCGTGGCGACCATCAAGTACCTGGTGCGCCTGCACCGCGGCGACGAGACCTTCGAGGGCCTCCGCAGCGGCAAGAAGGCCGAGATCCGCATCGCGACCGACGACATCGACAACTTCGGCAACCGTCGTATCCGCGCCGTCGGCGAGCTCATCCAGAACCAGGTCCGCACGGGTCTGTCCCGCATGGAGCGCGTCGTCCGCGAGCGCATGACCACGCAGGACATCGAGGCCATCACGCCGCAGACCCTGATCAACGTGCGCCCCGTCGTCGCCGCGATCAAGGAGTTCTTCGGAACCTCGCAGCTGTCGCAGTTCATGGATCAGAACAACCCGCTCGCGGGCCTGACCCACAAGCGCCGCCTCTCGGCCCTCGGCCCCGGTGGTCTCTCCCGCGACCGCGCCGGCGTCGAGGTCCGCGACGTCCACCCGTCGCACTACGGCCGCATGTGCCCCATCGAGACGCCTGAAGGCCCGAACATCGGTCTGATCGGCTCGCTCGCGACGTTCGCGCGCATCAACTCGTTCGGCTTCATCGAGACCCCGTACCGTCGCGTCGTCGACGGCGTCGTCACCGATGACATCGACTACCTGACCGCCGCCGAGGAGAACGACTTCAACATCGCGCAGGCCAACGCGCCGCTCGACGAGAAGAAGCGCTTCGTCGACAGCCACGTGCTTGCGCGCCCGAAGGGCGGCAGCGGCGAGGTCGACATGTTCGAGCCCGCCGAGATCGGCTACATGGACGTCTCGCCGCGCCAGATGGTCTCGGTCGCGACCTCGCTCGTGCCGTTCCTCGAGCACGACGACGCTCAGCGCGCGCTCATGGGCGCCAACATGCAGCGTCAGGCCGTGCCGCTGCTGCGCAGCGACTCGCCGCTGGTCGGAACCGGTATGGAGGGCTACGCGGCCATCGACGCCGGTGACGTGCTCACCGCCGACAAGGCCGGTGTCGTCACCGAGGTCTCGGCAGACCGCGTGGTCGTGCAGCTCGACGAGGGCGGCACGCAGGAGTACCACCTGCGCAAGTTCGACCGCTCGAACCAGGGCACGTCCTACAACCAGAAGGTCGTCGTCTCGGCCGGTGAGCGCGTCGAGGCCGGCGAGGTCATCGCCGACGGCCCCGCCACCGAGAACGGCGAGCTCGCGCTCGGCAAGAACCTGCTCGTCGCGTTCATGACGTGGGAGGGCTACAACTTCGAGGACGCGATCATCCTCAGCCAGGACCTGGTGAAGGACGACACCCTCTCCTCGATCCACATCGAGGAGTACGAGGTCGACGCCCGCGACACCAAGCTCGGCAAGGAGGAGATCACCCGTGACCTCCCCAACGTCAGCCCTGAGCTGCTGAAGGACCTCGACGAGCGCGGCATCATCCGCATCGGCGCCGAGGTCCGCCCTGGCGACATCCTCGTCGGCAAGGTCACGCCGAAGGGCGAGACCGAGCTGTCGGCCGAGGAGCGCCTGCTCCGCGCGATCTTCAACGAGAAGAGCCGCGAGGTCCGCGACACCTCGCTGAAGGTTCCGCACGGCGAGCAGGGCACGATCATCGCCGTCAAGGAGTTCAACGCCGAAGAGGGCGACGACGAGCTCGGCTCGGGCGTCAACCGCCGCGTCGTGGTCTACATCGCCCAGAAGCGCAAGATCACCGAGGGCGACAAGCTCGCCGGCCGTCACGGCAACAAGGGCGTCATCGCCAAGATCCTTCCGGTCGAGGACATGCCGTTCCTCGCTGACGGAACTCCGGTCGACATCGTCCTGAACCCGCTCGGCATCCCGGGTCGAATGAACTTCGGCCAGGTGCTGGAGACCCACCTCGGGTGGATCGCCAAGCAGGGCTGGAAGGTCGAGGGCACCCCGGAGTGGGCCGTGCACCTGCCCGACGCCGCTCGCGAGGCAGCACCCGGCACGAAGGTCGCCACCCCCGTGTTCGACGGCGCAGAGGAGCAGGAGATCGCCGGTCTCCTCGACTCGACGCTGCCGACCCGCGACGGCGACCGCCTCATCGACCGCTCGGGCAAGACCCAGCTGTTCGATGGCCGCTCGGGTGAGCCGTTCCCGGCACCGATCTCGGTCGGCTACATGTACATCCTGAAGCTGCACCACCTGGTCGACGACAAGATCCACGCCCGTTCGACCGGTCCGTACTCGATGATCACCCAGCAGCCGCTCGGTGGTAAGGCGCAGTTCGGTGGACAGCGCTTCGGTGAGATGGAGGTGTGGGCCCTCGAGGCCTACGGTGCGGCATACGCGCTCCAGGAGCTCCTCACGATCAAGTCCGACGACATCCTCGGCCGCGTCAAGGTGTACGAGGCCATCGTCAAGGGCGAGAACATCCAGGAGCCCGGCATCCCCGAGTCGTTCAAGGTGCTCATGAAGGAGATGCAGTCGCTCTGCCTGAACGTCGAGGTCCTCTCGGCCGATGGCACGGCGGTCAACCTCCGCGACACCGACGATGAGGCGTTCCGCGCCGCCGAGGAGCTCGGTATCAACATCTCCAGCCGATTCGAGTCCGCCTCGATCGACGAGATCTGATCCGGCCGATAACGAATTCTTATTGAGACACAGGAGAACTAGTGCTCGAGTCAAACACCTTCGACGAGCTTCGCATCGGCCTGGCCACCGCAGAGGACATCCGCGGATGGTCCTACGGTGAGGTGAAGAAGCCCGAAACCATCAACTACCGCACCCTCAAGCCCGAGAAGGACGGTCTGTTCGGTGAGCAGATCTTCGGACCTTCCCGCGACTGGGAGTGCGCGTGCGGCAAGTACAAGCGCGTCCGCTTCAAGGGCATCGTCTGCGAGCGCTGCGGCGTGGAGGTCACCAAGAGCTCCGTCCGTCGTGAGCGCATGGGCCACATCGAGCTCGCCGCACCCGTCACCCACATCTGGTACTTCAAGGGCGTCCCGTCGCGCCTCGGGTACCTGCTCGACATGGCGCCGAAGGACCTCGAGAAGGTCATCTACTTCGCCGCGTACATGGTCATCTCGGTCGACGAGGATGCTCGTCACCGCGATCTGGCCACGCAGGAGAACAACATCCGCCTCGAGCTGAAGACGCTCGCGGACCGTCGCGACGCGAAGATCGCCGAGCGCATGTCCAAGCTGGAGGAGGAGCTCGCGGCGCTCGAGGCCGAGGGCGCCAAGGCTGACGCCAAGAAGAAGGTCAAGGACGCCGCCGAGAAGGAGATGTCGCAGCTGCGCAAGGGCGCAGACGACGCCATCGCCAAGCTCGAGCGCGTGTGGGAGGATTTCCGCACGCTCGAGGTCGGCGCCCTGCGCCCGGAGGACGACGTCTTCCACGAGCTGCAGGACCGCTTCGGTCAGTACTTCGAGGCTTACATGGGTGCGGAGTCGATCCAGCGCCGCCTGGCCGCGTTCGACCTGCAGGCTGAGGCCGAGAGCCTGCACCTGCAGATCTCCGAGGGCAAGGGCCAGCGCAAGATCCGTGCGATCAAGCGCCTCAAGGTCGTCAACTCGTTCCTCGAGACCGGCATGTCGCCGGCGTCCATGGTCCTCGACGTCGTCCCGGTGATCCCGCCGGAGCTGCGCCCGATGGTCCAGCTCGACGGTGGACGCTTCGCGACCAGTGACCTGAACGACCTGTACCGCCGCGTCATCAACCGGAACAACCGTCTTCGTCGCCTGATCGACCTCGGTGCGCCCGAGATCATCGTGAACAACGAGAAGCGGATGCTGCAGGAGGCCGTCGACGCACTGTTCGACAACGGCCGCCGCGGTCGCCCCGTCACCGGCACCGGAAACCGTGCTCTGAAGTCGCTCAGCGACATGCTCAAGGGCAAGCAGGGCCGCTTCCGTCAGAACCTGCTCGGAAAGCGTGTCGACTACTCGGGCCGTTCGGTCATCGTCGTCGGCCCGCAGCTGCAGCTGCACCAGTGCGGTCTTCCCAAGACCATGGCGATCGAGCTGTTCAAGCCGTTCGTGATCAAGCGTCTGATCGACCTGGGTCACTCGCAGAACATCAAGGCCGCGAAGCGCTCCGTCGAGCGCATGCGCCCTGAGGTCTGGGACGTGCTCGAGGAGATCATCCGCGAGCGCCCCGTGCTGCTCAACCGTGCACCCACCCTGCACCGCCTCGGCATCCAGGCGTTCGAGCCGCAGCTCGTCGAGGGCAAGGCCATCCAGCTGCACCCGCTCGTCTGCGCGGCGTTCAACGCCGACTTCGACGGCGACCAGATGGCCGTTCACCTGCCGCTGTCGGTCGAGGCTCAGGCCGAGGCTCGCGTGCTGATGCTCGCGTCGAACAACATCCTCAAGCCGTCGGACGGCCGCCCGGTCACCCTGCCCTCGCAGGACATGATCATCGGTCTCCACCACCTGACCACGGTCAAGGAGGGCGCTGCCGGTGAGGGTCGCGCGTTCGGCTCGGTCTCCGAGGCGATCCTGGCCAAGGACGAGGGAACCCTCGACCTGCAGGCGAAGATCCGCATCCGCATCCCGGGTCTGACCTTCCTCGAGGGTCAGGGTCCCGAGGGCTACGAGAAGCACGGCCTCGTCGATGCTTCGCTGGGTCAGGCGATCTTCAACGCCACGCTGCCGAAGGGCTACCCGTTCGTGCGCGAGCCCGCCGACAAGGGCAAGCTCTCGCAGATCGTCAACAAGCTGGCCGAGGAGTACCCGAAGGTCGAGACGGCTGCGACGCTGGACCGCATCAAGGACGCCGGTTTCTACTGGGCCACGCGCTCGGGTGTGACCGTCGCCCTGAGCGACATCCTCACTCCTCCGAACAAGAAGGAGATCGTCGCCGGCTACGAGAAGCAGGCCGCGAAGGTCCAGTCGCAGTACGAGAAGGGTCTCACCACCGACGCCGAGCGTCGTCAGGAGCTCATCAAGATCTGGACCGAGGCGACCGACGAGGTCCAGGCCGCGATGCGCGAGAACTTCCCGGCCGACAACACCATCAACCGCATGGTGTCCTCGGGTGCTCGTGGTAACTGGCTGCAGATCCGCAACATCGCGGGTATGCGAGGCCTGGTGAACAACCCCAAGGGTGAGATCATCCCCCGTCCGATCATCTCCTCGTACCGCGAGGGTCTGTCGGTGGCGGAGTACTTCATCGCGACGCACGGTACCCGTAAGGGTCTGGCTGACACCGCTCTGCGCACCGCCGACTCGGGTTACCTGACCCGTCGTCTGGTGGATGTCTCGCAGGACGTCATCATCCGTGAAGAGGACTGCGGCACGTCGAAGGGCCTCGCGCTCCCGATCGCCGCTCCGAACTCGCAGGGCGAGCTGGTGCGCGACGCGAACGTCGAGAACTCGGTGTTCGCCCGTACCCTGGCCGCTGACGTCGTCAGCGAGTCGGGCGAGGTCCTGGCTGCTGCCGGTGACGACGTGGGCGACGTGCTCATCGACAAGCTCGTCGAGCTCGGTGTCGAGGAGATCAAGGTTCGCTCCGTGCTGACCTGCGACTCGGCTGTCGGCGTCTGCGCGCAGTGCTACGGCCGCTCTCTTGCGACCGGCAAGACCGTGGACATCGGCGAGGCCGTCGGCATCATCGCCGCGCAGTCGATCGGTGAGCCCGGTACCCAGCTGACGATGCGTACCTTCCACACCGGTGGTTCGGCCTCGGCTGATGACATCACCCAGGGTCTGCCCCGTGTGCAGGAGCTCTTCGAGGCGCGTACCCCCAAGGGCGCGTCGCCGATCGCCGAGGCCGATGGCCGCATCACGATCGACGAGACCGAGAAGGCCAAGAAGGTCATCCTCACGCCCGACAACGGTGATGAAGAGGTCGTCTACCCGGTGCTGAAGCGTGCGACGCTCCTCGTCGAGGACGGCCAGCACGTCACGGTCGGTCAGCCCCTGCAGGTCGGCACGCTCGACCCCAAGGAGGTCATGCGCGTCATGGGTGCCCGCGAGGTGCAGAAGTACCTCGTCGGCGGCGTCCAGGGCGTCTACCGCTCGCAGGGTGTGCCGATCCACGACAAGCACATCGAGGTCATCGTCCGTCAGATGCTCCGCAAGGTCACCGTCGTCGACCACGCCGACACGACCCTGCTGCCGGGTGAGATGGTCGACCTCAAGCGCTACCAGCAGATCAACCGCGAGGCTGTGGCCGAGGGCAAGCGCCCTGCGTCCGGCCGCTCGGAGCTGATGGGTATCACCAAGGCGTCTCTGGCGACCGAGTCGTGGCTGTCGGCCGCCTCGTTCCAGGAGACGACCCGCGTGCTCACCGAGGCTGCGATGCAGGGCAAGCGCGACCCGCTGGTCGGTCTCAAGGAGAACGTCATCATCGGTAAGCTCATCCCCGCCGGAACCGGTCTGTCGAAGTACCGCAACGTCACGGTCGAGGCCACGGAAGAGGCCAAGAGCGAGCGCTACCCGAACCGGATCTTCGCATCCGACGGCGCGTACGCCGAGGGCGAGTTCGGCTACGTCGACTTCGACGCGTTCTCGACGGATGACGTGACTCCGGGAACCTATAACTGATCCCCCACGCCACGAAGGCCCCGCACCTCTTCGGAGGGGCGGGGCCTTCGCCGTACGTCGGCACCTCGGCTAGTCGAACAGGTGCGCGACGATGCTCGCGGTGTATCCGCTGGGGGCGAGGTTCGAGTACCGGGTGTCGATCATGACGTCCTCGCGCCAGAAGAGGGTGCGCCCGTCGGTGACCGGGTAGTTCTCATTGGGCCAGGTCTTCTCGCAGCGGGTGCCCTCGTCCGGGGTGAAGCAGACGAACCCCTCGTCGTCGGCGAGCTCGTTGAGCAGATCGAGCGCCGGACCCCGGTTCATGTGCGAGATGGTCGTCGTCAGCCCCGTGGTGTCGGCGGCCGGATCGCCCCAGGCGCAGATCAGCGAGCCGTCGGGCTGGATGCCCGTGGAGCCGAACGCCGGGTCGTTCAACGGGATGCCGTCGAGCTGGGCGAGCGCGTCGTCGGAGAGGATCGCACGGCAGTCATCGGGAATCGGGATCGCTTCGGCCGCCGGGGTCGCGGTCGGATCCGGGGTGGCGGATGCCGCAGGCGCAGGAGTCTCGGACGCGGGCGACTCCGATGGCGACGAGGACTCGCCGGAGGGCGTTCCGCCGCATCCGGCGAGGCCGGCGGCGAGCAGGAGCGCGGCGGCTGCGGTGACGATGCGTGTGGCGTCCATGGGTCACAAGGTAGCGCGGGTGCGACACAATGATGGGATGCCGCACGCATCCTCCGTCGTCGTCATCGGCGACGCGCTCATCGACGAGATCCACGACGCCGGGGGAGTGCGCGAGCTCGTCGGCGGGGCCGCGCTCAACGTCGCGGTCGGACTCCGGCGTCTCGGCATCCCGACGACGCTCATCGCGATGGTCGGCGACGACGAGCCCGGCGCGCACATCCGCGAGTACCTCGCCGACCACGGTGTGACTCTGGTGAGCAGCCCGTCTCCGCTCGGATCGTCGCGTGCGATCGTGCGCCGCAACCGCGACGGCGAGCCGACCTATGCGTTCAACGATGCGGCGCAGCAGCGCAGCATCCGATACGGCGAGGAGGCGCTGCAGGCGATCGGAACCGCTGATCTCGCCGTGATCAGCTGCTTCCCGTTCGACCGCGTCGCCGAGGTGGATGCTCTCGCGGATGCGCTCGCAGGGGTGCAGGTCGCCATCGATCCGAACCCGCGGGCCGGCATGCTCGCCGACCGGGCGGAGTTCGTGCGCGGGTTCGAGCGGATCGCCGCCGGCGCCGCGGTCGTCAAGGTCGGTGCCGATGACGCCCACCTTCTGTACGACGGCGATCTCGACGCGCTGCGGGCGCGACTGCGCGGGCTCGGCGCCGGGGCCGTGCTTGCCACGGCAGGCCGCGAGGGCGCGGTGCTCGAGGCGGATGCCGGGGCGTTCGCGGCCCCGATCTCAGTGCTGCCCGGACCCGTCGTCGACACGGTCGGAGCCGGTGATGCGACGCTCGCAGCCGTGGCCGCAGGCATCGTCGCCGCCCGCCCGGAGCATGCCGTCGAGTGGCAGCGGCTGCTCGAGAGGGCGATGGATGTGGCGGCCGCGACGTGCCGCGCCGAGGGCGGCCTGCTGCGGACTCCCGAGTCGCTCGACGGCGGGGAACGCGGCGTCCGCGGCAGCTGATCGTTCGATTTCTTCCACCTGCGTCGCGCAGGTATGATGGATACTCGCGCCCCCGGTTGGCTGTACAAGCTGGACGGGTGTGCACTCGGCAAGTTACCCAAGCGGCCAAAGGGAGCTGACTGTAAATCAGCCTGCATTGCATTCGGGGGTTCGAATCCCTCACTTGCCACCGAACGAATCGAGCGTCGCCCCGTACGGGGTGGCGCTCAATTCGTTTATCGAGCCGTGCGGGATTCGGGGCATGACACCGGGCTCCGGCGTCCGCCATACTCGGTCTCATGGGATCAGCGTTGACCACCATCGGATTGCCCGTCGCTCTCGGGATCATCATGCTCGGACTCGGCCTGAGTCTCACACCGGCGGATTTCGCGCGGGTGCTCAAGCAGCCGAAGGCGGTGCTCATCGCCCTGGTCTGCCAGCTCATCCTGCTGCCGGCGATCTGCTTCGGCCTCGTGCTGCTTTTCCAGCTCCCTCCGGTGCTCGCGGTGGGCATGATGATGCTCGCGGCATCCCCCGGCGGCACCACGGCGAACCTGTACAGCCACCTGTTCCGCGGTGACATCGCGTTGAACATCTCGCTCACGGCCGTGAACTCGGTCATCGCGGTGATCACGCTGCCGCTGATCACGAACTTCGCGATCGCGTTCTTCGAACCGTTCGACGATCAACTCGGGCTGCAGTGGTCGAAGGCGCTCGAGGTGTTCGCCATCGTGCTGCTCCCCGTCGCCGCGGGGATGATCATCCGCCGCTTCTGGCCGAAGTTCGCCGACCGGATGGATCGCCCGGTCCGGATCGCCAGCGTGATCATCCTCGTCGTCGTGATCGCGGGAGCGGTGGCGTCGAACTGGTCGCTGCTCGTCGACAACGTCGCCCGGCTCGCCCTGATCACGGTCCTCTTCTGCGTGATCAGTCTCACCGTCGGGTATCTCGTGCCACGGGCGATGAGGGTCGCGAGCAGGCAGGCGGTCGCGACGTCGTTCGAGATCGGCATCCACAACGCCACCCTGGCGATCGTGATCGCGCAGAGCGTTCTCGGCTCGGACGAGCTGAGCCTGCCGGCCGCCGTCTACGGCGTGTTGATGTTCTTCGTCGCATTCGGATTCGGCTTCCTCATCCGAGGACGCAGCGGAGAGCGCGAGCCGGAGGCTGTCGCGAGTTCATAGACTGGGACGATGCGAGCGCTCACCGAGTCCGACGTCCGCGCGGCGTTCATCAACGCGACCGACGACGAGCTGCGGATGATCGAGATGCCGCACGACTTCCTGCTCGTCGACTGGGACTTCCACGATTTCCTCGCCTGGCGGGATCCGGCATCCAGCAAGCGCGGCTGCATCCTCGTGCAATCCGGTGACGAGGTGATCGGCGTCGTCGTTCGCGCGAGCGACCCGGGTCGCAGCCGCAACGGCATGTGCAACATCTGCCACACGATGCAGCCGGGCAGCCAGGTCGCCCTGTTCACCGCGCGTAAGACCGGTGAGGCAGGTCGCCGAGGTGACGGCGTCGGCACCTACATCTGCGCCGACCTGTCCTGCCACGACAACGTGCGGCTGGCGCATCCGCTCGCCCCGAACGAGATCCGCGCCGCCGGTCAGGTGGACATGCGACTGGACGGAACCCGTCGGCGCATGGAGGGCTTTGTCGCGCGGGTACAACAGGAAACGGACTGAGTGCACGTTCTGGCTAGGCTGGCGAAGTCCGCGCTTCGAAGGAGATGCCCATGAGCGATGCCATCCAGTTCTCGGTCGATGAGGGGCTCGCCCGCCTCACGCTCAACCGTCCGACCCGCCTCAATGCCTTCGGGTCGGAGCTCGCCCACGCGTGGCGGGATGCCACAGCCGAGGCGACGTCCCGTGACGACGTGCGGGCGATCATCCTGGATGCCGCCGGCCCCGCCTTCTGCGCCGGCGGCGACGTGATCGAGATGGCCTCCACCATGGGAGACGGTTCGCCGCTGACCGAGTTGGCGGGTGTCATCAACGAGGGGATCCGATCGCTCACCGAGTCGGCGATCCCCGTGGTCGCCGCAGCTCACGGCACGACCGCAGGCGGCGGCCTCGGCATCCTGCTGAGCACCGACTACGCGGTCGTCGGCAGCCGGTCGAAGATCGGCAGCCTGTACGCGAACATCGGCCTCACCCCCGACCTGTCGGTGTCGGCCCAGCTCGCGGATGCCGTCGGCTCACGTCGCGCCCTGCAGCTCGTGCTGCAGGATCGCCTGCTCAGCGCCGAAGAAGCCCTCGAGTGGGGCCTGGTCGCCGAGATCGTGACCGGTGAGGATGCCGAGGACGAGGCGAGCCGCGTCCGCGCCCGTGCGGAGGAGATCGCACGGTTCTGGCTCGCCGGGGCCGCAGCCGCGTACGGCGAGGCCAAGCGCCTGGTGCGCTCGCAGCCTTCGCGCTCGTTCGCCGAGCAGCTCGCCGAGGAGGCGCGCTCGATCGGTGCCGCGTTCGACACCCCGGATGCCAGGGCGCGGGTCGCGGCATTCGCCGCGGCATCCGCGAAACGCGCACGCTGAGTCCGCACGAGGACTTACCCACAGAACCCGCGGCACCCCCGCACGAGACGGTCCTCACGTGCGAGGATGATTCCAACGTCGGCCGAAGAGGGGGACCACCATGTCAGAGGTCAAGGAGTCCGGGGCGAAGCCGAACGCTTCGCTGCTGATCCGCGGGGCGATCTGGATCGCCATCGGAGCACTGATCGCGGCGGCACTGGTGTGCGTCGTGTGGGTTCTGATCGGTGATCAGGACGGCATCATCGGCCGCGCGTTCCTGACGATCCTACTGCTCGCGGCGTTCGCCGGCATCGCGATCCTCGAGGCAGGGCTCGCCCCCCGGCGCCCCGACTGGCTGGCGCTGGCGAGCATGATCACCTGGATCGTGGCCCTCATCGCCGGCGCCATCAAGATCTGGCTTCCCGATGAGCCCGACGAGTACACCGGCGGCGTCGGAAGGTTCTTCCTGCTGCTCGTCATCGTCGGCGTCCTGCAGCTGGGGCTCCTGCATGTGCGGCTGTTCACGCCGGCCGCTCAGCGCTACGTGACCACCTTCACCCGCGTGATCTATTACGTCACGATCGCGATGCTCGTGCTGCTCGTCGCGATGCTCGTGATCTTCCTGACGTTCCCCGACACGTTCGAGTACTCCGACCTCTACTGGCGCATCGTCGTCGCACTCGCCATCCTCACCGCGGTGGGCACGACGCTCATCCCGCTGCTGAACGCTCTGTTCGCTCCGAAGAAGCAGGTGGGCCCGCTGGCGGCACAGCCGTACGGCGCCTTCGCCGGCTCGGCCGCCGCCCTGCCCGCAGCGCCGACCGACCAGGGCGCCCAGCAGTGGCCGACCTACGCCGACGGCAGGACCCCGCTTCCGGTGCTGCCCGACGGCTCGCCGGATTGGAACGCGTATTACACCGGCCATCCGACGCAGCAGACGCCAGTGCAGACCTACTACCCGACCCCCGAGACGACTCCGTCGTTCCCCACCGTTCCCGCGGACGGGCATGCGCAGCTGCTGGTCTCCTCTCCTGACGCGCCGATCGGAGCGGATGGATACCCGGTGCCGCCGGCCGGGGCGCCGGCCGCGCACGACGGCATCGCCGGTGAGGGGGCTGCAACGCCTGTTCCTGAGAAGTCACCTGCTCCCGAGCACGCACCAGTGCCCGAGCAGGCACCAGCGCCCGAGCAGGTGCAAGAGCCTGAGGAGCCGCCGGTGCCGGAGCAGCCGCAGGTTCCGCCGCACTCGGCGGAGCCGCCGACGCCTCCGGCCGCGCCCGGCGCATTCCCGCCTCCGCCTCCGGCGCCCCTCCGGTGAACGGCGACCTGCCCATCGAGGTCGAGCTGCAGGAACTCGCAGCCGGCATCGCCCGCGAGGCCGGCGAACTGGCTCGCGAGCGCCGGGCTGTCGGCGTCGCACTCGCGGCGACGAAGTCGACCCTCGCCGACATCGTCACCGAAGCGGACCGCGAGGTCGAGCAGCTCATCCGCGACCGGCTCAGCGCCGATCGGCCCGGCGACGGGTTCCTCGGCGAGGAGTCGGGCGCGGCGGACAGCGAGACGGGCATCACATGGGTCGTCGACCCGATCGACGGCACTGTGAACTACGCGTACGGCATCCCCTCCTACAACGTCAGCATCGCCGCCGTGCGGGGCGGTGACGCCCCTGACGCGTGGGAGGCGCTCGCCGCCGCAGTCTACGCGCCCGCCGTGGATGAGCTGTTCACGGCGGCCAGGGGCGGGGGAGCGTGGCTCGGCGGGCGGCGGCTCGGTGTGACGGGGCCCAACCCCGCCGGTGCGCTTCTGGCGACCGGGTTCGGATACGATCCGGCGACGCATGACGGTGACCTGGCGACCGTCCGCCGGGTGATGCCGCTCGCCCGCGATCTCCGGCGTATGGGCTCGGCGGCCCTCGACCTCGCGTACGTCGCGGCGGGGCGGCTCGATGGCTACTTCGAGCGCGGGCTGAAGCCGTGGGACTTCGCTGCGGGAGCGCTCCTCGTCGAAGAGGCGGGCGGGCTGGTCACGCGCATCGACACGGCATCCGCCCGTCCCATGATCATCGCTGCGGGGCCCGAGCTGCACGCCCGTCTGTCGGCTGTGCTCGAAATATGAATTTAACCGCGGCGCGCATGACTTTCCCAGTGGCGCCACGGTAGGGTTTTTCTGTTTGTTACCGGCGCAACCCGAATGCGCAGGTCCCCCCGAGTTCGACGAGTCACCCGAGAGACTGCATTGCCCTTCGACACCTCCCCGGCTGAGTCTGTGCCCACGCGCCGCTCCAGCCGTCACCGGAACGCGGATTCCGCGACCTCGGTGACCATCGAAGAGGCGTCGCCGGCAGCTCCCTCCGATGTTCCGGTTTCGCCGCTGTCCCGCCGCGCGCTGCGCGAGCGCATGCGCGCCGCCGAGACCGAGATCGTCGTCGAAACGCTCATCGAGGAGCCGGCCCAGATCGCGTCCGACTCCGTCGACGACCCAGCGCTCGCGGAGGACGCCTTCGTCGCGGCATCCAGGGCTTTCGCGGCCGTCACCAGCAGCCTCCCCGTCGCGCAGACGCCGTCGGCGCAGCGACTGCCTACCGCAGCCACCGCGATCCACACGGCCTCGCGTCGCGCCGGACGCCGCCGCAAGGTCTTCGCGGCCGGAGCCACCGTCGGCATCATGGGGATCGCGGGGATGCTCGCCGTCTCGATGACCCTTCCGGCCGAGGCGCTCGCCGCCGCTCAGGGCGGTCAGACCTCCGCCGCGATGTCGTTGGTCGCGGCATCCCAGAGCGTTTCCTCCTCCGAGACCGACGAGATCCAGGCGTACGTCGCATCGTCCGACGTCCAGAACGAGGCCATGCAGCGTTCGGAGGGCTTCTCAGCAGCATCGCTGATCGACCTCGCCGCCGAGCAGGGCATCTCGTACTCCAACCGGATCTACACCAACGACCCGACGGCGGCGATCCAGTGGCCGTTCATCGTCGGTGTCGGCATGAGCTACGGGTACGGCATGCGCAACGGCACGCTGCACGAGGGGCTCGATCTGCTCCCCGGCGACGGCGCCCCTGTGCAGTCGATCGCCGACGGCAAGGTCCGCATCGCGACCGAATCCGGCGGCAACTACGGCGTCACGGTCTACATCGATCACATGATCGACGGGAAGCTCATCACGAGCCACTACGCGCACATGCAGTACGGCTCGCTGCAGGTCGTGGCCGGTCAGACGGTCGAGGTCGGCGACATCATCGGCAAGGTCGGCAACACCGGCCGCTCGTACGGTGCGCACATGCATTTCGAGCTCATCGTCGACGGCTCGACGATCGATCCGCTTCCCTGGTTCAGCGAGAACGCCGGGAGGAACGATGGGGTCTCCCCGGTTTCGTGAGAACGCCGAAGTGATGGTATTCTCGTGTGGTTGCCTTCACGGGTGACAACGCCCCGATAGCTCAGTGGCAGAGCACTTCCATGGTAAGGAAGGGGTCGTCAGTTCAATCCTGACTCGGGGCTCGCAGCTTCCGCCTCACCGGCGGAAAGCCGTGCGGCAGGGTAGCTCAGTTGGTGAGAGCGCACGACTCATAATCGTGAGGTCGCGGGTTCAAGCCCCGCTCCTGCTACTGACCAGGACCCCCGGATTTCCGGGGGTTTTGTCGTATGTACCCGACGTCAGCCGCGTTCTCACCCCCTCGAAAAGTGACCTCACGATTCGCGCCGCTTACCGCTTCCCGTATTGCGAGGGCGGCTTCGGTGCCCGATACGTGCGTGTATCGCTCGGTCGTCGTGATGGATGAGTGGCCCGCGACCTTCTGAATGTGCGCCGGGGCGATGCCGTGGCGTGCGAGCCGGGATAGGAAGGTGTGCCGCAAGTCGTGAAACCGAAGCGGGTTTCCGTCGGCGAACGTGGCGATGTCATCACGTATCGCGTGCCAGCGGACGGCCCGCGCGAGGTTGCCGCTGTCGAACGGGCCGCCGAGCTTGCCGGTGAAGATGTGGGCGCGCCCGTATCGACGCGCGCCGTCGAGCCAGGGAGCGAGTTCCTCAAGGATCGGCACTTGTCGCGACTTGCCACTCTTTGGTGCGCGCTCAACCAGGCGACCATGCCCATCTGGCGAGAACGTGCGACGCACTGTTAGGAAGCCGCGCTCGTCGAGATCCTCCCACCGGAGCCCCACGAGCTCGCCGAGTCTAAGGCCCGTGAACGCCAGGCCAGCGAGTGCGCGTTGCCCGAACGGGTGGGAAGCCGTCAGGGCGAGCATGCGGCGCACCTGAAGCTCGTTCAATGCGCGAGAAGTCCACTCGGCCTCGCGTGCCTTACCACGCGCCCGCGGGAGTGATCGGCAGGGGTTGGACGGGAGAAGGTCGTCCATGACGGCGAGCCCGAGCAGTTTGGACAGCAGCGCGATCGCGTCGGCCTTGGTCGAATCCGCGCCCGACCACGTTGCACGAGCTTTAGCGATCGTGAGCGGGCGAATATCGGCGAGGGGGAGCGAGCCGAGGGAGGGCTCGAGGCGAAGCTTCCACGCGCGGGCATACGACTGTTGTGCGTTCGACGTCAGACCGTCCTCGACGAGCGCGCGGTACTCGCCGAGGAACTCGGCGAGCGTCGTCACGGTCGGATCTAGTCTCACATTTGGAGACTACATGGACCCGAGCGTCTAGTGCAACAATATGCGACTAGCTGTTCGGCTGTGGGGGATTTCTCTCCGACATGCCGACGGCGAACGCTGCGGGATCGATGGTGATGCCGGGGAACTCGTACACGTCCGGGTGTTCCCCGAACACTCGCCGGAAAAGCGCGATTCGACGGTAGAGCGACGAGCGGCTCATGCCGAACTGTTGCTGCATCCCGTCGAAGCCACCGACGAGTCGCCACGTGACCCAGAAGCCGAAAAGGTCGAACAGGTTCGAGGTCGTGTAGCCGCGCAGGGCGGACTTCACGAACGGTAGTGCGGCGTAGATCGCCTTATTAGCCTTCGCGTTCGTGTCGTAGTACGCGCCCCAGGCTTGTTCGAGCGCTTGCTTTGCCCGCCCCTCGCCTTCGGGGGATGGCATCCGTTCTGATCGGAAGTCCGTCACGATGACACGTCCTAGTCTCGAATCTTGGACTATCAGCGTAGCCGCAGCGTGCGACTTCAGCGCTCAGGGTTGCACGTCCACCACGACCCCTGATCCAACGACGCGGGTCCCGCCCTCCACAATGTCGAAGGCGACGCCTGGTTGCAGTTCGCCGTAGTTCACGGGGAAGACCGCGTGCAGGCTCACCTGGGTCGGCTCTCCCGGCGCAAGAATCGCTATGTCATCGTGCCGGAGAGTCACTCCTAGTAGTTCGCCGTCGCCGACGCGCACGTGGGGCCTGTACTCGCCGCGAAGTCCGGCTGGGTTCGACCTACCGCCCTGATCCGCTCGAAGCATCGTCACGGTGGCGCCTATCAGTAACACTTGCCCAGTATGGCTCTCGCCGGGGCATGCTCCCGAAATCTTCTACACAAGATCAAGTTCATGGTTGGGTCTCGTGATGAGATCAATGCCACCGCGACCCCGAACGGAGACGAGGGGCCCGCAGTCGCGTTGACCTTCCTCAACGAGTGGCTGGTTGAGTCTGTGGGGCGGTGGAACGGCATCTACACCGTGATCGGTCAAGTGGAAGCAGTATTGCCAGAAGGCGAGAGCTGGCAGGTGCTCAGGTTCATCGAAGACGCTCCGCTCACCCCACTCGAGAAGACGACTCTTCTAGGCGCGATTGAACCGTTCCGTGGCGCAATAAGCAACTTCGGGATTGACCTGGACGAGTCGCCGACTGAGCTTTCAGGCCCAGCGCTAGTGGTTCGGCCAATCGCGATGTTTAGATAGGCGGAAAACTGCTGCCGCCCTACGCGCTGCGCGCTTCGGTTGCCATCAAGCACGACTCTTCGGTCCTGAATGCGATGCCCCCAGGCGGCAGGGCCATGCTCGCCCGCGCCGGTCGGCGCTGGGCTGCGCCTGGCCCACGCCGCCTCACGAGCGCACGTACTCAGACCACGTCGGGAGGGCGCGAGATCGCACAGCGATCACCGAGGCCGATGCGTGCCATGGGCACTCGTGACGGAAGAACACCTCGGCGTCGCTTGCCGTGTCGCACAAGCCCGCGACTACGCCGAGCAATCGTCCGGGGCTGCCGAACGCGTTGCGTTCGTGCAGGTCCCAGTCCGGGCGCATTGCCGCTGCCTGGTTGTAGGAAGCTCCAAGGAAGTCCATTTCGATTCCAATCAATTAGGGCGCGGACGGTCCGCGCGTGACGACCTCACGACGCGCTCGCGCCGCGACGTTTTCGAGTGCGGTTGGAGCGGGCGCCGGCTTCGGCGCATCCGGGGTGTGTGACCGCATCTCCCACCAGGCCCGGCGCATCTGCCGCTGCACAGTGCGCGTGAGGCCCGTGAACGACCAGCCCACGCGGCTCCTGGTGCGCCGCGACGCCGACACCACCTGCGATCGTGAGCCGTATCGCTGGTGTACCAGGCCTGAACAGTTCTGCGGCTCGCACGTCACGCCGCACCGCATCCGGCGCGCGGCATCGTCGAGTGCGACCTGATGGTGCCACACCGCGACCGGCACGTCGTCGGCATCTGTCGCGACGTCCTTGAGGACGTAGTTCAGCGCCTTGGACAAGTACCAGATCGTCTTCGCGCCGTCGCCATCCGCTCGGAACGCATCGCATTTGGCTTGAGTGCCCCATTCAACGAGCGAACCGTCGACCCGCGATATTGCCGTTGCGGTGCGTGCCGCGTCACGTACTGAGGTCGCTGAGGGAGCTTCTCGGCGCGCGATTCGGATAATCGCATGAATGTGCAGCACACCGCGGTCCTGCCACTCTCGGACGATGAAGTACTCGAGCGTTGACCAACGATCCCGCAACCGTCGCCGAGTGCGATCCCAAAGCACACCGGCGTCCCGATTCCACGCGACCTGCCCGACGTAGTCGTATGTCGCAGCATTGAGAGGGACACCGCGCAGCCCCGCGTCTCGGGCGGAGTGTCGGCTGCCGCATCCGCAGCGCACGGGAACGCCCGAGCGGGGTACGCGGTGCACCTGTCCGAACGACGGCGCCGTCAGCGTCAGCAGGTAGAAGCTGAACTGTTCGACGGGTCCGTCGAAAACCCCTGATCTAGCGATCGCAGCCCAGTCGCCGCGATAGAGCTCAGCGCAGGACGCGCAACGCGACTTGATGCGCGAGCCGCACCGCACCCACACGCCGGTAGCCGTCTTGACGGGGGAGGAGCACCCGCGAGCGAGCACTTCGGCTGCGCCAGGGTCGATTGTTTCGGAGTCTGCTCGCATGGCGAGCGGCTACGGGTACAGGACTCATAATCGTGAGGTCGCGGGTTCAAGCCCCGCTCCTGCTACCAAGTTCCACCTTGATACACGCGGAATTCCGCGGAAATCGAGGACGTGTATGTGGAACACAGACGGGCCCCGACAAGGGGCCCGATCCGTTTTTGGTCCGTTTATCGCCGAGAACGAGGTCGATCGCGAACCTGCTGCGCAGGTGCTACCGGTTCGCACGAGAATCCCCGAACACGATCCGGTTGACACCGGGTATGTGCTCGTCATGACGGACATCACGATCGCTCGACTGCTCACCACCGATGAAGTCGCCGAGATCCTGCAGGTCTCGAAGCGCACGCTCGAAGCCTGGCGGATGACCGGAGACGGGCCTGCTTGCATCAAGGTCGGCAAGCACGCGCGGTACCGCGAGGCTGACGTCGCCGACTGGATCAACGCGCAAACCCCGATCTCTCCGATGGCGAACAAGGGCGCAGCCTGATGGGGCGCCGGCCGCTGAAGGTCGGTGAGCTCGGGAGCGTGACCTTCACCCCCGTTCGCGTCGGGTTTCGGGCGCGTTGCCGAACTCGAGACGCCGGTGGGAACGATCGTCGGCCGTCTGCGATCGGTGAGACCGAGGCCGTCGCCTTGATGGCGCTCAAGGCCGAGGTCCTCCGCATGGTGTTCGGGGCGGAGACCCTGAGCGAGGACACGCCCCTCTCCGTCCTCTTCGGGCTCTGGATCGAAGACCGCGACGGCGCGATCCGCAAGCAGTCCGTCCGGATCTACAAGAGCACGATCACATGGCTTGACCCCCTCATCGGCGCCATCCCGATCGGCGAAGCGCGGCAGCCTCTGCGAGTGAAGCGCATGCTGAAGGCCGTCGAGGAGGCGCGAGGAGAAGCCGCGCTGCAGCAGGCCCGAGTGGCGCTCAACGGAGCCTTCGTCATGGCGATCGAGAACGGAGTCATCGAGCACAACCCTATGAGGTCCCTTCGCCGTCAGCAGAAGAAGCGGAAGGTACCGAAGAGCCTCACGGTCGCGCAGGTGAAGGTGCTCCGTGAAGCGGTGGTGCGACGAGAAGCCCGTATCGCCAAGTGGTCCCGCGAGTCCCTGCACGTGCTCGGGTGGGTCATCGAGATCATGCTCGGCTCCGGACTGCGCATCAACGAGGTCCTCGGGCTACGCCACTGCGACATCTCCTGGGAACGCGGGCGCCTCGAGGTGACGGGAACGCTGATCGATGACCCGGACGACTGGCACCTGGTCCGGCAGGAAGAGCTCAAGGGCCGCGGGCAGGCGCGGATCATCGAACTGCCGAAGTACGCATTGAAGGCGCTTGCCGCGGCCAGACTCAACGCGAGCACGATTCCCGCGCGTCTACCGCACATGCCGGCCATCCAAGGACAGGCAACAGGGAAGTGGGTCTCCGCACGCAACGTGCGCCGATCCCTGCGCGACCTTCGCCAGGACGAGGAGTTCGTTAAAGCCCTCGCAGCTACAGGTCTTGTCCCGGACGACATCACACCGCACATCATCCGGAAGACGGCCGCGACGCTCATCGCGAAGGAGACCGGCGACATCCGAGACGCGCAGCATCTACTGGGTCACGCCGATCCCAGGACGACCTCTAACGACTACGTCGGCGAGGCCTACCGTGCAGTCGGCAATGCCGCGCTGCTGGATGCCCTGCTCGGCGACCCGACAGATGGCGGGCCGGCCGAGCCACCGCGCTCCATCGGATTCTGATGCCACGCACCGGGTATGTGGTGAGCGTGTCGACGACCGATGACCGATTCGAGCAGACCGTGGCGGAGTGCGCGCAATACGCCTCGAAGCACGGCCGGATGCCGACCCGGCATACTCCGGATGCGGAAGACCGTTCCCTCGGCCTCTTCCTCCAGCGGATCCGCCAGGCCGACCGCGGGACGACGAAGGACATCATCCTGACTCCAGACCGCGTCGCTGTGCTCGATGAGGTGCTTCCGGGCTGGCGCGGCCGCGGCGCACGCCGCGACGTCGACGAGCAGATTCGCGAGATCGCAGCGTTCGTCAAGAGGCACAAGCAGTACCCACACAACCGTGCCGTGATCGACGAGGCCGAACCGAGGCTCTACCGAATCCTCAACCACCTCCGACGCGCAGCCGACGGCAAAGGGAACGTCGCCCTGACCCCCGAGCGCCGTCAGCTGCTCGATACTCTGCTCCCCGACTGGAACCGGAAGACCGATGCCTGAGACCGCCTCGCCCATCACCGACGCCCTCCGACTCCCTGCCTCAGATAGAACGGGCCTCGGGAAAGCACTGGCTGCCGAGCGGCAGGCGCAGGGCATCACGCAGCGGCAGATGGAAGCCGCGACGACCGTCCCACAGGGACGGATCAGTCGGATCGAACGCGGAACAGCTCACGCAGCCCTCTGGGAGATCGCCGCGATCGGCGCCGTCCTGGGACTCGACGCCGAGATCGTCATCACCCGCAGGGAGGGACGAACGCCGTGAGCGGGAATCTAGATGCGGGCGAACTGCATCGGCCTTAGGCCATCGCAACAGGAGGAGTCGGTGTGCCCGCCAGAGACCCACTGGCGTGCGATGTCGGTATTGCGGGTCAGAGGATACATGGATCGAGGTGCGGCACGAAGTACTCGAGGGGAGCACTGCATACGCACTTGCCGGTGTGCAGGTGAAAGCCGCGATCCGCAGGTGGCCATCCGCGGTCTGCGACGGGTATGGGCACGAGAGCGGTGGCCGGAGGGACGAGACGCGGGCGTCCACGGCGTTGGAGTTCGACAGTGAGAACGCTGACGGCACCTTCGGTGAACGAGCATCGCAGGGTATGTGGAGGGCATGGACACAATCAACGAGATCACTCCTCAGCATCCGCACTGGCCCGCCGGTCTTCGCGACCTGAACGAGCGGATGCCGCAGAGGCTGTGGGTGCGCGGCGCGACCGCCGTGCTGGCTCTTCCTGGCGTTGCTCTTGTCGGCGCGCGTGCCAGTACATCGGTCGGGAATGTCAACGCACGCCAGATCGCAGACGAGTGCGGCGACGCGGGATTCGCGATCGTCTCCGGTCTCGCGTACGGAGTCGACGCGGCCGCGCACAGCGCCGCTGTCTCCCGACGGATGCCCACCGTCGCCTACCTCGCCGCTGGGGTCGACCGGGTCTATCCCGCCGCCCACCACGACCTCGCGCAGTCCATCGTCGACTCCGGAGGCGCGCTGGTTTCGGCATACTCGCCCGGGTCGACACCAACGCGTGAGCGATTTCTGGAACGGAACGGCCTCATCGTCACCCACTCGCGCGCCATCGCCGTCGTCGAAGCAGGGTTCCGGTCGGGCACGCTGAACGCCGCCCGCCAAGCGAGGGAAGCCGGACGTCCGGTTGGAGCGGTTCCTTGCTCTGAAGAGGTGGCTCAGCACGCAGGGTGCAACGCCCTGATCCGAGACGGGCATGCCACGCCGATCAGCTCCGGAGCCGAGCTGCTTGCTCTGATCCCACAGGAACGTGGATGAGCGCCGAGCGTCGGTGGAGGCAACGGATCACGGGCACACATGATCGCGGCCAGCGGATCCATGTCAGCATCGCCGCCTGGGGACGTCTGGTCGAGACGTCCGAGATCGTCTCGCTGATCTCGGCCGCGGAATCCGGTGATCTCACAGAGAGCGGCGGCGAGTATGCGGCCGGTCCGCGGCGGATCGCTTTCGCACCGATGACGGGCAGCGATCAGACGTAGTACGAGCCTTTCTCCCCCTGAGCTCGAGCCTGCTCGGCGCCTTCGGTGTCTCCGGTGGCTTCGAGGTGCTGAGCGAGCTCTTCAGCGCGCTGGCGGCGCTCCTGCCGGTACTGCTCTTCACGCTCCTGGTGGGCAGCGTTACGCCGAGCGGCCTCCTCGCGTGCGTCGCGCGCGAGCTGCTCACGAGCCTCGGGAGTCGGCTGAAGCTTCGCCCGGGTCAGGACGGTCTCCCAATCGCCGTCGTAGTCAGAGACCCGGTTCTCCTTCACCGTGCCGGAGGCGATGACCACGCGACTACCTGCATCGGGCGGGCACACCGCTCCCGGCCATCGTCTATTCCGCACCGGTGGAGCCGCGATCATCGCGGGTTGCCTCGTCGAGGCCATCACCATGACGCTGGATCATCTTCAACTCGGGAATCCGGCACTGGTGCAGATGGCGTATTGGGGCTTCGACGCCCTGTTCTACCCAGGGGTGACACTCATCGCCAGTGGAATGCTCTATTTCTCGATCAGACGTATCTCACGGGCGCGCCGGATTCGGCGGCGAGCAGACGGTCTCCGCAAGATCATCACTCGGAATGGGCTGCCATCGCTCGATGACGAGGTGGGACACCCGGCAGACACGTACACGGTCTACTCCCTGCTGATCCGCATCAATGACCACCGGATCCTCGGCAACCTCACCTTGAGTCCCATTGAGGCCACGTTGGTAGGCGATTCAGAAGTCTGGGTCGAAGCTGACCTCCCACAGATGATCGAGGCAGCCGGGTGATTGCGAAAGGGAAGCACATGGGATCAGGACTCCTCGTTTGGCTGACGGCAGTCACCTCTCTGATCGTGGCAGTCGGATTGCTCCTGGTGCTGGGCGTTGTATTGGCACGCAAGGCCGCTTCCTGGAAGATTCGACGGAACGAGGATGTTCTGGCATACGACGACACCACGATCACATTCAAGCGCACGCCCGAGAGCGCGCATCCGGGAACGTTTGTAGTGCACTATCCGAACGGTGCCGCTCAAGTCGGCGACATCGTTGATGCAGACCATTGTCGCGTCACTCGCACCATCATCCGTCAGCGAGGCAGCCTCGCAGGCGTTCGGGCGGTTAGGTGGGAAGGAGAGACGCACTTCAGCCCAGACGAAATCGGAGAGCACTCCGAGATCACAATCCATGGGCCGCTTGCGCCATGTCCTGCGTGGCAGTTCGGGCCGGACGGCGGCGACACGTGGTCAATCCACATCCACGGTATTCGGGCGGATCGGCACAACGCGGTGCGGAGCGTCCCCGCGGCGGCAGCCGCAGGCCATACAAGCCTGGTCGTTTCTTACAGAGGTGACGCCGACACTGGGGCAACCCGCGGTCGTGCGGCATCACTTGGAACATCGGAATGGGCTGACATAGATGCTGCCGTCAAGTACGCGGCCGCCCACGGTGCCAAGCGAGTCTTCCTCTTTGGCTGGTCAATGGGCGCATCCATCGCGCTCCTAGTCGCCGAGCGCAGTGCGGTCCGCGACGCGGTTGCGGGTCTCGTTCTCATCTCCCCGGCATCGGATTGGCGTGGGATCATCGCGCATGGCGCGGCGCGGCGACGACTCCCCGCCACGGCGGGACTTCTAGGGCACCTGATGCTTTCCAACCGGCCACTCAGCCAATTAGTCGGCCTCACGACTCCGGCCAACTTCCAGGATCTGGACTGGACCATCCCCGGACGCCTATCGATTCCGACCCTGGTCATTCACTCACCTGGGGACCGAACCGTGCCGTTCTCCATCACGAAGAAGTTCGTTGAGGCTGGTGGTGACAAGGTGACGCTCTACACGGCACCTGACGCGGACCATTCCTGGGAATACAACGTCGATCCAGAGGGCTTCGACGCTGCGATCGCGAGTTGGCTGACTACCGTCGCATAGTTCACTGGGGCTTCGGCGGCGCGCCGGGTATGTGACCGGCATGAACTGCAACGGCATGTGCTTGACCGGCAGCGACCTCGGCGAGCCAGGTGACCTTGTCGCGTATCCGCACCCGGAGTGTCCAGTTCACAACCGCATCTTTTCGGCGTTCATCGAATCCGGCGGTGACGCGGGCCTGTGGGCTGGAGAGCTCGAGCGATGGCAGCTCGGCCTTCCGTCGCCGTGGGCGGAATCCCACGGTCTCGCCCCGGTCACTGATTCGTTCATGGAAGCGACCATCCTGACGATCCGTCTTCACGCCCATCGGGAGCAGGCGGCATGAAACTTCCAGCCCTGACCCCTCGGATGATGACGGTCCTCACCTGGATCGCGGTCTTCACGGCTGCGGCGCCCGCGACCGTCATGGCCGCAGCGCCGACGGTGATCTGGCTGGAAGGCATAGCAGCCGACACCGGGCCAGGACTCGGCGCCTGGATGATCCTGCTCGCAGCCTCCCTGACGGCACTGGTCGGGTTGCTGGCGTATCTCATGGCCTGGGGGTGGCCGTTGGCCATCATCTTCCTCGCCGGGCGAGCAATTCGTGGCCTCAGACGGAGATTCCCGAGTGTGAAACAGGCAAGCGCCCACACAGACCGAGTCTCGCGTCAGCGAGGGGCACAGCACCCGAACCGGTCGAATGCGCGTTGAAACGGGCGCTACGGGACGGAGAGAGGCGCTTTCCGTCGGCTTGGGGATGCCCGGTACCAGCGAGATGACCCGAATCTGGATGGTCATCTGATGCACGCCCGGCAGACCGCCCTGAGCGGCCTTCTGTGCCCTGTTGGCATGGAACCCGGGTCAGCCTCCATCCATGCAAAGCGCCGTCGTGGTGCCGGGCCTATAACGAGGCAGTCATCACGCTGACCTGCATCTCAACGGCCAGTGGCCGCCACCAACGCAACTTCGAGCTGTTGGCGAGTAGGTGCGCCAGCGAATCCGTTCTCCGTCGTGTAGACGCGGCACGCGAGCGAGCGGGCTGGTGCTGTCGGGAATAGGTCGACGCCGTCGACGAGGAGTGTGGGTGAGCCTCCGAACCGGGTGCTCCTCGCTTCGGCCTCGGTTCGAATCGTCACAAGCTCGACGGCCACGTCCACAAGTCCGAGAGCATCCAGCGCCGTGCGTGCGTTCGCTTGGGCGATGTCTGTGTTCGGGCAGTCGACGATGTGCAGCAGTTCTACCTTCACGAGGCGCTTTCCGTTCTCTCACTGTTGGTCACCGTGCGAGTGCTCGGCAGGAGGAGGATCAGGCAGACCAGGCCGACACCGATCACGACGAAGACGTCGGCGATGTTCCCAACGAACAGATCTCCGTAAGCGAGGAAGTCGGTGACGTGTCCGCGTCCGAACGCGGGCGGGTTCACGATTCGGTCGATGAGGTTGCCGACCGCACCGCCGAGGACCAAGCCCAGCGCGAGGCCCCAGCGGGCGCCGCGCAGCCGCACGGCGAAGATGACCACCGCGGCGGAGGCGAGGACGCCGATGAGGGTGATGATCCAGGTGGCCCCGGAGCCGAGCGAGAACGCGGCTCCGGGGTTGTAGACCAGGGACAGGCCGAACAGGTCACCGACCAGCGGGATCCGTTTGCTCGGTGTCAGCTGCGTCACGGCGAGGGCCTTCGAGCCCTGGTCGAGCACCACAGCGAGCACGGCCACGACCAAGGCGACGCCGAGGGCTCTCCTCGCCTGTGGCCGTTGGCCCGCACTGTCTTCGCCGACCGTCGCGGCGACGTCCTGCACGGTCACGCGCTGGCCTTCCGTGTCCGGGCGGCGCGTAGGCCGTTAAGGATAACGATCACCTCGGCGATCTCGTGGACGAGCACCACCGCGGCGAGCCCGAGGATGCCGAACAGGGCGAGTGGGAGCAGGGCGGTGATGATCAGCAGCGACAGGATGATGTTCTGGTTGATGATGTGGCGTCCGCGGCGGGCGTGGTCGAACGCGCGCGGGAGCAGGCGCAGGTCGTGGCCGGTGAATGCGACGTCGGCGGACTCGATCGCGGCATCCGAGCCGGTGGCGCCCATCGCGATGCCAATGTCGGCGGCGGCGAGGGCGGGGGCATCGTTGATACCGTCGCCGATCATCGCCACAGCCCCCTTCGTACTGAGCTCGCCGATCGCGGCGGCCTTGTCCGCGGGGCGCAGCTCGGCGCGCACGTCCTCGATCCCGGCCTGGGCGGCGAGGGCGCGGGCGGTGCGGGCGTTGTCGCCGGTGAGCATCGTCACCCCGATGCCCTGGGCGGCGAGGGTGCCGACGACTTCGGGCACCTCGGGTCGCAGCTCGTCCCGGACCCCGATCGCGGCGACCGGGCCACCGTCGCGGTGCACGATGACGACCGTCATACCCTGCTCCTCCAGCCCCGCAACCCGGTCACCCAGGGTCCCAGCGTCGAGCCAGCGCGGGCTGCCGACCGTGATCCGGGCCCCGTCGAGGGTGCCCTCGATGCCGTGGCCGGCCTGCTCGGTCACACTCTCCGCCGCAGCAGCGCCCGGCGCGGCGGCGGTGATCGCGGCGGCGAGGGGGTGGGTGCTGTGCTGCTCGAGCGCGGCCGCCCAGGCGAGCGCCTCCGCCTCGGTCACGCCGTCAGCGGTGAGGACCGCGGTGACGGCGGGCTCGTTGCGGGTCAGGGTGCCGGTCTTGTCGACGGCGACGTGACGGATCACGCCGAACCGCTCGAACACGGCCCCGGACTTGATGATCA
The DNA here is from genome assembly GCF_040702785.1 of Microbacterium sp. NPDC077644. Classification (NCBI taxonomy): domain Bacteria; kingdom Bacillati; phylum Actinomycetota; class Actinomycetes; order Micrococcales; family Microbacteriaceae; genus Microbacterium; species Microbacterium sp. NPDC077644. The sequence goes on from NZ_JBFBME010000001.1 coordinate 137,022, forward strand.
CGCCGAACTTGCTCGCCGACCCGATCGCGGCCACCACGGTCAGCGGCACCGAGATCGCCAGCGCGCACGGCGATGCCGCGACGAGGACGACGAGGGCGCGGGTGATCCACAGCTCTGGGTCGCCGAGCAGCGACCCGACGATCGCGACGAGCGCGGCGAGGATCAGCACGCCGGGGACGAGGGGGCGGGCGATGCGGTCGGCGAGACGGGCGCGATCGCCCTTCTCGGCCTGAGCCTTCTCCACCAGGTCGACGATCGTGGTCAGTGAGTTGTCGGTGCCTGCCGCGGTCGTCTCGACCTCCAACGCCCCAGCGGTGTTGATCGCACCGGCCGAGACGGCGTCGCCGGGTTCGACTTCGACCGGGATCGACTCCCCGGTGATCGCGGAGGTGTCCAGGCTGGAGCGTCCCGTGCGGACGATGCCGTCGGTCGCGATCCGCTCACCCGGCCGCACCAACATCAGCTGGCCCGCCTGGAGGTCTTTCGCCGGGACCTCGACCGATGCGCCGTCGCGGCGGATGGTCGCGGTCTCCGGGACGAGCTTGAGCAGCGCCCGCAGCCCGCCGCGGGCGCGATCCATAGCCTTGTCCTCCAGCGCCTCGGCGATCGAGTACAGGAACGCCAGCGCTGCGGCCTCCTCGACATACCCGAGGATCACCGCGCCGATCGCGCTGATCGTCATCAGCAGGCCGATGCCGAGCTTGCCCTTGAGCAGCTTCCGGATCGCACCAGGGGTGAAGGTCGACGCGCCCAGCAGCAGGCCGATCCAGAACAGCACCAGCGCCGGGATCTCCATCCCGGACCACTCCAGGACCAGGCCGGTGAGGAACGCGATACCGGAGAAGACCGGGACCATGATCCCGCGGTCACGCCACCAAGGGCGCTCCGCCTCCTCAGCTTCCTCGCCGACCGCGGCCTCAGGCTCGTCGTGCTCGCAGCCGCACGCCGCGCTCACTCGCCCGCTCCCGTCCCGCAGCAACCCGGCACGGTGCACGAAGAGTCCACGCAGGGAGCGTGCTCGTCCACGGCGAGGGTCACGTCCACCAGCGCGGTCAGCGCCGCCGTCAAGTGCGGGTCAGCGATCTCGTAGCGCGTCTGACGACCCTCGGGCTCCGCGACCACGATTCCGCAGTCCCGCAGGCAGGTCAGGTGGTTCGAGACGTTCGAGCGGGTCAGCTCCAACTCGCGCGAGAGTACGGCCGGATAGCTAGGACCACCGAGCAGGGTCATCAGGATCCGGGAACGTGTCGGGTCCGCCATCGCCCGGCCGAGCCGATTCATGACGTCGAGGCGCGAAGTAATAGTCAGCATTCACTGACTATACATCACCTAATGTACAGTGGCAACGCCTGAATCGAGGGGTGGTGCTACTGGACCTGAGGGAGATGCTTCAGGTGGCCTATAGCTTCGTCGAGCAACTCGCTGACGTGTTCATCGAACAATGTGTAGTGCACGTGGCGTCCGTGTCTGTCTCCGTTGACCAGACCGAGATGGCGAAGTAGTCGAAGGTGATTCGACACGGTGGTCTGGCCCGCGTTCAGGAGTTCGCCGAGCTCGGTTACGCTTCTCTGCTCGGTACGCAAAGAGCTGAGAATGCGCAGCCTAAGGGGAGAGGCGAGCGCCTGCATGATCTCGGCTAACTGTTCTGCTTCGGCGTTCGTCAGCTCGGCACTGCCTCGCGTCGAGGGAGCCGGGTCCGTGATCTCTGGGCCCGCCATTCGAACATGAGAATCATTCACAATTCCAACATATCACAATATTATGATGTATTTTGAGGGCATGTCCTCCACCGAAACCGTAGTGAGATCTTCCGACGAGACACATGAGCACGCCCACGGGTCTGCACGCTGGGAGCTGTGGTTCGCTATTGCCTCCGGCGTCACCTACGCCGGCGGCATGATCTCCGAGTACGCTCTCGGACTGCCTCTGGTCGGGTGGCCGCTGGCCTTCTTCCTCGCTACCTACTTCTTCGGCGGGTTCTTCACGATCCGCACGGCGATCTCGTCCACGTTGCGGGGGAAGTTCGAAGTCGACTTCCTCATGCTGGTGGCCGCGATCGGCGCCGCGCTCATCGGGCGGTGGGCGGAGGGCGCGGTTCTCCTCTTCCTGTTCAGTCTCGGTCACGCGCTCGAGGAATACGCGCTCAGCCGGGCCAGTAAGTCGATCGAGGCTCTGGCCGAACTCGCACCACGCAGTGCACTGGTGCGACGAGGTGCGAACGAGCCTGTCGAGGTGCCGGTGGAGGAGGTCGTGGTTGGTGACATCGTCGTCATTCGACCGAATTCTCGAGTTCCCTCGGACGGGTTCGTGATCGCGGGTGTGTCCGCCGTGGATCAGTCGGCGGTGACGGGGGAGTCGATCCCGGTCGAGAAGGAACCGGTGGCAGACGCTGAGCGTGCGATGCGGATGGTCGACACACTGCCGTCCGCGAACCGGGTCTTCGCCGGCACGGTCAATGGGTCGGGTGTCCTGGAGATCAAGGTCACGGCGACGTCCGCGGATTCCACGCTGAGCAAGGTCGTCGAGCTCGTCCGCAATGCGGACCAGGCAGCATCTCCCACGCAACAGTTCATCGACCGGTTCCAGCGCTGGTACGTTCCCGGTGTGATCGTCGGCGTCGTCGTGACGCTGCTGGTCGCGATGCTGGCGTTCTCGCAGCCTTTCCCGGACGCGTTCTACCTGGCGATGACCGTGCTCGTGGCTGCTAGCCCGTGTGCGCTTGCCATCGCGACGCCTGCCGCCGTGCTAGCCGGTGTGGCGCGAGCCGCTCGTGCCGGTGTTCTCGTCAAGGGTGGAGGCCCCCTGGAGACGCTGGGACGGGTCAAGGCGATGGCCTTCGACAAGACCGGAACGCTGACCTGGGGCGCACCTCGTGTCACCTCTCTCGTCCACGCAGACGATACGACGGAAGGGGACCTGATCGCCACGCTCGTCGCCGTTGAATCACTCAGCGATCACCCCCTGGCCACCGCCATCGTCCGCGACCTCGCCCCACGCCTCGCCGACGGCGCTCAGCTCTCCGCCGACGACCTGAACGCTGTCATCGGACGTGGGGTCATCGCCACCATCAACGGGCAGCGTGTCGAGGTCGGAAACCTCCGCATGTACGAGGAGCAGCAGCTGCGGCTGCCGGCCGCACTGGAAGATGCATACCAGACCGCCCGCGACTCCGGCCAGACGCTGATGATTGTCCGGCGAGGCGATACGTTCCTCGGCATCGTCGGCGTCATGGACGCCTCCCGCGCAGAGTCCGCACAGGTCCTCCGCGCCCTCCGAGGCGCGAACGTAGGAAAGCTGGTCATGATCTCCGGTGACAACCAGCGCGTCGCCGACGCCGTCGGCCGGGAGGTCGGAGTCGACACCGCCATCGGTGAACTGCTTCCCGAAGATAAGGTGACCGAGATCATCAGTCTCGCCGAAGCGCACCGCCCCATCGCGATGGTCGGAGACGGTGTCAACGACGCACCGGCGATGGCGCGCGCCGACATCGGAATCGCGATGGGGGCCGCCGGATCGACAGTCGCGCTGGAGACCTGCGATATCGCACTGATGAGCGACGATCTCGGACGGGTGCCGTTCGCCGTTCGCCTGAGCCGGGCGACCAGCCGGATCATCCGGCAGAATCTCATCGCCAGCCTTGCGATCGTGGCGTTCCTGATCCTGGCCACGTTCCTGGGGCTCAACATCGGCGCGGTGGTTCTCATCCACGAGGGATCCACGCTGATCGTCGTCGTCAACGCCCTGCGCCTTCTCGGATTCGAGAAGGGCAAAGAGCATGCCGGTATCGATCACGAGGACAAGCCCGCAGCCTGAGAGTGAGAAAATCGCGCCGCGCCGGGTAGCGTGGACAGTGTGCCTGCGGACTCCTGTTCTGACAGGGGAACGTCATCGCGCCGGCACTCCGGACGCGAGTGAGGCTCTACACCCGATGTCCCGGTGCCGACCATCACGACCATTCAAGGAGCCTGCGTGTCGACAGACGCGATCCTTCCATTCTTCTCGGACTGGTTCCGGTTCGATCTTGCGGGTGCGTCACCGATCGTGACGCTCACAGCCGTGGTGTTGTGCTGCTGGTATCTGCACGGCGCGATTCGGCTGTGGTTGAACGGCCGAAGCTGGTCGATCCCGCGGACCATTTCGTTCGTCCTCGCCTGCGCGTTGATGTTCTGTATCGCGACCTTCGGTGTGAACAGGTATGCGCAGATGTCCATCACCGCGTTGATGTTCCAGCAGATCACTGCGATGACGGTCATCCCGCCGTTGCTCATCGCCGGCTCTCCGGGGCGTCTTCTGCTCCGTAGCACCCCGCACCGCGGCATGGGTCGGGTGCTTCTGAAAGCAGCTCTGGCCGGGCTACGGTCCACCTGGGCTCGCGTGCTGCTGCATCCGCTCATGCCCATCGCGATCGCGCTGGTGGTATTCCCCGGTCTCTACCTCACCGATGGCATCAGCTTTGTGATGGGCAGCCGCGTCAGTGCGGATCTCCTGCTCGCCTTCTTCCTGGTCGCAGGCGTGGTCGCAGCGGTGCCGCTCTGGTCCTCCGATCCGCTTCCACGCGCACCGTCGTTCCCTGCCCGGCTGATCGACATCTTCGTGGAGATCCAGATCCACGCCATCCTCGGCCTCATCCTGATCCGTGCCGGCGCGCCGCTGCTCACCGACTACGCGAGTGACCACCAGGGTGCGGACCCGATGTACGACCAGGCTGTCGCCGGCATGCTCCTGTGGACCTACGCGGAGTTGCCGCTTCTCATCGTGCTCATCGTCTGCCTGTCACGATGGCATTCCCGTGATCGCCGACGGGCACGCCTGAACGAATCCCGCGAAGACGCAGAGCTGGAAGAGTACAACGCCTACCTCGCGCAGATCGATCAACGAGAACGGCCCGGGCGGAGCGCGCGCATCGAGCCGCCCTCGTCTCTGTGAACAAGTTATCGATCACCTGGGAGAGTGGGAGTCTCGGTGCGCCGATGGCGTGACCAGATGGATACCGCGCGAGCATGGGAGAGACAGAAATCTCCGGATGCGAGATCTCCGCAGTCCCGCACGATCCTGCCCGGTGGAACACGACGACCCTGAAGGATCACCGTGAACGAACGGCTCGCAACGGACGCGGCAGCCGCGGCCGCTCAGGACTGCAGTTGCGCCCCCACCGCCGCGGAGCGTGACTCCCTCTGGGGGAGGACAATCACGCGGCGCAGTGCCTTCGCGCTCGGCGCGCTCGGAGTCGTCGCCCTCGCCGCATTCGGTGTCGCCTCTGGAGTGTCCGCTGCGTATGCGGACTCCTATCCGAGCTGGGACGATGTGCAACGCGCCAAGAACAACGAGGCCGCCAAAGCGGCTGAGGTGACGCGCATCGAAAGCCTGATCCAGTCCCTGACCCAGAACGTCGCCGAGACGGAAGCGGCCGCGAAGACGGCGTCCGACGAGTTCTTTGCAGCACAACAGGAGTACTTCGCTGCGATCACCGAAGCCGAATCCCTGCAAGCTCAGGCGGACGAACAAGCCAAGATCGCCGATGAATCCGCTCGCCGAGCCGGCCAGGTCGCCGCCCAGCTATACCGGAGCGGGGGCGACGACACCGCCCTCGAGCTGTTCTTCTCCGGCTCCGGCGCGAACGCCGACGAACTCCTGTCTCGGCTCGGCACGATGGAGAAATTCCTCGAGTACAACCAGTCGATCTTCGACAAGGCCGCCTCGTCACGCAATGCTGCGCAGTCCCTCTCCGATCAGGCACAGGTAGCACGTGACGAGCGTGACCGTCTTCAGCGGATCGCTGAACAGAAAATGGAAGCTGCTCAGCAGGCGGCAGAAGCAGCGCGGATTGCGCTCGACGAACAGACTGCGAATCTCGACACGATGAAGGCCCAGCTGGCCGCTCTCACAGACACCACCACGCAAACCGTTGCCGGGTACCAGGCTGGTGTCGCGGCACGAGAGGCTGAGGAGAGGGCGCGCCGCGAGCGGGAAGCTGCGGAAGCCGCCGCCAACGGAGGAGGCAACGGGGGAGGCGGTGGAACCGCAGGCAGCGGCGGATGGGTCCGTCCCCACGGAGGAGCTCGCAGCTCGAGCTACGGTCCTCGAACGCCGATGTGCGGGCCGCAGGGCTGTTCGTCGAGCTACCACTACGGCGCCGACCTTGCCAACGGATGCGGCGCGGCGATCTACGCTGCCAATTCGGGGACCGTGGACTATGCCGGCGCCAACGGTGGCTACGGAAACTACGTTCGCATCCAGCATGGCGGGGGAGTCGGCACCGGCTACGCGCACATCAGACCCGGGGGGATCATTGTGCGACAAGGGCAGTGGGTGAACTCGGGGCAAGTGATCGCATATGCAGGTGATACGGGACGTTCCTTCGGATGCCACCTGCACTTCGAGGTCTACATCAACGGCGGATACACCAACCCCGTGAGGTTCATGGAGGAGCGCGGCGTTTACGTCTGATAACGCCGCCCGACCGCCTGCTCATCGGAGGTCTTGCACTCCTGTGGGACCGAGCTCGAGTGCACGCCCTTTCAGCGCCTAATGGCCATCGTCTCGTCGGAACCTCAAGGTCACGAGAGACCGGAGTAAGAGTGCAGGCCCTGAAAGTACATGTTGACGATCGTGAAATTGAACAGCACGGCGACGAAGCCGACGATGGACAACCACGCCGAGGGGGATCCGCGCCAACCGCGAGTAGCTCGGGCGTGGATGTAGCCGGCGTAGAGCACCCAGATCACGAACGTCCAGACCTCCTTGACGTCAAAGCCCCAGTAGCGGCCCCACGAGTCGTTCGCCCAGATCGCGCCGGCGATCAGGGTAAAGGTCCAGAACATGAACCCTACGATCGCGAACCGGTACGCGAGAGTTTCCAGCGCATCTGCCGCGGGCAGCGTGTTCAGGACGCTCGACCGGGGAGTTCGGCGAGCGTCGGTCGACGTTCGTGCGAGTCGGCGTGCCTTCCGGTTCTGCAGCAGTTGTGTGATGGATATGCCGCACGCGATGGCAAACAACGCGGTGGCGAGGGATGCGACGAAGACGTGGATGACGAGCCAGATGCTCTTGAGGGGATCCATGAGCGGGACGACCTCGACGTAGAAGCTGATCGTGGCGCCACCGAGAAGGAGCACGATCATGCCGATGAGGAACGCGCCGAGGAAGCGGAGGTCGTAACGTCGCAGTACGGCGAGGTAGACGGCGACGATCAGGACGGTGCCGGTGAGGGCGAACTCATACATGTTCGCCCAGGGGACGCGTTCGGCGGCGATGCCGCGGGTGACGGTACCGGCCAGATGGAACACGAAGGCGAGCGCCGTCAGCGAGGTCCCGATTCTCGCCCACAACAGACGCGGCCTCTGCGACGGCGGAACTCGGATACTGTCCGGTGACTCCGGCGGATCCTGAAGGTCCGGAGGCGCTGGAGTGCGTACGGGACCGCCTGCTCCGGCGAGCTCCCGTTCACGTTGCGGCGCGGTTGTGCGGGCGGCGCGTTGGGCGAGGTCGATGGTGAAGGCGACGAACGCCAACACATATGTGGCGATGGCGGTCCAGACGAGCAGCAAGGAAATGCTGTCTAGGGAGAGCGGGTCGACGTCATTCATTGCGAATCATCCTCCAGATCAAGGGGGCGGCTGCGGGCGAGTGTGTGGTGGGCCGGCGGGAAGACATATCAGCCTGCGTTCGCTTCGAGCCAGCTCAGCGAGTCAACGGCTTGCCCGTCGATGTACACCTCGAAATGGAGGTGGTTTGCAGTAGACCGACCGGTGCTGCCGACGAGGCCGATCAGCTGCCCCGCCGACACGGTCTGGCCGACGCCGACCTGACGGCTTCCGGTGCGCATGTGCGGGTACACAGTGCTGACGCGCCGTCCGTTCACGACCGATTCCAGGACGATCGCCACGCCATACGCGGAGTAGCTGTCCTGCGAAATCCTGACGACCCCGTCGAGAGCCGCAAAGATTGGTGTCCCGCCCTCGGCCAGCATGTCGGTGCCCATGTGCGCACCCCCGCGTGCCCCGAACCGGTCGCCGACCGTGAAGGGCCCGCTTAAGGGCCAGCGCACGAGGCCGCTCCCTGGCGACACCATGCTGAAGTCGAAGCGGCTCGAAGCGACCTGGGCGTTGGCGGTCGCTCTGGCAGCAGCCTCGGCTGCCTTCTTCTTCGCGATCTCATCTGGTGTCGTCGCCGAGAAGGTTCCCCGTTGAGGTGGAGGTGGCGACACTTCGGAGGCGACGACCAGGGATTGTGAGTCGTCCGCGGCGACCTGTTGAAGAGTCAGCGAATCTGCGGCATCCACGGGAGGGCTCGCATACGCGGGAAGAGTGAAGGCGGCGACAAGCGCGCCCACCACAGCAAGAATCGTCGCCTTTTGCGCTGATCGGTTGACGCCTGACTTCTGGCGGGATCGCCGCAGCACAGTGTACTGTCTCGATCTTGGACGGGCGGGGTGCTGATCGTTGCAGCGGAGAGCTCGTCGCGTCGTCGTGTGCTCCTGGGGTTGGGTCGACGGTTCTGAGCCGCTATCGACGTGAGCGCCATTTCGTGGGCGGGTGATCTTCACAGTGACTTCTCCGATGTCTCGTTTCGCAGCTCAGCCGTGTGACGCAACGCGAGGTCATCGACGGCGCGCTGCAGAGCCGGGTCTTCCCCTCTTGCAAGGCCGGCATACTCGATGCGCACGCCAGACGCGCTCGTTCGGGCCTTGACCCAGAGGCGGCGGCGAGGAACGAAGAGTCCGGCGAAGAGCCCCAGCGTTGCGAGCAGGGAGAATCCCAGCACCCAGCCGCTGCTGGGATCGTGCTGTATCTGAAGCGAGGCGAAACGCTTCACAGGCTTTTCTTCGGAGACGGACTCCCATGTCACCGTGCCCCAGCCCTTCGGCAGATCGAGCGTTGCGCCAGGGGTGAGCTCGAGGGAGTCCTGACTGCTCTCGCCGCCGGTGTGCTGGGTGAGCCCACTCACGTCGAGCGTGTACACGGACCGTGGCGTGCCGTCATCGATGCCGAGATCACCGCTGAAGACGTTGAACGTCAGTACTGGCTTGACGACGTCCGGGTAGATCGAGGTGTATGCGCCCGAGTCCAGCACGCCGCGTGTGGGATAGAAGAACCCGACGAGCCCGACTTGCTCGGGCAGACCATCCGGAACCTTGATGATGCCAAGCGACGTCATGTTCGAGTCCTGAGGTAGGAAGGGCTGCGATTCGCTGTAGACGACCTCTCCGTCGGCATTGCGGACAGTGATCGTGGGGGCGTAGCCGTTCCCGAGCAAGAAGATTCGGTCGCCTTCGACAGTGATCGGGTAGTTCACGATCACGTTCTGCTTGCGGTCTTCCCTGCCGAACTGGCGGATCGTGACCTGCGCGTCGAAATCTCCGGCTTGTCCTGCTCCTGCGCTCCCCGGAAGTCGGTACGAGACTCCGAACGTGTCGAGTGTCAGTGAGTAGGGGGCAAGGTCTGTGCCGTCGACGAAGCGTCCCGGGTTGAAGGAGGAGTAGTCGCTGAGCGCGTTGACGAAGGTCGTGCCTTCCACGACGACGCGTTGCCCGGTGTAGGCGAACGATCCTCCGATCGCGACGGAGGCGAGAACACCGACGAGGGCGAGGTGGAAGATCAGGTTGCCCGTCTCTCGCAGATATCCCCGTTCGGCGGACACGGAGAAGGTGCCGCGCGCGTCATAGCGCTCCACCCGGTATCCGGCTTTCCGCAACTGTTCTGCGGCGAGGTCGACCGCGGTCGTCGCCGTGACGTCGCCGGCGCCCGGGAGGGTAGTCTCGGCGAATGCTGGCAGCCGATTGAGTCTGGCCGGGGTGCGGGGAGGGCGCGAGCGCAGCGCTTTGTAGTGGTACTTTGCGCGCGGAATGACACACCCGATCAGCGAGGTGAACAACAACAAGTAGATCGCGGAGAACCAGGGCGAGAGGTACACGTCGAACAGTCCGACGGCATCTGCGATCGGGAAAGCATCTGGATTGTTTCTCTCCCATTGGGTGACGCCGTTCGGATCGGCACTGCGCTGCGGGAACAGCGACCCGGGGACCGCGGCGATGGCGAGCAGGAGGAGCAGAAGGAGCGCGGTGCGCATGCTGGTCAACTGGCGCCATGCCCAGCGGAGCCATCCGATGAACCCTAAATGTGGTTGGGCGATCTCGCTAGGAACGGCAGCGTCGGCATGATCGCTGGGGCGCAGCGGATCTGTCGTCGTTTCCGTTCGGAGATCAGATCGGGAGGGGGACATTGATCACCACCTGTTGCAGTTGGGACATCAGCGTGGTCCACGCCCCGGTCACCATGAGCACGCCGAGGGCGATAAGCATTGATCCGCCGACTATGTTCAAAGCGCGGACATGACGACGCAGGAATGTCACGGACCGAGATGCCCAGCCCCATCCAGCAGCGAGGACAAGGAAAGGGATGCCTAGGCCCAGCGAGTACGCGAGTCCCAACAGCCCCGCGCGGGCTGGGTCGCCGAGATTCCACGACATCGAGATGATTGCGGCGAGAGTCGGGCCGATGCATGGAGTCCACCCGACTCCGAGAGCGAATCCGAGCAGCGGTGCCCCGATCAGGCCGGTTCTGTTCTGAATTCGTGGGCGAACGTTCCGCTGGGCGATGCCGAAGAAACCGATGAAGACGAAACCGAGAACGATGATGACAACGCCGAATGCCCGGGTGAGGATGTTGGCGTATTGCAGGAGCACGAGACCGAAGGCGCCCCCAAGCACCGTCACTGCGACGAAGACGACCGTGAAACCGGCAATGAAGAGCACAACACCCGCAAGAAGTCGGGCACGTTCGGGCGCCACTGCTCGGTCCCGCCTAGACTGGCCCACCGGTGCGATCGTCGCGCTTCCCAGATATCCGAGGTACCCCGGGACAAGCGGTAAGACGCACGGGGAGACGAACGACACCAGGCCCGCCAGGATTGCGACCGGAATGGCGACCCAGAGGGCGCCGTCGACGATCATTGCTCCGGGACTCACGGTACATCCTCATCGAGGGTGTCACTGACCAAGGTCGACAGAATCGACGCACTGGCCAGCTGCCCGATGATCCGCGCGGCCACCCGTCCTTGCCTGTCGATGACGAGGGTCGTCGGAGTCGCCTGAATCGGCGTGGCCTGGGCAAAGGCAAGCTTGACTCTTCCGTCAACGACGTCGATCACACTCGGGTATGTGACACCGTTGTCTTTGGCGAATGAGAGCGCCGTGGCTGGCTGGTCGTAGGTGTTGACTCCGAGGAAGGATACGTCATCGTTCTGGTACTCCTGCCAGACCTGCTCGAGGAGGGGCGCTTCGACGATGCACGGACCACATGCCGCGTACCAGAAGTTGACTACCAGCACCTCGCCGCGGTAGCCGTCACTGGAAACCGACGTGCCTATCTCCGTGACACCATCGAACACGACCGGCTCGCCGCGTTCGGATTCGGGGATCTCCACGACCTGGAAGTCGCCGGCTATGTATCCCTTCTCATCGCCGGCGCGGTACTGCTGGGCGAGGGAGTCATTCGAGGTGCAGGCGGTGAGCACGCTGAGGACGAGCACCGCCGTCACAGCGGTGAGCGCCCGGCGGTGATACGCAATGCGTCGGTTGGCTCCGTGGAGGCGGGCGGGGGAATCTGTTTGTTCTGAGCTCATGTGAAGTCCAGGGATTGGTCCGGTTCACGGACGACGAGAGAATCGTGCGATGAGGGAAGTGGCTCTATGAGCGAGCGCATCGGAGTGCCTCCGGCTCGCAGCGAGGTGAGCGAGATGCGTCCGATCGGCTACGAGGGCGGCGCCTCGCAAGGCGGCACGGTCTACGACTGGGATCGCAGTGACCGCAATGGCAGCAGCGACAGCAGTGACAGCAGTGACAGCGAGACTGGCGGGTACCGCGAGCTCAGGTTCGCGACACGCTCAACTGTGTCAGCGACGGCGCGATCGTCCGAAATCGGGAGGGTGCCACCACTGCGCATGGCGGGGCAATAAGGCTGGGCACGCGATCACGCACCTGCGGACGGTTCCACAAGCGGCGCGCGAGAATCGTGACAAGAAGTCCGCACAGTAGGCCGAGGGCGCACAGGGCGGACCCGGTGGAGGCGCGTGACCACCCGGAGTGCGTGCCCACCATAAGATCGGTGTTCGCGGGAGCGTCTGCCGTGGTGGTCTCTTCTTCTGTTGCGGCGTCCGTCAACGAGCCGTGAAGTGCAATGTTCGAGCCGGTGTTGTAGGCGTCCGTGGCTCTTTCAGCGCTCGCGCATGCGAGACCGAGGGCGAAGAGTAAAGCCGTGCACACTGTGAGAATGAGACCCGTTATCAGGGCACGCGCGGGTGACCGCCCGAGAGCGGGGAAGCGTGCCGGTGATGCCATCACTGCGAGCATATCCCGGCGATCGCGTCGCGCTCGAACTCGCGAGTGACAATTGATTGACCCCAGAGAGAGGCGAGGGTCCGCAGTACCCGCGGCGCGGGGGCATCCATCCATCGATCACGCACCCCGACTACCTACCGGTCTTCTCCTGCAGCCATGCCACAGGGTCGACCTTCTCGTTCTCAGCCGTGATCTCCAGGTGTAGGTGTGCCCCGAAGCTCCTGCCTGTATTGCCGACGAGACCGACCTTCTGTCCTGCGCTGACCTGCTGTCCCTCGGACACCATCAACGAACCGTACTGCATGTGGGCGTAGCGGCTGAAGACGGTACGACCATCGACAACGTGTTCGATGTACACGGTCACGCCGAAGGCGCCGCCTTGTTCCGTGGCGATGGGTACCACTCCATCGGCGATCGTCTGGATCTCCGCTCCCTCCCCGGGAGCAAAATCGGCGCCCTCATGCTGCCGACCCCCACGGGGACCGTAATTGGACGAGGTGGGAACGCCGACCGGGAACGGCCACTGCACTGCGGCGCTCGGGTCGGCGAGGATGGCGCCGGTGAAGTGTCTGGTTCCCGCCACGGCGGCGAGATCCGGGACCGAAGCGACGCTGAAGCCGCCTTGTCTGTCCAACTGTTCGGTGCGTATCTCGCCCGGAGTGACGAAGGCTCGGATCTGATCATCCGAAACCTGCGTCGTCTCCACGGGGTGCGGTACCGGCTTGCGGTATCCAAGCTTGGGCCACCTGCGACGGTGGCGGGGATGGTCATCCCGACCGCGAACGATCCTGCCACCGCCAGAACGCCGATGGCCAACAGCTTCCTGCCGACGCGATTACCGGCAAGGGTAGACATTGTCAACTGCCTCGACCGCACAGGGGTGCGTGGGGAGACGGAGGGCGCCAGCGGGGTCTCGGGGCCGGTCTCCCGGTTAGGGGAGGTCCTGGTCCGCGCCTCGTCCGACTGGAGGGGCGATTGCTCGCTCACACTCGGGACGGATACCGCACGCTGCCGCCGGAGGGCGGCACGGGTGAGTGGATGTTCCTCGTCCGCCGGCTCAGCGGCGTGCGTATCCGGTCTGCCGGTGCGATCACGACGCAGACGCTTCTCGGGACTCGAGAGGTGGGGTCGGGGCGAAGTCAAGGTGCGGGTCTCCTCTCCAGCGGGTGGGGTCGACGATCGGGTTGACGTCGACGAAAATCGATGAATCCTGCGATGGCGACGAGCGCGAGCGCCGCCGCGGGCACGAGCAAGGACAGCCAAGGGCCGAGGGTTACGCCGGCCGTCAGCCCCGTGCGCAGCGGAACCGTGGTGATGTTGGCAGCCGCGACGTCGACGCCGATCGTGTCGACGGTTTTCCCTGCAGGATCGATGACTTGGCTGGTTCCGACCGTGGAGACATTGATCACCGACCTGCCTGTCTCGATCGCCCGCATTCGCGCGAAGGCGAGCTGCTGCAGGTTCTCGTCGGAGCCGCGGAAGTCGGCGTTGTTCGTCTGGAACACGTAAAGCCCCGCGCCGCCCTCGACGCCGGCGCGGATCACGTCGTCGAAGATCACGTCGAAGCAGATCGCCAGGCCCACACGTGTTGTGCCCACGGTCACGACGGGTGGGTTCGTCCCGGGGGTGTATTCGCGTTGGATGAGACCGACCAGATCTGGCGCGATCTTCTCATACAGCCATCGGTCGGGCACGTACTCGCCGAAGGGCACCGGGTTCACCTTGTCGTGAAGCTGAGGTTTGTCTGCTCCGGGCGTCCACAGGATCGAGGTGTTGAAGGTCTTCTCTCCGCGGGCGGTTGCAGCGTTGACCAGGAGCGGTGCTCCGGCAGCAGTGGCGATCTGGTCCAACTTCGTGGCGGTGTCGCGGTCGCGGAGCGGATCGGAGTCGATGGCTCCCTCCGGCCACACGATGAGATCCATCGGCTCCCCATACAGTGGCTCGGTGGCCGAGGAATATGTCCGGAGGATGTCTCCGGGTGCCTTTTCGTCGAAGTATCCGGACGGGCCGTTGCCTTGCACCCACCCGACGGTGAAGGTCCCGGCGCTGGTGGTCGGGAACTGCGGTGTCACGGCGAGGACGCCGATGATGACGACCGGGAAGATGGATCCTTGTGGGAATGTCAGGCCGCCGGCGCGAATCCACTGCACCAACGCGGCAGAAACCACAGCAACGAGGAACGACAGCCCGGTGACGCCGATCCAGGAAGCCGCTTCCGGAAACGGGCCGTTCACCTGTGTCATCCCCAGGCGCGCCCACGGGAACCCGCTGTACGGCCAGGAGCCGACGGCGACTTCGCGGGCGGTCCACAGCCCACCGATCATCACCGAAACGACGACGATCTGGATCGCGCCACGACGCGGGAAACGGCGCGTCCACCGGTAGGCGAGAGCAAGGGGGATGGCCCCGAGGCCCAGTAAGAGCGTCTCCAGGCCGGAGAGAGCAAGGCGGGGCACGGGGCCTAAGAATTGGCCCACCCAGGCGAGGTGGAGGGTGTAGAAGCCGGCGCCGAACAGGAGCCCGACCGCGACGGCACCGCCGATGCTTCGTCCGATAAGGGTCGCGAGGGAGAGCGAGACACTGATGAACGCGAGCGGCCACCATCCGACGTCGGGAGTGGACAGGTCGAGGAGCACGCCGGCGACGAGGGCGAGGGGCAGTGCGATGCGCAGGCGCAGCATCGGCGCGTCGGAGAGCCTCACGGCGTGGGCTTTGAGACCGGTTGCCGGTGGCTGGGAGCGGGGGAGCTCGGTGGTCGTCATTCAGGCGTCCTTCTTATGCAGCGTCTCAAGGTAGGCGTTGTACGCATCTAACTCGGTCGTGCCGTGCACGTCTGCGTACCGGTCTTCCGCTGCAGCACGGGCTGTGTCCTCGCGGAACCATCGATGCATCACGTACACGAGCATCAGCAAGGTGGGTGCCTCCCCGTATGACCATGCCAGTCCTCCGGCGAGGCGCTGGTCCTCGAGCGGGTCGAGACCGAGAGCCTCTGTGGGTGAGACGAACTGGGTGACGAGCATGGTGGTCGCCATCATCAGGAAGACGCCGAAGAACGCGTGCAGAGCAGCTTCGGCGAAGACATCGATCGCACGCCCGCCGTGGCTGAGCCGCATTGGTAGCGGGTCTGAGCTGAGCACGGGGATGGTGAACAGGACCCCGGCGACGAGGAATGCGACCTCGAGTGCCATATGGCCCCCGATGGTGGCGAGGATGCGGTCAGCGAGGCCTGCCAGATACAGGCCGTAGAACGCCGCCAGATAGATCGGCAGGGCCAACCAGGGGCTGAGTACCCACCGGGCTGCACGGCTACGCAACCCGGCGTGTGCTGCTCGAAGAACAACCCGTCCCACCCCGCGGTGAGGGGTGGCGCGCAGAAGGAGGGTCCCGGGGGAGCCGAGCACCAGCAGAGGAGGGATCGCCATCATCAGCGTCAACTGCTGGAACATGAACACCGACAGCAGCGCATGTCCGTAGGCCTCGACGCCAAGGCCGGTGGTACCGGCAAGTAGCACGCATCCCAGGAGGAAGCTGGCCGTGCGCCACACGGGCCACCGTCGCCCGTGGCGCCATAGACGGATCGCACCCGCCAGGTACACCACGGCCAGGACCGTCGCCAGCATCGGCAACACAGGAAGGGGGCCAGGAAGCACAGCGAAGTAGTCGGCGAGCGTCGGAGGAGATTCCGGGATCCAGGGGCTCATCGAACAGACCTCACAGCCTGGATATCGACGAGCTCCGCAGGCATCGTCGATGGACACCACCGGGCACAGCGGACGTCGCCACGGCAGCGGGCAGCTCCGGTGACGTGCACGGGTGGGCGAGCCGGGATCATCGCGGTGTTATTGCCTCCTTCTTGGCGCACCTTGCACGGGGCGCAGCACGACGCAGCAGACGATGTTGTCGACTGTCACGGCCTCGGGACCTTGACCAAACTCCCCGCAACGAGGAAGAGCACCGCAGCGGCGGGCTGCACCCCGATCCAGACGGGCCCCGTGAACGGGAACGGAAGCACAGGGTTCCAGATCACCGCTACGGCGACGAACACGGGGATCCACCACCATTGCCGTGCCTGGAACGCGAACCAACTGACTATGATCGCGAGGATCGAGGTCACGAACAGCACGACCGTCGACCAACTAGTGGTCAGCAGGACTGGTGCGAGGAAGAGCACTGCGGCAGCGATCAGGCTCGGAGCGAGCGCATTACGCTGATAGACGGATGGGGCGCGTTTCTTCTGCGTCATGATCCGTACACCTGGGCATCCTCGGCCGGTACGGACGTGGCGCCGGGCTCTTGTGATGCGGCCCGCCGGCGAATCCAGAGCCCGAGACCGAGGATGACGGCCCCAATTCCGAGGGCTATGTCGGCGAGATTGCCGATGAACCAGTTCCCGTAGGCCAGGAAGTCAGTCACATGTCCGCGTCCGAATCCGGGCGGGGAGAACAAGCGATCCAGGACGTTGCCGATGGCGCCGCCGAGGATGAATCCGATTCCGGTAGCCCACCAGATGCTTCGCGAGCGCTTCGCTGCGACGAACAGCGTGACCGTGATTCCCACGCCGAGGACGGTCAACACCCATGTCACCTCGGATCCGAACGACAGGAGCGCACCTGGATTGAACGCGAGTTGCAAGCCGAGCAGGTCGCCCAGCAGTGGGATGCGCTCCGACTCGCTCAGCTCGGCAAGCGCGGCGGCCTTGCTCGCCTGATCAATGAGCACGACCAGCCCAGCGACGATGAACGCGACGGCGTATGGTGGCGTCTTCTTCTTATCCATCGGTTGAGCGCCCCTCTTTCGATGCGGCCTCGGCTCGATCTCGACGGCGCCGTTCGCGGGCAACCAACAGGGCACCGACCGCTCCCGCGGCGAGAATAAATCCAAGACCCGCCACAAAGACAACGCCAAGGAATCCGAGATCACCGCGCTCCGATCCCTGTTCATCAACCAGTTCCTGGTGCGGCTTGTCCGTGGATTCGGTCGGGGTCGGGGTCGGCGATAGCGTTTCTGTGGGAGCTGGCGTGGAACTGGCAGACCAGTTGGACGACGACGCCGCCGCGGCTTCAGCTCCGATGAACAGCAACCCGGCGCTGAGTGCCGCAACTACGACGGCCAGACGAAACGTCGACTTCCGTCTGGACGCGGTCGAGTGGGGCGTACGTGATTCGTGGGATTCAAAAGTCGAAGAGGTCACCAAGGAACCCTTCACGGCCACGACCACGCTTATGGCCACCATGGTTGTCGCGGCGGCGGTCTCGACAACTCGCATCAGGCGTCAGCGAACCCGCGCTGCGGTCGATGATCTTGTCGAGTTCGCCGCGGTCTAGCCACACGCCACGGCATTGTGGACAGTAGTCGATCTCAACGTCGGATCGGTCGGCGACCACCAGATCAGCGCCGTCAACAGGGCATTTCATCATGATTCTCCTTGGGTAGGTCTTCGGACATTGGGTGCTTCGAACTCGTCACGCGTGAGTCGCGTGCTCGTCGGGGTGAGATCTTGGCTCGATCTGGAAGGTGGAATGCTCGACGCTGACCGCGAAGTGCTCCGCAACACACTCCTGAAGCGAACGGAGAAGCGCAGACGACGCCTCCTGCGAGAGTTCATCGTCGACCACGACGTGTGCACTCAGGGTGGGCAGGTCGGTGGACACCTGTGAGGCGTGCAGATCGTGCACGTCGACGACGTGAGGCAACTCGCGCAGATGCCGGCGGACGTCCTCGAGGTCCAGCCCAGGTGGCGTGGACTCGAGAAGAACGCTCCCGGATGCACGCAGCAGAATAAGGGTGCGCGGAATGATCAGCAGTGCGATCACGATGCCCGCAACCGCATCCGCTCGGTACCAGCCGAGCGTCGCTATCAGGATCGCGCTGACGATCACTCCGACGGATCCGAGTGCATCATTTAAGACCTCGAGGAACGCCGCACGCATGTTGAGATTCGCCTTGCGTCCACTCATGAGGACAAACAGGGAAGCGATGTTGGCGAGTAAGCCGACGATCCCGAAGAACAGCAAGCTGCCGGATGCGATCTCCGGGGGCTCGAACAGGCGCCGCACTCCTTCGACCAGTGCGAAGATCCCGACGCCGAGAAGGAGCGCCGCCTGAGCAAGTGCACCGAGGACCTCCGCTCGGCGCAGGCCCCAGGTATGCCGGGCGGACGGTTCCCGATTCATCAGGTGTGCCGCGGTGACGGCAAGGGCAAGGCCGATCACGTCGGTCAGCATATGGGCAGCATCAACAAGCAGCGCAAGGCTGCCGGTGATGACTGCTCCAACGACTTCGATGATAAAGACCATCGACGTGATGGCGAACGCGATCAGCAGACGCCGCCGAGGTGTCCCGACCGACGCGTGATCATGTTGGACGCCCATATGCTTCTCCTCTTGCCTAGGGGCGATTCATAATGCGCCGTGCGATCGAGACTGCGTCCCGCTGCGCACCGGCAAAGCTGTCTGACCCCGGTCTGCTGTAACCGGGGATGCCCGCCACGAACAAGCCCGGCATGGAAGTCGTTCCGAATCGCCCGCGGCTGGCTCCTGAGCCACGGACTACTGGAGGAAGCCAATCATCACCGGGTAGATACCCGGTGGCGAAGACCACGGACTGCGGCTTCGCTCGCATGCCGTCCTCGAAGATGACGTATCCCCCGTCAGCGCCATGAGCGGGCGGCGCTATCGACACTCCGTGTTGTTGCAACTCTGCGTGCACAGCTCCGTCCAGTGGCGTGGAGCGCCGGTGCGCAAGCCACGACCAACGTCTCGTGTCCTGTTCGCGATTTGGGCGGCCCCGGGATCGGGTCGACAGCGTGACGCTGTGTGAGTGGGCGAGTTCCCGTGCGATCTGCACTCCGCTGTCCCCACCGCCGATGATCAGCACGTCGCCGTGGGGAATCTGTCGAGGAAACCGATAGTCGGCACTGTGTATTGCCGCGCCTGGAACAGCGAGGTCCGCAGCCCAGGCCGGGATCCAAGGTCGGGATGAAGAACCCGTCGCGCACACCACGTTGCGGGTTTGAACCTGCCCCTCGCTAGTCGAAAGCAGGAGAGTCGAGCCGCTGCCACGAGGATCTACGCTAGCGGCGCGGATACCCCACATCACGGCCACGCCGAGCGAAGCTTCGACCGCGGCGAGGTACTCCTCCATTTCGTCCGCACGTGGACGTCGGGATGGGTCGCCGGGAAGCGGTCGGCCGGCGATCGCGCTGTGGTGCGCATCGCTGAGGAGCACCATGGAATGCCAGCGTGCGGCCCACGAGCGTTGGCCGTTCGTGTTCGCGTCGATGACGGTGAAATCCTTCTGCGGGATCAGACCACTGCTTCTGAGCGCGCCCGCGACTGCCAGCCCGGTATGTCCGGCGCCGACAATGATCACACGACGGTGTGACAGTCCCAGAATCGTCACTGCGTCTCCAACGCGGCCTTGATGGCGTTCTCCAGGTCGTCGAACTGCTGCAACTGGAGCTTCTCTCCATCGACGTAGAACGTCGGGGTGCTGTCGACTCCGAGGGCCTGGCCGTCGTTGAAGTCCACATCGATGCGTGCGGTCGTAGCCGGGTCAGCGACGGCCTTGTCGTATGCGGGCATGTCTAGGCCCAATTGTTCAGCGAACCCGCGGAAAACATCTGCACGTGATTCCTGGGCTTCGCCCCATTCCGCTTGGGTTTCGAACAATTCGCGGTACATGTCATCGAGTCGTCCCTGTTGCGCGGCGGCTTCGGCGGCGAGGGCAGCGTTCCTCGAGTTCAGGTGACCCGGGAGGGGAAAGTAACGGACGACGTAGGTGATCTTCCCGTCGTACTTTGCCCTCAGATCCTCCACGATCGGGTAGAAGGCGCCGCAGGCTTCACACTCGAAGTCCAGGAACTCGACCACGGTGATGGCACCTTCACCGCCGTCGTCGAGCACATGCGAGTTCTCGCGCTGGACGGGCGCGGAGGGGGCGGAACCGTCGGAGGTGGGCGGCTCCTTTCCGTTCTGATTGACGATGACGACGACGAACACGATGAGCATCAGCACTACGACGACTGCAGCAGTGACGATGCCGGCTTTCACACCAGGTTTCAACGGGTACTCCAATGACACGACGAGGACGAACGACAAGATGAGCGTGAGCTCGTGGAATCGCCGCCGTGAAGGCGGCGCATCGGACGTCAGGTTCGCGAGAGGCCGAGCTGGGTGAGGGACAATGCAGTAGTGCGCAGGGGCGAGGTGAACACCGATGCGCGGGCTAAGGGGCGCGGTCCGGCGCGGAGAGGGGAAGCCAGTTGAGGAGACCAGAACAGCCTCAGGACCAGGATGATTGCCGTAAGTCCGCAGAGGATGCCCAGGGCGCACAGAGCGACTCCTAGAGATGCGTTCACGTCTCCCGGGACAGTGACGATCTGCTGTGTACTGGGATCGACGCCGGCACCGTCGAACTCTGTCATGGCGAAGGGAACCTTCTCGCCGTTCTGGGTGTCCGTATGCCCCGTCGTGGCGGCGACACTGAAGAGCAGGAGCAGCGATAGCCCGATACTGGTAATGAGCCGCATTATCAATAACTGCTTGTGCGTTCGCGTGGGATCGGGGATCCGCAACGAACGGTGCATCCTCCGCATTGTACTCGTCCCGTGTTTGCGCTTTCTTTGAGCGGGCAGGGAACTGTCGGCCCAATGAGGCACGGGCAGGGATCACGATTGACGATGCTAGGCGTCGAGTGATGAGCAGAGACGTCTGAGAGCCCTTTGACCGCCGCCAGCCATGCCTATTCGGTGCGGCGGCGACGTGCTCGGATGAGCCAGAACGCCGCCGCAATCACGGCGGCGAGAACGAACACTCCTCCAAGCATGAAGAGAACGACAACGCCCTCGGAGGATCCGTCGGATGCGCTGTCCGTCTTCGCGGGAGTGGGGGTGGTTGCTTCGTCCTGCGCGCTCTGAGTGGGCGTGGGGGACGCCGCCACGACTGCTCCGGGTTGGGCGCGGATCCGCTCGTTCTCGCAGGCCGGCAGATCCCATCCGAGTGCAGACTCGGTGCCTTCTTCTGGTGCGTACTGGAACTCGAAGGACTCCGAGATCGGGTGGCCATCGCTGGAGACCGCGTTCCAGAGGATCGTGTAGGTCCCCGCCTCGCCGAGCGCGACCGGGGTGGTCAGTACATTCAGGTCGATGGTCGAGCACGACGTCTCGTAGTACAGGCCGTCGGGCCCCTGGACCTGAGCGAAGCTCGCCTGCCCGAAGTCGATCAGCTCGCCGCTGAAGGTAAGCGAGACCGCTTCCAGGGTTGTGACCGTATCGCCGGCGGACGGTGCGGAGTCGAGAAGGTTGTCATGGGCGGCGGCCGGGGCGGCGAACAGCAAGGTCGTGATGGCAGAGGTGATGACGGCAATCGCGGTCAGGCGTATCGAGCGTGTGAGTTTCGTGGGCATGGCTTAATCCTTAGGGATGTCGTGAGACACGGCGAGGTCTGGAGGAAGGGGAATGTGGGCGAAAGTGACGGGATGAGCGCGCGGGAGGTGCTCGTCGAGGCCTGGCAGCGGGATGGTGGACGATCGTGGCGCCCAGCAGACCAGCCCGGTCGGGATCCGAGATGCTCATGGCTTCCGCGTTCGTTGACGGTGCCCGAAAAGAGCTGCCAGCACAAGACCGACAGCACCTGTCGCGAGCACGAATCCGGCTGTGCGCTGGTCGGCAAGAGGATCAGGACCCCAGGTGCGTCCCATCGCCCCGAACCAGTTAGCTGCGATAAGGCCGTTCTGGATGACGACCCACGCACCCAGAACAGCGGGTGTCAAGATGGCTGACGCGATGATGATCACGCGCAGAACTCGAGACCGCACCTGTCGGGCGGAGATCAGCGAGTGCACCAGGACACTGCCTGCGACGAGCAGCGCCACGACACGGAGTTCGTGGGCGAGGGGGTCGACCAGTGTCCATCGAAGAGTCCCGGTTGCGCTCGTCGCCCACAGCACCACCGCGAACAGGCAGGTTGCGACGATGGGATGCATGAGGAGTCTCACTGGCCGTGCCCGGGCGATTACCTGCATCCACTCGCGCACGCCTCGGCTCTGATCGGTGCGGCTGGTGATTGCTGGCATCGCGAGCGTGAACGGGGCGCCGAGCACGAGAAGCAGCGGGACGACAGCGGCCAGCAGTACTCGGCTGAGCGCATCCACGCTGTGCAGATAATCCGCATACACCGAGATCGGACCGGAGCTCACCCAGACCAGCAGAAGCATCCCGGCGACCCAGGAGAGCGTACGTGACGCGGGCCATAGCTCGCCGCGTCGCCGGAGACGGCGGACACCGACAAGATAGAAGAAGATCCCGAAGCCGGCAATCAGAATCCAAAGAAGATCGATGTCCCAGCTGACGAACCATCGCTCGGCCGTGAGTTCTGCCGGGAGCGGGGCTTCGGTGAGGATCTCGGCAGGCGTCGTCAGTGGGGGCGCGCTGGTATCGGCGGGCGCGGGGGTACGCGCCAATGCTGTGGCCGCACCGCTGGCCAACCCCATGACCGCGAACTCGACGGCGATGAACGCCCAGAAGGCGCCCCGCTCACCTACGCCGCGACGGATGAACCTCCGTCGGTGCGCGGTCCCCAGCGCCCCGAGCGCGGCCAGAGCTAGGACTTTGAGAGCGAGTACCGCCCCATAAGCGCTGATCAGGTCGCCCCAGTCCGTGATCGACGTGAGCGCTCTCGCGATGCCGGACACGAATACGACGATGAACGCGACCAGCGCGAGAGTCGAATATCTTTCGACGATGACGCGCATCCTCGTCTCCTGCATGCAGGAACGCAGGAACACCAAAGTCACGAGTCCACCGAGCCACACCGCGGCACCGATGATGTGCAGGACCAGGGCCATGACGGCAGCGTCGTGGTTTGCGAGACTGCCCGAATGACCCTGCGTCGCCATCGGGACCAAGCTCATCAAGGAAAACACTCCGATGAGCGCCGCTGCACCCCAGCGGCGGAACGCGTAAGCGAGCACCGTGATCGTGGCCGCGGCGACCGTCGTGATCAACCACACGCGTCCGAGCTCGGTCTCCAACAGGAATCGTCCCAGCTGCTGGCCGAACTCCGCTCCCAACGACACCTGCGGATTGAACGAGGACAGAAAGGTAAGGAACCCGGTGGCGCCGCTGCTGACCGTGAGGACAGCCGCTCCGGCCGACGCCAGATCCAGTGCCGTGTCGTACTCCTTCTTACCGGCGCGAAGCGCAAACAACGTGAGCACGGCAGAACCCGACATGACTGCGGCGGACAAGTTCACGAAGAGCTTGGCAGTCGGCAGCCCCCAACGAACCAGAGCCCCTGGATCGCTGGTTACCCGAGGCGCCGCACCGCCACCGATGATCAAACAGACAACCAGAGTGAAAGCTCCCGCGGCGATCAGGATCGCGGGCCCTGCCATTCGCAAGCTCGCCGGCTTCACGAACGGCTCTCGGTTTCATCGGGTAGAGCCTGCGGGGCCGACATCGTGTCCGTATCAATATCAGGAGCGGTGCACGCTCCCGTCTTGGGCAGCTTCTGCATTGCTGGTGCAAGGGCCTCCAGTGCCTTGTCCGCCGAGAGTCGGGTGGTGTCGACATAAACCTGAGCCGCCGGTTCTCGCCCATAGGTCGTCATGCGCAGATTCGGGGAGTCGGAGTCATCGATGATCCAGTCCACCGCCCCGATGGTGACGCACTGCAACGTGGTGGGAGCGGGCGATTCGAGCCCGCATCTGACGACCACGGCCGTGGGGTCGCCCCACGCAGCCGTCGCCTGCGCGTCCGTCGTTCGGGTGGGAAGCTCGCCGATAACATCCGGTAGACGGACCGTAAGATCCGCACACTCCGGGGCGTTCGCATGGTCAGCAGGCTTCAGCTCGACGGTTGGCGCGCACCCTCCGACGAGAAGGAGAACAACCAAGGTGCTTGCGAACACGGCAATGCCTCGCGGTGAACGCGGGTGTGGGGTGGCCTTAATCGGGGTGGGCTGGGCATCAGGACGTGGCATCGAGGTTCTCCAAGTGTGGCATCGGCACGGCAACGGATCTCTCGGGGAATGCCTGCGAGAGGTTCGTAAGACGGCTCAGAGAATCAGGTCCGGGACAGCGCCAGTTGCGTCAATGACGGTCGAAGACCCCGAAAACGTGTCGAGCGTGAAAACTGAGTCATGTCGCGCATCAGCTCGCGGCCGCGCCCACGCGTGCATCCGATGAGCGTCGGGCCTGTGAGGATCCGCCAGAGCATCACGAAGCTGAACAGCGCTCCTGCAAGGCACAGTGCAGCGCCACCGACCGCTTCAGGAGCCGCGTCATTGCTAGCCAGAAGTCCCCGATCAGCACTAACGATGCTCGACTGCGCTGCAGTTGATGGCAGCTCATCGCTGCTGCGCTCCATGTGGACCGTGGAGGCCACACCGAAAGCAAGCAAGACGATCACCGCGAGACTGAGAATGATGTTCATTATCAGTCCCTGATGATCTTTCACCTTTGCTTGACGCACGGTGAGACTAGTAACCATCTTGACTAGCCTATCGGCGCCGACATCACCTCATCGGCAAAGCGAGGCAAGGTTGGGTGCTAGATCGACGCTTCACCTTCGCCGAGAGCTTCGCGACATCCGTTGATGAGGTCGCAGCGTCGACACCGCCATCAAAGACCAGATCGCTAGGAGCCTGCGTGCGGGGGTGACCTGGCAGGATCGTGATGCTCACCGGACTGGGTCGAAGCGCGAAATGACGCCTCCGCCCGGCCCTCCTACGTCGAGCAGAAGGCCGCATCGCCGCCATGCCTCCACTTCTGGACGATGCTCGCTGGGCGATCGAACGGGCCGCGTGGTCCTCAACCACGACTACCGGATCTGAGCCTGGACAGTTCTCAGAAAGTCGTCCGTTTTGTGTCCGCAAATCCACTTTGTGACCGTGTACATACCCGTAGGAACTCGTAGGAACAGCGAGTTGGTGCCATAGAATCAGGGTTATCAGGTGGAAAGAGGACCTCGCGCCATTAGCGTGAGGTCGCGGGTTCAAGCCCCGCTCCTGCTACAGACGAAAACCCCCGGGATTCCGGGGGTTTTGTCGTATTCGGAACCGTCCCGCAATGGTGGTGGGGGACCGGGCCGCCGCCTGAATTCTCCCGGCGCGCTGCCGATCGCCCGTATCCTGGATCGGGTGACCACGTCGGCGATCGTCGGGAGGAGCGCAGTCGATGACCGAGTCCACAGCGCGCCATGACGGCGAACTGATCGGAACGCTCCTCGATGAGCGCTACGCGATCGAGGAGCGCCTCGGTGAGGGCGGCATGGGCGTGGTCTATCGCGCCCGTGACCGGCAGCTGGGGCGTGTCGTCGCCGTGAAGGTCTTTCGCAGCGGCGCGACCGAGACGGAGCGCACAGCATCCGAGACGCGGCTGCTCGCAGGACTCAACCACCCTGCTCTCGTCACCCTCCATGACGCGCACATCGGGGCACGAGAGCCGCGTTACATCGTGATGGAGCATGTCGACGGGCCCACCCTGCGCGCACGTCTGGACGTCGGTCCGCTCTCGCCGCGCGCGGCGATCCGGCTCGCCGACGACCTGGCCGACGCCCTGCACGCGGTTCACGCGGCAGGCATCGTGCATCGCGACGTCAAGCCCGCCAATGTACTGCTGCGACGTTCCGAGGTGCCCGGCGAAGAGTTCCGGGCGAAACTCGCGGACTTCGGCATCGCCCACCTGGTCGACACCACGCGTCTGACCACACCGGGAACCATCATCGGCTCTGCGGGATACCTCAGCCCGGAGCAGGTCACGGGGTCCGCTCCGGTTCCGGCGTCGGACGTCTACGCGCTCGGGCTCGTGCTGCTGGAGTCGCTGACCGGCGAGCGCGCCTTCGCTCAGGACGGAATCCGTGAAGCGGTTGTTGCGCGGCTGACAACGGATCCTGACATCCCCGCATCCGTCGGCGAGGGCTGGATGAGTCTGCTGCGGGCCATGACGGCGCGCGAGCCGGCCGACCGACCGACCGCTCTCGAGGTCGTGATCCGCGTGCGCGACATGGCGGCGACCGTACCGATGGACGGCGCGAACGACTCTGACGCGACGAACGTCGCCGATACGATCCCCGATCCCGACGCGACGAACGCGCGCACCGCGGTTCTGGAACCCGAGCTCGCGCGCACAGCGGTCCTGGAACCCGAGACGGGTCGTTCTCGTCGCTGGCGGATACCGATGCTCGTGGCCGTCGTCGCGGCCGTCGTCGCGATCGCGGGCGTGGCGCTGTGGAATTCCTGGCCCGGCGAACAGACTCCGCCACCGTCGCTTCCGACCCTCGAGGAACCGCTGGCCGCGCACCTCGAACAGCTCATGGACGCGGTGACGCCGTGATTCGCGCCGCACGCAGCCTTGCCGCCGCTGCCGCAGTCGCGCTGGTCGTCCTGATCGCCGGATGCTCCGGTGGTTCCGCCGCCCTCGACGCGCAGACCAGCCAGGATTGGCAGGCCAGGGTGGTCACGATTGCGGAGTCCGCCGAAACGGAGGACTTCACGGCAGGGCTGGCCGACCTCGCCGCACTCGAGACCCGGGTGGTAGCCGCGCGCGAAGCCGGCGAGATCACCGCAGAGCGGGCCGCCATCATCTTGCAGTCCATCGCTGTCGTCCGCGCCGACTTCGAGTCGGCCGACGCCGAGCAGACCGAACCCGAACCCGTGCAGACGGACCCGGGCACCGACGCGGGCGACGACGTCGGCAATACCGATGACAAGGGCAAGAGCGACGAGAAGAAGGACAAGACCAACGAGAAGAAGGACAAGAACAACGGGAAGAAGGGCAAGGGGGAGAAGGGCGACGATGGCTGACAAGAGCGCTGATCGGGCCGCGCGAGCGGCGCAGGACTCCACCGTGTTCGAGGTGCTCGCTCGCGTCGGCTACGCCGTCCTCGGCATCCTGCACCTGCTGATCGGGGCCATTGCGATCTCGATCGCGACCGGTGCCGGCGGCGGGGAGGCCGACCAGGGTGGCGCCCTGGCGCAGATTCAGAAGTCTCCGTTCGGTGTCGTTCTGCTGTGGGGCATCGTCATCGGGCTCGCAGCGCTCGCCGTCTGGCAGGTCGCGGAGACCCTCCTCGAACGCGACCCCGACAGCCGGAAGAGATGGGCGCATCGGGTGAAGTTCATCGGGACCGCGATCACCTACCTCGCCATCTCAGGCACCGCGCTGGTCTACGCCCTCGGCGGCCGGTCCGACTCCTCGGAGTCCTCGCAATCGCTCAGTGCGCGCCTGCTCGCGGTGCCGGCGGGCGTCGCACTGCTCGTCGCGATCGGACTCGTGGTGACAGGTATCGGCATCGCCTTCGTCGTGCGCGGAATCGCGCGCGCGTTCGAGGAGGACCTCGACCTTCCGGCCGGCGCGGGCCGCACGGGCATCCTGACGCTCGGCGTCGTCGGATACGTCGCCAAGGGGATCGCCGTCGGCGTGACCGGTATCCTCTTCGTCGTCGCGGCGCTCATGCACGACCCCGAAGCTGCCGGAGGCCTGGATGCCGCACTCCGAGCGCTCGCCGGACTCCCGTTCGGCGTCGTCATCCTCTGGGGCGTCGGGGCCGGCCTGATCCTGTACGGGCTGTTCTGCTTTGCCCGCGCCCGCTACGCGCGGATGTGACCCGGGTCGCGGACGGTCACCGGAACGCGCGCAGTCGCAGGCTGTTGCCGACGACGAAGACGCTCGAGAACGCCATGGCGGCTCCGGCGAGCATCGGGTTCAGCATCCCGAGGGCGGCGACCGGAATGGCGGCGACGTTGTAGGCGAAGGCCCAGAAGAGGTTCGTCTTGATGGTGCCGAGCGTTCGGCGCGACAGGCGGATCGCGTCGACCGCGCTGCGCAGGTCGCCGCGGACGAGCGCGATGTCGGATGCCTCGATAGCGACATCCGTGCCGGTTCCCATCGCCAGTCCCAAGTCGGACTGCGCGAGCGCCGGGGCGTCGTTGACGCCGTCGCCGACCATCGCGACCACTCGGCCCTCGGACTGCAGGCGCTGCACGACGGCGACCTTGTCCTGAGGCAGCACCTCGGCGATCACCTCGTCGATCCCGACTTCGGCGGCGATGTGACGAGCGGCGGCGGCGTTGTCGCCGGTCAGCAGGATCGGGCGGAGACCGAGTGCGCGCAGGCCTCTGATCGCTTCCGCGCTGGTGGGCTTCACGGTGTCGGCGACGACGAGGATGCCGCGGGCTGCGCCGTCCCAACCGGCGGCGACCACGGTCTTGCCCTCGCTCTCGGACCGCTCCTTCGCGACCGCGACCTCGGGGGAGAGCGCCAGGCCCCAGTCGGCGAGCAGCGACTCGCGGCCGACGACGATGCTGTGGCCGTCTGCGACGCCCTGCACGCCCTTGCCCTCGACGTTCGTGAAGTCGGTGACGGCCGGGAGCTGGGTGGATGCCGCGGCGATCGCCTTCGCGATGGGATGCTCGGACGCGTGCTCGACCGCTCCGGCCAGTCGCACGAGCTCCGCGGCATCCACGCCGTCCTCGGCGATGACGCCTGTGAGGGCCATGCGACCGGATGTGACCGTGCCCGTCTTGTCGAGGACGACAGTGTCGACCTTGCGCGTGGACTCGAGGACCTCGGGCCCCTTGATGAGGATGCCCAGCTGTGCGCCGCGGCCGGTGCCGACCAGCAGGGCGGTGGGTGTCGCGAGCCCGAGCGCGCACGGGCAGGCGATCACGAGCACGGCGACGGCGGCGGTGAAGGCCGCGGACAACCCGAATCCGGCGACGATCCAGCCGACGAGAGCCGCGAGCGCGATCACGAGGACGATCGGGACGAAGACGCCCGAGATGCGGTCCGCCAGGCGCTGCACCTCGGCCTTGCCGGTCTGCGCGTCCTCCACCAGCTGCGCCATCTGCGCGAGCTGAGTGTCCGCGCCGATCCTCGTCGCGCGCACGATCAGGCGGCCGCTGGCGTTCACGGTGGCGCCGGTGACGGCATCCCCCTCGCCGACCTCGACGGGGACGGACTCACCTGTGAGCATCGAGGCGTCGACGGCCGAATGTCCCTCGACGACGACGCCGTCGGTGGCGATCTTCTCGCCCGGGCGCACGACGAACTCGTCGCCGACCCGCAGCTGCTCGATCGGGATCAGGGCCTCGACCCCGTCGCGCACCACCGACACGTCCTTCGCGCCGAGCTCGAGGAGCGCGCGCAGCGCCGACCCCGCCTGACGCTTGGCCCGCTTCTCGAAATACCGCCCGGCCAGGATGAACATCGTCACCCCGGCTGCGACCTCGAGGTAGATGTTCGACGCACCGTCGGAGCGCGACAGGGTGAACGCGAACGGGTGGGTCATGCCCGGCATCCCAGCGGTTCCGAAGAACAGCGCGTACAGCGACCAGCCGAACGCGGCGATCGTGCCCATCGAGATCAGGGTGTCCATGGTCGCCGCGCCGTGACGCAGGTTCGTCAACGCGGCGCGATGGAACGGCCAGCCGCCCCACACGATCACCGGCGCAGCCAGCGCGAGCGACGCCCACTGCCAGTACGTGAACTGCAGCGCCGGGATCATCGCCATGAGGATCACCGGTACGGCGAGGGCGATCGAGATGAACAGACGCTGGCGGAGTGAGCGCAGTTCGGGGTCGTCGGTCTCTTCCGTCGCAGCCGGTTTCGTGGCGGGCAGCTGCGCGGAGTACCCGGCCTTCTCGACCTCGTCGATGAGCAGCGCCGTGTCGAAGTCGGCGGGCGCGGTGACCTTCGCCTTCTCGGTCGCGTAGTTGACCGTCGCCTCGATGCCCTCGAGCTTGTTCAGCTTGCGCTCGATGCGCGTCGCGCACGAGGCGCAGGTCATGCCGCCGATCTCGAGTTCGACGCTGGTCATGGTGCTTCTTTCCGGGGTTGCGTTTCTGGAGTTCGGGTCAGGCGCGGACGGCGGAGTATCCGGCCTCGTCGACGGCCGCGAGCACCGCTGCATCGTCGAGGGGAGCGGATGCTGTCACGACGAGCCTGCCGGTCTGTGCGCTGACCTCGATCTGGTCGACGCCGGCGATCTGGCCGACCTCTTCGCGGACCGACATCTCGCAGTGGCCGCAGGTCATACCGGTCACCTGGTACTCGATGGTGCTCATGGGATCTTCCTTTCGTTCCTCGGACTCAACCATAGTACCCCCTAGGGGTATTCCCGTCGACCGGTGCCGAAGTGCTCCCGTGCAAGGATGGCCACATGACTCAAGCGACCGCAGACCTCTACGACGAGTTCGGTGACGACCTCCAGTCGGTGCCGATGCAGTTCCGCGACTTCGGCGGCCGGGCGGCGTTCCAGGGGGCGATCCGCACGATCCGCTGCCTCGAGGACAACGCGCTCGTGAAGTCGACTCTCGCGACAGCGGGCGACGGCGCCGTGCTCGTGATCGACGGCTCAGGATCGCTGAACACCGCGCTCATGGGCGACATGATCGCCGAGTCCGCCGTCGCGAACGGCTGGGCGGGCGTCGTGATCCACGGCGCGATCCGCGACAGCGTCGCTATCGGCGGCCTCGATCTCGGAGTCAAGGCGCTCGGCACGAACCCGCGCAAGAGTGCCAAGCTCGGCGCCGGAGAGATCGACGTCGACCTCGAGTTCGGGGGAGTGGTCTTCGCGGTGGGCAAGCGCCTCTACGCCGACGAGGACGGCATCCTCGTCGAGCGCTGACCCGACCGCACCCGCGGCGCTCAGGCGACGTCGGCGGTGACGAGGATCGGACGGTGGTCGCTCGACCGCTGCGGCAGGGTCTCGATGCGGTCGATCGTGAATCCGTCCGAGGTCGCGAAGTCGTAGTGACCCTTGAACACGCGGTACCGCGTGTAGGTGCGCTCGTCGCTCAGCGTCAGTGCGTACCCGTGGTCGCGCACGGTCTGCCCGAGGTTCTCCTTGAAGACCGGGTAGTTGTAGTCGCCGACCATGAGGATGGGAAGGCCCGGCCCCATCATCTCGAGTTCGGTCAGGGCCGCGCGGATCTGGGTGCGGCGCAGCGAGTTGAGTGCCGTCAGCGGCGCGGCGTGGAACGACGCGACGATGAGTTCTTTGCCGTTGTCGATGTCGAGCAGTCGCACACCGAGAACGCGCTCGTGGGCGGGCTTGAGCATCATGTCGTGCAGCGACTTCTTGAGGCCGATCGTGCGGATGTCCTGCAGGCGGAACAGGTTCGTCCGGTAGTAGAGCGCAAGACCGAGGCGATTCCCCTGGGTGGCGTCGGCGAGGGTCAAGCCGCCGATCTCGTCGGGGAGGGCGGAGACGTCGCACTCCTGCAGGCACAGCAGATCGGGCCCGTGCTGTTCGACGAGCTCCTCGAGCTCGGTCGCGGCCCGATGCTTGCGCAGGTTGTAGGAGATGACCTTCATCATCGCCACGCTACTGCGCCCACCTGAGCCTGTGGTGTCGATTCTGTGAACTCGTCTACTCGGAGTCCCGCCGCGCCCGCGTCTGCTCGGCGCGTGCGGCGAGCAGATCGTCGGCCGGGTACCCCACCTCGGTGAGCGTCAGTCCGCGCGCGGCGAGCACCTTGAACTCGCTCGTGCGCTGCAGGGCATCGCGCAGAACGACGAGATCTCCCTCGCCGAGACGTCCTTCGCCCACGGCAGCGCACGCCCCGACCAGCGCGCGGACCATGCTGTGGCAGAACGCATCGGCCTTGACCTCGGCGATGAGGACGCCGTCGGTATCCCGCGTCCACCGGTAGTCCAGGAGCGTGCGGATCGTCGTCGCCTCCTCGCGGGCCTTGCAGTAGGCGGCGAAGTCGTGCAGGCCGATGAGGGAGCGCGCCGCGGCATCCATGGCCCGAACATCCAGCGAACCGCGGATGCTCGTGGTGTCGAGGCGCCGTGCCGGATCGAACCCGGCCGCATCGTCGGCCAGCCGGTACCGGTAGCGTCGCCAGACCGCGGAGAAGCGCGCATCGAAGCCCCCCGGAGCGAGCGACGACCGATGCACGGTGGCGTCGGGGTAGGCGCCGAGGACCCCGCGCATGCGGGCGGCGATCGATCCTGCGGGATCCGTGGCTGCTCGCCCGTGGCGCGCCTCGACGCGAGCCCACTGCGTCTCGTCCAGGTCGACGTGCGCGACCTGGCCGGAGGCGTGCACCCCGGCATCCGTCCGCCCGGCGACGACGAACTGCACATCTGACCCGACGATCCGCGCGAGAGCCGCCTCGAGCGTGCCCTGAACCGTCCTCAAGCCGGGCTGCTTCGCCCACCCGCGGAAGTTCGTGCCGTCGTAGGCGATGTCCAAGCGGATTCTCACGTGCCCAGCCTAATCTGGAGCTTTGACTTCGCCCGGCTGCGAGCCGCGGCGCGACTCACGAGACATGCAGAACCAGACGACATCGACGCGATTCGCGGGCCTCGACGGCCTGCGCGCGGTGGCCGTGACCCTGGTGGTCGTCTACCACCTGTTCCCCGGACTGCCGCTCGTCGGCGGATTCGTCGGCGTCGACGTGTTCTTCGTGATCAGCGGGTTCCTCATCACCTCGCTGCTGCTCCGCCCGTCCCGGCTCGGGCGGCTGGGCTCGCCCCGCCGGCTCGTCGACTTCTGGCGACGGCGGGCGCGCCGGCTGCTGCCGGCGCTGGCCGTCGTGGTCACGGTGTGCGCGACAGCCGCATGGATGCTCGGTGGCGACCTGCTCGTCGGCATGGGGCGCCAAGTGCTGGGCGCTGCGACCTTCAGTTACAACTGGCTGGCCGTCGCAGACGGCACCGACTACTTCGCCGCGACCGCGCCGGAGCTGTTCCGCAACTTCTGGTCGCTCGCGGTGGAGGAGCAGTTCTATGTCGTGTGGCCGCTGCTGCTGCCGCTCGTGCTGCTGATCCCCGGCCGTTGGGCGCGTGTCGCGCTCGTGCTCGTCGCCGGCGGCGGTTCGGCGTGGTGGATGGCGCAGCTCGTCGCAGGAGGCGAGGTCACGCGCGCGTACTTCGGCACGGACGCGCACGCGTTCGGGCTGCTGATCGGCATCGCGCTGGCGCTGGCCACCGCGAACATGCCGGAGCGGGCATGGACGAGCTCGCGCCCGGCGCGCGCGGGTTCTCTGATCATCGGACTGCTGGGGATCGGTGCGATCGTCGCGGCCGCTCTGATGCCGGAGAGTCAGGAGGCCGGGACGTTCCCCGGCACGCTGCTGCTCGCCGGCGGCGGGTCGGTGCTCGCGATCTTCGCCGGCGTGCTCCCCGGGTCGTGGTTCGGCCGTGCGCTCGACGTGCAGCCGCTGAAGTGGGTCGGTGATCGCTCGTACGGCATCTACCTGTGGCACTGGCCTGTGCTCGTCCTGACGCTCGTGGCCACGCAGGGATTCGGACCCGAGGCGGGCGTTCCGGCGTGGGCGGGGGCGACGGCGCTCGTGCTGTCGGTGGGTGCGGCGGCGGTGTCGTACCGGTTCGTGGAGGCTCCGTTCCGCCGCTACGGGTTCCGACACGCGCTGCGCGGGCTCGGCCGCCGGATCGCGGGCGGCCCGGTGAGCAGGTTCGTCGGCGTCGGCGCACTGGTGGTCGCGCTCGTCGCGGTCGGCGGCACGACCGCCGCGATCGTGAACGCGCCGCACACGACCACCGCAGCGGCGGCGATCGGGCGCGGAGAGGATGCGCTGAAGTCGGCCGAGACCCCCGTGCCCGACCCCGTGCCGGAGAAGATCGCGGTCCCGGAGGGCAGGGAGATCACCGCGGTCGGCGACTCGGTGATGCTCGCGTCCGCGCCGTCATTGCTCGAGGAGTTCCCAGGGATCGAGGTCGATGCCGAGGTATCGCGTTCGGTGTGGGCGGGGCCCGAGATCCTGCAGAGCCTGGAGGACTCGGGAGCCCTTCGGCAGAACGTCGTCGTCGCGCTCGGCACGAACGGACCGGTCGACGACGATGTGCTCGAGCAGATGTCGCGGATCGCCGGACCCGACCGCAACCTCATCCTCGTCAACGCGCATGCGCCGCGCGACTGGATCCCCGGCGTGAACGCCGAGCTCGACACCTTCGCCGCACGGCACCGGCACGTCTGGGTGGCGGACTGGTCAGGAGACATCGCACCTCACGAGGACCTGCTCGCCGGCGACGGCATCCATCCCGGCAAGGCCGGGGGAGACGTGTTCGCGCGGTCCGTCGAGATCGCGCTCGAGCAGATCGAGAAGGACCGCATCCGTGCCGAGAAGGACTTCGACAAGGCGCCGACCGGCCGCGCCCCGCGCATTCCGTTCCCGGAGTAGGCCGCGCGGCCGCAGGGCGATTGGCGGACGCGCGCCGGATGCCGTAAGCTATCGCTTTGGTGCCGACTGCGTGCACCGCGAACGTGAGCCCTCCACTGGCGTGTTCCGCTTCGACAGCTCAGCGAGTGTCGAAGAGAACCACCCCGGAGTGGGATTCACGAACCTCTCCGTTCGATCAAGAAAGCAGCACTATTGTGACGCGCACATACACCCCGAAGACCGGGCAGGTCCAGCGTGACTGGGTCGTCATCGACGCCACCGACGTCGTGCTCGGCCGCCTGGCCTCGCACGCCGCAGCGCTCCTGCGCGGCAAGCACAAGCCGACCTTCGCCAACCACGTCGACACCGGCGACTTCGTCGTCATCATCAACGCCGACAAGGTCGCCCTGACCGGCCAGAAGCTCCAGAAGAAGATGGCCTACCGCCACTCGGGCTACCCGGGCGGCCTCACAGCGACGAGCTACTCCGAGCTCCTCGAGAAGAACCCGGTCCGCGCTGTCGAGAAGGCCGTCCGCGGCATGCTCCCCAAGAACAGCCTCGGCCGCCAGCAGCTGTCGAAGCTCAAGGTCTACACGGGTGCCGAGCACCCGCACGCCGCGCAGCAGCCGACGCCGTACACCCTCGACCAGGTCGCCCAGTAAGCGCCGCAACGACTAAGGACATACTCGTGGCTGACATCGAAACCACCGAAACCCCGCAGAACTACTCGACCTCCACCCCGGAGAGCGCTGCGACCGAGACGGCTCCCCGTCCGGTTCTGAACGTCTCCGGCGCTGCCGTCGGTCGCCGCAAGCAGGCCATCGCCCGCGTGCGCGTGATCCCCGGCTCGGGCACCATCACGGTCAACGGCCGTACGCTCGAGGACTACTTCCCGAACAAGCTGCACCAGCAGCTGATCAACGACCCGTTCAAGGTCCTGAACCTCGAGGGCGCGTACGACGTCATCGCCCGCATCTCGGGCGGCGGCGACTCGGGCCAGGCCGGAGCCCTGCGCCTCGGCATCGCCCGTGCGCTCAACGGCATCGACGTCGAGAACAACCGCCCGACCCTGAAGAAGGCCGGCTTCCTCTCGCGCGACGCTCGCGTCATCGAGCGCAAGAAGGCCGGTCTCAAGAAGGCCCGCAAGGCGCCTCAGTACTCGAAGCGCTGATCCCGCGGATGCCGCTCTTCGGCACGGACGGCGTGCGAGGACTTGCCAACGGCATCCTCACCGCCGATCTCGCGCTCACCCTGGCCCAGGCGACTGCTGTCGTCCTGGGCCAGGGCCGCACCGCAGAGGCGCGCAAGGCGCAGGGCAAGCGGCTCTCAGCCGTCGTCGCCCGCGACCCGCGCGTCTCGGGTGAGTTCCTCGTGGCCGCCGTTTCGGCCGGCCTCGCGGCCTCCGGCGTCGATGTCCTCGACGCCGGTGTGATCCCCACCCCGGCCCTGGCGTTCCTCGTCGGCGACCACGACGCCGACTTCGGCGTGATGGTCTCGGCGTCGCACAACCCGGCGCACGACAACGGGATCAAGATCTTCGCCCGCGGCGGTGTGAAGCTCCCCGACATCGTCGAGGAGCGGATCGAGGCCGCGATGGCAGGGGAGAAGCTGCTCCCCACCGGCTCCGGCGTCGGGCGCATCGAGCGCTTCTCCGATGCTGAGGACCGCTACAAGCTCCACCTTCTCGGCTCGCTGCCGCACCGACTCGACGGCATCCACGTCGTCCTCGACTGCGCGCACGGCGCAGCATCCGGGGTGTCGCCCGAGACCTTCAAGGATGCCGGCGCGACCGTCACCGTGATCGGCGCGGACCCCGACGGCCTGAACATCAACGACGGCGTCGGCTCCACCCACCTCGACAACCTGGCCGAGGCTGTCGTCCGCCTGGGCGCGGACGTCGGGATCGCCCACGACGGCGACGCCGACCGCTGCCTGGCCGTCGACGCCGAGGGCAATGTGATCGACGGAGACCAGATCATGGCGATCCTCGCGGTGGCCATGAAGGAGCGCGGTCACCTCGTCGAGGACACGCTCGTCGCCACGGTCATGAGCAACCTCGGACTGCACATGGCGATGCGCGAGAACGGCATCGCCGTGCGCCAGACCGCCGTGGGCGATCGCTACGTTCTCGAAGACATGAACCAGGGCGGCTTCTCCCTCGGCGGAGAGCAGTCCGGCCACGTCATCATGAGCGAGTACGCGACGACGGGTGACGGTGTTCTCACCGGCCTCCACCTGGTCGCCGAGATGGCGCACAAGAAGAAGTCCCTCGCGGAACTCGCCGCCGTGATGACCGTCTATCCGCAGGTGCTCGTCAACGTGCGCGGCGTCGACAAGGACCGCGTCGCGGACGATGCGGGCGTGCAGGATGCCGTCGCCGCTGTCGAGCGCGAGCTCGGAGACTCCGGTCGGGTCCTGCTGCGCAAGTCCGGGACCGAGCCGCTCGTCCGGGTCATGGTCGAGGCCGCGGATGCGGAATCCGCTCAGGCATACGCCGACAGGTTGGCCGGTGTGGTCAAGGAGCGGCTGGCGCTTTAACCTGCGCTGATCGGGAAGAAACGCGTATCGTATACCAAGCGGTGCGCTCTCTCCGACAGGTGAAGATCACGGAAATGTAACGAGTCCTTCTCGTGATCTTGTTGGTGCTCGGGCGCGCGAATATGCTTACCGCACTTGCACCGAACGTAATCCGAACGTCGGGGCAGGCGGGGACGGAATGCCGCGGGCCTTTCCTGGGGAGGCACCGAGCGCGTTCCTGAACCATCAGGGTTTTGGGGACCCCTGGGGGAGAAAAGACGTGGGTTTGTTGGCTTCGCGCAGGGCGCGCGTCGTCGCGGTCGGCCTGCTGGCCGGACGTTGAGGAGAACAGGTCGCGACAGCGGCAGTTCTCGTCAGCACCAGCGGTCGAGGAGGAGCATCATCGGGGAGAGCAGCGCACGACGTTGCAGGATCCTCCCGGCGATCGAGGCGCCTCCGGCCAGCGGCTCACGATCTGCCCGTCGAACGCATGCGGTCAGCGTGCGCGTCCGAGTTCTTCGACGTAGTCGCGCAGCGCGCTGTCGGCGTCGGTCGGTGTGAATCCTGTTCGGGTGATCTTGTCGAGGTCGAGGGTGCTGTTGTGGGGCCGTGGTGCGGTGGGCCCTGGAGTGTTCGCGTAGTAGGCGTCGGTGGTGACGGGTGTGATGCGGGCGGGGTCGTGGCCGAGGTGCTGGTAGACGTCGCGGGCGATGTCGGCCCAGGTTCGTGCGGGTCCGGTTCCGGTGAGGTTGTAGGTGCCGTGCGGTGCGCCGGTGGCGAGCAGGTGGCGGATGCCGGCGGCGATGTCGCTCGTGAAGGTGAGTCGTCCGTGCTGGTCGTCGATGACGGTGGGGTCGATGCCGCGTTCGGCGAGGTTTGCCATGGTGCGGACGAAGTTGTGGCCGTCGCCGATGACCCAGGATGTGCGGATGATGTAGTGGCGCGGTGTGGTCGCTACGGCGAGGTCGCCGGCGGCTTTGGTCTGCCCGTAGACGCCGAGCGGGCTGACGGGTGCGTCCTCGGTGTAAGCGCCTTCGCTGGTGCCGTCGTGGACGTAGTCGCTGGAGATGTGCACGAGGGTGATGCCGTGTTCGGTGGCGATGCGGGCGAGCGCAGCCGGGGCTGCGGCGTTGACAGCCCAGGCGGCCCGGCGTCCTTCGGGGGTTTCGGCGGTGTCGACGGCGGTGTAGGCGGCGGCGTTGATGATGGTGCCGTAGTCGCGCCAGCGACGTGAGTCCGTGAGGCCGGGGCTGGTGATGTCGAGGTCGGTGCGGGTGGCGTACTCGATGTGCGACGCGTCACCGAATTCGGCGCGCAGGGCCCGGCCGAGCTGTCCGTCCGCGCCGGTGATGAGGATTTTCCGCGGCGGGACCGGCGTGACGTCCGCGAGCCGCGGGTGCGTCGTGTCCTTCTCCGAGATCTCCACGTCCCCGAGCGGAATCGGCCACTCGATGGCGGCGGTCTCGTCGGCGAGGTTCAGATTCGCGTAGCGGGCGTCCGGCGACCAGTGATCGTTGACCAGGTACGTGTACGCGGTGTTCGGTTCGAGCGTCTGGTACGAGTTGCCGACGCCGCGGGGCACGAAGATCGCCCGTGACGGGTCGATCTCAGCCGTGAAGACCGTGCCGAACGTCGGGCCCTCCCGCAGATCGACCCAGGCGCCGAAGATCCGCCCGGTCGCGACCGAGACGAACTTGTCCCACGGTTCGGCATGGATGCCGCGGGTCGTACCTGCCGCGTCATTGAACGAGATGTTGTTCTGCACCGGACCGAAATCCGGCAGCCCTGCCGCGACCATCTTCTCCCGCTGCCAGTTCTCCTTGAACCAGCCACGCGAGTCGCCGTGCACGGGAAGGTCGAGCAGGAGCAGCCCGGGGATCGAGGTCTGGGTGACCGACACCATCACTGGCCCTTTCCGGCGTAGAACGCCTCGGTGGCGTCCTTGGCCGGAGCCCACCAGTCCTCATTGTCGCGGTACCAGTCGATCGTGGCTGCGAGTCCCCCTTCGAAGTCCCCGAACCGCGGTGCCCAACCCAACTCGCTGCGCAGTTTCGACGAGTCGATCGCGTACCGCAGGTCGTGCCCGGCCCGGTCGGCGACGTGGTCGTAGGCATCGGCGGGCTGTCCCATCAGCGTGAGGATCAACTCGACCACGTCCCGATTGCTGCGTTCCCCGTCCGCCCCGATGAGGTACGTCTCCCCGATCCGGCCCTTCTCGAGGATCGTCAGCACAGCGGACGAGTGGTCATCGGCGTGGATCCAGTCGCGCACGTTCGCGCCCGCCCCGTAGAGTTTGGGTCGGATGCCGCGGATCACGTTCGTGATCTGCCTCGGGATGAACTTCTCCACGTGCTGGTAGGGGCCGTAGTTGTTCGAACAATTGGAGATCGTCGCCCGGACCCCGAACGACCGCACCCACGCCCGCACGAGCAGATCCGAACCCGCCTTCGTCGACGAGTACGGCGACGACGGGTTGTACGGCGTCGTCTCGGTGAACCGGGCCGGATCATCCAGTTCCAGATCCCCGTACACCTCATCCGTGGAGATGTGATGGAACCTGGTGCCGTGCCTGCGCGCGGCCTCCAGCAGCGTGTACGTGCCGATGATGTTCGTGTCCAGGAACGGGCGCGGATCATCCAGCGAATTGTCGTTGTGCGACTCCGCCGCGTAATGCACCACCGCATCCGCCCCGGCGAACAACTCCTCCACCAGCGCCGCATCCGTGATGTCGCCGCGCACGAACCGCACCCGCTCCGACGGCAGACCCGCCAGCGACGCGCGGTTCCCCGCGTACGTCAGGGCATCCAGCACCGTCACCGTGTGATCGGTGTGCTCGACGATGTGATGGACGAAGTTCGACCCGATGAACCCCGCACCCCCGGTCACGAGCAGTCTCATCGCTCGCCCCGCTCCAGCAGTCCCAGCAGGTACCGGCCGTAGCCGGACTTCACCAGCGTCTCGGCCCGCGCACGCAGCCCTTCATTGCTGAGGAACCCCTTCCGCCACGCGACCTCCTCCGGCACACCGATCTTCATGCCCGTCCGGCGTTCCATCGTCCGCACATAGTCGGCGGCATCCGTCATCTGGTCGAACGTCCCGGTGTCCAGCCACGCCGTCCCCCGCGGCAGCACCTCCACCTGAAGCTTCCCGCGCTGAAGGTACTCCCGGTTCACGTCCGTGATCTCGTACTCGCCGCGCGCACTCGGCCGCAGCCCCCGCGCGATCTCGACCACATCGTTGTCGTAGAAGTACAGCCCCGGCACCGCGTAGTTGCTCTTCGGAACGTCCGGCTTCTCCTCCAACGACACCGCAGCACCGGCATCATCGAACTCCACCACCCCGTACGCGGCCGGCTCCGCGACCCAGTACGCGAAGATCGCCCCGCCGTCGATGCCCGAGAAGCGGCACAACTGCGTTCCCAGCCCCGGCCCGTACAGCAGATTATCGCCCAGCACGAGCGCCACAGCATCCGACCCGATGAAGTCCGCACCGATCGTGAACGCCTGTGCCAGACCGTCCGGCGACGCCTGCTGAGCGAACCGGATGCTGATCCCGAACTGCGATCCATCACCGAGCAGCCGCTCGAAATGCGCCGCGTCATGCGGCGTCGTGATCACCAGCACCTCGTCGATCCCCGCAAGCATCAACGTCGACAACGGGTAGTACACCATCGGCTTGTCGTACACCGGAACCAGCTGCTTCGACACACCCAGCGTGATCGGATGCAGACGCGTGCCGGAACCGCCCGCGAGAATGATCCCCTTCATGAGAACTCCCCAGTCTCATATTCGCGCTCCCCAGCGCGTACTCCCAGAGCGAAGCGGCTTCCCCGAGCCGGTCCGCACGGCACAGCGTAGCGGATGCCGCATGCCGGCGACAGTGCCCAGGCTTACGCTCCGGCGTGACCGGGCGTATCATCTGGTCGTGAACGGCCCTTTGGGGATCGGGCCGACTGGGGGAGACATGAATACTGCGCAGTATCTGCTGAGCACGGGTGAGGACCACAGACCCGTGTTCGTCGATGGGGACCGGACGTACAGTTATGCCGAGCTGCGCGGTGCCGTCGCGAAGGCCGGCACGCAGCTGGAGGAGTTGGAACTGCCTCTCGGGGCTGCTGTCGCTCTCGCCGCGCCGAACAGCTTCTTCTGGATCGCGGCGTATCTCGCCATCATGGCCGCAGGGCTCGTCTGCGTGCCGATGCCGTCCGTTCTCGCGCCGGACGAGTTCCGTGCTCGCCTGCGATTCGCCGGATGCCGTGCAGTCCTGTTCGGCGGTTCGGAGGCACGGCGGATCGGGCCGCTGGCGGACGTCGCGGTGCTCGACAGTACGATTCTCGACGATGCTTCCCGCGGAGATGATCGCGGGGGCGGCCTGGAGATCCGCGAGGTCGACGACGACGAGGACGCTGCGTATCTGTTCACCTCGGGGACGACGGCGGCGCCTCGTGTGGTGCGCATCACGCATCGCAATATCCGTGCGAACACCGAATCGATCCTCGGCTATGCGGGCATCGCCGGCGATGACCGGATGCTGGTGGTCCTGCCGTTCTCGTATGTGTTCGGCGCTTCGCTGCTGCACACGCATCTGCGTGCCGGAGCGTGCCTGGTGAACCAGCCGTCGTTCGTCTATCTGGAGTCGGTCGTGGAGCGCCTCGCCGCGCAGCGTTGCACTGCGATCGCCGGAGTGCCGTCGAACTTCCACGCGCTCATGCGCAACAGCTCCTTCGGCACACGCGAACTGCCCGACCTCCGCACGGTCCAGCAGGCGGGAGGGCGGATGTCCCCTGCGATCGTCGACGAGATCCGCGCGGCGCACCCTGGTGCACGTCTGCTCGTCATGTACGGGCAGACCGAGGCGACCGCGCGGCTGTCGTATCTGCCTCCGGAGGACCTCGACGCGCACGCAGGATCGATCGGACGCGGCATCCCGGGCGTGACCCTGCGCGTGGTCGATGAGCAGGGCGCCGATGTCGCTCCCGGAGGAGTGGGCGAGATCTGGGCGACGGGGGAGAACATCTCGCCCGGCTATCTGCTCGACGAGCAGCGCACGGCCGAGAAGATGCCGGGCGGGACGCTGCGCACCGGAGACCTGGCCATGATCGACGCCGACGGCTACATCTACGTGGTCGACCGCGCAGAGGACTTCATCAAGTCGTGGGGGATCCGCATCGCCAGCCAGGACGTGGAGTCGGCGGTGATGGAGCTGCCGGAGGTGATCTCGGTGGCGGCCGTCGGCGTCCCGCACGCCGTGGCGGGTGAGGCCGTAGCCGTGGCCGTCGTCATGCGTCCCGATTCCGATCTGGATGCCGCGCGTCTGATTGCGCACTGCCGTACGCGGCTGCCCAAGCATATGGTGCCGGAACTCGTCGCGTTCGTCGAGCAGCTGCCGCTGAACAGCAGCGGCAAGGTCGTCAAGCGCGAGGTCCGCGATCGGCTGCGCGATCTTGCGGAAGATCGGAGCGTGCCGGCATGACCACGTCGGAGCGCACGGGTACCAGGTGGCCGGCGAAGCGCAGATGGCGCTGGGCGGTGACATCGGCGGCGCTGCTCGCGCTCGCCGGGATCGGAGTGTGGTTCATGGTTCCCAGGCCCGCGGAGGCGGTCGCCGTGACTGAGCCGACGAGCGGTCAGCTCGATGCGTTCACCGAGACGAGTGTGCTGTTCGGCCACCAGTCCGTCGGCATGAACGTCCTCGACGGTGTCGAGAACGTCTATCGGGATGCCGGTCGTGAACCCCCGCAGATCGTCGAGGCATCGGACAGTCCGGGCGGCGCGGCGATCGTGCACGCCTATGTCGGCGCCAACGGAGATCCGCACGGCAAGTTCGCCGCCTTCCGCGATCTCGTCGATGGGCCGGCTGGGGATGCCGCAGCGATTGCGCTCGTCAAGCTCTGCTACACCGACATCACAGCATCCACTGATGCCGAGGCCGTGTTCGCCGAGTACACCGCGCTGATGGCAGACCTGGAGAGACGCCACCCTGACATCGCATTCCTGTACGCGACGGTGCCGCTGACCACAGACCGTAGCTGGCGGGCGAACCTCAAGGCGCTGTTCGGCTCGGACGACCAGATGGGGCCGGCTGACAACCAGGCACGCGAGCGGTACAACACCTTGATCCGAGAGGAGTACGCGGCGAGCGGGCGGCTGTTCGACATCGCCGCGGTCGAGGCCACGATGGAGACCGATCCCGCTGTGCGCACCGGTGACGAGGCGGAGTATCACGTGCTGAACACCGCGCTGAGCTCCGATGCAGGGCACCTGAACGACGTCGGTGGTCGTATCGCTGCGGCAGAACTGATCCGGATCGTTGCCGACCTCCGCTCCTGAGACGATCATCCGCGGGATCGGTATCGATCTCGTGGACGTGGCGCGCGTCGAGCGAATCATCAGGGCGGGCAGCGGTTCATTCGCGACGCGGTGGTTCTCCGAACGGGAACGGGTGGATGCCGGGCGCTCCAGCGATGCCGCGCACGAGCTGGGAGCGCGCTTCGCCGTGAAGGAGGCGACGTGGAAGGCGCTGGGCGTCTCGCGCGCGGGGGACCCGGTGCCGTGGGCCCGCATCAGCACGGCGCGCGCCGTGACAGCTCGGGGCTGCTCCGGTTGGTCTGTGACGCTGACCGGTTGGCTTGCGCAGCGAGCGGCGGATGCCGGGGTGACGCGGCTCGTCTGCCTGTCGGCGGTCGTCGAAGGAGTAGCCGTCGCGGTAGCTCAAGCTGTCGCCGCCGGTGACTCCGCCGACGGCGTGCGAGCGGTCTCAGGTGAGATCGAGGTGCTCGACCTCGCCCACGGGGGTGATGAGGACCGGGGCCTCGTGCAGGTAGGCGGTGCTGCGCCGCTTCTGCTCGATGTCGCGGAACACGCGCTCGACCTGCTCTGCGCTCAGATCCGCCGCCTGCGCGACGGCCTCGGCGCCGATGCCGTGGTTGAGGCCGAACAGGCAGAGGTCCATGAGCGCGTAGGGGAGTGAGAAGTAGAACTCCTCCTGCGACTGCGGCATCGAGTACGTGTCGGTGGTGGGCTGGCGCGTTCGGATCGACTCGGGGACGCCGAGGTACGCCGCCAGCGCGTACACCTGGGTCTTGTAGAGGTGGGCGATCGGCTTGATGTCGGCCGCTCCGTCGCCGAGCTTGACGAAGAACCCCTGGTCGTACTCCAGGCGGTTCG
The DNA here is from genome assembly GCF_040702785.1 of Microbacterium sp. NPDC077644. Taxonomy (NCBI): domain Bacteria; kingdom Bacillati; phylum Actinomycetota; class Actinomycetes; order Micrococcales; family Microbacteriaceae; genus Microbacterium; species Microbacterium sp. NPDC077644. The sequence continues at coordinate 181,175 of NZ_JBFBME010000001.1, forward strand.
GCGTGCCGGCGACGGCGTAGTTCAGCCGGTCGGCGTGGTAGTACTCCAGCATCTTGCGCGTGCGCTGCTTGAAGTTGGATGCTGCGACGATCTCGAGATACGCGGATGCCGTGAGGCGCGCGCTGACCTGTTCGCCGTCCGGCGACTGCGCGACCACGGAGAACAGCCGGAGCGCGTCGGAGTCGATGACGCTGGGCAGCACGATCTTCGACGCCCAGCCCGGGCCGTACTCGGGGATGACCGAGCGGATCGCATCGTCACGGCGCTGGTAGCACCCGGCGGCGGTGAGGATCGGCGTGATGTTCTCCTCAGCGGAGTCGACTCCCAGCGCGTCGGTCAGCTCGGTGCTGTACGAGATCGTGTTCTCTGACGACTCCTGCTCGGGCAGGTGCAGGGCGAGTACGCGTTCTGGCCCGAGGGCGCGAACGCTCAGCGCCGCGACCACGCTCGAGTCGATGCCGCCCGAGACGGCGACGACGAGGCCCTTGCGTCTCGAGGCCGAGAGATAGCGGCGGATGCGCTCGCCGATGCGCTCGGTCTCGGCTTCTTCGTCGATCGCGAGGCTCTCCGTGCTGAATTCGGTCATGTCCACTCCCCAGGTAGATTCCCACTCGTCCGGTCGAAGGTCACGACCGGTCGCGGCGGCAGCGGCTCCGGCGCACGCCAGTCGCGCACGAGCATCCGGTGCAGCAGCTGCATCGTGAGCACGCCCATGACCCGCATGTTGTCGGTGTTCCCCATCCCGCGTCCCTCAGCCCGGCGCCCCTTCTGCATCAGAAGCTCCACCGCGCGGGGGTTCCAGATGCCCGCCGCAACGATCTCGCCGGGCGAGGTCGCATCGGCCACCCAGTCGGGGGCATCAGTCAAGAAGATACTCGACGCGTCCGGTGCGCGATAGGGCTGCTTCGGCCGATCGATGATCTCGGCGGGGATGAGATCGGCGAAGGCGCGCTTGAGCAGGTGCTTCTCGTCGAGACCATGCAGCTTGTGCTCGGCGGGAGCGGCGGCGGCGATGTCGAAGACGCGATGGTCGAGGAACGGGAATCGCCCCTCCACGGAGTTCGCCATCAGCATTCGGTCCCCTTGGGACGAGAGCAGGTATCCCGACAGCAGCGTTCGTATCTCCAGCCACTGCGCACGGGAGAGCGGATCCCAGTGGGCGGCGCCGGCGGGCATGTCGGCGAGGATGCGGTCGGCCGACCCGCTCGCGCGGCGGTCGGGATGCAGCATGGATGCGATGGATGCCGTCGTCTCCCAGCGCGTGCGGTGCGAGACGCCGAGGTCGTCTGGGGCGAAGGGGCGGTTGAAGAAGCTCTGGGCGAACGCGGGCACCTGTCCGGGCGAGCGTCGCATCCACGGGTACAGCTGCTCTGTCAGCTCGGCGCGCACCGCGGCATCCGGTTCCTCCGCCATGAGGGCCCGCACCTTGGCCTCGCGGAAGATGTCGTACCCGGCGAGCACCTCATCGGCTCCCTCGCCGGTGACGACGACCTTGTACCCCTCGTCTCGTACGAGCTGCGAGAGCAGCATCATCGGCGCGGGTGCCGAGCGCAGGAACGCGCTCTCGGCGTGCCATACCGCTCGGGGCAGTGCCTCGGCGATGTCTTCCCCCGTGACGGCGAGTTCGCGATGAACGGTGCCCAGGCGCTGCCGCATCAGCCGCTGGTAGTGGCCCTCGTCGTACTCGGCGTCGGTGAAGCGCAGTGAGAACGTGTGCATATCGGCATCGGCGAACTCGGCGATGACCGCTGCCGTGACCGCTGAGTCGATGCCGCCGGAAAGGTAGGCGCCGACGGGGACGTCGCTGCGCTGGAACCGCAGCCGGGTCGCGTCGATGACCGCCTCGCGAAGACGCTCGGTGTTGTGCTGGAGGTCGCGAGCCGGTTCCGCGCCGCGGTCGGGAAACGCCGGCTCCCAGTACATGTGCGATGTGACGCCGTGCTCGTCGATTTGCAGATACGTGCCGGGGACGACCTGCCGGATGCCGGCGAACAGCGTCTGCGGTGCGATCGGCGACCAGGCTGTGAGAAGGTCGTCGATCCCATCGCGGTCGAGTTCGCGGGTGACCGTCAGGTCGCTGAACAGCGATTTGATCTCCGACGCGAACAGCACCCTGCTGCCGGAGCGGGTGTAGTACAGCGGCTGGATGCCGTAGCGATCGCGCGACAGGATCAGCTCGCGCGCACGGCGATCCCACAGGGCGATGGCCCATTGTCCGTTGAAGCGGCGGAAGCAGTCCGGACCCCACTCCTCCCAGGCATGCACGATCACTTCGGTGTCGCTGGCTGTACGGAACCGGTGACCCCGGCTGCGCAGCTCGTCGGCGAGTTCGACGTAGTTGAAGATCTCGCCGTTGAACACCAGCCAGACCCGTTCGTGCTCGCCGGTCATCGGCTGGACGCCGCCGTCGACGTCGATGATCGCCAGGCGGGTGTGCCCGAGAGCCGTGGTGTCGTCGCGGAAGTATCCGCTGCCGTCGGGGCCGCGATGGGCGATCGCGGTCATCATCCGCAGGATGAGGTCCGGTGGGGTCGTAGTGACGGGGTCGAAGACCCCGCAGATCCCGCACATGTCAGTGCCCCACCGGCGACGCGAAGATTCGTGCCCGCATTGCGTCGTTCATGGAGTATCCTTCTGGCTGTGCGGGCACGGCGTCTGGCCGATGCTAAGCACAATAGAGCACGCGGGTCTGGGGACACGAGGGTCGATCATCACGGGGAAGATCGGCTCGCACCGCGATGGGGATAGGGGAAATCATGCTCACGATCGATGGGCGCATCGAAGAATTCATTCTGAACAGCTTCCTGTTCGGAGACAGCGGACGGATGCCGTCTCGGCAGGAATCGCTGCTGCAGTCCGGCGTGATCGATTCGACGGGGGTGCTCGAGCTCATCGAGTTCCTCGAGAGCGAGTTCGACGTTCGCGTCGAGGACACCGAGTCGGTTCCCGAGAACCTCGACTCGATCGAGAACCTCATCCGGTTCGTCTCGGTGAAGACCGCCTGAGGGCGCGTCTGACGTCGCGATGTCGACGACGATTGCGGCGGGACCTCTCGCCGCCGATACGACACGGATGTTCGCGAGCCTGCTCGACGGCGCTCGGACGCCGCTCGGGCGCAAGCTCGCGTTCGTGATCTCGAACTCGGAGCTGCACAGCGTCGCGTGCTATCGGTTCGGCCGATTCGCGGCACGCGTGCGCAGTCGATCCGCGTTCGCGGGGCTCGTGCTCACCGTCGCCCACCGGGTCTGGAACCGTTGGATCACGCATCTGCATCACTGCGAGATCTCTCCGTACGCGGAGATCGGTCGGGGGTTCCTGCTCATGCACCGCACCGGCGTCATCATCGGCGGCGCGAAGATCGGCAGGAACGTCGTGATCCACCAGAACGTGACGATCGGGCAGCGAGTCGCCGGCGGTGACCAGGGGCTCCCCGTGATCGGCGACGACGTGTGGATCGGCCCGGGCGCTGTGATCACGGGAGCGATCCGGATCGGCGACGGGGCGACGGTCTCGGCCGGGGCTGTGCTGTCGCGCGATGTGCCGGCGCATGCCCTCGTCGCCGGGGTGCCGGGGCGCGTGGTGGCGCAGAACTACGACAACAGGGCGATGCTCGGGTCGCTGGTGAGCTGATGAGCATCGAATCGCGAGCGCGGAAGCATCCCAGTGCGAAGATCGCGGCGCTGCTTGCGGCTGTGCTCGTGCTGGTGGGGTGCACCGGCGACATAGAGGCCGCGGGGACAGGCGCGTCGGCCGAATCGGTGCCGGAACCGTCGGCGCCCCAGGCATCGGTCGAGCCGAACTCAGTGGCGACGCCGGATCCGTTGCCCGAACTCGATGCTGTCGGACTGGAGTCGCTGCGGCAGGTACGGATTTTTTTCGCTCATCGTTCGGTGGGCGGGAACATCGTCGAGGACGGCTTCCCGGCCGTGTACCGGCGGTTGGAGCTCGAGCCGCCGCGCGTGGATGTGGGGCTCCCCGCGACCGAGGGCGGCTTCGGCGACCACTGGCTCGATCAGACCGAGGACCCGCAGTCCAAGCTGCGCGACTTCGATCGCTGGATGCGCATCGAAGGAGTCGGCGCGAACGCCGACATCGCGGTCATGAAACTCGGCTACGTCGACGTCGTGGCGGACACCGATGTGCAGCACCTCTTCGACTCCTATCGTTCGATGATGGATCGGCTCGAATCCGACTACCCGCAGGTCGCGTTCCTGCACGTCACGGTCTCGGTCACGGGATGGCAGCCGGAGAACAACGCCGCCATCGAGCGGTTCAACACGCTCATGAGGGATCACTACGGGTCGACCGGTCGGCTGTACGACCTGGCCTCTGTCGTGTCGACATGCGCGGACGGAGGCTCCGAGACGCGGGAGACCGAAGAAGGAGATCCGTATCACAGCATCTGCGATGAGTACACAAGCGATGGTGGACATCTCAACGAGCTCGGCGCGACGATCGCGGCGGACGGACTACTGCGGCTGCTCGTCGCTGCCGCTGCAGAGCGTGAGGATTCACGATGACCGGTACTGAGCAGTCTCTGAAGATGACCGCGGCTCGCGGCGCGGCGTGGAGCGCTGTCAGCTCGATCGTTCTGCGGCTGGGAAGCCTCGTCGTCGGGATCGTACTCGCCCGGCTGCTGACGCCTGAGCAATTCGGAGTGTATGCCGTCGCGCTCACTGTGCAGTCGGTCCTGTCTACAGTCTCAGACCTCGGCCTGTCGTCGGACTTGATCCGGTCGGAGGAACCGGAGAAGATCGCACCGACCATCGCGACGCTCGGGCTCGTGAGCGGCGCGACGATGACGCTTGTAACGGCTGCCACGAGTACCTCGGTGGCGGGGCTGCTGGGAAGCCCGGAGGCAGCGCCCGCCATCTCGGTCCTCGCTTTCACCCTCGTGCTCGGAAGCATCAGTCTCGTGCCGTATTCGATGCTGATGCGTCGATTCCAGCAGCGGGCGATGTTCCTGGTGGGAGCGGTGGACTTCGTCGTGTCGACCACGGTCACCCTCGTCCTGATCTTCTTCGGCTTCGGGGTGATGGGACTGGCACTGGGGCGCGTCGCCGCGCAGGTCGTGTCGTCGACGATGCAGTTCTTCCTCGCACGCGTGCGTCCGCGCTATGGTCTGGATCGCACACGGCTCAAGCCGATCCTTGCGTTCGGCGTTCCGATCGCGACGGCCAACCTGCTCGCGTGGGGACTGCTGAACGTCGACAACGTGATCCTGGCGAGGATGGTCGGGGTAACGGCTCTCGGGTACTACGTGCTCGCGTTCAACATCTCGAGCTGGCCGATGAATGCTCTCTCGCAGAGTGTGCGCGCAATCTCCATGCCGTACTTCTCCCGCGCTGACGGCCCGTCCGGCGGACTGGCCACGGTCGTCGCGATCGGCTGGGCCGGTGCGCTGCCGGCGGGTGGCGTCCTCGCCGTGCTGAGCGCCCCGCTGATCAGCGTGCTGTACGGGGACAGATGGCTTGCAGCAGCCCCCGTGCTCGCAGCGCTCGGGATATATGGTGCGCTGCGGGTGGTCTTCGATATCTTCACCGGATTCCTCTATGCGCGAGGACGCGCCCAACCGGTGCTGTGGATCCAGGTGATATGGCTGATCACGCTTGTGATGGGCATGATCGTCGCGACCGGATCGTACGGAATCGTCGGCGCAGGGTGGGTCCACGTCATCGTCGCGGCGGCTGTCGTTCTCCCCGCCTACCTGATCGTCCTGCGTCAGAGCGGCGTCCGCGTGATGCCGCTCATCCGCCGATCGCTGTGGCCAACGGCTGCGGCGATCCCCGCGATCGTCGCAGCCGTTGTGTGCCACACGTTCATCGATCATGACCTCCTCGCGCTCCTGATCGGCGGTCTCGCGGCCGTCGCGGTGTACGCCGGGCTGGTCTGGCCGTGGGCATGGCGGGAATGGCGACGGATACGGCCGGTGCGATGAACGAGCTGCGAAACGCGATGTTCGCGGCGTTGGGGCTGCGAGCAGCCGATGTCGCTCTGCGTGCGCTTACTGTGGCCACCGACGCCGTGCCGGCGAAGTATCGGTTCGGGCACTGGAATCGGCTGCTCGCAGCGTTGGCGCTCAGAGACGGCCTGCCCATCGTGGAGAAGCGGGCTGCCGGCGAGCGTCGGCTGGGCGCAGCCGTTGCGACCGGGGCCGGTGAGCCGATATCGTGCATGATTCTGGCGGGCGATCTCGACACGGGTGGGATAGAGACGGTCGTCGCGACCCTCGCCCCAGGGCTGGCATCGATGGGGTTCGACGTCGAGGTGGTCTGCTCGTCCGGCGGACGCGTGCAGCGGATGCTCGAGAACGACGGCCTGCACGTGTCGTTCGTGTCGCATGATCGGATCGGAGAGCATATCGCGCGACGCCGGCCGGACGTCGTCCAGCTGCACCGGCTCGACCCGACGCTGATGCGGTCGCTCGCGCCGTGGCGTTCCCGCACGGTTCCCGTATTCCACGCCATGGAGTCGTACCTGACCCCGGCTGTGTGGGGTGAAGTCACTCGGATGCTGCACGATGCCCCCGCGAGCGTCGCCGTGAGCACATCGGTGCGTGACTACTTCGAGGAGCGCACGGGTGTGACGGCGCTTGTCGTCGAGAACGGTGTTCCTCCTGCTGAGACGATCGACGAACAGCAGCACGCCACCGCGCGCTCCGCGATCGGGAGGGCGCTCGGTCGCGAATTCGGCGGCGAGGACGTCATCGTGCTGGGACTCCAGCGGTTCAGCGAGCAGAAGAACCCGACAGGTCTCGTCGATGCCTTCCTGCTCGCGGCCGAACAGGATCCGCGACTGCAGCTGGTCGTGGCAGGCGCGCCCAACAGCTGGTTGGAGGTGCGTCGTGCGGACATCATCCGCCGACGGCATCCGAACGGCGACCGGGTGCACTTCCTCGGCGATTCGGATTCCTCGACCCTTTTCCAGGGTGCGGATGTCTTCGCGCTGGATTCGTTCTCGGAGGGCGGACCGATCGCGGCGGTGGAAGCGGTCGCGCACGGCTTGCCGATCGTCGTGACGGAAGTCGGATTCGCCCGCGAGCTCGTCGACGTCTGCGGCCCGCGGGGCGTGCTGGTCGTCCGAGCGAACGAGGATGTCAGTGAGAGCGCGATGGCGCGTCAGCGCCGGATGCGTCATCAGAGGAATCGCCGAGCGTTCTCGGAGGGGATCCTGCGGGTCGCCGCGCACTCCGTCCGCGCGACACAGGGAGTACCGGAGCGCTTCACCGAGGAGAATATGGTGCGCAGGCACGCCGACATCCTGCGTTCGGTGGGCTCGCGGATCTAGCGGCGGAGCGCCCGTCGTGCCATACTCGGAGCAGGTTCGGATCTGGGGTCCGTGCCGATACTGGGGTCGTGCGCTCAGGCGTACGCGCAATGCATTGGGGAATGCAGTGTTCAAGCATGCGAATCGATCGATTCTGGGGATCGCCACCGCTGCCGTGCTCACGCTCGCAGCGCTCGTGGTTCCGACGTCTGCTTCTGCGGCGGATTGCGAGACGACAGTCGCGACCATAGTGGCTCATCAGGATGACGACATCCTGTTCATGAATCCCGATCTGATGACCGACATCGATGCCGGTGCATGCGTGGTCACCGTCTTCCTGACCGCAGGCGACGACGGTCGCGAGGCGGACTACTGGCAGGGCCGCGAGCGCGGCTCCCAGGCCGCCTACAACACGATGCTCGGCCTGTCGTCTGATGCGGCATGGCAAGCGAGCACGGCAACGTTCGCGGGGCGGTCTGTGGCGGTGTCGACGAGCCCGGATGCCGGTTCGATCACCGAGGTGTATCTTCGGCTCCCGGATGGCGGCGTCTTCGGCGAGGGGTACCCGATCAGAGGGAGGCAGTCGCTTTCCCAGTTGTGGGAGGGCGAGCTGGATCAGATGACTGCTGTCGACTCCGGCGTCCCGTACACGCGTCAGGGACTCATCGACACGATCGCCGCGATCGTCGACACGTATGCGCCCAACACGGTGCGGGTGCAGGATTCCCGGTCGGGCCAGTACGACCATGCTGACCACATCTCAGGCGCGCGTTTCGCACTGGCGGCCCTTGACGGGTTCGGCGGAGACATCGTCTCGTATCGCGGATACAGCTCGCAGACCGAGCAGGTGAACGTCTCCGGTGATGCGTTGGCGGCGAAGACGGCGGCCATCCGCAGCTATGCGGCGCATGACCACCTTCTCTGCAACGAGTCGGTGTGCCCGAGTGGCGACGCGGCGTTGTGGACCGAGCGTCAGTACACGGCTCCCATCCCAGAGCTTGAGGTCGGCGTGCCGGGTCCCGCCGCGTACGACGGGCCGAACGTGGCGCGCAATGCGCGAGTACTCGCATCGTCGGAGGCGTCGGGGCAGGCGGCGACGCAGGCGATCGACGCTGTGGTCGACGGCTACCCCGGCGACTGGTCGGCTGAGTGGGCTACCCGATCCGAAGGAGCCGGCGCTTGGCTGACGCTCTCGTGGTCGTCGGCCCAGACGATAGATCGGGTGTATCTGTACGACCGGCCGAACGAGTCGGATCGGATCACAGGGGGAGTGCTGACCTTCTCCGATGGCTCCACCGTGACGGTGCCCGCCCTCGTCAACGACGGCTCGGCCACCGTCATCACGTTCGCTGCCCGAAACACGACGTCACTGAAGTTCACGGTGTCGTCGGTTTCGGCAGGCACAGGCAATGTCGGGCTCGCCGAGCTCGAGGCGTACAACGGCGATGTCGCACCGGATCCGGGAACGGAGCCCGAGCCAGACCCCGAACCCGAACCCGACCCGGATCCGATCCCGGTGCAGGAGGGCGTGCCCGGGCCAGCGGCGTACGACGGTCCCAATGTGGCGCGGAACGCATGGGTATCGGCATCGTCGCAGGCGTCCGGCCAGTCTGCGACGCAGGCTATCGACAGTGTCATCGACGGGTACCCCGGCGACGCCTCTGCGGAATGGTCGAGTCACTATCAGGGGCTTGGCGCCTGGCTGTTGCTGTCGTGGTCCTCCGCGCAGACCATCGACCGGGTCTACCTTTACGATCGTCCCAACGCGTCCGACCAAGTCACCAGCGGCGTACTGACGTTCTCCGATGGATCGACGGTGCCTGTGCCCGCGCTGAGCGACGACGGATCGGCGACGGTGGTGACGTTCCGGTCGCGGGCGACTACGGCTTTGCGCTTCACGGTCTCGTCGGTCTCCGAGAGCACGCGCAATGTCGGACTCGCCGAGATCGAGGCTTACAACGGAGATGTCGCACCGGGCCCGGAGCCCGATCCCGATCCTGAGCCGGAGCCCGCACCGGTGCAGGTAGGTGTGCCGGGGCCGGCGGCGTATGACGGCCCGAATGTGGCGCGGAATGCGTGGGTGTCCGCGTCGTCGCAGGCATCGGGGCAGGCCGCGACGCAGG
>NZ_JBFBME010000001.1:190660-1407608 GCF_040702785.1 Microbacterium sp. NPDC077644
GTGGCTGCTGTTGTCGTGGTCGTCGTCGCAGATCATCGACAGGGTGGTGCTATACGACCGGCCGAACGAGTCCGATCACATCACAGGCGGTGTTCTAACGCTCTCGGACGGCTCGACGGTTGAGGTTCCGGCGCTGAACAACGACGGGTCGGCGACGGTAGTGGCGTTCCCGGCGCGGGCGACGACGTCGTTGTTGTTCACAGTGACCGCGGTATCGGACAGCACCCGCAACGTCGGACTCGCCGAGATCGAGACATCCAACGGCTGAACCCGCTCGCGCTGACCGGAACTGGGGAGGAACGGTGGCACACGTGCTGAACAACAGAGACGACGTCGTGGTGATCACCGCGTCGAACAGCTGGTCCGACAAGCGAATGGCGGACCACCAGCTTGCGGCGGCCCTCTCCACGCGCGTGCGGGTCGTCTTCGTCGATCCATCCGGATTCAGGCGCCCGACCATCGACGAAGATGATGTGCAGGTGATCGTGATCCGCCCGATCCGGCTTCCGTTCGTCCGGCTGGCGTTGATGACACTCCTGAGTCGCCGTCTCATCGCCTGGCAGATCCGACGCGTGCTGCGCCGCTTGGAAGCCACTCGAGTCGTGCTGCTCGAGGGGAACGTGCTGTACCCGGTCTCCGGTCTCATCGGTGAGGACGCGACGGTCTACTGGGCTCAGGACGACTGGCAGGGGCTCGCTCCGATGATGGGTCTCGACCCTGCCGTCCTCGCACGGAACGAACAGATGCTACTGGGACGCAGCCGTTCGGTTGTCGCGGCGAACCCTCTGGTCGCAGAGCGACTGAAGGACCGACACGACAAGGTCAGCCTGATTCCGTTCGGTGCCAGCACCGAGCTGTTCGCCGGCGCAGTCGGGGAGGCTCCCGGCGACGATCACCCGGTCGTTCTGATGGGAACGCTCAACTCGCGGATCGACTACGGCATCCTGGATAGCATCGTCCGGTCCGGGGTGCCGTTGCTCATCGCCGGGCAGATCGACACCGCCGAAGCGCGCGACGCGCTGACCGCCCTGCAGGATGCCGGTCGAGTCGAGTATCTGGGAGCCGTCGACTTCGACCAGCTCCCGCCAGTGCTCGCACGATGCTCCGCAGGGATCGTGCCCTACACCCACTCGCAGTTCAACCGGGGAAGCTTCCCCCTCAAGACGGTCGAGTATCTGGCGGCCGGCCTGCCGGTAGTCGCGACGGATCTGCCGGCGATTCGGTGGCTCGACTGCGACGACGTCCGCATCGAAGACGATCCGGCGGCGTTCGCCGACGTGACGCGCGACCTATGGCAGCAGGGTCGACCTGCGGCCGCGGACAGGATGCGCCGCACAGGATTCGCCCGCGATCACGACTGGAGCGAACGGGCCGCGCAGTTCTTCGATGTGCTCGACGAGGCCGGGCTCGCGAGCCGGGAACGGGCGCTGCGATGACCGGCCAGGCTCAGGATGCGCCGCGCGTGCTCTACGTCCGCACCGAGGGGAACTCGTCCCTGCCGCGCGTGATGCGAAGAGAACGTGAGCTCGAAGGGGCAGCCCCACGCCGTGTGCTCATCGAGGAAGCATTCGGATTCGACCTGCTCGGGGAATCGGACATCGCCGGCATCCCCGGATTGCGCGGTGCGATCCTGCGCCGGCTGCCGACGTTCATCGCCCTCGCCCTTGAGGTCATGCGGCGCCGACGCGACTACGAGATCGTCGTTTCATGGGCCGAGAAGTACAGTGTCGCGATCGCCGGGATCCTGCTCCTGTGCCGGCGCCGCCCGCTGCACGTCGCAATCATGGACTGGATCTCGAAGCCGATCGTACGGGTGCCCTTGCGTGTCGTGAGGGGCGGCATCGATCGGATACTGACCTGGAGCTCCGTGCAGGGCGAGTTCGCCATCGCTCGTATCGGTTTTTCTCCCGAGCAAGTCCGCTTCATCGAGCATCCCGTCGACGACGAGTTCTTCGCCCCGATGACGGCGGACCGCACGATCCTGTTCTCGGCCGGCGAGACCCAGCGCGACTTCGAGACGCTGATCGACGGGGTGGACGGCCTCGCGATCCCGACGGTGATCGCGGCATCGCGGATCGGCGTGTTCAACGGATTCCGCACGCGGCTCGCAGACGCACAGGAGCTGTCGCTGCCGCAGGGCGTGACGGTGGAATCGTTGGATCCGACTGACCTTCGACGCGCCTACGCGAGGGCGGCGGTGGTCGTGGTTCCGCTGACCCCTGCAGAGAACAACGCCGGCATCAGCGTGCTGCTCGAGGCGATGTCGATGGCTCGTCCCGTCATCGTCACGCGGACCGAAGGGCAGGTCGACGTGGTACGGGACGGCGAGAACGGGCTGTACGTGCCCGCGCAGGACTCCCGTGCGCTGAGGGATGCCGTCGAACGACTGCTCGCCGATCCGGAGTACGCGGAAAGGCTCGGGCGTGCAGGGCGCGATGACGTCGTCGCGAAGCATCGGGCCGATGATTTCGCCGCCACGGTCAGGGAAGCCGTGCACGCGATGGTGCGTCAAGGGGGTGAGATCTCCGTCGAGTAGTCCGCGAAGACCGATCAGACCTGGGGAGGAATCAATGATCATTCGCGACCTGTTGCAGATGTTGCGCAGGGGATGGGCGATCGTCATCGTCATGCTCGTCGCCACCGTGACGGCGGCGGTGTTCCTCCTGTCCACCTCCGGGGTGTACACGACTCGGACGTTGATCGCCTTCACACTGCCGGACGGGACGGATCTCACCGACGACGGCTCATCGGAACCCGGGATCATCACGTTCGCGGCGACGGTCGCCGGTGAGGTCGCAGGAAACGTCGAACGTCCGCAGTACTCCGACGCCGATGCGCGGGCATACGGAATCGGCGTGCGGCAGGGGGTCTTCGTCGGGGTGCCCGACGTCGGCGGTCAATGGAACGTCGTGTACCGGCGGGCGGAGGTCACCGTCGAGGTGGTCGGACCGACGTACGAATGGGTGGAGAAAACGCGGGACTCCACGGTTGCGCGCGTGTTCGACGCCGCTGACGCGCAGCAGGAGGCCATCGGCATCCCGGAAGCGTCGCATCTGGTCTACACGGTCGAGCCCCTGTCGGAGCAGATCGAGCACATCGTCCCCAGCCGGTCATCTCAGATCATCGCTCTCGCGGCGCTAGCCGTCGCGGGGGCCATGGTGGCGGTGTTCGCAGCCGCGTGGTGGGACAGAAGACATAGGAGACATCGATTCACGGCGGCGCGATCTCATCGTTCCGCGGAGGAGGTTGTGTGACATGAACGTCGCGGACATGATGGGGGCCCTCGGGCGACGATGGTACGTGCTGGTGGCGGGACTCGTCATCGCCGGGCTGGCAGCGTTTGGCGCGTGGACCCTGGTGAAGGTCGAGTACGTGCGTACTGCGACACAGCTGATGCTTCCGGGATCGGGCACGATCCCCGAGGACGCCAATCCGTTCCTGTATGTCGGCGGCCTCTCTCAGGCAGCGGATGTGCTGGTGCGCAAGATGGGTTCACCGGATGTGCTCGCCGCTGTGCAGGACGACTACCCGGACATGGAGATCGTGATCACGCGCGACCCTTACAGCTCCGGCCCGGTCCTGCTGATCTCGGTCACCTCGTCGAACGATGCCGACGCCGCGGACGTCGTCGAGGATCTGCTCAGGCTGACGGAGGAGACTCTGCTCGACGTGCAGCGCACCGAGAACATCGCGGCGGCTGATCGGATCACATTGGTGACGCTGACGACCGACGACAAGGGGGCCGTCGAGCAGAAGAGCCGTCTGATCGCAGCGGGAGCCGCCGGCGCGGGGACGGTTGCGCTCACCCTGCTGGCGATCGCCCTCATCGACGGTCTCGCACGCTCGCGCGCGCAACGCCGTGGACGATCGACATCGGCCGCGGAGCGCAGGAGCGCGAGCGGCACGACAGAGGACGCTGAGTTCGATGACATCACGCTCGACGCCGACGCGCTCGACGGCGAGGACGAGCTTCATGGGGATGCCGTGTCAGACACCGCTGCGCTCGACGAGGACGTTGACGCGACCACCGACACAGATGTGGACGCAGATGACGATGCGGAGGGAGCGGAGCTCGAGTCGGGCACGAAGAAGGGGCGTCCTCGCAGGGCTCCCGCCGCGAGCAGATCATGAGCGTGAACGTGGCGGTGCCGTCGCCGATCCCCGCAGTCGCGCATCGCGGGATGCGTCAGAGCGGGGTCTCTGCGGTCACGATGCTCACGATCTACCTCGTCCTGCTCGTCGGATTCCCCTCCAATATGGCGATCAGCGCGCTCGGCGCGTACGGCCGGCCGCAATTCCTCTGGGGGATCGTGCTCTTCATCTGGTGGGTCTTCTCACAGTTGCAGGTTCAGCGCCGGACGGTCGAGATGATCGGTCAGCCCGTGCGTATCGCACTGGGTGTCTTCCTCATGATCGCCCTGGTGGGTTTCGCGGTCGCACTGCTGCGGGGGCAACCGAGTGACCAGGTCAGCCCGGCGATCTCCGCCATCCTGAGATTCGTGTCATGGACCGGGGTGATGCTCGTCGCGATCGACGGGATCCGGTCGATGACGGAACTGCTCACGATCGTCCGTCGCATCGTGATCGCCTGCGCGTTGCTCGCGATGCTCGGCATCGTGCAGTTCATCTCCGGGCAGAGCTTCCTCGAGGTGTTCAGCGGCATCCCGGGGCTCTCCGAATCCGCGGGCGGTATCGACACTCGGGGCATGTTCCTGCGCTCATCCGGCACGGCGACCCACCCGCTCGAGTACGGAACGGCGCTGTCCATCGCCGTTCCTCTGGCGCTGGCGGTGGCGATCCTGCGGATGGGGCATAGGCACGAGTCGCGGCGGTTGCGCTGGTGGATCTTCCTCGCGGCCTTGGCGATGGCGTCCTTCCTGGCGGTGTCACGATCGACGCTGATCGGATTCGCCGTCGCGGTGGTCCTGATGATTCCCGCACTGCCTCGCCGGTATCGTGCGCTCATCATCGTCGGGGGCGCGGTTCTAGCCGTCGTCGTCGTGATCGCGACTCCGGGACTGTATGGCACGATCCTCGGCATGTTCCTCGGAGTGGGGAAGGACTCGAGCACTCAGTCGAGGCAGGCAGGAATGGCTCTTGCTCCTGTTTTCCTCAGCGCCTCGCCGTTCGTCGGAGTGGGTGTGGGGACGCTCCTGCCCCGCTACTTCATCTTCGACAATCAGTGGCTCGGCATCCTGATCGAGACGGGGATTCTGGGAACGCTCGTATTCGCGGCGATCTTCGTCACGGCGATCTGGAGCGCGGCGGCGGCTGCTCATCGCTCGCAGCGTGAGGACATCCGGCTCATGGGGCGGGCACTCGCCGCATCAACGGCGGTCGCAGGGCTCCTGCTGGCCTTCTTCGACGGCCTGGCATTCCCGATCGCGGCGGGCCTCATGTTCCTCGTGTTCGGCCTGTGCGGTGCGATCCGCACGGTGAGCTGGGCCGAATCGCGGGGTGCGATGATCGCTCCGTCGACCCTGCAATGGGCAGGTTCCGGTGACGGACGTACCGCGGCGTTCGCCGGCCCGAAGCGGGCGAGCAGCGCCGTGCGATGAGTCCGGCGCGCGTCGTGCGACCCTTCGGCGGGCTCAGGGATCGAGCACGCGGCTAGGGATCGCGTGGGCGTGGGCGACCCTTCGACGGGCTCAGGGATCGAACAGGCGGCTAGGGCTCGCGTGGATGTGGGCGACCCTTCGACAGGCTCAGGGATCGAACGCGCGGCTAGGGCTCGCGTGGATGTGGGCGACCCTTCGACAGGCTCAGGGATCGAACGCGCGGCTAGGGCGTGTTGATCAAGAGGTTCCGCTCCTCGGTGGGTGAGTCTTGAACGGTGACGCGACAGGAGATCTCTGACGAGGTGTGGGCCGTGATGGAGCCGTTGATGCCGACGGTGACCGGTCGGTCGCGGCCGTGGACGGATCACCGGCTCGCTATCGAGGGGATGGCGTGGAAGTACCGGACCGGTGCGCCGTGGCGTGACGTTCCGGAACGGTTCGGGAAGTGGAACTCGATCTACAAGCGGTTCAACCTGTGGGCCGGGGACGGCACCTGGCAGAAGCTGCTCACCGAGGTGCAGAAGCAGGCCGACGCCGCTGGGGAAATCGACTGGGTCGTCTCGATCGACTCCACGATCGCGCGCGTGCATCAGCACGGCGCGACCCTCGCCCGGGACACAGGGGGCTGTGCCGAATCACAAGAATCCGTGGTCCGAGCCGCCTGATCACGGGATCGGACGCTCCCGCGGCGGGCTGACGACCAAACTGCACCTGGTCTGCGACGGCCGCGGCCGGCCGCTGAGCATGATGATCACCGCCGGGAACATCAACGACACCACGATGATGAGCGCGGTGCTGGAGAACATCCGCGTTCCCCGCGACGGGAAGGGCCGCCCCCGCACCCGCCCCGACCGGGTGCTCGCCGACAAGGGGTACCCCTCAAGGGCGAACCGCGCCTGGCTCCGCGACCGGAGGATCGCGGCGACCATCCCCGAGCGGGACGACCAGATCGCGCACCGCCGCAAGAAGCCGGGCCGGCCGATCGCTTTCGGCGACAAGCAGAAGGAACGCTACAAGGGACGCAACGTCGTAGAACGCTGCTTCAACCGTCTCAAGCAGTGGCGCGGCATCGCGATGCGCTCGGACAAACTCGCCCGCAACTACCGAGCCGCCGTCAGCCTCGCCGCGGCGCTGATCTGGATCAAGACCGATCTCCGCTGAGCGCTTCGCGCTCCTGCAGCGTGCGCTCAAGCTGTCCCACCGTCGGCGCACCCGCAAAGCCGCGCTCGGTCAGATAGACCCTGCACGCCAAGTCGGCAGTGTTCCCCTGGGACGGGAACAAGTCCTGACCGTCCAGAAGAATCGTGGGCGAGCCCGCGAAACCAGAGCTCACCGCCTCAGCCTCGGTGCGGATCAACACGAACTCCACCGGAACATCGCCCCGTCCGATCGAGTCGAGCACCAGCCGTACTCGATCGCCCGCCTCCTGCCAATTCGGGCAATCCTCGATATGCAGCACCTGGATCTTCACACGCCCATTCTCCCGCGCAACTCGCGGCGGCTGGCCACCCCGCACCTTCTTGATCAACACGCCCTAGGGATCGCGTGGGCGTGGGCCGGTCGCTGAGCCTGTCGAAGCGCCCGGCGGGGCCGATCGATTCTTGGACAGACGCGGAAGGTCTTCACCGCGCAGGGCGATCAGAGCCTCCTTCTTCTGACGCGACCAGCCCTGGACCTGCTTCTCGCGGAAGTACGCCTCATCGACGCGATCGAACTCTTCGGCGTAGACGAGGACCACCGGCCGACGCTTTCGCGTGTACGCGGCAGCCTTCTCGTCGACGTGGTTGTGTTCCCAGACGCGGGCTACGACATCGGGACCCGTGCTGCCGGTGTAGTACGAACCGTCAGCGCATTTCAGTACGTACATCCATGGCATGCGAGCAGTCTGGCGGGATCGGACATGCACTGGGGCGGCGGATGCAGGATCTGTGGAGTGTTGCGACCCTTCGACAGGCTCAGGGATCGCGTTATTGGCGGGGGTCTTTCGTGCCGGTCGTTGAGCCTGTCGAAGCGCCCGGCGGGGCGTCGGCGACCCTTCGACGGGCTCAGGGATCGAACACGCGGCTCAGGGATCGAACAGGCGGCTCAGGGATCGAACAGGCGGCTCAGGGATCGAGCACGCGGCTCAGGGATCGAGCACGCGGCTCAGGGGCGGGCGCTAGGCGTGGAGGCGGCGCGCTGTGGTCTTCACGCGATCGAGTGAGTCCTTGCCGCCGACGCGCAGGATCACATTTTTGACCAGGCTCCTGCCGTGGTCTCGCGCCCCGCGCAGGGGCCGCTTCACCGCGCGGTCGAGCCAGACGCCCGCGGCGGATGCGGCCGGCACAGCATCCAATTGCCCGGGGAACGCGTCTCGATGTGCACCGGGGTCGACCCGGTCCCCGCGCACGCGGTTGCTGACGTTCTGGCCGTGGATGACCTGCAACCAGGCGGGCGGCCCGTCCAGGCTCGCCACGGGCAGGTGCTCGCGCAGCAGGATGTGCCAATCGCGCCAGGCCGTGATCGGGGCATCCCATGTCTCGCTGATGCTGCAGAACGCATTGTCCGGATCGTCGCGCACGTACAGCGCATCGCCCTGCAGGATGAGGCCCTTGCGGAGATAGATCGCATGATCGGGATGCCGTCGCGCGGCATCCTGCAGACGGTCGACGAAGTCGGCAGCCACGGCGTCATCGTTGTCGAGATTCGTCGTCAGCAGCAGGTCGCCGCGGTCCGCGAAGATCGAGCGGGCATCGCCGACGACGTCCTCCCAGCCGACTTGCTCGCGGTAGATCGGCACGAACAGTCCCTCCGCGACGAAGGGGGCGAGCCGGTCGATGAGCCATCTCGGGCTCTCCGGGTCGAAGTAGATGACCCAGGTGAAATCCCGGCAGGTCTGCGCGCGCATGGTGGCGACCGTGTGCCGCTCGAACAGCCCCACACGATTCTGCAGCCAGCCGTCCTGTGCCCGCACGAGACTCTCGGGTCCTGGCGTCGGAAGATTGAACCGTGTCAGGATCAGATGGTCGACGCTGGTCATGACTGCCCCCTTAGCGAGTTCTCGATCTGCCGCACCTTCGGGGCGGCCCACGTCCGCAGCGACTCGAATCCACGGGTCGATCGCCCCAGAGGGCCCTGATCGAAGCGCGCCACGTCGATGCCGAATGCGGTCGCACGCATGCGCCCGGCGAGCATCGATGAGACGACCGCGTCGCTGCGCTGCCGGTTGTCTCCACGAGGAGGCGACGGCACCCGGAGTGCGAGGGGGTACAACTGCCGGGTGCCGTGCCAGTCCAGGGCGACGGTCGCGGGCAGTCCGAGCTGCTCCGCCTGTGCAAGGGCCCACGTGTTCGGGCGCACTCCGTCGTACTTGCGATTCCACGCTTCCATGCCGGTGAGGTAGGGCGCCCACGCCGGGTCGAACCGGCGCCACGCCTCTCGCCGCTGCGGGTGGGCGAAGATCGCCGCTGCGCCGTCCTCACGCGCTCGCCGCACCACGTCGTCGATGATGGGGGAGCGACCGTAGAAGGGCGCCCGACCGAATACCGGCAGGTGCACGATGTGGTCGGGATCCTGATACTCGATCCCTGGCACGAGCAGGAAGCCGGTGTCATCGCCCAGCCGATCGCACTCGTGCTGGATCCGCGCCCAGGTGCCGGCATCCATCGTCCTGTCGTGATCGCACACCAGGGCGCCGTCGAATCCCGCCCGTCGCAGCGCCCGGATCAATCTGGGCAGCTCCCAGTCCGAGTCGTCCGAGAACGAGGAATGGATGTGCGGTGCGAGACGCAGCTCCCTCATCGTTTCACCCTTCTTCCCGCGACGAGTTCGGCCAGTGTTCCGATGGTGTCGCTGACGAGAACGGACGGGCGGTGCGCGTTCCAGTTGTACAGGCGGTCGCCCGGCGATACGCGCAGCAGGTCTCTGACCGTTGCCCATGTGCCGGGCCAGCCGGCGACCGCCTGCGATTGCGGCCCCCGAAGGACGAAGAGCAGATGCGCGATCTCGCGTCCCAGATGACGTGCCGTCACGGATGCGGGGGCGGCAGGCGCCGGTGGCTCCTGCGGGAGTCCCATCGCAAACTGCGCCGCCCAGGCCGGGTACTCGAACCCGCGGCGTCGCGCCAGCGCAAGGCTGCCCCACGCTCGCCCGTTGAGCTCCATGAACCACGCGGTGCCGACTTCGTCGCGCAGCAGCTCGACCATGAACAGCCCGCGCCAGTCGAGGTCCGAGATCAGGCGCCGCACCGCCCGCTCGATCTCCGGCGCGACGTCTATCGAGGTGCACGCCGAGGATGCGGAACCGTGCGGGTTCACCATGCGCACCCGCCGGTGGGCGCTGATCGCCGCCACGCCATCGTCATCGACGTACCCGAACACGCCCTCGCCGGTCCCGTGCAGGTACGGCTGCACGAGCAGCGGCCCGTCGCTCAGTCCCGATCGCGCTTCGTCCAGCTCCGCCCGGTCGGCCGCGATGGTTCCGCGCGGCCTGACCAGATGGTCCCCATCCGCACGCACGGCCTCGGCGGGCTTGACGACCACCGGCCAGGTCAAGTCGTCCGTCAGGTCTGCTGCCGAGCGGACGAGGCGCGTCGGCGGCACCAGCAGCCCCGCAGCCTGTGCGGCCGTGATCTGAGCGTTCTTGTCCAGAGCGACCGCCGCGCTGTCCGGCGACGGGCCGATGACGACGGCTCGGTCGAACACCATGCAGGAGGTGAGCCAGAGCGCTGCGTCGTCGAGCGGCAACACAGCATCCGGATCGACCCGCTCCACCAGCATCCGCAGGTCCGCGAGGCATTGCTCGACGCTCTCTTCGGGCGGCGTGACCTCGTGGATGTGCACATCCCGTACCCGGCGCAGAGCACTGCGGGTGCCGCGCCGCGCGAATGCAATCACCTGCATCCCTGCCTCTTGCAGGGACCAGGCTGCCTCGATCGCAGCGAACGCCTGCGCGAAGCCCACCAGGACCGTGGGCCGATGCGGTGTCATCGCCATCTCTTCACCGCCTGTCTGGCGGGACGCACGGGCCATCGTCCGGCGGTGAGGTTGGGGGAGTCCAGCAGGGCGCGGATGCTGTCCGGTGTGTCGGACTCGATCACGGAGTACCGCGTCCGCAGCCACGACTTCGAGCGCGCCCAGCCCTCATCCACCGAATAGACGTGCAGGAACCCGTGTCTGCGCAGCTCGGCGAGCACGGCCCGGCCGTACAGCCCCTGCGGGAACGCCGCATGCCGGGTCGGGCGGCCTGAGAGGTCCTGCAGGATCCGCGATGACGCGACGAGCTCGCCGTGCAGTTCTCCGTTTCGGGCGAGCTCCGGCCATGGCCGATGGCTGGCGCCGTGGGTGCCGAACCCCATGCCGGACTGAGACATCTCGGTGATCTGCGTCGCGTTCAGCGATCCCCGGGAGCCGATCCGGTCGGTGATGACGAAGAACCGCGCCTGCACGCGGCGCTGCTGCAGCGCCGGCAGTCCGATCGCGTAGTCGGACTCATTGGCGTCGTCGAACGTGAACTCGACGTGACGCCGGTGCGCGATGGCGACGTCGAGGATGCCGTGGAAGTCGTCCTCGGTGATCCAGAAGCGCTCCTCGCCGGGCTCGAGCTCCCGGTTCGGCGCGCCGATGCCGTGGAAGTTCAGCGTGATCACGCGCGGAGCGGATACGGATTTCGCGGCGGTCATGATTCTCCGTGGATGCTGGCAGAGGCAGAGGCGGAGTGGACGCTCAACGTCGTGGGCTCCGGGTCGCCGGCCGGGAGGGTGCCCCAGCGCGCGCGATTCAGCACGATCGGCAGCGAGTGACGGTGGCGCGGATCGTGCGGCCGGAGCAGGTGCTGCACGGCGACGGCGCCGCGGAACAGCGCAGTGCGGGTCGGCCCGTGCAGGCGCTCGAAGTAGCGGATCCGGTTCACCGAGATGAGTGCGACCAGCGGCGCCGGCTGCCCGGAGCCGGAGCCTTCGTGGCGCGCGATCGCCTCGGGCACGTAGCGGACCGAGTACCCGGCGTCGCGGGCGCGCCGCGCGTAGTCGGTCTCCTCGGAGTACAGGAAGTAGGTCGCCGAGTCCCATTCGCCGACCCGGCGGTCGCAGCCGGCCGAGATCAGCAGCGCCGCCCCTCCGGCCCAGGCGACGTCGTGCGATCGGCCGTAGTCGCGGTCGGCTCGCAGCGTCTCGGCGAGCCACGATGGGCGCTCTCGCCAGCGGTTGCCGAAGATCGAGTCGCCCAGCGCCCTGGTCACCGACGGCTCGCGACGCAGGCTGTCGAAGCGCTCGTCGTGGTCGAGCCCGCGCAACTGCGGCACCGCGATCCCGACTGCCGGATCCGCGTCGATGGCCTGCAGGAGCCGCTCGAGCGCTCCCGGCTCGACCGTCAGATCGGGATTGAGGATCGCGATGTGCTCGCCGTCCCGCACGTAGCGCCGGCCGACGTTGATGCCGCCGGAGTAGCCCAGGTTCGCCCCGGTGGCGATGGTCAGAGCGCGCGGCTCGCGTGCCGCGACAGCGAGGGTCTCATCGGCTGAGCCGTTGTCGACGATGATCGCGCGGACGGGCGCTGTCGCGGCATCCAGCGATGCCAGCAGACCCGGCAGCGTCGGCGCGCTGTTGTAGGTGACGATGATGGCTGCGACGCGCGAGGACGTGTCGTCATGCGCGAGAAGTGTCATCACGCTCCCACCGTCGGCTGTGGCGTCCGAGCCGGCTCGAGAGGGCGATGGCAATGTAGACCATCGCGTCGAAGGCTGTCAGCGGAGAGCGGATCGTGCCGAGCAGTTCCCGCAGCACGCCCGCCGGATCATGCTGATCGACTGCCGCCTGCCCCGACGCGGAGGTCGCGTCCGGGCCGACCGAGGGGCCGGCCTCGCGAGCGCCGCTGACGTTGCGGCGGCTGATCGCGACGAGCGCCGAGATCGTGCGCGGCACGCGGACGGCGACGGGTTCCGCCGCGATCACGGTCTTCTCGTCGGGCGCGAACAACCGGTCGACCCACAGATCGTCACCGATGACGTCCGGAAAGCGCCCGAGCCGCCGATGCCCTTCCTCGGAGAGTCCGTACACGCCGGCGCCCCACATGGCGCGGCCGAGCGATGACATGCGGGACCGGGCCCGGTAGTAGGCCCGGACCATCGGGCCGGTGCCCGTCATGACGAACTCCGACCGGGGTCGCGCGGCGAGCCATCTCCGTGTCGACAGCGCGATCGCCGTGGCGGTGATGCTCTGCTCCGACACGACGATGTCGGCGTCGAGGTAGATGCGCGGCCAGGAGGTTGCGGTCTCGTCTCCGAGGTTGAGCGCATGCGTCTTCGACGGGATGCCGGATTCGAGCACCGAGACGCCGGGAAACGCTCCGGCGATCTCGGCGGTGCGGTCGGCGCAGGCGTTGCACACGACGATCACCTCGAGCGCACCGCGGGCTGCGGCGTCCGCCAGCGGTTCGAGCGTGCGGGCGATCACCGCCTCTTCGTTGTGCGCCGGGATGATGACGGAAGCCGTGACCGCTGCGTGTGCCACACTCGTTGCATGTCCTCGCCGAGCCGCCGTGGCCGATGGGCCGGCTGGGCTCTCGGCATATACGCGCTGGGCGCTGTGGTGCTGCTGCTCTCGCCGGTCGGCCCCGGCAGGATCCTGGGTGCCGTCGTCGGCTGGATCCGAGAGGACCTCGGCTGGAGCGGTTTCCACCAGGGCTGGCTGGAGGCCCCCGCGAACGTGGTGCTGTTCGTTCCGCTCGGATTCCTGCTGGTGCTGCTGCTGCGCAGGGCGTGGATCGGCGTGCTGGTGTCCGTGCTGCTGTCGGTCTCGGCGGAGCTGGTGCAGATCCTGCTGCCGGATCGGCTGCCGAGCCTGCGCGATGTGATCGCCAATAGCGCCGGCGCCGCGATCGGAGCACTGCTCGCGTGGCTGTTCACGCGGCATCGTCGTGATGCTCATGATCAGCGCGATTCGTCGGGGTGAAGCGTGAGCGAGCCGATCGAGCGCCGCACCGCGAGGTAGGCGGGCGGCCCTTCGATCAGGTACCGGCGTGCGAGTCGCTTCGGCTCGAGCATGAGCCGCCAGGCCCATTCCATGCCGGCATCCGAGATCCACGATGGTGCGCGCGAGACGCGCCCGGCGAGGAAGTCGACGACGGCGCCGAAGGCGAGCAGAGCACCGGCTCCGGTGGCCTGTCCGTATTGAGCGATCCACTTCTCCTGCCTCGGTTTGCCCAGGCAGACGAGCAGGATGTCGACCCCGGCGGCCTTCATCTCTGCCGCGATCCGGCTCGCGTCAGCAGGCGACGCAAGCGCTTCGCGGCTGGGAGTCCAGTGCCCCGCGAACCGCACCCGCGGCCAGTCCGCTGCGAATCGTGCACGCAGAGCAGCCGTGACATCGGGCATCCCGCCGATCACGCCGACGGACAGGCCCTGTTCCTGGGCGTCGTCGAGCACCGGGCCGATGAGATCGCTGCCGGACAGCTTCGGGCAGGGGATGCCGCTGACTCGCCGCACGTGCGCCGCGATGGGTGCGCCGTCGATGACGTTCAGCCACTCCAGGTCATCGCAGACCGGGTCGGGTTCGACATGCCGTGCTGTCAGCTGCGAGGCGCCGAAATGGTGCACGTGATCGAGGTTGATCGAGACGACGGCGAGCGGCTTGGTGCTGACGTGCTCGGATGCGTCCGAGATGATGCCGCGAGCGTCTTCGCCGTCGATGAGGTGAACCGGGGTCCCGTCGATGTCGACAGACGGGATGCCGGCGACCAGAGACCCCGAAACGGATCCGCTGACGCGATCGATGAGAGTCATCAGTACGCTCCCTTCGGAGCGAAGATCACTTTGGCCGTGCGCCACATGATCTGCAGATCGGTGATCACCGACCAGTTCTCGACGTAGCGCAGGTCGAGACGGATGCTCTCGTCCCAGTTCAGGTCGCTGCGGCCGGATACCTGCCAGAGTCCGGTGATGCCGGGCTTGATGTACAGCCGTCGTGACACGGTTCCGTCGTAGTCGCTGACCTCGCTGGGCAGCGGCGGCCGCGGGCCGACGACGCTCATCTCGCCGGCGAGCACGTTCCAGAACTGCGGCAGTTCGTCGAAGGACAGCTTGCGCAGGATGCGGCCGACGCGTGTGATGCGGGGGTCGTTCTTCATCTTGAAGAGCAGTCCGGAGCCTTCGTTGGCATCTTTCAGGGCGGCGAGACGCTGCTCGGCATCCGCGTGCATGGAGCGGAACTTCACGATCTGGAACGGTTTCCCATCCCGGCCCACGCGTTCCTGGAAGAAGAACACGGGGCCGGGAGAATCCAGCTTGATCAGCAGCGCCAGAAGCGGCGTCATCACGATGATCGGGATGAGTGCGAACGCCGAGACGACGATGTCGAGTGCGCGCTTGAGCATGTGCTTCGCGCCTTCGTAGGTCGGGATCTGCATCTTGATCATCGGCAGACCGTCGACCGGTGCGAAGCTCAGTCGGGGCCCCGCGACATCGGCGAGCCGGTCGCAGAGGATGAGTTCCGCTGCCGTGCCCTCGAGCTGCCAGCCCAGGCGCTTGATGAAGTCCGGGTCGCGCTCGGGGCGGCCCGCCACGATGATCGTGTCGGCCATCAGATCGCCCGCGGCTTGTGCGACGGTGTTGAGGTTGCCGAGCACCGGCACGGTGGCTCGGCCCAGGTCCAGTTCGCTGGCGTTTCCGTCGAGCAGAGTGGCGCCGACGATCTGGTAGCCCGCGGTGCCGATCGGCTCCAGGGCGCGCACCACGTACTCGACCTCATCTCGGTTCCCTACGACGAGGGTCCGCGACGTGAAACGGCCATGGCGGCGCTGGATGCTCAACCAGCGCCGCCACGACCACCGACTCATCAGAAGGCCGAGCAGGCCCGTGGGGAGGGTGATGAGCACGGTGAGCCGCATCGAGTCCCAGTCGAGTAGAACGGCCAGAACCGCCATCAGTCCGATGGCGAGGCCGGAGGCATGCGCAATGCCTCGGTACTCGGCGGTGCTCGAGCCGAACAGAGCCGTGAGGCTCGTGCGCATGGCGAGCAGCGTGGAGAACCACACTCCCGCCAACAGCGCAGCGCGCGTCACGACATCCGCGGGCGGTTCACCTAGATGAAGCTGGATTCCGGATGCGATGCCTGTGGCGATCGCGATCACGGCAGCATCCGTCAGGCCGAGGCGGACGCGGTGCGCCCGTTCCCAGTGCAGACGGTGCTCCAGCGTCGCCGAGACGCGCGGCATTGCTGCCGTGGTCGTCTCGACCCGGACGCGCGGAACGGCTGCCGAAACGGCCAGTTCCTCGCGTGTAAGGCTCAGAGCGTTCTCTACGGACGTCATGTCCGAACACGCTGAGCAGTGCATGCACGCATACCCCAGTGCGACATTGCTTCCCCAGTTTCATCCCCAGTAACCGTGATCCCACATCACGGTGCATCCGAGCGTCACAACCCCTTGCGACGGTTGCAAGACACGTGATCCCACATCACGGTTGTTCGCATCGATCCCACTCGATGCTCACTGTCTTGCAGTTCGGATGCCGATCACACTAGCCCAACCCGGCGTGGGATGCATAGACATTCAGCGGTTTATTCTGAAGATGACGTCGCGAAGGGTGTATGCCCCATCCGATCTCCTCCGGATACGGGGATGATCCCGTGTCCACACGGTCGCCCGAACGTCACTCCGCGGCGCAGATCCGGTATGGTCCGCTGTCGGCGAGAACCTCGGTCGTGCATTCCCCTCCGGTCAGCCGCGGGATGCCGTCCATCTCGGGGGCGTCGAACAGCCCGACGTGCGCCCCCGACAGGACGATCGCCGAGACCGCGGCGCCCCACGGCTGCGCGGCCAGCCACGCCGCGTCGTTCTCGTCGACCCACGCGGCGAGCGGCTCGACGGCAGCGCGCTGGGCGGCGAGCGTCTCCCAGCGCTCGGCGGTGGTCGACGTGACGGCGTGAAGCGCCGCACCCGTGCCGATTCCGACGACGAGGGCGGATGCCGCGACGACAGCGAGCACGCGCGTCGTCCGCCCCTGCAGCAGCACTCCGCAAGCCCATGCAGTCGCGGCCGCGAGGATCGGGAAGAACGCGAACACGCCGGGAGCCGGATGCCGCACCCACAGTGGCAGGTGCGAGGCGGTGGCCCACCATCCGACGAACGCGAGTGCGCCGACAGCCGCGGGCCACAGGTACAGTCCGACGGTGTGTGCCGAGGGATCACCTCGAGTCGTCAACAGCGCCCCGGCGATCAGAATCACCGAGATCACCGCGAGCACGACGGCCGCCCATTCCGGCAGCGACCATGAGCCGGCGAGGGTCGCCAGCTTCTGCGCGACCGTCGTGGGTTCGACGTTCTGACCGCCGCTGCGCACGAACCACGCGAGCTCGCGGAGATGCCCGATGTATCCGTCCAACCCGAGCGAGACCAGCGCGAACACCTCGACCAGGAACGTCGGCAGAGCGACGAACAGCAGCGGCACCCACGATCGCTTCAGGGTCGCCACGAACCGCTCTCGCACAGACGCGCCCGGCGCACTGATCCACAGCGCGACGGCGAACGCCGGCATTGCGAGCAGGGCGATGAGTTTCGCCTGCACGGCGAGACCGACGAGGAGCCCGGCGAGCCACGCGCGCCGTGGCAGCACGATCAGCGCCCACACGAGCAGAGCGGCCGCGGGGATCTCGCCCAGCAGATCCGCCGGCCCTTGGATGGGGGAGTTCCCGGCGCCGGTGGTGAAGGCGAGCGGGACGGCAACGGCGGCGAGAGCCGCCCACCGTCCGCCGATGCGGCGGCCGAGCACCGCCAGCCCCACGAGCAGCAGCGCCCAGTACGCCAGCGGAATGAGGCGTGCACCGATCACCGGGTCGATGCCTGTTGAGAGCACGGCCGCGACCGGGAGCAGGACCGCGGCGCCGGTGGAGATGCGCGGGTCGAACGGCGTGAGCGTCGAGCCGGAGAGCGTGCCGTCGCTCGTGTAGCCGAGCCCGGCGATCAGATTCTGCGGGACGGTGAGGTTGAACGCCTCGTCCTCCCAGAAGCGCCAGACGACCAGGCTGTTCCATGCGATCACGAGGTGCCCGGCGAACAGAGCCGCAGCCAGCACCCAGAAGAGGATCGAGCGCGCCGTTTTCATCGCTCAGTCCACAGGAGCCGGTCGTCGAACAGCGCGGAGCGGTGCGGACGGGCGCAGCGACAGCATCCACGCTTCGCGCAGCGCAGCGACAGCGAACTGGCGCAGGCGTTTGGGGGGCAGGCGCAGCCCGGCGGCCCGGCCCCACATCGTGCCGGTCTGCGATTGTCCGCGGCGCGGGATGCTGGCGACGCGCACGTAACGGACCTCGAAGCCGCCGCGGGCTTCGGCGAGCGAGAAGTGCACGTGGGGTACGGAGGCGTCGGCGGGGACGGCATCCACGAGGGCCCGGAGGGCGGCGGGACGATATGCGCGCAGGGGAGTGTTGACGTCGGGGATGCGACGGCCGGATGCCGCGGCGACGAGCAGCCCGACGCACGCCGTGAGAGCCCGCCGGTACCAGGGGTCGGTGCGCCC
The DNA here is from genome assembly GCF_040702785.1 of Microbacterium sp. NPDC077644. Lineage (NCBI taxonomy): Bacteria > Bacillati > Actinomycetota > Actinomycetes > Micrococcales > Microbacteriaceae > Microbacterium > Microbacterium sp. NPDC077644. Next base: position 208,708 of record NZ_JBFBME010000001.1, read on the forward strand.
ACGGCGGACCCCGTGCACGACGTCAGCCGATGTCGTCTCGATCGCGCGGATCACGCGGACGAAGTCCTCGCCCCGGAACTGGCCGTCGCCGTCGACGTGCACGATGAGATCGGGGTCGGATGCCAGTCCGAGGCTGTAGGCGGCAAGGGCGGTGGGCCCGTGGCCGCGGTTGGTCGGCTGCGTCTGCAGTTCGATGCCGGCGACGCCGTCGAAGACGCGAGCCGTGTCATCGGTCGAGCGGTCATCGGCGATGAAGAACGAGACGCGCTCTGCGAGCGGGGCGACGTGCTCGCGGATCTCGTCGATGAACCCTCGGATGCCCTCGGCCTCGTTGTAGGCGGGCATGACGATGGCGAGTTGAGTGGCGGTCACGGAGTCCTCAGGCGCTGGTCGGTGCGCCGACCTCGACGCATGCACCTAGTACTCTAATGGAGTGAAGATCCCTGCCCGTCTGCGACGTCTGGCGGGCGTGGGAAGCCGGTTCCTCATCGTCGGTGCGATCAGCACCGTGATCGAGATCGCGGCGTTCAACCTCTTCGTCTTCGTTTTCGACTGGGATCCTGTCGTGTCGAAGATCGTCGCTTCGCTGGTCGCTCTCGTGAACGCGTACATCGGCAATCGCGAGTGGGCTTTCCGTCATCGCGATCGCCGTGGTCGTGTGTCTGAGCTGGTGCTGTTCCTCGCGACGAACGGCGTGTGCACGCTGCTGGGCGCAGGTCTGGTCTGGCTCGGGGTCAAGGCGCTCGAGCTCATCGTCGGTCACGCGACGGGCGCGTTCGCGCTGAACGTCGTCAACCTGATCAGCATCGTGATCGTGGTGGTGTTCCGTTTCGTGCTGTACCACAAGGTCGTCTTCCGCGCCGCCCCCAAGCAGCCGTGAGGCTTGGTCCTTCAGACGGGTCGTTGAGCGAAGGGCCTCAGGGAGTTCCCCGCGGGTCGTTGAGCGAAGGCGGCGCAGCCGCCGAAGACGAAACGGGTTGAGCGAGCGAAGCGAGTCGAAACCTCGCCCAACGGCCCGCTTACGCCCCGACCCGCGCCTTCGCGCGCGCCCGCCGCTTCGGCTTCGCCTGCGCAGGGCTCAGCTCGGCCGGTGCCTGCTCGAGCGTGTGCGTCGAGCCATAGGTGTACGAGCCGTATCCGTAACTGTCCGGTCCCTTGGTCGGCAGCATCGTCACGACGACACCGAGCAGGTTGACGCCGGCGGTCTCGAGCGTGCGGATCGCACCCGACAGCTCGGGCTTCTTCGTCTTGCCGGATGCCGCGGCGAGGATGATGCCGCGGGTCTTCTTGCCGACCACGGCGGCGTCGGTGACGAGCAGCAGCGGGGGAGCGTCGATGAGGATGTAGTCGAAGTACTCCTCGAGCGGCTTGAGCACACGGTCCATGGCGGCCGAGCCGAGCAGCTCGCTCGGGTTCGGCGGGATCGGCCCGCTCGGCAGCACGTAGAGCTCGTTCTTGCCCCACTTCTGCAGGGCGTCGGCGACGTCGAGCTGGCCGATGAGCACGTTGGTGAGGCCGACGCCGCCCTCGATCGCCATGTAGTCGGCGATGCGCGGCAGGCGCAGGTCGCCGTCGATCAGCGCGACGCGGGCGCCGGTCTCGGCGAGGGCGATGGCGAGGTTCGCGGTGGTTGTCGACTTGCCCTCGCCCGGTCCGGCGCTCGAGATGACGAACGTGCGCGACGGCGAGTCGACCTCGAGGAACTGCAGGTTCGTGCGCAGCGTGCGGAACGACTCGGCGCGCGGGCTGCGCGGGTCGGCATGCACGATGAGCGGGCGGCTCTTGGCTTCGGGGTCGTACGCGATGCCGCCGAGCATGGGCCGGTCGGTGATCGTCTCGAGGTCGTGGAGCGTGTGGATGCGGGTGTCGAGCACGCTGCGCAGCACGGCGAACGCGATGCCGGCGGCGAGGCCCAGCAGGCCGCCGAGCACGATGAGCAGCGGGACGTTCGGGCTCGACGGCTTGGTGGGCTCGGCGGCCGGGTCGGTGATCGTGATCTGCACCGGGCTCGCACCGCCCTCGGTGTCGGGGCGCTCGAGTTCGGTCTGCACGACGTTCGCGAAGCTGGCCGCGGTGGCGTCGGCGATCGCGGCCGCCTGCTTCGGGTCGATGTCGGTGACCGTGATGTTGATGAGCACGGTGTTCAGAGCCGTGGTCGCTGAGATGCGCGACGAGAGGGCGGACGCCGTGGTGTCGAGGCCGAGCTCCTCGACGACGGGGTCGAGCACGAGCGCGGTGCCGATGACGTCGACGTAGCTGGTGACGATCTGGCGCGCGAAGGTCGTGCCCTGCACGAGGTCGCCGGTGGCGGCGCCCTCGGTGCGCACCGACACGTAGAGCTGGGTCGAGGCGACGTACTTCGGCGCCTGCATCGCGGCGTAGCCGGCGCCGCCGGCGAGGCCGACGATGAGAAGCACGAGGATGACGATCCAGTTCTTGTGCAGGATGCGGATGTAGTCGCGAAGCTCCACGCTGTCGTTTCCCTCGGTTGTGCGATGCCGCCGCGTTGCGGCGTCGTGATGATCTCTAAGGTTACTAGTCGGTCAGGTCGGCGCTGATGTCAGTCGCGCCGATGTTAGCGGGATGCCGCCTCGTACGAGCCGTACACACCGTAGGCCGTCTTGTCGACGCCCTTGGTGGGCAGCATGGTGACCACGGTGCCGAGCACCTTGGCGCCGATGCCCTCGATGCTGTCGACGGCGTCGGCGAGACGCGGTGCCCGTGTCTTGCCCGAGGCGGCCACCATGATCGCCCCCTCGGCCTTCTTGGCGAGCACGGCGGCGTCGGTGACGAGGCCCACGGGTGGGGCATCGATGATGATGATGTCGAAGGCGTGCTTGAGTTCGTGGATGAGGTTCGTCATCGCGCCCGAGCCGAGCAGCTCCGCCGGGTTCGGGGGCACCGAGCCCGAGGGCAGGACGAACAGGGCTCCGCGGCCCCAGCGCTGCATCGCATCGCTGGCGTTGACGCGGCCGATGAGCACTTCGGTGAGGCCGACGCCGCCTTCGATCGCGAAGTACTCGGCGACGCGGGGCAGGCGCAGGTCGGCGTCGACGAGAGCGACGCGGGCGCCTGCTTCGGCGAAGGCGATGGCGAGATTCGCCGAGGTGGTCGACTTGCCTTCGCCCGGGCCCGCGCTGGTGATGACGAAGGCGGCCGGGTCGCCGCCGGGCACGAGGAACCGGACATTCGTGCGGAGAGCGCGGAAGGCCTCGGCGCGACGGTCGCGTGGGTCCGAGGCGATAGCGAGCGGACGCTCGCGAGCCTGCGGATCGAGGGCGATGCCGCCGAGGACGGGAACGCTGATGGCCCGCTCGACGTCTTCGATCGTGCGGATGCGGTTGTCGAGTACGGAGCGCAGCACGGCCACGCCGATTCCTGCGCCGAGCCCGAGCAATGCGCCGAGGATCACGATGAGGCGCACGTTGGGCGCGGCAGGAGACGTCGGCACCTGAGCCGCCTCGAGCGTGTCGATCCGCACGATGCTCGGTCGGGAATCGACCGGTCGTTCGAGCTGCTCGGCGACGACGGCGGTGAAGCTCTCGCCGATCGCGTTGGCGATGCGGGCGGCCTGGCCGGGGTTCTCGTCGGTGACGGCGACCGTGATCGCGGTGCTGAGATTCGCTGCGCTCGCGGTGACGGCGGCAGCCAGTGCGCCGACCGTGGTGTCGAGCCCGAGATCGTCGATCACCGGCTGCAGCACGAGCGAGCTCGAGATGATCTCGACGTAGCTGGTCGCCGCCTGCTGCGCGTAGGTTCGGGCCAGGTTGAGCTCGGCGGGTGTGCCCGTGCTGGCCTGCGCCGAGATGAACAACTCGGTCGACGCGCTGTAGCGGGTGGGCGTCGTGAGAGCGACGACCGTGCCGATCGAGAGGCCGATGACGGTGAGGGAGAGGATGAGGACGAGATTGCGCCTGACGATGCGCAGGTAGTCCTGGATGGTCATCGCTCTCCCGGTGTTCGACGTGTGTTCGGCGACGGCCGAGTATCCTCAGAAGACATTAGCCTTTCATCGCGCTCATCGTGGCGCGCCCGCACGGAGAGTGGTACCCATGTCCCCGACAACAGAGAAGCTCGAGGCGCTTGTCGGGCCTCGGCGTCAGGCTGACGCGCCTCTCGGTGCCGGGCGGGATGCCGTGCGGCTGGCGGCGATGGTCGAGTCGGCCGCCGTGAACAGCTCGCCGGCGCTGGTGTCGCCCGGGTTCCTCAAGAGCGCGAAGCAGAAGAAGGTGCGCGGTCACCGCCGCATCGACTGGCTGAACGTCGGTGCTGCGGCCGTCGCGATCGTCGTCGCGGTGGGAGCGGCGACGTTCACGGGCGTGCAGATGGCGAGTGCGAGCCCGACGGCGGGCGCCGTGCAGATCCTCAAGTCCGACGAGTCGACACTCGCGGGTGCCGAGCAGGCCGCGGGTGCGGCGAAGACGCGTCTCGAAGAGACGATCTCGACGGAATTGGCGGATGCTGCGGCGCTGCGCACCGCGCTGGGCGGGCTTGCCGAGACCGAGGAACAGCCTGCTGCGGCTGATCCTGCGGCGCTGTCGACGGTGACGCAGGCGGTGGATGCGTATACGACAGCGCTGGGCGAGATCGCTGTGCCCGAACTCCCGGCCGCGTACGAGCGCGGCAAGGTCGACACGGATTCGCTGCAGAGCGTCGGCGATGCGATCGATCGCGTGCAGGAGTCGTCCGACACCGTGGATGCCGCTGCCGAGCAGCTGCGCACGGCTCGCGCCCGGGTCGACGAGCTGACAGCCGGCTTCACGCAGCAGCTGGCGGCGTTCGCCGGGTCGTTCGCCGGTCATGCCGAGGCGGAGGTCGAGGAGTACCCGGTGGCCGAGCAGGAGTTCCGCGACGCGGTGGCGGCAGCGGCGGCTACCATCGCGGCGACGCCGCTCAACACTCCGGAGGGCGCGAAGACACTCACCGCGTACCGTGATGCGTTGATCGCGCTGCACGATGACGATTATCGGGCTCGCGTCGCTGAGGAAGAGGCGCGCAATAACCAGCAGAACAACAACTGGACCCCGCCCGCGACCCAGGAGCCGACCGACCCCGGCACAACGGATCCGCCCGCCGAGCAGCCCCCGGCCGAAGAGGAGCCCATCATCGAGGATCCGCTGCCCTGACCCGTCGCTCGCACGCGTCCGATCACTGAGCCTGTCGAAGTGTCGGATACCACCTCGTAACGCTCCGCTGCGCTCGTATTGACCGCCCGCATCGTCACGAATCGCCCATGTCCCGGTCCTGGCCCCACCGCACGCACAGGTTGTGCAAACATAGATCTGCGCGGACCATCTCGATGCCCGCGCATAGAAGTTGAAATGGCTGCTGGGGGGATGCAGGGTGGAACCGAGTGCGAGCACCGGGTCGATATCTATAGTGTCGGTCGCTCAGCGGCGACGCCGCTTCGCGGCCGCAGTCGTCGACAGCCTCGCCTGGGTCGTCGGAATCTTCGCGGCTCTTGCGTTGCGATTCGAGTACGTGCCGCCGCCGGGTGCCTGGCTCGCCACATTGGCGCTCGCGCTGATCGCCGCCGGACTGCAGGTTGTCGTCGGCTACTACTTCGCGTTCTATCGAGGCCGGTACACCTACGGCTCCTTCGAAGAGGTGCGCATGCTGGGGCTCGCTGTGCTCCTGCAGGCAGCTGTCCTCACCGTGCTCAACATGGCGTTCGGACCGTTCTTCGGAGTGCCGCGCGGCACTGTGATCCTCGCTTTCCCGTTCGTGCTGCTGATCATGTTCGGCGTTCGCTACCTGGCGCGACTGATGCTTGAGCGCGCCCGCAAGCCCGGTGAAGAAGCCAAGCCTGCACTGATCGTGGGGGCCGGGTATCTCGGGGGCATGCTCGTCCACACTCTGAACACCGACCCGACGTCGCCGTTCCGCCCCGTCGGCATCCTCGACGACGACCCTGCCAAGAAGAATCTTCGACTTCGGGGTGTTCCTGTCATCGGACGCACCAAGAAGATCGCTGAGGCTGCCGAGCAGACAGGAGCCGAGGCGATCATTATCGCAATCGGGCAGGCAGACAGCACGCTGCTGCGCCGACTCGCGGACGATGCAGAGAAGGCGGGCCTCACCGTGTCCGTCACCCCAGCGCTGTCGAGTCTGCTCAGCGGCGAGAAGTCCGTCGGCGACCTGCGCGACATCAGCATCGAAGACCTCATCGGCCGTCACCCGGTCGACACGAACGTCGAACTCATCGCGGGATACGTCACGGGAAAACGCGTTCTGGTGACAGGAGCTGGCGGGTCCATCGGATCCGAACTCTGCCGCCAGCTCGCGAAGTTCGGGCCGAGCGAACTGATCATGCTCGATCGCGACGAGACCGGACTGCAGCTCGCTCAGCTGGGAACGTCAGGTCATGGCCTTCTCGACTCGAATGACGTCGTCCTCGCCGATATCCGCGAGCAATCGACGCTCGACGAGATCTTCGCCGCTCGCAAGCCCGAAGTGGTCTTCCATGCTGCGGCACTCAAGCATCTTCCGATGCTTGAGCAGTACCCCGACGAGGCATGGAAGACGAACGTGCTCGGCACGCTCAACGTGCTCAACGCCGCGCGCAAGGTCGGCGTGGCGACGTTCGTCAACATCTCCACAGACAAGGCCGCGAACCCAACGAGCGTGCTCGGCCACTCGAAGCGTGTCGCCGAGAAGCTGACGGCTTGGGCTGCGGAAGAGTCCGGCATGCGCTACCTGTCTGTGCGGTTCGGCAATGTGATCGGCAGCCGCGGATCCATGCTTCCGACGTTCCAGGCGCTCATCGAAGCAGGCGGCCCGGTGACGGTCACCCATCCTGATGTGACGCGTTACTTCATGACCATTCCCGAGGCGTGCCAGCTGGTCATCCAGGCTGGTGGCATAGGCCGCCCTGGCGAGATCCTCATCCTCGACATGGGCGAACCGGTCTCGATTCTCGAGGTCGCCAAGCGCATGATCGCGATGTCTGGCAAGAACATCGAGATCGTGTTCACGGGCCTGCGTCACGGAGAGAAGCTGCACGAAGTGCTCGTCGGTACCCGCGAGGATCTGGAGCGACCGTTCCACCCCAAGGTGTCGCACACCAGAGCCGATGTCATCACTCCGGAGCGTCTCGACAAGCAGGGTTGGATGGACCGGATGTTCGCCACCCCACGCAACAACGAGACGGCCATCCTCGAACGCATCAATGTGAACAACGTGGAGGACACGAAGTGAGCGAACGCATCTTCATGTCGTCTCCGGACGTCGGCCAACTCGAAGAAGACGCCGTCGTCGCCGCGATGCGCTCGGGGTGGATCGCACCCCTCGGCCCCGATGTGGACGCGTTCGAACGCGAGCTTGCTGAGCGTGTCGGCGTTGCGCACGGAGTGGCGCTCAGCTCAGGCACCGCCGCGCTGCATCTCGGACTGCTTACTCTGGACGTGAAGCCCGGTGATGTCGTGGTGACGTCGACGATGACCTTCGCGGCGACGACGAACGCGATCGTCTACACCGGAGCCGAGCCCTACTTCATCGACGCCGAGCCATCGACAGGCAACATGGACCCGGCGTTGCTTCGCCGAGCGATGGTCGAGCTGCGCGCAAACGGCGAGAGCGTCGCCGCGATCGTGCCTGTAGACCTCCTGGGCAAGGCCGTGAACTACACCGAGATCTTGGCGATCGCGGACGAGTTCGGGGTTCCGGTCCTCGCGGACGCGGCTGAGTCTCTCGGAGCGACGCACGCCGGCAAGGCCGCCGGAAGCTTCGGAGCTGCATCGATCGTCTCGTTCAACGGCAACAAGATCATGACGACGTCCGGTGGGGGGATGCTGCTCACCGATGACGAAGCGTTCGCGAAGCACGTGCGCTATCTCGCCACGCAGGCCCGCCAACCGGTCGTCCATTACGAGCACACCGACATCGGTTACAACTACCGGATGAGCAACCTGTTGGCTGCGCTCGGTCGTGCCCAGCTGTCGCGCCTCGACGACATGATCGCGAAGCGACGTGAGATGCGTGAGCTATACAAGCAACTCTTCGCTACTGTCGGGGGCGTTGATGTGTTCGGAACTGCGGGTGACGACGCCGACAACGTTTGGCTGACTTCGATCGTTGTCGATCAGGCAGTGACCGGCTGGGCCCCGGCGGAACTGGCTGCGGTCCTTGCGGAGCACAACATCGAGAGTCGCCCGCTTTGGAAGCCGATGCATCTCCAGCCCGTCTTTGACGGATCGCGCGGGCAGATCAACGGTGCATCCGAGCAGCTCTTCGAGCGAGGACTGACGTTGCCGAGCGGATCCGCTCTGTCCGACGATCAACGTGAGCGCACGCGCACGGCGATCGACGCGTTCCTGACCGGTCGTTGACATGAAGCCGCCTGCTTCTCGACCGTACGACGCGGTCAAACGTGGACTCGACGCGGCGGCGGCGGCGGTGGTGCTCGTCGTGCTCAGCCCGGTGATCCTCATTACCGCCCTCGTAGTCTGGCTGAACCTGGGCGGTCCTGTGCTGTTCACCCAGCTCCGTCCGGGTCGTGGCGAGCGAGTTTTCCGACTGTACAAATTCCGCTCCATGCGCAGCGTTGACGAGGCACGTGGATTGGTGACCGACGAGCAACGTCTGACGAAGTTCGGTCGGATTCTCCGCGCCACCAGTCTTGATGAATTGCCGTCCCTGTGGAATGTGCTTAACGGGGACATGAGTATCGTGGGCCCCAGGCCGTTGCTCGTCGAGTATCTGCCCTTGTACTCGCCGACCCAGGCGCGCCGACACGAGGTGCGACCCGGCATCACTGGACTCGCGCAGGTCAGTGGCCGGAACGCCGTTGCCTGGGAGCAACGATTCGCCTTGGATGTGAAGTACGTCGACGAACGCAGCATTGCTCTCGATGCGCGAATTCTCGCGGCAACGGTCCGATCGGTGCTCGTCCGTGAAGGAATCAGTGCTGAGGGACATGTGACCATGCGGAAGTTCGGTGAATCGGGTGGTTGAGCAGATTGTCGTAGTCGGTGCCGGTGGGTTCGGTCGGGAGACACTTGATGTGATCGAGGCGATCAATGGGGCATCTCCTGGGTCCGTCTGGGACGTCGTCGGAGTTATCGATGACTCAGGGGGAGGCGCGCATCTCAATAGGCTTGCGGCTCGCTCGTATCGCCATTTGGGCTCGATTGCGCAAAATCAAGCTCTACTGGCGAGGACGCCACGGGTGGTTGCCATCGGAGATCCGCACCTACGTGCGCGAATTGATTCGCGGATACTTGGTCCACTGGCGCCGGCGCTTGTTCATCCGAGCTCAGTGATCGGATCAGCCAGCAGCCTTGCAGATGGCGCGGTGGTGTGTGCGGGAGCATTGGTTTCAACGAATGTGACGATCCTGAGGAGCGTCCATGTAAATCCCGGAGCGATTATCGGACACGACGCCACGCTGGGCGAGTACGTATCAGTCAATCCGGGAGCCGTTATCTCAGGGGAAGTGACAGTGTCGCGCGAGACTTTGATCGGCGCGGGATCAACCGTGCTCCAGGGGCTCAGCATCGGGACTGGGAGCATCATTGGTGCGGCCGCGTGCGTTACGAGAGACGTGGATTCTGGCGCGATCGTCAAGGGCGTGCCAGCCCGATGACCAAGCGACTCTGCCTGCTCGTTACAAGTTCTGTGACCGCAACTACTTTCCTCAAGGGATATCTGGAGTTCCTCCAGGACGACGGCTGGGAAGTCACCCTCGTGTGTAGCGATGGGCCTGGCCTGGATGAGCTTGTCTCCCAGGCCGGGGTCAAGTTCGAACCAATTGCATTGCGACGCGAACCATCCCTTCTGCATGACTTGAGCGCTGTCGTCGCCGCGGTGCAACTCTTCCGTCGGATTCGACCCGACAGCGTTGTCTACGCGACACCCAAGGCATCACTCATTGGGGCGTTGGCGAGTCGTATCGTAGGCGTTCCGCGCAGGATATACGAGCTCTGGGGCCTCAGACTGGAGACTGCTCAAGGCCTCAGCCGCGTGGTGTTCAGCTTCCTCGAATGGCTCACCGCAAGGCTTTCCACGGCTGTGATTGCCAACAGCAAGAGCCTTGCCTCCCGAGCTCAGGAGCTTGGCGTGAACGGAGGCAAGGAGGTGATTGTCCTTGGTGCCGGTTCTTCACACGGTGTCGATGCAGAGCGATTCTCGCGAACTGCGCAGATCCCCCAACTCGATGACGCGCTACGCCGGCAGATTGAAGCCAAAGGCCTTCCAGTAATCGGGTTCGTCGGACGGTTGAACCCGGACAAGGGTATCGATGTCCTTGCGAAGGCAGTGAAGAAGTGCGCCGACGAGGGTGTGCGGCTGCAGCTCCTCATCGTGGGTGAGGCCGAAGGCGTCGACATCGAAAGTCTCCTCGGCGGCCTTGATGATCGTGTCTCGGTCCACGTCGTGGGATTTGTTCTCGACACGCGACCACTTCTTGCTGTCATGGATCTCCTCGTTCTTCCCAGCCGGCGAGAGGGTTTTCCAAACGTCGTTCTCGAGGCGGCAAGCATGCAAGTCCCCTCGGTAGTGTCGGATGCGACCGGATGTGTGGACTCGGTCGTTCACGGCGAAACAGGGGTCATCGTGCCAACCGACGACGCGCGGGCGCTCGCTGCGGCGCTGACCGCGCTCGTGGAGGACCCGGTGGAGAGCGATCGGATGGGTCGTGCTGCCCGCCAGCGGGTACTGGAGGAGTTCGCCCCAGAGACGGTTTGGGCGGCACACTCCGCGAGGTGGAAGCAGTGACTTTGAGTGCCGAGTGTGCCCGGCGCATTTCGAACGACTTCCCCTTGGGACGGTCAGGGCGGTACCGGCCAACGAGAACGCGGCGAGGTCATTGTTGGGGTCGCGAATGACTAGCCATCTTGAGGGAGTCACCACGTTTACGGGAGCGGTAACGCTCCTCCTCTTGTGTGCAGTCGGACTGATTACCGTTGGAGTGAGTGCGCGCACGGTGAAGTCCGCGAAAGTGGGACGGATCGCATTTCTGGCGACGCTCATGGATGTCGCGCTATTGCTCATCCTGATAGCTACGAGTGGAGAACTGGTCGGAGACGAAAACACCTGGCACACCCTCGCAGTTCAAGCGGCGCAGTTTCTGAACGGAGAGTCGAGCGATGCCGTAGTTTACGTCGCCGGCAAGGAGGGATACATCTGGATAGTCGGTGCTTTGTACGCCGTGTCGGGGCCAGCGCCGCTCGTTGCCATCGCGTTGGGGATAATCTGTCATGCGTTGCTAGTTGTGGTCGTTGCAAAGACGACCGAACTCATCGCGGACTCTGCGGACGCCGAGTTTGCACGGATCAGCGTCGCGGTGCGCCGTTCCGCTTACCTCACGGCTCTAGCTCCGTCGCTGGTTTGGTGGTCACCCCACATCCTTCGCGAGTCGATAACGTACTTGCTGGTCGCAGTAGCGGTCTGCTGGGTCGTCCACGCCTTTGTGAAGCGACGCGCCGCGGGACTCATAGCTGCTGCTCTGGCGCTGGCGATCTTGACCTGGATTCGCGGAACACTCGGGCTCACGGTATCGATCGCTATCGCTTTCGCCCTGATCTACATCGTCCTGGGTCAAAGCCGATTCAGGCTGCTTTTGAGGGGATCGTTGTTCCTGGGTTTGCTCTTATTGCTGCAACCGATTCAATCAACGCTGTCCGAGCTCCTAGGCGTCTCCGAAGAGAGGGTCGTGGGAACTACGACTGAACTTTCGTCGATCGCCGAAAGCGGGTTCCCCGGTCTAGGCGGGCAAGCGTCGCTCGTTGATGTGCTCACCGTCACCGCCCCGCGAGTCCTCGTGGGGCCTTTCCCCTGGGAATTCAGTCCGACAGCCGTGATGCTACTAGCATTCGTCGAGCTAGCGTGCTGGGTCTTGGTTGCGGTCCTCGCGCTTAGATCGCTGTCAACATTCCGCCCAGGTGGCGCATTGCACGACTCTCGAGGGCTTACGTCTTTGATCCTCGTTGTCGTCGTTGTGATTCTGATCGGCCTTGCTCTCACGGTGGGGAACTACGGGATCCTAGCCCGATTCCGGCCCATGGCTATGGTGGCGCTTCTCCCGCTCGCCGCGATTGGGCTGACGCGTTGGGGCCCTCCGCAGGGTGCGTCAAACGCACGTGCTACCCAGGACGTCGGAGGAACTGTATGAGATTCTTGCTGCTGCATCTAGGCACTCGGGGCGGCGGCCCACAGGTTCAGGTAGAGATCGCGAACGCGATCAATCGCTCAGCCGCCGATGAGGCGCTGGTTGCTTTTGATTCGTCAAGCGAGATGCGCTCGGCGCTACTCGCGGTCGCTCCGACGTGTCTCGAGGTGGGCGGGGAACGGTCTGCGGGATGGTTCGGTGCAGTGCGTCGGGTTTCGAGCCTGATGAAGGATACTCGACGCATCGTGCAGTTTTGTCGAAAAAGTGGCATTGACATCGTGTTCGAGCCAATGGGCCATCCGCTACAGGCCTACGTTCGCTGGCGATTGCGGCGTCAGCGCATTCCGGTGATCACCAGCATTCACGACGCCGTTCGTCACGCTGGCGAGGAAAGCACGATTCTGAGTCTGATCGCCGGTCGTGACCTGACTGACACTGACGGGGTAATGACCTACTCAAGCGCCGTCGCCGAGCAGTTGCGTGCTCAGCACGTGCCCGTGTTTGAGACCGTTCACGGCGCTTTCGGCGCGAACGATTCTCAACGAGCGCGGAGGTATCCCGAGCGAAGGGTTGTCGTTGGTTTCTTCGGGAGAATCGAGAAGTACAAAGGAATCTCGCGCCTGATCAGTGCTGCGGAGATCCTGCGGGAGCGAGGTGTTCCGATCGAGCTCTGCATCGTAGGCCGAGGGGCTCTCTCGGATCGCGACCGCGAACGGCTGAACGAATTGGAGGCGCAGGTCGACAACCGATGGATTGCTGAGTCCGAGATCGGCGCGACGATACGTTCATTCGATGTCTTGGCACTGCCATATGACGAGGCAAGTCAATCAGGTGTCGTGGGTTTCGCGTGGAATGAGGGAGTCCCGATAGTCGCTACCCCCGTTGGCGGTTTGGCCGAACAGGTCCAGGCCGGGGGTGGCATCGTCGCAGAGGAGTTGAGCGATGTTGCCTTCGCCGACGCCGTGGCTCAGCTTGTTTCAGACCCTGCGTTGTATGCAGAGGTGTCCAGAACGCAGCTGGATGCGGCCAGGTCGGCCTTCTCATGGGACAGGGTGGCACGCGACATCGCCAGTGCCGGACGCGAAGTCCTTGCCAGGTGACCTAGTACGACCGCGACTCTTGCACGAGAAGTTGCAGGCCATCGGCTTTACTTCTTGGTCGTGGACCGGACACCGACCTGCTTTGCCGGGATTCCTGCGTGTGTTTCGCCTGCAGGGACGTCACGAACCACGACTGCGTTCGCACCGATAACTGCTCCGCGGCGATGATGAGTGGTCCTAGGACGCAAGCGCCGACGCCGACGTACACGCCGTCCTCGAGCGTCGGTGCACGTTTCACTCTTCCGACGCCAAGCGTACATTTCGCTTGAAGAACAACATTTGAACCGATTCTTGAGTCCGGGTGGACGATCACGCCGCGTCCTCCGTGCGCCAGAAGCAGCCCCGGTCCCACGGGCACAGTGCGGGGGATCTCGCACCCGAAGATTATCCGCAGGGACAGGTCAGGAACGACTCCGATCGGACCGAGTGCGCGAGACAGGCGGAGAAGCGTCACAGCACACTTTCCGAATGCATCCGTTTGGCGGGTGAAGTCGGCACGCCAGTCGGAGAAGTGTCCCATGGGTCGACCTTACCAGCGAGGTATCGGTCGCGAAGCGACTGCGTCGTCGTCCCTGGGGCTGGATTCATCCATCAGATCATGTTGGCCGTCGTGCGTCGGGTCGCTTCGCGGCGAAGACGATGATCGGCAGAACCACGGCGTGCACGGCGTTGGCGAAGACAACGCCCCACACCGCGCCCGGCAGACCCCAGAGCGCGAAACCAGCGATGGGCCCTACACCGATGCCAATGAGTTGCTCCACTCGGGCGACCATCAACTCGCGTCCACTGAGGTGAGTCCTAGCGACGAAGTAATAGAAGGTTGCGGCCCCATTGGCCGCAATGAAGATGCCCACAGCCACCGCAAAGTCAGCGCCGAGCACCGCAAGTGTTGTTCCAGGGTCAAGCAGAGTTTCGCTCACCACCCACATGCCGAAGGCGGTTATCGCGCCGATCCCAACAGAGGTGCCGAAGACAGTAGCGGCCGTTCTGGGAGCGGCAAAGAACGTTAGCGGTCTGTTGCCGATGGCTGGTCGTAGCGGGGTAAGAAGTAGTCTGACGGGCATCGCGGTGCTGAAAAGTGCGCGATATACACCGAAGCTGGCCAGGCCCATGATCGGTGCAAGCACGAGTGGCATCAACACCGTGCTCAAGTCTTGGAGGAGCGAGTCGCTGAAGAGGACGCGGATTCGCCGCGAGTGATTTTTCCACCACCTCGGAACTGCTCGAACGTCGATTGATCCAGGCGTTAGCGACGTTGTGGCTGCGACTGCGCTGGCAGCGAGCCAGGCGACCGCCACCGCGAGTACCGGCGAGATAATGACGCTGAGCCCAAGCCATAACGTGATCATCGCCACTGTGCCAAGTGCGTCCGGTAGCCACACCTTCAAATGCTTACCGTCTACTGCCGCGCGGAACCTTGCTGCCGCACGGTATACCGCTAGCGCGGTTGCGAGCGACATCACCAAGCCGGTGACGATGTCGTCCACGAACATCGACATGGCCGCGACTGGCAGGGCTGACGCGAGCGACAAGACGATCGCTACCGACGCGTAATCGCGCCACGGTCCTGGAGTACCCAGCTCGTGTCGCGCGCGTGCCCACGGCTCTGACAGAACCGAATACGAGATCGAGAGGAACCAGGCGTAGCCGATGAACAGGAAAGAGAACATTCCATAGTCAGATGGCGAGAGTGAGAGTATCGCGATCGCCTGCAGCGTGATCGTGTTAGCCGCATTGGCGATAGTCTGGATGAGGAGTTGGGATCGGGTCGTGCCCACAACACTCCTTGCTCCCGACGAGACTTCACATGCTGGCTTACCGCACCTCAACAGCTTACGTCCTCGACGGGTGCAAGACGTCACACGTGCAACTGAAACGAGCATCTAGGGAGTTTGGGGACATGGCGACGCTTTCCCAGCGATTGACTGATCGCGCCCGATGGGTACGCGGCAACCTCGACCTCGGAGTGACGAAAGTCGCGAACTCGAGTCTGGTTGATCGGGTAGCTCCCGCGTTGATGACGAGGAGAATCGCGCCTCCGCGCAACGCGCTCGCAAACGTCCTCATCCCGGCGGCCCATGGGTCTCTCGGTGACGGTGCATTAGCAGCCGGTGTTGATGCGGGCGCTGCTGCGCTAGGGCGAGCCCTTACGGTGTGGGTCCCCGGTGGCGCCGAGGGATGGACAGGTATTCGCGGGGGTGCGCAATCGATCGACCCACTCCGCCTCGGAAACACTACGTTTCTGAAGGGAGGGGCACATCGTGTGTTCGGCTCTGGGCCTGTCGCGGTCATTGGCGCTGACACTATCGGCGGGGACTATCTGCACGGTTATCTCGGGTACCGGGTAGCGGCGCTTCGGCAGGCAACGAGTAATGGAATGCCAGCGATGATGGTCAATTTCAGCCTCAGTAGCTCGCCTACAACTGAGGCAGTGCGCTTGCTCCGCCGCATTCCCGGGGAGGCGCAGATGTACGCTCGTGACTCTCTGTCTCGCGAACGGGCAAGAACCCTTCTTGATCGCGAGGTCGAGATGGCCCCAGATATCGGAGCACTCGCGCGGCCAGTGGCATCCTCCGAGTCGACGAGCTTAGTAAAGCGACTCGGGACTGGCGAGTATCTTGTGCTATCACCGAATGCGCACATGCACACAAAGGGGTGGCTGACGGAGCAGGAGAACCACGATACGTGGTTCGGCCTCATCGGCCGGATCGAGCGTGATCGACCGATCGTCGTCATGCCGCACGACCTAAGAGCCCGACCCGGGGATGTAGCGATGTCAGGAACGCTGGTAGAGGTGGCTCGGAGAGCGCACCCCGAACGGCAGATTGAACTCTTCGTACCGACATCGGTCGGCGAGGCAAAGCATGTTCTAGCCAGCAGTTGGGCCTTAGTATCCGGGCGCATGCACGCATGCGTTGGTGCACTGTCGTCGGGCGTGCCGGCAGTGGGCATCGAGTATCTCGGCAAGTTCAGTGGCCAGTTCGAGTGGTATGGCGACCTGGGCGAGGTGGTTTCGTACGATGAAGCGCTGGACGCATCAGAGCTGTCACATCGCTTGGAACTGGCCGCAGATCGACGGCCAACGCAACCGCAGCCAGGGATTCAGGTGGGAGAATTCCCTTGGCTCAGAACGCTCGTAGGCCTGGATGAGGCGCGAGAGCACGCGGCGGTGAACCCGTGAGGGTGCTCCTGACCGGAGGGTTGGGGTATATCGGCTCGCACACTGCGATCGCGTTATCCGCCGCCGGACACCACGTGCTAATTGTTGATGATCTCTCCAATTCGCATCGAGAGGTCATCGATCGCATCGAGGCACTCAGCGGTTGCACGATGCCACTGCTGGTCGCAGATGTGCGCGACGAAGTTGCCCTTCTTGGTTTCCTTCATGATCACGGCGAAGTTGATGTGGCGATCCACTTCGCAGGCCTGAAGGCGGTTGCGGAGTCAGTGGCCAACCCGGAGCGCTACTACGACGTCAACATCGGGACAACTCTCGCGCTACTGCGCGCGATGGAGGCACACGGTATCGCCGATCTCGTCTTCTCCAGTTCGGCGACTGTATACGGGTCGAGTAAATCGGTGCCACATACTGAAGCAAGTTCTGTCGGGACGGGCATTGCCAATCCGTACGGCAAGACGAAGCACATGATCGAAGAGATCCTGCGTGACGCATGCGCGGCGAATCCCGATCTGAGGACTACTGCGCTTCGCTATTTCAACCCCGTCGGCGCGCACCCCTCGGGAATGATTGGAGAAAACCCGCGAGGGTTTCCCAACAATCTAATGCCGATCGTGGCCGGGGTTGCAACAGGCGAGCGAGACGAGGTCACAGTTTTTGGGCATGACTACTCAACGCCAGACGGGAGCGGCGTGCGGGATTACATTCATGTTCAAGACCTCGCCCGTGGGCACGTGCTCGCAGCTGAGTACAAGAGCAAAGGGTTCGAGGCCATCAACCTCGGGTCGGGGGTTCCGTCGAGCGTCTTGGACCTCATTCGGGCATACCAGGAGGTTTCAGGAAGGAACATCCCTTACAGCCTCGCCAGCCGCCGCCCGGGGGATGTCGCTGTGTCGTATGCCGACGTGGTGAAGGCAGAGCGCGTGCTTGGGTGGAAGGCCGAGCACACATTGCTGGAGGCGTGCCGCGATGACTGGGCGTGGCAACAGGCAACTGCCAGAAAGCCACTGCCGTAGTTCCCCTCTGTTCCCTCTAAGCGGGAGTGCGTTGACGGCGCTCGAGGCGTGCTAGTTAATCGCAACCCTCAGCGGACACTTCCTGGTTCACGGGACGCACCATCGGTGTGTGCTGGATGTCGAACTCGCCGTACTCTCCGGCGACCCCGGTGAACTCGGCCGTGACCGTGTGCGTCTGGCCCGGGAGGTTCTTGACGGCGATCTTCACTGCTCCGCGCCCGAGGTGCTGTACTCCCTTTGCATCGATGGACTTACCGTCGACTGCTGCACCTGCGAAGGTCGATCCGACCGGCCCATAGAAGACCAGATACGTCGCCACGGTGCCACGCTCGAAGAACCGGGCAGGAGCGATGTGGTACGGCAAGTTGGGCGCTTGCTCGGGCGTGACGGTGTTCTCGAGCGTGGCCGTGGTCGTGAATAGCGGTTTCTCGGGGTTCGAGCACTGTGTGGACGTCGCAGCGACGTCGAGTTGCATATAATAGTCGAGCTTGCTTGAGGTGAAGTCGTTAGCGTAGACACCGACGAGCGTGCGATCGTCATTGGTGCTCGGGAGACGACCGGAAAGCTTCGACTCCCCGACGAGCGCGGCTTCGTCTTCATCTGCGGAATCATAAAGAAGTCGGTTCTCCTCAACGGCGCGCACGAGACTGTCGACGATCCCTGTAGGGTTCGGGGTGCCCGAGATCAGCGCGTCGAATACGGACTTCGCGGCGGCGGCGAAGAACGCGTCCTGAAGCTGGCCATCGGGGAACTTCCAGTACGCCTGGTTGAGCAGCAAAGGCACCGCGTTCTCAGCATTCAGCGTGATCGGTGCATCGAAGATCTGGACTGGGACTCCGTTTATCTCGACAGGCTCGTTCGAGATCGTGGCGGGTCCGGTAGCCTTCAGCAGGTAGCTCAGAGCGACGGGGTCAAACGAGACCACGGCATCAACAGGTGTTCCGAAAGATTCAGCCCAGTACGCGCGAAGAATCTCTGCGGATTCGCTGAAGTCCGGGCTCATGGTTGCATCCGAGATCCAACGGCCAACCTTGTCTCCATACAACGCTTCTAACTCTGGATCGAGCGGAATGATCGGTTCCGGGCGATCATTCTTGAAGTTCGCGCTCGACGCCTGCTGCGTGATGCTGATCTTGCCCTTGTCAGCCGTGATCATGACGATCGCGGCGGGGTTGCCGCCGGTCCCGCGAGACTCGGCGTTGTTCTGGAAGATCGTCAGATAGTTCCGCGGGCCGTCGGCGCCGAGAGCCGCGGGGAGAACGCCGAGGATGTCTCGCGCGGGCCCGACCATCGGCTGCAGCTCGTCCACCGCACCTGTGAGCTGCGCCACGGCCTCTTCGACCTGCGGGATCAGCGAACCCTCATCGATCGCGTCGAGGTCGCTCGACGCCTTGTCGATCGTGTCTGCGGCCTGCGTCACCGTGCCCTGCATGGCGGTGATCGCGTCGAGATTGATCGCCCCGTCGACCGGAGTCAGAGCCTTCAGGCTCAAGCTGGTGGCGGGGGCGACAGCGCCCGTGACCAGGTCATCCGTGACGGCGGCCGCAGTGCGAACGGCGTGCAGGTTCGGACCGACGAACGGCACCCACTCGAGGCTCTTCCACATGCCGTCGTCGGTCTGCGCCCGCGCATCCCCGGTCAGCGCCGAGAGCTTCTCAGCCGTCGCGGCCGCGCCCTCGCTGTCGCCGGCGAGGATCTGGTCCTTCGCCTGCGTCGCCAGCGGCATCGCCTGCACGAGCGACGCCCGCGCCGACATGGCACGGTCGTAGATGGGCTTGCCGACGAGCAGTCCTGCCACAGCGAGAACGATCAGCAGCAGAAGGATTCCGACCGGAATCCAGAAGCGGAAACTGCGCAGCAGGGGTCGGCGCGGCTTCTTCTCAGCACGCAGCTCGGCTCTTGTCGACATGATCTCCATCGTAGGAGGTCGAGGTAGGGGAGAAGCCGTGAGGGCTTGGGGGTCAGGCGAGCGCGGCCCGCACGATCCTCTCGACGTCGTCGATCCCCGGGGCGAGCTGCGATGCCGAGAGCTCGTACGTCTCGCGCGAGCGGCGATACGGGTCGATGATGTCGTCCTGCTCGGGATCGGCCTGGGCGAGACCGCGCTGACCCGTCACCGCGAGTGCGGCGGCACGCAGCCGGGCACGCGGGTCCGTGCCGGCGGCATCCGCGGCGGCACGAGCATCCTCGGTGCTGAGCGTCTGCGCGAGCCGAGCGAACTCGCGCAGCGTGAACGTGCGCTTCAGCGCTCCCGGCGACAACTGCACCGCGTGCGAACGATGCTCGCGCGCCATCGTGAGGACCAGGTCCGCGTCGCGCAGCATCGGCTCGACGAGATAGCGGGCGTGATGAGCACCCGCCGCGCCGGCGTCAGCACCGAGCTCGACCGCGATCTCCTGCGCCGGCTCCGTCATCTCGTGATCGACGAGCGCATGCGTTCCCGCGCTGTGCACGCGGACCCCGAGCTGCTCGAGGCGCGCCCGCAGAAGCACCTCGGCCATCGGCGAGCGGCAGATGTTCCCCGTGCACACGGTGATGATCGTCGGGCGATCGTCATCGGCATCCACCGGCTGCGCCTGCGCCGTCGGCGCGAACGACGGACGCGGCGCCAGCGGGGCAGGTGCGGGAGCAGACGGCGCCGGGTCGGCGGACACCTCGGCAGGCGTCGCGGGCTTGTTGCGTCGCCGCCACTCGCGGCGGCTCATGCCTTCGGGTGCGCGATCGGAGGAGCGGAAGATCATGACTCCAGAGTACGGGGCGGTGCTGTCCTCACCCTTCGACAGGCTCAGGGATCGGAAGGCGGCTCAGGGATCGGTCTGGCGGCCCCGGGCAGCCATTCTCATTCGTCATTCAGCGCCGGCTGCTCGCCCGCCGATGAGGTTGCGTGTGAAGCGCAGTATGTCTGCCCGCAGGCTCGGGTGCGCACCATTGAGGGGCTCTTCCTGGTCGACCGCCGCCTCCAACTGCGCAAGCGTCGTCTCGACGATGTGGTCTGGCCGGCGCACGCCCCACGTCTTGATCTCGGCGACCAGGTCGGCACGCGTGATCTCCGCGTGGCGATACTTCTTGTTGACCGCCAGAGCCATCCTGCCGTCCGTGTCGCCGCGGTGCATCATCGGGACGACATCGTAGGCGGGAGCAAGCGCGACATCGCCGGAGGCCCGATGGAGCAGGCCGAGGTTCTTGGTGTGCATGTCGAGATTGCCGATCGCGGTCGCCAGCGTCAGCATCCGGGCCAGCGCCGTCAGATCATCGTTCGACGTGTAGCGATAGAGAGAGTCTGCGACGCGGCGCAGACTCGCGATGCCGCCGATCTCCTGATACTTCTGGTTCCCTGAAGCACCGAGAGCCTGATTGAAGTCCTCCTGATGGACGCGTTCGCCGTTGTCGCGATCGAAGCGCTCGATTACGAGGGCGGAAAGCCCATCGAATTCCTCGACGTGCGAATCGAAGTCGGCGAGACCCAGACTCCGCGCGAGCCTGGCACCGTACTCCTCGTCGAAGATCACCGTCGGGTTCGTCTCGAGTTGTGGTTTGAGGATGTGTGTCGTCGGGAAACCTCCGACAGCCTGATTCCACACGTCGTCCTCCCATGCGAGAACGATCTTGGGTTGAACGCCGCCGAGTGAGGACTTACCGGCCGCGGGCGCGTTCGCCAGCGGCGACCCGAGCGGATCCTGCAGCAGCTCGCGAACGCGTGATGTGTTCACCGGGATCAGACCAGGCGTCCGTGGCTCCGCCGGGTCGTCAGCATCCCAGATCTGCAATGCACCCGCGACGTCACGACCGAAGCGGGCGAGGAACGAAGGAACATCGCCACGACGGATGCCGCCCTGCGCGAGCATATGGTCCAGTTGGTCGCCCTCGGGGAGCAGTTCTGCGAACCAATTCCTTCGACGCCCTGCGTGCTGCCTCGGTGTGACCGGCGTGAGCGGCATCAGCACCGACAGCACGCGACTGTTCATCCCGAAGTCTGCGGCCGCGTCATCGCTGACGACGAAGTCGAACGAGCGGGCATCTGCGCCTTCGATATGTCCGACGATCACACCGTAGAGCTCGACCGCGAGCCTCATTCGGATCGTCCGTCATCCCAGGTCGCGGTGAGCTCCACGCCCGTTGCGCGGAGCAGGTCGAACACCTTGCGCATGTAGATCGTGGGCTTGCCGGACTCGATCTCGCTCACCGAGCGCTGTGAGATCCCGAGTCGATCGGCCAGCGCCACCTGGGAGAAGCCTTGCGCGAGACGTGCCTGCTGAATGGCCAGCCCGATGTCGCCCGGAGAGCGGAGCGTTGCGTCGTGAGTACCCATCATCCACCTCATTACGTTTTCCGGTTAACTGCACTCTACTACGTTTTCCGGATAACGGGATGCTATGACGATTCACGCATACGGCGCCTGGCTCGCCTCGCGCTGCGTCCACGGTGCTCTCTTGGCGTCGTCTCGGCTGCGAGCGCGAGGGGCTCGCTGGACGAAGACACGGACCATCAGGCATCCGATCGCCGTACCCAGCGTGTTCGCGATCACGTCCGACAGCGTCGGGTAGCGGCTGGGTAGCAGCGTCTGCACGAGTTCTATCGTTGCGCTCGCCGAGTATCCGATCAGCAGCACGACCCAGGCGTTCGAGCGCGGCCACGCGGCGACGAGCAGCAGCCCCAGCGGAACGAACAGCGCGATGTTCGCCAGGAACTCGAAGACCGTGTAACTCGTGCTCAGCGCGATGCCGAAGTGCTCGCTCACGTAACGGGCGAGGCGGAACGCGATGCTCGTGACCTTCGAGGCCATCGTTGCCGGCAGCCAGACGATCAGCGCGACCGTGATGAGATACGGCACCAGCAGCACACGCGCGACGATCGCGAACGGGGGAGTGCGGGGGTCGGGCATAAGCGGAGTGTAGGGCGGAGCACCTTGGGAACGGCTCAAGGGGTGACAGCGCCGGGGGCAACTGCGATGCAGAGGACGGGCCCGGCTGTCTAGGGCCGCCCCATTCCGTAGTAACTCCATCCGGCGGCGCGCCACGCCGCAGCATCCAGTCCGTTGCGTCCGTCGACGACGACGCGTCCGTGCGTCAAGGTGCTGACGTGCTCCGGTGCCATCTCGCGCCGGTACTCATCCCATTCGGTCACCAGCACGACGGCGTCCGCATCGCGCAGCGTCTCATCACGGTCGGCGACATACGTCAGCTGCGGGTGGAGTCGCCGGGCGTTGTCGATCGCCTGCGGGTCGGTGACCACAACGTTCGCGCCCAACCCGTTCAGGCGCACGGCGACGTCCAGCGCAGGGGAGTCGCGGACGTCATCGCTGTGCGGTTTGAACGCCGCACCGAGGACGGCGACCTTCTTGCCGAACACGCTGCCGCCCAACCCGTTGACTACCAGCTCGACCGCGCGATCGCGGCGGCGCATGTTGATGGCGTCCATCTCATGCAAGAACTTGATCGATTCTCCGCGTCCGAGCTCCTCGGCCCGCGCCGCGAACGCGCGGATGTCCTTGGGCAGGCATCCGCCGCCGAATCCGATGCCCGAGCCGAGGAACTTGCGGCCGATGCGGGCGTCGTATCCGATCGCGTCGGCGAGTTCGGTGACGTCGGCTCCAGTCGCTTCGGCGATCTCAGCCATCGCGTTGATGAACGAGATCTTCGTCGCCAGGAACGCGTTCGCCGACACCTTCACGAGCTCGGCGGTGGCGTAATCGGTGACGATGAACGGCGTGCCCTTCGCGACCGCCGGCGCGTACACCTCGCGCAGGATGTCGGCGGCGCGCTCGCCGTCGGGTCCCTCGGGAACGCCGGCGACGAGACGGTCAGGATCGATCGTGTCCTGCACTGCCCAGCCCTCGCGCAGAAATTCCGGATTCCACACCAGCGTCGCTCCTGTCTCGGAAACGCGAGTGGCGAGCTCGGCAGCGGTGCCAACCGGAACCGTTGACTTGCCTGCGACGATGTCGCCCTCGCGCAGGTGGGGGAGCAGCGAATCGATGGCTGCATTCACATACGTAAGGTCTGCTGCGTACCCGCCCGCCTGCTGAGGAGTGCCGACCCCGATGAAGTGAACCGCGGCACCGGCGGCCGCGCTGATATCTGTCGTGAACGAGAGGCGACCGGACTGCGTCCCCTCGGTCAGGATCTCCGGAAGTCCCGGTTCGAAGAACGGTGCCTCACCCTTCGAGAGAGCGTCGATCTTCCGCTGATCGACGTCGATGCCGACGACCTCATGCCCAATCGATGCCATTGCGGCCGCATGCACTGCGCCGAGATATCCACAACCGATGACAGAGACTCGCATCTAGAGTTCCTTCCCCCGAAAAGACACTCTCTCCATCATGGCGCATCGTCGAGCGGTCGATCGACCTCCATCATGGCGCATCGTCGAGCGGTCGATCGACGCGGCGACGGCGTGCGGGTGACTGGAGCTTGAGCAGTTTCGGCGGCGCGACGTCGTTCTCACTCGCATCCCTCGCTCGTCAGTTCCACACCCACCGGCCGTTGGCGATGACTCCCGGGCGGGGCGAATCAATCCAGTTGCTCGAACAGCCCGCGTGCAGCGGCGCGAGTGAGGGCAGCGTCCCGTGATGAGACGTCGAGCTTGCGATAGATGCTGCGCAATTGGGTCTTGACCGTATTGCGTGACATGAACAGACGTTCGGCGATCTCTTCGAGTGCGCCTGTATCGACGAGAACCTCGAGCACGGCCTGTTCGCGCGGGGTGAGCAACACAGGCGCCGCTGACCCTGGGGCCAACACCTCCGCTCCGACGATCTCCAGGTCGGATTCCGGGAGCCCGGCTCTGCCGAGCGCGGCACGCAGCGCGGCGCGGTCCTCGGCAGGAACTATGCGCAGAGGCGCGTGCAATTGCGTCGTGCGGACGAGCTCTGCGATGCGTTCCGCGATCACGTCCGCATCCTCAACGTGTCCCACGCGCACCGCGCTGCACGCCAGCACCAGCTCGGCGTCGATCCGCGTCCGCGGGGCCAGCGCCTTCGTGAGCAGCTGCCGAGCGTGAACCGCCGCGGCCGCGGGACGCTGAAGTGCCAGCTCGGCCCGGGCGAGGACGACGCGTGCGGTAGCGCTGTGCTTCGCTGCGGAAGCGGCGACGCGCCGGGCGGCCCCGGCGTCTCCGAGCACAGGCGCAGCTCGGCCTCCGCTGCATCCAGAAGACCTCGCGCCGACGGGGTGACCGCTTCGGACTTGCGCCTCTCGCGCAAGCGTCCTAACTGAACAAGCCCCGCCTCCGCCTCCCCGGCGAGCCGGGCGCGCCGCGCATCGACGAAGCCGAACAGCGTCCAGTGCTCGGTCAGGTCGGGGTTCGGACCCCGGGCTGCGAGGTGGCGGCGCGCCGCCTCTGGATCGCCGTCCTCGACGGCGAGAACAGCCAGGCCGAGGTTGAAGAAGTCAGCAGGGGTGGAGTCGCGCCACCCTGGCGGCCAGACCGCGGCGTCCGCCTCGGCCAGGAGCCGGCGTGCCAGGCCGATCTCGCCGGTCAGCGCGGCGAGACCGGCGCGCACCGAGAGGGGATCGACCAGATCCGCCCTACCGGCCTCGACGTGCCGCGCATAGGCGATATCGAAGCACTCTCGAGCGAGTTCGAGGTCGTCGAGATACATGGCCGAGATGCCGAGATGCACCTGCAGCATCGGGCCAAGCCTGCCCAGTGCCAGAGCATCCTCGTCGTTCAAGGCCGAGAAGTCCCCCACGGCTCGCCGGATCAGCGGGAGCGCTTGTCGCGACAACGGCGTCATCCTCAGTGCGGCCGCTTCGAAGGCGCGGTATAGCACGCGCTCGCGGTGAGACCCGCGCTTCGGCTGCATCCTGTGGAAGAGCGATTCGGTGGCGAACAGCTGCAGTGCGCGAGGCCGCGTGTCCATGTTCAGGTTCGACAGCAGAACGAGCATCATCGTCAGCACCGGATACCCGCGGAACCGTGGTGTCGGAACGCCTGTGAACACTTCGTAGGTCGCGTCGCGGGTCTCGAGCAACTCGACCATGTTCGACAGGATCACCTCAGTCGCAAGGGCCGGGTCATCCATATCGAACGCTTCGCGCAGAGCCTGCAGCGGGTCGCGATGGATGAGGGATGAACGCACAGCTGTCTCGATCAGTCGGCGGCGCTCCTCGCCGGGAACGCGCTGGACGGCATCCTCGGCGAGGACGCCGCGGATGTATGGATGCATGCTGAGCCACTCGCCGTCCCAGGCCGCGAATCCACCGGCATCCAGTTCGTCGATGAGACGCACCGGCAGGTTCCAGCTCTCGAGAATCGTGTGATCGACCCGGGGGAGGAGCGCCATGCGCACGGCGGCCTCGTACCTTCCTTCGTACTCGCCGAACTCGACGTGCAGCCGGCGCCGAAGCCGGGCGCGTGCGCCGGACGTCCGCTGCTGCGCTTCGTCGCTCTTGGCGCGGACGGCGACCGCCAGTCCCTCAGAGCGACGAAGCACATCGCGCCGGGCATCGTCATTATCGAGTACCTCGGCGTCGCGCAGCTCATCCATGGTGAAAAGCAGATCGTCCGAGGTGATGACGTCGACCGCCGCCTCGCAACTGGCGGCGATCTCCAGCACCGTGCGGGCACTGCGCGTCGCGACGACGACGCGCAGTGATGGGGACCGGTCGATCACACGGCCGAGCAGCTCGAACTGATCGCCATCGATCCGCTCACCTCCGTCGATCGCCAGAGCTTCGCCTCCGGTGGAGAGGAACTGCTCGATGGCCGAGAACGGCAGCACTCCGTCGTCGGGCTCGCACCAGAGGACGCCCGGACGCAGGCTTCTGGCCCATAGGGCCAGCAGCGTGGTCTTGCCTGAGCCGATCGGACCCTGCACGACGGACACGTCGGTCCACGCCGTGAGGCGTTCCAGTAGCTTCGGTCGGGCGATCGTCCGCGCAGGAACGCGCGGTGCTGCGCGCACGCTCTGACCGCACTCTCGTGTCTGCTCCATGTGGCTCGCCGGACGGCCGCGCGGCTCCCCCGAGCCGTCAGCGGAACACGCCGACATCCCCTCCCCGGTCATCACTGTATCCATACGTAGCGCTCATGGGGAACTGTTGCTGGCCGCAGGGTGAAGTCCAGGGTGAAAAACCTTCGCCAGACGTCAGCAAAGCCTTAGCCATTGGTCTAGGCTGACTGAGGCCGCAGGCTGGCCGCGGCATCCGCGACCCGATTCGGGATGCCGCTCATATCGACTTGCCTGCGTGCCGGGGGTACTGCCGGCGTGCACATCCGCCGTCGGCCAGCAGAGCGAGGGGAAGACCGACGTGAGTATTCGTGAGGTCCGGGCGCGTTTGCGCCGGGGCGTGAAGAAGGCCGTGGGCACGGCCGCGACCGTGGCGGTCGTCGCCTCATCGCTCGTGGTGGCCAGTGCGGTAACGGCGGCGCCGGCTGCGGCTGCCGATCCGTTTCAGTGCACGCCCGGTTCGGTGTATGTGCAGAGCGAAAGCCAGGTGCGCGAGTTCGCCGTCAAGCTCAGCGGCGGTACATCGACGAACGGTGGCAGCCTCGTCGACGGCGCTATCGGACAGAATCCGTCGACCAACGCCGTCGGGATCTCATCGGGCGGTCGCTACTCCTACACGGTGACGAACGCCGCGGGCACCAAGACGCTCGCCAAACACGACCGCACGACCAACACGACGTCGACGTCGACGTTCACCCTCAACGAGTCGGTCCTGCGCGGCGCCGTGCACCCCATCACAGGCACGTACTACTTTGCGACCGGAACAAGCGGCGGGAACATCAAGCTCTTCGCGTGGAACGAGACCGCGAAGAGCGCGGTGCAGGTCGGCACACTCACACCTGCAGCCGGAAGCAAGTCGTTCGGCGCCAACGGCGACATGGCGTTCAGCGCCTCGGGTCAGCTGCTGCTCGTCGCCGACAACGTGATCTACTCCGCCGACGTCCCTGAGGGCACCTCGCCGAGCACAGGAACCATCAGCGCCAAGGAAGTGTTCGCCATGGACTCTTCCGTGCTCAGCAACGGCATCGCCTTCGGCAATCTCGGGCACGTCTTCGTCTCGGCAGCAGGGAGCGGCGGCACCCCTAATCGCATCATCGAGGTCGACCTCGCGCGCGGCACCATCATCAGCACCACGAGCCTCGGCAGCTTCTCGCCGACCGACATGGCCAGCTGCACGTTCCCGAACACGCTCACGCTGAAGAAGGACCTTCCCGAGGGGCGCCAGGCCGCCACTGACCAGTTCGGTCTGCGCATCGACGCCCCCGCCGGGTACTCGGTCGCCCAGGCCACGGCGACGACCACGGGGAATGCCTCGGGTCTGCAGGCCGACTACGCCGGCCCGATCTTCACCAACCAGGGCGATGAGTTCACGCTCTCCGAGTCGGCAGCGGGAACCACCGATCTCACCCGGTACGCAGCCTCGCTGCAGTGCGAGCAGGTCGGCACGTCGGCTCCGGTCGGCGTCGACGGCAACACGGTGACCCAGCCTGCCGGCGACCTCGGCACCGACGTCATCTGCACATACACGAACGCCAAGGTCACGCCCGGACTCGAACTGCGCAAGACGGCGGACCCGGCACCCGGCAGCCCCGTCGTCGCCGGTCAGACGATCAGCTACACGGTCGAGGCCGAGAACACCGGCAACACGGTCCTCGACCCCGTCGAGATCGCCGATGACCTTTCCGACGTCTTCGCGCACGCCGAGTACCAGGACGACATCACCACCGAGATCGACGGCACGGAGCTCACCTCCGGTGCTGCATCCATCACGGACGAGCATCTCGGCTGGACCGGTGCCCTCGAGCCCGGGCAGATCGTCACCGTCACCTACTCGGTCATCGTCGACGACGATGTCGCGGGCGAGACCATCGCCAACCGCGTGACCGCCTCGGGTACCCCTCCCGGGCCGCTGGAGCCGATCGTGCCGCCCGCTGTCACGACTGAGCACCCCGTCGCCGGCTTCGAGATCACCAAGACAGCCGACCCGTCATCCGGAACCGTCGTCGCACCCGGCGACACCATCACCTACACGGTCATCGGCGAGAACACCGGCGCGACCGCCCTCGACCCGGCTGACATCGCCGACGACCTCTCCGAAGTCCTCGCGCACGCCGACTACAACGACGACATCGTCACCCGCATCGACGGCTCGGAGGTCGCTTCGGGCGCAGCATCCATCATTGACGACCAGCTCGGCTGGACCGGCGCCCTGCAGGCCGGTCAGACCGTCACGATCACCTACTCGGTGACCGTCGGGGACGAGACGTCGGGCGAGATCCTCCGCAACACCGTCACCGCTTCGGGCACGCCGACGACGCCCGACCCCGCGAATCCGGACGGGCCGGAGATCCCGGGCACGCCTATCGTTCCGCCCGCGATTTCGACCGAGCACCCCGTCATCGGATCCGGCTTCACCATCAGCAAGTCGGCGAACCCGGCATCCGGCACCGCCATCGAGGCCGGAGACACCGTCGAGTACACGATCGTCGGCACCAACACCGGCGACACCGTGCTCGACCGCGCCGAGATTGAAGACGACCTGTCGGCCGTCTTCGACAGCGCCTCGTACAACGACGACCTCGACGCCAGCCGTGGCGACGCCGACATCGACGGCGACACGCTCAGCTGGATCGGGTCGCTCGCGAAGGGCGAGTCCGTCACCATCACCTACAGCGTCACCGTGAACATGGGCGTCACCACTGCCCTGCTGCACAACATCGCCACAGGTGAGGGCACGCCGCAGATCCCGAACGATCCGAGCGACCCCGACAGTCCGACCACGCCCGGCACGCCGATCACGCCGCCGCCGGCCGAGACCATGCATCCTGTGGTCGACAACGGCTTCGAGGTCACGAAGTCGGCGGACCCGGCATCCGGCACGGCCGTGCAGGCCGGCGACACGATCGAGTACACCGTCACCGGCACGAACACCGGCAACACGGTTCTCGACCCCGCGTCGATCACTGACGACCTGTCGGTGGTGCTGAGCAGTGCTCAGTACAACAGCGACGTCTCGTCGACCGTCGGCGCGGCCCAGGTGGTGGGGAACACCCTGAGCTGGACCGGCGCTCTCAACCCGGGCGACGATGTCGTGATCACCTACTCGGTGACCGTGGACGAGGATGCCACCGGCGTGCTGCTGCGCAACCTCGTCGAGGGCGAGGCGACCCCGCTGATCCCCGAAGATCCGACCGATCCCGAGAGCCCGACCACGCCGGGCGAGCCCGTGACCCCGCCGACGGCGGAGACCGAGCACCCCGTGGTCAACCCCGGCTTCGAGGTCGCCAAGACAGCGAACCCGGTGACGGGTACCGCCGTGGACCCCGGCAGCGTCATCGAGTACACCGTGACCGGCACGAACACCGGCGACACCGTGCTCGACCCGGCGTCGATCACCGACGACCTGGCGGGCGTCCTCGCCCACGCCTCGTACAACGGCGACGTGGTGGCCACGACCGGCACGGCGGAGTTCTCGGGCGAGACGCTCACCTGGACCGGCTCGCTCGATGCGGGCGAGGTCGTCGAGATCACCTACACGGTGACCGTCGACGGGGATGCCGGTGGCGAGACTGTCAGCAACACGGCGAACGGCTCTGCCACGCCGCAGCTGCCGGAGGACCCGAGCGACCCGGACAGCCCGACCACGCCCGGAACGCCGATCGTGCCGCCCGCGGTGACGACCGAGCACCCGGTCAACGAGCCCGGGTTCGCGTTCAGCAAGAGCGTCGATCCCGTCTCTGGCACGGCCGTCGACCCCGGCGCTGTGCTCACGTACACGCTGACCGGCGTCAACACGGGTCAGACCGCGCTCGAGAGCGTGGACATCGCCGATGACCTGTCGGGCTTGCTGGAGTTCGCTGAGTACAACGGCGACGCCGCCGCAGCGATCAACGGCCAGGCTGCTGCCGCGCCGACGGTCGCGGGCGACTCGCTCTCGTGGAGCGGGGCGCTCGAGGTCGGGCAGACGGTCACGGTCACCTACTCGGTGACGGTCGGTCCGGAAGCCGTGGGAGAGGTGCTCGAGAACTCGGCGACCGGCGAGGCGACCCCTCCCGGCGGCGAGACCATCACGCCTCCGCCCGGCACCACGGAGAACCCGGTCAACGTGCCCGGCTTCTCGGTATCGAAGTCGGCCTCGCCGGCTGCTGGCACCGCCGTCGACCCGGGCAGCGTCATCACCTACACGGTGACTGGCGTGAACACGGGCAAGACCGCTCTGAACCCGGTCGACATCGTCGATGACCTCTCGGGCGTGCTCGAGCACGCCGAGTACAACGGCGATGCGGTCGCGACGATCAACGGGCAGGATGCCGCGGCGCCGGCCGTCTCGGACGAGGCGCTGTCGTGGACCGGCCAGCTGGCTGTGGGCAAGACCGTCACGATCACCTACTCGGTGACCGTGAACGGCGATGCCGGCGGGAACCTGCTGCGCAACTCGGTCACGGGAACCGCGACGCCTCCCGGCGGCGTGCCCCCGATCGAGACGCCGCCCTCCGTCACCGAGCACCCGGTCAACGAGCCTGGCTTCGAGATCGCCAAGACGGCGGATCCGGCATCCGGCAGCCGTGTCGACCCGGGCAGCGTCATCACCTACACGGTGACCGGCGTCAACACCGGCGAGACCGCGCTGAACACGGTGTCGATCATCGACGACCTCTCGGGCGTGCTCGAGCACGCCGTCTACAACGACGACGTCGCAGCGACGCTGGGCGACAGCCCGACCGTCGCGGATGACTCGCTGTCGTGGACCGGTGCACTCGCTGTCGGCGAGCGGGTCACGATCACCTACTCGGTGACCGTGAACGGCGACGCCGGCGGAGCGCTGCTCGAGAACACCGTCAACGGCGTGGCCGTGCCTCCGGGCGGGGACGAGCTCACGCCGCCGCCGGCTGAGACCGAGCATCCTGTCGGCAAGCCCGGGTTCACGTTCGAGAAGACCTCGGACCCGGCATCCGGCACGAAGGTCGCCACCGGCAGCGTGATCACCTACACGCTCACCGGGGTCAACACCGGGGAAACCGCGCTGGACTCGGTGACGATCACGGACGACCTCGGCGACGTGCTGCGTCACGCCGAGCTCAACGGCGCGGCCGTGGTGAAGATCGGCGATCGTGAGGCCGGGCACGCTGCGATCAAGGGCGCCGAACTGACCTGGACAGGCAGCCTCACCGAGGGCGAGACCGTCACGATCACGTACGCGGTCACCGTGAACGCAGATGCCGCCGGCGAGACGCTCGCGAACGTGGCCGCTGCGTCGGCGACGCCTCCCGGCGGCGAGACGATCACGACTCCGCCGAGCTCGACCGAGCACCCCGTGCTCACCCCGCTGGCCATCACCGGCGGACAGCTCGCTCCGTGGATACTGGCGCTGAGCGTTCTCCTGCTGATCTGCGGAGGCATGCTGCTGATACTGCGCCGCCGCGCCGAGACCGCGTAGTCCCCTCCTGCGCGGGAGACGGGCGTCACATCCGAGAGGATGAGGCGCCCGTCTCCGTCGGTCGGCGAAGCCAGGAATCACTGCATCGTCGACCGAGCCGCTTAAACCGAGCCGTTAAGGTGGGCAGTGGTCCGGCGCCGTACCCCAAACGGTGCGTGTCTTCTCCCCAGTGGACGCGCTCGCCGGCCGTATCGGGAGGCCTCCTCGAGCTCCTTCCCCGGACCGCGGTCGGGGAGGCCTCTCTTAACGCTGTGGTCGGGTGCGCCGGCGATGCGCTGCTTATTCGCACCCCTCAGCCGTCAACTGCACGCCGACGGGGCGCACCATCGGCGTGTGCCGCAGATCGAATGCTCCATACGGGCCCTCCGCACCAGTGAACGTCGCGGTGACCGTGTGGGTCTGGGTCGGGACGTTCCGAACGGCGACCTTCACCGCACCGCGTCCGAGGTGGTCGGCGACGGTTCCGTGGACCCGCTTCCCGTCGACGGTCGCGCCTGTGAACGTCGATCCCGCCGGCCCGTAGAAGACGAGGTAGGTGGCGACATCGCCGCGCTGGAAGAACCGAGGCGGATCCACGGACATCGACAGCCCCGGCACCTGGTCGCGGGTGATCGTGTTCGTGAGGGTCGCTGTCGTCGTGAAGGTCGGGCTGTCAGGAGCCGTGCACTGCGTGGAGACCGCAGTGATGTCGAGCTGCATGAAGTAGTCCATCTTCGCCGCGGTGTAATCGTTCACGTACACCCCCACGAGCGTGCGGTCCTCGTTCGTCTCCGGCAGGCCTCCGGAGAGCTTCGAGTCGCCGATGAGCCTCGCCTCTTCTTCGCTGGCGGGCGAATACATCAACCGGTTCTCGTCGATCGCGCGGGTGAGGCGCTCGAATATCGCCTGCGGGGACGCTCCGCCCGACATCAGGGCGTCGAAGACCGCTCTCGCGGTCGCGGCGAAGAACGCATCCTGCTGCTCCTGATCGAACCAGTTGTATGCATCGTGCAGCAGCACCTGCACCGCGTTGTCGCTCGATATCGTCACGACGCCGCCTCCGGCCGGGACGTCGACCGGTCCGGTCGCCTCCAGCAGGTAGCTCAACGCGACCGGATCGAACGAGACCACGGCATCCACCGTCGTGCCGAACGACTCGGCCCAGTACGCGCGCAGGATGTCGACCGACTCGCTGAAGTCCGGGCTCATCGTGGCATCCATGATCCACCGACCGACCTTGTCGCCGAACAGGGCCTCCAAGCCGGGATCGAGGTCGATGATCGGCGTCGACCGCTCATTGTAGAAGTCTGCGCTCGACGCCTGTTGCGCGACGCTGAGCCGGCCTCCGTCAGCGGTGACGAGTGCGAACGCCGCCGGGATGCCGCCCGTGCTGCGGGACTCGGCGTTGTTCTGGAACACCAGCAGATAGTTTCGCGGAGCATCCGCGCCGAGCGCAGCCGGCAGTACACCGATGATCTCGTTCGCCCCGCCCAGTAGGGGACGCACCGCCGTCACGGCATCCGCCAGCTGGGTGAGCGCGCCGTCGACCTGAGGAATGAGATCCGACCGATCGATGGCGGCGAGATCGGATGCTGCAGCGTCGAGAGCGGCCGACGCCTCGGCCACCATCGACTCCATGCCGGACACTGCGGCGATGTCCACGGAACCATCGACGGGACGGAGCGCGCCGAGGTTCAGGCCGGTCACCGGAGCGACCACCGCCGCGGCGAGATCGTCGGTCACCTCCGACGCCACGCGGATCGCATGCAGGTCGTCGCCGATCACGGGCAGCCATTCGAGGCCCCTCCACATGTGGTCGTCGGTCTGCGCTCGGGCGTCTGCCGTCAACGCCGTGAGCCGCGCCATGGTCGTGCTCACCGCATCCGTGTCTCCCGACAGGATCTGGTCGCGCACGGTGGATGCGAGCGGCATGACCTGTTCGAGCGACGTCTTGGCGTCCATCGCCTGTGCGTACACGCGGTTGCCCACGATCGCCCCGCCTGCGACGGCGACCCCGAGGCCGAGCAGAAAGCCGAGGCCGACCCAGAGCGCGATGCGCCGTCGGTGCTGTCTCTTGTTCGGGCGCGTTCGATCGCGCGAATCCGATGCGATCGCATATGAATGATGCTCGCGAACGGACAGCTCAGACATCGGTCAACCCCTCCCCAGTGGTCGACGACCGGCACCTCCCCAGGTGATCGGTCGACAGGCGCGACGTTCCCAGAACGCCGGATGCTCCGCCAGGCGGAGCAACGAGTCTCAACCCCAGTC
Organism: Microbacterium sp. NPDC077644; assembly: GCF_040702785.1. Classification (NCBI taxonomy): domain Bacteria; kingdom Bacillati; phylum Actinomycetota; class Actinomycetes; order Micrococcales; family Microbacteriaceae; genus Microbacterium; species Microbacterium sp. NPDC077644. Next base: position 242,745 of record NZ_JBFBME010000001.1, read on the forward strand.
TCGACTCACGTTTGCCTGATCCTGAGACGTTACCAAGTCGCCGGCGATTGCGGTAGGGCTCGCGCGGCGGGGCGCGTTCATGGGCTCGGGCGGAGAGCTCGATCGGCGGGGTCGCCGGTTGCGGCATCCGACCATCGATGTCGGCGGGGAGCACGGGCGTCCATCGCGCGGAGCCGTTGCGGTGCGGCGCCGGCGGTCGAGAAAGTTGTCCACAGATCGTCGAATCTATTCCTGAATGTCTGAGGCCTCTGGGACTATGAAGTATGGCAACTTTCACCGACATCGCGACGCTGATCCCCACTCTGTGCGGGCAGCTCGTCGACGGCGACGGGGCAGAGGTCGCTCAGGCGCGGATGCTGGCGATGTCGGACGCCGAGGTCGTGAGAGTTCTGCAGGAATCGGCGGCTCTGGCAGGGCAGGTCGAGCAGATCCAGGTCGCCGCAGCGGGCGTGATCGCCCTGCGGTCTTCGCGGGAGCGGGGCCATTCGGGCCTGTCGGCCTCGCTCGGGCACCGGTCGGCGGCAGCGCTGATCCAAGACGTGACGGGGTCGACGAAGGCCGAGGCGAATCGTTCGGCGCGGGTCGGAGAGGCCCTGCTCGATGGTGGCGATGCCCGGCATGGCGCTTCCGGCGTCGGGGTTCCGGATGCCGGTTCCGACCAGCTGTTCGGTGCCGACGGGGTCGCGGGGGCTGACGGTGAGCCGAAGGCAGAGAGCCCTCGTGCGCTGCCGTGGTTCCAGCCGCTGAAAGATGCGCTGCGCGACAGCCGGCTGACATCTGCGCAGTTCGACGCGATCAAGCGCGGGCTCGGCGAACCGCCCGAGGTCGGCGTGGGCGCCGACGATGATTCGACCGATGGCGCGCAGGAACCTGCTTGTGCCGCATGGTCGCAGGCAGCGGAGCATCTGATCGATGAAGCCGGCGCACGGACGGTGGAGGAGCTCTGGCAGGCAGCACGATCGGTGCGGGATCTGCTGGATCCGGAGGGGGCGGAGGCGCGGTTCCTCGAACGGTTCGAGGGGCGCTCCTTCCGAACGTACCGGGGGCAGGACGGGCGCAAGCGGGCGAGCATCGCCTTCGACGATGAAGGCGACCTCTTCATCGAGAGCATGATCGCCGCAGCACTTCGTCCTCGACGAGGCGGGCCGCGTTTCGTGGACCCCGATGAGAAGGCCGCGGCCGCCTCACTGGCAGACGACGCGCGCACGAATGAGCAGCTCGCGTACGACCTGCTCATGGATGTGATCCGTGCGGGCGCCATGGCGGATGCCGAGTCGGTGTTCGGGGCGCGTCAACCGGGAGTGCGTCTCGTGCAAGTGATGGATGCTGCCGGCACCCGCGCTCCGATCGTGCACAGCGAAGACCACCTCGTCGCAATGCCCGGAGCCGTCGCCGACCAGCACATCTGCGACACCGGGGTCATACCCGTCACCGTCGATGCATGCGCAAATCCCCTGGATGTGGGCCGCGAGCAGCGGCTGTTCACGCCGAAGCAGAGGGTCGCGCTCGCGATCCGCGACGGCGGATGCCGCTGGCACGGCTGCGACCGCCCGGCATCGTACGGCGAAGCGCATCACATCGATGAGTGGACGCGCGATCGAGGCCGCACGGATATCGATCGAGGCATCCTGCTCTGCAGGTACCATCACATGACCTTGCATCACGGCGGATGGCGGATCACCCGAGACGGGAAAGACGACTTCATCCTGCACCATCCGTCGGGGGAGAGGTTCGCGATGCGATCGCGGGCGGTACTGAGGTACGCGCTCGGCGACATCGACCCGCCACCACGACGATTCCGGCCCGTGGCGTGAACCACGGCCGAGCGCTGTGCGCCGCACCCTGTACCCATAGACTTGCGCGTATGCGGAGAAGAGTCGGTCAGCGCGCGGTCATCGCAGGCGCACTGGTATCGGCATCCGTCCTCTTCGCCGGCTGCGGACCGGCACCGTGGACCGCCGACCAGCCCGACCCGACGCCGAGCGCGAGCGTCTCGGTCGCGCCCCCTGTGCCCAACGACCTCTCCAGCGGCAGCACAGAACGAGAACTCACCGCCGGCGCAGTCAGCGCACAGGTCGACTACTGGTCCACCCTCTCGATGGATCGCTGGAGCGCCGGGGCCATCAAACCCATCAGCATCTCGCTCGTCACCACGGTCACCCCTGATGACGGACAGAAGGTGTACTTGCAGAAAGCATCCATGATCGTCACCCCGGCCAACGCCGACGAGACGTTCGCTCCGATCGAGGCACAGGTCGACGCGTCCAGCGTCGCCCCCGGGTACCTCGTGCTCAAGCCCTACAGCTACTCGCAGACGTTCAACGTCGGACCCGTCGACGAAACCGCCACCTACGTCACCGTGCAATTCAGCTACGACTTCCTCGTCCAGACGACGCCGACGTCGAAGGAATACGCCAAGCAGACGGCCACCGACACGCTCACCGTCGCGATCGCGCAGCAGTAGAAGTCGTCCGGCCCTTCGACAGGCTCAGGGATCCGACTGGCGGTCCGCATCCGAACCGCAAGATCAGCACAAGATCAGCGCAAGGCCCCGGGAACGCGACGCTAACCGCCGAAATCAGCGGTTAGCGTCGATGCGTGCCACCACTGACCCGTCGCCCGCGCCGCGCTGCCCGCGCCACCGCCGCCATCGCCATCATCGCCGCCCTTTCGGCCACGACCGGCTGTGCACAGATCTTCGACGTGTTCAACGGCGTCCAGTCGACCGAGATCGTCACACCCACGGCGCAGCCCGATGCGAAAACGCCGCCCGAGGACCTCGCCTTCGACTCGCAGTTCACCCGCGACGGCTCCGTCTCGCTGTCGAGCGACGTGGCCGAAGACCTCGAGGTGCGCCTGGACTTCTGGGCCGCCGACCCCAAGCGCACCATGGAGTGGACGCCCCAGGGGGAGAAGACCTTCGGATTCGCCGTCAACGTCTACGACCACCGCGTCGACGAGAAGGCCGTGCTCACCGACAAGCGCCGCGTCTACATCTCGCAGATCTCGATCACATCGCAGACCTCGCAGACCTCGAACCAGTCGTCCAGCCCGTTCCAGTTCAGCGCCGACCCGCGAACGCTCGTGCCAACCGATACGCTGCGCTCCGACCGCGGCCTGCTGCTGAACAGCTTCCAGGGCGGGCTCCTCGTGCCCGAGACGACGATCCACCAGCTGCCCGACGACACGTACGGCATCACGCTGCAGTTCGCGATCACGGTGTCGGTCGAGGGCAACGCCAACGACGACACCTCCTTCCAGCAGCAAATGGTCTACCAGGTGCTTCCGATCGCCATCTACCCGGCATCCGCCGACGACGCGGCAGAATAACCCTTCGCATTTCTTGCGCAACCGTGCAGGTGCTCTGATGCTCGCCTTGCACTCGGTGGCCGAAGATCGGTGATGCGGGGCGCTGACCCGGGCGCCCCGCACTTCCACAGTCCAGCATCCGAAGAGGACACCGCCATGGCCAATCACTTCACCGGAGTGAACGAGTCACCGCAGACGAACCAGCACGACCTGCACACCGAGATCGAGCAGATCACCGGCTTCGCCGACGACTTCGCGACCGTTCTCGAGAACACGTCTGTGCACCGCTCGACCATCGGCTGCATCATCCCCGCGTACAACGAGGAAGCATCCATCGCCGGCGTCATCGAGTCGCTGCTGAGCCAGACGCGCGTGCCCGACGTCATCCACGTCGTGGTCAACAACACCAGCGACAACACCGTGAGGATCGCCTCGCAGTACGCAGGACCCCACGAAGTGACGACCGACCTGGGCGAACAGTTCACCGAGGTATTCGTGCACGACATCGGCAAGAACCCCGACAAGAAGGTCGGCGCGCTCAACTACGGCTACTCGCTCGTCGAAGGCTACGACTACCTGCTCGGCGTCGACGGCGACACGATCGGCGACAAGCGCGCCGTCGAATACCTCGAGACCGAAGCCGTCTCCGACTCCCGCATCGGCGGCATCTCGGCCATCTACTCCATCGACACCGAGCCGATCAAGGGCACGATCGCGAAGTTCCTCATCGCCGGGCAGCGCACGCAGTTCGCCGCGTTCAACCTGCAGAACCTGCTGCGCGGGCGCAACATGGCAGTCCTCGGCGGACAGTTCTCGATCTTCGCCACCGAAGCACTGCGCGCCGTCATGAAGGCCAACCGGCAGCGCACCCCGTGGGTCAAGGACAGCGAGGTGGAGGACTCGCTGCTGTCGCTGCAGATCAAGAGCGCCGGTTACCTCACCAAGATCAGCCCGTACGCGCGCGCCGACGTCGGCGGCATGGAGACCCTGCGCGCCTACGACGCGCAGCAGGTCAAATGGACCTACGGCGCCATCGAGCTCATGTGGCCCGGCCAGCGCGGCGACACGAAGGGGCAGCCCCTGCACCCGAACCTGCGCCTGCGCTGGTTCGAGAACTTCGGGATGCTGACGAACCTGTTCGTCCGCATCGCCTTCCTCACGCTGCTCGCCGGCTCTCTGTCGATCAACGCGTTCGTGTTCTCAGCCTGGTGGCTAGTGCCGTCGGCCGTCGCCGTGCTCCTGAACGTGCGCATCGCGATGTCCATGAAGGACCGCAAGACCAGTGACGTGCTGTTCGCAGCCCTGGTGTTCCCGGCGGAGATCTTCATGTGGATCAGGCTCAGCCACTTCCTGCGGTCGTGGTTCCGGTTCCTGTCGCGCAAGAAAGTCGACAACTGGGCCATGCAGGCCAAAGCCGAGAAGGGCAGCGGCAGCGGGCACTGGACGCCGCTCATCCTGCTCATCATCGTCGTCGCCGGTCTCGCCGTCGCGTGGTCTCTGCTCGGACCCGTCGCGCAGTCGGCGATCCTCTGGATCGGATGGCCCGTCGTCGGCGTGGTCACCGTCGTGCAGACCGTGCTGATGCTCTTCAAGCTGGTGCGCCGGCACCAGGGATACAAGGTCTAGGAACGTCTGGGGGCGCCGGAGCGTCCCGTCTCGCTGTGGCCGCCCGAACGGCCAGGGGGCAGCGAGGCGGGACGAGCGGGGTACTGGGACGGTTCGGTCGGCTCGCGCGTCAGGCGGCGAGCTCGGACGTGAGGCGGTATCCGACCCCGCGCACCGTCTCGATGTACCGCGGCTGCGCTGCGGAGTCGCCGAGCTTGCGGCGCAGATTCGTCATGTGCGCCTCGATCGCGCGCTTGTCGGCCTCTCCGACGAAGTAGCTCGTCACATACGACTCGCCGCGCAGCACCAGCGTGAGGTCGGCCTTGCTGCGGACCCGGCGCTTGGACTCCATCAGCGCGCACAGCAGATCGAACTCGGTTCGGGTGAGCTCGACCTCCTTGCCCTGCGCGAGAACGATGCGGGTCTCGGGGTTCAGCTGCAGATCGCGGTGCTGGACCCACACGCCCTCGTTCGGGTCGACCAGAGCGGTCGTCGGCGGCGCAGGCGACGCGGGGATGACGTCGGTGCCGGCATCCTGCTCGACGATCACCGGGCGCGGGTTCATCGCCCACAGGTTCGCCGGCGCCGGGGCGTTCTCGGGCGCGGCGGACGGCTGCGCGTACGCCGCGGCCGCTGCGCCGGAATGCGGCGCCGGCGGAGCCGCCGGGTACTCGGCGATCTGCTGGACCGGAGCCACGCCGAACGGCGAGCTCGGCCGGGCGGCGGGGAACGACGGGCCGGACTGCTCCTGAACCCGCGTCGAGGACGACGCCCCGGGCGAAGCGCCCAGGCGCGGTCGGCGCAGCAGCGCGTCGATCCGGGCCCGCAGCTCACGCGGACGGAACGGCTTGTTCAGGTACTCGTCCGCACCGGCGGTCAGCCCCAGGACGACATCGGCCTCTTCGTCGAGCGCCGTCAGCATGATGATGTACGTGTCGCTCTGCGCCCGGATGCGCCGGGCGGCCTCGAACCCGTCGATGCCGGGCATGTTCACATCGAGCGTGGTGATCAGCGGCTGGTAGTTGATGACGGCGCGGACCCCGTCGATGCCGTTGCCGACGGAGACCGTCGAGAAACCCGCAGCTTCCAGGACCTCGGCGAGAAGGTGGCGCACATCCGGATCATCTTCGACGACGACCGCTGTCTTCGGCGGCTGGCCATCGAGCATATGAGTTCTTTCCGTCAGTGGTTGCTATCGGAACCTCCTCGCCATGCTACAAGCGCACACCAAAGTCATCCCTCATCTGAATACTAGGGCTGTTATGGACTTTTGGCTAGTGCTATAGCGCCTTCTGGCCAAAATGTCCCCGCGGCCGGTCCGCCATTGCACGGTCCATCGCTCTCGCCGGGTGGTTTGATCCACAGGTTCGTGTCGACCACGTCGTCGCCGTACGTGCCGCCGGGTTCACCGACGCGCTGGCCGGGCGGATTGCACCACTCGTCGCCCGCGGTGGCGGCGCCGTTGCGCGATGTATCGACGATGGCATGCAGCCCGCCGAGCTCCTCCGACACGGCGCGGGCGTAGTCGAACTCGTCGAACGTCGAGCGGTAGTTCGACACGTTCGTCGCGAACCCGCGGATGCGGTCGTTCGCGCCGACGGCACCGATCAGCCGCGCCATCTCCTCCGCCGGCAGCCAGCCGCTGTGCCCGCCGTCGAGGTAGATCCAGGTGCCGGGGCCGTCGAGCGACTCGACGGCCCCACGCAGCTGTCCGGTACGCTCGTCGAGGTTTCCGCACTCCGGGGCCAGCGCAAGACTGTCGGGCTCGAGGATCACGATCTTCTGGAGATCCGGGGCGGTCGCCAGCGCCGCGGCTATCTCATCGACCCAGCCGCGATAAGAGTCCGGCTCGAGCCCGCCGGCGGAGTGGTTGCCGCAGTCGCGGCCAGGCAGGCCGTACACGACGAGCGCGAGCGCGACATCCTGATCGCGCGCCTGTGCGAGCAGGTGCGCCGTGGTCTCTCCGGCGGTCCCCGGCGGATCCTGCTCCGGCGTCAGCCAGTACGCCGTCGGCTGGGCGGCCAGGTACTCCGTCGCGGCTGTGGCCGCGGCATCCAACGTCGTCCCCAGCGCCAGGCTGGCCTTCGACTCCGCCGGTGCAAGCACGACGGTGCCCACGCCGGGCGGCTGCGCCGTCACGGTGTGGAACCATCTCTGGGCCGACGCGACGGCGAACACGAGCCCGATGACGATCGCGAGCACGGCCGCGCCGGCGACGACCAGCCACGAGGCGCGGCGCGGTGGGCCGGTGCGGCGCCTACTCGTTCTCGCCACGCACGCGCTCCCATCGGTCGCCGCCGTCGGCGTGCGCCGTGACAGCTGCGTCCGATGCGGCCTGGACGAGCAGGTCGAAGTTGTACCCCGCTGCCGTCACCGACGCCCATCCCGCACTCGCCGACAGGCGCAGCGGAAACGGCTGGCCGGGCTCGGATGCGGACACGCGTTCGAGCAACTCGGTCAGCAGATCTCGTACCGCGCCCGTCGGACGCGGTACGAGGATCAGGAAGCAGTCCGGCTTGACCCGCTCGATGTCGGCGTCGGCAGGGAAGACGCTGTCGATATCGCGCGAGAGCTTCGCCACGACCGCGTTGAATGCCGCCGTGCTCGACGCCCGGCGGATGTCGTCGGGGTCGTCCAGGCGGATGTCGAGCAGCGACCACCAGGGGTCCGCGGATGCCTGCGCGCGCTCCAGGCGCGTGCGAGCCGTCTGCTCGAACATCCGGTAGGGCGAACGGTTGTGCTCGTCGTCCCGGACGGTCAGCAGCAGCGTGGTGATGAGGGCGCACACGATGAACACCGTCATCCCGATCATGTTCAGGGTGCGCAGGAAGTCCAGGCTGTCAGACGGGGGGAGGGCGCCGGCCGCCGTGAGGATGCCGTTGATCACCGTGATGACGGCGAACACGGTGAAGATCGCCGTGACGCCCATCAGAGGCAGAGCCTCGTCACGCAATTGCGGTCCGAGCTTCGCCAGTTCGACGAAGAGCAGTACGGCGAACACCGCCGCGGCGCAGAACACGATCCGGAAGGCGATGCCGTAGTACCCCTGCATGATGCCCAGGAGGAGGAAGAGCGGCGTTGCGACGAGCGCCGCGATCGCGATCGGGACGAACGTGCGGCGTCCGCGATAGGCGCGCGCGCCCGACCACAGCAGCGGCATGGGGGCGATCGAGAGGGCGGATCCGATCGCGCGCATCTGCTCGGGAAACACGAAATCCTGTGCCAGCCACACGTAGGAGCCGACCATCGAGATCGCGAACGCCGCCGACCAGCATGCGCTCGCGACGGACGGACGTGGCAGGAAGCCGAGACCGATGTAGACGATGGTCGCCACAGTCGCGATCGCGATCACCGGCATCACCAGTGTTGATGTGATCATGCAGGTGCCCCTTCATGGGAGAGTTGCTGGGCCGCCGGCAGGACGACGGTGACGGTGGTGCCCTGTCCGATCTGGCTCTGCACCTCGAGACGGCCGCTCTGTTCGACGACGATGTCGCGCGAGATGCTCAGGCCCAGTCCGGTGCCGGGGATGCCGCTGTCACGGGCGGCCTGGGTGCGGAAATCGCGCTCGAAGATGCGGGGAATGTCCTCTTCGGCGATGCCGATCCCCGTGTCGGAGATTCTGAGGCCGACTTCGCCGGTGCCCGGCCGGAAGCCCTCGACGGACACACGTCCGCCGCGCTGAGCGTACTTGATCGCGTTGCCGACGATGTTGTCGACCACCTGGCGAAGCCGGAACGCGTCGCCGCACACGCACAGCTTCTCGTCGAGCGCTGCCTCGAGGACGACCCCGGCCGAGTCCGCCGCGGGGGAGAAGCCCTCGAGCGATGAGCGGGCGAGATCGGCGAGATCGAAGTCGACGGCGGCGTCGGGCGTGTTCTCGGGGACCGTGAGAGCGTTGTTGATGAGCTGCTGCATGCGCTCGCCGGCCCGCTCGACGACCTCGAGCTGCTCGCGGACCGCGTCGTCGATGTCGGGGCGCTCGATGATCAGGTCGATGTGCCCGAGAACAGCGGTGAGGGGATTGCGGAGCTCATGCGAGATCATGCGCCGCGTGGCTTCTCGGCCCGCCTGTGGGTCGATCGTGGCCGTGACGTCTTCGACGACCAGCAGCAGCCCATCACCGGTGATGAGCCCGTGGCCGATCGCCTTCGTCGTCGTCTTCACCGCTCGCCATTGGCCATCGAGCCCGAACAGCCAGACGACCTCGTCCGCGAACAGCTCTCCACGCGAGGCGCGTGCGATGGCGGTCTGTCCGGCGGGTACGGGCTCGCCACGGCGGCTGCGGTACTCGACCGCGCGGGTCGGGTGGAACTGCGCGGCGGCGTCGAGGGCGAAGATCGTGTGGAAGGCGTCGTTGGACACCTCGATCAGACCGCCGGCGCCGACGCGGGCGATGCCGATGTCGAGGGAGTCGAGCAGCCGCCGGTTGCGGGCCTTCTGCTCGTTCACGCGACCCAGGGCATGCGCGAGACGCTCGGACTGCGCTCGGAGCAGGCGGCGCGAGGAGTGGTTGCGCTCGCTGCCCACAGCCATGATCACGCCGACGAACCCGAGCGTGATGAGCAGGATCACCACGTTGATCGTGGTCTCGACCGTGATCCCCAGCACGAAGAGGTTGATCAGCCGGAGCAGTCCGATCAGCGCGAGCGTGCCGATCAGCACGGTCACGGAGTAGTACGACGCTACCCAGGCGAGGGGGAAGACCCACAGGAACGCGGATGCCGCGACGCCGCCCTGCGCCATCAGCGAGATCGCCAGCGTGTCGAGAAGGGGCAGCAGCAGAACGCTGTTCTGGCCGAGCCGGTGCCACGGGACGGCCAACGAGATCACGGAGATCGCGATGACGGCGAGGGAGCCGACGCTGAATCGCCAGTCGGCGAATCGTGCGGGTGTCAGCAGCGCGACCCCGACGCTGATCGCCACGACCGTGAACGCCAGAACGAGCTGCCACTGCCAGATCGATCGGCATCGGCTGTCGCCGAAGTAGGGCATGCCGTGCGGGGCATCCGTGCGCGGGCCGGACGTCATCCGCGACATTGCGCCCGAGACAGAGCCGTTGTTCACAGATCAATCATTGCGCATCGCGCGCCGGGAACAGCACCATCGTGAGACCGACCGCGATCGCCCCGCCGAGCAGCTGCGCGAGCAGCCAGGGCAGGACGGATGCCGGGGCGATGCCCGCCGGCGTCTCGGTGAGCGTGCGCGCGATCGTCACGGCCGGGTTCGCGAACGAGGTCGAACTCGTGAACCAGTAGGCGGCGCCGATGTAGCATCCGACCGCCGTCGCGATCACCGTCGCGGGGCGTCCTGCGCGGCTGAGGCCGGCGATCACGAGCACGAGCCCGGCCGTCGCCACGACTTCGGCGAGGAACGTCGCAGGCGTCGCCCGATCGGTCGTCGACAGTGACGTCAGAACCGCGAACATGGCGTTCGCGAGCAGCGCGCCGCCGATGCCTCCGGCGATCTGAGCCGATGCGTAGGCGACCAGCTCGCGCTTCAGCATCCCGGCCGGCGAGCGCCCCTCGAGCGCCGTCAGTGCAAGCGTGACGACGGGGTTCAGATGCGCGCCCGACACCGGCGCGAGCAGCACGATGAGCACGCCGAGCCCCATCGCCGTCGCAACGGCCGAGGCCAGCAGCTGCACGCCGGGGTCGGGGGACAGCCGCCCCGCCGCGATGGCCGAGCCGACCGCCACGGCGACGAGCAGACCCGTGCCGAGGAACTCGGCGAGCACGCGGCGCCCGAGCGGATGCGTGCTCACGCGGTGAGTTCGCCGATGAGCGTCTCGACACGAGCGCGGATGTCGTCGCGGATGCGCCGCACGGTCGCGGCATCCTGCCCCGCCGGGTCGTCGAGCTGCCAGTCCTCGTAGCGCTTGCCGGGGAAGATCGGGCAGGCGTCGCCGCAGCCCATGGTGATGACCACGTCGGACTCCCGCACGGCCTCGACGGTCAGCAGCTTCGGGGTGCCCGACGCGATGTCGATGCCCTCCTCGGCCATGACCTGGACGGCTGTGGGGTTGATCTGATCCTTCGGCTCGGAGCCGGCCGAGAGCACCTCGATGCGGTCTCCGGCGAGCGCCTGGAGGAAGCCGGCCGCCATCTGCGAGCGCCCCGCGTTGTGGACGCAGACGAAGAGGACGGTGGGTGCGGTCATGCCGCAAGCATAGATGGTGATCTATAGAACGTTCAACAGCGCGCGGACGCGGCCATCGATCTCGTCGCGGATCGCGCGCACCGCGGCCATCGGCTGCCCCGACGGATCGGCGATCTCCCAGTCCTCGTAGCGCGTGCCGGGATAGATCGGGCACGCGTCGCCGCAGCCCATCGTCACCACGACATCGGCCGCCCGGACCGCTTCATCGGTGAGCGGCTTCGGGAACTCGCCGCCCAGCGTCACGCCGATCTCGTCGAGCGCCGTCACGACTGCGGTGCGGACCTCGGATGCCGGAGCGGACCCCGCCGTGCGGACGGTCACCCGATCGCCGGCGAGCTGGCGCAGGATGCCGGCCGCCAGCTGCGACCTGCCGGCGTTCTGAACGCAGACGAAGAGGACCGTGGGCCTGCTCTTCGGAGCTGCATCTGGGGCGCCGGCGCTGGCGACGTCGTCGAGGCGGGATGCCGCGAACGCGGCGGTTCGCGAGGTGAGAAGGCTCGATCCGCTGCTCGCACGCATCAGGTCGGCGCTGTCGGCGACGCAGCGAGCGACGGTTTCTCGACTGAATCGGCCGCGGTAGCGCTCGGCCAGATCATCGATCACGCGGTCGAAGTCGGGCTCGACAGTCTGCGGGGCAGTGCCGAGCACGGCCGCGATGCGATCGGACTCATCGGGGTTGACCGAGTACCAGACCCTGCGGCCCTCGCGCTCGCGGACGACGACGCCCTCGGCGTGCAGCACGCCCATGTGGTGACTGATCGTGGGCTGCCGAAGATGCAGCGCGTCGGCCAGCCGTCCGACGAGAGCACGGCCGCCGTCGGCATCCTGGATGAGCCGGACGATCCGCGCGCGGGTCGGATCGGCGAGGGCGGTGAGCGCCCCGGCATCCGTCGCCGAACCCGTTGCAGAACTCATAGACCGGAGTCTATCTTGCGGGCGGGGAATGCCGACGGGCGGTGGCGTCTTATACCCCCTATGGGTATCCTGAACGGGAATCGAGGAGTCCGATGAATCAGCACGAGCACACGATGCACGAGCACGGCGAGCACGATCACGCGGCCGTGGCGCACGCCGAGCACGACCACTCCGATGCCGGTCACGCCGAGCATGGGCACGCCGGTCACGGAGGGCATGCTCACGCCGGCCACGGAGGCCACGGGGATCACGTCGGGCAGTTCCGGCGGCTCTTCTGGATCATGCTCGTCGTCGCGATTCCGGTGATCGCCTTCTCGGGCATGTTCGCGATGGTGCTCGGCTACACGCTGCCGGATGCCGCATGGGTGCGCTGGATCTCGCCCGTGCTCGGCACCGTCATGTACGTCTGGGGCGGCGCGCCGTTCCTCGTCGGCGCCGCGCGGGAACTGCGAGCACGCGCGCCCGGCATGATGCTGCTGATCGGTCTCGCGATCACGGTCGCGTTCCTCGCGTCCTGGGGTGCGAGTCTGGGGATGCTGCACCACGAGCTCGAGTTCTGGTGGGAGCTCGCGCTGCTCATCGTCATCATGCTGCTCGGCCATTGGATCGAGATGCGCTCCCTCGCGCAGACCACCTCGGCGCTGGACTCGCTCGCCGCACTCCTGCCCGATGAGGCCGAGCGCGTCGAGGGCGACACCACCGTCACCGTCGCGCCTGCCGACCTGCGGGTCGGCGACGTCGTCGTGATCAGGCCGGGCGGGCGCGTCCCCGCGGACGGCACCGTCGTACAGGGCTCTGCGAGCATGGACGAGTCGATGATCACGGGCGAGTCCCGCCCGGTCCGCCGCGCCGAGGGCGACCAGGTCGTCGCAGGCACGGTCGCCACGGATTCGGGGGTTCGGGTCGAGGTCGCGGCGATCGGCGAGGACACGGCGCTCGCCGGCATCCGGAAGCTCGTCACCGAGGCGCAGAACTCCAGTTCTCGCGCGCAGCGCATCGCCGACCGCGCCGCCGCGCTGCTGTTCTGGTTCGCCCTGATCGCCGCCGTCGTCACCGCCGTCGCGTGGAGCGCGCTCGGGATGCCGGACGAGGCCGTCGTGCGCACCATCACCGTCCTCGTGATCGCGTGCCCGCACGCCCTGGGCCTCGCGATCCCGCTCGTCGTCTCGATCGCGACCGAGCGCGCGGCGCGCGGCGGCGTGCTCGTGAAGGACCGGCTCGCACTCGAGAGCATGCGCACGGTCGACACGGTGCTGTTCGACAAGACCGGAACCCTGACCAAGGGCGCGCCGGCGGTCACCGCCGTCCGCCCGGCGGGCGACCTCGACGAGGACCGGCTGCTCGCGCTCGCCGCCGCGGCGGAGGCCGATTCGGAGCATCCGCTCGCCCGCGCCATCGTCGGCGCCGCCGAGCACCTCGCCGTGCCTGCGGCATCCGGGTTCTCGTCATCGCCCGCGGTCGGCGTCCGCGCCGACGTCGACGGGCACGTCGTGCAGGTCGGCGGGCCGTACCTGCTCGAGCAGGAGGGCGTCTCGGAGCTTCCGATCGCCGACGACTGGCGAGCGGATGGCGCGATCATCCTGCACGTGCTCGTCGACGGACAGGTGGCGGGTGCACTGAAGCTCGCCGACGAAGTGCGCCCCGAATCGCGCGCGGCCGTCGAGGCGCTGCATGCGCGCGGCGTGCAGGTCGTCATGATCACAGGCGACGCGGAGGCCGTCGCATCCGCCGTGGCCGCCGATCTGGGCATCGACCGGTTCTTCGCCGGCGTCCGCCCGGAGGACAAGGCCGCCACCGTCAAGCAACTGCAGGACGAGGGGCGCCGCGTCGCCATGGTCGGCGACGGCGTCAACGATGCGCCCGCGCTCGCGCAGGCCGACGTCGGCATCGCGATCGGCGCGGGCACCGACGTCGCGATCGCGTCCGCCGGGGTGATCCTCGCAAGCGACGATCCGCGCGCCGTGCTGTCGATCATGGAGCTGTCGCGGGCGAGCTACCGCAAGATGACGCAGAACCTGTGGTGGGCCGCCGGTTACAACCTGCTGTCCGTGCCGCTGGCCGCAGGCGTGCTCGCACCGATCGGCTTCGTGCTGCCGATGTCGGTCGGCGCCGTGCTCATGTCGCTGTCGACGATCGTCGTCGCGTTGAACGCGCAGTGGCTGCGGCGGCTCGACATCCGCCCTGACAGACTCGCTGCGTGAGGTCGCAGTGGCGCAGCGCACGGCACTTCGCCGGGAGGGGTCGCGTTGCGCTGCTTCGCGCGCGTTGAGGCGACCATTTGCGTCACCTCGGGCGGCGGGCATCCGGTGGCGAGCCGCGCACGGTCAGATCCCGGAGCCGCCCCAGGTCATCGACTCGGTGTAGCGGAGCATGACGCCTTCGCGCAGCGCCCACGGCGACACCTCGATCTCGTCGATGTCGAGCATCTTCATCGCCGTGTGCAGCACGACGGCGGCCGCGACGATCTGGAACGTGCGGTCGGGTGTGATGCCCGGAAGCTCCTGACGAGCCGATGCCGGAATCCGCGCGAGCCGCGGAATCCACGACTTCAGCGAGGCCCGCGACATCACTGTCCGGTCGAAGCCGAGCCCCGACACCTCCCGCCCCGCGAGGTTCGCGAGCGACCGGATCGCCTTCGACGACCCCACCATGTGATCCGGCGACGGCAACGCGTTCAGCCGCGCCGCCACCGGCGCCAGTACCGCCCGGGCGTGCGCGCGCAGCAGCTCCACGGCATTCTCGCCGGGCGGGTCGTCCGGCAGGAACTGCACCGTCATGCGCCCGGCGCCAAGGGGAACGGATGCTGCGACCTCCGGCAGCTCGTCACCGCCCGCTGCGAACTCGAACGAGCCGCCGCCGATGTCGAGCAGCAGGATGCGGCCGGCATCCCACCCGAACCATCGCCGCACGGCGAGGAATGTCAGCTCCGCCTCCTGCTCGCCGGTGAGCACCTGCAGCGGCTGACCGAGCGCTCGTTCGATGCGGGCGATGACCTCGTCGCCGTTTACGGCTTCGCGGACCGCGCTGGTCGCAGTGGCGAGTAGCGTCTCGACGCGCTCGGTCTCGGCGATCCCGCGGGCGCGGGTGACGGCATCCTCGAGGGCTCGAACGCCCTCTTCGCTGATCGCACCCTCCGGAGTGAGGAAGCGCATCAGACGGACGACGCTGCGGTCACTCGTCGTCGCGAGCGGTCTTCCGCCGGGGCGTGCATCCGCCGCGAGCAGGTGGACGGTGTTCGACCCGATGTCGAGGATTCCCAAGCGCACGGGAAGACACTACTGCGTGCGACGCGGTCGATACGATGGATGCCGTGACCGCCGATGACCCCACCAAGCCCCTGTCTCCGTACCGTGAGATCGGACGAGCCGAGTGGGCACGATTGGCCGCGGGCCTGGACCAGCCGCTCAGCGAGACCGAGGTCGTCGAGCTGCGTGGGATCGGCGACCGGCTCGACCTGACGGAGGTGGCGGAGGTCTACCTTCCGCTCAGCCGCCTGCTCAGCCTGTACGCCTCGGCGACCAAGCAGCTGGGTGCTGCGACGAGCACGTTCCTCGACGAGGAGGATGTCACGACGCCGTTCGTGGTCGGCGTCGCCGGTTCCGTCGCCGTGGGCAAGTCGACGATCGCGCGACTGCTGCGCGAACTGATGAGCCGGTGGCCCGGCACGCCGCGCGTCGAGCTGGTGACCACGGACGGATTCCTGTACCCGAACGCCGAGCTCGAACGGCGCGGGCTGATGGACCGCAAGGGCTTCCCCGAGTCGTACGACCGCCGGGCGCTGCTGGAGTTCCTCACCGAGGTGAAGTCGGGGGCGGCCGAGGTGCGCGCCCCGTTCTACTCGCACATGCGGTATGACATCGTGCCCGACGCCCGGGTCGTCGTGCGCCGGCCCGACGTCGTCATCGTCGAGGGCCTGAACGTGCTGCAGCCGCCGCCCGCCCCGAACGACGTCGCCGTCAGCGACCTGTTCGACTTCTCCGTCTACGTCGACGCCGACCCGGCGCACATCGAGAAGTGGTACGTCGACCGGTTCCTCGCGCTGCGACAGGGGGCGTTCGCCAATCCGTCGTCGTACTTCAACGTCTTCGCGCATCTGACCGACGACGAGGCCGTGGCCACGGCACTCGGCTACTGGCGTGACATCAACATGCCCAACCTGCTCGAGAACGTGATGCCCACCAAGCACCGGGCGACGCTCGTTCTGAACAAGGGTGCCGATCACAACGTCGAGAGCGTGCTGCTGCGCAAGCTCTGACGCGTCGCGCTCTCCGGATGCGGCATCCCCCTCGTCGGGAGGTGGCGCATCTGGTCGCTTGGGTGCGGGTTCGGCGACCGTTTGAGACCCCCGCCGAGGTGGCGGGCAGGCGCGCGAGGGCGGAGGGGCGTAAATGGTCGCCTCGGCGCGGCTCAGGCGACCATATGCGACCCCGGGCGTGCAGTGCGGCATCCACAGCATCCTGATATTGTTCGGCATCCGCGCAAAATGCGCCGCTTATTCTTGATGTCATGTGTGGAATCGTCGGATACGTGGGCCCGCGCCCCAGCCAGGACATCCTTATCGCCGGCCTCGCCCGGCTCGAGTACCGCGGCTATGATTCCGCCGGAATCGCCGTCATCGATCGCGACGGCAACCTCGGGATGCGCAAGAAGGCCGGCAAGCTAGCCGTGCTGCGCGACTCCCTCGTCGACGCTCCGCTCGGCGACGGCACCACGGGCATCGGCCACACGCGCTGGGCGACCCACGGTGGGCCGACCGACCTCAACGCGCACCCGCACCTCGCCGATGACGGCAAGCTCGCCGTCATCCACAACGGCATCATCGAGAATTTCGCCCCGCTCCGGGACGAGCTCGCAGCCTCGGGCGTCGAGTTCCTCAGCGAGACCGACACCGAGGTCGCCGCTGCCCTCCTCGGCCGCGAGTACGGCAAGAACCCCGACCTGCAGGCTGCTTTCCAGGCTGTCGTGAACCGCCTCGAGGGCGCGTTCACCCTCCTCGCCACCCACCAGGACCACCCCGGTCTCGTCGTCGGCGCCCGCCGCAACTCGCCGCTGGTGATCGGGCTCGGCGAGGGCGAGAACTTCCTCGGATCCGACGTCGCCGCCTTCGTCGAGCACACCCGCAAGGCGCTCGCGATCGGCCAGGACCAGATCGTCGCGATCACGCCGGATGCCGTCACCGTGACCGACTTCGCCGGCGCACCGGTCGAAGCCGAGCCGTTCGACGTGTCGTGGGATGCCGCCGCCGCCGAGAAGGGCGGATGGTCGTCGTTCATGGCCAAGGAGGTCGCCGAGCAGCCCGAGGCCGTGGCGAACACGATCCGCGGCCGTGTGCAGGACGGCGAGGTCGTCATCCCCGAGCTCGATGGGCTGGACGACCTCTTCGTCGGCATCAACCGCGTGATCATCACGGCCTGCGGCACGGCATCCTACGCAGCCCTCGTCGGCAAGTACGCGATCGAGCAGTGGGCCCGCGTCGCGACCGACGTCGAGCTCGCGCACGAGTTCCGCTACCGCGACCCGGTGATCGGTGACGACACGCTCGTCATCTCGATCAGCCAGTCCGGCGAGACCATGGACACCCTCATGGCCGTCAAGTACGCCCGCGAGCGCGGCGCCCGCACGCTGTCGATCTGCAACACGCAGGGCGCGACGATCCCGCGCGAATCGGATGCCGTCGTCTACACCCACGCCGGGCCCGAGGTCGCCGTGGCATCCACCAAGGCGTTCTCGGCGCAGATCACCGCGCTCCTGCTGCTCGGCCTGCACATGGGGCGCGTGCGCTCGGTGCTCACCGACACGGCGGCTGTTGCCGAGCTCGCCTCTCTGCCGGAGAAGATCGCCAGCGTGCTCGAGAAGGAGAACGACCACGTCACCCAGCTCGCGAGCTGGATGGCGGACACCCGCTCGGTGCTCTTCCTCGGCCGGCACGTCGGTTACCCGATCGCCCTCGAGGGTGCGCTCAAGCTCAAGGAGATCTCGTACATCCACGCGGAGGGCTTCGCCGCCGGCGAGCTCAAGCACGGCCCGATCGCGCTCATCGAGCCCGGTCAGCCGGTCTTCGTGATCGTGCCGTCGCCGCGTCACTCGGCGCTCATCCACTCCAAGGTCGTCTCGAATATCCA
The DNA here is from genome assembly GCF_040702785.1 of Microbacterium sp. NPDC077644. Classification (NCBI taxonomy): domain Bacteria; kingdom Bacillati; phylum Actinomycetota; class Actinomycetes; order Micrococcales; family Microbacteriaceae; genus Microbacterium; species Microbacterium sp. NPDC077644. Next base: position 260,855 of record NZ_JBFBME010000001.1, read on the forward strand.
GGAGATCCGCGCTCGTGGTGCCCGCGTGATCGTCGTGGCTGAAGAGGGGGATGTCGCCGTCCTGCCGTTCGCGGACGAGGTCATCCGCATCCCGCTCGCCGGTGCCATGTTCGAACCCGTGCTCGCGGTCGTGCCGCTGCAGATCTTCGCGATGGCCCTCGCGACCGCGAAGGGCCTGGACGTCGACCAGCCCCGCAACCTCGCGAAGTCCGTCACTGTCGAGTAGGCCGAGCTTCCGCGTCTCGTCGGGGCCGCCGCCGCCACGCGTTCCCACAGACCCCGTCCCGCCTACGAGACCCCGTCCTGCCGACGTCAGCAGGACGGGGTCTCGTAGGCCAGACGGGGTCTCATGTGGATGGGTGTTGATCGTATAAGGCAAGACTTATATGATCGAGCTGTGCATGAGTTCGAGGTCCTGGCGGATGCCGTGCGGCGCCGGCTGCTCGCCGTGCTCGCGCTGGGGGAGCAGTCCGCCGGCATGCTGACGGACATCGCCCGCGCCGAGTTCGGCATCTCTCAGCCCGCGGTGTCGCAGCACCTGAAGGTCCTGCGCGAGAACGGCTTCGCGACCGTGCGGCCCGATGGTCCGCGCCGCATCTACGCCCTCGACCCTGCGGGGCCGGATGCCGCGGCACGAGCTCTCGCGGCGCTGCGCGCGCCGCTGGCGCAGCGCCTCGACGCGCTGCACACCGAGGTCGCCCGCGGTCAGCGCGAAGCGAAGCGGGCCGCCGGAGCAGCGCAGCGGGCGGAGCATCCGTATCGGGAGCATCCGGACCGGCAGCATCCAGAGGACAGGAGTGCATCATGACGATCCACAGCCCCACCATCGAACGGCACGGCGACGGCTTCCGACTCGTCTACGACGAGGTCTACGCGACGGGCATCGACGACCTCTGGCAGGCGATCACCACCCGTGAACGTCTCGCGCGCTGGATGGTCGACTACACCGGCGACCTGCGCGAGGGCGGCACGTGGGCCGTCGCGACCGAGGGCGACGAGGAGCCGTGGGCGACGGGAACGATCGCATCGTGCGATGCGCCGCGGTCGTTCACGACGACCTGGCACGCGACCGGCGAGGAGCCCACCGAGCTCACCGTGACGCTCGAGGAGGCAGACGGCGGCACGCGCACGCGGCTCGTGCACACCGGCATCCGCTCGATCTTCTACGGAGCCGGATGGCAGACCTACCTCGAACGGCTCGACGCCGAGGTCGCGGGCACGCCGATCCCGCAGGACTGGGACGCCCGCTTCGCCGAACTGTCGCCCGAGTACGAGAAGCGGTTCGGCGAACTCTGACGCGGCCATCCGAGCCGCCGTCCGCACGCCGGTAGGCTGGGACGGTGATCATCGGGACCGGCATCGACCTCGTCGACATCCCGCGGTTCGAGCGCACCATGTCCCGCACACCGCGGTTGATGGAGCGCCTGTTCGCGCCGACCGAACGAGAGCTGCGTCTGCCGTCGCTCGCCGCGCGCTACGCCGCCAAGGAGGCCCTCATCAAGGCGCTCGGCGGTTCGGACGGCGTGCACTGGACCGAGATCGAGATCGGCTCCGAGGAATCGGGCAAGCCGTACTTCCGCCTCACCGGCACGACCGCCGACGTCATCGAGCAGCGCGGCATCACGGCCCTGCACCTGACCATGTCGCACGACGCCGGCCTCGCCACGGCCATGGTGATCGCCGAGCGGATCGAGGGCACCGCATGAGCGCTCCGTTCCGCGAGGCGACGATCGAGATGGATGCGATCACCGACAACACCCGGCACATCCGCAAGCTCACCGGCGCCCAGGTCATCGCCGTCGTCAAGGCGAACGCCTACGGGCACGGGGCCACGGCATCCGCCGTCGCGGCGCTCGCGGGCGGGGCGACCAGGCTCGGCGTCGCCGAGATCGCCGAGGGGCTCGAGCTGCGTCGCGCCGGCATCACCGCCCCCGTGATCGCCTGGCTGCACGAGCCCGGGCAGAGCTTCGACCTCGCCGCCGCGAACCGCATCGAACTCGGGATCTCATCGTTCGACCAGCTCGAGGCGGCCGGTGCCGTCGCGGGGGGCGATGTCGCCGTGCACCTGAAGCTCGAGACGGGGCTGTCGCGCAACGGCATCGCACCGAGCGACTGGGGTCGGGTCTTCGCGGAGGCCGCGCGGCTCGAGCGCATCGGACACATCCGCGTCGTCGGCCTGTTCAGCCACCTCTCCAACACCTCGCCCGCCGACGATCGCGCCGCGCTCGCCCGGTTCGAGGAGGGCACGGCGGCCGCGGCATCCGCCGGCATCCGTCCCGAGATCCGCCACATCGCCGCCACGGCCGCCGCGATCGACCTGCCCGAGACCCGACTGGATGCCGTGCGCATCGGCATCGGGCTGTACGGGCTCTCACCGTTCGACGACCGCTCGTCCGCCGAGCTCGGCCTACGCCCGGCCATGACACTCCGCGGCGCCGTCGCCGCCGTCCGTCGCGTTCCCGCGGGGACGGGCGTCTCATACGGCTACGACCACCGCACGAACCGCGACACGACACTCGCCCTCGTGCCGCTCGGGTACGCCGACGGCATCCCCCGGCAGGCATCCGGACGCGGCCCTGTCGTCATCGGCGGCCGTCGGCACACGGTCGCCGGCCGCATCGCCATGGACCAGTTCGTCGTCGATGTCGGCGACTCCGCGGTGTCGGTGGGCGACGAGGTCGTGCTGTTCGGCGACCCGACGCTGGGCGCTCCCGCGGCGACTGAGTGGGCGAACGCGGCGAGCACGATCAACTACGAGATCGTCAGCCGGATCGGCAACCGCGTTCCGCGGAGGAGCGCATGAGCGTCGACCCCGCCTTCCTCGGCCGGCGCGAGATCGCCACGTCCGATGAGATGGAGCGCCTCGGGTTCGTGATCGGCGAGCAGCTGACCGCGGGCGACCTGCTCGTGCTGACCGGGCCGCTGGGAGCGGGGAAGACGACGTTCACCCGCGGGCTCGCCGAGGGCCTCGGCGTGCGCGGCCCTGTGCAGAGCCCGACGTTCGTGATCGCACGCACGCATCCGTCGCTCATCGGCCGGGCGCCGCTCGTGCACGTCGACGCGTACCGTCTGGGATCGGCCGCCGAGCTCGACGACCTCGACGTCGACTTCGCCCACTCGGTCGTGGTGATCGAGTGGGGGCGCGAGATGGCGCCGGCGATCGCGGACGCCTGGTGGGACATCGAGATCGAGCGACCCGTCGGCGGCGCCGAGGACATCGCCGACGAGGACCTGGATGCCGACGCCGCCCGCATCGTCACGATCGAGCGCGTCGAGCAGTAGGACCACCGGGCGGGGTGCGGAGCGGCGGTAGCGACCCTGGCCAGGAGGTGACGCGTGTGGTCGGCATTCGTGCTGTGTGGCGACCATGTGCGACCCTGCGGGCGGCACGGGAAGGGGACTTCACTCGTCGCATGGGCGACACCGGCCATCCCCGCGCGCGTCAGCGGCGCCGCAGGAGCGCCGGCACGAGACGGACGAGGACGACCATCGCGACGAGCTCCACGAGGGTCTGCGTCACCACCGCCAGCGGCGCGAGGTCGAACGCCGCGGGGAGCGCGAGCACGAGGGGCAGCACCACGAGCGAGTTGCGGGTGACGCCGCTGAAGACGACCGCTGTGCGCGCCGGCACGTCGAGCCTCGCGATGCGCCCGGCAAGAGCCCCGATGGGCACCATGAGGACGGCGAAGAGGACGTAGACGAGGACGGCCAGGGCCATGGACCCGATGCGCGCACCGACGGCGGCGAGCTGCGAGGCGACGACGAGCGCGAGGGTCAGCATCATCAGCGGCACCATGGCGCCCGAGACGACCGATTCCGTCGCCGATCCCCAGTGGGTGCGCGCTGCGGCGAGCTGGGTGAGGCCGGCTGCGGCCAACGGCACGACGATGAGCAGCACGAACGCCTCGGCGAACGGGGCGAGATCGATGCGCTGCACGAACTCCGGTCCGACGAACAGCCACAGCTGCAGCGGAAGCAGCAGCATCTGCGCGACCATGAGCAGCGGTGCGGCCGCGAGCAGCCGGTCCTTCGCGCCGCCGGCGATGCCCGTGAACGCGATCACGTAGTCGATGCACGGCGTCAGCAGCACGAAGAGCACGCCGACCAGCAGCACCCGGTCGTGCGCGACGATCCGGGAGAGCGCCCAGACGACGACCGGGACGACGGCGAAGTTCAGGACCAGGACGGTCGCGAGGAAACGCCCGTCGCGCAGCGCCTGCCCGACGCGCGCGAACGGCACGCCGAGGAACGTCGCGTACAGCAGCACGCCGAGCACCGGAGTGATGGCGAGTTCCGCAGGATGCGCGACGGCGGGCGCGAGAAGGCCGGCGCCGGCGCCCACCGCGAGCGCTGCGACGTACAGCAGCACCTGATGCCGCTCCATCCACTCGACGCTCGTCCGCACAGAACCATCCTCGCAGCGGGGGCGCGAACCGCGACTACCCTGGAGAGGTGATCCTCGCCGTCGACACCTCCCTGGGTTCGGCCGTCGCCCTGATCGATTCCGACGGCTCGCTGCGCGCCCGTGCCGCCAGCCCCGATCCGCTCGGCCATGCCGAGGTCGTCGGCGGGCTCCTCGAGCAGGTCCTCGCGGATGCCGAGGAGATCACGGCGGTCGTCGCCGGGATGGGGCCCGGGCCCTTCACGGGGCTGCGGATCGGCATCGCCACCGCCCGCGCGTTCGCCCTCGGACGCGGCATCCCGGTGATTGCGGTGCCCAGCCATCTCGGGGCCGCCCTGTCGGTCCTCGAGGGCGACGCACCCGATTCGCCGTTCGCGATCGTGACCGACGCGCGCCGCCGCGAGGTCGCGATCTCCGTCTTCGACGGGCTGGATGCCGACGGCATCCCGAACCTCGTCGAGCCCACCGTGCTCGTTCCCGCGGCCGACGCCGAGGCGCGGCTGGGCGGCATCCGATCGCTCGAGGTGGCGGAGCTCGACGCCGCGGACCTCGCCCGCGTCGGACTCCGCGCCGCTGCCGCCGGACGCGAGCTCACCGGTCCCGAGCCCCTGTACCTCCGCCAGCCGGACGTCACTGTGCCCGGCGCTCCGAAGCGGGTGAGCTGATGACCATGCGCGCCGCGACCCCGGCCGACCTCGACGCGATCATGGCGATCGAGAATGCCTCCTTCCCCTCCGACGCGTGGAGCAGCGAGTCCATGGCGGCCGAGCTCGCGACCCCGTACAGCCACTACCTCGTCGACGAGGAGGACGGCGCCGTCATCGGGTACGCGGGGCTCCGGTCGATCCGCGGGAACGCGGATGCCGACATCCAGACCATCGCGCTCGCCGAGGCGCGCAGGGGACAGGGGCGCGGCCGCGCGCTGCTGCGTGCGCTTCTCGCCGAGGCATCCGCCCACGGCGCGCGCGAGGTCTTCCTCGAGGTGCGGGCCGACAACCCGTCCGCGGAGGGGCTGTACCGCTCGGAGGGGTTCGAGGAGATCGGCCGCCGCCCGCGCTACTACCAGCCCGACGACGTCGACGCGATCGTGATGAAGGTGAAGCTGTGACCGCCAACGAACCTCTCGTGCTCGGGATCGAGACGAGCTGCGACGAGACCGGCATCGGGATCGTCCGTGGCCGCACCCTGCTGTCGAACACGATCGCCTCGAGCATGGACGAGCACGCCCGCTACGGTGGTGTGGTGCCCGAGGTCGCCGCGCGCGCCCATCTCGAGGCTCTGCAGCCGGCGATCGAGGCGGCCCTCGCCGAGGCGCAGGTCTCGCTCGCCGACCTCGACGCGATCGCCGTCACCAGCGGTCCCGGCCTCGCAGGGGCCCTCATGGTGGGCGTCGGCGCGGCCAAGGGGCTCGCGGTGTCGCTGAACAAGCCCCTCTACGCCGTCAACCATCTCGTCGGCCACATCGCCGCCGACATCGTGACGCCGGAGTCCGACCCGCTGGAGTACCCGACCATCGCCCTGCTCGTCTCGGGAGGGCACACCTCCCTGCTGCACGTGCGCGACCTCACGACCGACGTCGAACTGCTCGGCGAGACGATCGACGACGCGGCGGGTGAGGCGTTCGACAAGGTCGCCCGGCTCCTGTCGCTCCCGTACCCCGGCGGCCCTGAGATCGATCGTGCAGCCGTCGGCGGCGACCCGACGGCGATCCGCTTCCCGCGCGGACTGTCCAAGGGCACCGACATGGCGAAGCACCGCTACGACTTCTCGTTCTCGGGCCTGAAGACCGCGGTCGCCCGCTGGGTGGAGCGCGCCGAGGCCGAGGGGGTGCCCGTGCCGGTCGCCGACGTCGCCGCGAGCTTCCGGGAGGCCGTCGTCGACGTGCTCGTCACGAAGGCGCTGGCGGCCTGCGCCGATCGGGGGGTTCCCCGGCTGCTGCTGGGCGGAGGCGTCATCGCCAACAGGCGCCTGCGCGAAGTCGCTCTCGAGCGGGCCGCCGCCGCGGGGGTCACCGTGCGCATCCCGCCGCTCTCGCTCTGCACCGACAACGGTGCCATGGTCGCAGCCCTCGCCGCCGACCTCATCGAGTCCGGACGCCGGCCGTCGACCCTCGCTTTCGGTGCCGACTCGACGCTGCCGGTCACCGAGATCCAGGTCGCCGAGCGCACCGAGGATGTCACCAGGGGCAACGCCGCATGAGCGATCCGACGCAGCCCGATCCGCCGCCCTCCGCTGCCGGCCTCCCGCCCTCCGCTGCCGGCCTCCCGCCCTCCGCTGCCGACCTCGCGCCTTCCGCTGCCGACGCTCGTGTCGAGGCGCCGAGCCCCGACGTCGAGCAGCCCGCCGATCGCACGAGCGTTCCGGGGGCGCGGCGCAGCGAGTACACCCGCATGCCGACCGGTCCTGTGGGCATCGAGCCCGTCGTCGCGAGCGGACCGGCCGACACCGCCGGCATGCCCGCGGTGCAGTGGGCGCCGGCGGATGAGCCGGTCGTCGAGGACAACAGCCGCCTCGCGCCCTGGGCACTCGTCGCGGCGATCGTGGCCCTCGTCGCCTCGTGGTTCGTCGGCTGGGGCATCCCGCTCGCAGTGATCGCCGTGATAGCGGCGATCATGTCGCTGCGCCGGCCCGTCGAGAGCAGGGCGATCGCGACGTGGGCGCTCGTGCTCGGGCTCGCCGCGACCATCTTCAGTCTCGGCTGGCTCATCTGGGCGGCCATGCAGTTCGAGCAGATCGGGTAGCACGATGACCGACTCCTCCGCAGAGCTGCGGATGCTGCGCGCCAAGGCCTACGGGCCGGGCGGAGAGCTGTCGGACGCCGAACTCGCGCGGTTGCAGGAGCTGGAGGAGCGGGCACGGGATGCTGCCGGGGAGGACGAGCGGCTTCGGCTCCCTGCGGTCGCTCAGCCCGTGGTTCCTGAGCCCGTCGAAGGGTCGTCTTCGCGGCCTCCGGCCGCTTCGCTCAACGACCCGCAAGACGGGGCTGCCGCAGTGGACGAATCGCGGGGACGCGACGCGGGGGATGAATTCAGCGGGTCGTTGAGCGAGCGAAGCGAGACGACCCTTCGACAGGCTCAGGGACCGACTGAGCAAGCGGAGCGCGCCGAAGCCTCCGACGATGCGGAAGCCTCGTCTGTAACCGAAGCACCCCCGCAACGCCGCCGCTGGCCCCTGATCGCGGCATCCGTCGTCGCGACCCTGGGGATCGGGTTCGGCATCGGCTGGGCGATCTGGGGGTGGGACGCGCAGTCCTTCATGCTCACCGCGGCGCACGGCGACGAGCGGGCCGAGCTCGAGGAGCAGTTCGACCCCGGCACGGTCGTCGCCGTCGCCGAGCAGGATGGCGTCGTCGTATGGCGGGCCGAGGCCTCGCAGGGCGAACAGCGCTGCGTCATCATCACCGCGCCGGGGCAGACATCGAGCGGGTGCATGTCGCTCGACGAGATCGACGAATACGGCTGGCCCAATGCATCCATCACGATCCCTGAAGGACAGGAGCGGGCAGGCGAGTCCCTCTCGGCCGCGATCCTGCGAGCTCAGACGGGGGACCTGGTGCCGTACATTCAGGTCTGGGGACCCGAGACCTACGACTGGGAATCGCAGTACACCGAGGCCGAGCTGGCGCAGCTGCGGCAGATCGAGGCGGAGGGCTACGCGCCGCAGAACCTCAGCGTCATCGGCAGCGACGGCGACACCTCCGTCTTCTACGAGTGGGCCGGACAAGGACTGTGCGTCGTCGCTGTCCTGGACGGCGACGTCGTCGAGGCCTGCACCGAAGACGTCGCGAGCGACCTGACGCTCAGCGCGACCGTCGGCGGCATCCCCACGGAGTACATCGTCACCCAGAGCGCGACCCGTGGACCGCAGCTCACGATCGTGCGGCATCCGGTGACGGTGACGGTCGACCCCGAGACCGGTGAGGTCATCGAGCCCTCGCCCGACGATCCGATGTTCGACGACTTCTTCACCGAGGAGCCGTCGATCGACGACAAGACCGGATCCTGACGGTCAGACCCGGTCGGCGATGACGGCCAGGCGCCGCGAACCGACGCGGGTCAGGATCAGCGTCGCCGTTCGGTCGCCGCGCAGCGCGAGCTTCTTCCGGAACGCGGCGGGGTCGATGTCCATCCCGCGTTTCTTGATCTCGAGCGTCCCGATATCGTGCGCCTTCAGCACCTGGCTGATCGCCTTCGGGTTCGCCGCGGTCACCTCGCGCACGCGGAACGATTGCACGAAGGGGCTCGTGACGGCGGCATCCCCGGTGAGATAGGCGATCTTCGGGTCGAGCATCCCGGCATCCAGGCTCCGCGCGACGTCGCCGATCAGACGCGCGCGGATGACGGCGCCGTCGGGCTCGTGCAGGAACGCGCCGAGCTCGCGGACCTCGGCGTCCTCGGCATCCGCGCCGGCGATCATCTCGTGCGACTCGTCGCCGCGGATCACCAGCGCCGAGCGCCGCACGCCCTCGCGGGCGAGGATGCCGGACCACACCACGAGCTCGACCACGCTCCCGTCCGCAGACACCCACTGCGCCTCGGCATCCGCAGGGAGAGCGTCCCGGTCGTGGGCGGGGCCGAGCTTGATGCCGACGGGCATGCGCTGCGCCAGATCGAAGGCCCAGTCGAGCGAGGGGGAGTAGTCGGATGCCGCGACCCGCCTGGTCTCGCCGTGTCCCGCCGTGCGGCGGGCCGGATCGAGCCACACGGCCGTGCGCTTCCCTCGGAGAATCGCAGCATCTTCGGAGGGAGCGGCCGGTTCGCTCCTGAGTTCGTGCAATTCTCCGAAGTTCGCGCTCACGTAGTCCTCGGCCGTGCCGTGCTGGACCTCGGCGTCGGAGCCGAACGGGGCGAGGTTGTAGGCGGCGATGGCCGCGGTGACCTCGTCGGCGTCCACGGCCTGCACGCGCAGCCCCGCACCCGCGAACGCGAGGGAGTCTCCGCCGATGCCGCAGCCCAGATCGGCGACGTTCTCGATCCCGGCGCGGCGCATGCGGCCGGCGTGGCGGGCGGCGACCCCCAGACGGGTCGCCTGCTCGAGGCCGGCCCTCGTGAACAGCATCCGCTCCGCGAAACCGCCGAACTTCACGGTGCCCTTGGCACGCAGATGCGCCTGGCCGACGACGGCGGACACGAGATCGGGGGAGTGGCCCGCCTGCCGCAGTCGCGATACGGTCTGCGCGACCTCGACGGTCGTGCTGATGGCCCCGACCTCGTCGAGGAGGCGAAGCCCCTCGGGGGTGAGCAGGGCGGTCAGCTCGGACATCTCCACCCGCCCAGCGTACGGGGTTGGCACTCGCATTGCATGAGTGCCAGCCGAGCGCCTACACTGTGATTAGCACTCTCGGGTTGAGAGTGCGAACGAGTCTTTCGTGTCAGCGTCAAGAAAGAAGAGGTAGACCGTGTCGGTTTCCATCAAGCCGCTCGAGGACCGCATCGTCATCAAGCAGGTCGAGGCCGAGCAGACCACCGCGAGTGGCCTGGTCATCCCCGACACCGCCAAGGAGAAGCCCCAGGAGGGCGAGGTCGTGGCGGTCGGCCCCGGCCGCATCGATGACAACGGCAACCGCGTTCCGCTCGACGTCGCCGTCGGCGACCGCGTGCTCTACAGCAAGTACGGCGGCACAGAGGTGAAGTTCGGCGCAGACGAGTTCCTCGTCCTGTCGGCCCGCGACGTCCTCGCCGTCGTCGTACGCTGACGCTTCTCCAAGCTCAGCGACCGCGCAGTTCGTCAGAAGGTCCGGATGCTTCGGCATCCGGACCTTCTGCGTTCCCGTCCCCTACTGACCCCCGCACCGTCCCCGATCATCCCCCGACGATTCCCCGATAAGCCTCGGGATGCCTCCCGATGCCGCCCGCCGGGCCCCGTTCCAGACTCGTCACAAGCGCCAATCGGCACTGTGACTGATAAGGGGTTCATCATGGCTGTGCAGGACAACGTCAATCTGCTCGGCGCTCAGTGGAATCTGGGTGTCGAGGACGTCGGCAACGGCAACACCGACAACTCGGACAACTCGGCGGACGACAACTCCGACAACTCGGACAACTCGGTCGACAACTCGAACAACTCGGACAACTCCGACAACTCGGACAACTCCGACAACTCGGACAACTCCGACAACTCGGACAACAGCGACAACTCGGACAACAGCGACAACTCGGACAACAGCGACAATTCCGACAACTCGGACAACTCGATCAGCGACTCGTTCCAGGTGAACGACTCGTTCCAGGACAACTCGACGACCGACAACTCCGACAACTCCGACAACAGCGACAACTCGGACAACAGCGACAACTCGGACAACTCGATCAACGACTCGTTCCAGGACAACTCGACGACCACGACGCTGAACGACCACTCGATCAGTGTCGGAATGCGTCAGTACAACTCCGGGTTCAACGACCTGAATCTGACGGGCGCGGCGGGTCTCGCCGGCGCGACGGGCGGCAGCATCACGATCGATGCGCGCACGAACCTGGCAGATCATTCCGTGAACCAGAACATCGCAACCGGTGGTGGCGACGTCGCTCAGACGTTCAGCAGCGGCAGCGTCACGGCGGCCGGCGACGGCTCCGTCGCAGCCGGCGGGGACGCGTCGTGGACGAACATCGACACCGACATCACGGTGGGGGACGTCTCGATCGGCAACACGTGGAACACGGACTCGTTCAACGTCGACAACTCGATCAACGACTCGTTCCAGGACAACTCCGCAACCGACAACTCCGACAACTCGATGAACGACTTCTCGGACAACTGGTCGGTCAACGACTCGTTCCAGGACAACTCGATGACCGACAACTCCGACAACTCGATGACCGATTTCTCGGACAACTGGACGGTCGACGACTCGTTCCAGGACAACTCGACGACCGACGGCTCGCTGGACGTCGACGTGACCGTCGACGACATCAACGTCGGCAGCCCCACAGGCGATTTCAACGACGTCGCCTTCTGAGATACCAGCCTGCTCCACTCGGCTGCCTCTGGAAGGCGGCCGGGTGGAGCAGTACACTGCAGGCAATCCGATCCGAAGGTCGTGAGACATGTCTGGTGACGTGCACAGCGAATCGGCAGAGCAGCCGATGGGCGACGACGTCTTCGACCAGTCCTTCTGGACGGATGCCGCATCCGATGTCGACCCGACGGGGACGAACATCTTCACAGCAGAGATCGAGAACGTGAACTCCACCGACTGGGAGGTGGATCCGGACGTCATCTGGGGAGATGGCCCGGATGCCGCCTCCGATGTCAGTGGAGGTTCGATGGGACCGGACCTTCTGGCCTAGTCCCGGCACTGGGGGAGCAGGGGTGGTGCACCACCCCTGACAACTGAAGGTATTGGGGGGACACGTGCAGCGACGCGCTGGGGAATCGGTCGCGGACACCGTTCGCGAGGTGGGAGGCCTCGCGGCATCAGCCGGGCGAGCGGATCTCGCCGAGCGTCTGGAGCAGACGCATCGGCGGCTGCTCGATCCCGGCATCCGGGTGATCGTCGTCGGCGAGTTCAAGCAGGGCAAGAGCAAGCTCATCAACGCGCTCGTGAATGCGCCGGCCTGTCCCGTCGACGACGACATCGCCACGAGCGTCCCGACCGTGGTCGGCTACGCGCCGGAGCCATCGGCGTGGATCGTCGAGCGGGCGAAACCGAGTGGCGCCGATCCGCTCCACCAGCCGCTGCGGCGCAGGCAGATCCCCCTCGACGATCTCGCGGAGTACGTCTCGGAGCGGGGGAACCCGGCCAATGAGCGCGGCATCGTCTCGGCAGAGGTGCTCCTGCCGCGCGAGATCCTCAAGGGCGGGCTCCAGCTCGTCGACTCCCCGGGCGTCGGCGGGCTCGAATCCACCAACGCACTGACCACGCTCGCGGCGCTCTCGTCGGCGCACGCGGTGCTCATGGTCTCGGATGCCTCGCAGGAGTACACCGAGCCCGAGGTGCAGTTCCTGCGGCACGCGATGCGCATCTCGCCGAACGTCGCCGCGGTCCTCGCGAAGACCGACCTGTACCCGGAGTGGCGAGAGGTCGAGGAGATCGATCGGCGGCACCTGCTCGAGACCGGCGACGTGCCGATCTTCGCGGTGTCGAGCGATCTGCGCCTGCTCGCGGCCGAGCTGCAGGATCGGAGCCTCAACGACGACTCCGGCTTCCCCGCGCTGGTCGCGCACCTGCGCCGCGAGGTGCTCGGCCGCGCGGAGGTGATCCACGAGCGCGGCGCCGTGCACGACCTGCTCTCGGTGATCGACCAGCTCACGATGTCCATGCGCACCGAGCTGCACGCGCTGCAGAATCCCGAGGACACCCCGCGCATGATCGCCGAGCTCGAGGCGGCCAAGGCGAGCGCCGACGAGTTCCGCGGTCGGTCGGCGCGCTGGCAGGTGACGCTCACGGACGGCATCGCCGACCTCGTCGCCGACATGGAGCACGACGTCCGCGATCGGCTGCGGCGGGTGATGCGCGAGGCCGAGAAGTCGATCGACGAGGGCGACCCCGGCCCGATCTGGGATCAGATCACCGAGTGGCTCGACCAGCGCGTGGCGGCGGCCGTCGCCGAGACCTTCGTGTGGACGGACGAGAGATCGACGTGGCTGGCGGAAGAGGTCGCCGATCTGTTCAGCAAGGGCGAGACGGAGCTCCCCGCGATCGACGTGCACGACACGCGAGGCGTGCTCGACCCTGTCGACGAGATCTCCGGCCTCGACGCCGGACAGCTCAGCGCCGGCGAGAAGATATACATCGGTGTGCGCGGCTCCTACGGAGGCGTGCTCATGGTGGGACTCGTGACCGGTCTGATCGGACTCAGCCTGATCAACCCCCTCTCACTGCTCGCCGGCGTCCTCGTCGGGCGGCGCGCGTACCGCGAGGACATGCACGCCCGGTTGGCTCGCCGTCAGCAGGAGGCGAAGCTCATCGTGCGCCGCCACATCGACGAGGTGACCTTCCAAGTGGGCAAGCAGCTCAAGGACCGACTGCGCCTGGTCCAGCGGACCGCCCGCGACCATTTCGGATCCATGGCCGAGGAGCTGCACCGGTCCCTTTCCGAGGCGCTCACCACGGCCAAGCAGGCGGCGACCACGTTCACCGCCCAGCGCGATGCCCGAGTGTCGACGCTGAACAAGCGTGTGGCGCAGCTCGAGGAGCTGCGGTCGCACATCCCCGTGCTCGAGCCGGGAGTCATGGCCGCGTTGCCCGCCGCTGACGCCCTGCCCGCCGCGGACGCCGAACGAGTGACGTCATGACGGCATCCATCGCCCGGCTGGCGGAAGACCTCCTGCAGACCGCCCTCGAGGTCTACGCCGATGACGAGCAGGCGACGTCGATCATCGACCAGCTCGCCGAGCGCCTGGGCGAACCGTTGCGGCTGGCGCTGGCGGGCATGGTCAAGGCCGGGAAGTCGACGCTGCTCAACGCCATGCTCGGCGAGCGGATCGCCCCCACCGACACGGGGGAGTGCACGCGCGTCGTCACCTGGTACCGCTACTCGCCGACCCCGACCATCACGATGCATCCCCGCACCGGGCCGCCGCGCCGGATGCCGATCCGCCGCGAGCACGGCCTGCTCGTGATCGACCTCGGGGGCCTCCCCGCCGAGGAGGTCGAGTGGATGGACGTCGGATGGCCGCTGCCCGCCCTGAAGGACGTCATCCTCATCGACACCCCCGGCATCGCCTCGCTGTCGGCCGACGCGTCCACGCGCGCCGTCCGCTTCCTCACCCCCGAGGATGCGCCGTCCGCCGCGGATGCCGTCGTCTACCTGCTGCGTCACCTGCACGGCTCGGACGTGAAGTTCCTCGAGGCGTTCCACGACAACGCGGCGGGGGCCGCCCAGACCGTGTGCGCCGTGAGCGTGCTCTCCCGGGCCGACGAGGTCGGCTCCGGCCGGATCGACTCGCTGCTGTCTGCGCGCAAGGTCGCCCATCGCTATCAGCGCGATCCCGAGCTCGCCTCGCTGACCCTCGGCGTCATCCCCGTGACCGGGCTCGTCGCCGAGGGGGCGCGGACGCTGCGCGAGAGCGAGTACATCGCGTTCCGCGAGCTCGCGGGTCTGGACCGCGACGTGCGCGAGAAGCTGCTCGTGTCGGCCGACCGGTTCCTGCGCGAGACGGACGCGACCGGCCTCAGCGTCACGGTCCGCCACGACCTGCTCGCACGTTTCGGGATCTTCGGGGTGCGGATGGCGACGGCGATCATCCGCGGCGGCGCGTCGAGCTCCTCCGAGCTCTCCGAGGAGCTCGTCCAGCAGAGCGGCCTGCTCGAGATCCAGGACTTCATCTCCCGGCAGTTCCAGCCGAGGGCCGAGACGCTGAAGGCCCGCGGTATCGCGATGCAGCTCGACAGGCTGGTGCGCGAGCGTCCGCGGGAGGGGACGGATGCCGTCCTCGCCGGCATCGACCGCTTCGCCCTGGCCGCGCACACGCTGCGCGAGCTCTCGCTCCTGGCGGATGCCCGGTCGACCGGTCTGCCGTTCGCCGAGGACGACGCGACCGAGGCCGAGCGGATCATCGGGTCCGGCGGCACGGATGCGCGCACGCGACTGGGCCTGTCTCCGCAGGCGACGGACGCCGAGGTCGCAGCGACCGCTTGCGAGAGGATCGCGCACTGGCGTCGCGTGGACGCCTCCCCGCTCGCCGACCGGTCGGTCGCCGCCGCCTGCCGGATCATCATCCGGAGCCTGGAGCGGATCGTCGCGGAGTCAGATGTCGGGATGCTGCGGCGCGATCCCGCCGCGACGGACATCGACCCGGCGGGCCGTCCACTTCATGGCGCGGGGCAGGATGCTGCACAGCAGCGCGAGCACGACGAGCCCCGCCTCCGCCGCGATCATCGCCCGGAACTGCGCGCCGTGGGAGCCCAGAGCCACCCACTCCGGTGACAGCACCACGAGCAGCGCCAGCAGCGCCAGGGTCGCCAGCTGCCACCATCGCACGTTCGGGCGCCGACTGTTGAACGACACCAGCAGCGTGATCTGCGCGAGGAGGACCGCGACGAGGGTGCCGAACACGATCCAGAACAGGATGTCGGCCGCCGCGGTGTAGGTCTCATCGCTGCGTCCGTCCGCGACACCGCGCGCGACATCCTCGATGAGTGGCAGGAGCTCCTCCCTGACGACGAACAGGAACACGACGGCGAACGCTCCGACCGCGAAACTGACGATCCAGAAGAACTGGCTCAGGCGCACCTCGAAGGGAGGCGTGGCCTTGACCAGCACCGGGGCGCTGTCGCCGCCCGTCGTCGACGGCCGGACGGGCGCACCCCGAGCCGGTTCCGATTCCTGACCCGTCACCGCGCTGATCTCAGTCCTCCTCGATCGGCTCGTCGGCCAGCGGTTCGTCGGCGACGGCGGCGCTCGCCGCATCGGCGTCGTATCCGTCGTCGGCCGCGGCCGCCATGTCGGTGTCGAGGACGTCCGCAGGTTCGGGCACGGCGGCGGGCGCGGAATCCACCGGAGCCGCGACGGGCGCAGGCTCGGCAACCGGTTCTGCGACCGGGTCGGTGACCGCATCCGATGCCGCCTCGTCGCTGCCGACGGTCGCCCCGTTGAAGCTGCCGTCGTTGGTCTCGTTGCCGATCGACACGTCGCCGACCGTGATGTCGGTGTCGCCGTTGGCGATCTGACCGTCCTCGCCGGCCGCGACGGACCCGTCGCCCGAGGCGACGATCGCCTCCTGGTCGAACACCTGGGTGACATCCCCGCCCTCGGTCCAGATGTTCTGGTTCACCGACTGGTCGATCGTCGTCGATCGGGCATCGATCGTCGTGAACTGCTGCACGATCCGCATGATCTCGTTCGTGACCTCGGTCGGCGTGCTCGGCGGCGGAGGCGGGTCGGTCTGCGTGCGGGTGACCACATCGGGTCGGTCGACGATGACCGGACGGACGGCGGCGACGTCGGCCATGCAGGCGCCGCGCAGGTTGTTCGCCTCGAGCGCCGTATCGGGATCCGCCGCGAACCCGGCAGCCGCCTCCGGGTCGCGGAGCAGGCTCAGTATGAAGGCGATCAGCGCGTCTGCGATCGTCTCGATCGGTGACGTCATGAAGAGGTCCCCCCTTTGGATGTCGATCGGAGCTCATCCCGCTCCGGCGGACGCCCGCTGCCGCGTGAGCCCGCAGTTCCCCAGATCCTGATGAGGATCGTATTCGTGCCGGTCTGCTCGGGCATCGGGGATCACCCCGATACCCGTGCTGCGCGGGAGGGGGATTCGTCCTCGGCGGACGCCCGGACCGGATGCAGAGCCGCCACGGTGTGGTCGTCCCCGATCAGCTGGCGCAGTTTCGCGAGCACCTCCGAGCGCGATGTCGCGCCCAGACGGTTGCGGATGTGCGCGATGTGATGCTCGGCGGTGCGGGGCGAGATGAAGATCGCCTCGCCGATCTCGGCGTACGTCTTGCCCTGCAGCACGAGCCGGGCGACCTCGATCTCCCGGACGCTGAGCAGCTCCTCGGGCGCCGTGCGCCCCGGATCCGCATCCGCGGCGTCTCCGGCGTCCGCCGCCCTGCGCGCCGCATCCGTCGGGTGCAGCTCGCGGGCGCAGGCGAGCAGGCGGGCCGCGACCTTGCGATCGTCGGTGCGCGCCGCCCCGTGCCCGGCGAGCCGCGCGCCGTCCCACTTCAGACCGATCGATGCCAGGCCCTCGGCGGCCGCCTCCACCGCTGCCGGGTCGACCGTGCCGCCGAGGACGGCGGTCCACACGCGGCCCGCGCGCGCCATGACGGCGGCGACGCGGCTGTTCGCGGATGCCGCGACGAGCGCCTTGGCGTGCGGCGTCAGATGCGCGGGGTTTCCCAGCAGGATGCCCTGCTGGATGCCGGCCCACCGCAGGTGGGCGATCCACAGCGGCGGATCCCCCAGGGCCGCCGTGATCTCCAGAGCCCGCTCGAGGTGCGGGGCGATCCGTGCGGCCTCGCCCGCCCTCGTCGCCGCGCTGATGAGATCGGCGAGCGGATGCAGCAGGTACAGGTCGACCTCGGTGCGCAGGATGACGCCGCGCGTTCGACGCCATGCCTCCTCCGCACCCGCCGCATCCTCGTACCGTCGGGCGATCGCGACCTGCACGGCACCGGCGAGCAGTTCGTCGCGAGCAGGCAGCGTCGGCGCGATCTCACGGGCACGCGCGAGATCGTCGCGGGCTTCGACGGGGCGTGCGCGCTGCACGGAGACCCATGCCCGCCACAGCAGCAGGCGGGTGCGCGCCCACGATCCGCCGTGGCCTCCGCTCAGCGCATCGTCGATGACGGCGGCCGCCGTCGGCACCTCGCCGACGCTCAGCGCAGCGATCGCTGCGATGACCGCGGGCAGCTCAGGGACAGCGCCGGCGCCGTGCGAGCTCGTGTACATCTCGGCGGCCCGGACGAAGTCGGTGAGCACGGTCTCGGAGCACTCCCCGTCGATGGTCCGCCGCAGGCCCCTGCGCAGCAGCGCCATCGAGACGCCGATCGTCGAGGGGGCCGCATCGCCCGGCGCATCCGACGCATCTCCTGTGTCCTCGGGCTCCTTCTCGCCGGAACCCAGCGCCGCGATCAGCGCCAGCGAGCGGGAGCGGATGCCGACCGGCGCTGAGGCGCGGTAGACGGCGTGCGCCTGCGACATCATTCCGCGGGCGGCCCACACGCCGGCCGATACGTCCGCGAGGGCATCGCCGTCGGCCGCCCGCGCCGCATCCGATGCGCTCTCGGCCAGATCGATCGCCCCGTCGGTGTCTCCCTGCATCCAGGCGCCACGCGCGCGGCGGACGATGAGCGTGGTGGCGTCGGCGGAGTCCTGATCCTCGAGTCCGCCAGCGATCCGTGCCAGCCGGTGCAGGGGCATCGACGCGCGCACGGCCGACCTCACGAGGGGAACGGCGCCGCCGTTGCGCAGCAGCAGGCCAGCCGCATGGCCGCAGGCCACGGCCTCGTCGTCATACGTCTCCGCAGCCGCGTCCGAGCCGAGCGCTGCGCACAGGGATTCGATCGCAGGGTGGAGCGCCCGGTCGACGGTGTCCAGGCGGTGCAGCACGGTGCCCTGGAGCGCCCTGTGCAGTTCGGCGTGACCGGCATCGTCGGCGCAGTCGAGCTCATCGTGCCGGGAGACGGCCTCGGCGACCAGCCAGGTGACCCCGCCGGTGGCCTCGAGGATGTGCTGGGCACACGACCTGCTCATGGACGGGCCGTGCGCCTCGAGATAGGGGAGCAGATCGGACGGACCGACGTGGCCCAGGACGATCGGCGGCAGCGTCCGCTCCACCGCGCGCGCGATGTCGTCCAGGCTCTCCACGGTCGGCCACGGCCGGGCTGCCACGATGAGCGAGGCATCCGGGTCCTCCGCCCGCCGGCTCAGCGCGGCGAGCTGCTCGTCGCCGAGCAGGTGCGCGTCGTCGACGATGAGCACGGTGTCCGCCGGGAGGCCGTCGATGATCGCCGCATCGGGCTCGCCGGTCGCGAACGCGGTGCCGGGCGCGGCGCTGCCCACAACCGTGCGCAGGCGCCGGAGGGATGCGGACTTGCCTGACCCTGCGTTGCCCACGAGCATCGCGCGGGGCGGAGCGCCGGGCATCCGGGTGATGGCCTCGATGGTCGGAAGCAGTTGCCGGGCCCACAGCAGCGCGGGTGCGGTGTGCGCCGGGGTGTCCGGCCTCATGGAAAGAACGGTCATGATGATCTGCGTCAGCTCTCTGTCGTCGGTTCTGCCGAGGAGGAGGGCGGTGGTGTGTCATCTGTCGGGGGAGGCGGATCGGATGGGGGCGGGGACTGCTGCGGAGGCTCGGGGTCTCCGGGGGGATCACTCGCCGCCGGCTGCGGGGGGTCGGTCGGCGGCGAGCTGGTCTCGGTGGGCGTCGGATCGATGGTCGGATCGGTCGTCGGCGCGGTGGTCGGTGCCGAGGAGGGCGTCGGGTTCGTCGTCGGCCCGGTGGTGGGCGCCGGATGCACAGGCCCCGGACTCTGCGAGGGCTTCGGGGTCGAGGACGGCCTGGCGCTCGGACGCGGCGTCGGGTCGGCCTGTTCGACCTTCGGTCCGCCCCGCGCGCGATCTCCCGGTGCCCGATCGCGCTGCGCCCGATCGCTCCGGGCATCGGATGCCGGCGATCTCGAGGTCGACAGCGGCGTGCGCACGAGGTTGCGCGGCGCGGGCGCAGGATCCGTGCCGAGCTCTTCGTCCTCGGGAAGCGCCGGGCTCGGGAGCGCCGGAGTCGCGACCACCGCCTGCTGCAGCCGACCGTCGCCGGAGAACATCTCCACGAACGGGTCGGTCGCAGCCGCGAGGACCGCGGAGCCGCCGGTATCCTCCGCGCTCGCCGACGGATCGTCGGGGACGCCCTGCAGGATGGCGGCACCCGCGGTTCCGGTCGTGATGCCGGCGGCTGCGATCACGGCGGCGACCGTGATGATCGCCGGAGACGCTGAACGGATCGACGCCCCGGCGAAGACAGGGCGCAACCGCCGGCGCCGGCGGACCGGCTCAGGCGCATCCGGCACGACCGGCATGGCCGCACCCGTCGTGCTCTCGATGCTGCTCGCCTGCGCATGCCCGGGCGTGCTGAGCACGCCGAGACGTCGGGCGGCGCGGGCGGCGCCCAGGGCCGAGGCGGCATCCTGGGCCGAGACGATCGGACGGTCGAATCGCTCGGACAGGCGCTGGGCGACCAGCGGGATGCGGGCGGATCCGCCGAGCAGGAGCACGTGCTCGAGGTGCTCCGCACGCACGGATGCGGTGTCGAGGGCCTCCTCCAGCGCGTCCATCGTGCGCTCGAGGTGCGGATCGATCATCGCCTCGAACTCGGAGCGGGTGATCCGCACGCTGCCGCTGCATCCGGGCAGGGTGACCGGGATCGTTGCATCCGCATCGAACGACAGGGTCTCCTTGGCGTCGATGCAGGCTCGCCGCAGACGGGCGAACGCGACCCGCTCCGCCGCGGTCGGCGCGGACGGCACGGATGCTCCGGAGGTCTCGACGGCGTGCGCGAGGACGAGATCGTCGAAAAGCGCGCCGGCGGCCCCGGGCGCGGCGACGGGGGAGCCGAGTACCGAGAATCCGCCGTCGGGGTCCTTGCGGAGGATCGTCGCCTCGAAGAGATCGCCGCCGAGATCGTAGACGGCCACGGCGTCGCCCTCGGCCAGCGGCTCGAGGCCGGCCGCACGGTGCATCGCGTCGTGCTGGATCACCGCGGCCGCCGCGGTGCTGATGACCTGCGCGTCTGCGATGCCCGCTGTCGCGAGCGCGGCCAGCAGGGAGTCCGTGCGATGAGCGGTCCACGACGAGGGGTGGGCGATGACGATCGCCGGCCGGGCGCCCGGGGGCGGCGACGCGTGCTCGGCAGCCCATACGGCCAGACGCGCTGTCATCTCGGCCGCCGTCATCGAACGGGGCCCGAGCACGATCGGCGTCTCGTCGCCGATGTCGGCGACGAAGCCGCGGACGAGGTTCTCCGGACGCTCGAAGCCTCGTTGCTCGGCGGCGTCGCCGAACAGGATCCCGCCGTCGTCATCCACGAAGGCGAGCGCGGCGATGCCCCCGCCCCTGTGCCCGAGCACGAAAGGGTGGGTGCCGATCTCTTCACGCTGCGCGAGACCCGCCGTCGCCGCTGTTATGCGACTCATCCCCAAGTCCAGCGCGAGTGCGTCTTCGAACTCGCCCATGTTCTGCCGCGTACCATTCCCCCAGGTTCTGGTTCCGGACACGCTCACTATAGGTCGTTTGTCCGCTCGGCGGTAGGGGCGTCTGCGGCGGACACTACTGTGGGTCTGTGAACCCCGAAGCATCCACTCGCGCCGCCGGCGCCGCCTACGCGACGGGCGCCTATCTGCTGTGGGGTCTGCTTCCGCTGTACTTCCTGCTGCTCGTGCCGACCGGTCCGTGGGAGATCGTCGCGGCGCGCGTGCTGTTCTCCTTCGTCTTCTGCATCCTGCTGCTGACGGTCATGCGGGGCTGGCGGCGCATCATGGCGATCATCCGGCAGCCGCGCCTGCTCGGTTGGACGGCGCTGGCGGGGCTGCTCATCTACGTCAACTGGCAGGTGTTCCTCATCGGCACGCTCAGCGACCGCGTCGTCGAGACGGCGCTGGGCTACTTCATCAACCCCATCACCACAGTGCTGCTCGGCGTGTTCGTGCTGCACGAGCGGATCCGCCGGCTGCAGTGGGTCGCGATCGGCATCGCCGCGCTCGCGGTGGTCGTCATCATCGTCGCGTACCGCTCGTTCCCGTGGATCGCGCTGTCGCTGACGGCATCCTTCGGCGTCTACGGTCTGATCAAGAAGAAGATCGGGCCGACGGTGGATGCCGTGAGCGGCCTGACCCTCGAGTCGCTCTGGCTCATCCCGATCGCCGTCGTGCAGCTCGTCATCGTCGCGCAGACGGACGGCATCGTCTTCGGCTCCGTGAGCGGCTGGCACACCGCGCTCATGCTGTTCGCCGGCATCGCCACAGCCGTGCCGCTGCTGCTGTTCGCCGCGGGCGCCCGGCGCGTCAACCTCACCGTCATCGGCATGATCCAGTTCATCACCCCGATCATGCAGTTCCTCACCGGCGTGCTCATCCTGCACGAGCCGATGCCGCTCGAGCGCTGGGTCGGATTCATCATCGTCTGGGTGGCCGTCGCGGTCTTCCTCGTCGACCTCCTGCTCGCGACCAGATCGTTAGCGCACCGAGACCCACCGGAACCGCCCGCGCCATAAGGTGGGATCACCCGAGAGCAGCTCGCTGCTCATCGTCGCAAAGGAGCACTATGAACCGCACGCAATCGCGTACGAAGTGGCTGGCAGGATTCGCGCTTGTCAGCGCCTCGGCGCTTGTGATCACGGGCTGCAGCAGCAGCACGCCCGAACCCGAATCCTCCGAAGGATCGACCTCGGAGCGTCCGTCCGACATCGACCTCACTCTCGAGCTGGGATCCCTGCTCCCCTCGACCGGATCGCTCGCCTTCCTCGGCGCACCGATGGAGTCCGGCGTGCAGCTCGCGGTCAAGCAGATCAACGACGCCGACGCCGGCATCCAGGTCAACCTGACGCCCGCTGACGAGGGCGACCTCGACAACAAGGCGTACGAGACCTCGATCACGAACCTGCAGAGCGCGGGCATCACGGCCATGGTCGGTGCGGCCTCGTCCAGCGTCACCAAGCTGATTCTCGACGGCAACGCCGGCTCGGGCATCCTCACGGTCTCGCCGTCGAACACGTCGCCGGACTTCACGGGCATCAACCCGCTGTATTTCCGCACGGCGCCGAGCGACAACCTCCAGGGCGAGGTGCTGGGCAACCAGATCGCCGAGGATAGTCACAAGACCCTCGGCATCATCTACCAGAACGACCCGTACGGCACGGGCCTGTTCGAGGCGATCAAGTCGACCTTCGAGGGCACCGGCGGCGAGGTCGTCGCCGACGCCTCGTACAACCAGGGCGACGGCCAGTTCAACGCTCAGGTGCAGACGATCGCCGCAGCCAACCCCGACGCCGTCGCGATCGTGTCGTACGACCAGTTCGCGACCATCGCGCCGCTGCTGGGCAACGCGGGCGTCGACACCGGTGCGCTGTACCTCGTCGACGGAAACCTCAAGGACTGGCCCGACCTCGGTGTGAGCCTCGAGGGCTCGAAGGGCACGCGCGCAGGCGCGGAGCTGCCCGACGACTTCATCGACCAGCTCAACGAGGTCTGGACCGCGCAGGGCAACGAGCCCATCGACGCCGTGACCTACTCCGCCGAGGCGTACGACGCGACGATCCTCATCGCACTGGCTGCCCTCAAGGGCATCTCGGTCGAGGGCGAGGACATCGCTGCCAACATGCAGGAGGTCTCGGGCGGTTCGGGCGAGGGCGAGAAGTGCACCACGTTCGCCGAGTGCGCCGACATCATCAACGGCGGGGGCATCGCCGACTACGACGGCCTCTCCGGCGAAGTCACGTTCAATGACGACAACGACCCGCAGGGCGCCGCGATCGGCGTCTACGAGTTCGATGCCGACAACATGACGAGCCGCATCAAGTAACACCAGCACGCCAGAAGGCGCTCCGGATCACGCATCCGGGGCGCCTTCTGCATGCGCGGTCGCCGACCGGCCGCTGCCGCTGCCGGCCGGAGCCGATGCTCCTACCGGGCGGAGCGGGCGTACGCGACGAGGCGGTCGAACTGCGCGTCGAGATCGGCGTCGACGATCTGCGCCTCCGGGTGCGTGTCGTAGTACGCCAGGATCCGCCTGGCGCCCTCGTCGAACGCGACGGTGGTCGCGAACTCCGGCACGAGCGCCTGCACCTTCGACGTGTCGAACACGCTGGAGTGCGCCTTGTCGCCGACCAGTGTCGGGCCGAGATCCGGAACGATGGCGCCGATGGCCTCGGATGCCACGTGCACCAGTTCCGGAGCCTCGATGCCCGCGGCGTCGGCGAGCCAGCCGTAGATCTGGTTCCAGGTCGGCGCGTGCAAGCCGGTGATCGTGAAGTCCTCGCCGATCGCGTCCGGGTGGGCGATGAGGCCGGTGAACGCGGTCGCGAAGTCATCGGCGTGCGTGATCGTCCACAGGCTCGTGCCGTCGCCGTGGACGACGACCGGCCGGCCCGCGCGCATGCGCGCGATGTCGTTCCAGCGGCCGAGCGTCGGGATCATCTTCTCGTCGTAGGTGTGCGAGGGGCGGACGATCGTGAAGGGGATGCCGCGGTCCGCGGACGCGGAGCGGAGCAGCTCCTCGCAGGCGATCTTGTCCCTCGAGTACTGCCAGAACGGGTTGTCCAGCGGGGTCTTCTCCGTGACCGGGAGGTGCGCCGCCGGTTTCTGATACGCGGATGCCGAGCTGATGAGCACGTACTGCCCCGTCTCGCCGAAGACCTCGAGATTCGCGGCGACGTCAGCGGGGGAGAAGGAGAGGAAGTCGGCGACGGCATCGAACCGGCGCCCGCCGAGCGCCGCCGTCATGGCGGCGGAATCGCGGACGTCCGCCGTCACGACCGTTACCTCGTCGGGGATCCCGCGCCGGCCGCTGCCGCGGTTGATCACCGTCACCTCGTGTCCGCGCTCGACGGAGCGGCGCACGCACGCCGCGCTGATCGTCCCGGTGCCGCCGAGATACAGGATGCTCGTCATGGAACGAGCCTATGGGAGGCGCGCGCTGCGTTACGCCGCGTCCGTGCCGAGCGTTCCCAGGTACAGTCCGATCACCTTCGGGTCGTTCAGGAGTTCCCTGCCCGTCCCCTCGTAGGCGTCCCGGCCCTGATCGAGCACGTAGCCGCGGTCGCAGATCTGCAGGCAGCGGCGGGCGTTCTGCTCGACCATGATCGTCGTGACACCGGCCTTGTTGATGTCGGAGACGCGGATGAACGCGTCGTCCTGACGCACCGGCGAGAGCCCCGCGGACGGCTCGTCGAGCAGCAGCACCGACGGATCCATCATGAGGGCCCGCGACATCGCGACCATCTGCCGTTCGCCGCCCGACAGCGAACCTGCGCGCTGCTTGAGGCGCTTGCCGAGTTCGGCGAAGATGCCGCTGACGAAATCGAGGCGCTCGGCGTAGATCTTCGGGTTCTGGTAGAGCCCCATCTGGAGGTTCTCCTCGATCGTGAGCGAGGGGAAGACGTTGTTCGTCTGCGGCACGAACGCGACGCCGCGCTTGACCAGCTTGTCGGCCTTCAGACCCACGATGCTCTTGCCGCCCACGGTGATGTCGCCCTCCCGGACCTGCACCATGCCGAAGATCGACTTCAGCAGCGTCGACTTGCCGGCGCCGTTCGGGCCGATGATGCCGATGAGCTCTCCCTTGCGCGCGACGAGGTTGGCGCCGTTGAGGATGTTCACGCCCGGAAGATAGCCCGCGTGGACGCCGGTCATCTCGACGATCACGTCATTATTGTCGGTCACGACTTCTCCTCGTCGGTGCTGTCGGCTTCGAGCTCGGCCTCGGCCTCCGCCTCGATCTGCTCGCGCAGTTCGGTGGCGTCGGCATCCGTGATGACGGGCAGACGGCCGGTGACCGCTCCCAGGTCGACGTCCTGGTGCGCGCCCAGGTAGGCGTCCACGACGGCTGGGTCCTCCATCACCGTGTCCGGCGGACCCTCGGCGACCACGCGCCCCTCGGCCATCACGACCACCCAGTCGGCGATGTGGCGCACCATGTGCATGTCGTGCTCGACGAACAGCACGGTCATGCCGAGTTCCTTGAGATCGAGGATGTGGTCGAGCAGCGACTGGGTGAGCGCCGGGTTCACGCCGGCCATCGGCTCGTCGAGCATCACCAGGGTCGGGTCGCTCATCAGTGCGCGCGCCATCTCGAGGAGTTTGCGCTGCCCGCCCGAGAGGGAGGCTGCGAAGTCCTTCTCCTTGGCATCGAGCTTGAACCGTGTGAGCAGCTCGCGTGCGCGCTGCTCGATCTCGGCATCCTGCGCGCGCCAGAGGAACGGGAACAGGCTCGCCCAGAAGCCCTCGCCGCGCTGGCCGGTGGCGCCGAGCTTCATGTTCTCGAGCACCGTGAGCAGCGACAGCGACTTGGTGAGCTGGAACGTGCGCACCTGGCCCATGCGGGCGACCTTGAACGACGGGATGCCGGAGAGGTTCTTGCCGTCGAACGCCCACGTGCCGGTGTTCGGCTTGTCGAAGCCGCACAGCAGGTTGAACAGGGTGGTCTTGCCCGCCCCGTTCGGGCCGATGAGAGCGGTGATGGCGCCTCGGGGGATCTCGAGGTGGTCGACGTCGACGGCGGTGAGGCCGCCGAAGCGGCGGGTCACGGCGTCCACCACGAGGATCGGGTCGACCTTGGCGACGCCCGGCGCCGCCGGCCCCTTCGCGAGGCCGGTCGTCTTGGGCCTGCGGATGCTGCCCGTCTGCGACCCTTCGACAGGCTCAGGGACCGAGATGTTATTTGACAAAGGTCATCTCCCTCTTGTTGCCGAGGATGCCCTGCGGACGGAAGATCACGATCAGCATGAGCACGATGCCGATCACGATGTAGCGGACGACGTCGGCCTGGTTGGTCGTCATGGGAAGCCAGCCGACGCGCGCCATCTCGGGCAGGAGCCCGCCGAGGAACGCGAACACGACCCAGAACAGCACGGCTCCCAGCGTCGGACCGAACACGGTCGCGGCACCTCCCAGGAGCAGGATCGTCCAGAGGAAGAAGGTCAGCGAGGTCGAGTAGCTGCCGGGGATCACGGCCGACGGCAGCACGAACACGACGCCGCCCAGCGCTCCGATGATACCGCCGACGACGAGCGCCTGCATCTTGTACGCGAAGACGTTCTTGCCGAGCGAGCGCACCGCATCCTCGTCCTCGCGGATGCCCTTGATGACGCGCCCCCACGGGCTGCGCATGAGAGCCCACACGACCAGGACCGACAGGGCGAGCACGATCAGGCCGAACAGCCGCACCCACAGATCGTTGGCGTTGTACGTCCACGGGCCGAAGCCGTACGTCCCCTCGGGGAACGGATTCATGTCGCGGAAGCTCTGGTGGTAGCCGGAGAGGCCGCCGGCGGAGTTCGTCCACTCGCGGAACAGCTCGGTCAGGAACAGCAGACGCACGACCTCGGCCGCCGCGATCGTCGCGATGGCGAGGTAGTCGGCGCGCAGCCGCAGGGTCGGTATGCCGAGCAGCAGGGCGAACAGGGCGCCGGCGAGCACGCCGACTGCGACACCGCCCCACCAGGGGAACCCGAAGCTGAGGATCGAGATCGCGTAGCCGTAGCCGCCGACGGCCATGAATGCCGCCATGCCGAAGTTGAGCAGACCCGCGTACCCGAAGTGGACGGCGAGGCCGGTCGCGGCCAGCGCATACGCGATCGTGGTGGGGCTGAACAGGTACGAGGCGGTGTTGCCGAAGATGTTGCCGAAGTCCATGATCAGCCCAGCCTTTCCTTGCGCCCGAGCAGGCCCTGGGGCCTGACGAGGAGGATCACGATCAGTGCCACCAGCGCGGTGGCGTACTTCAGGTCGGACGGGACTCCGAGCAGCGTCGAAACCTCGACGGCGAGGCCGACGATGATCGAGCCGATGAGGGCGCCGATCGCGGATCCCAGACCGCCGAGCGTGATGGCGCAGAAGATCAGCAGCAGCATCTGCATGCCCATGTCCCATTTCACGCCGGGCCGGAAGTACGCCCACAGGATGCCGGAGACCGCGGCGAGGACTCCGGAGAGGATCCACACGATGCGCACGACCTTGTCGACGTCGATGCCGGATGCCGCGGCCAGCTGCGGGTTGTCCGAGATGGCCCTGGTCGCCTTGCCGATGCGGGTGCGGGTGAGGAAGTACGCCACGCCGAGGATAACGACGATGCTCGTGCCCATGCCGATCATGTCGATGTACGACAGCGAGATCGGGCCGAGCTTGATCGGCGTGGGGCTCGCACCCTGCAGCTGGTACGTGGCGCCGCCGATCATGTACTGCAGGAAGTACCGCAGGGCCAGCGACAGGCCGATGCTGACGATCATGAGCTGCACGATGCCCAGGCCCCGGTGCCGCAGCGGACGCCAGAGCCCGGCATCCATCGCGAGCCCGAGCAGACCACCCGCGATGATCGCGGCGATGATGCCGAGCCACATCGGCAGGTGCCAGAACGACGTGCACAGCAGGGCGATCACGGCGCCCCACGTGACCATCTCGCCGTGCGCGAAGTTCGACAGGCGCGTGGTGCCGTAGATGAGCGCGGCTCCCATGGCCGCGAGTCCCAGCAGCAGGCCGAAGTTCAGGCCGCCCACGATGCGGGAGAGCAGCTGGTCGAGGAACGACGTCGTCTCGCGCACGCCCTCGCCGAGGAACAAGTTGACGATCTTCGTGTTCGTGAGGGCGAACTCCACCTCCTGCGACGCGGAGTCGCCCTCGACGATCACGCCCTCCGGGAGCGTTTCCTCGTCGACGGTGAGGGTGTAGGTCGCCTTCTCCGGAACGTACAGACGCCACTTGCCCTCGGCATCCGTCTCGGTCTGGGCGTCGAAGCCGTTGCCCTCGATCGTGACGGTGACGTCCGGAACCGGCTCGTCGTCGAACGTGATGACGCCGGCGAAGTAGAAGTCGGTGACCTCCTGCCCGTCGTCCGTCTCGGCGTGGGCTGAAGCCGGGGGTTGGAAAACCAGGAACGAGAGCGCCATCAGAACGCCGAGCACTGCGACCACCCATGGTCGGGCTCGACGGATGGCAACGGACGTGGGTCTCACGCATCCTCCACATTGAGTTCGCCGGCGGCTTCGGGTCGGCCGTGGCGTGGGATCGAGCGTAGTGGGCGGACCAGCCATTCACTAGTCACGCGCCCGAACCGAGGAATTTTCGTTACGTCGCCGCCGTTTAGACTGGAACAACGCGCCGCTCTCGCCTGCAGGAGGATCTTCCATGGACCAGCACGATCCCTTCGGTTTCGTCGGACTCACCTACGACGACGTCCTTCTTCTCCCCGGGCATACCGATGTGATCCCCAGTGAGGCCGACACCTCCTCGCGCATCACGCGCCGCATCTCGGTCGCCACTCCGCTGCTGTCCAGCGCCATGGACACGGTCACCGAATCGCGCATGGCCATCGCCATGGCGCGCGAGGGCGGCATCGGCATCCTGCACCGCAATCTCTCCATCGCCGACCAGGCCGCGCACGTCGACCGCGTCAAGCGCAGCGAGTCGGGCATGATCACCGACCCGATCACCACGACCCCCGACACGACCGTCGAAGAGGTCGACGCGCTGTGCGCGAAGTACCGCATCTCGGGGCTCCCCGTCGTCGACGACGCCGGGCACCTCGTGGGCATCATCACCAACCGCGACATGCGGTTCGTGTCGGGCTTCGAGCGGCCCACCACGTTCGTCAAGGACGTCATGACGTCGACCGACCTCGTCACGGCGCCGGTCGGCGTCGCGGCGGGCGAGGTCATCGCACTGTTCGCCAAGCACCGCGTCGAGAAGCTGCCCCTCATCGACGAGGACGGCAAGCTCGCCGGACTCATCACGATCAAGGACTTCGACAAGAGCGAGAAGTACCCGCTCGCCACGAAGGACGAGCACGGGCGTCTGCGCGTCGGCGCCGCGATCGGCTTCTTCGGCGACGCCTGGGAGCGCGCGGAGGCACTGCGCGACGCCGGTGTCGACGTTCTCGTCGTCGACACCGCCAACGGCCAGTCGCAGGGCGTGATCGACCTCGTGAAGCGTCTGAAGGCGGACGAGTCGTTCGCGCACATCGACGTGATCGGCGGAAACGTCGCGACCCGCGAGGGCGCGCAGGCGCTCGTGGACGCGGGCGTGGATGCCGTCAAGGTCGGGGTGGGTCCCGGGTCCATCTGCACCACGCGCGTCGTCGCCGGCGTCGGCGTGCCCCAGGTGACCGCGGTCTACGAGGCATCGCTGGCGGCCCGGCCGGCCGGCGTTCCGGTCATCGCCGACGGCGGCCTGCAGTACTCGGGCGACATCGCCAAGGCGCTCGTCGCCGGTGCGGATGCCGTCATGCTCGGCTCCCTGCTCGCCGGCACCGACGAGTCTCCGGGTGAGATCGTCTTCCAGTCGGGCAAGCAGTTCAAGCAGTACCGCGGCATGGGTTCGCTCGGTGCGATGCAGACCCGGGGCAAGCAGACCTCGTACTCGAAGGACCGCTACTTCCAGGCCGACGTCCCCAGCGACGACAAGCTCATCCCCGAGGGCATCGAGGGTCAGGTCCCGTACCGCGGCCCGGTGTCGGCCGTGGCGTATCAGCTCGTCGGCGGCCTGCGTCAGTCGATGTTCTACGTCGGCGCCCGCACGATCGAGGAGCTCAAGACCCGCGGCAAGTTCGTGCGCATCACGGCGGCCGGACTCAAGGAGTCGCACCCGCACGACGTGCAGATCGTCGTCGAGGCGCCCAACTACAAGAAGTAGGCCCGGTGGTTCCGCCATCTGCGCCCCTGCGGAGGGGTCGCAGATGGCTGCCTCGCGCGCGGTTCGGCGACTAAACGCGACCCCTCACTCCGCCGAGGACGAGTCGCGCCGGGCCCGGGGCCGCATATGGCTGCCACGTATGCGGTTCGGCGACTAAACGCGACCCCTCGCCGCGCGAGGCGCGCGGCCCGGGTTCCGGATGCCGCGTGCCCGGCGTAGCGTGGCGGGCATGTGCCGCAACATCGTTCCGCTGAACAATCTCGAGCCGGCCGCGACCGACCAGGAGTGCCAGGACGCAGCCTTGCAGTTCGTGCGCAAGATCTCCGGCTCCAACGCGCCGTCGCGCGCCAATCAGGCCGTGTTCGACCGCGCTATCGCTGAGATCGCGGCATCCACCCGCCGTCTGCTCGATGACCTCGTGACCTCGGCGCCGCCGAAGAACCGCGCGCAGGAGGCAGCGAAGCGCCAGGCTCGCTCGGCCGACCGCTACGAGGCGATCCGAGTGTTCCAGGAGCAGAAGCGCGCCGCCCGCGCTACGGGCTGACGAGAAACCACGTTCTGCGCGAGAAAACGCCTCACGCGTAGTTTCTGGTGCAGGAAGTGGTTTCTCGCGGGCGCGGGAGGTGCAGCGGGCGGCCGGGTAGGCTGGACGCGTGAGCATGGACATCGAACTCGGCCGAGGCAAGCGCGCGCGCCGCGCATACACGTTCGACGACATCGCCGTGGTGCCGTCCCGGCGCACGCGCAACCCCGAGGACGTCTCGACCGCGTGGACGATCGACGCGTTCTCCTTCGACACCCCGGTCATCGGCGCGCCGATGGACTCGGTCGTGAGCCCGCAGACGGCGATCATGCTCGGCAAGCTCGGCGGGCTCGGCGTCCTCGACCTCGAGGGCCTGTGGACCCGCTACGACGACCCGGAGCCCCTGCTCGCCGAGATCGCCGCGCTCCCCGCAGACAAGGCGACCGTGGGGATGCAGCAGCTGTACTCCGAGCCGATCAAGCCCGAACTCATCACCCAGCGTCTCGCCGAGATCCGCGAGGGCGGAGTGACGGTCGCCGGCTCCCTGACCCCGCAGCGGACGCAGGAGCTCTACGACACCGTCGCAGCCGCCGGCGTCGACCTGTTCGTGATCCGCGGCACGACCGTGTCGGCCGAGCACGTCTCCAGCGTCGACGAGCCCTTGAACCTCAAGAAGTTCATCTACGACCTCGACGTCCCCGTGATCGTCGGCGGGGCCGCGACCTACACCGCGGCCCTCCACCTCATGCGCACGGGCGCCGCAGGCGTCCTCGTCGGATTCGGCGGGGGAGCGGCGTCCACCACCCGCGCGACCCTCGGCATCCACGCCCCCATGGCCACCGCCGTGTCGGACGTCGCCGCTGCCCGCCGCGACTACCTCGACGAGTCCGGCGGACGCTACGTGCACGTGATCGCCGACGGCGGCGTCGGCACCTCCGGCGACATCGTCAAGGCTCTCGCCATGGGCGCGGATGCCGTCATGCTCGGCGTCGCGCTCGCGCGCGCCACGGATGCGCCCGGCCGCGGCTTCCACTGGGGGCCGGAAGCGCAACACCCCCAGCTGCCCCGCGGCCGCCGGGTCGAGACGCCCGGCATCGCCACACTCGAAGAGGTCCTCTACGGGCCCGCGCCGGTCGCTGACGGCACCGCGAACCTCATCGGTGCGCTGCGCAAGTCGATGGCCACCACCGGGTACTCCGACCTGAAGGAGTTCCAGCGCGTCGAGGTCGTGCTCGCCCCCTACGAGTCGTGATCGGCGCTCGTCGCCCGTGACCTCATCGCCCGCTCCCGCTGCGCAGGAGTTCCCGCCGACCCTTCGGGAGGTGATGCTGCGCGGCCGCTGGATCGCCGTGCTGTGCGCCTGCCTCGTGGTGGCCGGGGTGTTCGCCTTCCTCGGTCAGTGGCAGCTCGAGCGCGCGATCGACACCGACCCGCCGCCCGCCGGGATCACGGAGGAGGTGCGGCCGCTCGCCGAGGTCCTCGAACCGGGGGAGTACCTGCCGGAGCCGCTCGTCGGTCAGCGCGTCGAGACGTCCGGCACATGGGTGCCCGGCGACTTCCTCGTCGTCTCGTCGCGCTTCAACGACGGCGCGGAGGGATTCTGGGTGACCGGACAATTGCGCGTCGCCGACCGCACCTCGATCGCCGTCGCCCTGGGATGGGCACCGGATCGGGAGAGCGCGGATGCCGCGGTGGCCGCCCTCGAGCGGGATGCCGCAGGAGCGGATGCCGACATCACCGGCCGCATCATCTCGGACGAGGGGTCGTCGCTCCCGACCAGGGACGATCCGTTCGGGATGAGCCGGATGTCGCCGGCGATGCTGCTCGGTCAGTGGCACGACACGGAGCAGCTCTCGGTGTATCGCCCGTACCTGGCCTCGGTGGATGCTCCGGACGGCCTCGTCGACATCGTCTCTCCCGCGCCGCACGAGCTCTCCAGCGTCAATTGGCTGAACATCTTCTACGCGATCGAGTGGGCGGTCTTCGCCGGCTTCGCGTTCTACATCTGGTATCGGCTCGCCAAGGACCGCTGGCAGCTCGAGGTCGAGGAGTTCGAGGAGCGCTCGACCGCGGCATCCTGACCCGGATCCACCCTCGCGTCCACCTTTCGTCCAGGTCCATCCGCATCGGCATGCGCCGAAAGTCGTAGGCCGTATCGGCGCGGACGAACTTCCGGTTAGCGATCTGTGAACTCTCTCGGGAAAGTCCCAGCCCGCTCATAAGCTCACGAACGAGCCGCGTCGCATCCACCCTGTGCAGCGCCAGCGCTCTCTCGTGCGCCCCATGACGGCGCTCGGGGTCTCATCCGTCGACGAGGAGAACAAACCCATGATGTCCACACCCGATGGTGCAGCGCAGCGCGCTGGGTCGTCCATCGCACGCAGACGGGGGCGCATCGTCGCCGTCGCGCTGACCACAGCCTGCACGATGGGCTTCGGATCGCTCGTCGCCGCCCCGGCCTTCGCGGCCGCCGACGGCACGGGCGTCGTCATCAACGAGGCGTATCTCTCCGGCGGCAGCGCCGGCGCCGCCTTCAAGAACAAGTTCGTCGAGCTGTACAACCCGACCGGCTCCGACATCACCCTCGACGGCATGTCGGTCCAGTACCGCTCGGCGACGGGCACCGGCAACTCGAACGGCGTCGTCGCCCTCTCCGGCACCATTCCCGCGGGCGGCCACTACCTGGTCCAGGGCGGATCCAACGGCGCGAACGGTGCAGATCTGCCCGAGGCGGATGCCGCGGGCAACCTGAACCCGAGCGGCACCACGGGCACGCTCGCGCTCGTCGAGGGCACCTCCGCGATCACGCTCGGCACCGGCTCGGTCGTCGGCGCCGAAGGCGTCGTCGATCTGCTCGGTTACGGCACGTCCAACACGTTCGAGGGCACCCTCGCGACCGCGCCGGCGAACAACCAGGACGTGAAGTCGCTGAACCGTACCGATGGCGTCGACACCGACGACAACTCCGCCGACTTCTCGCTCTCGGCCACGATCACGCCCGAGGGCACCGGCGACACCGAGCCCGAGGAGCCCGAAGAGCCCGAGGAGCCCACCACGGCGACCATCGCCGAGGTACAGGGCACCGGTGACGTCTCACCGCTCAGCGGCCAGACGGTCACGGTCTCCGGCGTCGTCACGGCGGACTACCGCACCGGCGGCTACAACGGCATCGTCATCCAGACCCAGGGCTCCGGCGGAGAGAACGACGCGACCCCCGGCGCCTCCGACGGCCTGTTCGTCTTCCTGAACGGCAAGACGGTCCCGGGCTCCATCGGCGACCTCGTCTCGGTCACGGGCTCCGTCTCGGAGTACTTCGGCCAGACCCAGATCACGCCCGCCGCGGCCGGCGACGTCACCGTCGTCACCGCCGGCGTCGGCGTTCCCGCGGTCACCCCGCTCCCCGGCGACGTCGTCGGAGCAGACCGCGAGGCGTACGAGAACATGCTCGTCGCCCCCACCGGCGACTACCTCGTGGCATCCAGCCACCAGCTCTACAACTTCGGCACCCTGTGGCTGAACCCGGGCGAGCTCAACGTCAAGAGCACCGAGACGACCCGCCCCGGTGCAGACGCGAACGCGATCGCGGCATCCAACCGCGCCCACCGCATCCTGCTCGACGACGGCTACAACGTCCAGATCTCGAACAGCGCGCACCCCGGCGACCAGCCCTACTTCACGAAGGACGTGACCGTGCGCAACGGCGACGTCGTCGACTTCGCGGATGCCGGTTACGTGCTGCAGTACGGCTTCGACGACTGGCGACTGCAGCCGGTGACGCCGATCAACAGCGACACGGCGGCCGCCGACAAGGCGGGCTTCACCACCGCGAACGCGCGCCCCGAGTCGGCTCCCGAGGTCGGCGGCGACGTGCAGGTCGCAGCGTTCAACGTCTTCAACTACTTCACGACGATGAGCGAGGACGACCCCGACGCGCGCGGCGCGAAGAACCAGGCGTTCTTCGACATCCAGCGCTCGAAGATCATCACGGCCATCAATGGTCTCGACGCTGACGTCGTCGCGCTGATGGAGATCGAGAACTCGGTCCACTTCGGCGACGGCACCCCCGACGTCGCACTCCAGAACCTCGTCAACGGCCTGAACGCCGACGCGGGCACGGACGTGTGGGACTACATCGAGACCCCGGACTCGCTGTTGAACACCACCACCGACGTCATCACGAACGCGATCATCTACAAGAAGGCCGAGGTCACCCCGGTGGGCGACGCGATGGCCAAGATCGACGAGTCGGTGTGGGGCAACGCCCGCGAGCCGATCGCGCAGACCTTCGACATGGACGGACGCACGGTCTCGGTCGTCGCCAACCACTTCAAGTCGAAGTCGGGCGACGGCGCGGAGCCCGCTGACGGCCAGGGCCACTTCAACGCAGACCGCACCGCACAGGCGCAGTCGCTGCTGGAGTTCACCGGCGAGATCGCTGACGCCTCGGGCAGCGAGGACGTCCTGCTGCTGGGCGACTTCAACGCCTACGCGAAGGAGGACCCGATCAACGTGTTCTCCGAGGCCGGCTGGGCCGACCTCGTTCCCACGAAGGCCGAGGGCCAGTACACCTACACCTTCGACGGCGAGCTCGGCTCGCTCGACCACGCCATCGCGTCTCCGTCGCTCGCGGCATCGGTGACGGGAACCGGCGTGTGGGAGATCAACTCGTCCGAGTGGAGCGACCGCGGCTACGCGTTCGGCGCCACCGAAGCGGGCACCCCGTACCGCTCCAGCGACCACGACCCGGTGATCGTCGGCATCTCCAGTGAGATCCCGCCGGTGGACATCGACATCGTCACGGTCAACGACTTCCACGGCCGGATCGAGGCCGACGGCGCAGCCGCCGGTGCCGCTGTGCTCGCAGGCGCCGTGAAGTCGGTGCGCGACGCGAACCCGAACACGGTGTTCGCGGCCGCGGGCGACCTCATCGGAGCATCCACGTTCACGTCGTTCATCAATGACGACAACCCGACGATCGACGCGCTCAATGCGGCCGGTCTCGAGGTGAGCGCTGCGGGCAACCACGAGTTCGACCAGGGCTGGGAGGATCTGCGCGACCGCGTGCAGGACCGCGCGGACTGGGAGTACATCTCCTCGAACGTGTTCCTCACCGAGACCGGTGAGACCGCTCTTGCGCCTGCGTGGGTCAAGGAGATGGACGGCGTGCGCGTCGGCTTCATCGGCGCCGTGACCGAGGAGCTCGACTCGCTCGTCTCGCCCGAAGGCATCGCCGACCTCGAGGTGCGCAGCATCGTCGACTCGGTCAACGGCGTCGCCGAGGACCTGACCGACGGTGACACCGCCAACGGAGAGGCCGACGTTCTGATCCTGCTCGTGCACGAGGGCGCGACGTCGACCGATGTCGCCAGCATCACGCCGGAGTCCGCGCTCGGTCAGATCGTCGACGGCGTCGACGGCAGCGTGAGCGCGATCGTCTCGGCGCACACCCACCTCGCGTACAACCACGTCATCGACGGCCGCCCGGTCGTCTCGGCGGGGCAGTACGGTGAGAACTTCGGTCTCATGAACCTGCAGGTCGACCCCGAGTCGAAGGAGCTGCTCTCGATCACCAACGAGATCAAGCCTCTGACCGAGAACGGTGCGCCGCTCTACGAGCCCGTCGCCGAGGTGCAGTCGATCGTCGACACGGCCAAGGCCGAGGCCGATGTGCTGGGCGCCGAGAAGGTCGGCGAGATCACCGGCGACTTCAACCGCGCGCGTCAGACCAACGGGTCCGAGAACCGCGGTGGCGAGTCCACGATCGGCAACTTCGTCGCCGACGTCCACCAGTGGGCGACCGGCGCCGACCTCGCCATCATGAACCCGGGCGGCATCCGCGCGAACCTCACGTACGCGTCGGCGAACGCGAACGACCCCGACGGCAACGTGACCTTCCGCGAGGCGGCGACGGTGCAGCCGTTCGCCAACACGCTGGTCACGCTGAACCTCACCGGTGCGCAGATCAAGGGCGTGCTCGAGGAGCAGTGGCAGCCGGAGGGCTCGAGCCGTCCGTTCCTCAAGCTCGGCGTCTCGGAGGGTCTGCTGTACACCTACGACCCGACGGCGGCAGCAGGGGAGCGGATCACCTCGATCACACTGAACGGCGAGCCGATCGACCCCGAGGCGTCCTACGTCGTCGCGGCCAACTCGTTCCTCGCGGCCGGTGGAGACAACTTCTTCACCTTCGCCGAGGGCACGAACAAGGCCGACACCGGCAAGATCGACCTGCAGTCCATGGTCGACTGGTTCGACGCCAACGGCACCGCGACGCCCGACCTCGCGCAGCGCGCGGTCGGTGTTACGCTCAGCCCCGCGGATGCCGACGGCTACAGCGCCGGCGACGAGGTCACGATCGACCTCTCCTCGCTCGCGTTCAGCGCCGGGGAAGCCGCACCGAGCGAGGTCACCGTGTCTCTCGGCGACCAGGTGCTCGCCACAGGCGCCGTCGACCCGGCGATCGTCGACACCACCGATGAGGTGGGCCGCGCGAGCCTCGCGTTCACCGTCCCCGAGGGGGCGAGCGGCGAGCAGCAGCTCACGGTCGTCGCAGGCGAGACGACCGTGCAGGTTCCGATCACGTTCGCGGATGCCGGCGAGGAGGAGTTCGCGGGAACCATCGAGGTCCAGGGCAACACCGTCAGCGCCGGGAAGAAGCTCGCCGTCACGGGCGAGGACTTCACGCCGGGCGAGACGGTGACCGTCACCCTCGAGTCGAAGAAGGGCAAGCTCGTCGAGCTCGGAACGGTCGTGGTCGATGAGGACGGATCGTTCTCGGCATCGCTCACGGTTCCGAAGAACACGGATGCCGGCCGCTACACGGTCATCGTCGCCCAGGCCGACGGGGACCAGGCGACCGACCAGGTCACCGTCAACAAGGGCGGCGGGAACGGCGGCGGCGTCGTCAAGGCGATCGTCGACTGGCTGATCGACCTGATCCGCGGCTGGTTCTGAATCATCGGGTAGTCACGCGAGGGCCGTCGGGAGCGATCCCGGCGGCCTTCGCCGTCCCGTCCGCGCTAGTAGACTGGACGCCATGCCCGAACCGAAAGCCGCCTCGTTCCCGAAGATCCGCGGGGCGTTGAGGTTCTATCAGATCGCCTCGGTCATCACCGGTGTCATGCTCCTCCTGCTGCTGGCCGAGATGATCCTCAAGTACAGCCCCACGCACATCGAGCTGTTCGCGGGTGGCGACGGCGGATTCCTCTGGTTCGCGCCGGTCATCGTCGGCGACGGATGCCAGTGGTACTCCCTGTTCGTCCCGGGCGGCATGGGATGCGATCTGGAATCGACCGGGCAGACCGCGGGCGGCGCGAACATCTCGCTGCTGATCCTCGTCGCGCACGGCTGGTTCTACGTCGTGTACCTGTTCGCGATCTTCCGCCTGTGGAGCCTGATGCGCTGGCCGTTCGGTCGGTTCATCATGCTCGCGCTCGGCGGCGTCATCCCGGCCCTCTCGTTCATCATGGAGGTCCGGGTCTCCCGCGAGGTCAAGGCGTACCTCGCATCCCGTGAGGCGGCACTCGCCGCAGAACCCCAGACCCAGGAGGCAGCGCGATGAGCGCCGACACCGCACAGCGCCCCGTTCTCGTCGTCGATTTCGGCGCCCAGTACGCGCAGCTCATCGCCCGCCGTGTCCGCGAGGCCGGCGTCTACAGCGAGATCGTGCCGCACACCGTCAGTGCTGCCGAGATCGCCGAGCGCAATCCGGTCGCCCTCGTCCTCTCGGGTGGCCCGTCGTCGGTCTACGAGGAGGGCGCGCCGTCGCTGGATGCCGCGATCTTCGACCTCGGCGTCCCGACCCTCGGCATCTGCTACGGCTTCCAGGTCATGGCCCGCGCTCTCGGCGGCGAGGTCGCCAACACGGGGCTGCGCGAGTACGGCGCGACCGACGCAGTCGTCGCGAACGACGGCGGCGTGCTGCTGGGCGGCCAGCCCGCCACGCAGAACGTCTGGATGAGCCACGGCGACCAGGTCTCGCGCGCGCCCGAGGGCTTCGAGGTCCTGGCATCCACCGCCGACACCCCTGTGGCAGCATTCGGCAGCGACGAGAAGTGCTTCTACGGCGTGCAGTGGCACCCCGAGGTCAAGCACTCCGACCACGGCCAGGAGGTCCTCGAGAACTTCCTGCACAAGGCGGCGGGCCTCGCCGCAGACTGGAACAGCGGCAACGTCATCGAGGAGCAGGTCGCGCGCATCCGCGAGCAGGTCGGCTCGGCCCGCGTCATCTCGGCCCTCTCCGGCGGCGTCGACTCGGCTGTCTCGACCGCGCTCGTCCACAAGGCCATCGGCGACCAGCTCACGGCCGTCTTCGTCGACCACGGGCTCCTCCGCAAGGGCGAGCGCGAGCAGGTCGAGCAGGACTACGTCGCCTCCACGGGCGTGCGCCTGATCACCGTGGATGCCGCGGACACGTTCCTCGGGCACCTGCAGGGCGTCAGCGACCCCGAGGAGAAGCGCAAGATCATCGGCCGCGAGTTCATCCGCGCGTTCGAGAAGGTGCAGCGCGAGCTCGTCGACGAGGCGAAGGCCGAAGGCGAGCCCATCAAGTTCCTCGTGCAGGGAACCCTGTACCCCGACGTCGTCGAGTCCGGCGGCGGCACGGGGACGGCGAACATCAAGTCGCACCACAACGTCGGCGGCCTCCCCGACGACCTCGACTTCGAGCTCATCGAGCCGCTGCGCACCCTCTTCAAGGACGAGGTCCGCGCGATCGGTCGCGAGCTGGGACTGCCCGAGGCGATCGTCGGCCGGCAGCCGTTTCCGGGGCCCGGCCTCGGAATCCGCATCGTGGGCGAGGTCACCGCTGACCGTCTCGAGATTCTGCGCGAGGCAGACGCCATCGCCCGCGAGGAGCTGACCAAGGCCGGCCTCGACAGTGAGATCTGGCAGTGCCCCGTCGTTCTGCTGGCCGATGTCCGCTCGGTGGGCGTTCAGGGCGACGGCCGCACGTACGGCCACCCGATCGTGCTGCGCCCCGTCTCGAGCGAGGACGCCATGACCGCCGACTGGACGCGTCTGCCCTACGACGTGCTCTCGAAGATCTCGAACCGCATCACCAACGGCGTCCGCGACGTCAACCGCGTGGTGCTGGATGTGACCTCGAAGCCCCCGGGGACCATCGAGTGGGAGTGAAGTTCGGCATCGTCTGAGACTTTTTCTCGGACGATGTCGATCTGACGTCTTCTCGTTCGACGTCTTCAGTGAGAGGGTCGAAACCGACCCCGCAACTGAAGGAGAACATCATGAAGTTCATGCTGATCATGCGCGCGACCGACGAGGCCGTCGAGGCGTACAACGAGATTCCGTTCAAGCAGGTCATCGAAGCCATGGGCAAGTACAACGAGTCCATGATCAAGGCCGGTGTCCTGACGGCGGGCGAGGGCCTCAGCGACGCCTCGGAGGGGTTCGTGGTCGACTTCAGCGCCGAGAAGCCGCTCATCACCGACGGCCCCTACGGTGAGACGAAGGAGCTCTTCAACGGCTTCTGGATCATCGAGGTGTCGTCGCGCGAAGAGGCGGCGGAGTGGGCGAGCCGTGCACCGCTCGGGCCGGGGTCGTTCCTCGAGGTGCGCCGGGTGCAGGAGATGGACGACTTCCCGGCCGACAACGAGTGGATCCAGAAGGAGCAGGGCTGGCGCGACGAGGCCGAGCAGCGCGCGCAGCAGCAGTGAGACAGCGGCACCATGAGCCCTGCTGACAGCGGCGAGACGGCGCGTTCCACGACCGATGTGGAGCGCGCCGTCGCCGCCGTGTGGCGCATCGAGTCCGCCAAGATCGTCGCCACCCTGACACGCATGGTCGGCGACTTCGGCCTTGCGGAGGATCTCGCGCAGGACGCGCTCCTCGAAGCGCTGCGGCAGTGGCCGCAGGACGGCGTGCCGCGCAACCCCGCCGCCTGGCTGACGGCGGTCGCCAAGCGGCGGGCGATCGACGGCTGGCGCCGCCAGGAGCGCTACGACGCGCGGATCGCGGCGATCGCGCACGATCTCGACCAGGAGCAGGCAGACGCGATGGATGCCGACCCGTGGGACCCGGATGCGATCGACGACGACGTGCTTCGCCTGATCTTCATCTCCTGCCACCCCGTGCTCTCGCGCGAGGCGAGCGTGGCTCTGACGCTGCGGGTCGTCGGCGGCCTCTCGAGCGAGGAGATCGCGCGGGCGTTCATGGTTCCCGCCGCCACCGTGCAGCAGCGCATCGTGCGGGCCAAGAAGACGCTGGGAGCCGCGAAGGTGCCGTTCGAGGTGCCGTCCCGTGAGGACTACGCGGAGCGGCTGAGCGCCGTGCTCGGCGTCCTCTATCTGATCTTCAACGAGGGGCATGCGGCGAGCAGCGGCGGCGACTGGATGCGACCCGAGCTCAGCATGGAGGCGATCAGGCTGGCCCGTGTGCTCGCGGCGCTGGTGCCTCGTGAGCGCGACGT
Organism: Microbacterium sp. NPDC077644; assembly: GCF_040702785.1. Lineage (NCBI taxonomy): Bacteria > Bacillati > Actinomycetota > Actinomycetes > Micrococcales > Microbacteriaceae > Microbacterium > Microbacterium sp. NPDC077644. The sequence continues at coordinate 301,980 of NZ_JBFBME010000001.1, forward strand.
GAACAGCCTGCTCGCCCTGATGGAACTCACCGCCGCACGCTTTCCCGCTCGCGTCGACGCGAAGGGCGATCCGGTCCTGCTCGCCGACCAGGACCGCAGCCGCTGGGACCGCGGGCGCATCTCACGCGGTCGCGCGGCCCTGGAACGAGCGGATGCCGTCGGCACGGGCCGCGGCGCATACGGGCTCCAGGCTGCGATCGCGGAGTGCCATGCTGTCGCGGCATCCGTTGACGAGACCGACTGGGAGCGCATCGTGCTCCTGTACGAGGCGCTCGGCAGGATCGCGCCGTCTCCCGTGGTGGAGCTGAATCGGGCCGCCGCCGTCGCAATGGCGACGGGGCCGGCATCCGCTCTGCGGATCATCGACCAGATCGCGGCCTCGGGCGCGCTCGCGGGCTATCACTTGCTGCCGGCGACGCGCGGGGAACTGCTGCTCCGGCTGGGCAGAGACGACGAGGCCCGCTCCGCGTTCGCGGCCGCCGCGAGTCTCGCGGGGAACGAACGGGAGCGGGCCCTACTCGAGGCCAAGGCCTCGCAGTGAGTGGTCGTCAGCTCCTGGCCTTGTTACGGCCCGTGATGAGGCCGTAGATCAGCAGCACGATGATCGAGCCGCCGATGGCGCAGATCCATGTGCCGATGCTGAAGAAGGTCGTGATGTCGAGACCGAACAGGCTCCCGATCCATCCGCCGAGGATTGCGCCTACGACGCCCAGGATCAGCGTGACGAACCATCCGCCACCCTGCTTGCCAGGGAGGATCAGTTTGGCGATCGCGCCGGCGATCAGTCCGAGAAGAAGAAATGCAAGGAAACCCATGATGTAATCCCCTTTCTGTTAGCGGTGATCTCACTATGCCCGTACTTGTGCGCAACACGCCAGATCCTCGCGGCGTGCCGAAAACTGGAGGAAGCCCCATCTCAGGCGAGACGGGGCTTCCTCCAGGCGGTGGATCAGTTGTTGCCGCGGGCGATCGCGATGATGCGCAGGATCTCGACGTACAGCCAGACGACCGTGACCATGATGCCGAAGGCGCCCATCCAGCCGTACTTGCGGGGAGCGCCGTTGCGCACGCCCTGCTGGATCTGGTCGAAGTCGAGCACCAGCGAGTACGCGGCCATGATGACGACGAGGACGCCGATGATCAGGCCCAGCGGAATGCCCGCGATCTCGGTGCTGAACAGGCCGAAGGCGTTCTGGTTGATGCCGGTCCACATGAGGACGAGGTTCAGGAGCGAGAAGACCAGGTAGCCGACCATCGCGATCATGAAGATCTTGGTGGCCTTCTTGGACGCGCGGATCTTGCCGCTCGCGAAGAGCGCGAGGGTGACGCCGACGACGGCGACCGTCGCGAGCGTCGCCTGGGTCACGATGCCGGGGTAGATCACCTCGAAGAACGCCGAGATGCCGCCGACGAACAGGCCCTCGAACACCGCGTACGCGAAGATCAGCGCGGGGCGCACCTTCTTGCGGGCGGTGAAGGTGATGACCATCGCCAGGACGAAGCCGCCGAGTGCGCCGACGATCCACGGCAGCATGTTCGGCGAGAAGTCGGAGTACGGGTTGTACTCGGGTGCGGCGAGCCCACCGAGCGTCCACACCCAGCCGATCGCCGCGGTGACGAGGAGGATGCCGAAGAGCCCTGCGGTCTTCCACACGGTGTCCTCGACCGACATGCGGTCGGTCTCGATGGCACCGGCGGAGGGAGAGGCGTACATGCCCTCGAGCTGCGCATTGGCCGCGGCATCCATGCTCGCGTGCTGGAAGGACGCGGTCTGCGCGCCCTGCATGCCGGGCTGAGCGCCCGGAGCACCCGGATACGTTGCCACGTTGCGCGGATCCTGCTTCTGGAACGCCGGGTTGTTGAAGGCGAAATTGCTCATGGTGGGCCTCACTCCGAAAGTGGTTGAAGGTCGCTTTCCTCCACGATACCGGCGGATTCCTATGCATGGGGTGTTCTACCCTGAATCCATGCCCAGGAAGTCGCCCCTCGTGATCGGACACCGGGGCGCACCCGGATACCGACCGGAGCACAGCCGGTCGTCGTACGAGCTCGCGCTCGCGATGGGGGTGGATGCCGTCGAACCGGACGTCGTGGCCAGCAAGGACGGCGTGCTCGTCATCCGGCACGAGAACGAGATCTCCGGAACCACGGATGTCGCCGACCGGCCGGAGTTCGCCGGACGCAGGACGACCAAGCGGATCGATGGGCAGCCGCTGACCGGCTGGTTCACCGAGGACTTCACCTGGCAGGAGCTCTCCACGCTCCGTGTGCGCGAACGCCTGCCGGAGGTCCGAGCGACGAGCGCCTCTTTCGACGATGCCCAGCCGATCCTGCGTCTGACCGACCTGCTCGATCTCGTGCGTGCGGGCTCCGCCGAGCACGGGCGGGAGATCGGGGTCGTGCTCGAGATCAAGCACGCCACCTACTTCGCGGGCATCGGTCTCGACCTCGCACCGCTCATCGCACGGGATCTGCGTGCGGCGGGGTGGGCGGACGGCGAACTGCCCCTCGTGATCGAGGCGTTCGAGTCCACGGTGCTCGGGCAGCTGCGAGCCGAGGGGATCGCGGCGTCGTACATCTACCTGATCGAGGCATCCGGCCGGCCCTACGACCAGGTCGCGGCCCTCGGCGCGCACGCGAAATCGTACAAGTCGGTCGTGGGGCCCAAGGGGCTGGACGCTCTCGTCGGATCCGTGGACGGCATCAGCGTCAACAAGCGGATGCTGCTCGCGCCGGGCAACACGATCGTCGCCGACGCGCACGCGCGCGGCCTGCAGGTCTTCACCTGGACGGCGCGACCGGAGAACGCCTTCCTCGCGGCCGAGTTCCGGGGCGACGGCCCCCGCAGCGCGTTCGGGGACTACGAGGGCGAATGGTCCGTGATCGCCGGCACCGGAGTCGACGGCGTGTTCGTGGACCACCCGGATCTCGGCGTGGCGTTCTTCCGGAGCTGATTCCCTGCCAGACTGACCGCATGACCGGAATCGTCGCCGAGGGCGTCAGCAGATCGTTCGGGACGGTTCATGCCGTCCGTGGTGCGAGTTTCCGCGCCGAACCGGGTCGTGTGACGGGTCTGGTGGGCCCGAACGGTGCGGGCAAGACGACGCTGCTGCTCATGCTCGCCTCGCTCCTCGCGCCCGACGCCGGCTCGATCCGCGTCGGCGAGGTCGACCCGATGGACGATCCGCGCAGCGCCCGGCGGCTCCTCGGCTGGATGCCGGACGCCCTGGGCGCGTGGCCCTCGCTCACCGCCCGCGAGACGATCGTCACGACCGCGCGGCTCTACGACATCGACCGCGACGCCGCGCAGCAGCGGGCCGGCGAGCTGCTCGCCCTGGTCGGACTCGACGACCTGGCGGATGCGCCGGCGAAGGTGCTCTCGCGCGGGCAGAAGCAGAAGCTCGGGCTCGCCAGGGCCCTCGTGCACGACCCGCAGGTGCTGCTGCTCGACGAGCCGGCATCCGGCCTGGATCCGGCCGCGCGCGTCCAGCTGCGCGTCCTGCTGCGCCGGCTCGCCGCCGAAGGGCGCACGATCCTCATCTCCAGTCACATCCTCTCCGAGCTCGAAGAGGTCATCGACGACGCGGTGTTCCTCGTCGCGGGAACCGTCGTCGACGCGGCGCCGGCGCTGGCGACGACCCGCGGGTGGCGCATCCGTCTCGCCGGAGCGGACCCGGCGCAAGCCGGTGCCGACGCGCAGCGGATCGCCGGTGCCCTGGGCATCGAGCTCGGGGCGCTCGGACTCGACCGGGGCGCCGCGATCGCGGGCTTCGAGACCGAGGATGCCGCGGCCGCAGGGCTGCGGCGGATCGTCGAGGCCGGTCTCGCCGTCGCCGAGTTCTCTCCGGCGCAGAGCGCGCTCGAACACGCCTTCCTCAACCTGCCGGGATCGGAGCCGAACGCATGAACCTCACGCACATCGGCATCATCGCCCGGCTCGAGCTGACCCAGCGGCTGCGCAGCGTCGGCTGGTACATCCTGCTCGGGGTCTACGCTCTGATCCTGCTCGGCGTCACCGGGCTGTCGTTCGCGGTCTACTCGTTCACCGGCATGGCCGGCGCCGGCGTCTACTCGATCGTCGTCAACATCGTGCTGCTGCTCGTGATGCTCGTCTCGCCGACGCTCAGCGGCAACGCCATCAACGGCGACCGCGACTCCGCGACGCTCGCAGCCGTGCAGGTGACAGCCGCTTCCACCGGTGACATCATGCTCGGCAAGCTCCTCGCCGCCGTCGCCACCGGCGGGGTGTTCCTGCTCGTCGCCGTGCCGTTCCTCGCGATCTCGCTCATCGGCGGGGGAGCGCACCCGGCGACCCTCGCCGTCTCGCTGCTGGTCCTCGCTGCCGAGATCGTGATCATCGCGGCCATCGGAGTCGGATTCAGCGGGCTCGTCGCGCGTCCGCTGTTCTCGGTCGCGGCGACCTACCTCGTCGTCGCGGCGCTCGCCGTCGGCACCCTGATCGCGTTCGGACTCGGCGGCACGGCCCTGCGCACCGAGACGGCGAGCTACAGCCGGCCCTACGACAGCATGGGCAATGTCGACTGCGAGCGCTGGGAGACGTACACGTACGAGGAGCCGCGCTTCGACCGGGTGTGGTGGGTGCTGACGGCGAACCCGTTCGTCGTGCTCGCCGACGCCACGCCCACCGTCTATACCGCCGACGGCTGGCCTGCCGACATGTTCGGGCAGATCAAGTACTGGGTGCGCATCTCGCAGCTGCCGCCGCAGGAATCGCGGTGGGACGAATGCGACCCTGATCAGACGCAGGCGGACGAGCGCACGCCTGAGCAGATCATGAGCAGCACGGTGCCGAGCTGGTTCATCGGCCTCGGCATCCAGATCGTGATCGCCGGCGGGCTCTTCGCGGGCGCATGGGCGCGGACCGGGACGCCGGCACGGATGCTGCCGCCGGGCACCCGCATCGCCTGAACCCGTCACGACACGGTCCGTTCACCTTCCGGACGGATGCCGGACTCCTCGCGGACAGCGGATATCGGTCGACTTGGCGAGACCGCCTCCCACCCGACCACCTGGAGTCCCATGTCACGCCTGTCCCGCGGGCTGGCCGCATCGATGGTGTGCGCGCTCGGCGCCGCCGCCCTGCTCGCCGCACCGACCGCAGCCCTCGCCGACGCGGAGCCGCTCGGCATCCGCATCAACGAAGTCGTCTCCAGCGGCGGAAGCCCCGACGACTGGGTCGAGTTCTACAACTACTCCGAGGCGCCCGTCGACCTCAGCGGATACGTCCTGCAGGATGACAGCAGCAAGAACCCGTACACGATCCCGGAGGGGACCGTCGTGGAGCCGGGCGGCTTCCTCGTCTTCGACACCCTGCAGGACGGCGAGGGCGACTTCGACTTCGGGCTGGGCAAGGGCGACAGCGTGCGCCTCTTCGCCCCGGGCGACGCCAACGGCGAGACGCCGCTGCTGCAGGCGACGTGGCCGGCCGACACCCACGCCGTGCCCAGCTGGGGCGCGAACGGCGACGGAGCCGAGGTCGCGTATGAGCTGACCGCCGAGTCGACCAAGGGCGCGGAGAACGTCTTCCCGGTCGCCGGCGGACCCGGCGAAGGGGAGCCCGGCGAAGGGGAGCCCGGTGAGGGCGAGCCCGGCGAAGGAGAGCCGGAGACCGGCGCGCCCGGCTCCGTCGTGCTGAACGAGGTCGACTCGGGCCCCGCGGACTGGGTCGAGCTGTACAACCCCGGCGACGAGCTGTTCGACCTGTCGGGCTACGAGATCCGCGACAACTCCGACGACCACCGCTGGGCGTTCCTGCCCGGCACGTCGATCGCGGGCGGCGAGTTCCTCGTCGTCGAGGCCACCACGATCGGTCTCGTCGGCGGCGTCGAGGATCGCTTCGACGCTCCGATCGGCATCGGCAGCGCCGACGAGATCCGCCTCTTCGATGCGCACGGCGCACTGGTCGACCGCACCGGCGCGTGGGAGGGCCACGCGAACATCGACGGCGACGAGATCGCCGCCACTCTCGCACGCTGCCCCGACGGCACCGGCGACTTCGTGCTCGCGTTCGAGACCCAGGGCGCGGCCAACGAGTGCGTGCCCCCGACGATCGCGATCAACGAGATCGACTCGAACGGTGCACCCGACTGGGCCGAGATCGTCAACACCGGCACCGAGCCGCTCGACATCTCCGGCTGGACGCTGATGGACAACGACCCGACCGGTCACGCAGCCGACGTGATGCCGCTGGCCGAGGGCACGATCCTCGAGCCCGGCGCCTACTTCGTCTTCAACGGCACCGACCACTTCACGTTCGGTTTGGGAGGCGGCGACACCGTCACGATCCGCGACGCGCACGGGCGCACGGTCGCCGAGCACGCCTACGCCGCGCACGCAGAGGGCGTCTGGGCCCGTTGCGAGGACGGCACCGGCGACTTCGTCGACGTCGCAGTCGGCACCCCCGGCATCCGCAACGCCTGCGGCAACCCGGTGCGCATCAACGAGGTGGAATCGGACGGCGAGCCCGACTGGATCGAGCTCGTGAACCCCACCGCCGAGGTGCTCGACGTCTCGGGCATCGTCGTGAAGGACGATGACGACGCCCACGCGTACACGATCGCCCCCGGCACCAGCATCCCCGCGAACGGCTACCTGGTCATCGACGATCTCGACTTCGGGATCGGCAAGAATGACACGATTCGCGTGTTCGACGGCGAGCAGCTCGTGGACTCCACCTCGTGGGGTGCCGCTCATGCGACACCCACCTGGGGCCGCTGCCCCGACACGACGGGTTCGTTCGCGGCGACCGCCGAGTCCACGCCCGGCACGGCGAACGTCTGCGCCGGTGAGATCGCAATCTCGCCGTGGCCGGGCTCGCAGGATGTCCGCGTGCTCGACACCGCACCGACGTTCCTCGAGGACAGCTCCGGACTCGACGTCCAGGTGACCGACGAGGGCACGTTCCTCTGGGCCGTCGACAACGGCACCGGAACGATCTGGAAGCTGGCCGCATCCGCTGACGGGTCCGTCGAGTTCGCCGAGGGCTGGACCGAGGGCAAGCGCGTCCGATTCCAGAAGGACGCCGACAACCCGTCGGCCGCGGGTCCCGACACCGAGGGCATCACGGTCGACGGCGCAGGGCTGGTCTACGTGGCATCCGAGCGCGACAACAGCGCCAAGGGCGTCAACCAGAACACGATCCTGCAGGTCGACCCGAACGCCGCTGGCCCCGACCTCGTCGCGCTGACCGAGTGGGACCTCACCTCGCAGCTGCCCGCTGTCGGCGCGAACCTCGGCATCGAGGCCGTCGAGTGGATTCCGGATGCCGCGCTCGCCGGCAAGCTGTACGACGACAACACCCGAGCGCCGTACGAGGCGGCGAGCTACGCCGGTGACGGCCTGTTCTTCGTCGCCGTCGAGGACGGCGGCGGCGTGTACGCGTTCGCGCTCGCGGCCGGCGGCTTCGCGACGCTGGTGGCGACCATCGACCCCGGCCTCGCCGGCGTCATGAGCCTCGACTACGACAGCGTGCTCGGCGTGCTGTGGGCGGTGTGCGACGACGGATGCGGCGGGAATTCCGCCCAGCTCACCTTCAACGGCACCGACGCGCCCGGCGTCGCGCACTTCGCGCGTCCGGCCGGCATGCCCGACATCAACAACGAGGGCTTCGCCACGGCACCGGCCTCGCTGTCGCAGGACGGTCAGCGTCCGGTCTGGTGGTTCGCCGACGGGTACACCTCCGAGGCGCTGCGCACGGGCACTCTGCCCGGTGGCGACGCGGGCGGGGAGAACCCGGGTGGGAATCCGGGTGGCGACCCGGGGGAGAACCCCGGTGAGACCCCCGGCACGCCCGGTGGCGCCGGCAGCCAGCCGGGGTCGTACGTCGAGCCTCTGCCCGGCACCGCGCTCGTCGACGGCAACCGCGGTGGGGCGACCGTCTCGCAGCGCGTCGTCGCACCCGGTGACGACGTCACGATCACGGTCGGGGCGCAGCACGCGGGTGTCGAAGCCGAGGTCTTCATGTACTCCGACCCGGTGTTCCTCGCCGCGGGCGCGCTGAACGCCACCGGCGCGATCACCGTGACGATCCCCGCGGATGCCCCGGCCGGGATGCATCGTCTGGCGGTCTACTCGGCGGACGGCGAACTGCTCGGCTGGGCCGACATCGAGGTTCGCTCCGGCGCCGCGCTCGCGACGACCGGGGCCGAGACCCCGATCGGGAGCCTCGTGCTGGGTCTCGGGCTCGTGCTCGCCGGCGCGCTCGCGCTGACGCTGCGCCGCCGCGCCCGGCAGGCGTAACAGGATCGCGCACGAAGACGCGTGGGGCTCAGCGCCCCACGCGTCTTCGGCATTCCGAGTCAGGCTGTATGAGTTCGGTCGGTCAAACTGCGTCAGAACCGACCGGACTGATACAGCGTGAGCGAACGAGAGCCCTCGCCTATGGGAGCGACGGCGCGACGGCGGGGCGGGATCGCGCTGGTGGTCGTCCTCGTGCTCCTGGCGGCATGGGGGATCGTGCTCGCCGGCGTCGGCACGGGGCTGGCCGTGCCCGCCGGGGTCATCCCAGCGCTCGAACTCGAGCGCTCGCTCGCCCTGTGGAACGACGAGATGGGGCTGCTGCCGTGGGGTCTTGCGCGGATCCTCGGGATCACGGTGTACCTGGACATCCCGGCATCCAGCGCCGTCTACGCGGCCGTCGCAGGCGTCGTGGTGTGCGTCGTCGGCATCGTGCTCGCGCTGCCGTGGCGGGCTCGCGCGCGCTGACCTACTTCGGGTCGAACGGACCTCGCCGCGTGGAGACGATGTCCTTGCCGAGGGGCATGAGCGAGATCGGCACCATCTTGAAGTCGGCGATCGCCATCGGGATGCCGATGATCGTCACGCACAGCGCGAGACCGGACAGGATGTGGCCGATCGCGAGCCACCAGCCGGCCAGCACCACCCAGATGATGTTGCCGAGGAACGCCCCGACGCCGGACTTCGGCTTATCGACCACGCGACGCCCGAACGGCCAGAAGGCGTATCCGGCCAGACGGAACGAGGCGATCGCCCACGGGATGGTCACGATCGGGATGCACAGCAGGATGCCGGCGACGACGTAGCCGAGGAACAGGACCCACCCGGCGAAGATGACCCAGATGATGTTGAGGATGGTGCGCATCGATGCCTCCTTCGATCAGTGCCGCTCGCGACGGACTCGGCGACCGGTGATGCTGTCGATCGTGAACCGCAATGGGGTCTCGCGATCGGGGCCGGCCCAGGGGGACGGAGGGGTCTGCGTCTCGGGAGGCTCCTCCTCCGAGACGATCCGGAGCGTTCCGTGCATCAGCACGCTCCATCCGGTTCCGCCGAGGTCGTCGTGGAAGTCCACCTCGAACGAGACCGCGGAGTCGTCACCCGCGAGTCGGCGCAGGACGCCGCTCGAGGAGGTGCGCAGGAGAAGTCCTCGATCCGTCGTCCGATAGTTCATGGGCAGGATGTGGACCTGTCCGTCCCGGACGAAGCCGATTCTTCCCACCGTTGTGCTGCTCAGGAGTTCGTAGCACTCGTGCTCCTGCAGATCGCTGATCATCTCGTCCTCCTCGATGCTGATCGCAACCGGGTGTCTGTCGTCCAGCCTAGACTCGTAGGGCCATGACCGAAGCCCCTCTCATCGTCCCCTCATCCGTCGGCCCCGGGTCCTCGGGACCGCGCGGCGAGGACGAGCTTCTCGCCGGACTCAACCCGCAGCAGCTCGCCGCAGTCACCTACCGTGGCCCCGCGCTGCTCATCGTCGCCGGTGCCGGATCGGGAAAGACGAGCGTGCTGACCCGGCGCATCGCGTCGCTGCTCCGTGGTCGCGAGGCGTGGCCGAGCCAGATCCTCGCCATCACGTTCACGAACAAGGCGGCCGGCGAGATGCGCGAGCGCGTCGCGGCGCTGGTCGGCGAGGCATCCCGGGGCATGTGGATCTCGACGTTCCACTCGGCGTGCGTGCGGATCCTGCGCCGCGAGGCCGAGCAGTTCGGGTTCACGAAGTCGTTCACGATCTACGATTCCGGCGATTCGCGCGCCCTCATCAAGCGGCTCGTCAAGGAGCACGAGGCGGATGCGTACGGTCTGACGCCGGCGTCCGTGCAGGGGCGCATCTCGAAGCTGAAGAACGAACTGCAGGACTCCGAATCGTACGCGCGCGATGCGAACATGAGCGATCCGGCGGAGCAGAAGTTCGTCGAGATCTTCGCGGACTACCAGCGGCAGCTGCGCAAGGCGAACGCCTTCGATTTCGACGACCTCATCGGTCAGACCGTCTACCTCTTCCGGGCGTTCCCGAAGGTCGCAGACACGTATCGCCGCCGGTTCCGGCACATCCTCGTCGATGAGTACCAGGACACGAACCACGCGCAGTACGCCCTCATCCACGAGCTCACCAGGCCCGTGTCTGCCGACGACCCTTCGACAGGCTCAGGGAGCGGATTCGAAGCGTCGAACGGCATGATGATCTTCGAGCCGGAGACCTCGCCGGGGCTCGAAGGGGCATCCCTCACCGTGGTCGGCGACTCGGACCAGTCGATCTACGCCTTCCGCGGGGCGGACATCCGCAACATCAGCGAGTTCGAGCGCGACTTCCCCGGTGCCAGGGTCGTGCTCCTCGAGCAGAACTATCGATCGACCCAGAACATCCTCTCGGCCGCGAACGCCGTGATCGGCAACAACTTCGACCGCAAGGACAAGAAGCTCTGGAGCGACAAGGGCGACGGCGACAAGATCGTCGGTTTCACGGGCTACTCGCAGCACGACGAGGCGCAGTTCGTCGCCGACGAGGTCGAGGCGCTGCGGCGGGCCGGCATGCCGTATTCCGAGATGGCGGTCTTCTACCGCACGAACTCGCAGTCCCGCGCACTGGAGGAGATCTTCATCCGCTCCGCCGTGCCGTACAAGATCATGGGCGGCACGAAGTTCTACGAGCGCGCCGAGATCAAGGACGCGCTGGCCTACCTGATCGCCGTCGCGAACCCCGCGGACGAGATGTCGGTGCGCCGCATCCTCAACAAGCCCCGTCGCGGCATCGGGGGCGTGACCGAGGCGAGCATCGCGCAGTTCGCCGAGACGCACGGCATCACGTTCCGCGAGGCGCTGTCCGTGCCGGCCGAGCTCGGCGTCGGGCCGAAGATCCAGGCGGCGATCGGTCAGCTCGACGCCGTGCTGAAAGAGGCGAGCGAGCTGATGCTGCCGGCATCGGGTGAGATCCCGGCGCCCACCGTCGTCGCGGACGGGTTGAGCCTGCTGCTCGCGAAGAGCGGCTACCTCGACGCGCTGCGCGCCAGCCGCGACCCGCAGGACGAGGCCCGTGTCGAGAACCTCGACGAGTTCGTCGCCGTCGCCCGCGATTTCGCCCGCAACAATCCGGAGGGCACGATCGCCGACTTCCTCACCGAGGTCGCGCTGGTCTCCGACGCCGATGACCTGGACGACGAGTCGGGCACGGTGTCGCTCATGACGATGCACACCGCGAAGGGGCTCGAGTACGACGCGGTGTTCGTCACCGGCGTCGAGGAAGACCTCATCCCGCACCGCATCTCGGCGGGGGAGCCCGGTGGCCCGCAGGAGGAGCGCCGGCTGTTCTACGTCGGGATCACGCGTGCCCGCAAGCGCCTGCATCTGTCGCTCGCCATGACGCGGGCGCAGTTCGGCGAGGTATCCGTGGCGATGCCCAGCAGGTTCCTGCAGGAGATCCCGGCCGGTCTTGTCGACTGGCGGCAGTCGCCGGGCGACGTCAACTCCCGCGGCGGTACGCAGTCGCGCGCCCTCAATGCGCGGCGCGGCGGCTTCGGCGGCGGAAGCGGCGGCGGGTTCGGGTCCGGCGGGCGCGGTGACGACCGCTTCGGCGTCAAGAAACTCCCGCCAAGAGATTCGCTCAAGCCCCTGTCGACCGCGATGGACAGGTTCCCGAACAAGGTCACCGGCAAGGTGCGCGACAACGGCGACCTCGAGCTCGCCGCGGGCGACCGCATCCGGCACGACGACTTCGGCGAGGGCCGGGTGGATGCCGTGACCGGCGAGGGTGCCAAGCGCATCGCGCATGTGCGCTTCGACTCCGCGGGGCTCAAGAAGCTCCTGATCAAGATCGCTCCGATCGAGAAGCTGTAGCGTCAGCCGGCCGGAGGGGCGCCCACCCTCGCCGCGGCGTCCCGCATGGCGTCGTCGAAACCGGCGGACTGCGAGAGCCCGGCGACGCCGAGGCTGCGGCCCTGCGGGTCGCTGGCGATCACCTTCATGCCGTGTCCGCGGCACCAGGTGGCGAGAGCTGCGAGCATCCACACGGCCACCGACTGCAGCTGCGTGACCTCGGTCAGATCGAGCACGATCACCGCCGGAGACTCGCGGTCGGCCGGGCGCGCGTCGATCCAGGCGTCCAGGTCCAGCAGCAGCCGCTCGGCGCCGTCGAAGTCGATGTAGCCGCGCAGCCGCCACACCGCCAGGTCGTCGGCGTTCTGCTGCAGGATCTGTGCGGCCGCGGCATCCTGCTCCGCCCCGAGGCCTGCGGCGAGCTCGTCGCCGGCGGACATCACCTCCGAGGCGGACAGCGTGAGCGGGCGGTGCAGCACGTGCAGACCGAAGCGGTTCGCGAGCTGCTGGGCGGCCACGACGCCGCGCACACTCGCACCGCTCGCATCGAGCCTCGGGCTGAACAGACCGAGTCCGAACTCGCCCGGCGAGCTCGCCACGAGCCCGCCGGCGACGCCCGACTTCGCCGGGAGACCTGCGCGCAGCAGCCACTCCCCGGCGTAGTCGTACATGCCGCAGGTCGCCATGATCGTCATGACGTGCTGACAGGTCTCCGCGCTCGTGACCCGCACCCCGGTCACAGGATTCACGCCGCCGTTGGCGAGCGTCGCGCCCATCACCGCGATGTCGCGGGCCGTGACGAGCACCGAGCACTGCCGGAAGTACGTGTCGAGCGTCTCCAGCACCGGAGCGGTGAGGGAGCCGGCGCCGTGCATGAGGTACGCCAGAGCCCGGTTGCGGTCGCCGGACTCCTGCTCGGAGGCGAGCACGGCCTCGTCGACGGCCAGCTCGCGTCCGGCGAACGCGCTCAGGCGCGCCAGGATGCGTGCGAAGCGATCCTCGGCGGAGCCGCCGGTGACGAGCGAGGTCGTCACGATCGCCCCCGCGTTGACCATGGGGTTCGGCGGGCGCCCGGTCGATGCCTCGAGCTTGACGGAGTTGAACGCCTCACCGCTGGGCTCCGCACCGACCTGGGCATGCACGGTGTCGAGACCGCAGTCGTCGAGGGCGAGCGAGTACACGAACGGCTTCGAGACCGACTGGATCGTGAACTCGGCCCCGGTGTCGCCGCTCTCGTACACGCGGCCGTTGAGACCGCACAGCGCGATCCCGAACAGCTCCGGATCGACGGATGCGAGTTCCGGTATGTAGTCGGCCACCGTTCCGCGCCGGTCGCCGACGAGCCGGTCGTGCACCACATCGAGGAACGAGGTCACGATGTCCGAGAGCTTCTGCGGAGCCGCCATGGCCCCCATGCTACGGCCCGGCGGATGCGCCGGAGCGGGTGCGGGCCGGATGCCGGGCGGGTGCCTGGTCCCGGCGTCGCGGGTTAGGCTGAGCGATATGGCCTTGTTCTCTCGCCGCAAGCAGACCGACGACGCAGCTTCCGAAACCCCGACGCCGATCGAGGCGGACGCCCCGGCGGAGAGTCCCGCGGTCGACGAGACGCCCGGCGAGCCGGTGCCGCAGATCGGCATCTCCGTCCAGGCGTTCCGCGGCGTCGGCGCCGCGGCCGGCCCGGAGGTCGCGATGCCGGACCCGAGCACCCCGGCCCCTGGAACCCACACCCCGAACGCCCAGGGCGCCGCTTCGCAGGTCGCGGATGCGCAGGGCACCTCGGCATCCGCTCCGCACACGCAGGCCGCGCCGCAGAAGCGGGTGCTGCCCCTCGCCCCGGTGCTGCCGCCGGAGCCGGTCGAATCCGTCCCCGGCATGAAGGACAACACGCTTCTGCGTGCGGCCCTCGCAGAGCTCGAGGAGGGGCCGAGCAACGAGCAGCTCATCGGCGTGCTCCGCCAGATGATGCAGAACCACCTGTACCTGCGCGTGCACGGAGACGCCCGCGAGCAGCTCGCCGAGGGCAAGCCGCTGTCGATCGCGGTCGTGCGCGACGGCGACCGCAGTTACATGCTGGCGTTCAGCTCCGCCGAGGCCGTCCGCGAGTCCGTGCAGCGCGAGACCGAGCCCACGGCGACCTCGGCGATCGCCCAGCCGGTGACCGCCGTGCTGCACCAGGTCGTCACGGGCGACTTCGCCGGACTCATCCTCGACAACGCATCCGGAGTGCACCGCGCGGTCTTCCCCGTCGAGGTGCTCACCAAGGCGCTCGACCAGGCCGACGTGAACATGACGGTCAAGACGCTCCTGGCCGCTCCCCGCGACGCGGACTCGGCGCAGAAGGTCGGCGACGCCCTGGCGAAGACGAAGATGTGGGTCGCCGTCAACGACGGCAGCGGCAATGGACAGGTCGGCATCGCCGAGGCGCACACGCCGGACGGCCGCCGCTTCCTGCAGGTGTTCTCGCACCCGCTCGAGATCGTCGCACTCGGCCGCGGCGACCGGCAGATGCCGTTCGAGCCGGACCAGCTCGCCAAGGTGCTCTCCAGCCATGATTCGCTCGCCGGCGTCATCGTCGACTCGGCGGGTCCGTCGATGGTGGTCGAGCGAGCGGCACTCGGTGCCGTCCTGGTGCGCGCGGTCGACCTGGGCGACTGACCCCTACCGTCCGGTGCGCCGCGCCCCTAGGGTCGGAGCATGGCCTCTGAACGTGTGACGCTGACGGTCTCCGACCCCGAGGGGGAGCGCGACGTCGACCTCTCCAGCCCGAACAAGGTCATCTGGCCCGACGCTTCGGCGGGCTCCGACGGCGGGATCACGAAGGCCGAACTCGCCGAGTACGTTCAGATCGTCGCAGACCCCTTCCTGAACGCGAACGGCCACCGCCCGGTGTCGCTCGAGCGCTTCCGCAGCGGTGTCACGCCGACATCCGAGGCGTTCTTCTCGAAGAACCCGCCCAAGGGCACCCCCGACTACGTCGACGCCGTCACCGTCACGTACAACAGCGGGCGGCGGCATCCGCAGATCGTCCTGAACCGGCCGAGTGCGATCGTGTGGGCCGTGCAGATGAACACGATCGTGTTCCACCCCTGGGCATCCCTCGCCTCCGACACGGACAACCCCGTCGAGCTGCGGATCGACCTCGACCCGCAGCCGGGAACAGACTTCGCGGATGCCGTCACCGCCGCCCACGCACTGCGCGAGGTGCTGCGCGAAGCGGCGCTGGAGCCGTTCATCAAGACCAGCGGCAACCGCGGCCTGCACGTGTTCTGCCCGATCGAGCCGACCCACGAGTTCCTCGACGTGCGGCACGCCGTGATCGCCGCGGGCCGCGAACTCGAGCGCCGGATGCCCGATCGCGTGACGATGAACTGGTGGAAGGAGGAGCGCGGCGAGCGCATCTTCATCGACTTCAATCAGGCCAATCGCGACCGCACCATGGCCGGGGCGTACAGCCCGCGCGCACTGCCGACGGCGACGGTCTCGACGCCGGTCGAGTGGGATGAGCTCGACGACGTCGACCCGAAGACGTTCACCGTGCGGAGCATCCCGCAGCGACTGGCCGACGTCGGGGACCCCTGGGCGCGGATGCAGGATGCGCCGGGCCGCATCGACGCGCTGCTCGGCTGGTGGGAGCGCGACGTCGAGAACGGGCTGGGGGAGCTGTCGTTCCCGCCGGAGTTCCCGAAGATGCCCGGCGAGCCGCCCCGAGTGCAGCCGAGCAAGCGGGTCGCCGAGAACTGGGATTCTGAGGGAAACCGGGTGGGGGACTGAGCGAGCATCGCGAGTCGAAGCGTGGGGGACTGATCTCAGGCGACGGGCGCCCGGTAGTCGTCGGCCGCGTCCGGATCGACGGTGCTCTCGGGATCGCGCCAGATGTCGACGTTCGATGCGTCGGCCCCGTCGCCGGCGAACCACAGCAGAACCGTGCCGCCCACGATCGGAGCGGTCTCGGGTGTGGTGATCGTCCGCCCCTCGGCGCGCTTGCGGCCCGAGGGCGTGTCGTATTCCGCGGTCACGGTGAACAGCGGAGCATCCCCGCCGACCCACGTGTTGTGGAACCGGACGTCGACAACGTCGGCCCGCACCCTCGTGCCCCCGGCGTGCAGCGCGTCGACCCTGGCGAGCTCCCGATCGTGAGCGCGGACCTCGCGGACCGCCCCGCGGATGCGCCGCGACGCGAGCCAGGCGAAGACGATCCCGATCGCGGTCGCGATGAGCGCCACGACGACGGCGTCGGGGATGGAGACGGCGAAAGCGATCGCAGTGGCGAACGAGCCGAGGGAGGCTCCGGCGAGGGATGCCGCGCTCCCGGCGTCGGACAGCATCGGCAGCCGATCGGTCCACACCGGCGAGTAGTCGAGCATGAAGCCGAGGACCACCCCGGCGATCATGGTGCCGATGGCGAGCCAGAGCAGCACGATCTGATCGCTCGGCCCGATCTCACCCGTGCTGAGCGCGATCGGGCCGAGGTAGGCGATGAACGCCCACGCGCTGACCGCGCAGCAGGCGACGATGACGGTCAGGATCAGAGCCAGGACCTTCCATCCGCGCATCATGCGAGGACGTCCGCGAGGTCGTAACCGGCGACCGTGTCGAGCTGGTCGTAGGTGCAGGAGCGCGCCTCGCGGTCGGGCCGCCAGCGCTCGAACTGCACGGTGTGCCGGAACCTCGCGCCCTCGAGCTGGTCGTAGCGCACCTCGAGCACGCGCTCGGGGCGCAGACGCACGAACGAGACGTCCTTCGCGCCGGTGAAGCGGCTCCGCTCGCCTTCGCCCGTGACGGCCTCGCCGGCGTCGTCGCGCTCGACGAGAGGCGCGAGCTCGTCGAGGAGTTCCTGCCGGCGCTTGTCGCTCCAGGCTGCGACCCCGCCGACCTGGTGCAGATGGCCGTCGCCGTCGTAGAGCCCGACGAGCAGCGAGCCGACACCGGACCCCGACTTGTGCACGCGGTACCCGAGCGCCACGACATCCGCGGTGCGGGCGTGCTTGATCTTGATCAGGGTGCGCTTGCCCGGCGCGTACGGCTGATCGAGCGGCTTGGCGATCACGCCGTCGAGCCCGGCGCCCTCGAACTCGTCGAGCCAGCGCACGGCCGTCGCGTGGTCCGTCGTCGTGCGGGTGAGGTGCAGCGGATGCTCGGCGCCGGCGAGCAGCTCCTCAAGGCGTGCACGGCGCTGGTGGAACGGCTCGGCCAGCAGCGACTCCTCGCCGAGGGCGAGCAGATCGAACGCGATGAACATCGCCGGGGTCTGCTCGGACAGCAGGGCGATGCGGGATGCCGCGGGGTGGATGCGCTGGCTCAGCGCCTCCCAGGCCAGACGCTGCGAACCCGGTTCGCCGCTCGCGACGACGATCTCGCCGTCGAGCAGGCACGGCTCGGGGAGGATCCGCGGGAGGGCGTCGACGAGCTCGGGGAAGTACCGGGTGAGCGGCTTGGCGCCGCGCGAGCCGATCTCGACGCTCTCGCCGTCCCAGGCGATCAGACCCCGGAAGCCGTCCCACTTCGGCTCGAACAGCATCCCGCCCGCGGTCTTCGCCGGATCGGGGACCGCTGCTGCGGCCTTCGCGAGCATCGGTGCGGGGATCTCGTAGCGCATGCATCCATCCTCGCGCTCCCGCGGCCTGCGCGCGAGGGGCGCATGTGGCGGCCATTCTTCGCGCGTGGCCGCCGTTCGCGACCCGCGGGGCGCTATGCGAACAGGTCGGCGAGCGTGGTGGGCGTCCCGGCGTCCTCCAGCACGGTGCGCGCGGCGTGCCAGCCGGCCATGCCGTTTACCCCCGGCCCTGGCGGCGTCGCCGCGGATGCCAGGTACACGCCGCGCATCGGCGTGCGCCAGGGATGCCGCGACACGACGGGCCGGCGCAGCGCCTGCGCGATCGTGAACGCGCCGCCGAGGACGTCGCCTCCGATCTCGGCGGGATTGATCGCGTCGCGATCGGATGCCGGCACCGAGTGCGACGCCAGCACGAGGTCGCGGAACCCCGGTGCGAACCGCTCGACCTGGCGGGCGATGAGCTCGGTCGCATCCAGGTCCGAACCGTGCGGCACGTGGATGTAGGCCCAGAGTACGGCCTTGCCGACCGGGGCGCGCGAGTCGTCGAGCACGGACGGCTGCACGGCGAGCACGTACGGCCGATCGGCGACGCGCCCTGTCGCCACGGCGTTCTCGCTCGCCCGCACCTCGGCCCGCGTGCCGCCGAGGTGGACCGTGGGGGAGAGCGCGATCTCGGGATTCGCCCACGGCACAGGGCCGTCCAGCGCGAAGTCGACCTTGGCCGCGGCGGGGCCGTAGCGATAGGCGCGCACGGCCCGAGCGTACGGGGGCGGGATGTCGGGATGCGTGAGCGTCAGCCTCGGCGCGGTGTTCAGCAGCAGCACGTCGCCGCGCGCCGGGTCGCCCCAGTCGAGGTCTCTGAGGTCCCTGATGTGCGCACCGGTCTCGACGACGCCGCCGTGCGCGGTCAGATCGGCGATGAGCGCGTCGGCGATGCGCTGCGCGCCGCCGCGCGGGTACATCCACCCGTCAGCGTGCGCCTCGGCGGCGATGAGGAGCCCCGCGGCGGCGCCGGACAGCGACGGCATCGGGGCCGCCGCGTGCGCGATCACGCCGGCGAGCAGCGCGGCGGCCTCCTCAGTGCGCAGCGACGCCTCCGCGAGCGGGGTGCCCTGCTCCAGCATCCGCAGCGCGTACCGGAACGCTGTCACCGGTTCCCGCGGAATGCGCAGCAGCTGGTTCCCCGTGAAGTCGACGACGCCGTCGATGCGGCGGCTCAGCGGGCGCAGCAGCGCGAGCCACGCCCGTCCGTCCCGGCCGAGGCCCGATGCGGTCCGCTCGATGTCGCGCCAGGCGACGGCCCCACGGCCGTCGTCGAGAGGATGCGCGTACGAGGCATCCGGCGTGATCCAGTCGACTCGCCGGTCGATGCCGAACGCGCGGAAGAACGGCGAGGCGATCGTCGCGGGGTGCACGGCCGAGCACACGTCGT
Organism: Microbacterium sp. NPDC077644; assembly: GCF_040702785.1. Lineage (NCBI taxonomy): Bacteria > Bacillati > Actinomycetota > Actinomycetes > Micrococcales > Microbacteriaceae > Microbacterium > Microbacterium sp. NPDC077644. The sequence continues at coordinate 321,035 of NZ_JBFBME010000001.1, forward strand.
GCACGAACCCGGTCAGCGTCGACGCGGTGGTCCGCAGACCGCCGCCGGCGGTGCCGGCGGCCTCCAGCACGCGCACCTCGTACCCGGCACGCGCCAGCGAGACGGCGGCTGCGAGTCCGTTCGGTCCGCTGCCGATGATCGTCGCCCGTGCCATGCGTCCAGTCTTCCAGCACCCGCCTGCACGAGGGGTGCGGACGTGCGATCCTGTTAAGCGATGAACGAGATCCAGGGCCCGACGCCCACCGGCACGTCCCGACCGTATCGAAACCTCCCGGAGGCGCTGCGCGCGCACCGGATCGACCCGGCCAACCATGCGTTCATCACGGCGATCGTGGATGCCGTCGGCATCTCGTCGTTCATCGATCGAGGCCGGTACATCGAGGCGATCCGCCGCGGCGACGGCGCGTCGCTGCACATCGGTCGCACGTACACGAACGGGTTCACCGAGGACGAGGTGGTCGTCGTCGGTTCCGCGCCGTTGCGGCTGCAGCCGAGCGAGGGCAGGGCGCCGTACTGGTACGCGGTCCACCCGAGCGAGTTCCTGCCGGTCGGCGCGCCGAAGAAGAAGACGAGCACGAGAACGCCGCGCCAGGCCTCGTCCGCGCCGGTGAAGCCCAAGCCGAAGCCGGTCGCCGAGCGGGACTACGGCGTGTGCGACGTGTGCTTCATGGTGCGCACGCCCTCCGGCGGCTGCGGCTGCGACTGAGCGGCTGCGGCTGCGACTGACCTACTGCTCCAGCTGCGTCTGCAGGCGCCGCGAGACCTCGGCGATCGGCATGGCGCGGGGGAAGACGGCCACGACGACCTCGTCAGCGGCATCCTGATCGCCGTCCTGGTGGACGCCGTACCGGCGACGGACGTCGTCGAGCGCCGACTGCAGCACCGACGGCGCGACGCGCTTCGTGCTGCGCAGCAGCTGGCGCAGCACGTGGTTGTGCACGGCCGTGACGAGCGCCGCGAAGCCGACGGCATCCAAAGGATCGATGCCCGGCAGCGACCGGCGCAGGTAGTCGTCGAAGAGGCGCTCGTAGCGGAACACCGTCACGATCTCCCGCTCGCGCAGCGCGGGCACCTGACGGACGACCTGATAGCGCAGGCGGGCGAGATCGGGATCGTGCGCGAAATGGTCGAACACGTGCTGGGATGCTCGGCAGACGGCCTCCCAGGGGTCGGGATGCCCCTCGGCGAGGAAGTCGCGCAACTCGGCCAGCAGCACCTCGTGGTCGGCGAAGACGACGTCCTCCTTGCCGCCGAACTGACGGAAGAACGTCGACCGCGAGACCCCCGCCGCCTTGGCGATCTGCTCGACCGAGGTCTGGTCGAACCCCTGCGCCTGGAACAGGTCGAGCGCGGCGGCGACGACGCCGGTGCGCATTTCTGCGGACTCATGCATAGCGAGAAGCCTAACGCCGGGTGAACCGGTCAGCCGTCGGCGGAGGCGTTCAGGCGGGAGTAGTAAGCTTTGTTCCTGGTCGTTATCTCGACATCGAGAGACTTTCCGCCCGCAGCCCAGTGAAGGAAGCACAGTGGATCTGTACGAGTACCAGGCACGAGACGTTTTCGAGAAGTACGGAGTGCCGGTCCTCGCCGGCATCGTCGCGGACACCCCCGAGGAGGTGAAAGCGGCAGCCGAGAAGCTCGGCGGCGTCGTCGTCGTCAAGGCTCAGGTCAAGACCGGCGGTCGTGGGAAGGCTGGCGGCGTCAAGGTCGCCAAGACCCCCGATGAGGCGTACGAGGCGGCCAAGGCGATCTTCGGTCTCGACATCAAGGGCCACATCGTCAAGCGCGTCATGGTCGCCGCCGGTGCCCGCATCGCCGAGGAGTTCTACTTCTCCGTGCTGCTCGACCGCGCCAACCGCTCGTACCTGTCGCTGTGCAGCGTCGAGGGCGGCATGGAGATCGAAGAGCTCGCCGTCGAGCGCCCCGAGGCGCTCGCCCGCATCGAGGTCGACCCGCTGACGGGCATCGACAAGGCGAAGGCCGTCGAGATCGCCCGTGCGGCGAAGTTCCCCGAGGACCTCGTCGAGAAGGTCTCCGACGTCTTCGTCAAGCTCTACGAGGTCTACAAGGGCGAGGACGCCACGCTCGTCGAGGTCAACCCGCTCGTCCGCACCGAGGACGGCGAGATCATCGCGCTCGACGGCAAGGTCACGCTCGACGAGAACGCCAGCGAGATCCGCCACCCCGAGCACGAGGAGCTCGAGGACAAGGACGCCGCCGACCCGCTCGAGGCGAAGGCCAAGAAGTCGGGCCTGAACTACGTCAAGCTCGACGGCCAGGTCGGCATCATCGGCAACGGCGCAGGGCTCGTCATGTCGACGCTCGACGTCGTCGCCTACGCCGGTGAGAACCACGGCGGGGTGAAGCCCGCGAACTTCCTCGACATCGGCGGCGGAGCATCCGCAGAGGTCATGGCGAACGGACTCGACGTCATCCTCGGCGACCCGCAGGTCAAGTCGGTCTTCGTCAACGTCTTCGGCGGCATCACGGCGTGCGACGCCGTCGCCAACGGCATCAAGGGCGCGCTCGAGACCCTCGGCTCCGCGGCCTCCAAGCCGCTCGTCGTCCGCCTCGACGGCAACCGCGTCGACGAGGGCCGCGCGATCCTCGCCGAGTACGCACACCCGCTCGTGACTCTCGCCGCCACCATGGACGAGGGCGCCGACAAGGCCGCCGAGCTGGCGAACGCCTGACCGCCTGAGATCTGAGAAAAGGAACAAGAAGAAATGTCGATCTTCCTGAACAAGGATTCCAAGGTCATCGTCCAGGGCATCACCGGCGGCGAGGGCACCAAGCACACCGCCCTCATGCTCAAGGCCGGCACCCAGGTCGTCGGCGGCGTCAACGCCCGCAAGGCCGGCACCACGGTCTCGCACACCGACAAGGACGGCAACCCCGTCGAGCTGCCCGTCTTCGGCTCGGTCGAAGAGGCGATGAAGGAGACCGGCGCCGACGTGTCGATCGCGTTCGTGCCCGGTGCGTTCACCAAGTCCGCCATGATCGAGGCCATCGACGCCGAGATCCCGCTGCTCGTCGTCATCACCGAGGGCGTGCCGGTCGGCGACTCCGCCGAGGCATGGGCCTACGCGAAGAGCAAGGGCAACAAGACCCGCATCATCGGCCCGAACTGCCCCGGCATCATCACGCCGGACGAGGCGCTCGTCGGCATCACCCCGGCGAACATCACCGGCAAGGGCCCGATCGGACTCGTCTCCAAGTCGGGGACCCTGACCTACCAGATGATGTTCGAGCTGCGCGACCTGGGCTTCTCGACCGCCATCGGCATCGGCGGCGACCCGGTCATCGGCACCACGCACATCGACGCCCTCGCGGCGTTCGAGGCCGACCCCGAGACCAAGGCGATCGTCATGATCGGCGAGATCGGCGGCGACGCCGAGGAGCGTGCGGCCGACTACATCAAGGCGCATGTCACCAAGCCGGTCGTCGGCTACGTCGCGGGCTTCACCGCTCCCGAGGGCAAGACCATGGGCCACGCCGGCGCCATCGTCTCCGGCTCGGCCGGCACCGCCCAGGCGAAGAAGGAGGCCCTCGAGGCCGCCGGCGTCAAGGTCGGGAAGACCCCGTCCGAGACCGCAGACCTCATGCGCGCCATTGTGGAAGGCCTCTGATCGCGAAGCGATCGCGCACTGGCTCCTGAGCAAGGAGCGCAGCGACGCGTCGAAGGACGTCGAGGCGCTCTGATCTGAGCTACGCTTGACCTGAAGGCCCCGGGCTCCACCCCGGGGCCTTCGCTCGTTCCTGCACCCAGTCGTGCAGGGCGTCGGGGCGGTTCGTGATGATGCCGTCCACGCCCATGGCGGTGAGCTCCTCCCACTGCGCACGGTCATCCTGCGTCCACACGAAGACCCCGAGTCCGGCCCGATGGGCGAGCTCGACGCCTCGCGCGGTCGCGGCGCGCGGGTTCACGGCGTGCGCACCGAGCGATGCCGCCGTGGCGATCGTCGACGCGTCCAGGTCGTCGGTCAGCAGCGCGAGGCTCAGCCGGGGAGCGACGGCGGCGATGCGGGCGACGGTCTTCTCGCTGAAGCTCTGCACGAGCGCCGTGTCAGCCAGACCCGCCGCTTCGATCATGTCGACGGTCATCCTGACGGCGTCCTTGCTCCAGGTGCCCTTGTACTCGACCACGACGCGGATGTCCTTGCCCCGCGTGAGCGAGAGCACGTCGTCGAGGGTGGGGATCCGGGTGTTCGCGAACGAGTCCGACAGCCAGGAGCCGGCATCCAGGGCGCGCATGGCGTCCAGCGTCATCTCGGCCACGACGCCGGTGCCGTCGGTCGTCCGATCGACCGTGCGGTCGTGGATGACGACAGGGATGCCGTCCTTCGAGAGCCGGATGTCCAGCTCCAGATAGTCCGCGCCTCCGGCGATCGACGAGATGAACGCCGGCATGGTGTTCTCGGGCGCGGCCAGGGAGTCGCCCCGGTGCGCGATGATCGCGCCCGTCTCGCCGGGGCTGCGGAGGACCGTCAGGGGGCGGAGGATCACCATGTCGAGCTCGGCGAGCGTCGGGGCATCCGCCGTGGAGGCCGCGAGTGCGATGGCCCGCGATGGTGCGTGGCCCAGCGCTCCGGCCGGGGGACCTGCCAGCGCGGTCGCGGCCGCCCATGCGACGACGCCTGCGGATGCTGCGGCCCACAGGCGTCGTCGGCGACGGCTCATGCTCTGCATCCTGGCAGAGCATCACCCTGGCGTCGAGACCTTTTCGTTACCTTTTTCTGCGGGCGTGCGCGCCCGCACCGATGCTGAGGTCAGGCGACGCCGAACGCAGCCTCGATGGGTCCGCGGGCGAAGAACAGGACGAAGCCGGCGGCGACGATCCACAGCAGCGGGTGGACGGTCTTGGCCTTGCCCGCGACCGCCTGCACGAGTACCCAGCTCACGAAGCCCGCGCCGATGCCGTTCGCGATCGAGTAGGTCAACGGCATCACGGTGACGGTGAGGAACACCGGCAGCAGCACGCCGAAGTCGGTCAGATCGATGTGCTTGATCTGCGCCATCATCATCGCGCCCACGATCACGAGGGCCGCCGCGGCGATCTCGGTCGGGACGATCGAGGTCAGCGGCGTCAGGAACATCGCCAGGAGGAACATCACGCCGGTGACGACATTGGCCAGGCCCGTCCTCGCGCCTTCGCCGATGCCCGCGCCCGACTCGATGAACACCGTGTTCGACGACGACGACGTCGAACCACCGGCGATGGCGCCGATGCCCTCGACGATCAGCGCCGACTTGATGCGGGGGAAGTCGCCCTTCTCATCGGCGAGCCCGGCTTCCTTGGCGAGCCCGGTCATGGTGCCCATGGCATCGAAGAAGTTCGAGAAGACGAGGGTGAACACGATCATGATGAGCGCGACGACGCTGACCTTGCCGAAGTCGAACCCGAAGTCCACGGCGCCGACGAGGCTCAGGTCGGGCAGGCTCACCGGTGTGCCGGTCAGTGCGGGGACGGTCAGGCTCCAGCCGCCGGCGTTGAACGTGCCGTCATCGGCGAACTGCGGCCCGAAGTGCCAGATCGCCTCGGCGATCACGGCCAGCACGGTGCCGGTCACGAGACCGATGAGGAGGCCGCCCTTGACCTTGCGGGCGACGAGGATGCCGGTGACGATCAGCGTCACGACGAACAGCAGGGTCGGCACGGTCGCGACGGACCCGTCCAGGCCGAGGCCGACGGGCGGGGACGCGCTGCCGGTGGCCGTGACGAAGCCGGAGTTCACGAAGCCGATGAACGCGATGAACAGGCCGATGCCGACGGTGATCGCGATCTTCAGCTGGAACGGCACGGCGTCGAAGATCATCTTCCGCAGGCCCGTCGCGGCCAGCAGCACGATCACGGCGCCGTTGATCATCACCAGCGCCATCGCCTCGGCCCAGGTGACCTGGCCGACGACGGAGAAGGCGAGGAACGCGTTGATGCCCAGGCCCGCGGCGAAGGCGAACGGCAACCGGGTGATAAGGCCGAACAGGATCGTCATCACACCGGCCGTCAGCGCCGTCGCGGCTCCGACCGCGGGGAAGCTCAGGGTGTTGCCGTCGACGTCGGCAGCGCCGGTGAGGATGATCGGGTTGAGAATCACGATGTAGGCCATCGTGACGAAGGTGACGATGCCGCCACGGACTTCGGAGCCGATCGTCGAGCCGCGCCGGGTGATCTCGAAGAAGCGGTCCAGCGCGTTCTTCGGTTCGGCGGTCTGATCGGGAGCGGACGAGGGGGCAGTTGTCATCGGGAACCTCCTCGGGAACGATATCGTGTCCGCGCCCTCGCGCGCGCCCGCGCGAGACCGTCAGGTTCTCGTCGTAGTCTCGTTGAGACATGCAACGCCTCCTCGTCGCGATCCTCGCCGCGGTCGACGCTGCCATCGCGGCGGCCGTCGGCCTCGCCGTGCTGCTCGCACCCCTTACCCTGCTGTGGACGCTCGCGTTCGGTGCGACGGCCGACTGGGGAGGTCTGTGGCCGGCCGTGGGGACCCTCTGGCAGTTCGGCCACGGGGCTCCGATCGAGATCGCTCTGCCGGACGACGTGGTCTCGGCTGTCGGCATCGCGCCGGATGCCGCGCGCTTCGCCCTCTCGGTCACACCGCTGGCGTTCCTCGTCTTCACGATGCTGTTCGCGGGGCGCTCCGGCATCCGCGCCGCGCGATCCGGCGCCTGGGGCCTGGGCGTCGTCTTCGGCACCCTCGCGTTCGCGGTGATCGCCGTCGCCGTCGCGCTGACGGCGCGCAGCGAGATCGCGAGCGTGCCGCTGTGGCCGGCGATCCTGCTGCCGACGGCGGTGTACGGGATCGGCGCGATCGCCGGGGCGGTCAGCCACGCCTGGCGCGAGGGGGACGGCGGTCTCGTGGACCGCATCCACGACCGTGTGGACGGCTGGGGCTCGTGGAGCGTCGTCCCCGGCGAGGTCGTGCGCGGCACGGCCGTCGTGGTCGTCGCGCTCGCGGGTGTCGCCGGGCTCGCCGTGGCGTTCATGGTCGCGCTGCGCGGCGGCGAGATGGTGGCGCTGTTCGAGGCGGCCCGAGTGGATGCCACCGGTGCGACCGTCCTGACGCTCGGGCACCTCGCCTACCTGCCGACGCTCCTGGTCTGGGCGCTCGCGTGGATCGCCGGGCCCGGCTTCGCCGTCGGCTCCGGAACGGCGGTGTCGCCGGCCGGAACCGAGCTCGGCGTCGTCCCCGGCATCCCGATCCTCGGGCTGCTGCCTGAGAACAGCTCGATCTGGATGCTGATCGTCATCCTCCTCCCCATCGGCGCAGGCGCGTTCGCCGGGTGGGTCGTCCGGTCGCGGCTCGTCTGGCAGGGCTCTGCGATCGAGCTGTCTGCGCGCGCCGGGATCGCGGGCGGCATCGCCCTCGCGAGCGCCGGAGTCATCGCTCTGGCCGCGGTGCTGACGTCCGGGTCGATCGGCCCCGGCCGCATGGCGCACCTCGGACCGCATCCCGGCTGGACCGCGCTCGCCGTCGGCGCCGAGGTCCTCGTGGGCGGGGCGATCATGCTGCTCGCCCCGCGGCACCGCGACGAGCTCGCCGAAGAGCGCACGGACCGCTGGGTCGCCGAGATGGGATCCTCGCCGACGGTGGATCCCGCCCCGCGCCCCACGGTGGTCGAGGAGTTGTCGGAGGGCGACACCCAGCCCCTCGACGACCACGGCTTCTTCGGGGACGGGAGCACTCCGGCGCCCCGCTAGACTGGCCGGGTGCTCACGGTCGCCGTCCTCATCTCCGGCACCGGCTCCAACCTCCGCGCCCTCCTCGAAGCGGCTCGTCACCCCGACTTCCCCGCGCGGATCGTCGCGGTCGGTGCCGATCGCGACGCCGAGGGTCTCGCGCACGCCGCGGACTTCGGCATCCCGAGCTTCACGGTGCCGTACCGGTCGTTCGAGAGCCGCGACGCGTGGGGCGAGGCGCTCGGCGATCGCCTCGACGAGCACCGGCCCGACCTCGTCGTGCTCAGCGGGCTGATGCGCCTGCTGCCCGCCTCGCTCGTCGCCCGCTACGCGCCGCGCATCATCAACACGCACCCCGCGTACCTTCCGGAGTTCCCCGGTGCGCACGGTGTGCGCGACGCGCTCACCGCCGGCGTCGCGCAGACCGGGGCGAGCGTCATCGTGGTCGACGACGGCGTCGATTCCGGTCCGATCCTCGCCCAGGAGCGCATCCCCGTGCAGCCGGGAGACACCGAGGAGACCCTGCATGAGCGCATCAAGCCCGTCGAACGGCGCCTGCTGATCGACGTCGTGCGCCGGATCGCCACCGGCGACCTCGCGCTCACCCACTGACCGAACCCGTACGCCCCTGCACGAAGGAGATCATCCATGGCCGGCCCGAGCCACGACAAGTCCCTGTACCGCGACCGCGACATCGTCCCGATCAAGCGGGCGCTCGTCTCGGTCAGCGACAAGACCGATCTGCTCGTGCTCGCGGCGGCCCTCGCCGAGGCCAGCGTCGAGATCGTCTCCACCGGTTCAACGGCCGCGACCATCCGCGAAGCGGGTTACGACGTCACCGACGTCGCCGCGGTCACGGGTGTCGCCGAGATGCTCGACGGGCGCGTGAAGACCCTGCACCCCAGCATCCACGGCGGCCTGCTCGCCGACCTGCGCCTCGAGGACCACGAGCGCCAGCTCGCCGAACTCGGCATCTCGCCGTTCGAGCTCGTGGTCGTGAACCTCTACCCGTTCGTCGAGACCGTGCAGTCCGGCGCGACCGGCGACGACGTCGTGGAGCAGATCGACATCGGCGGGCCCGCGATGGTGCGCGCCTCGGCGAAGAACCACGCCAACGTCGCGATCGTCGTCTCGCCCGAGTCGTACCCGGCCATCATCGAGTCGATCCAGTCCGGCGGAACGACGCTCACGCAGCGCCGCGAGCTCGCGGCTCGAGCGTTCGCGCACACCTCCTCGTACGACACGGCCGTCGCCGCATGGTTCGCGGAGGGCACCCTCAACGAGGGCGGCGAGGAGCTGCCCGAGCACCTGACGATCAAGGCCGAGCGCCTGGCGACGCTCCGCTACGGCGAGAACTCCCACCAGCGCGGGGCGATCTACACCCGCGTCGGCGGCCACGGCATCGCCCAGGCCGTGCAGCTGCAGGGCAAGGAGATGTCGTACAACAACTACGTCGACGCGGATGCCGCCCTGCGCGCCGCGTTCGACATGATCCTGCCGGCCGTCGCGATCGTGAAGCACGCCAACCCGTGCGGCATCGCGACCACGGCGCCGAACGCCCTCGACCCGATCGCCAGCGCACACCTGCGCGCTCACGAGTGCGACCCGGTGTCCGCCTACGGCGGCGTCATCGCCACCAACGGCACGGTGACTCTGAAGATGGCCGAGAACCTCAAGGACATCTTCACCGAGGTCATCGTGGCGCCGTCCTTCGAGCCGGCGGCCCTCGAGGTCTTCAAGGCGAAGAAGAACCTGCGGCTGCTGCAGCTGCCCGACGACTGGCAGCAGGAGCGCATGGACGTCCGCCTGGTCTCCGGCGGCCTGCTGCTGCAGGATGCCGACCGCTTCCCCGACGACATCCAGTCGGTCGCCAAGGACTGGCAGCTCGTCACGGGCGAGCAGCCGGACGAGGCCGAGATGGAGAACATGATCTTCGCGTGGAAGGCGTGCCGCGCCGTGAAGTCCAACGCGATCGTGCTCGCCAAGGGCAACGCCACGGTCGGCATCGGCATGGGCCAGGTCAACCGCGTCGACTCCTGCCGCCTCGCGGTGGAGCGGGCGGGGGACCGCGCCGCGGGGTCGGTCGCGGCATCCGACGCCTTCTTCCCGTTCGCGGACGGCCCGCAGGTGCTGCTGGACGCCGGCATCTCGACGATCATCCAGCCCGGCGGCTCGGTGCGCGACGACGAGGTCATCGCGGCTGCGAAGGCCGCAGGAGCCACGATGTTCTTCACCGGGGAGCGCCACTTCTTCCACTGACTGTGATGTCCGATTTCCGCGCACCTGCGGGTTTCGGACGTGTCAGAGTGGAGGCATGAGCTTCCCGATCATGTCGTTCGACGAGCGGTACCGCGCGATCGACGCGCGCGACACCCGCTTCGACGGGCAGTTCGTGACGGCCGTGCACTCCACAGGGATCTACTGCCGACCCTCGTGCCCCGCCCGCACGCCCAAGCGCGAGAATGTCAGCTTCTATCCGACGAGCGCTGCGGCGCACGAGGCGGGGTTCCGCGCGTGCAAACGGTGTCTGCCCGAGGCGGCACCCGGGTCGCCGGCCTGGGACGTGCGGGGGGATGCCGCCGCACGCGCCATGCGGCTCATCGCCGACGGCGTGGTCGAGCGGGAGGGCGTATCCGGCCTCGCCGCACGCCTCGGGTACTCCAGCCGTCACCTCACCCGGCTGCTGACCGCCGAGCTCGGCGCCGGCCCTCTGGCGCTCGCCCGGGCGCACCGCGCCCACAATGCGCGGATGCTGCTCGTCGGAACCGACCTGCCGATCGCGGACATCGCGTTCTCGGCGGGGTTCGCGAGCATCCGCCAGGCGGGCGACACGATCCGCGAGGTGTTCGGCCTGACGCCGACCGAGCTGCGGGCCAAGCGGCGCCAGCCTCTCGGCGCAGGCGGCGACACCGCGCTGGTCCCGGGCGAGATCGATCTGCTGCTTCCGCATCGCGAGCCGATGGACGCCGCCGGCATTTTCGCGTGGATGGCGGCCCGCGCGGTTCCGGGCGTCGAGGTCGCCACCGCTGACTCCTTCTCCCGCCACCTGCGGATGCCCGGCGGGCCGGCGTGGTTCGAGGTCCGCCAGGATGCCGCCGGCACGCTCCGCCTCCGCGCCCGGGTGACCCATCTCGGCGATCTCGCCCCTCTCGTGGCCACGGCGCGCCGCATCTTCGACCTGGACGCCGACCCCGTCGCGGTCGACGCCGCCCTGTCGGAGCATCCGCTTGTCGCACCCCTGGTCGGCAGGATCCCCGGCATCCGCGTCCCCGGCGCCGCCGACCCGCACGAGATGCTCATCCGCGCCATGATCGGCCAGCAGATCACGGTCGCGGCCGCCCGCACCGCGCTGACCGCGCTCACCGTCGCGCTGGGTGAGGAGACCGCGGACGGCGGCCTGCTGTTCCCGACGATGACGGCCATCGCCGAACGCGGCGCCGAGGTGCTGCGCGGACCCGCCGCACGGATCAGGGCCGTCACCGGGGCTGCGGCTGCGCTCGCCGACGGCACACTGGCGCTCACGGTCGGCGACGACAGCGGGGCCCAGCGCGCCGCGCTGCTGGCGATGCCGGGAATCGGGCCGTGGACAGCCGACTACGTGCGGATGCGGGTCCTCGGCGACCCCGACATCATCCTCCCCGGCGACGTCGCGATCCGGTCGGGGGCCGCGGCCGCCGGCATCCCGGCGGAACCGGCAGCGCTCACCGCGTGGGCCGAGCGCACGGCGCCGTGGCGCAGCTACCTGAGCGCCCACCTCTGGGCGGCCATGCCGCCCCGCATGACGAAACGAAGCACGAAGAAACGAAGCACGAAGACCGCAGACAAGGAGCTCTCATGACCGCTCTCATCCAGACCATCGACACCGCCGACGGCCCGTTCACGATCCTCGCTGACGTCTCGCCCGACACCGGCGAGCAGCGCGTGCTCTCCTCGGGGTGGACGGCCGACCGCGACGAGATCGTCGCCCGCCTGGCCGAGAAGAACCGCCCGGCCGAGATCCGGGACGGCGAGACGGATGCCGCCGTCGCCGTCCGCGCGTACTACGACGGCGACATCGCCGCGATCGACACCGTCGCCGTGCACCAGTTCGGCACCGACATGCAGCGCACCGGCTGGGCGGCGCTGCGGCGGATCACGCCGGGGGAGCCTCTGACCTACACGGAGTTCGCCGTGGAACTCGGCAATCCGGGCGCGGTGCGGGCCGCGGCATCCGTCTGCGCCCGCAACGCACCCGCCCTGTTCGTCCCCTGCCACCGGGTGCTGCGCGGCGACGGCTCCATGGGCGGATTCGCCTGGGGCGTCGACGTGAAGGAGTCGCTGCTCGCGCGCGAGCGCGCCGTCGCCTCCCGCTGAACGGGGACGCTCGGTTTCGAGCAGGGTGCGAACAAATCCGGGAACAACGCTTGCCTCCAGCCGGTTCACAGGAATAGGCTGGAGGGCTGTCGCGCCGACCGGTGCGGAGCTTCGAGCCTGAGGAGGACATCATGATTTCGATCGCTGTCACGCAGATCGCCGCTCCCGGCTCGACCACTCGTGGTCACACGATGCGGCTTCCGCGCGGCTGATCAGCCGCCCGCTCACCGCATCCCCGGGAGCAGCGCTCGCGCCGCCCGTCACACGCTCCCGTTTCGTTCCGCACCTCGTCTGAGAGTCATGTCTTCCTCGTCGTCATCGTCTGCACGTTCGTCCTCGCTGTCCACCTCCCGGGCCCTCTGGCGCCTCGCACCCTTCGTCAAGCCCGTCGTCTGGCGATTCGTCGGAGGCGCTGCGAGCGCGCTCGCCGCCGCCGTCATCGCCCTGATGGTCCCCATCGTCCTCGAACAGATCGTCCGGGGTCTCGACACCTCCGCGAGCATCGCGATCATCGTCGGCGGTGCCGCGGTCGTGCTCGCGCTCGGAATCGGCGAGGCGGCGATGGTGTGGCTGCGGCGCTGGTTCATCCTCAAGCCCTCGACCGAGGTCGAATACCGGATGCGCACGCAGCTGTACGCACGTCTGCAGACCCTGCCCGTCGCGTTCCACGACCGCTGGCAGTCCGGGCAGCTGCTGAGCCGCATGATGCAGGACATCGGCCTCATCCGCCGATGGCTGGCCTTCGGCCTCATCCTGCTCGTCGTCAACGTCCTGACGATCATCATCGGCTCGGTGCTGCTGTTCCGCTGGCACTGGCTGCTCGGAACGATCTTCATCGTCACCGCCATCCCGCTGTGGATCCAGGGCTACCTGTTCGAGAAGCGCTACGGCATCCTCGCCCGGCAGAGCCAGGATCAGGCCGGCGACCTCGCGACCAGCGTCGAGGAGAGCGTGCACGGCATCCGCGTGCTCAAGGCCTTCGGCCGCGGCAAGCACGCGCTGACCCGCTTCAGCAAGCAGGCCGAGTCGCTGCGCTCGACGGAACTGAGCAAGGCGCGCGCGATCGGGTCGATCTGGTTCTGGCTCGATCTCATGCCGCAGATCGCCTTCGGCCTGAGCCTGCTCTCCGGCATCTGGCTCATCGCGCAGGGCGCGATCGAGCTGCCGGAGCTGTTCGCCTTCTTCGCGATGGCGACCGTGCTGCGCTGGCCGATCGAGTCGATCGGGTTCCTGTTCTCGTTCATGCTGGATGCCCGTACCGCGACCGATCGCGTATTCGACATCTTCTCCGAGACGAACACGATCACCGATCCGGAAAGCCCTGTCACGATCGCGGAGCCGCGCGGCGAGCTCGCCTTCGAGGGCGCGCACTTCCGGTACCAGGATGCCGGTTCCGCCGAGCGCGACCTGCTCGACGGCATCGATCTCGTGCTGCGCCCCGGTGAGACCATGGCACTGGTCGGGCTCACCGGCAGCGGCAAGACGACGCTCACCACCCTGCCCACGCGCCTGTACGACGTCACCGGTGGACGTGTGACGCTCGACGGCGTCGATGTGCGAGACCTCTCGCTCGTCGAACTGCGCCAGCACATCGCGATGGCGTTCGAGGACGCGACGCTCTTCTCGGCATCCGTCCGCGAGAACGTGCTCCTCGGGCGTGCGGAGCTCGACATCCACAGCGAGGAGGGCGAGCGCGTCCTGCGCGAGGCGCTCGACGTCGCCCAGGCCGGGTTCGTCGACCAGCTGCCCGACGGCGTGGAGACCGTGATCGGCGAAGAGGGACTGAGCCTGTCCGGTGGACAGCGTCAGCGCCTCGCTCTCGCCCGCGCCGTCGCCGCGAAGCCCAAGGTGCTCGTGCTCGACGACCCGCTCTCGGCCCTCGACGTCGACACCGAGGCACTGGTCGAAGAGGCCCTGCGGCACGTGCTCGCCGACACCACGGCGATGATCGTGGCGCACCGCCCGTCGACCGTGGCACTCGCCGACCGGGTCGCGCTGCTCGAGAGCGGACGCGTCACCGCGGTCGGCACCCACTCCGAGCTGCTGCGGACGAGCGCTCACTACCGGCACGTCATCTCCAGCCTCGAGGCGGAGGAGGCGGCCCGCACCGGGGCGATCCCGGTCATCACCGACCAGGATCTCGAGGATACGCACACCGAGGAAGAGGAGGTGCAGGCATGAGCGCGGCACTCACCGGAACAGCGGGCGAAGACCGCTCGAACTACACCCGCGAGGAGAGCAGGGCGATCCGCCAGCGCTCTCTGCGGCTGCTCGGCTCGCTCGTCTCGCCGTTGAAGGCGCAGATCGTGCTCGCCGCGATCGTGCTCGTCGTCTCCACGGCGCTGCAGGTCGCGGGCCCCATCCTCATCAGCATCGGGCTCGACAAGGCGCTGCCGCAGGTTCTCGACCACGCGAACTGGATGCCGGCGTTCCTCGTCGGCTTTGTCTACCTGTTCGCCGGCGCTGCGGCCGCCGCCCTCATCGGCTGGTACGTCGTCGTCGCCGCGCGCATCACCCAAGCGGTGCTGATCGATCTGCGCAAGCGCATCTTCCTGCACACGCAGCGGCTGAGCCTCGAGTTCCACGAGACGTACACGTCTGGCCGTATCATCTCCCGTCAGACGAGCGACCTCGACTCCATCCGCGAACTCCTGGACGGGGGCCTGAACAACCTCGTCTCGGGTGTGCTGTTCGGTGCGTTCACGTTCATCGCGCTGATCGTGTGGGACTGGGAGTCGGGCGTGATCCTGCTTCTCGCCGGCATCCCGCTGTTCCTGCTCATGCGCTGGTTCTACTCGCGGTCGCAGGTCGTGTTCCGCGAGTCGCGAGTGATCAGCGCGAAGGTCATCGTGCAGTTCGTCGAGACCATGACCGGCATCCGCGCCGTGAAGGCGTTCCGCAAGGAGCCGCGCAACGACGTCGCCTTCCAGAAGGTCGCCGGCGAGTACCGCGACGTCAACCGTCGATCGATGCTCCTGTTCGGCACGTTCGAGCCGGGTCTCATGGGGGTCGCCGCGCTGACGCTGGGTCTTGTCGTGCTGTGGGGCGGCATCCGCGTCGCCGATGGTGCGCTCACGGTCGGCGTGCTGCTGTCGGCCGTCCTGTACGTGCGCAACTTCTTCGCGCCCATGCAGGAGATCGCGATGTTCCTGAACTCGTACCAGTCGGCCACCGCAGCGCTCGAGAAGGTCTCGGGTGTGCTCGAGGAGCAGCCGACCGTCCCCGACCCGGCCGAGCCGGTCGACCTGTGGGAGTCGCGCGGGCATGTGCGCTTCGACGAGGTCACGTTCGGGTACTCGGGAGAGAAGACGATCCTGCCGAACTTCTCGCTCGATATCCCCGCGGGGCAGACGATCGCGCTGGTGGGCACGACGGGTGCCGGGAAGTCGACGCTCGCGAAGCTCATCTCGCGGTTCTACGACCCCTCGCTGGGACGCGTCACGCTCGACGGCGTCGACCTGCGGTCGCTGCATCCGAAGGACCTGCGCCGCGCGATCGTCATGGTCACGCAGGAGGCGTACCTGTTCAGCGGAACGGTCGCCGACAACATCGCGCTCGGGAAGCCCGATGCCACGCTCGACGAGATCCGCGCGGCGGCCCGCGCCGTCGGGGCGGACGAGTTCATCTCGGCACTGCCGGACGGCTACAACTCCGACGTGAACAAGCGCGGCGGACGCGTGTCGGCGGGGCAGCGTCAGCTGATCTCGTTCGCACGCGCGTTCCTCGCAGACCCTGCCGTGCTCATCCTCGACGAGGCGACCGCGTCGCTCGACATCCCGTCGGAGCGGCTCATCCAGGACGCTCTGCAGACTCTGCTCAAGGACCGCACGGCGATCATCATCGCCCACCGCCTGTCCACGGTCGCGATCGCCGACCGGGTGCTCGTCATGGAGCACGGCGAGATCATCGAGGACGACACCCCCGCCGCGCTCATCGGCGGCACGGGCAAGTTCGCGCAGCTGCACGCGGCCTGGCAGGAGACGCTGGTCTGACGGCGCCGTCCCGCCTCGGATCGCTCCGGGGCGGGAGGCGTCGCAGGTGGTCGCTTCACGCGCGTTCGGGTGACCGTCCGTGACCCCTCCGTGGGCGCGTCTGGTGGGCTCCGGGGTGCGAGGTGTCGCAGGTGGTCGCTTCGCGCGCGTCCAGGTGACCGGTTGCGACCCCTCCGCGCCCCCGAGCGACCGATACGATCGAAGCGTGGATCCGTTGTGGATGCTGGCCGCCGAGTGGTGGTGGATCGCCCCGACCGCGGTCGGCGCAGGCGCCGTCACCGCCGTCGGAGTGCGCCGCGGCCGGAAGCGCAGCGGACGCCGGCTGGCTCTGGATGCCGCACGCAGCGATCTCCGCGACGCGCAGCGCGAGATCGGGGAGCGACGTCGTGCCGTGAAGGTCGCGCGGGCGGAGCACGCGCGTCTGGTCGCCGAGCGCACGGCATCCCGGGCATCGACCGCCGATGTCGCGAGCGCGCGGCGCGCCCTGAAGCAGGCGGAGCACGACGTGAAGGCGGCGCACGCCGACGTGCGTGCCCGCCGGATCCGCGTCGGCGTGGAGCAGGCGCAGGTGCCGTCGGCATCCCAGACCGACCGGTATCCGCTCGCCCGCCTGAACGGCGCGCATGACGCGGTCATCGCGCGCTGGATGGACTACGAGACGGATGCCGCGAAGCTGATCGCGTACCCTGCGATGAGCGACGGCAAGGAGCCGGCGATGGCGGCCTTCCTCGCTGCCGCCTCTCGTGCGCGAGACCTGCGACCGTCATCGCCGTCGGGCGTGACGCCCGCCGAGTTCTCCGCGTACCGGGATGCCGTCGCGGATCTCGAGCGGACCTTCGACGTCGCCGAGCACACCGCGAAGGCGCGCGCGGCCGGCCGGGACCCGGATGCGGGGGCCGCATGGCCCGGCAGCGCCCACGACATGCTCAGCCGATCGGCCGAGGCGCTCGACAAAGCGGCAGGCGCAGCAGCCTCTGCGCTCGCGGCGTGGACCGCGCGCCGCAAGCCCAAGCGCGACGAGTGACCAGGACGGGCGCTCTCCGCCGGGCGCACCGAGGGCGACGAGGCCTCGGTGGGGGAGGGGGATCCGAGACCCCGCCGCCGCTGTCAGGACGAGATCTGCACGGAGGCGATGACCTCGCCGTACTCCGTCTCGCCCACCTGGGTGAAGCCGACGCGCTCGAAGAACGCGGCAGGACCGGCATCGCCTGCCTCATAGATCACGTCGACGTGGTTCATGCCGCGCGCCCGCGCCTCGTCGATCAGAGCCTCGACGGCGAAGCGGCCGATGCCGCGACCCTGGTCGTCGGCGTCGACGTTGATGCGCCACAGCACGGAGCGGAAGTGCTCCTCCGGCGCCTCTGGATCGAAGTTGGCGCTGACGAATCCGACGACCTCGTTGCGGTCGAGGACGACGCGCTGCCATGAGGTCTGCGGGTTGATGACGGTGGCCGCGATCCCGTAGGAGACCGGGGCGAGGTACTGCTCCTGCCCGGGCTTGAGAGACAGGTTGTTCACGGCGACGATCGTCGCAGCGGAGAGTTCGACCACGCGCAGTTCAGTCATAGCCCCAGGGTAACCTCTCCGGGCCGGTGCGCGCAGAGAGAAGTCCGCGAACGGGGGCAGAGGCACTCAGGTATCTTGGTATCGAGACAAATTCGACCCGCGAACGGAGAATCTTCCGGTGACCGACGACGCCATCATCTACACCTACACGGACGAGGCACCGGCTCTCGCCACCGCATCGCTCCTCCCCATCGTCCAGGCCTACGCCGGCAAGGCGGGCATCGAGCTCGAGACGCGTGACATCTCGCTCGCCGGCCGCATCCTCGCCGCCTTCCCGCAGCGTCTGAGCGCCGAGCAGGAGGTGTCCGACGCCCTCGCCGAGCTCGGCGGCCTCGCCACGCTCCCCGAGGCCAACATCATCAAGCTGCCGAACATCTCGGCATCCATCCCGCAGCTGAAGGCCGCCATCGCGGAACTGCAGGCGCAGGGCTATGACATCCCCGACTTCCCGGACGAGCCCGGATCCCTTGACGAGAAGGACATCCGCGCTCGCTACGACCGCATCAAGGGCTCCGCCGTGAACCCCGTGCTGCGCGAGGGCAACAGCGACCGCCGCGCGCCGCTCGCCGTGAAGAACTACGCCAAGAAGCACCCGCACACGAACAAGCCGTTCGCCGAGGGGTCGAAGACCCGCGTGGCCACCATGGGCCATGACGACTTCAAGCACAACGAGAAGAGCTGGATCGCAGCCCACGACGACGTCCTCACGATCCGTCACACGGCCGCGGACGGCACGGTCACGGTGCTCAAGGACAACCTCAAGGTGCTGCCGCGCGAGATCGTCGACGCGACGTTCCTGTCGGCATCCGCCCTCGACGCCTTCCTCGCCGAGACGCTCGAGACCGCGAAGAACGACGACGTGCTGTACTCGGTGCACCTCAAGGCCACGATGATGAAGGTCTCCGACCCGATCATCTTCGGGCACGTCGTCAAGGCGTTCTTCGCCGACGTGTTCTCGCGCTTCGGCGACCAGCTCGCCGCCGCAGGCCTCAGCGCCAACGACGGCCTCGGGTCGATCCTCACCGGCCTTGCGAAGATCGACGGCGGTGCCGAGATCATCGCCGACTTCGAGAAGACCATCGCGGCCGGCCCCCGCCTGTCGTACGTCAACTCCGACAAGGGCATCACGAACCTGCACGTGCCCTCAGACGTCATCGTGGATGCCTCGATGCCGGCGCTCGTCCGCAACGGCGGCAAGCTGTGGGGCGTCGACGGGGGAGAGGACGACACGCTCGCCGTCATCCCCGACTCCTCGTACGCCGGGGTCTACCAGGCCGTGATCGATGACGTCATCGCGAACGGCCCGCTCAACCCCGCCACGATCGGCACCGTCCCCAACGTGGGCCTCATGGCGCAGGCCGCCGAGGAGTACGGCAGCCACGACAAGACCTTCGAGATCGCCTCGGCGGGTGTCGTCGAGATCGTCGACGGCGACGGAACGGTCGTCATCGAGCACCAGGTCGGGTCCGGCGACATCTGGCGCGCGACCCAGACCAAGCACATCCCCGTCATGGACTGGGTGAAGCTCGCGGTCACCCGCGCCCAGGCCACCGGCGCTCCCGCCGTGTTCTGGCTCGACCTGAACCGCGCGCACGACGCCCAGCTGATCGCCAAGGTGCACCAGGCTCTCGCGACCCTCGACACCACGGGCGCTCAGATCTCGATCCTCGCCCCCGAGGAGGCCACGCGCTACACGCTGGCTCGCATGCGCCACGGCCTCGACACCATCTCGGTCACCGGCAACGTGCTGCGCGACTACCTCACCGACCTGTTCCCGATCCTCGAGGTCGGCACGTCGGCGAAGATGCTCTCGATCGTGCCGCTGCTCGCCGGCGGCGGACTGTTCGAGACGGGCGCCGGTGGCTCTGCTCCGAAGCACGTGCAGCAGCTCGTCGAGGAGAACTACCTGCGCTGGGACTCGCTCGGGGAGTTCTTCGCCCTCGCCGCGTCGCTCGAGCACTTCGCCGACTGCACCGGCAACGAGAAGGCCCGCGTGCTCGCCGAGACGCTGGATGCCGCCACCGGCACCTTCCTCGAGGAGGACCGCTCGCCGGGACGCAAGCTCGGCACGATCGACAACCGCGGCAGCCACTTCTACCTGGGCCTGTACTGGGCGCAGGAACTGGCGAAGCAGACCAAGGACGCCGAGCTCGCTGCAGCGTTCGCCCCGATCGCCGAGAGCCTGACCGCCAAGGAGCAGGAGATCGTCGCGGAGCTCAACGGTGCACAGGGCCACCCCGTGGACATCGGCGGCTACTACCGCCCCGATGCGGCCAAGGTCGCAGAGGTCATGCGTCCGTCGCAGACCCTGAACGGGATCATCGACGGTCTCTGATCCGCAGACACGAAGAAGGCCGGATGCTTCGAGCATCCGGCCTTCTTCGTGTCTGGGCGTGGTGTCTGTGCGGGCGTCGCGCCCGTCGTGACCCGGTGTCAGTAGTGGACGTTGACGCTGACGCCTTCCGGCGTCCAGTTGTAGAGCCACTGCGCACGCCACTCCGGCATGCCGACGCAGCCGTGGCTCATCGGGGTGCCCCAGTTGGCGTGCCAGTACACGCCGTGCAGCGCCTGGTCGCCATTGAAGTACATGACCCACTTCACGTCGGGCTGGAAGTAGTACGGCGCCTCGGTGAGATCGCGGTTGCCCATGTTCTGGCTCGAGGTCTTCCACCCCACGGCGTATGTCCCGGTGTGGGTGTTGTACCCGTCCGTGCCCGACGAGACGCTCCACGAGTCGACGACGACGCCGTTCTCGATGGCGCTGACGACCTGAGACGAGAGATTCACGTCGATCTGACGCAGCAGCGTCTGCTCCTTGAAGGCGACCTCGTCGACCTCGATCGGCTGGATGGCTTCGCCCGCCTCGAGCCTGGTGGCGAAGTCGGCCGCGAGGGTGCTGGTGTCGCCGAGCGTGCGCCCCGTGACGCCTGCCGTCAGTTCCTGCAGCACGGTGCCGTTCCCGTTGACGATCGCCTTGGCGTCGACCGGCTCACGATCGACGCGACCGGCGAGCTTGTCGACCGTCTTCTGGATGTTCGTGGCGTCGGCAATGATCTCGAGCTGTCCGTCGGTGTCGACGACGTCGATCCACGTGGCGGCGACAGCCGGCTTCACCGGCACGGTCCGCTCGTCGCCGACGTAGAAGCCGATGGTCTTCAACATGCCGTTGAGCTGATCGGCTACCGCTGTCGCATCCGCGTCGCTGATCGCGGCCGGAGCCTCGGCGGGGGCGGAGGAGTAGCTCACGGCCTGGGCGCCGTCGGCGAGCGCACCGCTGATCGCGCCCGTCAGCGCGTCGAGGTCGACACCGGTGCCCGCGACGGCCGGGGTCGTCGTATAGGTGCTGCTGTCGGCGTCGAACGCGACGCCTGCGTCGATGGCGTCCTCATAGGCGCTCGGCACGAGGCCGCGCAGCGTGTCATGGGCGACCTCGGGGTCGAGGACGATGTCGCCTGCGATGGGCTCGGGCAGCCATGCCCCCAGGTTCCACATCGGATGCTCCGCGAACGCGGTGTCGGCGAGCGCCTTCGCGTCGATGGATGCACCGAGCTCCGAGGCGCTGACGACGACGTCGGCGCCCGCATCGGTGAGGGAGATCTGCGTGCCTGCGAGGTGGTTCTCGACGGCCTCCGCGGCGGCGGCCGGTGTGAGTCCGCCGACGGCCACGCCGGCGATCGTCGTGCCCGGTGCGATGAGGATCATCGACGCGGCAGCGGCGGACACCAGCAGTGCTCCGACGCCGAGGCCGACCCAGAGGCCTGTGCGGTGCTTCTTGGGCGCAGGCTCACGCGGCGCCCACTCCATGGGGCGCTCGCCGTCGATCGGCGGCAGGACCTCGGTGCTCGCCGTGGAATCGGCGGCACCGGGTGCGGCAGCGAGGTCGGTCACGATTCACCCCCCGAGAGTCAGCGCGACAGTTTCTCTATCATACGCGGCTGCAGGTAACGGGCAGGCAACGGTTCGGACGACGATGCCCCCGGGGATCGCGGGGATCCCGGGGGCATCGATGCGCGGCTGAATGTCAGCTGCAGAGCTCCTGCAGCGCGGTGGCCGACTCGGTCACATCGCTCGTGATCGTGCTGAGGTCGCCCGCGGCGTCGAGGTCCTGCTCGACGACGACCTTGGTGAGGATGTCTCCCATGGCGACGAAGTCCTCGTGGACGGCGGCGGTGGCCTCCTTGACCTCGGTGTTCGAGACGCTGTCGACCGTCTCGCCGAGCTTGGTGATGTACTCGTTGAACTGGTCGACGGTGGCCTGCGGGTCGGCCGAGGCCGGGTCGATCTCGCTCATCGCCTGGCTGGCCTCGGTCAGCTGGGGGATGACGATGCCGCAGGCATCCTCGACGGACTGGTCGGTGCTGGTCTCCTCGGCGGGTGCCGAGTCGCCGGCGTCCGCGCTGTCGTTCGACGGCTCGTCGGCGGCACCGGCGCAGCCGGTCAGGCCCAGGACGGCGACGGCGGCGATGGTGAATGCTGCAATACGACGGTTCATGTGAATATCCCCTCAGTGGTGGCACCGCTCACGCGGCGCGTCTCTCCGGTCGGTCGCCCAGTCAAGCACACTCGGCCGGACCGTCACGATGGGGAGTTCGACCCGCGGTGAGGTCGATCAGGCGTCGACGACGGCGATCCCGTCGATCTCGACGAGCATCTCCTCGCGGGGGAGACCGGTGAACACGGTGGTGCGCGAGGGGAGCACGCCACTGGAGGTGTGCGCGGTGACGAAGGCGCCGTAGGCGTCGTTCATCGCCGCGAAATCGGAGCGCTGGGTGAGGTAGACGCGGAGCATCACCACGTCGTCGAACGTCGCACCGGACGCCTCGACGATGGCCTTGACGTTCTCGAGCGTCTGCGTGGTCTGGGCGGCGACGTCGCCCTCGAAGACGTACTCGTTCGTGGCCGGGTCGACGGGGCCCTGGCCGGACACCTGGACGAACGGGCCCTTGCGCACGCCCTGCGAGAACGTGTGCGCGGGGGCGGGGGCTGCATCGGTCGTGATCCGGGTCTTCTGGCTCATGCCCTCAGCCTAGTAGCCTTGTTAGATGCCTCTACTAATTCCGGATCCTGTGCTCGGAACCTGGGCGAAGGCGTTCCCTGCGCACTCCCACGGCCTCCGCCTCAGCGAGTTGCCTGCGGCCGGTCTGAGACTGTCGGATTTCCGTACGCCGGTGATGACCCTGCACGAGGACGCGCTGGCGCACAACGAGCGCACGGTGTTCGACTGGGCATCCGGCCTCGGCATCGCACTGGCGCCCCACGGCAAGACGACGATGGCGCCGGTGCTGTGGCAGCGGCTGCTGGATGCCGGAGCCTGGGGCATCACGGTCGCGACGCCGTGGCAGGCGTCTGTGGCGATCGACGCCGGCGTCCGACGGGTCCTCATCGCCAACGCCGTGACGGATGCCGCCGCGGCAGCCGAGCTCGGCAGGGCGCTCGCAGCCGATCCCGATCTGCGCATCATCTGCTGGGCCGATTCGCCCGCGACGATCGACCTGCTCGCCGGTGCCGGCATCGATCCGATGCATCCGCTCGACGTCCTCGTCGAGATGGGCGGCGCAGGCGGCCGAACCGGCGCACGCACCGTCGAGGAAGGCGAGCGGATCGCGGCGGCGATCTCGGATGCGCCCGGGCTGCGCCTGGCCGGCGTCGGAGGCTACGAGGGGCCCTTCGGGCCCGACCGCAGCCCGGAATCCGTTCGGGCGGTCGACGACTACCTCGGCACGATCGCCGAGCTGCACAGCCGCCTGCACTACGAGGACGGCACGCGTCCGATGCTCACCGCCGGCGGCAGCGCCTTCCCGGATCGTGCGGCCGCCGCACTCGCACCGCTGCGCGACGAGGCGGAGATCGTGCTGCGCTCCGGCGCGTTCCAGATCCACGACGACGGGTTCTACGCGCGGATGTCGCCGTTCGGCGAGCTCACCGGCACGGATCCGCTGCGCTCGGCCATGCACGTCTGGGCCCGGGTCGTCTCGCACCCCGAGGCGGGGCTCGCGCTGCTGGATGCCGGTCGCCGCGACGTCCCCTTCGACATCGACCTCCCCGTGCCGCAGTCCGTCGCGGGCCGGATCACGGCGCTCAACGACCAGCACGCCTTCCTCGCACTCGACGAGGACGCGAGCGCGGCGGTCGGCGACGTCATCCGGCTCGGTCTCTCGCATCCGTGCACCGCGTTCGACAAGTGGCGGGTCATCCCCGTGATCGACGATCCGGACGCGGACGACCCGCGCGTGACGGGAGCCGTGGCGACGTGCTTCTGAGCGCGGAGAAGGCGGCCGCGGGCCGCGTGCACGTCTACCGGGGCGCGACGGTCGTCGACGGGACGGGCTCAGGTCGCTTCCTCGCGGACGTCGCTGTCGAGGGCGAGGTGATCGTCGCGGTGATCGGAGCCTGCGACGATCGGACGCTCGATCTCCCGCCCGGCGCCCGGGAGATCGACGCCGACGGACTCGTGCTCGCGCCCGGGTTCATCGACATGCACGCCCACAGCGACCTCGCCGTCCTCACCGGCGCCGAGCACACGGCGAAGATCCTGCAGGGCGTGACGACCGAGGTGATCGGGCAGGACGGCCTCGGCTACGCGCCGCTCGACGATGCTGCGGCATCCGTCATCCCGGCGCAGATCGCCGGCTGGAACGGGCGGCCGGCAGACGTGCCCTGGCGCACGATGGACGACCTTCTGGCGGCCGTCGACGCGGCGACCGCCGCGAACGTCGCCGTCCTCGTCCCGCAGGGGAACCTGCGGATGATGACGGTCGGGCACGAGAACCGCGCGGCGACCGACGCCGAGATCGCGGCCATGTGCGACCTGCTCGGCGCGGCACTCGACGCCGGCGCGTTCGGCATGTCGAGCGGACTCACCTACACGCCCAGCATGCATGCCGGGGCGCAGGAGCTCGAGGCGCTGTGCCGGGTGGTCGCCGAGCGCGGCGGCTACTGGGCCCCGCACACCCGCAGCTACGGCGCGGGCGCGCTGGAGGCGTATCGCGAGGCGCTCGAGATCGGCCGGCGCTCCGGATGCCCCGTGCACCTCACGCACGCGACGATGAACTTCGCCCCGAACAGAGGGCGCGCGGCGGACCTGCTGGCCATCGTCGACGAGGCCGTCGCCGACGGCGTCGACGTCACCCTCGACACGTATCCCTACCTCCCGGGCGCGACGACGCTGGCCGCGCTGCTGCCCAGCCGGCTCGCGGCGAGTGGCGACCTGATCACCGCGATCCGCGACCTGGACGCCGACGCCCGCGAGCAGGTGCGCGTAGAGATGGAGGAGACCGGCTGCGACGGATTCCACGGCGAACGCGCTGACTGGTCGCTGATCGAGGTGTCCGGCACGGCGAACTCCGCCCTCGCCGGTCTCGTCGGCCGGACGATCGCCGAGGTCGCCACAGGCGAGGGGCGGCGCGCGATCGACGTCGTGCTGGATACGATCGTGGCCGATGACGGCGCCACCGGCATCCTCATGCACATCGGCGACGAGCAGAACGTCCGCACGATCATGCGCCACCCGCGGCACTGCGGCGGCAGCGACGGCATCCTCATCGGCGCGAAGCCGCACCCGCGCGGCTTCGGGACGTTCCCGCACTATCTCGGCCGCTACGTCCGCGAGCTCGGAGTCCTCACCCTGGAAGAGGCTGTGCGCCATCTGTCGGCGACACCCGCCCGCCGGCTGGGCCTAGACCGCGGCGACGCGCCGCGCGGGGTGATCCGCGAGGGCGCCACCGCCGACCTCGTGCTGTTCCACCCCACCACGATCGCTGCCGGGGCGACGTTCAACGAACCGCGCGCGCGGCCCGTCGGCATCGTCGAGGTGCTCATCGCCGGCACCCTCGTCGTCCGGGGAGGGGAGGTCACCGGCGCGACTCCGGGTGCTGCGCTGCGGATGCCTCCACCGCCGCACCGCGCCACTGTGCCGCTGATCGACGCGGAGGTCGACGTGCAGGCGGAGCCGTTCGTGCTGGGCGTCGACACACCGGTCGACGCGCCCGCCGCGCTCGCCGATGTGGCCGCGCGCGTGACCGAGGCGCTCGGCCTCTCTCCGCGTCGCGATCCCGAGGCGCCGTCGATCGTACTGCTCGTCGACGAGTCCCTCGGGGGCGACGAGGCGTTCCGGATCGACGTCGCCGCGGATCGCATCGAACTGACCGGCGCCGCACCCATCGGCGTCTTCCGTGCTGCGATGGCCCTGCGACAGATGTGTGCGCCCGAGCACGCGGTCACCACGCGGATCCCGGTCGGCACCTGGCAGGGGGAGCCCGCGTTCGGGTGGCGCGGTGCGATGATCGATGTCGCCCGCCACTTCCGCCCGGCCCACGACATCCGGCGCCTCATCGATCTGCTCGCAGCTCATCAGCTGAACGTCCTGCATCTGCATCTGACCGACGATCAGGGCTGGCGCTTCGAAGTGCCCGGCTACTCGCGGCTGACCGGCATCGGTGCGCGCCGCGAGGCCACGCAACACGGACACGGTCCGCTCGCGACGGTCGAGGCGGGCGTGCACGAGGGGTACTACACCACGGCCGAACTCCGCGAACTCGTCGCGTACGCCGCGGAGCGCTTCATCACGCTCGTGCCCGAGGTCGAGCTGCCCGGTCACGTTCAGGCGGCGCTCGCCGCATACCCCGGCCTCGGCAACGCCGATGCGGGCGACCCGGTCACCGCCCCGTGGGAGCGGTTCGGCGTGAACCCGCGGGTGCTCGCGCCGACCGAGGAAGCGCTCGCGTTCGGCCGAGCGGCGATCGACGCGCTCTGCGACATCTTCGATGCGCCGTTGATCGGCATCGGCGGCGATGAGGTGCCCACGGACGAATGGGCGCAGAGCCCGGCGGCCCTGTCGCGGATCGAACAGCTCGGTCTCGACGGTCACCGCGCCGTGCAGCCGTGGTTCACCCGGCACTTCGTCGAGCACGTCCGATCCCGGGGCCGCACAGCCCTCGCCTGGGATGAGGTGCTCGAAGGCGACGTGCCGGACGGCGTGCAGATCCTCGCCTGGCGCGGGCCCGTCGCGATGGCGGAGGCGCTGCGTCGGGGCATCCCTGTCGTCGGATGCCCCGACCTTCAGGTCTATCTCGATTACCGGCAGTCGGAGTCCGCCGACGAGCCGGTTCCGGTCGGCCCGCCGCTGAGCATCGAGCGCGCGTACGCCCTGACCCTGCCCGCCGAGGCGGTCGGCGGGCAGGCGAACACCTGGACCGAGCACCTGGCGAGCAGGGACCGCGTCGACTACGCGATGTTCCCCCGGCTCAGCGCGATCGCCGAGCGGCTGTGGGCCGGGGGAGAACCCGGCGATCTCACCGGATTCCTCCGGCGACTGCCCGTGCATCTGCGGCGTCTGGCGGCCTCCGGCGTGCAGTATCGTCGGCTTCAGGGCCCGACACCCGATCAGCGACGCGACGGCATCCCCGGGAAGCCGATGGGCTTCGCCGATCGAGAGCGGATCGTCGCCGAGCTGGTCGACGGCCTCCTGCATGCGCAGACCACTGTTCCCGAAGCGAGCGACGACGAATGACCGACACAGGCGAATCGCGACAGACGGCACCGGCCGTGCGGACCGGCACGGCGACGCATTCCTTCGGGCCCGCGCAGAACCTGCGCTCGCGCACCAAGGTGCTCCCCGAGCACGCGAGGGGCCACAACCGCGCCCTCGTCCTGCAGACCCTCTACCACTCCGGGTCGATGAGCAGGGCCGACCTGTCGAGGGAGACCGGGCTCACCCGCGTCACCATCTCCGACCTGGTCGCGGAGTTCATCTCGGACGGCATCGTCGTCGAGCTCGGCATCCGCGAGACGGTCGGACCGGGCAAGCCCCCGATCCTCATCGACATCGACCGGCTCGGCCACCAGATCATCGGCCTCGACCTCTCCGACGCGGAGGCGTACCGCGGCGCCGTCCTCACACTCGACGGGGACGTGATCGAGCGCCGCGAGATCCCCCGTCCGGCGCAAGCCGACGGCGAGGCGGCCTACGCCGCCGTCCGACGACTGGCGCAGGAGCTCGTCGCGGCATCCAGCGCGACCCTCCTCGGGGTCGGCATCGGCACCCCGGGCATCGTGCGCCCGGACGGTGTGGTGCTCAGCTCGCCGAACCTCGGATGGACGGACTTCGCGCTGGAGGCGGAACTCGGCCGCGACCTCGGCCTGCCCGTGATCGCCCGCAACGACGCCAACGCCGCCGTGCTCGCGGAGTACACCTTCGGCGGGGCGCGTTCGGACTTCATCCTCATCAAGATCGGGTTCGGCGTCGGCGCCGGGCTCATCTCGGGCAGCCAGCCGCTGCTGGGCAGCCGTTACGCCGCCGGCGAGATCGGCCACGTCGTCGTCGGCACGGACGGCGGCCCGCACTGCGTCTGCGGGCGCGACGGATGCCTGGAGGCCTGGCTCAGCGTCAGCAGGCTCCGCGACGAGATCGCGGCCGATCCCTCCTCGCGTGATGCCGTGCTACGGGATGCCGGCACGCGCATGGCGATCGCCATCGCCCCGATCGTGACCGCACTGGACCTGTCGGAGATCGTGCTGGCCGGCCCCATCGACCTGCTCGACGGGGCGTTCATCGACGCGGCGACGAGGACCCTGCGTTCGCGCACGCTCGAGGGCGTCTTCGACGACGTCGTGATCCGCCCGACGCAGCAGCCGGACATCGTGCTGCGCGGGGCGGCCGTGATGGTGCTCTCGAGCCAGCTCGGCGTCTCGTAGAGCACTCCCGCTCTGAGACAAACGAATCACCCGCTTTCGAACAGGAGATCGCCGCACATGGCTGAAGTCGTCATCGTCGAGAACGCCCCCGTCGCCGGAGCGCTGGTCGCGGACAAGATCGTCCGCCTGATCACCGCCAAGCCGGATGCCGTGCTGGGGCTGGCGACCGGATCGACGCCGCTGCCCGTGTACGAGGCGCTCGCGCCGCGCGTCGCGGGGCTGGATGTCTCACGCGTGCGCGGATTCGCACTCGACGAGTACGTCGGCATCGACCCGGCGCACCCCGAGAGCTACCGCTCCGTGATCACCCGCGAGGTCGTCGAGCCGCTGGGGCTCGACCCCGCGCTGATCCGTACGCCGAACGGGCAGATCGACGGCGTCGAGCACGCCGGCGACGACTACGAGGCCGCGATCGAGGCCGCCGGCGGGGTCGATCTGCAGATCCTCGGCATCGGCACGGACGGACACATCGGGTTCAACGAGCCCGGCTCGTCGTTCGCATCGCGCACCCGGGTCAAGACGCTCACCGAGCAGACGCGGAAGGACAACGCGCGGTTCTTCGACAGGGTCGACGACGTTCCGATGCACTGCATCACCCAGGGGCTGGGCACGATCCTGCGGGCGCGCCATCTCGTTCTGCTGGCGTTCGGCGCCGGCAAGGCGAAGGCCGTCGCCGCAGCCGTCGAGGGCCCGGTCAGCGCGATGCTGCCCGGCTCTGCGATCCAGCTCCACGAGCACGTCACCGTCGTGGTCGACGAGGCGGCGGCATCCGAGCTGACGCTCGCCGATTACTACCGGTACACGTTCGCCAACAAGCCGGCCTGGCAGGGGATCTAGGAGCCCCTACGTCGATCCCTGAGCCTGTCTTACGTCGATCCCTGAGCCTGTCGAAGGGCCGGCCACGCGATCGGCAGCAGGTGCTCGAGGCTGAGCGGCGCCAGCTCGATCGTCCCGATCGCGTCGGGTGTGATCCAGCGGAGCTCGGCGAGCTCGGCCTGGACCGTCACGGCATCCGCATCGATCGTGAACGAGAACGCGTCGGCGATCACCCGGTGGCCGGGCTCGTTCGCCGCGGCGGAGACGAACCGGCCCAGCGGCCGCATCGCGGTCTCCGCGACGCGCAGGCCGAGCTCCTCGTGGAGCTCACGGGAGAGCGTCTGCGCGGGATTCTCGCCCGGTTCGGGCTTGCCGCCGGGCTGCATGAACGCGGTGGTGCCCTGCTTGCGGACCACGAGGATCCGGCCGTCCCCGTCGTCGATGACGGCGGCGCTGACGTGGATGTCAGGCATCGGCGAACACCTTTCCGGGGTTCAGGATGCCGAGCGGATCGAACACGCGCTTGATCTGCCGCTGCAGCTCCCACTGGTGCTCGCCCAGTTCCTCGGCGAGCCACCGGCTCTTGAGCATCCCGATGCCGTGCTCGCCGGTGAGTGTGCCGCCCAGGCGCACGGCGGCGCGGAACAGCTCGTCGGCGGCGTCCCAGACGACCGCGGGAACCTCGTCGCCGTCGAAGATGAAGTTCGGGTGCAGGTTGCCGTCACCCGCGTGCGCGACCGTCGGGATGGCGAGGCCGTAGGTCTGCTCGATCCGCGCGATCTCGTCGAACATGTCGGGCAGGGCGCTGCGGGGCACGGCGACGTCCTCGATGAGCGTCGTGCCGAGCGCCGCCATCGCCGGATGCATCGCGCGGCGGATCGCGAGCAGGCGCTCGCCCTCGGCACGGTCGGTCGTGACGGTCACGTCGCCGCCGGCCGCGCGCAGCGTGCCAGCGATGCTCTCGGCCTCGGCGGCAGCCGCCGGGCCGTCGGTCTGGATCGTCAGCTGCGAGGCCCCTGTCGGCGGCGCCGGGAGGTCGAGGAGGTCGTGGACGGCCGTGAGCGCCGCGGCATCCATCAGCTCCATGATCGCGGGCTGAACACCGGATGCCGTGACCGCGGCGGATCCGGCGGCCGCCGCGCGCACGGTCGGGAACAGCGCCGTGAGGGTGCAGGTGCCGCCCGGCGTGATCCTCCGCAGCTTCAGCGTCGCGCCGACGACGACGCCGAGCGTACCCTCGGAGCCGATCACGAGCGAGGTCAGATCGAGCCCGGTGACGCCCTTGACGCTGCGGTGGCCGAGATGCAGGAGCCGTCCGTCGGCGAGCACGAGGTCGACGCCGAGGACGGCATCCCGGACGACCCCGTACTTGGCACACAGCAGTCCGCCCGCGCCGGTGGCGATGTTGCCGCCGACCGTCGAGATGTCGCGGCTGGCGGGGTCGGGTGCCCACCACAGGCCGTGCTCGGCGAGGCGCACGTTGAGGTCGGCGTTGAGGATGCCGGGCTCGACGACGGCGAGGAGGTCGTCGGCGCGGACCTCGAGCACGCGGTTCAGCCGGACCGTGGAGAGCACGATCTCGCCCGGTCCGGCGTTCGCGGCGCCGGCGAGGCCGGTGCCTGCGCCGCGCACGACGACCGGCGTCCGCGTCTCGGTGGCGATCCGCATCGTCTGCTGGACGTCGTCGACGGTGCGCGCGTGGACGACGGCGATGGGCCTGGCGGGGGAGCGGTGCCCGGAGCGGTCCGCGCGGGCCGACTCGAGTGTCTCGTCCGAGACGTCGACGATGTCGCCGAGGGCCTCGCGCAGCGCCGCGAGGGCGCTCACCTCAGGCTTCTCCGACCGGCGAACAGCCCGGCGGCGACGGCGACCACCGCGAACGCGACGCCCGCCCACGCCTGACCCATCGACCACCAGGCGAGCGTGACGCCGGCGTAGATGATGAGTTCGACCGCGGCCCGGATGAAGGGATGCAGTCGCAGCACCGGGCGCGGCGAGAGGAACAGCGCCCACACGACGAGGACGACGAGCGGGGTGCCGATGCCGAGGACGAGGTTCCACGGGAACTCCCACATCGCGAAGCCCCACAGCGCCAGTGAGGCGAGACCTGCGACGAGGACGACGGCCCGGATGATGTCGAGCGGAGTGATGTTCGGACGGTTGACACCGGGCACGGCGTCTGTGGCTTCGGACATGCCTCCAGTCTATTCGGCGGGCGCTGTCTCCTCGGCGAGCACGGGCTCGCTCTGCCAGGCGTCGAGGTTGATCTCGATCCAGATGCCGGTCTCGTCGATGAGCGTCGGCGACTCGTCCGTGGTCGTCTCCGTCGGTGCGGTCCCGTCGGGCGCGATCGCTTGGGGAGTGCTCTCCTCGGGTGCGGTCTCCTCGGGAGCGGTCCCCTCAGGGGTCTCGCCTTCGGGGATTTCCTCACCCGGGACTTCCTCTCCGGGGACTTCTTCCTCGGGAGTCTCCTCTCCAGGGACTTCTTCCTCGGGGATCTCCTCCTCGGGGACCTCCTCCTCCGGCGGGGCCGGCGGGATCACCGTCTCGTCGCCGGGTTCGGCCGGAGGTTCGACGGTCTCGCTCTCATCGCCGCCCTCGCCACTCGCCGGCCTGTCGGCGGTGGTCTCGTCCGGCGCGACCTGCGGGGCGGTCTGCTCCTGCGGAGCCGTGCTCGGGGGCGGGACATCGCGCGGGGCGGGCGTCTCGTGCTCCTCCTCGGGAGCCGGGAGTTCGAGGACGAGCATCTCCTCGGACTCGATGTCGCGGGAGGGGACGACCTCGGACGAGATCGATGAGCCGTCGGCATCCCCTGCACTCGGCAGCGACGTGACGGGGCTGGCGCTGACCAGGCCGGGGACGATCGTGGCGGCCGCGACGACTCCGGCCACGACCAGGGCTGCGGAGCCCGCGCCGACGAGAGCGCCGAGACCGGTGATCGCGCCGCCCGAGACGGTGCCGCCGGTCGTGGTGCCCGTACCGCCGAGCACCGCGCCCTCGACCCCGATCGAGCCGGCGCCGCCATCGGCGGACGCCGTGCCCGCCACGACGCTGACGGGCATCGTCGCCGCTGCGACGGCGGGAACACCGCCGTGCTGGAGGAGCTGCGCGTAGCCGGCGGCCCCGGCGACGCCGAGGACGAGCGGGAGCATGACGAGCGCGAGGCGGCTGGAGACGTCCTTCGCCTCGGCGGCGACGATGAGGCACCGGGCGCACTCGCCGAGATGCGCGTCCATGCGCTTCTGATCACGGGTGCTGAGGTTGCCGCGGGAGTGGGCGCCGAGATGCGCGATCGTCCAATGGCACTCCGAATCCGAGGACGTGCTCTGCACGTGCACCTGGATCCACGCCTCGCGCAGGCCCTCGCGGGCGCGGAAGGCGAGCTGCGAGACGGCACCGGCCTTCATCCCGAGCAGCGGGGCGACCTCGGCGGGCTTCATCTGCTCGATCTCGGTGTACCACAGCACCTCCTGCCAGCGGACGGGAAGGCTCCGGAACGCCTGCGCGGTGAGGCTGCGGTCGAGCGCGTCGCCGACGGCCTCATCGGTGCTGTCGGGATCGACGACGGACTCGAGTTCGTCGATCGGCATCTCGCGGCGGGCGCGACCCCAGGCGGCGGCGGTGTTGCGGATGCTCGTGAACAGGTACGCCCGGAACGATCCGTTCGGACCGCCTCCCTTGAGGACGGCCTGATAGATGCGCGTGTACGACTCCTGGACGAGGTCGTCGGGGTCGATGCTCGAGGTGATCGATCGTGCGACAGCCATACCGGAGGGGTAGTGGCGTCGCCACAGTTCGCTGAACGCGGTGGCGTCTCCGGATCGCGTCCGCAGAATCAGATCGGCGTCGGCGGTCTGGTCGGTCTCGAGGTCGTGGTGCACAATCTTCCATCGGTCGTGGGGCGGTCGTGGGCCTCCACAGGCATGGGCGCATGGAACGGTTCTCCGCGCGCGCCCGAGCCATTGTCTCTCGAAAAGCTGAGTGAGACCACCCCCTGTGGATAAGTCGCGGGAACGCTCCCGGGAAGAATTTTCGTCGTTCCGCGTAATGAACCGCGTGCATCGTCGTCTCATCAATCAGAGACGGCCATGAACTCCTCAGGGGAACGGTGTTCTGGCACCAGCGCGGGGGCAGGGCGCTGGTCGGCCGGGCTCGGGAGCCTCGGGGGAGGAGTGCCCGGGCACGGCACTCTCGACCGGAGAAGCGCTGGGGCCGCTGCCGCGGCGGCGGCCCCCGGCCGGTCCGGCCGAGGGGTCAGCGAATGCGCGCGCCGGTCTGCACGTGCCGCACCTGCAGCTGCGCATCCAGCACCACGGCATCCCCGAGGGAGCCGGGCGCGAGACTCCCGAGCTGCGCGCCGAAGCCGATCGCGCGCGCCGGCGTCGCCGTCAGCGCGCGCACGGCATCGGCGAGCGGCACACCGGCCTGGACCGAGCGCTGAAGTGCGACGTCCTGGGTGAGGGTCGAACCGGCGATCGAACCGGTGTCGTCGGCCCGGGCGATGCCGTCCGTCACGGTCACCTTCACGGCGCCGAGGTCGTAGCTGCCGTCCGCGCTGCCGGCTGCGGCCATGGCATCCGTCACCAGGGCGACGCGACCCGGCGCGGAGTCGAAGAGCAGCTTGATGACCGTCGGATGCAGGTGCACGTTGTCGGCGATCCCCTCCAGGACCACGCGATGATCCGCGGCCGCCGTCAGGACGGGACCAGGCGCGCGGTGGTGGATGCCGGGCATCGCGTTGAACGCATGGGTGAGGATCGTCGCTCCCGCATCGAAGGCCGCGGCGGTCTGCGCGGCGTCCGCGCTCGTGTGCCCGACGGCGGCGGCGGACCCTGCGGCGACCACGATCCGGATGGCTTCCAGGCCGCCGGGCAGCTCGGGCGCGATCGTGACCTGCCGCACGGTGCCGCCACCGGCATCGAGAAGACGCTGCACGTCGGCCGCGGCCGGCTCGCGCAGCAGCGAGGGCTCGTGGGCGCCGTGGTGCGCCGGGTCGAGGAACGGCCCTTCGAGATGGGAGCCGAGGATGTCAGCATCGGTCCGCATGAGGTCGGCGATCCCGGCGACGTTCCGCGCGAGGTCATCCAGCGGAGCGGTCACGAGCGAGATCACGGCGCGGGTCGTGCCGTGCGCGCGGTGCAGATCGCGGGCGGTGCGGATGGCGACGGCGCCGTCGTCGAAGGATGCCCCGGCGCCCCCGTGCCCGTGGATATCGATGAAACCGGGGGCGAGCACGGCATCCGGCCCCGCGATCTCGATCGCGTCCACCACACTGTCGGCATCCGTCCACGTGCGCCCCGTGCCGACGGCCGTCACGTACCCGTCCTCGAACCGCACCCAGGAATCGGGCGTCTCGGTGCCGTCGGTGATCAGCCGGGCGGAGTGGATGACGCTGGAGACCATGAACAGAAACCTATCGCGCACGGGCGAGTCCGCTATGCTCGAACCGTCGCGACTGGCGTCTGGGTGGGTCACCACCGGGGAGCGACCGTTACGGAATTCGACCGCGCGCCTGGGCCGATGAGGAACACCCCCTTTCCCGTGTGTGACAGGAGAACGCCATGACCGATCCGTACTTCAACGCCCCGCTCGCCGAGGTCGACCCCGAGATCGCCGAGGTCCTCGACCGCGAGCTGAACCGTCAGCGCACGTTCCTCGAGATGATCGCATCCGAGAACTTCGTGCCCGTCTCCGTGCTGCAGTCGCAGGGCTCGGTGCTCACGAACAAGTACGCCGAGGGCTACCCCGGACGCCGTTACTACGGCGGCTGCGAAGAGGTCGACGTCGCCGAGTCCCTCGCCATCGAGCGCGTCAAGTCTCTGTTCGGCGCCGAGTTCGCGAACGTGCAGCCGCACTCCGGTGCGACGGCCAACGCGGCCGTCATGCAC
The DNA here is from genome assembly GCF_040702785.1 of Microbacterium sp. NPDC077644. Lineage (NCBI taxonomy): Bacteria > Bacillati > Actinomycetota > Actinomycetes > Micrococcales > Microbacteriaceae > Microbacterium > Microbacterium sp. NPDC077644. The sequence goes on from NZ_JBFBME010000001.1 coordinate 356,020, forward strand.
GCCATCGCCCGCCCCGGAGACACGCTGCTCGGCCTCTCGCTCGACCACGGCGGGCACCTCACGCATGGCATGAAGATCAACTTCTCGGGCCGTCTGTACGACATCGTCGCCTACGGCGTCGATCCCGAGACCTCGCTGGTCGACATGGACGAGGTGCGCCGCCTGGCGATCGAGCACAAGCCGAAGGTCATCGTCGCCGGCTGGTCGGCGTACCCGCGTCAGCTCGACTTCGCGAAGTTCCGCGAGATCGCCGACGAGGTCGGCGCCTACCTCTGGGTCGACATGGCGCACTTCGCCGGCCTCGTCGCCGCAGGCCTGCACCCCAACCCGGTGCCGCATGCGCATGTCGTCTCCTCGACCGTGCACAAGACGATCGGCGGACCGCGCTCGGGCTTCATCCTCTCGAACGACCCCGAGGTCGCGAAGAAGATCAACTCCGCCGTCTTCCCCGGCCAGCAGGGCGGACCGCTCATGCACGTGATCGCCGCGAAGGCCACGGCGTTCAAGCTGGCCGCGACCCCGGAGTTCAAGGACCGTCAGCAGCGCACGCTGTCGGGTGCGTCGATCCTCGCCGACCGGCTCACCCAGCAGGACGTGGCGGATGCCGGCATCTCGGTGCGCTCCGGCGGCACCGACGTGCACCTCGTGCTCGTGGATCTGCGCAATGCTGCGATCGACGGCAAGCAGGCCGAGGACCTGCTGCATGACATCCACATCACGGTGAACCGCAACGCCGTCCCGAACGACCCGCGCCCGCCGATGGTCACCTCAGGGCTCCGCATCGGCACGGCCGCTCTCGCCACGCGCGGGTTCGGGGATGCCGAGTTCACCGAGGTCGCCGACATCATCGCTCTCGCGCTGCTGCCCGGCGCCGACGCATCCGCGCTGCGCGCGCGTGTCGATGCCCTCGCCTCGCAGTTCCCCCTGTACCCGGAACTGCAGCAGTAAGCACCCGCCTCACCTCCGCGAAACAGGTCCTGCCGTCCGAGACAGGGCGTGGCACGACCTGTTTCGCGGAGCAAGACCTGTTTCGCGGAGAGGAATGACATGACCGCACGGATTCTCGACGGCAAGGCCGCAGCAGCGGAGATCAAGCAGGAGCTCGCCGAGCGGGTCGCGGCACTGCGCGAGCAGGGGATCGTGCCCGGAATCGCCACGGTTCTCGTCGGCGCCGACCCGGCATCCCAGCTGTACGTGGGCATGAAGCACCGGCAGTCCGAGGCGATCGGGATGAACTCGATCCAGCGCGAACTGCCCGCCGATGCGACGCAGGAAGAGGTCGAGACGCTGATCGACGAGCTCAACGCCGACCCGACCTGCCACGGCTACATCGTGCAGCTCCCGCTGCCGAAGCATCTCGACACGGATGCGATCCTCGAGCGCATCGATCCCGCCAAGGACGCCGACGGCCTGCACCCCACCAACCTCGGCCGCCTCGTGCTCAACGTCAATGCCCCGATCCACACGCCGCTGCCGTGCACGCCGCGCGGTGTGATCGAACTGCTGCTGCGCAACGACTACGACCTCAAGGGCAAGCACGTCGTGGTCGTCGGGCGCGGCGTGACGATCGGACGCCCGATGGGCCTGCTCCTGACCCGTCGCGACATCAACGCGACCGTCACTCAGGTGCACACGGGCACGCCCGACATGAGTCCGTACCTGCGCCAGGCCGACGTCATCGTCGCGGGCGCCGGCGTGAAGCACCTCATCCAGGCCTCCGACGTCAAGCCGGGAGCCGCTGTTCTCGACGTCGGCGTCACGCGTGAGAGCGACCCCGAGACCGGCAAGTCGAAGGTCTTCGGCGACGTGCACCCCGATGTCGCGGATGTCGCAGGATTCCTGTCGCCGAACCCGGGCGGGGTCGGTCCCATGACCGTGGCCCTGCTCATGACCAACGTCGTCGAGGCCGCAGAGCGCGTCGCCGCAGGCTGAACGAGCCCGATCAGAGGTTGTCGAGCATCCGGCGCTGCTCGGGGGTCAGCCCGTCGCGCAGCTCGTCGCGTCCGATGCTCGCCTCCGGCGAGGCGGCGGGTGCGGAACCCGGGGAGGACGCCGCGGCATCCGTCCGCTTCATGCGCGACGAGACCGAGCCGATCACCTCGCCCGTCTTCGCCTCGATGCGGTCGTCGATCTGGTCGTAGATGACCCACGCGATCAGCAGGAACAGCGGTGGGAGGACGTAGCCCCAGAACCATCCGCGGACGTCGACGCCGCTGAGCAGCACAGTCAGCACCCAGACGATGAGTTCGACGACGCAGACCAGCACGTACTGGACGACCTTCTCGCCGACCTTCGTGCGGCTGGATGCCGATTTCGAGGCCGCACCGCGGAACGCCTTCAGGAGCACAGGCTTGAGCGCCAGGGTGGCGAGGGTGAGGATGACTGCTGCCCACAGCGCGTGCCAGCCGACGCTCACGCTGCTCATGAGCAGGCCGATCAGCAGCAGGACGACGACGTTGAAGACGTACAGCGAGACGGCGCGGATCAACCAGCTCTTCATGCGCTCAGCTTGGCACAGCGGCGCTGGCGCCGGTACCACCGCCGAGGCTGCCCTCGATGCCCGTGATGCGGGCCTGCTCATCGAAGCGGAACGTCGCAGAACCCGAGGCGTCGCTGACCTTCGCGCCGGAGAAGGCGTCGTCGGTCCACTCCATGGTCCAGCCCGCCAGGCGCGCCGCATCCCACACCGAGGAGCGTGCATCGCCGAGCGAGAGCGTCGAGAGCATCCGCGGCAGCTTCGTGACCGCTTCGGCGACCGTGGTCTGCGGGATCGGAGCGTCGAGGAGGAACACGGCTCGGGTGCCGCCGCCGATCGGCGCGGAGTAGTAGGGGGAGCGGCCTGTGATCTCGACGGCGATCGCCCCGATCTGGTGTGCCGTGTTCGCGATCCACGTGTCCAGATCGTCACCGGTGTCTGCCGGGAAGGGGAGCTCGGCCTGCGTGAGGTCGTCGAGACCGTACTGGGCGCCGTAGTCGCGCAGCTGACCGGCGATGCCCTGCGGGTCGCCCTGTGGGTGAGCCCACGCCCAGAGCACCGACCGCGGCCCCGGAGCGATCGTGGCGATCAGATGGGGGCGGGTGACGAGCGTGCGGGATGGGTCGGTCGTCGAGCTGAAGGTCAGCGTGCCCGCGGCCATGTCGGCGTCCCAGCGGTGCTCGCCCAGTGCGTCCACGGCATCGGTCAGCGCATCCTGACGGAGGGCGGCGAAGAGCGCGGCGCGGTCGGCGAGGGGCTGGAGGGCTTCGAAGGTCATGTGCCCAGTCTTGCCGCTGATCCTATGATTCCGCCACCTGGCGCGCGTGGGCAGTCCTGCCCATCCGCCATACGCTCGGAACCGCGAGAGCGGCGACGGCGCAGACCGCGTAGACGGCGCCCGATGTCACCAGCACGACGCCGACATCGGCGTGCGTGATGAGCCAGCCGTAGACGAGCGTGCCGATGGGCATCACCACGAAACTGCCGAGCATGTCGTAGCTCGACACCCGCGAGAGCTTGTCAGTGGGGACGTTCTCCATGAGCGCGACGTTCCAGCCCGTGCTGAACACCTCGGCCCCGGCGCCGGCGATGAACGCCGCGATCGCCAGCAGCACCACGGCGGGATGCACGCCGAGCATGGTCAGCGGCACGGCGAAGAACGCGATGCCGATCATCCCGAGCCGCAGCGGGCGGCGCAGCGGGAAACGCATGAGCACGATCGTCATGAGCAGCACGCCGACGCCCTCGGCGCTGACGACCCATCCCCACCCCGTGATGCCCAGGCGGTCGTCGTTGTTCGCGATGTAGGGGCCTGCGACTCCCCAGGCGCCGACGTGGATCGCGTTCATGATCATGAAGGCGAGCACGATCGCCCACAGCCAGGTGCGGCTGCGGAACTCGTCCCATCCGGTGCGGAGGTCGCGCAGGAACGTCGCCCCGTCGCCGGTCGCGGGCGGCGGAAGCTTCACGAGAGCGAGCACGGGGATCGCCGCCGCCCAGCCGGCCACCTGCACGACCATCGCCCACGCCGGCCCTGCGGTCGCGACGAGCACACCGGCGATCACGGGCCCGCCGATGGTCACCGCCGATCGCACGAACGACAGCATCGCGTTGGCCTGCTGCAGGTGCTCGGGCCTGGTCAGCTGCGGGATGATGCCCTGCATGGCGGGGAGGACGAACGCGGTGGATGCTCCGTTCACGGCCGCGAGTGCCACCATCAGCCCGATCGAGGCCGTTCCGGTGAACAGCAGCGTCGCGAGTGCTCCCATGGACAGGATGTCGATGACGTAGCAGCTCTGGATGATCAGCGCGCGGGGCAGCCGGTCGGCGACCACGCCGCCGAACAGGACGAACACGATATTGGCGACCGTGAAGGCGGTGAGCACGTACGAGAGCGACCTGGCGTCGTTGTCGACCTGCAGGACGGCGAACGCGAGCGCGATCGACGACATGGATCCGGTGATGAGCGTGATGGCGCGGGCGATGAAGAACCAGCGGAATCCGGGGTCGTGCAGCGCGCCGAGCATCCGGCCATCTTCGCACGCGCCGGGCCGTTTCGATGGTGCTGATCACTAGACTTCAGAGACGATGATGACCCCGCGATCCGGCCGCCAGCACACGCTCTCCCAGGACGGCTACGAGGCCGTGATCGCCACGGTCGGCGCGACTCTCAGAACGCTGCGCCACCGCGGCCGCGATCTCGTCGTGCCGTTCGAGGCCGACGAGGTCCGCCCGGCGTACCGCGGCGCGACCCTGGCGCCGTGGCCGAACCGCATCGTCGATGGCCGCTACCGCGCAGGCGGTGCCGAGTTGCACCTGCCTCTCACGGAGCCGTCGCGCGGACATGCGCTGCACGGACTGCTCGTGTGGACCGATTTCGCCGAGCGGACGGTCGAGCCCCATCGCGTCGTGCTCGCCGCGACGATCGAGCCGCAGACAGGGTATCCGTTCCGCGTCGAGGTGGAGGTCGAGTACCGACTCGACGACGACGGACTCGCGCAGACCGTGACCGCTCGCAACCTCGGGGCGGACGCTGCGCCCTGGGGCACGGGACCGCATCCGTATCTCGTGGGCGGCCCTGGGCGTGTGGACGACTGGACGCTCCTGCTGCCGGCATCCGAGGTCCTGACCGTCACCGAGGACCGCTTGATCCCCACCGGTGTCGAGCCCGTCGATGCGCACCCCGAGTGGGACTTCCGGATGCCGCGGAATCTCGGAGACGTCTTCATCGACCACGCCTTCACCGGGCTTGCCCGCACGGGCGAGCTCGCCGAGGTGCGGGTGACCGCACCCGACGGCACCGGCGTAGCGATGAGCTGGGACCGGCGCAGCTCCTGGGTGCAGGTCCATACGGCCGACAACCCGGACCTGCCCGCGATGCACCGCGCCGGGCTCGCGGTCGAGCCGATGACCTGCCCACCGGACGCCTTCAACTCCGGTGTCGACCTGGTGACGCTCGCGCCGGGCGACGAGCACGCCGCCTCGTGGCGGATCAGAGCGATCTGATGCGCAAGAACTGGGCTGGCAATCTCACCTATCGGGCGGCGGACCTCGCCGAGCCCACCACCATCGATGAGGCGCGCGAGCTGGTCGCCCGAAGCCGCTCGATCCGCGTCCTCGGCACGCGGCACTGCTTCAACGACATCGCCGACACGGCGGGGATTCAGGTCAGCCTCGCCGGTCTGCCCCAGGTGATCGAGGTGAACGACACGCGGGATGCCGTGCGCGTCTCGGGTGCCCTGCGCTACGGTGACGTCGCGCCCGTGCTCGACGCGCAAGGGCTCGCGCTCGCCAACCTCGCATCGCTGCCGCACATCTCGATCGCCGGCGCCGTCGCCACAGGCACCCACGGCTCCGGCGACCGCACCGGGTCGCTCGCGAGCGCCGTTCGCGCCCTCACCCTCCTGACCGCCGACGGCGACGTCCGCACCGTCGCCCGCGGGGATGCGGACTTCGACGGGGCGGTGGTCTCGCTGGGCGCGCTCGGCGCCGTGCTCGATGTCACCCTCGACGTGCAGCCGTCCGTGCCGTACGCGCAGCACGTGTTCGAGCATCCGCGGTGGGATGCCATCCTCGAAGACCTCGGCGCGGTCACCGGTGCCGGAACGAGCGTCAGCATCTTCTCGACCTGGCAGCGCACCGACGCCGCTGATCAGGTCTGGGTCAAGCAGGCCGAGCCCGACGCGACGCGCGACGGACGCGAGGCCCTCATGGCACGCCTTTCCGCCGTCGCCGCCACGCACCGACGGCATCCGATCCTGTCCGAATCCGCCGAGGCGGCCACAGAGCAGGGCGGCGTCCCGGGCCCTTGGTTCCTGCGGCTCCCGCATTTCCGGATGGACTTCACCCCATCTGCCGGCGCGGAGATCCAGTCCGAGTACCTCGTGCCGCGGGCGGACGCGATCGCGGCGATCGAGGCCGTGCGCGCGATGGCCGACCGGATCGCGCCGCTGCTGCTCGTCAACGAGATCCGCACCGTGCAGTCGGACGACCTCTGGCTGAGCTCTTCCTACGGCACGGATGTCGTGGCCCTGCACTTCACCTGGCGACCCGACGGGCCTGCCGTGCGGGCGCTGCTGCCGAGGCTCGAGGCGGCGCTGCCGGCATCGGCGCGCCCGCACTGGGGCAAGGTCTTCACGCTTGCCGGCGACGAGGTCCGTGCCCGCTATCCGCGGTGGTCGGAGTTCGCGGCGCTCCGCGATCGCCTGGACCCGGAGCGGACGTTCGTGAACGAGTACCTCGAACGGCTGGGCCTGTAGCGGGCGGGTCTAGCGGATGAAGCTCGCCGCCTGCCGGGCGGCACCCAGCGCCACGTACTCGGCGGGATCGGGCACCTCGACCGGGACGCCGAGCACCTCGGGCGCGATGACCCGCACGGCTTCGGACTGCGCGCCGCCGCCGATCAGCAGGGCGCGCTCCAGCGGGACGCCGAGGTCGCGCAGCGCGTCCATGCCGGCGCCGAGACCGCGCAGCATCCCCTCGACGGCTGCGCGTGCGAGGTTCGGTCGCGTCGTGGATGCCAGCGTCATACCGCGCAGCTCGGCCGTCGCATCCGGCAGGTTCGGGGTGCGCTCGCCCTCGAAGTACGGCACGAGCGTGAGCCCACCCGCACCCGGTTCGGCCTGCAGCGCGAGCGCACTCAGTTCGTCGAGTTCGACGCCGAGCAGGGATGCTGTCGTGCTGAGCACGCGGGCCGCGTTGAGCGTCGCGACCAGGGGCAGGAAGTTCCCCGTCGCGTCCGCGAACCCGGCCACCGTGCCCGAGGGGTCGGTCGCCGGCCGGTCGCTCACGGCGAACACGGTGCCGGAGGTGCCGATCGACACGACGACGTCGCCGGGGCCTGCGCCGAGCCCCAGGGCCGCTGCGGCATTGTCGCCGGCTCCCGCACCGACCGGACGGCCGTCGGCGTCGTGCACGCTCTCGTCGTGTCCGAGCACGCGGGGCAGGATCGCGTCGTGACCCAGCGCCGCGATCAGCAGCTCGCGGTCGTACTCGCCGGTCGACGGGCTCCAGTAGCCCGTCCCCGAGGCGTCCGAACGGTCGGTCACGAGCTCGTCGAGGACCGGGTTGTCGGGCCCGAAGCCGCGCAGGCGCCAGGTCAGCCAGTCGTGGGGGAGCGCGACGGCCGCGACCCTGGCGGCGCTCTCCGGTTCGTAGTCGCGCAGCCAGCGGAGCTTCGTGATCGTGAAGGATGCCACGGGCACGAGTCCGGTGCGGGCGGCGAGCTGCTCGGCACCGGACTCCGCGATGAGGTCGGCCGCCGCATCCGCCGACCGGGTGTCGTTCCACAGCAGCGCGTCGCGGATCACGCGCCCGTCGGCATCCAGCGCCACCATCCCGTGCTGCTGGCCCGCGATGGCCCAGGCCGCGATGTCGGCCATGCCTCCGGCATCCGCGATCGCGGTGCGGAGCGCCTGCCACCATGCCTCGGGGTCGACCGACGTGCCGTCCGGGTGCGAGGCGCGACCGGTGCGCACGACGGCGCCGGTCGCGGTATCGACCACGACGACCTTGCAGGACTGGGTCGAGCTGTCGACCCCGAGGGCGAGCGGCATCTCAGCGAGCGCCGAGGAGGTGCTCGGTGGCGAGCTGCTGCAGGCGCACGAACCCGAAGCCCTTGCCGCCCAGGTACGCGTCGGCGTCGAAGTCCTCGAACGCGCTGCGGTCGGCGAGGAAGTCGTCGTACGACTCGCCGGGGCTCAGCGTCGGCGTCGAGAGCTCGTCCACCTTGGCGGCGGCCAGAGCCTCCTGCACCTCGGGGTCGGCGCGGAAGGCCGCGGCGCGCTCCTTCAGCAACAGGTACGTGCGCATGTTGGCCGCTGCGGAGTCCCACACGCCCTTCTCGTCCTCGGTGCGGCTCGGCTTGTAGTCGAAGTGGCGCGGACCCTCGTACGCAGGAACCCCGCCGGGGCCGCCGTTCTCGAGCAGGTCGACGAGTGCGAAGGCGTTGTGCAGATCGCCGTGGCCGAACACGAGGTCCTGGTCGTACTTGATGCCCCGCTGACCGTTCAGATCAATGTGGAAGAGCTTGCCGTGGTACAGCGCCTGGGCGATGCCGGCGGCGAAGTTGAGCCCCGCCATCTGCTCGTGGCCGACCTCGGGGTTGAGGCCGACGAGCTCGGGGCGCTCGAGCGAGTCGATGAACGCGATCGCGTGACCGAGCGTCGGCAGCAGGATGTCGCCGCGGGGCTCGTTGGGCTTCGGCTCGATCGCGAAACGGATGTCGTAGCCCTTGTCGGTGACATAGTCGCCGAGCAGGTTCACGGCCTCGCGGTAGCGCTCCAGCGCGGCGCGGATGTCCTTGGCGGAGTCGTACTCGGCGCCCTCGCGGCCGCCCCACATGACGAACGTCTTCGCCCCCAGCTCTGCGCCGAGGTCGAGCTGGCGGAACACCTTGCGCAGCGCGTAGCGGCGCACGTCGCGGTCGTTCGAGGTGAAGCCGCCGTCCTTGAAGACCGGGGCGCTGAAGAGGTTGGTGGTGACCATCGGGACGACGAGCCCGGTGTCGGCCAGAGCGCCCTTCAGACGGTCGATCTGATTCTGCCGCTCGGCGTCGGAGGATCCGAAGGCGAAGAGATCATCGTCGTGGAAGGTCAGGCCGTACGCGCCGAGCTCGGCGAGCTTCTCGACGGCGTGCACGACGTCCATGGCCGGTCGGGTCGGCCCGCCGAACGGGTCGGTGCCGTTGTACCCGATCGTCCAGAGGCCGAAGGAGAACTTGTCGTCGCGGGTGGGGGTGGGCATGGCTGCTCCTCTGCAGGCGGATGGACGAATATAAGTTGTGAGGCACAACATATAACATCCGTCGAGTGTCCGCAATCGCGTCGCGGCGCGTCCGGCAGTGGCGCGGTCAGGGCTGCGGCGGCGCGGTGGATTCGCGCACCACGAGCGTCGTCGGCATCCGGATCGGCTCCGGCTTGTCGCCCTGCAGGACATCGAGCAGCATCCGGACCGCGGCGGTCCCCATCTCGGGGAGCGGCTGGCGCACCGTGGTCAATTGCGGCACGTGCGATGCCGCGTCGATGATGTCGTCGAAACCGACCACGGACAGGTCAGTCGGCACGCGCAGTCCCCGCGCGGCGGCGACGCGCATCATCTCGATGGCGGAGAGGTCGTTGGCTGCGAAGACGGCGGTCGGCGTGTCGGCGAGGTCGAGGATGGCGTTCGCGCCGACGGTCGAGTCGGCCGCGCGATAGCTGCCGTCGACGACGAGCGTGGGATCGAACGGGATGCCGGCCGACTCGAGCGCGCTGCGGTAGCCCTGTTCGCGCTCCTGGGCGGATTCGAGGTCGGTGCGTCCGCGCAGGTGCGCGATGCGCCGGTGACCGAGTGCGATCAGATGCTCTGTCGCTGCGCGCGCTCCCTCGACGTTGGCCACGGTCACCGTGGCGGCGTCTGCGGCGCCGACGTGCGGATCGACCGCCACGATGGGCACCGCGGTCTGGGCGGGGGTGGTGGTCGGGGTCACGAGGATCGCGCCGTCGATCAGGGTCCCGCCGAGGCGTGACAGCGACCGCCGCTCCCAGCCGAGGTGCTCGCCGGCCGAGACGCTCCCGGCGTAGGCGAGCACGTCGTAGTCGGTCGTCTCGAGGGCTGTCGAGACGCCGCGCAGCAGCTGCAGCGCGAACGGCTCGAACTCGGCGACGAGCACGCCGATGACGTTGGTGCTGCGTCTGCGCATCGATGTCGCGACGAGGGAGCTCTCGTACCCGAGGTCCTCCACGACCCCCATGACGTGGGAGAGCGTCTCGGGGGAGACGCCGTACCGGCCGTTGATCGCCTTGGACACGGTCGCGACCGAGACTCCGGCGGCGAGGGCGACATCGTTGATCGTGGTCCGGCGGTTCATGGCATCATGATATCCACCTTCTAGAAAACGTTATCGATATCGATTGACACGCGCTCGGCTCTGGTGTCAGAGTGGGCGCACAGCATATTGGTGTTGCTGGCAACAAATTGGCGATGGGGCACCCTCCCTCCGCCGCATCCCACCGCTCGGCACAGCGGTGCAATCACTCGATGAAGAGGAGACACGGCAATGAAGATGCGCAATGCACGGGTCGCAGCGGCAGCCGTCGCAGCCCTGATGGCGGTCGGGCTGACGGCCTGTTCCGGCGGGACCGGCGACTCAGGCGATGGTGGCGAGACCACGCTCACGATGTGGCACAACTCGACCACCGGCCCGGGCAAGCAGTACTGGGAGGACGCCGCGGCGGCCTTCCACGAGGAGAACCCCGAGGTGACGATCAAGGTCACGTCGATCCAGAACGAGGACATGGACGGCAAGCTGCAGACGGCCGTCAACTCCGGCGACATGCCGGACATCTTCATGGCGCGCGGTGGCGGCAAGCTCGCCGACATCGTCGGCGCCGGCAAGGTCAAGGACCTCACCGACCTGATCGACGACGACGTCAAGACGGCGTTCGGCGATGCGCCCTTCAGCGCGTTCACCGTGGACGGCAAGATCTACGGCATGCCCAGCTCGGTTCTGCCCGGCGGCATCTTCTACAGCAAGGATCTCTTCGAACAGGCGGGGATCACCAGCGAGCCCACGACGATCGACGAGCTCGGAGACGCCGTCGACAAGCTGAAGGATGCGGGCATCGCGCCCATCGCTCTCGGCGCGAAGGACGCGTGGCCGGCCGCGCACTGGTACTACTTCTTCGCCGTGCGCGCCTGCGGTGAGGACATCATCACCAACCTCGCGACGAACCCCGATTTCAGTGATGGATGCTGGCTCGACGCCGCCGAGAACCTCGCGGACTTCGTGGCCACAGAGCCGTTCAACAGCGGATTCCTGACCACCTCCGCGCAGGAGGGCGCGAACTCCTCGGCCGGCCTGCTCGCCAACCACAAGGCGGCCATGGAGCTCATGGGAGCCTGGGACGTCGGCGTCATCGCCGGTCTGACGCCCGACGAGCAGCCACTGCCGGATCTGGGCTGGTTCCCGTTCCCCGAGGTCGACGGCGGCGACGGCGCACCCGGCGCCATGATGGGCGGCGTCGACGGCTACTCCTGCTCGGCGGACTCGCCAGAGGCCTGCGAGCAGTTCCTCAACTTCATCTCGTCGCAGGAATGGCAGGAGAAGTACGCCGTCGCGTTCCAGACGGTCCCCGCATCGCAGGATGCCACCGGCGCCGTCACCGACCCGTCGTTGAAGCCGCTGATGGAGGCGTACAGCAAGGCTCCGTACGTGGCCCTGTGGCTCGACACCGCACTCGGCCAGAACGTCGGAAACGCCCTGAACACGGGCGTCGTCGAGATGCTCGCCGGCCAGGGCGACCCCGAGAAGCTCGTCACGAAGATCATCGACGCCTCGGCGAGGGGCTGATCGGGACGATGATCGAGACTCCGGTGTCGGCTGCTGCCGTGCCTGAGAGCGACGTCCGCACCGGGGCGGGGCACGCGCCCGCCCCGGTGCGCCGGCGCCCTCGCCCCGATTGGCGCAAGCGCGGTGAGATCGCGCTGCTCTCCGGGCCGGCGCTGCTGATGTTCCTCGGCTTCGTCATCTTCCCGGTGGCGATGGCCGCGTTCTACGGCTTCTTCAAATGGAACGGCTTCGGCTGGCCGACCGAGTTCGTCGGTCTGAACAACTATCTGCTCATCTGGCAGGACGAGTCGTTCCGCGACGCCGTGCTGCACAACTTCATCATCGTGGTCCTCTCGCTCGTCATGCAGGGCCCGATCGCGATCCTGTTCGCCCTGCTGCTCAACCAGAAGATCCGCGGGCGCTCGCTGATCCGCGTGCTGATCTTCATGCCCTACGTGATCTCCGAGGTCATCGTCGGCATCGGGTGGAGCCTGATGATGCAGGACGCAGGGGCGCTGAACTCCCTGCTCGATAAGTGGGGCCTCGGCGCACTCCAGCAGTCCTGGCTTGCCGACCCGTCCATCGCGATGTGGACGCTCATGGTCATCATCACGTGGAAGTACATCGGCTTCGCGGTGATCCTCATGCTCGCGGGCATGCAGTCGATCCCGGAGGAGCTGTACGAAGCGGCCGCCATCGACGGCGCCGGTTTCTGGAAGATCCAGTGGAGCATCACGCTGCCGCTGCTGGGTCCGACCATCCGCATCTGGGCCTTCCTGTCGATCATCGGATCGTTGCAGCTGTTCGACCTCGTCAACATCATCTGGGGCCAGTACATCGCAGCGACCGCCGGCACCTCGACGATGGCGACCTACATGTATCAGAACGGGCACCTCGCGGGCAGCTACGGCTTCGGCAACGCGGTCGCCGTCATGCTCTTCCTGATCTCCCTCGTCATCGCACTCGTCTACCAGCGCTTCGTCCTGCGGCGCGACACGGAGGGCGCCGTCACCGGCGCAAGCGGAAGGAAGCGCTCATGACGACCGACAGCCTGAGCACGTCGCTCGTGGTCCAGCCGAAGCGCCCGGACGGCCGGCGCCGAGCGCCGAAGGTGCGCTGGGGCAGCCCCGGCGTGTACCTCATCGCGATCGTGCTGATCTCGATCTGCATCACCCCCGTGCTCTACATCATCATCGGCGGATTCCGCACGAACGCGCAGATCACCGTCGACCCCTCGGGCTTCCCCGCCCCGTGGGAGGTCGCCAATTACGGCGACGTTCTGGCGAGCTCCGAATTCTGGAGCGCGATGGTCAACTCCACTATCGCGGCGGTCGGCACGACAGCGGGCGCGGTGCTCCTCGGCCTCATGGCGAGCTACGTGATCGCGCGCTACGACTTCGGCGGTCGGGGCGTCATGTACGCGCTGTTCGCCGCGGGACTGATGTTCCCGATCACGGTGGCGATCACCCCGCTGTACCTGCTCATCCGCAACCTCGGCCTGGTGAACAGCCTGGCCGGGATCATCCTGCCGCAGATCGCGTTCGCGCTTCCCACGACGATCATCATCCTCGTGCCGTTCCTGCGGGCGATCCCGAAGGAGCTCGAAGAAGCCGCGGCGATCGACGGCGCATCCCGGCTCGGGTTCTTCTGGCGGATGGTGATCCCGCTGAGCCTTCCCGGGGTCATCACCGTCGGCATCCTCGCCTTCGTCGGCTCGTGGAACGGATACATGCTGCCGCTGTTCATCCTCAGCGACCCCGGTCTGTTCACGCTTCCCCTCGGCGTGCAGAACTTCGCCTCGCAGTACTCGGTCGACACCGCGCGCGTTCTCGCGTACACGTCGTTGTCGATGCTGCCGGCGCTGATCTTCTTCAGCCTTTTCGAACGCCGCATCGTCGGCGGACTCACCGGCGCTGTGAAGGGCTGACCTGTGACCGACACGCTTTCGACGGAGACTCCCATGACCGCGGACATCCCCGCCTTCCCGACCGCCTCCCCTCGGGTGAGCGAGCTGCTCGCCCGCATGACGCTGGAGGAGAAGGCCGCCCAGCTCGTGGGCTACTGGTTGGACCAGGGCGGTGAGGTCGTCGCCCCGATGCAGAACGAGATGGGACATGCCGACGCCGGCGTCGCGCTCTCGGACATCACCAGGGACGGCATCGGGCACTACACCCGGGTGTACGGCACCCGCCCGGTCGATCCGGCCGAGCGCGCTGCCTGGCTGTGGGAGGAGCAGCGCCGGCTGAAGCGCGAGACCCGGCTCGGCATCCCGGCGCTCGTGCACGAGGAGTGCCTCACGGGACTCGCCGCCTGGAAGGCGGCATCCTTCCCGACCCCGCTCGCCTGGGGTGCCTCGTTCGATCCGGAGCTCGTGACCGAGATGGGGGCGCTGATCGGCGAATCGATGCGCGATCTCGGCATCCATCAGGGACTCGCCCCCGTGCTCGACGTGATCCGCGATCCGCGCTGGGGCCGTGTCGACGAATGCATCGGCGAAGACCCCTACCTGGTCGGAACCGTCGGGACGGCGTATGTGCACGGCCTGCAGTCCACCGGTGTTCATGCGACGCTCAAGCACTTCCTCGGATACTCGGGATCGCGCGCAGGCCGCAACCACGCGCCGGTCTCCGCCGGGCCGCGCGAGGTGGCCGACATCTTCCTCCCGCCGTTCGAGATGGCGATCCGCGACGGCCGGGCCCGAAGCGTCATGAACAGCTACGCCGAGATCGACGGGGTGCCCGTCGGATCCGATCCGGCCCTTCTGACCGGACTCCTGCGCGAGCAGCTCGGATTCGACGGCGTGGTCGTCGCCGACTACTTCGCCGTCGCGTTCCTGGAGGCCATGCACGCGGTCGCGGCCGACCGCGGCGAGGCGGCGCAGTCGGCTCTGACGGCAGGGATCGACGTCGAGCTGCCCTCCGGGGATGCGTACCTGGCGCCGCTCGTGGATCGCGTTCGGTCCGGGATGCTCGACGAGGCGTACCTCGACCGTGCCGTGATCCGGGTGCTGACGCAGAAGGAGGAACTCGGTCTGCTCGACGAGGACGCCTTCGAGGGGCAGCCGCCGCAGGACGTCGACCTCGACAGCCCGCGCCACCGCGCGGTCGCGCGCCTGCTGGCCGAAGAGTCGCTGGTGCTGCTGTCGAACGACCCGGTTCCGGATGCGGGCGGCCCCGTGCTTCCGCTTGCGGCGTCCGCTCGCCGCATCGCGCTGATCGGCCCGAACGCCGACCGCGCCGAGGCGCTGCAGGGCTGCTATTCGTTCGCGAACCACGTGCTCGCGCACCACCCGGGATACGAGGTCGGGTTCGAGATTCCGAGCGTTCGGGAGGCGCTGGTCGAAGCGCTGCCCGCAGCGGACATCGTCGTCGCCCGGGGCTGCAATGTCGAGGGAGGCGACCGGTCGGGGTTCGACGAGGCGGCCGCTGCGGCTGCCGATGCCGACGTGGCGATCGTCGTCGTCGGCGATCAGGCAGGGCTCTTCGGCCGCGGCACTGTCGGGGAGGGGAACGACGTCGAGTCGCTCGAGCTCCCCGGTGTGCAGAGACAACTCGTCCAGCGGCTGGTGGAGACGGGGACGCCGATCGTCATGGTCATGCTCACCGGCCGTCCGTACGCGATCGGCTGGGCTCTGGACGACGCTGCATCCCGCCCCGCCGCCGTGCTGCAATCGTTCTTCCCGGGCGAAGAGGGCGGACGCGCGATCGCCGCGGTCCTCACCGGCGCGGCATCCCCGTCGGGTCGGCTTCCCGTGAGCCTCCCGCGGTCGGCCGGAGCGCAGCCGTACAGCTACCTGCACCCGACCCTCGGCGGGGCATCCGACGTCACCTCGGCGGACTCGACCCCCGTGCGGCCCTTCGGCTTCGGGCTCGCGTACACCTCGTTCGCGTACGACGACCTGGACGTCGACCACCGCACAGCCACCGACGGACGATTCAACGCGTCGGTCACGGTGACCAACACCGGAGACCGGGCCGGCACCGACGTCGTCCAGCTCTACGCTCGCGACCTGGTCGCCTCGGTCACCCGACCGGTTGCTCAGCTGCTGGGCTATGCGCGGGTGACGCTGGCCGCGGGCGAGTCGCGCCGAGTGAGCTTCGACGTGCCGACGACGCGCCTGGCGTTCACGGATCGTCGCGGTGCGAAGGTGGTCGAGCCGGGTGACATCGACGTGTGGGTCGCCGCGCATTCCGCCGCCGCGTCGTCCACGACCGAGATGGATGCCGCCACCGGCGGAGTGATCTCGAACTCGCGCGGCCGCGACCACCGTGAGATCCCCGGCACAGCCACGCCACGTCGAACCCTGGTGCTCACGGGCGGAGTTCATGTGGTCACCGCCGCTGACGCGCGGATCGTGGAGGTCGCTCAGGAATGATCACGGCATCCAATCCGATCCTCCCCGGGTGTCACCCCGACCCGTCGATCTGCCGGGTCGAGGACGAGTACTTCCTGGTCACCTCGACCTTCGAGTACCTGCCGGGACTGCCGATCATGCGCTCGCGCGACCTGGTGCGGTGGGAGACGATCGGACACGCCGTCGACCGCGCCGGGATGCTGGACTATCGGGGAGTCCCGTCGTCCGGAGGGCTGTACGCCCCGACGATCCGGCACGACGGCGAGCGGTTCTGGATCGTCTGCACGCTCGTCGACCCTGCGGACGCGAGCCGCGGCGGGAATTTCCTCATCACAGCGGCGGACCCCGCCGGCCCGTGGAGCGACCCGATCTGGCTGGATGCCGACGGCATCGATCCGTCGATCGTGTTCGATGAGGACGGGCGGGTGTGGATGCACGGAACGCGTCTCGCCCGCGACCCGCAATGGCATGATCAGACGGAGGTCTGGGTGCGCGAGTATTCGCGCGACGAGCAGACTCTGGTCGGCGACGAGAACGTCATCTGGCGGGGTGCTGTGCACGGTGCGGTCTGGGCCGAGGGCCCGCATCTGTACCGCATCGACGGGCGCTGGTACCTGATCGCGGCCGAGGGCGGAACGGAGTTCCACCACGCCGTAAGCGTCGCGCGGGCGGACTCGGTCATCGGGCCCTACACGGGCACGCGGTCGAACCCGGTGTTCACGCATCGTCACCTCGGACGAGACGCAGACGTCATCGGCGCCGGTCACGCCGACCTGGTCGCAGCGCCGGACGGATCATGGCACGCGGTCATGCTCGCCATGCGAGCGGCAGACGGGCATCACTATCCGCTCGGGCGCGAGACGTTCCTGTGCCCGGTCGCCTGGGAGGACGGCTGGCCCGTCTTCGCGCCGGGGCGGGGACGACTGCCCGACGCCGTCGAGATCCCCTGGGCGGACGGCGAGGTCCCGGCGGGAAGCTGGCAGCCGGATGACCGGCGTGCCGGCGCGGTCGAAGCCGGCGACGCGAGATGGACGTCGATGCGCGTCCTGCCGCACGAGATCGCCACCAGGGACCCGCAGGGCGCGTGGGTGCTTCCCGTCCGTCGCGAGACACTGGCGGACGCCGGCACCGTCGCCTTCCTCGGCATGCGCCAGCAGCACGCCCACGCCGATGCTGCCTGCACCCTCGACGTCTCCGGCCTCGTCGAAGGCGAGCGGGCGGGACTGGCCGTTCGGCAATCGGAGCAGGATCACGCCGTCGTGCACGTGACGAGGACGCCGGCGGGGCTCATGATTCGGGCGACCCACCGGCGGGCGGGCACGGAGGCCGTACTCGGTGAGCGCGTCGAAGACCCGACCGGTTCGGTGCAGCTCGGCGTCCGTGTGCGCGGATACTCCTACGAACTCGTCGTGGGCGGCGAGGTTCTCGGCACCGTCGACGGTCGTGAACTCGACGCGTCATCCACCGGTGGCTTCCTCGGGGTCTGGCTGGGAGTCTTCGCGACCAGCGACGGTCTGCCACCGAGCGGAGCGGTGCGAATCGACGAGTTCCGGTACGAGCCGCACGGTGATGCGATCACCGTGCCGATAGCCTGAGGACACCCGCCGCAGCCCACAGGAATGAGCCATCGATGAAGGAACGCGCGACCGCCGTCGAAGCGGTGCGCCGCACGAACCTGGGCGAGGTGCTGCGGCTGGTCCACCGGCATGGACCGCGATCGCGCTCGCTCCTCACAGCGGACACCGGGCTCAACAGATCGACGGTCGCCGATCTCGTGACGGCGCTCGCCGAGCGAGGGCTCGTGACCGAGCAGGAGCCGGATGGGAACAAGCGCGTCGGCCGCCCGAGCCCCGTGGTGTCGGCGAACCCTGACGTCGTGGCGATCGGCGTCAATCCCGAGGTCGATGCGATCGAGATCGGTGCGGTCAGCCTCGGCGGAGGTCTGCGGACGCGCGCGCGGCTCGAGCTCACCCGCGTGCCGACGGTTGCCGATGCCGTGGCCACCATCGCGGATCTCGTCACGCGCTGGCAGAGCGAGGAACTCAGCGGATGCCGCATCGTCGGCCTCGGCGTCGCCGTGCCGGGGCTCGTGCGGGCGTCCGACGGACTCGTGCGCCTCGCACCGCACCTCGGCTGGCGCGACGAGGACATCGCGACGCCACTCGCGGAAGCCCTCGGGCTGCCGGTGGCCGTCGACAATGACGCATCCCTCGGCGCCAGGGCCGAGCACCTGTTCGGTGCGGCGCGCGAGCACGCCGACGTCGTCTATCTCAACGGCGGCGCGAGCGGCATCGGCGGCGGCCTGATCCTGGACGGGACGCTGATCCGCGGATCCGGCGGCTACGCAGGGGAGTGGGGCCAGACGAGGCCGGGCATCGCGAACGAGGCGCACCGCCGGACGCACGACGGCGTTCTCGAGGACGAGGTCAACCGTGCCCGGCTCATGGCGGCGGCGATGCTGGTCGCCGGTGACGACCACGCGCTCGCCGCGGCGCTCGCCGGCGCCCCAGGGCCCACTGCCGACGAAGAGGTCGTGCGTCAGCGCCGGGTGCTGGCTGCGACGATCAGCAATGCGGCGAACGTCCTGAACCCGTCGATGATCGTGCTCGGCGGGTTCCTCGGCATCCTGCGCGATCGCGACCCCGAGGGCTTCGACGCCGACGTTCGGGAGCGGTCGCTCGCCGTCGCGGCTGAGGATCTCGAGATCGCCTCGGCGGCGCTCGGCCAGGACCGTCTACTCATCGGCGCCGCAGAGGCGGCGTTCGCCGGTCTCCTCGCCGACCCGCTGGGTTCCTGATCCCCTCGAATCCCCAAGGCCGCGCCGAGACTGCACCGAACCGGCGCAGTCTCGGCGCGGCCTTGCAGGCTCGGGATCAGTAGCCGGCGCGCTCGGCCTGGTCGGCGTCCGGGATCCAGTCGGCGGCGAGCTTCTCGGTCGCGCGCGCGAGGATCGACACGTCCGCGGCGACGAGCGCGAAGGATGCTCCGGCGTCGATATAGCGACGCGCGGTGGCCGGATTGAAGGCGTTGACGCCGACGGGCTTGCCCGCGGCGCGGACCTCGGCGATCGTGTGCTCCACGGCGGCGACGACATCCGGATGCTCCTGCTGGCCGAGCAGTCCCATGGAGGCCGCCAGATCGCTCGGGCCGATGAAGACGGCATCCACGCCGTCGACCTCGGCGATCGCGCGGGCGTTGCGCACCGCGGCATCCGTCTCGATCTGCACACTCAGCGAGGTGATCTCGTGCGCACGCTGCAGGTAGTCCTCGATGCGGTTGAACTGCCCGGCGCGCGCGAGCGCGCTGCCGACCCCGCGGATGCCGCGCGGCGGGTAGCGGGTCGCGGCGACGGCGGCTGCGGCATCTTCTGCGGAGTTCACCATCGGCACGAGCAGGTTCTGCGCACCCGTGTCCAGCACCTGCTTGATCCACACCGGATCCGCCGACGGCACGCGCACGACCGGGGTGATCGGGTACGCGGCGACGGCCTGCAGCAGTGCCACGATCTCGGTCAGTCCCAGGGGGCTGTGCTCGCCGTCGATCAGGGTCCAGTCCAGGCCGGAACCGGCCACGATCTCGGCGGCGATGGGGCTGCCCGAGCAGATCCACGCGCCGACGAGGGGGCGCCCTTCGACGGGGCTCAGGGACCGGGCGGACGCGAGGCGCTCGCGGAACGACACCGCAGGCTCTACACGAAACGGCATTCGATCACTCCCATCTCGCGGTAGTCGCACCGCACCTCATCGCCCTTGTGCACCCACATCGGCCTCGTGAACGATCCTGCCAGGATGATCTCGCCGGCCTCGAGCCGCGCGCCGTGCTGGTGGAACTTGTTCGCGAGCCACGCGACACCGGTGGCGGGGTGCCCGAGGACTCCCGCCGCGACGCCGGTCTCCTCGATCTCCCCGTTGCGGGAGAGGACTCCGGGAACCCAGCGCAGATCGATCTCATCCACTCGCTTGCGCACGTCGCCGAGCACCATCGCCCCGTAGGCGGCGTTGTCGCTGATCGTGTCGACGATCGTGCGGCCCTCGAGCTGGATGTGCGAGTTGAGCACCTCGAGCGCCGGCACGGCGTAATCGATCGCGGCCAGCGCATCATCGAGCGTGCAGTCAGGGCCTTCGAGCGGCGTCTTCAGGACGAACGCCAGCTCGACCTCGATCCGGACGTTCGAGAAGTCGTCGAACCGGATCTCGGAGCCCGAGGCGTACACCGTGTCGTCGAACATCACGCCATAGTCTGGCTCGGTGATGCCCGTCGCCTGCTGCATCGCCTTCGAGGTCAGACCGATCTTGCGTCCGACCAGGCGGCGCCCGGCAGCGATCTGCGAATCGCGCCATATGCCCTGAATGGCATAGGAGTCCTCGATCGTCGCATCCGGGTATCGCGCAGTGATGCGCTCGATCACGCCGTGCGTGCGGTCGGCCTCGTCGAGCTCGCCCGCGATCTGCTCGCGCTGCTGCGACGTGAGCGTCACAACTGGTGTCCCAGCTTGTACTCGCCCTGCTTCCAATCCGGCATCGAGCCCTCGCCTTCATCGGGGCGGGTGTACGAGAAGCCGTCGGCGCCGATCGTCACGGCCATCTCGCTGTTGTCCGTTCGGGCGACCACGGGCTGCGGGTTGCCGTCGAGGTCGAGCACGAGCGAGCCGTCGGTGTACCACGACGGCACCACGGGGTTGCCCCACCAGTCGCGGCGCTGATTGTCGTGGACGTCCCAGGTGACGACCGGGTTGTCGGGGTCGCCGGTGTAGTAGTCCTGCGTGTAGATCTCGACGCGGTGTCCGTCGGGGTCGCGCAGATACAGGTAGAACGCGTTCGAGACGCCGTGGCGGCCGGGGCCGCGCTCGATGGCGTCCGAGCGCCGGAGCGCGCCGAGCTTGTCGCAGATCGCGAGGATGTTGTGCTTCTCGTGCGTCGCGAAGCAGACGTGGTGCATCCGCGGTCCGTCGCCGCCGGTCATCGCGGTGTCGTGCACCGTGGGCTTGCGGCGCATCCACGCGGCGTAGACGGTGCCCTCTTCGTCCTGGATGTCCTCGGTGACGCGGAAGCCGAGATCCTGCATGTACTTCACTGCGCGCGGCACGTCCGGGGTGATCTGGTTGAAGTGATCCAGGCGCACCAGCTCGCCGGGGATGTGCAGGTCGTAACGCCACGACATGCGCTCCTGGTGGTCACTCTGGTGGAAGAACTCGTAGGGGAACCCCAGCGGATCGACGACGCGCACCGAGTCTCCGACGCCCTTGACGAAGCCGGACGGGTTGCGGCGGACGTCGCAGCCGAGTTCGGTAAAGAACGCCACCGCCCTGTCGAGGTCCTCGGGCGTGCGGACCCGGTACGAGAACGCGGCGACGGCCGCCACCGAGCCCTTGCGCAGCACGAGGTTGTGGTGGATGAACTCCTCCGTCGAGCGCAGATAGATCGCCTCGTCGTCCTCGGATGTCACGTACAGACCGAGGATGTCGACGTAGAACTCACGGGATGCCGCGAGGTCGGTGACGACGATCTCCATGTACGCGCAGCGGAGGATGTCGGGCGGCGAGGCCTGCGGGGTCGCGACCGGGTTGTCCGTCTCGATCGGGGCCTCCTGGCTCACGTAGTAGCCGGAGGAGGTCAGGGTCATGTCCTTGCGATTCGTCATGTCAGCGTCCTCACTGCTTGCCGAAGACGGGGTTGTGGACCTCGCCGAGGTTGATGTGCACGGCCTGCTGGTCGGTGTAGAAGTCGATCGAGCGGTAACCGCCCTCGTGACCGAGACCGGACGCCTTCACACCGCCGAACGGGGTGCGCAGGTCGCGCACGTTGTTCGAGTTGAGCCACACCATGCCGGCCTCGACGGAGCTCGCGAAGTTGTGCGCGCGCTTCAGATCGTTGGTCCAGATGTACGCGGCGAGACCGTACTTCGTGTTGTTGGCGAGGGCCAGCGCCTCTTCATCCGAGGAGAACGGGGTGATCGCGACGACCGGGCCGAAGATCTCCTCCTGGAAGATCCGGGCGTCGGGCATGACGTCGGCGAAGACGGTGGGTGCGACGTAGTTGCCGGTCTCGAAGCCCTCGGGGCGTCCGCCTCCGGCGACGAGGCGACCCTCGGTCTTGCCGATCTCCACATACGACATGACCTTCTCGTAGTGCTCAGGATGCACGAGTGCCCCGACCTCGGTGGTCGGGTCGTTCGGCAGACCGACCTTGACGCGCTTCGCCTGGGCCGCGTACTTCTCGACGAACTCGTCGTAGATCGACTGCTCGACGAGGATGCGCGAACCTGCGGTGCAGCGCTCGCCGTTGAGCGAGAACACGCCGAAGATGGTCGCGTTGACCGCGGCATCCAGGTCGGCGTCGGCGAAGACGACCGCCGGTGACTTGCCGCCGAGCTCCATCGACAGGCCCTTCAGGTACGGAGCGGCGCCTGCGAAGATGATCTGCCCGGTACGGCTCTCGCCGGTGAACGAGATCAGCGGCACGTCCGGATGCTTCACGAGTGCGTCACCGGCGTCTTCGCCGAGGCCGTTCACGAGGTTGAAGACGCCCTGCGGGAGCCCCGCCTCCTCGAAGATCCCGGCCCACAGGGATGCCGACAGCGGCGTGAACTCGGCGGGCTTGAGCACGACCGTGTTACCGGTCGCGAGCGCAGGTCCGAGCTTCCAGGACTCGAGCATGAACGGCGTGTTCCACGGCGTGATGAGGCCTGCGACGCCGATCGGCTTGCGGTTGACGTAGTTGATCTGGCGGCCGGGCACCTTGAAGGTGTCATCGGCCTGCGCGACGATCAGGTCGGCGAAGAAGCGGAAGTTCTCGGCCGCACGGCGCGCCTGGCCGAGCGCCTGCGTGATCGGCAGGCCGGAGTCGAACGACTCGAGCTCGGCGAGCCGGGCATCGCGCGACTCGACGATGTCGGCGATCCTGTGCAGGACGCGCGAGCGCTCGCGGGGGAGCATCTTCGGCCAGGGGCCCTCGTCGAACGCGCGCTTGGCGGCGGCGACGGCGAGGTCGATGTCGGCCTTCTTGCCGGCGGCGGCGGTGGTGTAGTTCTCGTTCGTCACCGGGTCGAGCACGTCGAACGTGTCGCCGTCTTGCGAGTCGACGAACGCGCCGTCGATGTAGTGCTGGATGTGATCGGGCAGATCTTCGGGGATGCGGGTGTCGCTCATGTTTCCTCCGGTTCAGTGGACGTGCGTGCCGACGGCAGCGTCGGTCTTCTCGCGGGTCAGGTAGGCGTCGAGGGTGGATGCGTGGTGGAGTCTGGCTGCGCGCTCGATCTCGAGCACGGGGGCGCCGTTCTCGATCAGCGCGACGATCTGCTCGTGCTCGCGCACGGACTCCTGGGCCCTGCCGGGGACGAAGCTGAACGTCGAGTCGCGCAGCCTGTTCAGGCGCTGCATCTCGACGGTGACCAGTTCGTGCAGGCGCGGGTTCGGGCACGGGGCGATGAGCGCGGCGTGGAACTCCTGGTTGAGCTGCGTGAACGCCGACGGGTTGAAGTGATCGAGGGTCTCGATCATCCGCTCGTTGATCGCCCTGGCGCGCTGCAGGTCGTCCGTGGTGAGGTGGCGTGCCGAGAGGGCGGTCGCGCTGCCCTCGAGGATGCTGAGCGCCTCCATGCTGTGCCGGTACTGGCTGTCATCGACCATGGCGACGCGAGCGCCGACGTTGTGCTCGAACTGGACCAGCCCCTCGGCCTCGAGCTGGCGGATCGCCTCGCGGACGGGGACCACGCTCATGTCGAGCTCACCGGCGATGCTGCCGAGCACGAGCCGGTAGCCGGGCGTGAACGTCTGGCTGGCGATCCGGCCCTTGATCCAGTGATACGCCTGCTGGGACTTGCTGAGCGCCTTGGTCATGATTCCGCTGGTTCCTGTGCTTCGACAGGCTCAGCAACCGTCTGGGCTTCGTACTTCGCGCGCCACTCGGCGTTCATCGGGAACAGGCCGTCGACCGGATGCCCCGCAGAGACCTGCTCGGCGATCCAGGCATCCTCGTCCTCCTGTGCGAGGGCCGCGTCGGCGACCTCTTCGGCCAGAGCCGGCGGGATCACGATGACGCCGTCGCCGTCGCCCACGATGATGTCGCCGGGCTGCACGGCGGCCCCGCCGCACGCGATGGTCTCATCGACGGCCCACGGCACGTGCTTGCGGCCGAGCACCGAGGGGTGCGCACCCTGCGAGAACACCGGCAGACCGATACGGGCGACCTCCTCGAAGTCGCGCACGCCGCCGTCCGTGACGACGCCCGCCGCACCTCGGCTCCGGGCCCGCAGCGCGAGGATGTCGCCGAGCGTTCCGGTCGTGGCATCCCCCCGTGCCTCGATCACGATGACCTCGCCCTCGCCGACCGCGTCGAACAGGCGCTTCTGCGCGTTGAACCCGCCGCCGTGGGTCTTGAACAGATCTTCTCGGAACGGGACGAAGCGCAGCGTGCGGGCTGTGCCGACGATCTTCGTTCCAGGCAGGTTCGCGCTCACGCCGTCGATGAAGCAGTGGTGGTGCCCGCGCTTGCGCAGCTGGGCGGAGAGCCCGGCCGTCGGCGCCTTCTCGAGCTTGGCGCGCAGGGCGGGGGAGAGGGAGCGCGCAGAGCCGCTCTCCGAGCCCGAGGAGCCGCTCCCTGAGCCCGTCGAAGGGTCGGCGGGTGTCGTTCCGG
The DNA here is from genome assembly GCF_040702785.1 of Microbacterium sp. NPDC077644. NCBI lineage: Bacteria > Bacillati > Actinomycetota > Actinomycetes > Micrococcales > Microbacteriaceae > Microbacterium > Microbacterium sp. NPDC077644. The sequence continues at coordinate 380,793 of NZ_JBFBME010000001.1, forward strand.
ACCCTTCGACAGGCTCAGGGGCCGGAACGCCCCAGGCTTCACTGCGCTGCAGGTCGTCGACCGCGGGCAGAGACCCGAGAGCCGCATCGAACGGCACATCTCCTTGGGTGACGGTGGTCACCAGGCGACCGGACGTCGGCGCACCGGGGGCGTCCGGGGCATCCACCTCGACCTCGACGACGTCACCCGGCACGATCACCGAGGAGCCCGCCGGGGTGCCGGTGAGGATGACATCGCCGGTCTCGAGCGTGAAGTGCTGCGAGAGGTCGGCGACGAACTGCGCGAGCGGGAAGATGAGGCCTTCGGAGGTATCGTCCTGGCGCAGTTCGCCGTTGACCCAGGTGCGCACGCGGATGCCGTGCGGGTCGATCGTGCGCGCATCGATCAGGTCGGGCCCGAGGGGTGTGTAGCCGTCGCCCCCCTTGGAGCGGACGTTCGAGCCCTTGTCGTTCGCGCGCAGGTCGTAGAGGCCGAGGTCGTTCGCCGCGGTGACGTGGGCGACGTGCGACCAGGCGTCCTCGAGGGCGACGTGACGGGCGGGTTCGCCGATCACGAGCGCGATCTCACCCTCGAAGGCGAGGAGCTCGGTGCCGGCGGGGCGTTCGATCGTGCCGCCGGATGCCGCGACGGAGCTTGCGACCTTGAAGAAGTAGGAGGGGTGGGCGGGGCGCCGTCCGCGCTGATCGGCGCGCGATGCGTAGCTGAGGTGGATCGCGATGATCTTCCCCGGGCGGGAGATCAGGCCCGGACGTGAGATCTGGTCCGTCACAGTGAGCGCCTCCTTGCGTCATGAGCATCACCCTTGTGCGATGTATTTGAAATCGTATATCATCCTGACAACGGGTGGCAAGCATCGGTTCGACACTGCCGCAGCACCCCGACAACGACGTCGTACAAGGAGATTCAATGACTGAGAATCCCGGCTTCACGCCGACAGGCACCATCGCGAGCCCCGCGGATCGGCGACGCGTGGTCTTCGCCACGGTCGTGGGAACCACCGTTGAGTGGTACGACTTCTTCATCTACGCCACGGCCGTCGGGCTCGTCTTCGGAGAGCTGTTCTTCAAGCCGCTCGGCGCCGACAGCATCCTCATCGGCTTCGCCACGGTCGGCATCAGCTTCCTGTTCCGCCCCCTCGGCGCATTCCTCGCCGGCCACTTCGGCGACAAGCTCGGCCGCAAGCGCGTGCTCATGTGGACGCTCATCCTCATGGGCGCGGCCACGGCGCTCATCGGCGTGCTGCCCACCTACGACGCGATCGGCATGACCGCGCCGATCCTGCTCGTGCTGCTGCGCATCCTTCAGGGCCTTTCCGCCGGCGGCGAGTGGGGCGGCGCCGTGCTGATGGCCGTCGAGCACGCGCCGAAGCACAAGCGCGGTGCGTTCGGCGCGTCGCCGCAGATCGGCGTTCCGCTGGGCCTGCTGCTCGCATCGGGCGTCATGGCGATCATGACCGCCATCGCTCCGGGGGAGCAGTTCATCGCCTGGGGCTGGCGCATCCCGTTCCTGCTCAGCGTCGTGCTGATCCTCGTCGGCTACTACGTGCGCCGCAACGTGGAGGAGAGCCCCGTCTTCGCCGAACTCGCCGAGCGCAAGGAGAAGGCGAAGATGCCGATCGTGCAGCTGTTCCGCAAGCACCTGCTGCTCGTGATCATCGCCGCGCTCGTGTTCGCCGGCAACAACGCAGTCGGATACATGACCACCGGCGGGTACATCCAGAACTACTCCACCGACCCCGAGGGCCCCCTCGCTCTCGACCGCGGGCCGGTGCTCTGGGCCGTCGCGGGGTCCGCCGTCACCTGGCTGCTGTCGACCCTGCTCGCCGGTTTCGTCTCCGACCGGATCGGTCGCCGCACGACGTACATCATCGGATGGATCCTCCAGCTCGGCGGCGTGTTCGCCCTGTTCCCGCTCGTGAACACGGGGAACATCGGTCTGCTGTTCGCGGGACTCGCGATCCTCACGATCGGTCTCGGGTTCACCTACGGACCCCAGGCGGCGCTGTACACGGAACTGTTCCCCGCCAGCATCCGCTTCTCGGGCGTCTCGATCTCGTACGCGATCGGTGCGATCGCCGGCGGCGCGTTCGCCCCGACCATCGCCACAGCGCTGGTGAAGGCGACCGGCACGACCATGTCGGTGACCTGGTACCTCGCCGGCATGACGGTGATCGGCCTCATCGCGACGCTCCTGCTCCGCGACCGCAGCAGCATCCCGCTCGGCCCGGACCACGAGGAGGAGCAGGCCGTCAGCCCGATCCACGGTCTCGCCAGGGCCTGAATCATCTCGGGGGCGGATGCCGCGGCATCCGCCCCCGCCAACGAAGCACGTCGAAGAAGGAGTACCGATGCAGTTCCATCACCACGGCTACGTCTCGCAGGATCCGCGCATCGTCGCGGCGGCGGGCACGGGGATCGATCGCCCCGCTGATCTGCCGGACGAGATGGACGTGCTCATCGTGGGCTCAGGACCCGCCGGCATGCTGCTGGCCGCTCAGATGTCGCAGTACCCGTCCGTGACCACGCGGATCATCGAGAAGCGCGAGGGGCGGCTCGTGCTCGGGCAGGCCGATGGCATCCAGCCGCGCAGCGTCGAGACGTTCCAGGCGTTCGGATTCGCCGAGCGGATCACGGCCGAGGCGTACAACATCGGGTGGATGAACTTCTGGGGGCCCGACCCCGAGAACCCGGGCAGCATCGTCCGCACCTCGCGCACCGAGGACTACGGGTACAAGATCAGCGAGTTCCCGCACCTCATCGTCAACCAGGCGCGCGTGCTCGACTACTTCGCCGAGGCCGCGGCGCACGGCCCTGGACGCATCGTGCCCGACTACGGCGTCGAGTTCGAAGGCCTCACCGTGCACGACGAGGGGGAGTACCCCGTGGAGGTGCGGGTGCGCACGGCGACCGGCGAGCGCACGGTCCGCGCGAAGTACGTCGTCGGCTGCGACGGCGCGCGCAGCGGCGTGCGCGAGGCGATCGGCCGCAAGCACGTCGGAGCGTTCTCGGCGCATGCCTGGGGCGTCATGGACGTGCTGGTGAACACCGACTTCCCCGACTGGCGCACCAAGTGCGCGATCAACGCCGAGGCGGGCAACATCCTGCACATCCCGCGAGAGGGCGGCTACCTGAGCCGCGTCTACGTCGACCTCGGCGAGGTCGCCGCCGACGACAATCATCGGGTGCGTCAGACGCCGATCGAGAAGATCATCGAGAAGGCGAACGAGATCCTGCATCCCTACACGCTGGACGTGAAGGAGATCGCCTGGCACAGCGTGTACGAGGTGGGTCACCGCGTCACCGACGGGTTCGACGACGCTCTGGACGCCGAGCGCTCGCCGCGGGTCTTCCTCACCGGCGACGCCTGCCACACGCACAGCGCCAAGGCGGGGCAGGGGATGAACGTCTCGATGCAGGACGGCTTCAACCTCGGCTGGAAGCTCGGCTCCGTGCTCAGCGGCCGCTCGCCGCAGAGCCTGCTGGCGACGTACTCCGCCGAGCGGCAGCCCGTGGCGCAGCAGCTCATCGACTTCGACCGCGAGTGGTCCTCGCTCATGGCCCGCAAGCCCGAGGAGATCTCCGACCCGCAGGATCTCGCCACCTACTACCTGGCGACCGCCGAGTTCCCGTCCGGATTCATGACCCAGTACGCGCCGTCGGCGATCACCGGGGATGCTGCGCATCAGGCGCTCGCAGCCGGGTTCCCGATCGGCAAGCGCTTCAAGTCGTCCGAGGTCGTCCGCGTCTGCGACGGCAACGTCGTGCACCTCGGGCACCACGCCAAGGCGGACGGACGCTGGCGCGTCTACGCGTTCGCCGATGCGGGGGGTGCGCAGGTCCGCGAGTGGGCGTCGGCCGTGACTCCGCTGATCGCCCGGGTCACGCCCGCGGATGCCGATGCGGATGCCGTGATCGATGCGAAGGTCGTCTATCAGGAGTCGTTCGACGATCTGGAGCAGTTGTCCGCCCCGGAGCTGTTCCTGCCGCGCACCGGCCCGCTCGGGCTCATGGACTGGGAGAAGGTGTACAGCGCGGCACCCAACGCGTGGAGTCGCAGCGACATCTTCGACGAGCGCGAGGTCTCGCGCGCAGGCGCCGTCGTGGTCGTCCGCCCCGACCAGTACGTCGCCGCCGTGCTGCCGCTGGACGCCACGGCAGAGCTGGCGGCATTCCTCGAGGGCGTGTTCCTGCCCGCGTGACACGTGTCATGCGGATGCCGTGACAGCGGCCTCCTGATCATGCCCGCCCGTGCGGCCACGCTGGAAGCATGAGCACAACAGCGCACACGCAGCCACGCACGACGCAGGCGGTCGTAGCCCAGAGGGACACCCGCCAGGACGACGCCGTCGTCATCTCGGGCCTGCGGCGCTCCTTCGGCATCGGCGAGCGGGCCGTCAAGGCCGTCGACGGCATCGACCTCAGCATCCGGCGCGGCGAGGTCGTCGCCCTGCTCGGGCCCAACGGGGCCGGCAAGACGACCACGCTCGACATGCTGCTCGGGCTCACCGATCCCAGTGACGGCACGATCACGGTCTACGGGCAGCGGCCCGTGAGGGCTGCGCGCTCCGGCGTGATCGCCGGTGTCCTGCAGACGGGCGGACTGCTGTCGGATCTCACCATCCGTGAGACGGTTGAGGTGATCGCGTCTCTGCACGGCCGCGAGTCCCTCGCCAGGGTCCCCGAGATCCTCGAGCGCACAGAGCTTGCGCGGATCGCCCGTCGGCGCATCGTCAAATGCTCGGGAGGGGAGCAGCAGCGGGTGAAGTTCGCGCTCGCGCTCGTCTCGGACCCGGACATCCTCGTCCTCGACGAGCCGACCGCCGGCATGGATGTCACGGCCCGCCGCCACTTCTGGGACGTCATGCGCGCCGATGCGGATGCCGGGCGCACGATCATCTTCGCCACGCACTACCTCGAGGAGGCCGAGCAGTTCGCCCGGCGCACCGTCGTCATGCATCGCGGCCGCATCGTCGCCGATGCCGCTACGGCGCAGCTGCGCGCCAACCTCGGCGGGCGCACGCTCGCCGCAGACCTCCCCGCAGTCGGGGCGGAGGATCTGGTGCGCGGGCTCGAGCAGACCGACGGCGTCAGCGACGTGCGCGTCGACGCCGAGCGGGTAACGCTGCGGGCGCTCGACTCTGATGCCGCGGCATCCGCCCTTCTGAACGCCGGCGCCCATGACCTGGAGATCGCCGCTCCCACCCTCGAAACCGCCTTCACGGCCCTCACGGAGGACTGACCATCATGACCATGTCGATCTCGCCCACGATGCTGCGCGTCGAGGCGATCCGCCAGATCCGCAACCCTTACACGCTCGCGTTCACGCTCGGGATGCCGGTGGCGATGTATCTGCTCTTCGGGGCGAGCATGGGCTACGGCTCGATGTCGGCCGGCAACGGGAACGTCAAGTTCTACGTGATGGTCTCGATGGCCGCCTACGGAACAGCCGTCGCGATGAGCTCGCTCACCTCGCTCGCCGCGACCGAGGCCAAGCAGGGCTGGGGACGCCAGCTCGGGATGACGCCGCTGAGCACCGCCGGGTACGCGACGATCAAGCTGCTCACCGCCGTCGCATTCGCAGCCCTGGCCGTCGTGCTCGTGTTCGCGGCCGGCATCCTCACCGGAGCCGAGGCCACGGATGCCTGGCGCTGGTGGGCGGCCGCCGGCATCATCCTCGGCATCGGCCTCATGTTCGGGCTCTACGGTCTCGGCGTCGGACTGTTCTTCAACTCCGACACGGCGGCGGCACTGGCATCCATCTCGATGACGTTCTTCGCATTCTTCGGGAACGTCTTCATCCCGCTCGACGGCGTCATGCTCGATATCGCCCGCTTCACGCCGCTGTACGGCTTCGTGGCGCTCAGCCGCTGGCCGCTGACCGAGGGTGTGCTGACCACGGGGCAGACCGATCCGCTCTGGGGGGTCGTGCTGAACGTCGTGGTGTGGCTCGTGATCTTCGCGGTGCTCGTCGCGGCGGGCGTCAAGCGCTCGCGGTCGCGCCGCTAGGGTCGACTGCATGGCGGAAGACGTGACCCGCGACGCGGTGTCGGCCTCAGCGGCCGGCGCCGCGCCGGCGGCATGGGCGGCATCCGGCGCGAGGCGGCCCCGGCCGGGTTCCGGGTCGCCGTGGGAGCGCTACGGCTGGCTGATGGCCGTGATCTGGCTCGTGTTCCTCGTGTACCCGCTCATCCAGCTGGTCCGCTCGGAGGCATCACAGGGATGGATCATCGCGGGGTGGGCGGCGTTCGCGGCGTTCGTCGTCGTCTACGTCGCGGGCTTCATCAACGGCATGAGCTTCGGCGGCGGAGGGCTCGTCGATCCCCCCAGGCCCATCCAGTGGGCCGCCTTCTGCGGAATGATCGCGTGCGCCGCGCTGACCATTCCCAGCATCGGCGGATACGCCGTCGGCTTCCTGCCGTTCATCATGTCGTTCGCCTCGTACGGCCTGAACCGGCTCGCGCACTGGGCCACGGCGGCCGCGAGCGTCAGCGTCACGGCGATGCTCGTGTTCCTCACGCCCGGTGGTCTGTCGTACGTGTCGATCCTCGCGATCATCGTGCTGCTGGGCGTCGTGAACACCGTCTCGACGAGCCTCATCATCCGGTCGGCCGAGGCGGAGCAGCTGGGACTCGAACTCGCCACGAGCGAGGGCCGCGAGGCCGTCGCCCGCGACGTCCACGATCTCGTCGGGCATTCGCTCACGGTCGTGAAGCTCAAGGCGCAGCTCGTGCGCCGACTCATGGACACCGACCCGGAACGCGCGAAGGCCGAGCTGGCCGATATCGAATCCCTCACGGCGGAGGCGATCGCGGGCGTCAGGGCGACGGTCGCCGGCGTGCGCAGCGCGACGCTCTCGGATCAGCTGCAGTCCTGCCGCGACGCTCTGGCCGCCGCCGACATCGCCCTGCGTGTCGAGGGGGATGCCGCGGCCCTGTCTCCGGCGCAGTCGCTCACGGCGAGCTGGATCCTGCGCGAAGCGACCACGAACGTGCTGCGGCATTCCGGGGCGCGGACCGTGACGGTGCGGGTCGCGCCGGGGACATTCGCCGTGATCGACGACGGCCGGGGGATCGGCGGGGCGGAGGGCAACGGGGTGCGCGGGATGCGCGAACGGGCGACGACGGGAGGCGCGACCCTGGCCGTCAGCGCGCCGGAGAGCGGCGGCACGCGCGTGGAGGTGACGTGGTGACGCCGTCCGATCCGATCAGGCTCGTCATCGTCGACGATCAGGCGATGCTCCGCGGGGCACTGGCCGCGCTGCTGGAGCTCGAAGACGACCTGACCGTCGTCGGCGTCGCGGGCGATGGCGACGAGGCGGTGCGCGTCGTGTCCGACGCTGCGCCGGACGTCTGCCTCATGGACATCCAGATGCCGGGCATGGACGGGATCGCGGCGACGCAGGCGGTACGGGCCGCGAGCCCTGCGACCCGGGTCCTCATCGTGACGACCTTCGCCAGACCCGGCTACCTGCGTTCGGCGCTGGATGCCGGTGCGAGCGGCTTCGTCGTGAAGGATGCACCGGCCGAACAGCTCGCCGACGCCGTGCGGCGGGTGCACGCGGGGCTCCGGGTGGTCGATCCCGTGCTCGCCGAGGCCAGTCTGTTCGACGGCGCCAACCCGCTGAGCGAGCGCGAGCGGCAGGTGCTCCGGCTCGCGGCCGACGGCCGGAGCGCCGCGGCGATCGCTGCGGAGGTGTTCCTGTCGGCGGGAACCGTGCGCAACAACCTGTCGGCGGCGATCGGCAAGGTCGGAGCGGCGAACAGGGCTCAGGCGGTGCGCATCGCGCAGGACAAGGGCTGGATCTAGACGTCCGTCCCCTGTGCGATGTCCGACCCCGCGCGTAGCGTTGACCGCGGTCGGGCACAGGCCCGCCAGGAGGAGTGAGTGATGGACTGGAAGATCGAACTCATCCACGTGCCGGTCAGCGACGTCGACCGGTCCAAGGACTTCTACGTGAAGATCGGGTTCAACGCCGACCATGATCAGGTCGTCCACGAGGGCCTGCGGTTCGTGCAGATGACGCCGCCGGGATCGGCCTGCTCGATCGCGTTCGGCGAGGGCCTGGGGCTCGATCTCGAGCCGGGTCAGCAGAACACGATCCAGGTCGTCGTGCCCGACGCGGATGCCGCGCTGGCTCAGCTGCGCGACGCCGGTGTCGAGGCGAACGGGGTCGACGAGCAGGCGTGGGGCCGGTTCGTGACCTTCGACGACCCCGATGGCAACACGTGGACTCTGCAGGAGCTGCCGGACTACAGCGCGCAGGAGTGAACCTCTTCCGTACGCGCACCGACGGGAATACCGTTTGCTTGACGGGCGCTGTGCTTCTTCGCACGTCGCGCCCATTCGTGACGGCAGATGGGCGCGCGCATGGAGGGTCTTGAGGTCACAGTCCTGCTCGGACTGACGATCCTGGTCGGAACGCTGCTGGCGCCGCGGGTGCGCCTCGCGCTGCCGCTGGTGCTGGTCGTGTTCGGCCTGCTGCTCGGTTTCGTCCCGGCTCTGCGCGAGGTGCAGCTGCCGCCCGAGACCGTCCTGCTGCTGTTCCTGCCGGTCATGCTGTTCTGGGAGAGCCTGACGACGTCGCTGCGGTCGATCCGCCGCGACTTCCGCTACATCCTGCCGATGAGCACTCTGCTGGTGGTCGCCTCCGCATTCGCCGTGGCTGCCGTCGCCGTGCTGTTCGGGATGCCGTGGGAGATCGCTCTGATCCTCGGCGCCGCGGTCGCGCCGCCTGACGCCACCGCGGTCGCGGCACTGGGCAGGCTTCTGCCGCGCCGCAGCTTCATGAAGCTCAAGGCCGAGAGCCTGACCAACGACGGCACGGCTCTCGTGCTGTACGCGATCGCCGTCTCGCTCGCCGTCGGCGGGCAGATCACCCCGCTCTCGGTGACCTGGAGCGTGATCGTCTCGTACCTCGGCGGCATCGCCGTCGGCGTCGTGGTCGCCGCTCTCGCCTGGCTGCTGCTGCGGACCCCGCGGGCGACGATCCTCATCAACGTGACGCTGCTGCTCGTTCCGTTCACGGCGTTCATGGTCGCCGAGATGATCCACGCCTCCGGCGTGCTCGCCGTGGTCGTCGCAGGGCTCATCGTCGCGTACATCAACCCGACGATCAGCACCGCCGCATCCCGCCGCCAGGCCGAGACGGTCTGGCCGTTCGGCGTGTTCCTCCTCAACGGCGCGCTGTTCGTGCTCATCGGGCTCGAGGTGCAGTGGGTCGTGCACCAGACCTCGCTGGGCGAGATCGGCTGGCTCGTGCTCGCGACACTCGCCGCGTGGCTCGTGCTGCTCGCGGTGCGGTTCCTGTTCCAACTGCTGGCTATGCCGTTCCAGCGCGTCAGGGCGAGTGCGCGGCCTCCGCGCGGACTGCGGACGCGCATGCAGATCGTGACGACGGTCGCGGGAATGCGCGGCGCCGTCTCACTGGCGATCGCGCTGTCCGTGCCGCTCGCTGCGCCCGATGGTGCGCCGCTGGACGGCCGCGACGACATCATCTTCGTCACCGCAGGGGTCATCCTGCTGAGCCTGCTCGTGCAGGGGCCGCTGCTGCCGGCGGTCGTCCGGTGGGCGCGGTTCCCGGTCGACCACGGCGAGGACGAGGAGTTCGAACTCGCCGAGCGCGCGATCTCGGGCGCCGCCATGACCGCCCTCGACGCGCTGGCCACCGAGAACGGCATCAGCGATGAGATCCGCGACCGCGTACGGCGCGAGGGGTACGAGCGCCTCGAGCTCGCGAATGCGCGGGCGATGGCGAGGGAGCGCGCGCTCATCGATGCCGAGGTCGGGGCGATGGAGGACATGCTCGACGCGCCCGATCCGCTCGCCGACGGGTCGGTCGAGCTCGGCGACACGGCTACGGACGTGCGGGGCTCTGCGACGGACGTGCAGGGTGCGGCGATCAGCGTGCGGGGCACGGCGCTGCAGATGGTCGCGACGTCCACCGACGTCGATCTCGAGCAGCGGTCGCCGATCATCCGTCATGAGGAGTTCGCCCGTCTCAAGCTCGCGGTTCTCGACCACAAGCGCGAGGTGCTGCTCGGCCTGCGCCGCTCCGGTGCCGTGGACGACATGATCGTCCGCCGAATCTCGGCGAACCTCGACCTCGAGCAGGTCCGCGTGCAGGGGCTCGAACCGATCGAGTGACCGGACCGGTCAGCGGATCCGCGTCGCGCCGCCGGTGACCTCGATGCCGCCGGAGTCGGGGATCGTCACGGTGAGCGTGCTCGGCCTGCCGACATGACGGCCCTGCTCGATGCGGATCGTACGCTCGGGGTAACCGTGCTCGCGCAGGTACGCCCCAGTGGATGCCGCGGCGGACCCCGTCGCCGGGTCCTCGGTGATCCGGCCGACCGGGAACAGATTGCGAGCCTCGAAGGCCCCGGGGCGGAGCTCGTGCAGCACCGTCACCGTGCCCAGCCAGCTCTGTTCGCGCATGATCGCCGCGACGTCGGCGGGGGAGAATCGGAACTGATGGAACATCTCGCGGTCGGCGATGACCACGATGGGATGCCAGTTGCCCGCGAACGCCTCACGGACGGGGAAGCGAGGGTCGAGGTCGGAGTCGGTGAGCCCGAGAAGCGCCAGGAGGCGATCGCGCACTACGTCGTCGATGTCGCGCACCTCGGGATCCACGCTGGTGAAGGACACGGTGACAGCGCCGGTTCCGTCGGTCGCGGACCGCAGTTCGACCCGCCCGCCCAGCGTCTCGAACGCGACGTGCCCCGCGCCGTCGCGCTCGGCCAGAGCGACCGCCGTCGCCACGGTGGCGTGGCCGCAGAACGGGACTTCGGCGGCGGGTGACCAGAACCGCACGCGATAGGTCGGCTCATCGGCATCCTGACCGACGACGAACGCGGTCTCCGAGTACCCGATCTCAGCCGCGATCCGCTGCATCGCTGTGTCATCCAGGCGCGACGCATCGAGTACGACACCGGCCGGATTGCCGCCCTCCGGAGTCGCCGCGAATGCGCTGTAGCGCAGGACCTCGGGGTCGTCTGCCATGGCGAGGAGCCTATCGGACCAGGTGACACCGAGCCCTCTCAGCTGTTCACGCGAATGATCTCCTGCTGGTAGGGCGCGACGACGGCGGGGGAGACCCGCAGGTCCAGCAGCAGGAACGGACGCTCCTCGGCGGGCTGCGCAGACCACGTCGCCAGGCGATCCAGGTCGGCCAGGGTCTCGGCGACGACGCCCTCGGCGCCGACTGCGGCGGCGAACGCCGCGAAGTCGACCTGCGGGATCAGCATCGGGTCCTCGGCGAGGCCCTTGAGTCCGTACAGGTGCACCTCGGCGCCGTACGCGGCGTCGTTCCAGATCACGGCGCAGCCGCGACCGCCGGCGGAGCGCACGGCCGACTCGAGGTCGGCGACCGCCATCAGACCGCCGCCGTCGCCGCTCGTGAGCACGATCGTCGATTCCGGACGGGCACGGGTCGCGCCGACCACGCTCGGCCAGCCCTGCCCGATCGCCTGGAAAGCGGTGCCGACCATCATCATCCGGTCGGGGGATGTCACCGGCCAGTACATGTTCGCCCAGCCGATGAAGTGTCCGCCGTCCGAGACGACGACACGATCCGCCGGCAGCAGTTCGGCGATGCGGCGGGCAGCAGACCGCGGGTCGAGCCGGCCGTCGGGTGCGAGGTCGTCGCCGCGGTCATACGTGCGGGCAGCCGCGACATCGACGCTCTCCCGCCACGGCATCCGCCCCTGCAAGGGGAGATCGGGGGAGGTGGGGGAGAGGCGCTCTACGAGGGCCTCGGCGACGAGGCGGGCATCGCCGCGCACGTAGCCGCCGATGTGCGCGTGCGTCGCCGCCGGTGCGACATCGACCTGGAACACCCGCGTCCCGGGGGCGAAGAGTTCGCCGAAGCGCATCGTGAACTGATTGAGCGACGCGCCGAACACGACCGCCACGTCGGCCTCCCGCACGAGCGACATGGCACCCTCGGCGCCGAACCCGCCCGTCACCCCGAGGTCGTACTCCGCTGCGGGGAACACGCCCCGACCGAGCGCGGTGGACGCCGTCAGTGCTCCGACCCGGTCGGCCAGGGCACCCAGTGCATCCCCTGCGCCCGCCAGCCAGGCTCCGCGCCCGGCGAGCAGGAACGGACGCTCCGCGCCGCGCAGCGCCGCAGCGATCTCGTCGAGCATCCCGTTGGCGAACTCGCCCGCGGGGGCGAGCGGCGCGGGAACGCGCGGCGCCGGCGCGTCCGGAACGGCGCCCGCCTCGAGCGACGCGACGTCATACGGGATCGCGAGCACCACGGGCACCCGATACGTGAGGGCGTGCTCGACCGCGATGATCGTCGTCGCCGCGGCATCCGCTCGACCGACGGTATACGTGCGCGCGCCGACGGCGGACGCGAGCGCGATCTGATCGACGTCCCACGGTCGCGGCCCCGACGTCGGCTCGTCGCCGACGACGAGCACGAGCGGGATGCGGGCCTGCACGGCCTCGGCCAGAGCCGTGAGCGTGTTCGTGAATCCGGCGCCGTAGGTCGCCGTGCCCGCCGCGATCCTGCCCGAGGCGCGGTAGTGCGCATCGGCTGCGACGACGGCGCCCTGCTCGTGGCGCACGGCGGTGAACGAAGCGCCGGTATCGCGCTCGAGGGCGTCGAGGAAGTAGGCGTTGCCGTTGCCCATGACGCCGAAGACGTGGTCGACGTGCTGAGCGAGGGTGAGGGCGACGTGCGCGGAGACCGAGGGCATGACGGAGCCTTTCGAGACGGTATCGGGATGGATTCCGTATGTGTCTCGCGCGGCGCTTCGATGCGTCGCCTGCTTCGTGCCCTTTTTTCGAGCACCGGCTCGGCCGGACGTCTCGATTCTATCGACGAAGAGGCGCCAGAATGGTCGCATGACGGCTGACGTGCGCGAGACCCTCACCTGGGATGGATTCGGATCGGCGACGCGGGACCTCGCCCGCAGCATCCTCGACAGCGGCTTCGAGCCGGAGGTGGTGGTCGCGATCGCCCGCGGCGGGCTGCTCCCGGCCGGAGCGATCGCCTACGGTCTCGGCGCGAAGAACTGCGGCGCGATCAACGTCGAGTTCTACACCGGGATCGGCACCGTGCTGGATGCGCCGGAGGTGCTGCCGCCCGAGCTCGACATGGCCTACCTCGACGGGCGCCGCGTGCTGCTCGTCGATGACGTGGCCGACTCCGGGCGCACGCTCGCGCTCGCCGTCGAGCTCCTGGAGGCGAAGGGCGCCGAGGTGCGCTCGGTGACGATCTACACCAAGCCGTCCACGATCATCCAGCCCGACTACGCCTGGAAGGACACGGACCTGTGGATCGACTTCCCGTGGTCCTTCCAGGGAACTGTGCGCGAGGAAGACCTCGGGCTCCTGCCCACGGCCTGACATGTCTGCACGGACATCGCTCCGGCAGCGCATACGCGCGCGGATCGGCGACGCCCCTCCGACGCTCGAGAACGCCGCCCTCCTCGTAGGCGCCGCGTTCTTCGTCGTCGGGTTCGTGGTGTCGATCATCCTGTTCTGGGGGCGCGAGCTCGAGATCGCCGGCGCCTGGTCGATCGGCGCCTACGCCGCGGTGGGCGGAGCCGTCGTCGCCGTCCTGGCCGTTCTGCTCGGCCGCATGACGGTCCGTCGCGGCCGCATCGCGGCGAGCGTGGATCGCCTGACGATGAGAGACGACCGCCTGCGCTGGTACGACGTCGCCGCGATCACGCTCGCGTACGCCGCGACGGCGCTGCTCGGGTGGACCGGGATCGCGGCGCTGCTGGAACTGAGCTTCACGGGCGCCCCGGTCTACGACTTCCCCGGGGCGATCCTCGTCTCGGTGGCCTTCGCCCTGACCGCCTACGTGTGCTTCCTCAGTGCGGCGTCCCTCACCCCGATGATGCTGTCGCTCGTGCTGGCGATCTTCCTCGTGGTCGGGGCGTTCGCGAGCATGCTGACGGCGACCGATCCGCTCTGGTGGCGCGACAACCTCTCGGCCCTGGGCATGGCGAGCAACGACTCGGCCTGGATCTTCAACGGCACGCTCATCGTCGCGGGCGTCATCGTCACGACCGTCTCCCGGTACGCCACCGCCGGTCTCCCGGTCGCGGACCCGCGGCAGAAGCGCGGGCGCCACTACGTGCGGATCGGCTTGATCCTCATGGGCATCTTCCTGACGTGCGTCGGGATCTTCCCCGTCGATGCCTTCTTCCTGCTGCACAACACCGTCGCGACGGGCATGGCGGTGTGCTTCGCCGCCGTGGTGATCGCCCTGCCCTGGCTGCTGCCCTCGATCTCCCGCATCTTCGTCGGCATGGGCTACGTATACGTCGCCGTCATCGCGCTGCTGGGCATCTTCTTCGCCACCGGCTACTACAACCTCACCGCCGTCGAGCTCATCGCGGCGATCCTCATCTTCAGCTGGATCATCGTGTTCCTGCGGGCCGCGGACGACGTGGCCGCCGACGCGGAATGAGCGCGAAGCGCGGCATTATGCATAGACTCTTTACAATTACGCGCCGCTGATCGGCGCATCTCCCTGTCCTGAGAGCCGCCCCATGCCCATCACCGTCGCCGTGGATCTCGGCAAGACCCGTTGCCGGGTCGCGATCATGGATGCCGGCGCCCGGCGCGCATTCACCGGACCGGGCGCCCCTGGGCTGGCAACGCGCGGGGGCGTGGATGCGGCGCTGGCCGCGATCGAGCCGCTCGCCGCGCAGGCGGGCCGGATCGAGGTGCTCGGCGTCGGTGCGGCCGGCGCTTGGGCGGATCCGGATGCCGCGCACGACCTCGCACGATGTCTCGCGCGGTCGACCGGGGTACAGGTCGCCGTCGCATCGGATGTCGTCACGGCTCACGCCGGTGCGCTGGACGGCGGGCAGGGCACGCTGCTCATCGCCGGCACGGGAGCTGCGGCGCTGGGCGTCGATGACAGCGGAACCCGGCTCATCGACGGATGGGGACCCGACATCGGGGACCTCGGCGGTGGATCGTGGATCGGGCGGGAGGGCGTGCGCGCCGCGCTGCGTTCCCGCGACAGGCTCGGGGAGCCGACCGTGCTGTCGAACGCGATCACCGCGCACATCGCTCCTGCTCCGGATGCCGTCGCCTGGCTCGCAGGCGACCTCCCCGTCGCCCGGCAACTGGCCGGCATCGCCCCGCTCGTCCTGGATGCCGCCGCCGACGGCGACCAGATCGCCGCGCAGATCGCCGCGGAGGCGGTTCGTCTGCTCACGGCATCCGCCGTCGCAGCATCCGACCGCCCCGGCGTCGTCGTCCACGGCGGGCTCACCGAGCATCCGTGGTTCCGCGCCGAGCTCGAGCGCTCCCTGACTGACGCCGGCCGTACTCCGGTGCGCGCCCGAGGCGACGCCCTCGATGGCGCCGCCCTGCTCGCGCGGCGCGCCGACACATCTCACGAAAGGTTCGTCCACCGTGTCCGATGACCATCGCTCATCTGATCGCCTGTCTTCGCTGATCGGACAGCTCGCCCGGCTCGACACCGAGGCCGCGACCACCGAGCGGGGCGATCTCGATCTGCAGAACACCGCCGAGCTCGTGCGGCTCATGAACGCCGAGGACCAGCGGGTTCCCGCGGCCGTCGCCGAGCGCGCGGCGGACATCGCCCGCGCCGTCGACGGGATCACCGAGCGCTTCCGCCGCGGCGGCCGGCTCATCTACATCGGCGCCGGGACGGCCGGGCGCATCGGCGTGCTCGACGCGAGCGAGTGCCCTCCCACGTTCGGCACCGACCCCTCGATGGTGATCGGGCTCATCGCGGGCGGAGAGACAGCGGTGCGATCCGCCGTCGAGAACGCGGAGGACGACCGCGACGCCGCGGGCGTGTCGCTGCGCGAACTCGGGCTGACAGAGCGCGACACCGTCGTCGGCATCTCGGCATCCGGCCGGACCCCGTACGTGATCGGCGGACTCGAGTACGCGCGCGGAATCGGAGCGCTCACGGTGGCGATCGCGTCGAACCGCGACTCCGCCATCGGTGCGGCGGCGGAGATCCCCATCGAGGTCGTGACGGGTCCGGAGTTCATCTCCGGGTCCACGAGGCTGAAGTCGGGCACGACCCAGAAGCTCGTCGTCAACATGCTGACGACGCTGTCGATGATCAGACTCGGCAAGACCTATCGCGGGGTGATGGTCGACCTCGTCGCCACGAACGAGAAGCTGCACGCCCGATCGATCCGCACCGTCGCGGAGCTGACCGGCGCCGGCATCGACGAGGCGGATGCGGCGTTGCGGGCTGCCGACGGATCGGTCAAGCTCGCGCTGCTCACGACCATCACGGGCGCCGAGGTGTCCCGTGCCCGCGACGCGCTCGCTGCAGCGGACGGCATCCTGCGCGAGGCGATCGCGTCGCTGAGCTGAACGAGTCGAACGGGCTGAACAGGCAGGGCACGACGCTCAGCCGATCCTGACCTCGAACCCGTCCGCCACGGGCACGATCCCGACCTGCGTGAGGTCGTCGACGTGATGCGCCGGACCGAAGGACGGCGCATGCGGGCCGACGCCGACGACGGTCATCCCGGCGTCGAGGCCGGCGCGGATGCCGGCGCCGGAGTCCTCGAACACGACGCAGTCGGCCGGCGCGATGCCGAGCAGGGATGCCGCGAGCAGGAACCCCTCCGGGTCGGGCTTGCTGTTCGTCACCCGCTCCGCTGTGACCGCGAGTTCGGGGATGGCCAGCCCTGCGGCCCCCATGCGCGCGGTCATGAGTGCGACGTCCGCCGAGGTGACGATCGCGTGGGGGAGGTCCTCCAGTGCGTCGAGCAGGCCGTCGGCACCGGGGATCGCGACGACGCCGTCGGTCTCGGCGCTCTCGCGTGCGAGCATCTGCTGGTTCTCGATCAGGTTGATCTCGTGGTCGCGCTCGGGCAGCAGGATCGCCATGCTCTGCCACCCCTGGCGGCCGTGCACGGTCCGGAGCACCGTCGCGCGGTCCAGGCCGTGCGGCTCCGCCCATTCCAGCCACAGATGCTCGACGACGGCCGTGGAGTCGACGAGCGTGCCGTCCATGTCGAGCAGGGCAGCGCGGGCAGTGAAGGTCGTCGCCATGCATCCAGGCTAGCCCCGGTGAGCGACGGCTCCGTCGCGGACTATCCTGGAAGCATCCCCCGATGTTCCACCCGGCAACCCGCGCGCCGGACGACCTTCGGCGCGCTCAGAACATGCAAGGACGCAGATGAACGACTTCGCGGCACACCGTGATGACTGGTTGGTCAGAGAAGAGCTCGCAGAGCGGATGGTTCCGCTCGTCGGCGCGCTCCGCCGCGATCACGAGGTGGTGACGTCGCTGCACGGGCACCGCCTGCTCGGTCTGTCGACGACGGGCATCATCGAGTTGCACGAGCGGGTCGCCCAGCTCGGCCACGAGGAGCTCGCGCTCGAGGACACCCTCTCGGTGCTCGAGTCGCTTCGCGACCTCGCGCCCGGCGCCTCGTCGATCGACGTCGCGCGGCTCGTCGCCGGGCTCTCCGACACGGATGCTCCGCTCGACGCGTACCTGCGCGAGGTCCTGGCACCTGCCATGGGCGCCGAGCCCGCCGAGCCCACCGACGTCGTGCTCTACGGCTTCGGGCGCATCGGACGTCTGCTCGCCCGCATCCTCATCGCCCACAACAGCGGGGGCAGCGGACTGCGCCTGCGCGCCATCGTCGTCCGGCGCGGATCCGAGAACGACCTCGTCAAGCGCGCTTCGCTCCTCATGCGCGACTCGGTGCACGGCAGCTTCGCAGGGTCCGTCACCGTGGACGAGGACGCCGAGCAGATCATCGCCAACGGCACCCGCATCCAGGTCATCTACTCGAACGACCCGGCATCCGTCGACTACACCGCGTACGGCATCCGCGACGCCATCGTCGTCGACAACACCGGTCGCTGGCGCGACGAGGCGGGCCTCAGCCGCCACCTCGAGGCGAAGGGCGCAGCCCGTGTTCTGCTCACGGCCCCCGGCAAGGGTGCGCTGAAGAACATCGTCCACGGCATCAACGACGTCACGATCGAGGACTCCGACCGCATCGTGTCGGCGGCCTCGTGCACGACGAACGCGATCACCCCGGTGCTCAAGGCCATGGATGAGGCCTACGGCATCGTGCGCGGTCATGTCGAGACCGTGCACTCGTTCACGAACGACCAGAACCTCATCGACAACTTCCACTCCGGCGACCGTCGCGGCCGGTCGGCCGTCCTGAACATGGTCATCACCGAGACCGGAGCGGCCAAGGCCGTCGCCCGCGCGCTGCCCGAGCTCGAGGGCAAGCTGACGGGGTCGGCGATCCGCGTTCCCACCCCCGACGTGTCGCTGGCCGTCCTGCACCTGACGCTCGAGAACCCGGCGACCAGGGACGAGCTCAACGACTACCTGCGCCGCGTCTCGCTGCACTCGAAGCTCCGCCAGCAGATCGACTACGTCGAGAGCCCCGAGGTCGTCTCGACGGACTTCGTCGGCTCGCACCGCGCCGGCATCGTCGACGGGCTCGCGACGATCGCGAACGACCGCGACGTCGTGCTGTACGTCTGGTACGACAACGAGTACGGCTACTCGTGCCAGGTGATCCGTGTGCTCGAGGTCATGGCAGGGTCCCACCCCGTCGTGCTGCCGCCCCGCCGCGAGGTGACTCTGCAGGCTTGAGGCGCAGGCCCCGTATCAGCGGTCGACGCGGGCGGTCAGGTCGGCATCCACGTACCCGGTGAACCCGCGGATCGAACTCCGACGTGCTGTATCGATCCGGTCGGTTCTGGTCGTCTGTGACCGACGGATTCGATACGGCATGAGCGGCGATGTCCGACGCGCAGGGCAGGATGGGGGCATGAAGCCGGAGATGCTGCGTCAGGAGCGGCTGCGGTCGCACCGGCTGTCGGCCCCTGCGCGCTCGGTGGCGGATGCCGCACAGCACATGCTCGCCGTGCAGGCGCAGGAGTTCTGGGCCGGTCGCTGGGCGTTGGCCTCCCGCACCGCGGGCTCGCCGACAGTGAGCGCGGTGGACGGCCTGTTCGACCGCGGTGTCCTCGTGCGCGCGTGGACGCAGCGCGGCACCTTGCACATCGTCCCTGCACAAGACCTCGCGTGGATGCTGCAGGTGACCGGTGCACGCCAGATGCGCGCGCAGGAGCCGCGGCTGCGCGAGCTCGGACTCGACGCCGAGGCGCTGAAGCGGGTCGAGCACGTCGTTCGGACGGCGCTGCGAGGCGGCAACGCCCTGACACGCGCAGAACTCTTCGACCTGTTCGTCGGCATCGGCATCGACCCCGCCGGGCAGCGCGGCGCCCACGCGATCGGAGCCCTAGCGCTGCGCGGCATCATCTGCCAGGGACCGACCGTCGCGCGACCGGGCGGAGTGAGCCGCGAGCAGTACTTCGTGCTCTTCGACGAGCACATCCGCGAGTCCGCATCGCCCGTCGATCCCGCCGCCGAGATGTTCGCGCGATACATCGGCGGGCACGGTCCGGCGACGGCCGCCGACTTCGCATGGTGGGCCGGTCTCACGCTCACGGCGGCGCGCGCCGCGGCATCGGCGGCGCAGAATGACGAGCGCATCCACGAGGTGGACGACGGGCTCTTCGCGGCGAGCAACCGGCCGCGGCGCAGCCCGCGCGCGGCATCCGTGCTCGCGCTCGCCTCATTCGAGGAGTACTACATCTCGTACGCCGATCGCACGGTCGCGTGCCCGCCCGAGGACCTGGCCGCCGTGGGGCCGGGCAAGAACGGCATGGTGCGCCCGATCATCGTCCGCGACGGCGTCGTGATCGGCACCTGGCGGCAGTCGACGGCGATCGGCCGGCACGCCGAAGATCCCATCCCTGAGCTCCTGACGTCAGGCGCCGCGGACGCGGCCGACATCGGCGCAGCGCTCGACCGCTACGCCGCCTTCATCACGGGGTGATGCTGGATGCTTTTCGTCGGTTTCACGCGCTCGGAACCGACCGAAAGCATCCAGCATCGCGCGCTCCGGAGATCACTCCGCTGCGTGCCGATCGAGGAACGCGTAGACCTCGCTGTCATCGACGCCCGGGAACGCGCCGCGCGGGAGCGGCGAGAACATGTGCGTGTGCACGCGGGCGCTGGGCCAGGAGCGGCCGTTCCACCGGTCCGCCAGGCCCGGATCGGGTCGCCGGCAGCACGCCTCGTCGGGGCACGTCGACACCGCGCGGTCCGACGTCTCCCGTCCGCGCCACCACCGTGCGTCGTCGAAGGGCACGCCGACCGTGGCCGAGTACTCGCCGTCGCTGCCCGAACCCGTCTGCGTCGCGCACCAGAACGTCCCCGACGGGGTGTCGGTGTACTGGTAGCGCTCCGTGGTGCGGTTCTGCTGCTCGAATGCCGCCCGTGCCTGGAACTTGCGGCACACCGGCTGACCCTCCACGGCGCCGGTGACATCCATCGGCAGCGGCAGATCGTCATTCTCGTATACGCGCGTGATCGCGCCGCTGCCCTCGACACGCAGGAAGTGCAGCTTCATGCCGAGATGCTCGGTCATGAGATTCGTCATCCGCATGCCCGCAGCCTCGTGCGTGACGCCGAACGCGTCGCGGAAGTCCTCGACCGCGAGGTTGCGGTCCTTCTTCGCCTGCTGCAGGAACGCGATGCCCGCTGTCTCGGGGATGAGGCATGCGGCCGCGAAGTAGTTGATCTCGAGGCGCTGCTGCAGGAAGTCGGCGTAGTCGGTCGGGGGCGTGTGCCCGAGCAGGCGATGCGCCATCGCCTGCAGGGCCATGGACCGCAGGCCGTGACCGCCGGGGATGGATGCCGGTGGCAGGTAGATCCGGCTGTTCTCGAGGTCGGTGACCGAGCGTGTCGAGTGGGGCAGGTCGTTGACGTAGATGAGCTCGAACCCGAGCTTCTCGGCCATGATGATCACAGTCCGGTGGGTGAGTGCGCCGCTGACGTGCCCGGCCGACTTCAGCTGCTTCTCGGCGAGCTTCTCGATGTCGCCGATGTAGTTGTTCTGCGCTCGCATCCGCAGGCGCAGCTCGGTGTTGGCTCTGCGGGCCTCCTCCGGCGTGGCGATCGCCTCGCGCTCCCGGCGCTGCAGTTCGCGATGCAGCCCGAGGATCGACTCGATCGTCTCATCCGGCATCCCCTTCGAGACGCGCACCGGGCTGACGCCGAGCTGCCGGAAGACGGGGCTCGCCTGCGCCTTCTCGAGCTCGATCTCCAGCGCTGCCCGCCGGTTCGGCGGCTCGCCCGAGATGAGGTCGGCGACCTCGGTGCCGGTGGCCTGTGCGATGGACTGCAGCAGAGAGAGCTTCGGTTCGCGCTTGCCGTTCTCGATGAGGCTGAGCTGGGAGCCTGCGACGCCGACCTTCGCGCCGAGCTCGTCGAGGGTGAAGCCCTGCGCGACACGGTGGTGCCGGATGCGATGACCGAGGGTCGTGAGATGGATGCCGGAGCTGCTCATTCCTTGAGCATAGCGAAAGAAGTGCATTTCTTTAGATCGAAAGCGGCCTAAAACACCCGCCTGGGTTCCAGAGAATGGATGCAAGCACCGATCTCTACGATCCCAATCAAGGAGCAGACATGGCTATGGTCGAGACCTTCACCCCTCGCGTTCCCGCGGTCTCCGCAGTGCGAACCCTGGGCGCGGCTCCGACGTATGACACGCCGGCCATGGCAGAGCTCAAGGCATGGGTCGAGGAGATCCGCGAACTCACCCAGCCCGCAGCGGTCCACTGGGTCGACGGCTCGGCCGCCGAGAATGACGCGCTGCTGCGCGGGCTCGTCGACGAGGGCAAGCTCATCAAGCTCAACCCCGAGTGGCGTCCCGGTTCCTACCTCGCCCGCTCGCACCCCAGCGACGTCGCGCGCACCGAGGCGCGCACGTTCATCGCCTCCGAGCAGGAGAAGGACGCCGGTCCCACGAACAACTGGGCAGACCCCGCCGACATGCGCGCCAAGATGACGGGTCTCTTCGAGGGCTCGATGCGCGGTCGGACCATGTACGTCGTGCCGTTCTCCATGGGGGCCGTGGGCGGACCGCTGTCGCACATCGGCGTCCAGGTCACCGACAGCGCATACGCCGTGGCATCCATCGGCATCATGACCCGCGTCGGCGACGCGGTCACGCGTCAGATCGCCGAGGGCGCACCGTGGGTCAAGACGGTCCACTCCGTCGGCGCCCCGCTCGCACCGGGCGAGGCGGACGTCGAGTGGCCGTGCAACGACGACAAGTACATCGTCCACTTCCCCGACTCGCTCGAGGTCTACTCGTACGGTTCGGGCTACGGCGGCAACGCCATCCTCGCCAAGAAGTGCTTCGCGCTGCGCATCGCCTCGGTGATCGCCCGCGACGAGGGGTGGCTGGCCGAGCACATGCTGCTGATCCGCGTCATCGACCCGAAGGGCAAGGCGTACCACGTGGCCGCGGCGTTCCCGTCGGCCTGCGGCAAGACGAACCTCGCCATGCTGCGCCCGACCATCCCGGGCTGGAAGGTCGAGACCCTCGGCGACGACATCGCCTGGATCCGCCCCGGTGAGGACGGCCGCATGTGGGCCATCAACCCCGAGGCCGGCTTCTTCGGCGTCGCACCCGGTACCGGCGAGTCGACCAACGTGACGGCGATCGAGACCCTCTGGGGCAACACGATCTTCACCAACGTCGCGCTCCGCCCCGACGGCGACGTCTGGTGGGAGGGCCTGACCGACACGCCGCCGGCGAACCTCATCGACTGGCAGGGCAATGAATGGACGCCCGACTCCGGCCGCCCCGCCGCTCACCCGAACTCGCGATTCACCGTCTCGGCTGCGCAGTGCCCGCAGATCTCGGACGACTGGGAAGAGGCCGTCCCGCTCGACGTCATCCTCTTCGGCGGTCGTCGCGCCACCAACGTGCCGCTCGTGGTCGAGGCGACCGACTGGACGCACGGCGTCTTCCTCGGCTCTACGATCTCGTCGGAGCGCACCGCCGCCGCTGAGGGGACGCTCGGCGAGCTGCGCCGCGACCCGTTCGCGATGCTGCCGTTCTGCGGATACAACATGGGCGACTACTTCGCGCACTGGCTCCGGGTCGGTCGTGAGCTGCGCTTCGACCGGGCTCCGCGCATCTTCCAGGTGAACTGGTTCCGCCGCGGCGCCGACGGCCGCTTCCTGTGGCCCGGCTTCGGCGACAACGCCCGCGTGGTCGACTGGATCATCCGGCGCATCAGCGGCGAGGTGGCCGCGGTCGACACCCCGATCGGCCGTCTGCCGCTGGTGGAGGACCTCAACCTCGACGGCATCGACGTGCCGGCCGAGGACCTCGAGGAGCTGTTCTCCATCGATGCTCAGGCGTGGATGGCAGAGGCCGACTCGACCGAGGCGTTCTACGACACCTTCGGCGAGACGCTGCCGGCTGCGCTGCGCACCGAGCTCGCCTCGCTCCGCTACCGCCTCGAGAAGGCGCAGTAGCCGCACAAGACCCGCGTCGGCGGGATGGCAGGGACGAACCCATGGCTGAGTGGTCCCGCCATCCTGCCGCCGCGACAAGCCGGGCGCTTCGCGCCCGATCGACCGGGCCTGTCCCGATCTGCTGACGTTTCGGGGGAATCAGTCTGCAGATCGGGACAGCGTCCGCATTCTGTGACGCGTGTGGATGCTACGCCAGCAGCTGATGCCGGGCGAGATCGCGGTACAGCGGCACTTGCTCGACGAGCTCGGAGTGCGTTCCGGTGCCGACGACCTCGCCGTCCTGGAGCACGACGATGACGTCGCTGTCGACGACCGTCGAGAGCCGATGAGCGATCACGACAAGTGTCCGATCGGCCGAGACCGCGTCGATGGCCTCGCGCATGCGCTGCTCGTTCACGCCGTCGAGCGACGACGTCGATTCGTCCAGCAGCAGGATGGGTGCCTCGGTCAGCAGCGCCCGCGCGATCGCGAGACGCTGGCGCTCGCCGCCCGAGAGCATCACGCCGTCCTCGCCGACGGGCGTCTGCAGACCCAGCGGGCCGCGTTCGAGGACGTCGCCGAGATTCACGGCGCGCAGCACGCGCTCGCAGTCGGCGTCGGTGGCGTCGGGGGAGGCGAGGCGCAGGTTCTCGGCGAGCGTGCCGGCGAGAGTCGGAGCATCCTGCTCGACGTATCCGAAGTTCGCGCGCAGCTCGGCGCGCGGATACGTGCGGATGTCGTGTCCGTGCAGACGGATCGAGCCGCCCGTGGGGTCGTAGAAGCGCTCGATGAGCGACAGGATCGTGCTCTTTCCCGCACCGCTCGGACCGACCAGCGCCACCCGGGCGCCGCGCGGCACGTCGAAGGACACCCCGCGCAGCACTTCGGAGTTCTCGACCTGGTGGCGATCGTCGTCCGCCCGCTCCAGATGCGCGTCGACGAGCAGGGTGCGCGCCTCGTTCGCGGCCGCCTCACGGGCGGCGATCACGGCGTCGGGGTAGCGGAACCGCACGTCGCGGAACGAGATGGCGGCGACAGGTGCGTCGTCGTGCGGGTCGTCCGAGAGGGATGCCGCGATGGTGGCATCCTCCTGATCCTCCGTCGGCAGGTCCAGCACCTCCTGGATCCGCCCGAGCGCGCCGAGCGCCTGGCTCACCGACGTGATCGCTCCGAACGTCGTCGCGAGCGGCATGATGAGCATGAAGAGGAACATCACGAACGTCACGAGGGATGCCACGCTGATCGCCCCGGCCGCGACGCGGAAGCCGCCGACGCCGAGGACGGCGAGCAACGACAGCTGCAGCGCGACGCCCGCGATCGGCACGACGAGGGCCGAGACCTTCGCGATCCGCACGCCGATGCCGTACGCCTCGCCCGCGAGGCCGCTGACGGCATCCGTCTCGCGCTCGGTCGCCCCCGATGCGCGCACGGTGCGGATCGAGCCCACCGCGCGCTCCACGGCCGATGCGAGTTCGCCCACCTTCACCTGCTGCGCGGCCGACGCGGTGCGGATCCGGCCGCTGAGCAGCACGACGACCGCGAGCGAGACGCCGACCACCACGACGATGATCAGCAGCAGGAGCGGATCGATGATGAGCATGGCGATCAGGGCGCCGAGGAAGAGCAGGGCGCTGCCGACGGCGTCCGCGAGACCCTGGGTGAGCACGGCGTACAGGAGGGTCGTGTCGGTGCCGACGCGCGAGACGAGGTCGCCGGTGCGGCGGGCGTCGAACTCGCGGATCGGCAGGTGCAGGATGCGGGCGATGAGCTTCCGGCGACTGGAGTGCACCACGGCCGTGCCGGTGCGCTGCAGGAGATAGTGCTGGTAGCCCGAGATCACCGACGAGATGATCACGAATGCGACGAGTGCCCACACGAGCATCCCGAGCGGCTTGCTGTCCTGGACGAACCCGATGACCTGGCCGACGAGCAGCGGCTGGACGAGCGACGTCAGCGCTCCGATGACGCTGAGCACGGCGACGACGATCAGCGTGCGCTTGTGCTCGAACAGGAAGGGGAGGAGCTGGCGGAAGGTGGCGCGCGGACCGTCCTGCGGCGCGCCGCGTCCGCGTCGGCGAGTGGGCGCCGTACGAGACATGCGTGACCTCGATCTGAAGAAAAGGGCTTACCTACGACCGTACTTCCTGTGCGCGGCCTGTTTCACGCCGACGAGACGTGGTTTGCAGCATGAGACGTGCGTTGCCAGCATGGGTTTCATGCAGCAGACCTCGTCTCGTGCAAGAGCGACCCCCGGCGACCACGTCGCCGTCCTCTCGCCCGCGTTCGCCGCACCGGCAGTCGCTCCGGCCCTGCATGAGCAGGCGATGCGCCGGCTCACGGAACTGACCGGTCTGATTCCGGTGGAGTACCCGACGACACGCGAACTCGGAGCCTCGCCCGAGGCGAGAGCGGCGGATGTCAACGCGGCGTTCGCCGACTCGTCGATCAGGGCGATCCTCGCCACGATCGGCGGCGACGATCAGATCCTCGTGGTGCCGCATCTGGATCCTGCGCTCGCACAGGCCGACCCGAAGCCGTTCGTCGGGTACAGCGACAACACGAACATCCTGAACTGGTTGTGGGGTCTCGGCGTCCCTGGCTTCTACGGCGGCTCGACCGCCGTGCATCTCGGTCCCGGCCCTGCGGTCGACGACATCCACCTGCGTTCGCTGCGCGCCGCCCTCTTGGACGGCGGTGAGCTCGAGCTCACCGAGCCAGGCGAGTCCGAGGACGTTGGGCGACGCTGGGAGGACCCGCGCGCCCTCACGGAGTTCGGCGATCGCGTCCCCACCGAACCGTGGGCGTGGGCGGGGCCGGCGAAGCGCGTCGAGGGACGCACGTGGGGCGGATGCCTCGAAGTGCTCGACGGCGTGGCGTTCGCGGACCGGTTGCCGGCGGCATCCGATCTCGAGGGTGCGATCCTGCTCATCGAGACGAGCGAGGAGCGTCCGCTGGCATCCTGGGTCGGGCGATGGATGCGGGGGCTGGGGGAGCGCGGCATCCTCTCGGCGGTGTCGGGCGTCGTCGTCGCCCGTCCGCCAGTGAGCGACTTCGAATACCACCCGTCGCCGGACGAGGCCGAGGCGCTGCGCGCCGCCCAGCGCGACACCGTCATCGAGACTGTCGCCCGCTACAACCCGGATGCCGTGGTCTGCGTCGGGGTGCCGTTCGGACACACCCGCCCGCAGTGGATCGTGCCCTATGGCGGCCGGATGGTGCTCGACGGCTCGGTGCAGCGCGTATTCGCCGACTACCGCTGAAGTAACGCAAGTGACCGCATCTCAGCGTGAGATGCGGTCACTTGCGTTACTCGAAAGGGTTACAGCTCCGCGCTCTGCGCGAGACCGAGGTCTGCCTCGTAGTCGTGGTCCTTGGTCTCGGGTGTGAAGATCAGCGCGATGAACGTCAGCACGCCCATGGCCGCGAGATACACGCCCACGAGCACGGGCGATCCGCCGGCGGCGCTCCACAGCGCCACGGCGATGAACGGCGCCACCGCCGCACCCAGGATCGACGACACGTTGTACGAGATCGCCGAGCCCGAGTAACGGACGTTGGTCGGGAACAGCTCCGGGAGCAGTGCGCCCATCGGGCCGAACGTCGTGCCCATCAGCATGAAACCGATCACGAGCAGCGCCTGGGTGAGGGCACCGGTGAACTTCGGGTCGGCCTGCGGCAGCAGGAACAGGTTGAACGACAGCCCGAACACGATGATCGCCGCCGTCACCCACATGAGCAGGCGGCGCCGGCCGACCGCATCCGCGACCGGACCGGACAGCAACGTGAAGATGCCGAAGAACACCACGCCGATGATCTGCATGAGCACGAAGTCGGTGTACGCGAATCCGAGACCAGGTACGGCGGCGTCGGTCTGCGCGGTGCCGTAGGTCAGCGTGAAGTTCGTCATCAGGTAGAACAGCACGTAGGTCGCCAGCATGATGAATGTGCCGAGGATCAGCTGCTTCCAGTAGTGGCGGAACACGGTCGCCAGCGGCATCTTGCGGATCGCGCCGACCTCCGACGCCTTCTTGAACGTGTCGGACTCGACGAGCTTCAGACGCACCCACAGGCCGATGATGACCATGACGGCCGAGAACAGGAACGGGATGCGCCAGCCCCACGCGAGGAAGGCCTCGGACTTCAGCGACGGGTCCTCGGCGTGCGGCAGCAGCCAGTTGATCGCCAGGAAGATGAAGTTGGCGATGATGAAGCCGATCGGGGCGCCGAGCTGCGGGAACGAGCCGTACCAGGCGCGCTTGCCCTTCGGGGCGTTCTCGGTGGCGACCAGGGCCGCTCCCGACCATTCGCCGCCGAGTGCGAAGCCCTGCGCGAGACGCAGGATGAGCAGCAGGAGGGGCGCAACCCAGTTGATCTGCTGGAACGTCGGCAGAACGCCGATGAGGACGGTCGCGATGCCCATCGTGAGCAGGGATGCCACGAGCGTCGCCTTGCGACCGTACTTGTCGCCGAAGTGTCCGAAGACCATCGCGCCGATGGGGCGGGCGACCATGGCGGCGCCGAAGACGGCGAAGGACGCCAGCAGCGACGCGGTCTCGTTGTCGCTCGGGAAGAACAGGATCGGGAAGACGAGGACAGCGGCCGTCGCGTAGGCGTAGAAGTCGTAGAACTCGATGGTGGTGCCGACGAGGCTCGCCGTGATGACGCGCGAGCGGGGGTTGGCCGGTTTGACGGTGGTGCTCAAGATACTCCTGACGATCGGATGCTCGAAGAACGAGCACCCGGGGAGTTTACGCCTCCCTGAGAATCAGCTGTGCACAGATCGCCGCGTGTTACCGCCAGAGCAGGCCCATGCCCGCGTTCGCGAGCGTCAGGAGGCCGACGAGCCAGAACACGCCTGCGGGCACGGCTTCGCCGCGCTTCTGACGAGCGGACCCCATGCCGAGCATCCCGCCGATGATGACCAGGACGACGAGCTTCACGCCGATCTTGACGTAGTTCAGGTCGTACGAGATTCCCCACGGCGCTGAGAGGGCGAGACCCGCGAGCAGGGCGATGCCGAGTCCCCAGTCCATGATCCTCGTGAACTGGCGCTTGCCGCCGAAGGCCTGGGCCGCCCACGCCCCGAAGAGCACGGCGAAGCCGATCAGATGGATGAATACGACGATCAGGCGCAGGGTCTCCATGCCGTCAGGCTAGCCCTGCGCTCCGGCGTCCGCTAGATAGGCGAACCTCAGTGGGTTCAGCCGCGCGGTCCCTGAGCCTGTCGAAGGGCCCGCACGACCAGGGCGGTGCGCAGCGCGGCGTCCGCAGCCTCGGCGCCCTTGTCCTCCTTCGAGCCCGGAAGGCCCGCACGATCCAGGCCCTGCTGCTCGTCGTCGAGGGTCAGGACGCCGAAACCGACCGGCTTGCCGGCATCCAGTGCCACGCGCGTGAGGCCGTCGGTCGTCGCCGCCGACACGTACTCGAAGTGCGGGGTGCCGCCGCGGATGATGACGCCGAGCGCCACGACGGCGTCCGCACCGCCGGCGAACGCGGCCTGCGCCGCGACGGCGAGTTCGAACGACCCGGGCACACGCACCGTCTCGAACGAAGCCCCGGAAGCCGCGAGCACCCGCTCGGAGCCCGCGATCAGTCCGTTCGTGATGACGTCGTGCCAGGTGCCGGCGATGATGACGACGCGCAGTCCCGTGCCGTCGATCTTCTCGGTGGGGGAAGGTGCTCCCGCGCCGCTCATGCCTGGTCCTTTCCGTGCGCGAGGGCTTCGGCGAGCTCTGCCTCGCCGATGATGTGGCCCATGCGGTCGCGCTTGGTCTCGAGGTACTGGTGGTTGTTGGGTCCGACGCCGACGATCAGCGGGACCTGCTCGATCACGTCGAGTCCGAGCTCGCGCAACTGATTCACCTTGTCGGTGTTGTTGGTGAGCAGGCGCACCTTCGCGATGCCGAGGTCGCTGAGGATGCCGGCGGCCGCAGCGTACTCGCGGGCGTCGGCGGGAAGGCCGAGGGCGAGGTTCGCGTCGACGGTGTCGAGCCCCTCCTCCTGCAGGCTGTATGCGCGCAGCTTGTTGATGAGGCCGATGCCTCGGCCCTCGTGCCCGCGCATGTAGATGACGACGCCGCCGTCCTGCTCGATAGCGTCGAGGGCTGCGTCAAGCTGGGGGCCGCATTCGCACTTGAGCGAACCGAACGCCTCACCGGTCAGGCACTCGGAGTGCACGCGCACCAGAGCGGTCTCGCCGGGCTCACCCGAGACGACCGCGATGTGGTCGGTGCCCGTCACGCGGTCCTTGTAGGCGAGGAAGCGGAACACGCCGTGGTCGGTCGGCACCGTGGCGTCGGCCCGCAGGCTCACGCGGCGCCGTCCGGTCCGGGATGAGGTCACCGGCCCGTCCAGCGGGTCGATCTCGTTGAGATGGCCGATGAGCTGTTCGATCGTGATGACCGGGACGCCGTCGCGCTTGCCGAGCTCCTTCAGGCCGGGCAGGCGCATCATGCTGCCGTCCTCGGCGACGACCTCGGCGATCGCGCCCACCGGCTGGAGACCGGCGAGCTTCATGAGGTCGACGGCGGCCTCGGTGTGCCCGCCGCGCTCGCGCACGCCGCCGTCGACGGCGCGCAGAGGCAGGACGTGACCAGGGCGGATGATGCTCGTCGAGGTCGATGCCGGGTTCGCCAGAACGTTCAGGGTGTGCGCGCGATCCGACGCGCTGATCCCTGTCGTGACGCCCTCGGCGGCATCCACGCTGACCGTGTAGGCGGTCGAGCGCGCGTCCTCATTGGCCTCGACCATCGGAGGGAGGTTCAGGTGGTCGGCGAGATCCGACGGCATCGGGGCGCAGATGAAGCCCGACGACCAGCGGACCGTCCACGCGACCCACTCGGGGGTGGCGAGTTCGGCCGAGAGGATGACATCGCCCTCGTTCTCGCGGTTCTCGTCGTCGGCGACGATGACCGGCCGGCCCGCCCGCAGCGATTCGAGTGCTTCTTCGATGGTGGAAAGGCTCATCGCGAGCCTCCTTCCGGTGCAGCCCGGAACGCCAGCAGGCGTTCGACATGACGGGCGAGGATGTCGGTCTCCAGGTTGACGCGGTCGCCGACGGTGCGGCCTCCCAGCGTCGTGGCGGAGAGGGTTTCGGGGATGAGGGAGACCTCGAGCCAGTGCTCGTCGCCGCCCGCCTCGGTGACCGCACTGATGGTGAGCGAGGTCCCGTCGATCGAGATGGAGCCCTTGTCGACCACGAGCGGTGCGAGGTCTGAGGGGATCGCGACGCGCAGCACGCTCCACTGGTCTCCGGGCCGCACCTCGACGATCTCGCCCGTGCCGTCGACGTGCCCCTGCACGATGTGACCGCCCAGGCGCGCGCCGACCGGCATCGCCTTCTCGATGTTCACGCGGGTGCCGACGGATGCCGTCGCCAGCGCCGACACGTCGAGCGTCTGCTTCATGACGTCGGCGTCGAAGCTCTCGGGCGTCGATCCGACGACGGTCAGGCAGACGCCGGAGACGGCGATCGACTCGCCGTGCACGGCATCCTGCGCAGCCTTCGGTGCGCGGACGGTCAGGCGCCAGCCGTCGCCCGACGGCTCGATGGCGGTGATCTCGCCGATCTCCTCGATGATTCCGGTGAACATCAGAGTTCTCCTTCTTCTGTGCGTACGGGGTGGGCGATCGCGAGCCGGTCGGCGCCGAGC
This sequence comes from Microbacterium sp. NPDC077644, assembly GCF_040702785.1. Taxonomy (NCBI): domain Bacteria; kingdom Bacillati; phylum Actinomycetota; class Actinomycetes; order Micrococcales; family Microbacteriaceae; genus Microbacterium; species Microbacterium sp. NPDC077644. Next base: position 411,776 of record NZ_JBFBME010000001.1, read on the forward strand.
GGCACCCACTCGTCGATCGTGAGCCTGTGCGCTTCGCGGATGGACGAGGCGCCGATGTCGGTCAGGGCGAGCCTGTCACCGCCGAGCAGGACGGGCGCCACATAGGCGAGGATGCGGTCGGCGAGCCCTGCTGCGATGAACGCGCTGGCGAGCGTCGGGCCCCCCTCGACGAACACCGTCTGGAGGCCTCGGGCGTGGAGATCGGCGAGAACCGCGGTCAGGTCGCGGGTGCCGAAGAACAGCGGCTCATGCGGGTGGCGGTGCAGCGCGGCATCCGCCGGCGTCTCGCGAGACCCGATCACGACGGGGACGGGCTGATGATCGAACAGGGCATCGCCGTCGCGTGCGGTCAGCGCCGGGTCGTCGGCCAGCACCGTGCCGGTGCCGACGACGATCGCGTCTGCGACGGCGCGACGGCGGTGCACATCGGCGCGGGCTTCAGCGCCGGTGATCCACTGGCTGGTTCCGTCGGCGGCGGCGGCGCGGCCGTCGAGGCTCTGCGCCCACTTCACGGTGACGTGAGGGCGGCCGAGGCGCTGCGCGGTGAGCCAGTCGGTGATGAGCGCGGTCGCGGCTGCTGCCTGCTCGCCGGATTCGACCTCGACGCCGGCGGTGCGCAGACGCTCAGCCCCGCCGCCGGAGACGGCACCGGGATCGTCGAGCGCATACACGACGCGGGAGACGCCCGCCTCGATGAGGGCGAGCGCGCAGGGCCCTGTGCGCCCGGTGTGGTTGCACGGCTCAAGCGTGACGACGGCGGTCGCGCCGCGTGCGGCATCCGCGGGGAGTTTCGAGAGGGCGTCGACCTCGGCGTGCGGGGTTCCGGCGCCGTGGTGCCAGCCCTCGGCGATGATGTCGCCCGCAGGGGAGAGGATGACAGCCCCGACCTGCGGGTTCGCACCCCGTGGGCCGTGAGCTGCGAGTGCGAGCGCATGCGTCATCGCGCGGCGCTCCGGCTCGGTCACTGCCATCCGTCGTCCTTCTGTCCAGGCTCCGGGGATGACAGAATGCGCGCTTGCGCGCATCGTGCTGCCTCCCATCCGGACTAGCGAGATCTCTCTCGCATCACCGTCGGTCCCGGAATTCCACCGGATCGGAACCTCGGCTCGGCCGAGGCGCTCGCGGACTGTCACCGCCGGTTCGGATTCTCACCGACCCCGGAGCACGTTGATGCTCAGTGTACTCAACGCACGCCGGCGCTTTTCATTCCGCGTCGCACGACGTCATTTCAGCAGGCGGGAGAGCCGCCGGTCGGCGAGCGGCTTGCCTCCGGTCTGGCAGGTGGGGCAGTACTCGAGCGAACGATCGGCGAAGAAGACGCTGCGGATCGTGTCGCCGCAGACCGGGCATGCCTCGTCGCGCCGCGCGTGCACCTGGAAGCCGGCGCGCTTGGCGTCCTTCAGATCGGACGGCGGCTTGCCGGATGCCGCAGCCACGGCATCCTTCAGCGTCGTCTGCATCGCGTCGTACAGCCGGTCGATCTCGGCGTCGTCGAGCTTGCCGCTGATCGCGTACGGCGACATGCGGGCGGCGTGCAGGATCTCGTCGCTGTAGGCGTTGCCGATGCCGGCGATCACGGACTGATCGCGCAGCAGCCCCTTGATCTGCATCCGCCTGCCCTCGAGCAGCCCGGCGAAGACGTCTCGGGTGAATCCGTCGTCGAGCGGTTCGGGGCCGAGACGGGCGATGCCGGGGACATCGTTCGGGTCGCGCCCGACGTACACGGCGAGGGACTTCTTCGTGCCGGCCTCGGTGAGATCGAACCCGCTGTCGTCGTCCAGCGCCACCCGCAGGGCGATCGGCGACTTGCCCGGCTTGATGAGCGTCGTCGGCAGCAGCTCGTACCAGCGGAGCCATCCCGCCTTCGCCAAGTGGAACGCGAGGTGCAGCCTGGGGCCGCACGAGAGCACCACGAACTTGCCGTGCCTGCTCGCGGCCGTGATCGTCGCACCGTGCAGAGCGGTGTTGGGCGGATCGTAGGTCTTGAGCGCCGCGATCTCGCCGACGCTCGTGCGGGTGATCGCGTGCCCGACCGCGCGTTCGCCGAGGAAGTCGACGAGCCCCTGGACCTCCGGCATCTCAGGCATGGGAACATCCTGCCACCGGCCGCCGACATGCGGCCAGCGGTGTTCCCGGATCGGCCGGCGCTGGAGCGGGGAGGTCTCTCAGTCGAGCGCGACCGGCCAGTCCACCGGGGATCGATCGTCGGAGGCCAGGAGGCCAGCGATCCATCCGTCGTCCCGGTGCACTCCGTGCACGAAAGCCTGACGCATGGTGCCCTCGTAACGGAAGCCCAGGCTTCGCGCGAGCCGCGCGGACGGGACGTTTCCGGCTACGGCGCGCCAGCTCTGCCGCACGAGCCCCAGCGTGCCGAATCCCCAATCGGTGACGGCGCGTGCCGCTTCGCCGAGGATCCCGCGGCCTCGGTGCTCCGCCACACCCCAGTAGCCGATCTCCGCCGCACCCTGATCGATGTGATGGAGTCCCACAGCGCCGACCAGCACATCCTGCTCGTAGACCGTCCAGACCGCCTGCGATCCATCCGCCCACCACTCGGCGACGAGCCGCACGAAATCCTCGGCATCGTTTCGGGCGTAGGGACTCGGCACGGACGTGAAGCGCTGGATGTCCGGGTCCTGGCACGCTTCGAAGATCGCGTCGACGTCGTCCGCTGCGGGTGGGCGGAGGACGAGGCGGTCGGTGCGGAGCGTGACGGTTTCCATCCCGGCATCCTATGCAGGCTCGACATCGGAGCGCGCTCGCAGACATCATGCGAGGGGGCGCAAGTAGTGGCCTCGGCGGCCCTGAGGCGACCATTTACGACCCCTCAGTGAATCGCCTGCACGAGCAGGGGCCGCGAATGGCCGCCATACCGGCGCGGATGCAACCGACTGCGACCCCTCTGCGGTGTCGCTTCGCCCCGGCCGTTGGCGGGGTGACGCGCGAGACGGAGCCGTCTCCAGTGTCGGAGGCCGCGTCTAAGCTTGTCTGGTGACTGTTCCCGGGATTCTGCGCGCCTTGGAAGAGGCCACCCTGTACCGCGACGCCCTCACCTGGGCGCAGACGGACGCCGATCTCGGCCTGGTCGACGGCCTCGACGCGCCCGCGATCGCCGGTCTCCTCGACAAGCGCCACAGCGCGGGGCATCCGGCATCCCTCCTCGTCATCGCGCCCACCGGTCGCCGCGCCGAGTCGCTTGCTGCAGCGCTCGGATCATACGTCCCGCATGCTGAGATCCTCAGCTTCCCCGCCTGGGAGACCCTGCCGCACGAGCGGCTGAGCCCCAGCCCCGACACGGTCGGACGGCGTCTGGACACCCTGCGCCGCATCACGACGTGGTCGGGCGAGCGCCCGCTCATCGTCGTCGCCTCAGTGCGCGCCGCCCTGCAGCCGATCGCCGGCAATCTCGGTGACACCGCACCCCTCGCCCTCGCGCTCGGCGCGCGCGGGCTGGAGCTCGACGATGCCATCGAGCAGCTCGTCGAGCGCGCCTACACCCGCGTCGACATGGTGTCCCGGCGCGGCGAGTTCGCCGTGCGCGGCGGCATCCTCGATGTCTTCCCGCCGACGAGCGAGCATCCGTACCGGGTGGAGTTCTTCGGCGACGAGATCGACCAGGTCCGCGCGTTCTCGGTCGCCGACCAGCGCTCGCTGCCGGGTGACGTCGATCTCGTCGAACTGCCCGCGACGCGCGAACTGCTGCTCACGACCGAGGTGCGCGACAAGGCCCGATCGCTCGTCGGCGGCTTCCCCGCGATCGCCGGGATGCTCGAGAAGATGGCCGAAGGAATCCCCGTCGAGGGCATGGAGTCGCTCCTGCCCGCCGTCGCGGGCCCTCTCACCTCGCTCGCCGAGTACTTCGCGCCCGGAACGGCCGTCGCCCTCGTCGACCCCGAGCGGGCGAGTGCCCGCGCGCAGAGCCTGGGTGAGACGAACCGGGAGTTCCTGGATGCCGCGTGGAGCGCGGCGACCTCCGGCGCATCCGCCCCGATCGACCTGGGCGCCGGTGACTTCCTCAGCGTCGCGCGACTGCGCGAGATCGTCCGCGAGCGTGACGGCGTCTGGTGGCGGTTCAGCCCGTTCGCGACCGACGATGCGGATGCCGAGAACATCGACGCGTCGATCATCCCCTCCTTCCACGGCAACGTCGACGGCGCGATCGCCTTCGTCGAAGCCCGCCTGACGGACGGCTGGCGGGTCGTGGTCGTGGCATCCGGCACCGGTCTCGTCGATCGCGCGCGGGACGTGCTCTCCGACCGGGGACTCGCCGCGCGGGCCGTCGAGACTCTGACGGATGCACCGGATGCCGGCGTCGCGACCCTCGTGATCGGGTCTCTCGAGTCCGGGTTCCAGGTACCAGAGGCGAAGCTCGCCGTCCTCACCGACAACGAGTTCTACGGGCGCACTATCGGCGGCGACCAGCGCGTCGTCAAGAAGCTCGCCTCGCGTCGGCGCAACGTCGTCGACCCGCTGCAGCTCAAGAACGGCGACTACGTCGTGCACGCCACGCACGGCATCGCGAAGTTCGTCGAGATGACCCAGCGCGAGGTGTCCACCGGCGGCAGAAACGCGACCAAGACCACCCGTGACTACCTCGTCCTCGAGTACGCGCCGTCCAAGCGTGGCTACCCGGGCGACAAGCTCTACGTGCCCACCGACCAGCTCGACCTGCTCTCGAAGTACGTCGGCGGCGAGGCTCCGACCTTGTCGAAGATGGGCGGCAGCGACTGGTCGGCGGCCAAGGGCAAGGCGCGCAAGGCGGTGCGCGACATCGCGGTCGAGCTCGTGAAGCTGTATTCGGCGCGCATGGCTGCGAAGGGGTACGCGTTCTCGGCCGACACTCCGTGGCAGCGCGAGCTCGAAGAGGCCTTCCCGTTCGCCGAGACGCAGGACCAGCTGCAGACGATCGACGAGATCAAGGCCGACATGGAGCGCGAGATCCCCATGGACCGGCTGCTGTCGGGGGATGTCGGGTTCGGCAAGACCGAGGTCGCGGTGCGAGCGGCGTTCAAGGCCATCCAGGACGGCAAGCAGGTCGCGATGCTGGTGCCGACGACACTCCTGGTGAAGCAGCATCTCGAGACGTTCACCGAGCGCTTCGCCGGGTTCCCCGTGAAGGTTCGGCCGCTGTCGCGCTTCCAGACCGACAAGGAGGCGCGCCTCACCCTCGAAGGTCTGCTGGACGGCTCGGTCGACATGGTCATCGGCACGCACCGGGTGCTCACCGATCAGGTGATGTTCAAGGACCTGGGCCTGCTCATCATCGATGAGGAGCAGCGGTTCGGCGTCGAGCACAAGGACCGCCTGAAGAAGCTGAAGACGAACGTCGACATCCTCGCCATGAGCGCGACCCCGATCCCGCGGACGCTCGAGATGGCGGTCACCGGCATCCGCGAGATGTCGACTCTCGCGACGCCGCCCGAGGACCGGCATCCGATCCTCTCGTTCGTCGGCGCGCGCAGCGACAAGCAGATCGCCGCGGCGATCCGCCGCGAGATCCTCCGCGAGGGACAGGTGTTCTTCGTGCACAACCGGGTGCAGTCGATCCAGCGCGTCGCCGCCGAGCTCGCCGAGCTCGTGCCCGAGGCGCGGATCGCCGTGGCGCACGGAAAGATGGGCGAGCATCAGCTCGAGCAGGTCGTCGACGACTTCTGGGAGCGCAAGTACGACGTGCTCGTGTCGACGACCATCATCGAGACGGGCCTCGACATCTCCAACGCCAACACGATCATCATCGACAAGGCCGACAAGTACGGCCTCTCGCAGCTGCACCAGCTCCGGGGACGCGTGGGCCGCGGGCGCGAGCGGGCGTACGCCTACTTCCTCTACGACGACTCCAAGCCGCTGTCCGAGACGGCCGCCGACCGGCTGCAGACCATCGCGATCAACAACGACCTCGGCTCGGGCATGCAGGTGGCGCTGAAGGACCTCGAACTGCGCGGTGCGGGCAACATGCTCGGGGCCGAGCAGGCCGGGCACATCGCGGGGGTCGGCTTCGACCTGTATCTGCGGATGATCGGCGAAGCCGTGGCGAACTTCCGCGGGGAGGACACGCAGGGCGACGTGGAGCTGCGGATGGAGATCCCGGTGGATGCCCGCATCCCCGAGACGTACATCGACAGCGAGCGACTGCGCCTCGAGGCGTACCAGAAGCTGTCGGCGGCCGCCGCGCCGAGTGCGAAGGACGACGCGATCGACCTCGTGATCGAAGAGCTCACCGACCGCTACGGCACACCTCCCGAGGAGGTCGAGGGACTCATCGCCGTCGCGCGCGTGCGCCGTCGGGCGGCATCGGCGGGCCTCACCGATGTCGTCGTCATGGGGTCGAACCTGCGGGTCGCGCCCGCGCGCCTCGAGGACTCGATGAAGGTGCGGCTGCAGCGGCTGTATCCGAAGGCGAAGATCGTCGCAGGCGGTGAGGCGCTGCTCGTGCCCGTTCCGGAGGACGTCACGATCCTGGAGTGGGTCAGCGCCCTGCTGACGGCGATGTTCCCGGAGTCGGTCGCGGCCGCGGCATCCTGACCGCGCCTTCCCTCGGTCGGCACCCGGCCTTCGGCATCCCGGGCACAACTTCGGATCCGGCGCGCGGCGCGCCGGTGCTGGGCCGGATGCCGCGGCGTGTCGCCGGCGCCGTCCGAAGTTGTGCACGCACGTGGCGTCGTCGGACTAGTCTGGCGGCATGTTGTACGAGCACCTCGGGGCTCGGCCCCGCATCGATGACACCGCCGTCGTCGCGCCGACCGCTGTGATCTCCGGCGACGTGGAGATCGGCCCGAACTGCCAGGTGCTGCACGGCGCCGTGATCACCGCGGAGGGCGGGCCGATCACGCTCGGCGAGCACGTCATCGTCATGGAGAATGCGCTCATCCGCGCCACCGCCGCCAACGCCGTGCACATCGGCGATCACACGCTCATCGGCACCCTCGCGAGCATCGCCGGCGCCACCGTCGGGGAAGAGGTGTTCTTCGCGTCGGGCGCGCGCGTCTTCAACGGGTCGATCGTCGGGGCACGCTGCGAGATCCGCGTCAACGCGATCGTGACCCGCAGGGCCGTTCTTCCCGAAGGCACCGTCGTGCCGATCGGGTGGGTGGCCGCGGGCGACCCGGTGCAGCTGTTCTCACCCGATCAGGCGGATGCGATCGCGGCAGCGCAGCCCGACCTCGACTTCCCCGGGCACGTGTTCGGCGTCGACCGGGACACCCCAGACCTCATGGTGCAGCTCACCGAGCGCTACGGCTCGTCGCTCGCCCGCCACGCCGACGACCAGGCGGTGTGAACGGTGGCAACGTGCACGGATGTCAGCATTGAACACGGATGTCAGTTGAAACAGAGCGTTTTCGACTGACAACCGTGGAATCAACTGACATCCGTACCGGCGGGTGAAGGATTTCCCTCAGATGACGCCCTGGGCGAGCATCGCGGCGGCCACGCGCTGGAAGGCTGCGATGTTGGCGCCGGCGACGTAGTCGCCTCCGACGTCGTAGCGCTCGGCCGCATCGAACGCGGCACGGTGGATGTCGCGCATGATCTCGCGCAGCTTGTTCTCGCTGTCGCCGAACGTCCACTTCTGGCGCGAAGCGTTCTGGCTCATCTCGAGCGCAGAGGTCGCGACACCGCCGGCGTTCGCGGCCTTGCCCGGCGCGAACAGGACGCCTGCGCGCTGGAAGGCCGCGACGGCATCCGGAACGCACGGCATGTTCGCGCCCTCCGAGACGGCGAGCACGCCGTTCCCGATGAGCGATTCGGCATCCGCGAGGCTGACCTCGTTCTGCGTGGCAGATGGCACGGCGATGTCGACGGGGACGTCCCAGACGCTGCCGCCCTCGACGAACCGTGCGCCGGCGCGACGATTCGCGTACTCGACGATGCGTCCGCGCTCGACCTCCTTGATCTGACGCAGCAGATCCAGATCGATGCCGGCGTCGTCGACGACGTAGCCGGACGAATCGGATGCCGTGACCGCGGTCGCACCGAGCTGTGCGGCCTTCTGAATGGCGTAGATCGCGACGTTGCCCGAGCCCGAGATGCCGACGCGCTTGCCCTCGAAGGAGTCGCCCTTCACCGCGAGCATCTCCTGCGCGAAGAAGACCGCGCCGTAGCCGGTCGCCTCTGTGCGCACCTCGGCGCCGCCCCAGCCGGTGCCCTTGCCGGTGAACATGCCCGACTCGTGACGGTTGGTGATCTTGCGGTACGAGCCGAACAGATAGCCGATCTCGCGGCCGCCGACACCGATGTCTCCGGCGGGGACGTCGGTGTGCTCACCGAGGTGGCGGTACAACTCGCTCATGAACGACTGGCAGAAGCGCATGACCTCGGCGTCGCTGCGGCCGTGCGGGTCGAAGTCCGAGCCGCCCTTCGCGCCGCCGATGCCCTGGCCGGTGAGCGCGTTCTTGAAGATCTGCTCGAAGCCGAGGAACTTGATGATCGACAGGTTCACCGATGGGTGGAACCGCAGGCCGCCCTTGTACGGGCCGAGCACCGACGAGAACTGGATGCGGTAGCCGCGGTTCACCTGGAGCCTGCCGGCGTCATCGACCCACGGCACGCGGAACATGATCTGCCGCTCCGGCTCGACGACCCGATCCAGGATGCCGGCCTCGACGTACTCCGGATGCCTCTCGAGCACGGGAGAGATCGTGCCGAGGACCTCGTGCACGGCCTGCTGGAACTCGGGCTCGTGCGGGCTGCGGGCGAGCACGGTGTCGAAAACGGGCTGGACGGACTCGGCGAGCGGGTGGAAGTCGGTGAGAGTGGCGGTCACGCGGGGACGGCTTTCTGGTTCTGTGGCTGAGGGGGCGATCGTGTCGCGTGAATCGGGGGCGCCGGATCGGGCGCGAGATTTCACCTTACCCCGCAGATTTCGGTGCGGTGTTCCGGGTGACGCTCACCCGGTGTTCTGCAGGCCGGCGGCGACACCGCTGACCGAGAGGAGCAGCAGTCGGCGCTGTTCGTCGTCGGCGCCGGATCCTTCCGGAGCGGATGCGGCGGAGCGCAGCTCGCGCAGGGCGCGCAGCTGCAGCAGCGACAGGGCGTCGACGTACGGGCTGCGCAGTGCCACCGCCCGCTGGAGGACGGGCTTGTTCTCCAGCAGCACGCTTCCGCCGGTGAGACGGATGACCCATTCGCGCGTCAGCGCGAGCTCGTCGAGCACGAGCTGGGCGAGGTCGTCGCGGTCGCCGAGGGCGAGATAGCGCCGCGCGATCCGCTCATCGGTCTTCGCGAGGCTCATCGCGACGTTGTCGACCATCGTGCGCAGCAGCGGCCAATCACGGTACGCCTCGACGAGGCGCGCCTCGTCTCCGACGGCTTCGAGCGCGGTGCCGAGCCCGAACCAGCCGGCGAGGTTGATGCGAGCCTGCGTCCAGGCGAACACCCACGGGATCGCCCGAAGATCCTCGAGCGACTCGACGGACAGGCCGCGGCGAGCGGGCCGCGAGCCCAGCGCCAGCAGCCCGATCTCCTCCATCGGCGTCACGGTGGCGAACCACGGCGCGAAGCCGTCGGCCTTCACAAGGTCGAAGAAACGCGAACGGGATGCGGCATCCATCACCTGCGCGACGTCCGCGAAGCGGGCGGCGGCGCTGCTGGTGCGCTCCTCGATCGTCGGCGACGACGCAAGCAGCGTGGCGGCGGCGACCTGGTCGATGTGCCGCATGGCGATGGCCGGCTCGCCGTAGCGGGCGAAGATCACCTCGCCCTGCTCGGTGAGCTTGAACCGGCCGTCGACGGAGTGCGGGGGCTGGGCGAGGATGGCCGAGTTCGCAGGGCCCCCGCCGCGGCCGAGCGCGCCGCCGCGGCCATGGAACAGGGTCAGCGCGATACCGGCATCCTGCGCCCACTGCGCGATCTTCTCCTGCGCCTCGTAGAGCGCGAGGTTCGCGGCGACGGGGCCGACGTCCTTGGACGAGTCCGAGTACCCGAGCATGACCTCGAGGCGGTTCTCGGTCGCGGCCATCCGTGCGCGGAACTCCGGGAACTCCACCACCTCGGCGAGGATGCCGGGGGCCGCCTGCAGGTCGGCGAACGTCTCGAACAGCGGCACGACGTCGAGCACGGGGCCGTCGTCGCCGAGCGCGTGCCGGGCGAGGCGGTGCACGTTCGCGAGATCCTCGGCGGACTGCGTGAACGAGACGACGTACCGCCCGGCCGCACGCAGACCGTAGCGCTGCTGGATGCCGGCGATCGCGCGGAACACCTCGAGCACCTCGAGGGTCTGCTCGCTGAGCTCGCCGCCGGCATCGAGCTCGGCCAGTGCCGCGCGGTGCACCTGCGAGTGCTGGCGCACCTCGAGCTCGGTGAGGTGGAAGCCGTAGGTCTCGACCTGCCAGATCAGATGCTGGACGCCGCCGAACGCGTGCCGCTTGGCGCCGGACTCCGCGAGCGACGCCTGCACCGCGCGCAGGTCTGCCAGCAGGTCCTCCGGTGCGGCGTACGCGTTCGGCGTGCCGAGGCGGGTCGCGGCGACGCGGCGGGCGAACGACAGGACGGCGCGCCGGTGCGGCTCCTCGGGCGACCGTGCGGCGATGTCGGCCGCGACGTCCGGCTGCGCTGCGGCGAAGGCATCCCACAGGGCCGTGACACGGGCGTTCGGCGGGGTGCCCTCGGCATCGAGCGTCAGGCCCCGGCCGATCCGGTCGAGCGCGCGCTCGAGACCGCGCAGCACGTGGTCGGCGGCGATGTCGGCCGCCTCCCGCGTGACGGATGCCGTGACGAACGGATTGCCGTCGCGGTCGCCGCCCACCCACGAGCCGACGCGGACGAACGCGGGGACGACGGGAGCACTCGCGCCCGACTCCTCGCCGCGCAACGCGTCGTCGATGCGGCGGTAGACGTGCGGGACGGTCGTGAACAGGGTCTCGTCGAACACCGACATGACCGTGCGCACCTCGTCGGTGGGCGACGGCTTCTGCGCGCGCAGGGGAGCGGTGCGCCAGAGCGTGTCGACCTCCTCCAGCATCCGGCGCCGGGCGCGACGCTGTTCCGCGCCGCCGTCGCTGGCCGCATCGTGGTCGGTGAGGAGCTCCGAGAGCCGGCGGATGCTCGTCGACACGGCCCGCCGGCGTGCTTCGGTCGGGTGAGCGGTGAACACCGGGTGGAACCGGAGTCCGGACAGGCGCCGCTGCGCCTCGTCGTCGCCGACCTCGCCGCGCAGCTGCGCGTACGCGGCGGCGAGGGTGTCGGGGATCCTGGCGCCGGCGGACTCGTCTGACGGCGCCGGCTGCCCCGCCCGCTCGCGGAGCACACGAACGCGCTGATGCTCCTCGGCGAGGTTCACGAGGTGGAAGTAGCACGTGAACGCCCGCGCCACCTCATCGGCGCGCTCGACGCTGAACGACTCGGCGATCTCGGTCGCGCGATCGAACGCGCCGGTTCCGGGGACGAGGGCGGTCTCCTCCTCGTACGCCTGGATGGTCGCCAGTCGCAGCCGCTCGACGTCCTCGAAGAGACCGGGGCTGCCGCACTCCTGCAGCACCTGCCCCAGCAGGGCGCCGAGCATGCGCACGTCCGCACGCATCTCGTCGGGGATCCCGCGCTCGGCTTCGAATCGCCCGATGACGCGGATGGCCTCAGTGTGAGTGGGTTCGGGGGTCACTCTTCGAGATTAGCCGCGGGCCGTGGGTCCACCTGACCACGTGACGCCGTGCCACGGGGCGGGAATAGCATGGAGCCGATGTCTGATTCCCGGAACCTCCTCCGCTCCCAGCAGTTCCCCGCCGTGCTCCTGCTGGCGGCCGCCGCGCTCGGCCTGCTTCTGGCGAATCTGCCCACGCATGCCCCGATCGCCGCGATGCTGGAGTCGCACATCGCCATCCCCGGCACGGGCATCGACCTCTCCGTCGCGCACTGGATCTCGGACGGCCTGCTGGCGATCTTCTTCTTCGTCGTGGCGATGGAGCTGCAGTACGAACTGACCCGCGGCGAGCTCAACTCCTTCCGCAAGGCGCTGCAGCCGGCGATCGCCGCGGCCGGCGGCGTGCTCGTGCCGATCATCATCTACCTGCTGATCGCCGGGGGAGAGGCGACCGCATCCGGTTGGCCGATCCCCACGGCGACCGACATCGCCTTCGCACTCGGCGTGCTCGCCGTGTTCGGCAAGGGGCTTCCGGCCGCGGTGCGCGTGTTCCTCCTGGCGCTCGCGATCCTCGACGACATCATCGGCATCGTCTTCATCGCCGTGCTTTTCGCCCACGACCTGAACTGGCTGTACCTGCTGCTGGCGGTCGTCGGGGTGGCCGTCTTCGGCCTCCTCTCGCGGATGCTTCCCGAGCGGAACACCGGCCTCGTCGTGGCCGCGATGATCGTCGTCGGCATCCTCGTCTGGGTGTTCGTGCTGCTCTCGGGCATCCACGCCACGATCGCCGGCGTCATGCTGGGTCTCGCGATCGCTCAATCGCCGTCGATGCGCGCTCGGCACGTGCTCGAACCGTGGGTCAACGGCGGGATCCTCCCGATCTTCGCGTTCGTCGCCGCGTTCGTCGTGATCCCGGCGGTCTCGCCGTCCGAGCTCTCGCCGGCGTTCTTCGGCATCGCCCTCGCGCTCCCTGTCGGCAAGATCATCGGCATCACGGTCTTCGGCTGGATCGCCGTGCGGGTGGGCTCGCACGGACAGCCCCCGGCTCTGACCATCACCGATCTCATCGCCGCAGGCACGCTCGGCGGGATCGGATTCACCGTGTCGCTGCTGCTGGCGAACCTCGCGTTCGCCGATGACGCCGCGACGCGCGACCAGGCGATCCTCGGTGTGCTCGTCGGCTCGCTGATCGCGCTCGTGCTGTCCGGGATCATCGTCTCGTCGAGGGCCGCGTGGCATCGCCGGGTCGCCGCAGCGAGTTCCTGACCGTCCGGATCTCGGAGAGGATGCCATGACCGACGCACTGCGCGCAGCAGCGGAGACCATGAAGGCCGTGCGCGAACGCTGCGTGTGGTCGCAGCAGATCACGCACCGCGATCTCGTCCCGTACCTCATCGAGGAGTCGCACGAGGTCATCGACGCTGTCGAGGACGGGACCCGTGCCGACCTGCGCGAGGAGCTCGGCGACCTGCTGTGGCAGGTGCTGTTCCACGCCGCGATCGCCGCGCAGCACCCCGACGACCCGTTCGACATCGACGATGTGGCGGAGACTCTGACCGAGAAGATGGTCAGGCGGCATCCGCACGTCTTCGCGGGCGCGATCGCGACCACGCCCGAGGAGGTGCTCGTGCACTGGAACGCCGCGAAGGCGGCCGAGAAGCGAGAACGGCGCAGCGTTCTGGACGGCGTGCCCGCCGGGATGCCGGCACTCGCCCGTGCTCAGAAGGTGCTCGGGCGGGCGGCGAGGGTGGGGGCGGGCGACGATGTCGCACTCGCCGCGCACGACGCCGCCGAGATCGGCGCCGCACCGGAGTCGGAAGACGAGCTCGGCGACATGCTGCTCATGCTCGCCGCCGCGGCACGCACGAACGGCTGGGATGCCGAGCGCGCCCTGCGCGAGCGTCTGCGGACGCTGGAGGACGAGGTCCGCGACGCGGAGGCGCGCTGAAGCCCGTCCCGAATCCCAGACGACCCGCACGCGCGTCGGCGTGTCCGGCAGCGACACGCCGCGGACGCAGCACTACGTCTGGGAATCGGCGCCGGCGCGTGCCGCGCGTGACACCTGGGAAGATGGAGACGTGGCTACTGTGAACCCGCCGCGCGGCATGCGCGACATCCTCCCCGCCGACAAGGCCCGCCGCGAGCGCCTGCTCGCCGTGATCCGCGAGCGCTACCTGGCGCATGGCTTCGACGAGATCGAGACGCCCGTCGTCGAGGAGTACGACCGCCTGCATGCCGGGATCGGCGGCGACAACGAGAAGCTCTCATACAACATCCTGCGCCGCGGGCTTGATGCCGAGGCGATCCGCGCCGGTGCCGACGACCCGGCGGCCCTGAGCGACCTGGGCCTGCGCTATGACCTGACCGTCCCGCTCGCCCGGTTCTACGCGAGCAACCGCGGGCAGTTGCCCGCCGTGTTCCGGGCGATCCAGATCGGGCCGGTGTGGCGCGCCGAGCGTCCGCAGAAGGGCCGCTACCGCCAGTTCGTGCAGTGCGACATCGACATCATGGGCGACGATTCCGCGCGCGCCGAGGCCGAGCTGATCGTCGCGTCGCTGGATGCGCTCGCCGCCCTCGGGCTCGAGGGCGCGAGCGTGCGCATCAACGATCGTCGTGTTCTCGATTGGATGCTGGATGCCTTCGGCTTCGCGGCCGACGAGCGCCCCGGCGTGCTCATCACGATCGACAAGCTCGACAAGATCGGTTCGGACGGGATCGTCGCCGAGCTCCGCGAGCGGACCCTTCGACGGGCTCAGGGACCGAATACAGAGGCCGTCGAGGCCTTCGACGCGTATCTGCGCCGCCCGCAGACCATGGAGTACCTCCCATACGGCGAGGCGCAGATCCGCAAAGCCCTGCCCGAGAACGCGCCGGACGAGATCGTCGAGCACCTCGTCGGCATCGGTGAGGCCGTCGCCGCCGGCGCGGGATCGGACGCCGACATCCCGCTCGTCTTCGACCCGTTCCTCGTGCGCGGCATGGGCTACTACACGGGCACGATCTTCGAGCTCGCGCATCCGTCCGTGTCGTACTCGCTGGGCGGCGGCGGCCGCTACGACGGCATGATCGGCAGGTTCCTCGGCCAGCAGATCCCCGCCGTCGGATTCTCGCTCGGGTTCGAGCGCCTCGCCGACCTGCTCGAGCCGCAGTCGGATGCCGGAGCCCAGGCGATCGTGCTCGTGCACGACGCCGACGTGCCGCTGGCGGAGCTCATCGCGCACAAGACCGCGCTGATGGAGCACGGCAGGGTGCGTCTGGAGCGTCGCGTGAAGAACTTCAAGGGCCTGCTGGACCGTTCCGCGGCCGACGGCTACACCGCCTTCGCGACGGTCTCGGCCGGTGCCGCCGTCGGCGCGCTTGAGATCAAGCCGCTCGCCTGAGCACCTCTCATGCGCGTTCAGGGGAAGATTCATCGCTGGGACGCCGACCGCGGCTTCGGCTTCATCCGCCGCCCGGATCAGCGCGACGCATTCGTGCACGTTCGGGACGTGCGCGGTGTCGTCCCCGCCGAGGGCATTCGTGTCGAGTTCTCGGAGATTCAGATTGACGGCAAAGGTCCGCGTGCCATCGACGTCCGTCCGGTTCGCGTTGCGCTGACGGACCCGCATCCCGAGCGGGCACCGAGCCGCCCCGTACACGGTGTCAGCCCCGTACACGGTGTCAGGCGCTCGACGGGTCGCGTCGGAATCATCGTGGCCATCGTCCTGATGGCGGCGTGGATAGCCGCTCTGGTCTGGGGCTGGTCCACCGAGCGCATCCCGATCTGGCTGCTCGGTGCGCTCCTGCTCCTGAACCTCATCACCTATGCCGTCTACGCGAGAGACAAGCGAGCGGCTCGGCGGGGAGCCTGGAGGACGAGCGAGGCCGGCTTGCATCTCCTTGCGGTCCTCGGCGGGTGGCCGGGCGCTTGGCTCGCACAGCAGCGACTGCGTCACAAGACCGTCAAGCAGGCGTTCCGAATCGTCTACTGGTTCACGGTGCTGGTGAACTGCGCCGCGGTGGCGGTCATCCTGTTCGTCGGATGGCCGACGGTGATCCAACTGTTGCGGTGACACGACGATCGCACGGTGAGGACGGCGGGCGTTCATGCCGCGTTCACGCGCGTCCGCTCGAATGGGCGCATGATCAGGGTGCGCATCCTGGCGGCCGTGGCGGCGCTCGGCCTCGCCGCGCTCGGCATTCGCACGCTGCTCAGCCGCCAGGCCGCGATCGCCCGTCGTCGTATCGGCAAGCCACTCGGCGAGGTGTCGCTGGACGCCGATCGGGTGTGGAAGAGGTCGTTGGACGGAGCACCGATCGACCTGCTGCTGCTCGGCGATTCCTTGGCTGCGGGCCTCGGCGCCGAGCGCCGCAAGGAGACCCTCGGCGGGCGGATCGCGAAGGCTGTGGCGAAGCGGATGCTGCGCCCGGTGCGCCTGCGGACCGCGGCAGTGGTCGGATCCGAGTCCACGGCGCTCGCCGGGCAGCTCGACGCGCTCCCGGACGGATACCGCGCCGACATCGCCGTGATCGTCGTCGGCGGCAACGACGTCACGCACATGGTTCCGCCGTGGTCGGCGGCGAACGAGCTCGAACGGGCCATCACACGTCTGCAGGAGCTCGGCACCCCGGTCGTCGTGGGCACCTGCCCCGACCTCGGCACGCTGCAGCCCGTCCCGCAGCCGCTGCGCGCCCTGCTCTCGCGCATGTCGCGGCGGCTCGCGCTCGAGCAGACGAGAGTCGCCTGGCGAACCGGCGCGGTCCCCGTCGATCTCCGGCTCGTCGTCGGCCCGACCTTCCGCGAGCAGCCCGACGAGATGTTCAGCCTCGACCGGTTCCACCCGAGCGCCGCCGGCTACCGTCGCACGGCGGAGGCGCTTCTGCCCGCGGTGGAGATGGCTCTCAGGCAGCCCGTGCGCGCGTGAAACGCAGCCGCAGGATCCGATACGCGACGCCGACGAGGATGACCCCCGTGCCGATCAGCGACGCCAGCAGCGGGAGGGTGTTCACGAGCACGAGGCATCCGAGCACACCGAGCACCTGCAGAGCCCGCGGGTACCGCCGCGCGGCCCCCGACTGCCGGAACGCCGCCGCGTTCGCGATGAGGTAGTAGAGCAGCACGCCGAACGACGAGAATCCGATCGCACCGCGGAGATCGACGACGAGCAGGACGACGATCACGATGATCGCGACGGCGATCTCGGCCCGGTACGGGACCTGCCAGCGCGGGTGCACCGCGGCGAGGAACCGCGGCAGATCGGACGCCCGGGCCATCGCCAGGGTCGTGCGGCCGATGCCGGTCAGGAGGGCCAGGAGCGCGCCGAGGGATGCTGCCGCCGCCGCGATGCGGACGACGGGTTCGAGCCCCGTCAGCCCTGCCGCGTCGACCACGGCGGCGAGCGGCGCGGACTGCGCTGCGGCATCCGCGCCGAGCGTCAGCACGACGACGACGGCGACGAGCACATAGACGACCAGCGCTCCCGAGAGCGCGAGCACGATCGCACGGGGGATGCTCCGGGCAGGTTCCACGACCTCCTCGCCCATCGTCGCGATCCTCGCGTATCCGGCGAAGGCGAAGAACAGCAGCCCGGCGCCCTGCAGCACGCCGTACGCGGTGAGGTCGGCGAGCGGCGCGGGCGAGGCCGACGGCGCCGAGGCGAACCCGACCGCGACGACGACGGCGAGCCCCAGCAGCGAGACGACGACGAGGATGCGGGTGAGCAGTGCCGTGCGCGTGACGCCGAAGCAGTTCACGGTCGCGAGAGCGGCGACGGCTAGGGCTGCGACGAGCGGCTCCCACCCGGCGGGAGCCGCGTACGCGGCGAAGGTCATCGCCATCGCGGCGCAGCTGGCGAGCTTGCCGATCACGAAGCACCACCCGGCGATGTAGCCCCACCATGGCCCGATCTCGGCGCGCGCGTACGCGTAGGTGCCGCCGGCGACCGGATGCACGGCGGCGAGCTGCGCCGACGAGGTGGCGTTGCAGAACGCGACCACGGCGGCGATCGCGAGGGCGATGAAGATCCCGGAGCCGGAAGCCTCGATCGCCGGCCCCCACACCGCGAACACACCGGCCCCGATCATGGAACCGAGCCCCACGGCCACGGCGTCGGTGAGGGTCAGGCGTCTGGCGAGCTGCACCCGCTCATCGTGACACGGGCAGGTGAACGGCCGGTGCTCACGCGCTGCGGGCGGCCGTGACCCGCTTCTTCTCGCGGATGTATACCTCGCGGCGCACCTTGGCGACGACGTCGCCGTCGCGGTCGGTGATCTCGGTCTCGAACCATTCCAGGACCTTCTTGCCACCGGCCGCCTTCTCGCGGATCTCAGCCACCCGCTCGGGGGAGACGTGGAAGTGGGCGGTCAGCACGCCGCGGCCGGGCTTGAGGAGTTCGATCTCGCCGCGGGTGTCCCATACGACGTAGTCGCGCCCGAGCTGGTGCATCACGAGCATGAAGTAGTACGGGTCGGTCATCGCCGACATGGATCCGCCGAAGGCCGTCTTGACGTAGTTGCGGGTGAACAGGTTGACGTGCAGTTCGACCGTCGCGTGCGTCCAGTCCTCGCTGAACCGCCGCACACGGATGCCGCTGAAGAGGTTGGGCGCCCACAAGCTCATGCCGAGGGCGAGTCGCCGAGGAGTGATCTTCATGCCTTCAGTGTGTCGGGGCCGACCGGGAGCGCGAAACGGATGTGAGGGTTGCGACAGTTGTTCTAGTAGAACTAGAATTAATAGAAATGAGAACGGAGGTGCAGGAGTGCTGATCAGAATCGATGCGGACAGTCCGCGTCCGCTGTTCGAACAGGTCGCCTCCTCGGTGCGCGGAGGCATCCTCGCCGGCCGCGTCGGGGCGGGGGACCGCCTGCCCGCGGCGCGGGACGTCGCCGAGGCTCTCGACATCAATCTGCACACCGTGCTGCGCGCCTACCAGCAGCTTCGCGACGAGGGTCTCGTCGACCTCCGCCGCGGAAGGGGTGCCGTGATCGCGGCATCCGCGGCCCCGCTTGCTGCTCTCGCCGACGACGTCGCCGGCCTCGTCCGCCGCGCTGCCGCTCTCGGAATCTCGCCCACCACACTCGCCGCCGTCGTCACGGAGATCGAATCATGAACACGTCAGTCGAGGTGCGTCGCGCGCGCCGCGCCTTCCTCATCGTCGGCCTCGTCGCGCCCATCGTCGTCGCCGTGGTCGCGCTGATCCCCATCCTCATCTGGCTTCCCGAACCCCCGGACCAGGTCGTCACGCACTGGGGTGCAGACGGTCCTGACGGCTTCGGCAGCCCCACGATGTACGCCTGGATGCAGGTGATCATCGGAGTCGGCACACCGCTTCTCCTCGCGCTTCCGGTGCTCGCCGTCGCGCGGGACGCCTGGGGCCCGGTCGGCCGCTTCATGGGTGCGCTCTCGCTCGGATTCGCCGCGTTCATCTCCATCGCGATGGCGGGGTCCGTCGCGATGCAGCGCGGGGACGGGGCGCTGGACGGGATCGGCATCGTGCTCGCCGCGAGCACGACAGGGATGCTCGTGCTCGGCGTCCTCGGCTGGTTCCTGCAGCCGCGGGTGATCGTGCGGGCTCCGGCGGCCGCGGCATCCCGACTCGACCTCGCTCCCGGAGAGCGCGCCGCCTGGTTCGGCACGGTGGCGATCGGGCGCGCGGGCGGGATCATCCTCGCCGTGGCCGTGCTGATCATGGTGTGCTCCGCGGTCTGGATGCTCGCGGCGAGCGAGCTCCTCGGATTCTGGATCACCGCGGGCGTCGCGCTCCTCGTCAGCGCGCTGGTCGCCGCGACCTTCGTCTTCCGGGTCCGGATCTCGGCGGCAGGACTCCGCGTCCGTTCCCTCCTCGGGTGGCCGCGGTGGGATGTTCCCGCATCCGACATCACGGATGTCCAGGTCGTCGAGGTCGACCCGATGACGGAGTTCGGCGGCTGGGGTGTGCGCATCGGCCTCGACGGCCGCATGGGTGTCGTCCTGCGCGCCGGCGAGGGCATCCAGGTCACCCGCCGGAAAGGCAGGCCTTTCGTGGTCACCGTCGATGACGCCACGACCGCGGCCTCCGTCCTCAACACCGCTGCTGAAGGAGCCGAATCATGATCCGCATCAGGCCATGGGCCACCGTCTCGTTCATCGTCCTGGCGCTCGGACTCGCGTGGCTCGTCGCCCTGCCGCTGTGGTTCACCGGCGGGCTGGCGAGTCCGCTGTTCGGCATCCTCGTCCCGGTGATGATGTTCACACCCACCATCGCCGCCGTGATCGTCGTCCTCGCACTGCGACCGGTGCCGAAAGGGCAGCGGCTGCGGTTCCTCGGACTGTGGCCGCTGCGACCGGCGAAGCGCGTCGTGTGGATGACGGTGCTCGGCCTGCTCGCGCCGTTTGTGCTCATCCTGGCGACCGTTCTCGTCGCCGCGCTCTGCGGCTGGGTCCAGCTCGACCTCGTGCAGTTCTCGGGGTACGCGGAGATCGCGGAGGCGGCCGTTCCGCCGGGAACCCCGCTGCCGCCGGCCGGCGTTCTGGTCCTGTCGCAACTGGCCCTCGTGCCCGTCGCCGCCGCGACGATCAACGCGTTCGTCGCATTCGGCGAGGAGCTCGGCTGGCGCGGTTACCTCGTCCCCGCGCTGCGGCCTCTCGGCACGTGGCCGGCGCTGCTGCTGAGCGGCGCGATCTGGGGCGTGTGGCATGCGCCGATCATCCTGCTCGGCTACAACTTCGGCCGGATCGACATCACGGGCGTGCTGCTGATGACGGCCGGATGCATCGCGTGGGGGGTCCTGCTCGGGTGGCTGCGGCTGCGCTCCGCGTCGGTGTGGCCCGCCGTCTTCGCGCACGGGATGATGAACGCCTGCGCCGCGATCATCGGCCTCGTCTTCGCGGCAGGGACGACGTACGACATGGCGCTCGCCGGTCCGCTGGGTGCTGCCGGGTGGATCGTGTGCGCCGTGGTCACCGTGCTGCTCGTGGTCACCGGACAGTTCCGCCGCCAGCCCGAGCTCGACGGTGCGCCGGGGCGGCTGCTGTCGGAGCCGCGGGGCTGAGGCGACCGGATCCGGCCTTGACGCCTGCGGTCCCGCCCGATTGGGTGGAGCCATGGCCGAATCGACCCCTGAGAACTGGCGCCGCACGGACGAGTTCCTCTCCGACCTCCTGGTCGGTCACGACCCCGGTCTCGAGGCCGCGCTCGCCGCGCAGACGGACGGAGGACTGCCGGCCATCGAGGTCGCACCCGTCAGCGGCAAGCTCCTCAATCTGCTCGCCCGCATGAGCGGTGCGCGGCGCGTGCTCGAGATCGGCACGCTCGGCGGCTACTCGACCATCTGGCTGGCGAGGGGCGTCGGCGACGGCGGCGAGGTCGTCACGATCGAGGCGGAACCGGCCAACGCGGCCATCGCACGGGCCAGCATCGATGCCGCGGGCGTGGGGGAGCGGGTGGCGATCCGGATCGGCCGCGCCGCCGACGTCCTGCCGACGCTCGCGGGCTCCGATCCCTTCGACCTCGTCTTCATCGACGCCGACAAGGAGTCGAACACGATCTACCTCGACTGGGCCGCGCGCCTCGGGAGAGCGGGCACCGTCGTGGTCGTCGACAACATCGGCCGCGAGGGCGAGATCGTCGACGAGAGCACGACCGACCCGATGGTGATCGGCACGCGCGACGGGCTGCGCATGCTCGCCGAGGATCCGCGATTCGATGCGACGGCCCTGCAGACGGTCGGCATCAAGGGCTGGGACGGCGTCGCGCTCGCAATCGTCGCCTCCTCCGGCTCCTGAGCCTGTCGAAGGCGGGATGCCGCGGACTAGACTGGCCACGGATCGACGACGCTCCACAACCACCCTTTCCCTGAGCAAGGAGCACATACGTGGCACTCATCGAGGCTGTAGGCGCACGCGAGATTCTGGATTCACGCGGCAACCCGACCGTCGAGGTGGAGGTGCTCCTCGATGACGGCATCGTCCAGCGGGCAGCCGTTCCCTCCGGCGCATCGACCGGAGCCTTCGAGGCATACGAGCTCCGCGACGGCGACAAGTCCCGCTACGGCGGCAAGGGCGTCCTGAAGGCCGTCGAGGCCGTCATCGACGAGCTGGGACCTGCCATCGAGGGCGTCGAGGCGAGCGAGCAGCGCATCGTCGACGAGATCCTCAACGAGACCGATGGCACAGACAACAAGCAGCGCACGGGCGCGAACGCCATCCTCGGCGTCAGCCTCGCGGTCGCCAAGGCCGCAGCAGACAGCGCGGACCTGCCGCTGTACCGCTACCTCGGCGGTCCCAACGCGCACGTCCTGCCCGTTCCGCTGTTCAACGTCATCAACGGCGGCGAGCACGCCGACAACGGCATCGACATGCAGGAGTTCTTCCTCGCCCCGATCGGCGCCGAGACCTACTCGGAGTCGCTGCGCTGGGGTGTGGAGACCTACCACGTGCTCCGCAGCGAGCTGAAGGCCGCCGGTTACGCGACCGGTCTCGGCGACGAGGGCGGATTCGCCCCCGACCTGCCCAGCAACCGCGAAGGCCTCGAGTTCCTCATCAAGGCGATCGAGAAGGCCGGCTTCACCCCGGGCAAGGACATCGCCCTGGGTCTCGACGTCGCCGCCACCGAGTTCTTCTCCGACGGCGTGTACCGCCTCGACAACAAGGACTGGACCGGCCCCGAGCTCATCGAGTACTACCAGGGTCTGGTCAGCGACTTCCCCATCGTCACGATCGAGGACGCCCTCGCCGAGGACGACTGGGACAACTGGAAGCTCCTCACCGAGGCGCTCGGCTCCAAGGTGCAGCTCGTCGGCGACGACCTGTTCGTCACCAACCCGCAGCGTCTCGCCGACGGCATCGAGCGCGGTGTCGCCAACTCGCTGCTGGTCAAGGTGAACCAGATCGGCACGCTCACCGAGACGTTCGACGCGGTCAGCCTCGCCCAGCGCTCCGGCTACACCGCGATGCTCTCGCACCGCTCGGGCGAGACCGAGGACACCATGATCGCCGACCTCGCGGTCGCCACCAACGCGGGTCAGATCAAGACCGGTGCGCCCGCACGGTCCGAGCGCGTCGCGAAGTACAATCAGCTTCTGCGCATCGAGGAGGACCTCGCGGACGCCGCCGTGTTCGCCGGTCGCTCGGCGTTCCCCCGGTTCCAGGGCTGAGGCCGTCGAACTGAGGCGCTGAACGCGCGCACGTAGGCACGACAGAAGGGGGAACCATGACCAGGCGTCCGGTTCCCCCTTCTCGTGTCCAGGCGGCATCCGTGCAGGCGCCGTCGCGCCCTTCGCGTCGCCCTCAGGTCGATGTGCGGGACTGGGCATCCGGCATCCGCCTGTCCGGCTTCATGGTCATCATGCTCTCGCTCGTGGTGCTCGGAGCGTGGGTGCTCGTGCCGACTCTGGGCACCTACATCGATCAGCGGCAGAAGATCGCGGCCCTCGAGGCGTCGGTTCAGGTCAGCGCCGATGAGATCGAGGCTCTCGAGCAGGTGCGCGAGCGCTGGGACGACCCGGCCTACATCACGACGCAGGCGCGCGAGCGGCTGTACTACGTCAAGCCGGGCGAGGTGACCTACCTCGTCGACAACGACCTCGACCCCGCCTCGCTCCCGCAGGAGCAGGCTCCGGTGAGCGACGAGCTCGAGGAGCGGCCGGCCGATTGGATGCCGCAGCTGCTGCGGTCCGTCGCCGGCGCCGGCCTCGCTCAGAACGCGACCCCGGCGGAGTAGTCCGGGGTTTCCCAGGGTCGCCTCCCGTAGGCTGAGACGGTGACGACGCCTCCCTTCGCCCCGCCCACGCCCGCCGAGATCGCCGTCGTGTCGGCGCAGCTCGGCCGTCAGGCCCGTGGCGTCGTCGGCATCGCCGCCCGATGCGTATGCGGCAACCCGACCGTCGTCGCGACGAGCCCCCGCCTCGACGACGGATCGCCGTTCCCCACGTTCTACTACCTGACCCACCCCGCGGCCACAGCGGCCATGTCGACGCTCGAGGCGACCCAGGTCATGCCGGAGCTCGCCGCCCTGCTCGCCGACGACGAGGGCGTCGCCACCGCCTACCGCACGGCCCATGAGGCGTACCTGCACGACCGTGCGCAGTTCGGCGAGGTTCCCGAGATCGAGGGCATCTCCGCGGGCGGCATGCCGACCCGCGTCAAGTGCCTGCATGCCCTCGCCGGCCACGCGCTCGCCGCCGGCCCCGGGGTCAACCCCATCGGGGATGCCGCGCTCGAGCGCTCGAGCTGGTCGCCCGCGCGCTGCCAGTGCGAGGACCCGGGGGCTGCGACGCGATGACCTGGAAGGCGATGCTGCGCGGCACCGTCGCAGCCGCGGCGGTCGCGGCATCCATTCTGCTCACCGCGGCCGCGCCGACCCCTTCGCCGTCGCCGACCTCGCCGATCCCGGACGACCCGACCGACCCCGTCCGTGCGCTGGAGTACTGGCTCGACGGCGCGGGCATCCGCGAGGCATGGCAGACCACACGGGGCAAAGGCGTGACGATCGCCGTCATCGACACGGGGATCGGCAAAGTGCCCTCCGCATTCGGGGACGCCGTCGTCGGCGGCACCGACGTGTCGGGCAGCGGCTCTCCCGACGGGCGGTCGCCGGTGGGCGTCGTCGACCGCGATCACGGCTCGTGGGTCGCATCCCTGGCAGCCGGTCGCGGCAAGGCCGACGGCTCCGGCATGATCGGCGTCGCCCCGGAGGCGGATCTGCTGTCCGTCTCGATCGGCTTCGGCGCCGCGGCATCCGTGCCGTTCGTCGATCAGGTCGCCGAGGGCATGCGATGGGCTGTCGACAACGGCGCGGACATCATCAACCTGTCTTTCACGACGAACACCCTGGACTGGGATGAGAGCTGGGACGACGCGTTCCTGTACGCCTACGAGCACGATGTCGTGGTCGTCGTCGCCGCCGGCAACCGCGGCAGCGGCACGTCGATGATCGGCGCTCCTGCGACGATCCCGGGTGTCCTGACGGTCGGCGGCGTCGACCAGACCGGCACCGCGAGCGTCGAGGCCTCGACGCAGGGCATCACGATCGGCATCGCGGCTCCCAGCGAGGGCCTGATCGGCGTCTCAGCCGATGGCGAGCTGGCGCGGTGGCGCGGCACGAGCGGCGCGGCGCCGATCGTCGCGGGCGCGGCCGCGCTCGTCCGTGCCGCCCATCCCGAGCTGGATGCCGCGAACGTCATCAACCGGATCATCAAGACCGCGATCCCGGTCGAGGGAGTCAGCGAGCTTCCCGACCCGCTCTACGGGTACGGGCTGCTCGACGCGGCTGCCGCGGTCGACGCATCCGTCGCGCAGGTCGACGAGAACCCGATGGGCGATCTCGCCGAATGGGTGCGCCTGTACCGCCGTGCCGATGTCGCTCCCGCCCCGGAGCCCGAGGTCGCGCCCGTCGAGGTCACCCCGCTCCCGGCGGCGGATCCGCCGTCCGAGGCGGGTTCCCCGCTCGTTCCGAGCATCGATTCACTGCGGTACGGTACCCTGCCGCTGATCGTGCTCACAGTCCCTGGTATTCTTATAGGGCTAGGCGTCACCGCAGCTGCCCGGCGTATTCGATCGGCGCGCAAGCCAAGCACGCCAGCAGCCTGACGAGGAGTTGTCCTTCTGTGCCTGAGAACAGCACTGTGACCGTGAACAACAGCGTGCCCAAGATCCTGATCGTCGGTGGCGGTTACGCAGGTTTCTACACGGCGTGGAAGCTCGAGAAGCACCTCCGCAAGCGCGAGGCCGAAGTCACCATGGTCGACCCGCTTCCGTACATGACCTATCAGCCGTTCCTGCCCGAGGTCGCGGCGGGTTCGATCGAGGCCCGGCACGCGGTCGTGGCCCACCGCCGCCATCTCAAGCGCACGAACGTCATCACCGCCAAGGTGACCGGCATCGACCACGCGAACAAGGTCGCGACGATCACGCCGCCGGTGGGCGAGCCGTACGAGTTCGCGTACGACCAGATCGTCGTCACCGCGGGCGCCGTCTCGCGCACCTTCCCGATCCCCGGCATCGCCGATAACGCGATCGGGCTGAAGACCATCGAAGAGGCTGTCGCGGTTCGCGACAAGCTCATGTCGAACTTCGACAAGGCCGCGGCTCTGCCCGCCGGTCCTGAGCGCGACCGCCTGCTGACCGTCGTCGTCGTCGGCGGCGGCTTTGCCGGCATCGAGGCGTTCGCCGAGCTCCGCTCGCTCGCCTCGTCGCTGGTGGGCAAGTACCCGCAGCTCAGCTTCGAGGACACCCACTTCCACCTCATCGAGGCCATGGGGCGCATCATGCCCGAGGTCTCGCAGAAGACCAGCGAGTGGGTGCTCAAGGACCTCGCCAAGCGCGGTGCGTACGTGCACCTCGACACGCAGGTGCAGGGCGCCGAGGGCGGCAACGTCGCACTCTCCACCGGCGAGGTCATCCCGACCGACCTCATCATCTGGACCGCCGGTGTCATGGCCAACCCCACCGTCGTGCGCGGCGGAGACCTTCCCGCCGAGGAGCGCGGCCGCATCCAGACTCGTGCCGACCTGCGCGTGGGCACGGCGGATGCCTTCGTCGAGGGCGCCTGGGCGGCCGGCGACGTCTCGGCCGTTCCTGACCTCTCCGGCGGCGGTGTCGGCGGGTACTGCGTTCCCAACGCTCAGCACGCCGTACGCCAGGCCAAGCGCCTCGCCAAGAACCTCACCGCCGTGCTGCGCGGCGAGGAGACCAAGGACTACTTCCACAAGAACCTCGGCGCCGTCGCGGGACTGGGTCTCTACAACGGCGTCTTCCAGTCGGGCAACCTCGCGCTCAAGGGCTTCATCGCCTGGATCGCGCACCGCGGCTACCACGGCCTCGCGATGCCGACGTGGGAGCGCAAGTGGCGGGTGCTCTGGGGCTGGTGGAACAACCTGTGGCTCGGCCGCGACCTCGTCAACCTCGAGACGGTGCAGAACCCGCGCTACATCTTCGAGGAGTTCGCCGCGCGTCCGCGCCCGGTGGCGGATGCCGCTCCTGCAGCGGGGCCCGCCGAGAAGCCCGCAGCCGAGAAGCCTCCTGTGAAGAAGGCCCCGGCGAAGAAGGCGCCCGCGAAGCCCGCCGTTTCGGCCGCCGAGGCAGCCAAGGCCGCTTCGAAGTAGAGTCCGACAACGCAGAAACCGCCCTTCCCCGCAGGGGGAGAGGGCGGTTTCTGCGTTGTCGGCGTTCGGTACCCCCACTGGGACTCGAACCCAGACTGAAGCGATTTTAAGTCGCCTGCCTCTGCCATTGGGCTATGGGGGCGTGACACCTCAGCCTACTCGCGCGTCTGCGCGGGCCGAGGTCGTAGGGTGGGGGAGTGCTCGACCTCACGGCTCTCTCGACGTCGCCCGCCGATCGCGCCTGGGAGGACCCCGCCCGATGGTGGCCGCGGCTGACGGAGGCCACTGCGCATCTGGCGGCACCGGTCGGAGTCATCGACCTCGACGCCCTGCGGCACAATGCGATGGACATGCTGGTCCGCGCGGGCGGCATCCCGATCCGGGTCGCCTCGAAGTCCGTACGGGTGCGGGCGGTCCTCGACGCCGTGCTGCGGATCCCCGGCTATCACGGCATCCTGTCGTACTCGCTCGCAGAGGCGCTCTGGCTCGCCGAGACCCACGATGACATCGTGCTCGGCTACCCGACCGTCGACATGGCGGGCCTCGAGCGACTCGTCCACGACGACGCGGCAGCCTCGCGCATCACGCTCATGGTCGATGACCCGGCCCACCTCGACCTCGTCGACAGCGTCGCCGCACCCGGGTCACGAGCCGCGGTCCGCGTCGCGATCGACGCCGACGCCTCCTGGCGCTCCGCGGCGCTCGGGCACATCGGTGTGCGCCGCTCGCCCCTGTTCACAGCATCCGACGTCGTGCGCTTCGCGCGCACGATCCTCGCTCGCCCCGGATTCGAGCTCGTGGGGCTCCAGATGTACGAGGCGCAGATCGCCGGTCAGGGCGACAACGGCTCGGACGCCCCCGTCATCCGCATGGTGCAGGCGCGTTCGCGGGCCGAGCTGCGCACCCGCCGTGCGGAGATCGCCGACGCGCTCACCGACATCGCCCCGCTGGAGTTCCTCAACGGCGGAGGGACCGGGTCGCTGGAGTTCACCGGCAGCGACGAGTCCGTCACCGAGGCCTCCGCCGGGAGCGGGCTGCTCGGCGGGCACCTGTTCGACGGCTACCGGTCGTTCCTGCCCGCACCGGCGAGCGCGTTCGCCTTCGACGTCGTCCGTCGCCCTGCCGCCGACATCGCCACCGTGCTCGGCGGCGGATGGATCGCCTCGGGCCCAGCCCTCGTCTCGCGCCAGCCGCGCGCGGTATGGCCAGGCGGCCTGCGCACGATGCCGCGCGAGGCGGCGGGCGAGGTGCAGACCCCGCTGCAGGGACGTTCCGCGGCCGACCTGAGGATCGGCGACCGCGTGTGGTTCCGGCACGCGAAGAGCGGCGAGGGCGCGGAGCACATCGACGCGTACCGGCTCGTGTCGGGCTCCGAGGTGATCGATGAGCTGCCCACGTATCGCGGCGAGGGGAAGGCGTTCCTGTGACCAGGCCCGGCGGCACATGGCAGAACTGGGGGCGGTCGGCGTCGATCAGGCCAGCCCGCGTGGAGCGGCCGCGCAGCCCGGACGGCGTGCAGCGCGCCGTGCTTGCAGCGATCGCGCAGGATCTGCCCATCAAGGCCGTGGGCGCGGGGCACAGTTTCACAGGGATCGCCGTCGCCCCCGGTGTGCTGCTCGAACTCGACGATCTACAGGGGCTCGTCTCTGTCGACGCCGGACGGTCGCGGGTCACGCTGCTGGCAGGCACGCGCCTGCACCGCATCCCGCGGATGCTGGCACCGCACGGCCTCGCGATGCAGAACCTCGGCGACATCGACCGGCAGTCGATCGCCGGAGCGATCTCGACCGGCACGCATGGCACGGGCACGGGGTTCGGGGGGATCGCCACCCAGGTCGTCGGCGCGACCCTGATCACGGCCGCAGGCGAGTTCCTGCGCGTCGATGAGAACGACAACGCCGAGCTGCTCCCGGCGGTCGCGCTGGGACTGGGCGCACTCGGCATCCTCGTCGAGGTGACGCTGCAGTGCGTGCCCGCGTTCGTCATGCACGCGATCGACGAGCCGGCCCCTCTCGACGACGTGCTCGATACCGTCCCCGACCGCGCCGCGGCATCCGACCACTTCGAGTTCTACTGGTTCCCGCACACCGAGGTCGCACTCACCAAGCGGCAGACACGGCTTCCGGAGTCCGCACCGCGCAGGCCGCTGCCGGTGGTGGGGCGCTGGATCGACGAGACGCTGCTCTCCAACGGCGTCTACCGCGTCGTCTGCGCCGCAGGACAGGTCGTCCCCGCCGTCACGCCGCCGTTCAGCCGGCTGGCGGTGAGACTGACCGGGGACCGCGAGTACACCGACCGGTCGCACACCGTGCTCACGCAGAGCCGGAACGTGCGCTTCCGCGAGATGGAGTACGCGCTGCCCGCCGAGAACGTCGTCCCGGCTTTCCGCGAGATCCAGGAGCTGATCCGCCGCAAGGGCTGGCGGATCGAGTTCCCCATCGAAGTCCGGTTCGCGGCCGCCGACGAGCTGTGGCTCTCCACCGCGCACGGCAGGCCGAGCGGATACATCGCCGTCCACCGGTACTGGCGCGCCGATCCCACCGAGTACTTCGAGGCAGTCGAGCAGATCTGCCTCGAACACGGCGGCCGGCCGCACTGGGGCAAACTGCACACGCTGGATGCGCGCCAGCTGCGGGAGCGCTACCCGCGGTTCGACGAGTTCACCGCGTTGCGCGATCGGCTCGACCCCGAGCGGCGGTTCGCGAACCGGTACCTGGATCGGGTGCTCGGCGAGTGAGGATGCCCAGTTCACACGCAGGGTGCCTCGGTAGGATGAAGGAAATTCGGTCCAAGGGGGTTGCCTGACATGGAATGGCTCATTCCGGTACTGATCGTCGTCGCGGTACTGGTGCTCGTCGGCATCTACCTCTGGGCGACGTACAACTCCCTGGTCCAGCTGAACGTCCGCGTCGACGAGGCGTGGAGCGGCATCACGGTTCAGCTCAAGAGACGCGCCGACCTCATCCCGAACCTCATCGAGACGGTCAAGGGATACGCCTCGCACGAGAAGGCGGTCTTCGAGAACGTCACGCGCGCCAGGGCCGAGACGCTGGCCGCGACGAGCCCCGGTGAGGCGGGGATCGCCGAGGGCCACCTGCAGCAGGCGCTGAAGAGCCTGTTCGCGGTCGCCGAGGCCTATCCGCAGCTGCAGGCCAGCCAGAACTTCCTTCAGGTGCAGCACTCGCTCGTCGACACCGAGGACAAGAT
Source organism: Microbacterium sp. NPDC077644 (assembly GCF_040702785.1). Classification (NCBI taxonomy): domain Bacteria; kingdom Bacillati; phylum Actinomycetota; class Actinomycetes; order Micrococcales; family Microbacteriaceae; genus Microbacterium; species Microbacterium sp. NPDC077644. Next base: position 441,615 of record NZ_JBFBME010000001.1, read on the forward strand.
CCAGGCCGCCCGGCGCTTCTATAACGGCGGCGTGCGCGAGTTGAACACCAAGATCAAGGTGTTCCCGAACAACCTCTTCGCCCGCAGCCTCGGATTCACCGAACGCGAGTTCTTCGAGGTGGCCGACGGCGCGGCGATCGCCGAGCCGCCGCGCGTGCAGTTCTGATCGTCACCACACCGACAGCACGACGCCGGCGTTCTTGACCGTCACATCGCCGCGCAGCATCCAGTCCTCGGTGCGGTAGGTCACAGCGGCCGACTCGCCGTCCGTGCCCGTCCCGGTGAGGGTCGCGACGAGCACGCCGCCGTCGGCGTGGAACGTCGGCAGCGTCACGGCGAGCGTCGGCGGTTCCTCGACGCGGAACCGGATGCCGTCGACCTCGGCGAGATCCGCGGCCCAGGGGATCCGGAAGCCGCACGCCTCCGGGATCTCCGTCGCGGGGCGGGTGCACGCCTCGACCACGGCATCCAGTCGCTGCTGGGCCGCGGCCTCCAGTTGCGCATGGCTGAGTTCCACTCCGATTCCGGACACGGATCGCGGGCCTGCGGCCGTGCGCGGCCAGAGCGTCATGACGACGACGGCGGCCACGACGAGTCCGACAGCGACGATCACTGCGACGCCCACGCGCGCCCGTCTGGTCACGCAGGCACCTCGCGATCGTGCACGTGCCGTGCGATCCCGCCGCGCGCGATGTGCAGGGCGCCTGCGACGGCATCGGCCGCGTCACCCCATCCGGAGACGGAGATGTTCTCCAGGCCCTGCCAGGATGCCGCCAGGGCCAGCTCCTGAGCCACGGCCTCGGCGTCCTCGGGACGCGCGTGCGGCTCCCACCACGCCGACTGCACCTGCAGTGTCGACGACGCGCGTTCGGCCTTCAGATCCACGCGGGCGACGATCCGATCGCCGACCAGGACGGGCAGTGAGTAGTAGCCGAAGCGGCGCTTGTCGGCGGGCACGTAGATCTCGATCCTGTAGTCCAGGTCGAACGTGCGCAGTGCGCGTTCGCGGAACCACACGACGGGGTCGAACGGTGTGAGCAGAGCTGCGGCGTCCACGCGGCGCGGGACGATGGCGTCCCGGTGCATCCACGCCGCAACAGGCTTGCCGCCGCGCTCCCACCCGCGCACTTGCACGGGGTTGAGCTCTCCGGCGTCGACGAGGTCATCGATCGCGCGGCGCACCGCCCCTCGGTCACGGATTCGGTAGTAGTCCGCGAGGTCGGTCTCGGTGGCGAGCCCCTGGGAGCGCGCGGCGCGGCGCATCAGCTCGGTGATCGCATCCCGCCGCGGCACCTCGCGCGCACGCACCTCTTCAGGGATCACGTGCTCCTCGAGCGCGTACACCCGCTCGAACCCCCGCCTGCCGCTGATCGCGACGTCACCGATGCGCCACAGGTGCTCGAGAGCGATCTTGACCTCGTCCCAGTCCCACCAGCTGCCTCGATCGCGAGGGGCGTCGGCTCGCAGCTCGGCCGGCCGGAGCGGGCCTCGATCACGAAGCTCGTCCTGCACCCAGGCGAGGGTGCGGGCGTTCTGGCTCGCCCACGAGTCCGGTGCCGACCATCGCCGCCGGAAGTCATCCATGCGGAACCGCCAGAGCGACCAGTCCTCGACGGGCACGAACGTCGCCTCGTGGGCGAGGTACTCGACGTAGTGGGTCGTCCTGGACAGGAAGACGCGATCCAGCAGCGCGGGGTCGTAGGAGCCGAGCCGCGAGAAGAGCGGCAGGTAGTGGCTGCGGGCGAACACGTTCACCGAGTCGATCTGCAGCACCCCGAGGCGTTCCATCACCGTGTGCACGTGCCGTGCGGCGACGGTCGCGGTCGGGCGGCGGCGGGTGAATCCCTGGGCGGCGAGGGCTGTGCGCCTGGCCTGTGCGGCGCTGAGGGTCTCGGACACCCGGTCAGCGTACCCTCAGCGTCCGACAAAGGGACGGCGGCGGCACAGCATCCGCACAGGCCCGCAACTAGACTTGGCCCATGACGGACGAGCGGCGCCCCCGGAAGCGCGATCTCCTGTGGGGTCGCATGCCCACGGATCGGACGGTCTCGACCGAGGCCGACAACACCGTCCCGCTGTCGTTGCGCGTCAGCGCCGCCTACGCCTGGCGCCTGCTGCTGATCGCCGCCGCCGCCGGTGTCATCATCTGGATCGTCATCCAGCTCAAGCTCCTCGTGATCCCGCTGCTCATCGGCATCCTCGTCACCGCGCTGCTGTGGCCCGCGTTCGAGTGGATGCTGCGGCACCGGTTCCCGCGCTGGGTGGCGATCGTGATCGCGCTGATCGGGACCGTCGCGATCGTCTCCGGACTGCTGTGGCTGGTCGGATGGCAGATCAGCCGCGAATGGGCGCAGGTCCAGGTGCGCACCACCCAGGCCGTCGACGAGTTCCGGCAGTACCTCATCGACGGGCCGCTGCACCTCACCGAGACGCAGATCCAGGACTACATCGATCAGGGCTTCGCGCTCATCCAGCAGCAGGCCGAGCTGCTGTGGTCCGGCGCGCTCGCGATCGGCACGACCGCCGGCCACGTGCTCGTCGGCGCGCTGCTCACCCTCTTCATCCTCATCTGTCTGCTCGCCGACGGCGGGGGCATCTGGCGGTGGACGACCAAGCTCTTCCCGCGCGACGCCCGCCCCGCCGTCGACGCGGCCGCACGCAGCGGATGGCGCACGGTCGTCAACTACGCCAAGACGCAGCTGCTCGTCGCCACGATCGACTCGATCGGCATCGGCCTCGGAGCATTCCTTCTCGGGGTGCCTCTGGCGATCCCCGTCGCGGTGCTCGTCTTCCTCGGCGCGTTCGTCCCGATCGTCGGTGCCGTGACCACCGGAGCGGTGGCCGTGTTCCTCGCGCTGGTCTACAACGATCCGCTGAACGCGTTCTGGATGCTCGTCGTCGTCATCGGCGTGCAGCAGTTCGAAGGCCACGTGCTGCAGCCGATCCTCATGGGGACCGCCGTGAAGGTGCATCCGCTCGCCGTGGTCCTCGTCGTCGCCGGCGGATCGATGATCGCCGGCATCCCCGGCGCCCTGTTCGCCGTCCCGCTCGCCGCGTTCGTCAACGTCGTGGCCGTGACGTTGAGCACGGGCTCGTGGCGCACCGGCCGACAACCCGCCGGCGATCTCATCTGGAGCACAGTGCCGCGCGAGCGGCTACGGAGGAATACATGAGCGCAGTCCCCACCCTGGCCGAGTTCGAAGAAGCCGCACGGGGGCTGGAGAGCGTCATCTCCCACACGCCGACGCTGCCCTCCAGAGCGCTGTCCGACATCCTCGGATCGCCCGTCGTGCTGAAGATGGAGAACCTGCAGCGCACCGGGTCGTTCAAGATCCGCGGCGCGGGCCACCGGCTCGCTCAACTCACCGCTGAGGAGCGATCGCACGGCGTGGTCGCGGCATCCGCCGGCAACCACGCGCAGGGCGTCGCGCTCGCAGCGCAGGCCCTCGGCATCCCGGCGACGATCTTCATGCCGCTGGGCGTTCCGGTGCCCAAACTCCTGGCGACCCGCGGCTACGGGGCCGAGGTCGTCCTCGAGGGCGAGACAGTGGCGACCTCGCTCCGGCTGGCCGCCGAGTTCGCGGAGCGGACCGGCGCCATCATGATCCACCCGTTCGACCACCGCGACATCGTGATCGGTCAGGGGACGCTCGGTCTCGAACTGATCGAGGACGCTCCGGATGTCGACACGATCCTCGTCGGAATCGGCGGGGGAGGCCTGATCGCGGGCGTGGCCGCTGCGGCGAAGGCCGCGGCCAAGAAGAACGGACGGACCGTCCGCGTCGTCGGCGTCCAAGCCGAGAACGCCGCGGCTGTGGCCCCGTCGCTCGAGGCGGGGCATCCGGTCGAGATCACCACGCTCCCGACGATCGCCGACGGCATCCTCGTCGCCAAGCCCGGGGACGTGCCGTTCGAGATCATCCGCGACCTCGTCGACGAGGTCGTCACGGTCAGCGATGACGACATCGCCCGGGCGCTGCTCATCCTCCTCGAGCAGGCCAAGGTCGTCGTCGAGCCCGCGGGCGCCGTCGGCGTCGCAGCGATCCTCGCCGGCAAGGTGCACGACACCGGCAACACGCTCGCGGTCCTCACCGGCGGCAACATCGACCCGCTCCTGCTGCAGCGCGTGGTCTCGCACGGGCTGGCGGCATCCGGTCGCTACCTGACGGTCCGCATCCCGCTGCCCGACCGCCCCGGCCAGCTGGCGCGGGTCTCGGAACTCGTCGCCGAGGCCGGAGCCAACGTCATGGAGGTCATGCACACCCGGCACGGACAGGGTCTGCAGATCAGCGAGGTCAGCCTGCAGCTGAGCATCGAGACGCGCGGTGCCGAGCACACGGAGCTGACGCTCGACACGCTGCGCCGGGCGGGTTACGACCCGATCGTCGTTCCGGACTGATCCCGTCCTGCCGAGGCCCGATCGACAAACGACGAGCCGCACGAAACACCAGGGCCGCGCCGAGACAGCGACGAATCGTCGCAGTCTCAGCGCGGCCTTGCGGTCTCGGCGTCAGCCGGCGTAGGTCTCCACGCCGGTGACCTCGACCGAGATCGACTTGCCGTTCGGCGCCTCGTAAGACGTCTTCTCGCCGATCTTGAGGCCCAGGATGGCCTGGCCGAGCGGGCTCGCCTCGCTGTACACGTCGAGGTCGGTGTCGCCGGCGATCTCGCGGCTGCCGAGCAGGAACTGCTCCTCGCCACCCGCGACGATCGCGGTCACCACCGTGCCCGGCTCGACGATGCCCCGGCTCGCAGGGGCCTCGCCGACCTTGGCGGTCTTCAGCAGCTGCTCGAGCGTGCGGATGCGCGCCTCCTGCTTGCCCTGCTCGTCCTTCGCGGCGTGGTATCCGCCGTTCTCCTTGAGGTCGCCTTCTTCACGGGCCGCTTCGATGCGCTTGGCGATCTCGTCGCGACCGACGGTGGAGAGGTGCTCGAGCTCGGCGACGAGCCGATCGTAGGCTTCCTGCGTGAGGAACGGGACCTGAGCGTCTGTGGACACAGCGTGCTCCTTCATCGAACGCCCTTCAGGGCGAGTGTGCTGACCGCCGTCACGGCGGAGGGGATATGCCAAGACGCCCCGGCTCAGTGCCAGGGCGTCGTCTGAAGAGGAGTCTATGCGACCCAGCAGGAGTTCACCAAACCTGTGGTGGCCTCCGCGACGGTCGGTACCGTCGTGCTCAACTGCTGCAGATGCTCGTCGGATGCCGGAATCTCGACGATCCGCCACCCCACGATGCCGAACTCCTCGTCCAGCGCCTCGATCGCGCAAGCGACGTCTTTGCCCTGGCCGCCGGTGACCTGGAACCGCACCGTCACACTGTGCTCGTCGGCGACCTCGAAGCCGAGATCGTCGGCGTCGACGGAGTTCGCGGACTGCATGAACGTCATCCACCCGAACACGCCCACCACGGCGATCACGAGCAGAATTCCGACGATCCACGGGAGCCGCCGGCGACGGGTGCGCCCGTACCGCTCGTCGAGCTCTTGCGCGGTCGTCACGGCGGGTGCCTTTCGGTCGTTAGGCTGGAGTTCCAGGTTACGCGACCTGAGATCGAGAGGCGGACAGATGATGGTGCTCTTCGGAATGGTGCTCACCGGCACCGACACCCCGATGCCGACGCCGTCGATGACCGTCGACCCGAACTCCGTCACCCCCGGGCCCGCGGGCTTCGCGGTGATCGTCATCGTCGTGATCGCCGTCGCGCTGCTCATCTGGGACATGAACCGACGCGTGCGCCGCGTCCGCTACCGCGCCGAGGTGCGCGAGGAGCTGGATGCCGAGGAGGCAGCGGCCCGCGAGAAGGACGAGCAGAACCCGCCGACCTGAGCGGGCCCGAGTGCGTCAGACGCCGACGCGCTCGAACGGGTCGAGGCTGATGCCCTGCTCGAGGATGAGCTTCGACCACTCGCGCGCACTGTGCAGGCTGTGGTCGCGGTAGTTGCCGCACTCGATCGCGCTCACCGCGGGCACCTGCTCCCAGGTGATCTCCTCGGCGATCGCGGTGAGACTGCCGCGCACGGCGTCCACGATGTGCGCGACGTCGGGCTCGCCCCAGGTGATCAGGTGGAAGCCCGTGCGGCAGCCGAACGGCGAGATGTCGATGATGCCGTCCATCCGGTCGCGCATGAGGCTCGCGAGCAGGTGCTCGATCGTGTGGAGTCCTGCGGTCGGGATCTCGCCCTCGTTGGGCTGGACGAAGCGCACGTCGAAGTTCGAGATCGCGTCGCCCTTCGGGCCGTTCTCGACGCCGATCAGGCGCACGTACGGAGCGCGGACAGCGGTGTGATCGAGCGTGAAGCTCTCGACATCGGCCATGGGTCTCTCCTTGGTTCTTGTCGGCGGCGCTCAGCCGGGAAGGCCGAGCGAGGGGGAGTACGGGGCGAGGGAGATCAGCAGGCACGCGGTCCAGTGGCACAGGAACGCCAGCACGGTGCACAGATGGAACAGCTCGTGGAACCCGAAGTGGCCCGGCCAGATGTTCGGCTTCTTCAGCGCATAGGCGACGGCGCCGAGTGTGTAGAGCACACCGCCGACGCACACGAGCACCATCATCGCGACGTTGGCGATGACCAGGTCCACCATGTACATCACGGCCGCCCATCCGAGCACGAGGTACAGCGCGACGTACAGCCAGCGCGGTGCGCCGATCCAGAAAACGCGGAACAGGATGCCGAGGATCGCGCCGCCCCAGACGAGGCTGAGGAGCAGGACGCCCTTCTCCGGCACGAGGGCGTTGACCGCGAGCGGCGTGTAGGTGCCGGCGATCAGCAGCAGGATGTTCGCGTGGTCGATCCGCTTGAGGATGAGCTTGGTCTTCGGCTTCCAGTTGATGCGGTGATACAGCGCGGAGTTGCCGAACAGCAGCAGCGAGCTCGCCATGAAGACGGCGGCAGCCCACTTCGCCGGTGCCCCCTGGGCGAGAACGATCAGCACGATGCCTGCGGCGATCGCGACGGGGAAGGTGCCCGCGTGCAGCCAGCCCCGCCATGTCGGCTTGATCTCCACCTCGGCGTCGGCGGATGCGGCCTTCAGCAGCGGCAGCTCGGGAACAGGAACGGCGTCAGTCTCGGGTGCGCTCACGTGCTCACTCTAAGACGACCTCCATGCCGTGAAGCGCACATATCCGGGATCCACAGCACCATCACACGGGTCTGCGAGGGTTGCGCGGTAGCGTAGGCACGTGAATGCACGTGCGAGCGAGGGCCGGGGCCCGCTGTACCGGCTCTACAGCAACCGCCTCCGACGCCGTCTCGACGCGGCATCCGTCCCGCACCATGTCGCGATGATGATCGACGGCAACCGGCGGTGGGCGAGGCAGCTGGGCTTCGACTCGGCGGCGGACGGCCACCGTGCAGGAGCGGCGAAGATGCGCGAGTTCCTGGGGTGGTGCGATGAGATCGGCGTGCGCGTCGTGTCGCTGTACCTGCTCTCGAGCGACAATCTCCGCAAGCGCGACTCGAAGGAGATCGAGGACCTCATCGAGATCATCGCCGAGCTCGCCGAGTCGCTGTCGCAGCAGGCCGGGTGGCGGGTCAAGCACGTCGGTCGGAGCGATATCCTGCCCGAGGAGCTCGCGCGGGTGCTGCACGACGCCGAGGAGCGCACGAAGGACAACGCAGGTCTCCACGTCAATCTCGCCGTCGGCTACGGCGGACGCAACGAGATCGTGGATGCCGTGCGCTCGATCATCGCGAAGCACGACGCGTCCGGGGGGAGTCTGGAGGACCTCGCCGCGAACCTCACGCCCGAGATGATCGGCGAGCACCTCTACACCGGCGGGCAGCCCGATCCCGACCTCGTGATCCGCACCAGCGGCGAGCAGCGTCTCAGCGACTTCCTGCTGTGGCAGAGCGCGCACAGCGAGTTCTACTTCGTCGAGGCACTGGGGCCCGATCTCCGTCAGGTCGACTTCCTGCGTGCCATCCGCGACTTCACCGACCGCGATCGGCGCTTCGGGCGCTGAAGCCGCCTGGGGCGGACTGCCCATACCCGCCGTCACAGTCCCGTGGGAGACTCATCGAGTGAGCGCATTCGACGACTATCTCGCCACCTTCGACGGCGATCCCGGCTACCTCGACTGGGCCGCGTTCGGGCCGATCTCCCAGGCCGTGCGCGCCGAGGTCTTCGCCGATGCCGATCTGCTGGGCAGCGGACGTCCTTCCTCGCGCAAGCTCGTCGCCGAGCGGCTCGACGAGGCGCGGGCGCTCGCCGCCGAACTGCTGGGCGTCGCCGCCGACACCGTGACGCTGCAGCCGTCGTCGTCGCACGGGCTCATGCACGCGCTGTTCGGACTCACCGGAACCGTGGTCGCATCGACGGCGGAGTTCGCCAGCGTGACGATGACGCTCGAGCGTGCGGCGCAGCTGTCCGGCGGCGATCTCGTCCCGCGCTGGATCACGCCCGAGGACCGGTTCGTGTCGGTGGATGCCGTCGCCGAGGCGCTCGATGACGACGTGACCGCGCTCGTGGTCAGTCACGTCGACTTCCGCACCGGCTACCGCGCCGACCTCGCCGGTCTCCGCGAGGTGCTGGGACCGGACCGGCTGCTGATCGTCGACGCCGTGCAGTCATTCGGCGTGATCGACGACGACTACGCCGCCGCGGACGTCGTCGTCGGCCACGGCTACAAGTGGCTCCGTGCGGCGCGAGGCACGGGCTTCGCCTCGTTCTCCGCGCTCGCGCGAGAGCGGATCGCGCCCGTGCTGTCGGGGCTCGCCGGGGTCGACGGCGGGCTTCCCATCGACGAGCGTCCTTCGCCGGCGGCATCCGCCCGCGCCTTCGTCGTGAGCGGCGCAGATCAGCTCGCCGTCGCGCGGCTGGCGATCGCGCTGCGGGATGTGCGCGACGCCGGAGTCGGCGCGATCGACGAGGCGATCAGCGGGCGCGTCGACGTCATCCTCGAGATCGCGGAGCGCCACGGCATCCCGGTGCTGACCCCGCGCGAGCGTGAGCGTCGCGGCGGGATCGTCGCCCTCGCGCCCGAGGCGCCCGCGGCTGTCTCGGCGGCGCTCACGAACGCCGGCGTCGTCGCCACAACACGGGGCGCGACGGTGCGGGTCGCGGCCCATGCCGGCACCACGGACGACACGCTGCGCATGCTCGACGACGCCCTCGGCACGGTCGTCGGAGCGGGCGCCTGAGCGCGCCCGAGAGTTAATCTGCACGTAACCGACGCTTCGGGCGTGTCGAGTGCGCAGATGCTCGTCGGTGGTCGTACGTTCAAGGCATCGGACACGGTGTCCGGTCGAGTCGGCCCTCAGGTTCGCGACTCGTGACCCCAGGTCGACTCGTGGCATAGCCGGGAAGCATCCCGGGTCGGGAGTGGGTCGTGACCACACGTACAGCACAGCAGTCCACCCGTCAGGCCTCGCGCCGGTCGTCCTCGGACAAGCCGGATCAGGACCTCCGCACGTACGTGCTCGACACGTCGGTGCTGCTGTCGGATCCTCAGGCGCTGTTCCGCTTCGCCGAGCACTCGATCGTCCTCCCGGTCGTGGTGATCACGGAGCTCGAAGGCAAGCGGCACGATCCGGAGATCGGGTACTTCGCCCGCCAGGCGCTGCGCCACCTCGACGAGCTGCGCATCGAGCACGGGCGCCTCGACTTCCCGGTGCCCGTCGGCGAGGGAGGCACCCTCCGGGTGGAGCTGAACAACTCCGACGCCAGCGCGCTGCCCAGCGGCATCCGACTCGCCGACAACGACAGCCGCATCCTCGCGGTCGCCATGAACCTCGCCCAGGACGGTCAGGACGTCACGATCGTCTCGAAGGACCTGCCGATGCGCGTCAAGGCTGCATCCCTCGGCCTCAGCGCGGAGGAGTACCTCGCCGAGCAGGCTGTGGACTCCGGCTGGACCGGGATCGCCTCGCTGAACCTGTCGGGCGACGACATCAGCGATCTGTACGAGAGCGAAGTCGGCATCAGCGAGGACGCCCGCGGGCTCCCGGTGAACACCGGCCTCATCATCCACTCCGAGCGCGGATCGGCACTCGGCCGCGTCACCGGCGACGGCGAGTACCGGCTGGTGCGCGGCGACCGCGAACTGTTCGGCATGCACGGACGGTCGGCTGAGCAGCGCATCGCCATCGACCTGCTGCTCGACCCCGAAGTCGGGATCGTGTCGCTGGGCGGACGCGCGGGAACCGGCAAGTCGGCGCTCGCGCTGTGCGCCGGGCTCGAGGCCGTTCTCGAGCGTCAGCAGCAGAAGAAGATCATCGTCTTCCGTCCGCTGTTCGCCGTCGGCGGTCAGGAGCTCGGCTACCTGCCGGGAGACCAGAACGAGAAGATGGGCCCATGGGGGCAGGCGGTGTTCGACACCCTCGGCTCGGTCGTGTCGGGCAACGTCATGGACGAGGTCGTCGAGCGCGGCCTGCTCGAGGTGCTGCCGCTGACGCACATCCGCGGCCGCTCGCTGCACGACGCATTCGTGATCGTCGACGAGGCGCAGTCGCTGGAGCGGAACGTGCTGCTGACGGTGCTGAGCCGGATGGGCCAGAACTCGCGCGTCGTGCTCACCCACGACGTCGGACAGCGCGACAACCTGCGCGTCGGCCGCCACGACGGCATCGCCTCGGTGATCGAGACGCTCAAGGGACACGACCTGTTCGGCCACGTGACACTCATGCGCTCCGAGCGCTCCGCCATCGCGGCCCTGGTCACCGACCTGCTGGAGGGCGGCGAACTCAGCTGAGCTTTCGCCCCTCGATCTGCGGAGGGTGTCCCGATCTGCTGACGGATTCGTAGTAAATGTCAGCAGATCGGGATCGGGTCCGCAGAACGGGTCAGTTGCGGGCCCTGAGGCGGTCGAGTGCGCCGCATATGGCCGATTGGACGGTCGGCCAGTCGTGCACGATCTGTGCGTAGTCGAAGTGCAGGGTTTCATACCCGAGACGGGATGCTGCGGCATCCCGCACTCGATCCTTGTGCATCATCGTCCCGTCATGATTCTTCTTCCCGTCGGCTTCGAGGATCAGGCGGCCGCCGAGCACGAAGTCGACTCGCCCGACACCGTCGATCGAGACCTGACAGTCGAGGCGGATGCCGAGGACGTGGAGGCGCAGCCGCAGGAGCGATTCCAGGCCGCTGTCGGCATCCGAGCGTGCGAGATCGACGAGCCAGCGAGCGGATGCCGGCAGAGCAGCCCGTACGCGAGCGCGAGCCGCCGCGGACAGCAGACGCTTCCGCCACGCCGACTCGAAGGCGGCGAAGAACGCCTCATCGCCTGCGCAGCGGCGGAAGTGCACCAGCGCGGTCTCGAGGCTCGCGCGCCCGAGGGGAGGTGTGCCGCGGTAGAAGTGCGAGACGCATGCGCAGCCGTCATGCGGGTGCGCATGGCGGTCGGACCCGAGCCACACGTGTGGCACCTCCGTGGTGTCCAGGGCCCAGATCCCGGCCAGCTGCAGCACGCTCGCGCAGGTCAGCGCGCCTCCGTGGGCGGTCGCCGACCGGATGTCGCCGTCGAGCGGTTCGACTGCGAAGACACCGTCACGGATGCGTTGGATCTCTCCGCGTCGCACGCAGTTCGTGAGTGTTCGACGAGTGAAGCCAAGCGTCTGAAGATGAGCGCCGCGAGCGATGCCGCCGAGGCGCCGGATGGTGTCGGACGCGGAGAGCATGCATCACAGCCTGCCCGTTGAGCAGCATCCGCCCTGAGCCACCAGGCGCGAACCGTGCACGGCTTGGCAATCTGCAGACCTGTGCAGGAGGAGTTGTACGCCCCGATCTGCGGAGGGATACCCGATCTGCTGACGAAGTGGTGAGAAACGTCAGCAGATCGGGGACGAGTCAGCGGATCGGGGCGGAGTAAGGGCCGCGGCGCGTCAGCCCGGGTGGGTCATGCTCAGCAGGTCGAGCTTCTCGTCGAGCTGCTCGATCGTGATCTCGCCGCGCTCGACGTATCCGAGGTCGATGACGGCGTCGCGCACAGTCATGCCCTTGGCGACCGAGTGCTTGGCGATCTTCGCGGCGGCCTCGTAGCCGATGACCTTGTTCAGCGGGGTGACGATCGACGGGCTCATGCCGGCGAAGGCCGCGGCGCGCTCGGTGTTCGCCTGCAGGCCGTCGATGGTCTTGTCGGCGAGGACGCGCGAGGCGTTGCCGAGCAGGCGGATCGACTCGAGAAGGGCCGTGCCCATGACGGGGATCGCGACGTTGAGCTCGAAGGAACCGGATGCTCCGGCCCAGGCCACGGTCGCGTCGTTGCCGATGACGCGCGCGCACACCATGAGCACGGCCTCGGGGACGACGGGGTTCACCTTGCCGGGCATGATCGACGAACCGGGCTGCAGGTCGGGGATGTGGAGCTCGCCGAGACCGGTGTTCGGGCCGGAGCCCATCCAGCGCAGGTCGTTGTTGATCTTCGTCAGCGACACCGCGATCGTGCGCAGGGCACCGGAGGTCTCGACGAGTCCATCGCGGTTGGCCTGCGCCTCGAAGTGGTCCTTGGCCTCGGTGATCGGCAGCTCGGTCTCGGCCGCGAGCAGCTCGATGACCTTCTGCGGGAAGCCGAGCGGCGTGTTGATGCCGGTGCCGACGGCCGTGCCGCCCAGAGGCACCTCGGCGACCCGGGGGAGCGCGGACTGCACGCGCTCGATGCCGAGGCGGATCTGACGGGCGTAGCCGCCGAACTCCTGGCCGAGGGTGACGGGGGTGGCGTCCATCAGGTGCGTGCGGCCGGACTTGACGGCGTCCTTCCACAGCTCGGCCTTCGCCTCGAGCGCCACGGCGAGGTGGTCGAGCGAGGGGATGAGCGTGTCGATCAGCGCCTGCGTGACGGCGATGTGCACCGACGTCGGGAAGACGTCGTTGGACGACTGCGAGGCGTTCACGTGGTCGTTCGGATGGACGGCGGAGCCGAGGATGCCGGTGGCGAGCGTCGCCAGCACCTCGTTCATGTTCATGTTCGAGGACGTGCCGGATCCGGTCTGGTACGTGTCGACGGGGAACTCGCCGTCGTGCTTGCCCGAGGCGACCTCGTCAGCGGCCTGCGCGATCGCGTCGGCGATGGCGCCGTCGAGGGTGCCGAGCTCCTTGTTCGCGAGGGCCGCGGCCTTCTTGATCCGCGCGAGAGCGGCGATCTGCGCCGACTCCAGGCCCTTGCCCGAGATCGGGAAGTTCTCCACGGCGCGCTGGGTCTGGGCGCTGTACAGCGCGTTGACGGGAACCCGCACCTCGCCCATCGTGTCGTGCTCGATGCGGAATTCGGTCTCGGTCACTTCGATCCCTCCTGGTCTGCGAGGTCGTCCGTCGACCCCGTGTCGATTCCAACGGTGATGACGGGCACGGCCGTGCCCTCGGAAAGCCGGTAGTTCGCGCCCACGATGCCCAGACGCCCCTCGGCGACGGCATCGCTGATCAACTCGGACGACTGCAGCAGGTTCGCGACGGTGTTGCGCAGGTGCTCGCGTCCGACCTGTTCGGCGTCGATGTCCTCCGGGGTGCTGCCGCCGTTGGCCGCCAGCACCTTGCGCGCGGCGGGGATGATCGGGGCGATGAGCTTCCAGATGTGCGGCGGCAGGGGAGCGGCGTCGATGGCGGTGCCGTCGATCGCTGCTCGGACGGCACCGCACGAGTCGTGTGCGAGCACGACGATGAGTGGGACCTGCAGGACCTCGACGGCGTACTCGAGGCTGCCGACGATGGACTCGCCGATCACCTGGCCGGCGTTGCGCACGACGAACAGGTCGCCCAGTCCCTTGTCGAAGATGATCTCGGCAGCAAGGCGCGAGTCGGAGCATCCGAACAGCGTCGCCATCGGGTTCTGGCCGTCCGCGAGCTCGTGCCGCTTCTCGACGTTCTGATTCGGATGCCGAGGCTCACCCGCGACGAAGCGACGATTGCCGTCCAGCATCTCCTGCCAGGCGGCGGTGGGGGTGAGCGCGGTCATTCTGCCTCCGAAATGGTCTGGATCTGCGGGACGAGCGATTCGGCGAGCTCGGCGGTGGAATCGGCCGATCGCGACCCGTACAGCAGCACGTAGTCGTCACCCGCCTGGGTTCCCAGCGCATAGCTGACGTTGTTGTCGGTCTTGCCGGCGAGCTCGTAGACGTCCCAGTCGAGCCCGCCGATGCGGGTGGTGTCCGTCGGCGCCGATCCGTTCAGCACCTGAGGGGCCCAGGATGCATCGGTGTCGAAGGCCTGACCGATGCGGATGAATCCGCGCTCGCTCTCGTCGGCTGGGGCGAGGGTGACGTTCCACACGGTCGTGGCGCCGCCCTGCAGTTCGGCGGCGTTGACCCGCCAGAAGTCGCCGAGTTCCGGGATGATGACGGGACTGTCCATGGTCGACTCGACGTCGGCGGCGATGCGGGCGACGTCCACCTCGGGGGTGGATGCCGGCTCACCGCGCGGCACGGCGAAGATGATGACGGCGACCACGGCGAGAGTGATGATGAGGGCGGCGATGAGGTTGCGGAACGACTGGCTCGCCCGGTAGTTCCTGCTGAACTCGGCCTTGCGCGCGGCGGTCTCCTCGGGAGTCTCCGGGCGTCCGAGCTCGGCGACGACGGGAGGCTGCTTGCTCACGACTCGTCCTCGTCACCGTCATCGGATGCCTCGGGACGGGTCGCCTCGAGGCGGCGCTTCGCGCCGAGCAGCCACTCCTCGCATCGCGCAGCGAGGGCCTCGCCGCGCTCCCACAGGGCGAGCGAGTGTTCGAGGGTGGGTGCGCCCTGTTCGAGTTCCGCGACGACGCGAACGAGCTCGTCGCGAGCGGCCTCGAACGACAGGGTCTCCACGGGGGTCGCGTTCGGCGCAGTCACGCCTTCCATCCTACGACTCCGCGCCGACGCGGCCCGCCCGCTGCTCGGCCCTCAGGCGGTCTCGGCGATCTCGCCGTCCGACCGGGCGGCGAGCGAGCCCCGGTCCACCGTGATGGTCAGTGCGGTTCCAGCGGGGGCGTCGGCGGCATCCCGCAGGATCACGCCGCCGTCGAGGTGCGCGATCGCGTAGCCGCGGGCGAGGGTCGCCGCCGGCGACAGTGCCCGCAGGGATGCGCGTAGCTCGGAGGTCTTCCTGGAAGCCGCGTCGAGGTGACGGGCGACAGTGTCGCGGCCGCGGGAAAGCAGCAGCCACAGTTCCTGCGCACGGTCGTCGATGATCGGGTCGGGGGAGCGCAGCACGGGGCGCGAGCGCAGCTGCTCGAGCTGCGCGATGTCGTGCGAGATGCGCTGGGTGAGCCGGGAGTTCGCCCGGGCGCGCAACTGACCGATCAGGGCCCGCTGCTCGCCGACATCGGGCACGACGCGCTTGGCGGCATCCGTCGGAGTCGACGCGCGCAGATCCGCGACGTCGTCGAGGATCGGGTGGTCGTTCTCGTGCCCGATGGCCGAGACGACAGGCGTGGATGCCGCAGCAACGGCCCGCACGAGGCGCTCATCGCTGAAGCCCAGCAGCGTCTGCGGGTCGCCGCCCCCGCGAGCGATGATGATCACGTCGACCTCGGGGTCGGCATCCAGTCGCTTCAGCGCCGCCAGGGTCTCGGGTACGCACCGGTCGCCCTGCACGGCGGCGTACTCGGTGCGGAAGCGCACCTGCGGCCAGCGCAGCTCGGCGTTGCGGTGCACGTCCTTCTCGGCATCCGATCGCTCGCCGGTGATGAGTCCGATCACGTGGGGCAGGAACGGCAGCGGCTTCTTGCGGCCCTCGTCGAACAGACCCTCCTGTCGGAGCTGCGCTCGCAGCCGTTCGAGGCGCTCGAGCTGATCGCCGAGGCCCACGTGCTTCATGCTCGAGACGGTGAAGCTGAAATCCCCGGCCTTGACGAAGTAGTCGGCCTTCACCGCCGCGATGACGTGGTCGCCGACAGCCAGATCGGCGGGAATGCGCCCCCGCACGCTGGACCAGATCCTGATCGAGATCTGGGCGTCGGACTGGGTGTCCTTCAGTCTTCCGAAGATGTTGCCGCCGCGGACGTTCCACGAGGTGATCTCACCCTCGACCCAGACCGTGTTCCAGCGTGCGACGAAGTCGCGGATCGTGCCGTTGAGCCGGGCGACGGAGGTGGGGGCGTCGGCCGTCGAGTCGCGGGGCGCGACGGCATCTGCTGGCGGGGCTGCGCCGTTCGCAGGAGATGCCTCGAAGACGGTCATCGGGGTCCTTCCGTGTGCGTGATGCCCGAATCCGCGTCCAGGCCCCTCCATGGCGCCCGTCGGTAGACTCGGAGGGTGAGCCAGGCCACCATACATCTTCCCGTTCCCCGCATCCCTCGGTCGCGGGCGGCGCGGCTTCAGAATAACCCGGTCGACGGACACAAGCGCGTTCTGCTCGCCGCCCCGCGCGGCTACTGCGCCGGGGTGGATCGAGCCGTGGTCGCCGTCGAGAAGGCTCTGGAGCGCTACGGTGCCCCGGTGTACGTGCGCAAGCAGATCGTGCACAACATCCACGTCGTCACCGAGCTCGAGGACAAGGGAGCGATCTTCGTCGAGGAGGTCGACGAGGTGCCGGAGGGCGCTCACGTCGTCTTCAGCGCACACGGTGTCTCGCCTGCCGTCGTGGGCGCCGCCTCGGACCGTGGGCTGCACGCGATCGACGCCACCTGCCCGCTGGTGACCAAGGTGCACCGCGAGGCCGTCCGCTTCGCGCGCGACGACTACGAGATCCTCCTCATCGGTCACGAAGGACACGAAGAGGTCGAGGGGACGGCCGGAGAGGCGCCCGATCATGTCACGATCGTCAACTCGCCCGAGGAGGCGGACACGGTCCAGGTGAAGGATCCGTCGAAGGTCGTCTGGCTGTCGCAGACGACGCTGTCCGTCGACGAGACCATGGAGACGGTCAACCGACTGCGCACGCGCTTCCCCGAGCTGCAGAATCCGCCGTCCGACGACATCTGCTACGCGACGCAGAACCGCCAGGTCGCGATCAAGAAGGTCGCGAAGGACGCCGATCTCGTCATCGTCGTCGGGTCGTCGAACTCCTCGAACTCGGTGCGCCTCGTCGAGGTCGCGCTGGAGTACGGCGCGAAGGCCGCGTACCGCGTCGACTACGCCGAAGAGGTCAAGCAGGAGTGGCTCGACGGCGTCACCACGGTCGGTGTCACCAGCGGCGCGTCGGTTCCGGAAGTCCTCGTCCGCGAGGTGCTGGAAGCCCTGAGCACGGCCGGCTACGAGGACGTCGAAGAGGTCCGCACGGCCGAAGAGGACCTGATGTTCTCGCTGCCCAAGGAGCTGCGTCAGGACATCTCGGGTCAGCGCGACACGCGGGCCCTGGGCGGGCGCACGGGATCCGCCGCCTCATGACCGAGCGCCCGCAGTACGGCGAATTGGCCACGCCGGAGGAGCAGCGCAGACTTGCCGGACTGCCGCCGGTCGAGGAGCAGCCTCCGGCCCCGGCCGCGGCCGCATCCCCGGAGCCGGTCGCGCAGAGCCGCGAGCCCCGTCGGTGGGACAGGATCATCACGATCGCCCTGCTCGTGTACGGGGTCTTCAACGTCTTCATGACCGGCATGTCGTACCTCGACCTGCCCGGTGTGATGAACGAGAGCATGCGCATCCTGGGTATCGAGGGCAAGTTCACGAACTTCGACCAGGCCCGGGTCTGGGGCACGATTGCCGCGATCGTCCTCGTGGCGGGCTGGGTCATCACCGCGCTGATCTCGGTGCGGAGGCTGCGTGCGTCGAAGCTCGCGTGGTGGGTGCCGTTGGTCGGCGCCGTCGTGACGATGCTCGTCGCGTCGGTGTGCATCAGCATCCCCATGGTGGGGGACCCGGCCTTCCAGGCTTACCTGGCCGGCGCCGGCGCGTCCTAGACCTGGCAACCGGTCTGAGGCCGGCGAGAGCCTGGTTAGGCTCGAAGCATGGATCAGAACAGTCTCGGCGTGCAGCTCTCCTACGCTTCCGTGGACCGCGGCGACGGCAGCGATCCACGCGCCGCGGCGACCGAGGTCCTGCGCTCCGTGCGTGCGCTCGCCGCGGTGCGCGACGCGACCATCGCCTGGGGCGACGCGGACGAGGCTGTGCTGCTGATCCCGGTGACCGACGACGATCAGGTCCTCACGCTGACGGACGAGGACACCATCGCGACAGAGCTGACGATCGGGTCGCTCCGGGACGCTTTCGCGGATGCCGGGCTGAACCTGTGGATCGACGGCGGCGAGAGCGTCGACTTCGATGAGTTCGAGGCGGAGTTCACCGCCGATGAGGGATCAGCGGTCGAGCATGTCGACGAGGACCTGCCCGAAGAAGACGAGGACGATCTCGACCCGGAGCTGTTCGAGCCGCAGCCGGTCGATGTCGCGGCCTTCTCGCATCGGGGACCGGTTGCGGCCCGGTTCCTCGCGGAGGCGAACGGCACCGATGTGGTCCATGCCGAGTCCGGCACGTGGTCGCTGCAGCGCTTCCGCACTACCGAGCCGACGGGGGCCTGGCCGTCGTCGGCGGCCGAACTTCCACTGATCGAGCTCAACCGGACCGGAGACGGCGGCAGCTGGATCGAGGTCACGGCCCGCGCCAACGAGACTGTCCCGTTCTGGACGGATGCCGAGCGCGACACGCTGCCGGTTCTCGACATCGCGTCGATCGCCGTGCCCGAGACCGCTGAGGTGTACCGGCGGCTTCTGGCGGAGGGCGACGGAACCAGGGATGAGCTCGAGGTCCTCGGCGCCCGCGGCGTCGTGGACGTCGACGCTGCGCACCGTGCTCTCGTCGCGGAGTCGCTCGGAGGTGTGGTCGGGTCCGAGGCGCGC
This sequence comes from Microbacterium sp. NPDC077644, assembly GCF_040702785.1. Taxonomy (NCBI): domain Bacteria; kingdom Bacillati; phylum Actinomycetota; class Actinomycetes; order Micrococcales; family Microbacteriaceae; genus Microbacterium; species Microbacterium sp. NPDC077644. The sequence goes on from NZ_JBFBME010000001.1 coordinate 460,298, forward strand.
CTGCGAGCGTTCCTCGCGTCGTTCCGCATTCCAGCCGGCCTGATCGATTCCGCGCTGAGCGCACAGATACCGGTCGGTCAGCGCTTCGCGCCGTCCGGATGGATCGCGGCGATCGGGGAGAGCTTCCTCTCCGGGATCGGAGAGTGGACGCCGCTGACGCGGCGGGAGACGCCGTGGGCGCGGGTCGTCCGGTTCGTGCGCGCGCGGCCCGCGGTCGGTCTCGCGGTCGGCGCTGCAGAACTCGCGAGCGGAGCCGTCCTTGCACGGCGCCGCGGAGTCGGACGCGTGGCCGGCATTGTGCTCATCGTGGATGCGGTCGCGGATCTCGTTATCTGGGCGATGCGCCTGTCGCGTCGATGACGCAGATCAGGCCCCGGACCGTGCGGTCCGAGGCCTGATGCGGGGCGATGCGGTCAGCTCTGCGACTGGCCGTGGCTCCCGAGCTGCCTGGTCGACTCGACGACGCGAGCGGCCATGGCCGACTCGGCGACCTTGCCCCAGGCGCGCGGGTCGTACTGCTTCTTGTTGCCGACCTCGCCGTCGACCTTGAGGACGCCGTCGTAGTTCTTGAACATGTAGTCGGCGATCGCACGGGTGAACGCGTACTGCGTGTCGGTGTCGATGTTCATCTTGATGACGCCGTTGGCGACCGCGGTGGCGATCTCCTCGTCGGTGGAGCCCGAGCCGCCGTGGAAGACGAGGTCGAGGGGCTTGGGGCCGGTGCCGTACTTGGCGGCGACCTGCTCCTGGATCTCGCCGAGGAGCTCAGGGCGCAGCTTCACGCCGCCCGGCTTGTAGACGCCGTGCACGTTGCCGAAGGTGAGGGCGGCGATGTAGCGGCCCTGCTCGCCGAGCCCCAGGGCCTGAACGGCCTGGTCGACATCGGCGAACGTCGTGTAGAGGGCCTCGTTCGAGCCCTCGTGGGTGACGCCGTCCTCTTCGCCGCCGACGACGCCGATCTCGACCTCGAGGATGGCGTTGATGGCCTTGATGCGGGGGAGTAGGTCCTTCGCGATCTCGATGTTCTCCTGCAGCGGCACAGCCGAGCCGTCCCACATGTGCGACTGGAAGATGGGGTTGCGGCCGGCCTTGACCTCTTCCTCGGACGCTGCGATCAGCGGCTCGACGAAGCCGGCGAGCGCATCCTTCGGGCAGTGGTCCGTGTGCAGGGCCACGGTGACCGGGTAGTTCTTGGCGACCTCGGTTGCGTAGCGAGCGAAGGCGAGGGCACCGGTGGCGCGAGCCTTGACCGTGTGGCCGGCGAAGTAGTCGGCGCCGCCGGTGGTCACCTGGATGATGCCGTCCGAGCCCGCCTCGGTGAGGCCCTGGAGCACGGCGTTGATGGTCTGCGAGCTGGAGACGTTGAACGCGGGATACGCGAAGCCACCGGCCTTCGCGCGGTCGAGCATCTCTGCGTACTGTTCCGGGGTGGCGACGGGCATGGAAACTCCTGCGATAGATGAAGCCGGGACAGTGCTCACTCTATCGTCGGTGGTGCGGGATGCCGCCGCCTTCGGGCCGCCCTGTACCCGCGGTCTTCGCGAACGTTAAGAAACGCGATTCCTTCGCGGCATATCGCGCGAAACAGCGGGCGGTCTGACGTGCCCGCTGGCTAGGCTGGCCCCATGGTGAGTCTGACGGCCGATATGAGCCCGCTGCGTCCCGATCGAAACCTCGCACTCGAGCTGGTGCGCGCGACCGAGGCGGCGTCGATCAGGGCGGTGCCGTTCATCGGACGCGGCGACAAGGAAGCCGCGGACGGTGCGGCCGTCGACGCCATGCGAGCGTTCCTGGGGACCGTGAACTTCCAGGGCAGGGTCGTCATCGGCGAGGGCGAGAAGGACAACGCGCCCATGCTGTTCAACGGCGAGGTCGTCGGCTCCGGCCGCGGTCCGGAGTGCGACATCGCCGTCGACCCGATCGACGGCACCTCGCTCACTGCTGCCGGGCGTCAGAACGCCCTCTCGGTCATCGCCGTCTCCGACCGGGGGACGATGCTCGACGCGTCCAGCGTCTTCTACATGGACAAGCTCGTGACCGGTCCTGCCGGTGTGGGCGTCGTCGACATCAACCTTCCCGTCGGTGAGAACATCCGACTGCTGGCGAAGGCACTGGGCAAGCCGGTCGATGAGATCGTCGTCTCGGTGCTGAACCGACCGCGCCACGAGAAGCTCATCGAGGAGATCCGCGAGGCGGGCGCCGGCACCCGTCTCATGAGCGACGGTGACGTCGCCGGCGGCATCAACGCCGCCCGCCACGGCGCGCGCACCGACATGTGCGTCGGTGTCGGCGGCAGCCCGGAGGGCATCGTCACCGCGTGCGCGATCAAAGCGCTCGGTGGGCACATCCAGGGTCGGCTCTGGCCGCGCGACGACGACGAGCGCCAGCGCGGCATCGACGCCGGACTGAAGATGGACCACGTCTACGAGGCCGACGAGCTCGTCCAGGGAGACAACACCCTCTTCGTCGCGACCGGCGTCACGGACGGTCAGCTCGTGGCCGGCGTGCGTCGTGAGGGCAACTACGTCTACACCGAGTCGGTCGTGCTGCGCGGCGCCTCCGGGACGCTGCGCCGCATCTCGTCGGAGCACCTCGTCTCGAAGTGGCTCTGACGCCCGCACCTGCCTCCGCGTAGCGGCCAGGAGCCGCCGCTCCCGCGGTTCTCAGGCATTGCTGGCAGAATGGATGGCGTCGCCGACAGTCTCAGGGCGACACCACCGGGAGGGCAAGAGATGACCACGGGACAGACGGGCAGCGACGAGAAGTCGGCACCGGTGCAGATGGTCACCACCAACACCGGTCGTATTCTGCGGATCTCACCGGAAGACGAAGCCGCCCGCGCTGCCGCGGCTGCGGCCGCGACCACTGCGGCACCGGCGAACATGGATCCCGCGCGCCGGACGGACGTGCTGTTCCGGGTGCGCCGTGCCGAGGGGCATGAGCTGAGCCCGTGGTGGATGGTCGGCGCGTTCCTCGTGACGTCGGGTCTCGTGATCGCCCTGCTGAGCTGGGTTCCCTACAGCGCCTGACCCCTGCCGACCCCATCCGTGATCGAATCGTCGGCGACTCGGTGCCGCACCGATCCGAGGTCGGCTTCGATCTCGACGATCGGTCGGTCGGCTGTCGGCTCGCCGTCGCTTCCCGCGTCGACGGTCAGTTCAGGGGCGGTGAACTTGCGCGGGCTGTTCGTGATCACCGGCGGCGCGGCGTCCAGCGCTGACGCATCGATGCCGGGAAACTGCCGCGCCGTCACGAGTACACGCGTCTCCAACGAACCGGCGAAGCGGTTGTAGCTGTCCACCGTGCGCTCGAGCGCGCGCCGGAGGTCGTCGGCATGGCCGGCTAGGGTGCCCAGCCGGTCGAACAGCTGCGTGCCGAGGGCGAGCAGGTTGCGGGCCTCGGTCGACACCTCCTGCTGAGTCCAGGTGTAGGCCACGGTCTTCAGCACTGCCCAGAGGTTGACCGGTGACGCAAGCGCGACGCGTTTGCCGAACGCGTAGTCGAGCAGCGCAGGATCCTCATCGATGGCAGCGGCCAGCAGAGACTCACTGGGCAGGAAGCAGATCACGAACTCGGGGCTCGCGTCGAGCCCTGACCAGTAGGCCTTCTTCGCCAGCGCGTCGACGTGTGCACGAACCGCTTTGACGTGCTTCTGCATGTGCTGCCGTCGCTGCGCCTCGTGCGCATCGCCGCCCGGCAGCGCTGTCGCTTCGAGGTACGCGTCGAGAGGCACTTTTGCATCGACAGCGATCGAGGTGCCGCCCGGAAGTCGCACGATCATGTCCGGTCGGCCCTGTCCTCGGTCGGACGAGATGGTCGACTGCAGATCGAAGTCGACGTGTCTGGTCAGACCAGCTGCCTCCACGACCCGACGCAGTTGGGTCTCGCCCCACACGCCCCTCGTCGATGTCGAGCGCAGTGCCCCTGCGAGCGACTCGGTCGTTGCGCGCAGCGCCTCATCCGACTCCTGCGCCCTGCGCAGCTGCTCGGCCAGTGAGCCGAACTGCGCATGCCGCTCCTGCTCGAGCGACGCCACCTTGCTCTGCATCTGCTGCAGCGACTCGCGCACAGGGGCGAGCGCGGTGAGCACCGCGTTCTGCTGCTGCACCCGGTCTGCCTCTGCCCGCTGCTGCGCACGGGCGTGCTCGACGGCATCCCGGTACAGGTCGTACTGCCGGTCGCGGTCGTCTCGAGCGGCGGAGAGCTCTGCCTGAACCCGCGCGAGGTCGGTCGCCGTCGCCGACTGCTGCGCTGAGGATCGAGCGGCGCGTGCGAACCACCCGGCGGCGCCCCCGGCGGCGAGGGCCGCGAGAGCCAGAACCACGATCAACAGAGCATCCATACCGCCATGATGCCGACGGCCACGGACATCGCCGTGCAGGCGCCCCGCGGCGTATTCAGTCCGCGGCGTGCTCCTCGAGGATCGCGCGCATGTCGGTGAGTCCGAACTGGTCGGCGATCGCGAGCGCGGAGAGCGTGCCGGCATTCTGATCGGCACCGGCATCCAGCAGCATCCGGAGCAGCGTCTCGTTCTTGCGGAACACGGCGCACGAGATCGCCGTCTGGCCGTTGCCGTTGACCGCATCCAGTGCGGCGCCGCGTCGGATCAGATCCGCGACCGTGTGCTCCTCCTCGGCATAGGTCGCGACGATCAGGAACGTGTCGCCGCGCGGATTCCGGAGATCGATCGGCACACCGGCGTCGATCATCTCGCCGAGCGGTCCGGTGCGCCCCTGGCGCGCGAGGTCGAAGGTGCCCTCGATGACTTCGAGGCTGACGGGGGAGTCGCCGGAAGGATTCGTCATGCTCTCATTCTCGCGTGACGTGAGCGCGAATGCGCTCAGGCCGCACGAGCCTGGGCGGCAGCCGCTGGAGCATCCGTCACCCGCAGGCTCAGCGCCGTCGCGAGCGCGTGCACGTCGGCGGCGCCCATGCGTCGCGCCGAATCGATGACGATCTCCGCGCACGCGCGGGCATCCGCGAGGGCGTCATGGTGCGAGAACTCCGCGAACCCGGCGGCGGCCGCGGCCATCGGCAGCCGGTAGGACTCGAGGTCGTAGACCTTGCGGGCGACCTGCAGGCTGCACAGCGAACGGTAGGGCGGGCACTCCAGGTCGGTGACCTCGGATGCCGTGCGCAGCACCTTCAGGTCGAATCCGGCGTTGTGCGCCACCAGGACGTCGGCTCCGGCGAAAGCGCACAGCCTGTCGAACTGCTCGGTCCAGGTCGCGGCTTGCACGACATCCTGGGGGCGGATGCCGTGGATCCTGATGTTCCACTCCTGGAATTCGTCGTGGCCCGCGGGCGGGCGGATCAGCCATCCCGCCGTCGCGACGACCCGCCCGTCACGGACGCGCACGAGGCCGACGGAACACGCCGAAGCCGGGCTGGAGTTCGCAGTCTCGAAGTCGATCGCAGTGAAGTCCAGGGGCACGTCTTCACCCTCTCCCCGCGCCCTGCTCGATCGGCGCAGGCGCGCCGTAGGCTTGCGGCATGGGCGATGATCGGGCGACATCCTTCGGTGCGGCGGCGGGCGACTACGAGGCGGCGCGACCCGACTATCCGTTCGAAGCCGTGGCCTGGATGCTCGAGCAGCTGCCGCACGGATCGCGCCGCATCGCGGATGTCGGTGCCGGAACGGGCAAGCTGACCCGCGTGCTCGCGGATGCGCCGGACGCGGAGGTGATCGCCATCGATCCGGATGCCGCGATGCTCGCGCAGCTGCGCGAGAGCGTGCCGGGGGTGCCGACGTTCCTCGGCACGGCCGAGCGACTGCCGGTTCCGGATTCGAGCCTGGATGCCGTCGTGCTCGGCCAGGCCTGGCATTGGGTCGATCCGGTCATGGGGTCCGCCGGGATCGGGCGAGCGATCCGCTCGGGCGGAACGCTCGGGCTCATCTGGAATCTGCGGGACGACAGCGCGCCGTGGGTCATGCGTCTGACCGAGATCATGCGCACCTCTCCCGCGTCGGGCATGTTCGACGGGGACGGGCCGACGGTCGGCGAGCCGTTCTCTGCGCTCGAGGAGCGGTCGTGGCGCTGGGTGCGTCCGATGACCCGGCCGCAGTTGCACCGGATGGCCGGCTCACGGAGCTTCTTCATCACCGCAGCGGAGGAGGTGCGCCGCGGCATCCATGACGAAATGGACGTGCTGTTCGACGAGCTCGGCCTGCACGGCGACGCCACCATCGACCTCCCGTACGTGACGCGCGCGTTCCGCGCCGTCCGCGCGTGAGCCGCACGAGCCGAACGGCTCCGCCCGCCCCCGTGCACAGCTTCGGAGCGTGGCGCCGACACGCCGCGTGATCGCGCCGGACGACGGCGTGCCCCGCGCGGCATCCGAAGTTGTGCTCGCCGGTAGACTCTTACCCCGTGGCTCTCACTATCGGAATCGTCGGCCTGCCCAACGTCGGCAAGTCCACCCTCTTCAACGCCCTGACCAAGAACGACGTGCTCGCGGCGAACTATCCGTTCGCGACGATCGAGCCGAACGTCGGAGTGGTCAATCTCCCCGATTCGCGTCTGGAGGTGCTGGCGGGCATCTTCGGCAGCGAGCGGATTCTGCCGGCGACCGTGTCCTTCGTCGACATCGCCGGCATCGTCCGCGGCGCGAGCGAGGGGGAGGGGCTCGGCAACCAGTTCCTCGCCAACATCCGCGAGGCGGACGCCATCGCGCAGGTCGTGCGCGGCTTCGCCGACGATGACGTCGTGCACGTCGACGGGGCGATCAACCCGCAGGGGGATCTCGAGACGATCAACGCCGAGCTCATGCTCGCCGACCTGCAGACCGTTGAGAAGGCGCTGCCGCGGTACGAGAAGGAGGTCAAGCAGAAGAAGCTCGACCCGTCCGTCCTCGAGGCGGCGAACGCGGCGAAGGATGCTCTGGAGCGGGGCGCCCTGCTGTCGACGTCGGGCATCGACCTTGCTCCGATCAAGGAGCTGGGCCTTCTGACCTCGAAGCCGGTCATCTTCGTCTTCAACGTCGATGAGGCCGTGCTGACGGACGCCGCCCGCAAGGCAGAGCTGGAGGCACTGGTCGCACCGGCCAAGGCGATCTTCCTCGACGCGAAGATCGAATCCGAGCTGATCGACCTCGACCCTGAGGACGCTGCCGAGCTGCTGGCATCCACCGGTCAGGACGAATCGGGGCTCGACCAGCTCGCCCGCATCGGCTTCGACACACTGGGTCTGCAGACGTATCTGACCGCCGGTCCCAAGGAGGCCCGCGCCTGGACGATCGGCAAGGGCTGGAAGGCGCCGCAGGCCGCCGGTGTCATCCACACCGACTTCGAGAAGGGTTTCATCAAGGCCGAGATCATCTCGTTCCACGACCTCGTCGAGACGGGGTCGGTCGTCGAAGCCCGCTCCAAGGGCAAGGCGCGCCTGGAGGGCAAGGACTACGTCATGCAGGATGGCGACGTGGTCGAGTTCCGGTTCAACGTGTAGCGGAACTCCCATCCGCACGGGGAACACGGCTGCGCGAGCGTCGTGGATATCGACGTCGGGGAGATGGACTACTGCCTCCATGCGTCCGAGTTGAGCATGCCGCTCGCGCCTGGACGGGTTCGGGCAGGCTCGTACTGACGCGGATTGGTCTTCGGGCGCGAGCCGCTTCCCGTGGACACGCCATCGGTGCGGTCGAACAAGTCGGCCAGGGGTATGTCCGTAGACTGATACCCATGGTTCGGGTCGTCTTCATGTGCGGACCGGCGGGGTCAGGCAAGTCGACCGTCGCTCGTCGGATGGAGGCAGACGGATTCGTTCGGCTCTCGTTCGATCAAGAGGCCTGGGGCAGGGGCATCCGACACATGCCGCTGACAGATGATGCGCATCGCGAGATCGAGATCGAGCTCCGACGTCGTCTCGTGGATCTCGTCGAAGATGGACGTGAGGTCGTGCTCGACTTCTCCTTCTGGTCGCGTGCCATGAGGGAGGAATGGAGGCATGTGCTGGAACCGTTCGGGGTGGTTCCTGAGACGGTCTACCTTTCGACTGACCGTGAGACGTGTTTACGGCGTGTGGCCTCGCGCAGACGCTCACACAGCGACGATTTCGCTCTGGATACGGCGACCGCCGCAAGGTACTTCGATCACTTCGAGCCTCCGACTCCTGATGAGGGACCCGTGACCGTGCTTGTGGTGTGATCTGTCAACCAGGAAGAGCCCGGTGCCACGAGATCCCCGCCTGTCGGGTGCATCAGTCGCCGAATTCCAGAGGTTGGTCCGTGCGAGGCTCGGCCCGAGCTCAGGTTTAACGTCTAGCGCTATTAACGGCCCGCGGTATACCCCGGTCGCGTGATCAGATCGTTCGGTAGCAAGGAGACCGAACGGCTGTGGCGTCGTGAGCGCGTGCGCTCGATCGATCCGAGGATCCATCGAGTCGCGTTGCGCAAGCTACGCCAGGTGGGATCTGCGGCGGTGCTCGATGACCTTCGCGTCCCACCCGGCAATCGGCTCGAGGCGCTGAATGGTGATCGAGCCGGTCAGCGCACATCGGGACCAAAGACCAGTGGCGGATCTGTTTCGTGTGGACGGACGCCGGACCGGAGGAGGTGGAGATCGTTGACTACCACTGACAAGATCGAGCCGATCCACCCGGGCGAGGTCCTCATGGAGGACTTCATCGAGGGCTTGGGATCACGCAGAACAAGCTCGCCGTGTCGATCGGGGTGCCGCCGCGGCGGATCAACGAGATCGTGCACGGCAAGCGGGGGATCACCGCAGATACCGCGCTGCGACTCGCGAAGTACTTCGGCACCTCGGCGGAGTTCTGGATCAACCTGCAGAGCTGTTACGAGCTCGACCGTGCGGAGGATCTCGCTGGGGAGCAGATCGCTGCGATCACGCCGCTGGAGGTCGCGTGAGTGTGACTGATGCCTCGCCTGAGCGGGCTAGCCTTGCGCTGCACGGATTCTGGCGGTAGATGGCTGTAGGTGCCGGAACGTGGTGGAGTTCCGGTTTAACGTCTAGCGTTAATGACGGCGTCCGTTATATGCTGGACTCGTGATCAGATCGTTCGGCGGCAAGGACACCGAGCGTCTGTGGCGTCGTGAGCGCGTGCCGTCGATCGATCCTCGGATCCTCCGGGCGGCGTTGCGCAAACTTCGTCAGTTGGGATCAGCGGAGGTGCTCGAGGACCTCCGCGTTCCACCCGGAAACCGACTCGAAGCGCTGAAAGGTGATCGGGTCGGCCAGTACAGCATAAGGATCAACGACCAGTGGCGGATTTGCTTTGTGTGGACTGATGCTGGACCAGAGGAGGTGGAGATCGTTGACTATCACTGACAAGATTCCCCCGATTCATCCGGGGGAGGTCCTCATGGAGGACTTCATCGAGGGATTCGGGATCACTCAGAACAAGCTCGCGGTATCTATCGGAGTGCCGCCGCGTCGGATCAATGAGATCGTGCACGGCAAGCGGGGGATCACCGCGGACACCGCGCTGCGGCTGGCGAAGTACTTCGGCACGTCGGCTGAGTTCTGGATCAACTTGCAGAGCTACTATGAGCTGGATCGCGCAGAGGACGCTGCAGGGGAGCAGATCGCGTCGATCATGCCACTGCAGGTGGCATGACGCTTGGGGGGATGGACGCCGACGAGGTCGTCCGCATCGTCGACTGGCTCGACGAGCGCTCCGTCGTGTACCAGGTGAACGGCGGCTGGGCTGTTGATGCCTTGGTCGGATTCCAGTCCAGAACCCACGGAGACCTGGACCTCTTCGTCGACGCTACAAAGGTCGAGACCCTCATCGAGTGGCTGTCCGGTCGCGGGTACGAGGTCGTCGAGGATTGGCTGCCGATCCGTGTGGAGCTGCGATCGGGCGATCGGGCTGTCGACATCCATCCGATGGAGCTGGATGCGGCCGGTGACGGTGTCCAGAGGGGGTTCGGGGACGAGATCTTCGCCCATCGTGCGCGCGATCGTGCTGAGGGGATGATTCGTGGTCGCCCAGTGGTCGTAGCGACTGCGGCGATGCTCATGGCGCTGAGGTCGGGATACGAACTCCGGCCTGAGGACCATCACGATCTCGACCTGCTCCGGGACCTGGGCGACGGTAGAGGATGAGCGACGGTCGACGCTTGCGCACACCGCTAACGCTGACGTAACCCGGTGGAGTTCCGCTTCAACGTCTAGCTCATGCTTGTCGCCGGTCACTCCTCATCCCACGGCAGCCTCACCTGCGGCAGGATGTAGATGCGGCCGAGGGTGGCGACCGGATGCTTCGTCATGTACTCGGCGGCCTCGTCGATCGAATCGGCGGTGATGAGGTCGTAGCCGGCGAACCACTCCTTGAACTCGGGGAACGGGCCGTCGGTGATCAGGGCCCGGCCGTCACGGACGACGACGGACTTCGCCTGCTCGGGACCCGCGACAGGTGCACCCTCGCCGAGACGTCCCGCCGCTTCGCCCTCGGCAGCCCAGCGTTCGAGCATCGCCTGGTCCTCGGACGGGGGCAGATCGGTGCCGGTGGGGTCGGACATGTGGATGACGAGGTACTTGCTGCTCATGAGATTTCTCCATTCGATGGTGCGAGCTGATTTCGTCGGCGGATGAGGTGAGCCGTCTCGGCGGTGTTCCCGGCCAGATCGATTGCGCGGTCGTACGCCGCTCGGGCGTCGGCGGAGCGGCCGGTCGCGCGCAGCAGTTCCGCACGGGTGACGTGGAACGCGTGGTGGCCGTCGAGCTTGTCGGTGAGTCGGTCGACGATCGCGAGAGCGAGGTCGGATGAATCGTGCTCGGAGAGCGCGATGGCCTTGTTGAGGGTGACGAGTGGACTCGGGTCGATCTCCTCGAGCCGGGAGTAGAGGCTCGCGATGCGCGCCCAGTCGGTGTCACGCGGATGCGGGGCGGTGACGTGGACGGCATTGATCTCCGCGAGCAGCCGGTACCTGCCTGAGGGCTCATCAACCTCCCGTGATCCGAGCAATCGCAGACCCTCGACGATCAGATCTCGGTCCCAGGACCCACGATCCTGCTCATCGAGCCGCACCAGTTCACCGTCGGCCGAGACACGGGCCTGAGAGCAAGCGTCGGTGAGCAGCATCAACGCGAGCAGACCGACCACCTCGGCATCGTCGGGCCGGAGTTCATGTGCGAGCCGCGTGAGCCGGATCCCCTCGGCGGTCAGTTCGTGCCGGATCGCGGGCGTATCGGGGCCGGAAGCGAGGTAGCCCTCGTTGAAGACGAGGTACAGCACCACGAGGACGGCATCGATGCGCGCGGGGAGGTCCTCCGCCGCGGGGAACGCGAAGGGGATGCCGGCCGCCTTGATCTTCGCCTTCGCCCGGCTGATCCGCTGACCCATGGTCGTGTCCTGCACGAGGAAGGCATGGGCGATCTCGGCGACGGTGAGCCCGCCGACGATCCTCAAGGTCAGTGCGACGCGCGCGTCGAGCGGGAGCGCCGGATGGCAGCAGATGAACAGCAGCCGAAGCCGATCGTCCTCGATGGCGCCGGTCGGGGCGGCGGGTTCCGGATCGTGCAGCCGCAGCGCCTCCCGATGCTTCTCGTCTCGACGCGCCTCACGTCGCAGCCGATCGATCGCCCTGCGATTCGCTGTCGTGGTCACCCACCCGGCAGGGTTCGGCGGTATGCCGTGTGCCGGCCAATGCTCGACTGCGGTCGCGAACGCCTCCGCGGTCATCTCCTCGGCCAGGTCGAGATCTCCGAACCGCCGCGTGAGTCCCGCGACGATCCGCGCCCACTCCTCGCGATGCGTGCGCGCGATCACCGTCGCGACATCCCGAGTGCTGGCCTGGGTTTCGGGCATGGTCATCATCTCCTCGCTGCGTCTGCTCTCCGTGTGGGCCGTTCAGATACATGGCGGACGCCCTTCCTGATCGGGCCGGAATCGTTGCATCCGGCTATCAGGACCACGAACGGGGGCGGCTCATTTCGACACCGGCTCGACAGGTCCGAGTGCGCTGCAGACCCTGATGTCGGAGCCCGGGCCTATCCTGGGCGGCATGCCCGATCTCGACGACATCCGCCGCATCGTGCGCGGACTGCCGGATGCCGAAGAGCGAGAGCGCCCGAGCGGCACGACCTGGTTCGTGCGCGGCCGGATGTTCGCCTGGGTGGCTCGGCCCTGGCCCAGCATCCCGGACGACATGCGCGAGATCATCGGCACCGAGCTCGTGGTCTCGTTCAAGGTCGCCGAGCACCTCGACGCTCAGGCGACGAAGCACACCTTCCCCGACGTCGTGCTGCGCGAGACGTCGAAGTGGGTCGAGCCGAAGATCGCCGTGCGGATGGAGCGCATCGAGCACGACCATCTCGTCGAGATCGTCACGGAGGCGTGGCGGTCGCAGGCGCCGCGAGCCGTACGCCGGGCGTGGGAGGATGCCGCAGGCAACGGTCCCGACGACTCTCAGTAGAGCCGCCGGGTCTCCTGCGGCCAGCCGCACGCCTCCGCGATCCGCCCGGCCCAGTACCTTGCGCGCTCCTCGTCGGCGACGTCGACGATCGTGAGCCCGCCGATGTACTGCTCGCCGCGCGCGTACGGCCCGTCGGTGATCTCGATGCTGCCGCTGCGCGCATCCGCGGTGAACGCGTTGTCGAGCTCCTCGTCCACCCCGCCCGCGCACACGTACTCGCCCGCGGCGCGGATGTCCTCGACCACAGCGTTCGCGAGCGGCCCGCGTTCGCGGAACCACGCCTCGCTGTGATCGCCGACCCACTGCTGATGGAAGTAGATGATGTACTGCGTCATGAGTGCCTCCACTCGGTCATCGGCTGCCTGCAGGCTACCGCTCCCATCCCGCCCGAGGATGACCGGCCGAGCGAATCCGCGTGCGGAGATAGGCTCGGGGCATGCGCCGCCCGCACGAGCACCCGTCCGCAGCGGCAGACGAGCGGTTCGCCCTCGTCCTCGGTGCGCTGACCATGTCGGAGCACGACCCGGCCGTCCGCCGCCTCTCCGAGGCGTTCGGCGGCGAGCCCGACGGCATCCGCGAACGTCTGATCGGCGAACCGGCCGTCGTCTCGCGCCGCCTGGGCTTCGCCTCCGGAGCGGAGATGTTCGTCCACGACGACACGGTCGTCGCGGTGGTCCTCGATCTCTCGTCCGGACCGGATGCGCAGGGAGGACTCGACCTGTCCGATTGGATCCCGGGACTCGACAACGGCTCGACGGTCGAAGACTTCAAGAACGTGTTCGGAAAGAGCTGGTGGTTCGGGGGCCACAGCTCGCGATGCTTCCCCGTGGACGGTGCGTTCGCCCGCTTCGTCACGGTCGGGCACTCGACGCAGCTCGACCGGGTCGTCGTGAGCCCGCAGGAGCTGCGGGCCGCCCCGTGCCCGGAGGACGAGGACTGCGAGGCATGCGCCGATCTCGTCGTCCGTCGCGGGCCCGCCGCCGACTTCGACCTCGAGGCGACGATCGAATCGCTCGCCGATGCCGTGCAGGACGATCGCCTGCGTGAGGACGCGCACTGGGTGCGACTCGCCGATCTCACCCTGCTGCATTCCTCGGGTCTGATGGATGCCGTCGAGAGCCAGTTCCTGTGCCGCACGTGCGGGCGGGTCATATGTCTCACGCTGCGTCGCGACGCACCGCCGGCCGTCACCCACGCCACCGTGGATGCCGCGATGCGCCGTCACCTCGGCGTGATCCCTCCCGTCGAACTGTGGGGGGATCCGGAGCGCATCGACGCGGCTGCTCGTGCCTTGCGCTATGTCGACCACCGGCCGGGTTCGTGGTTCCTCCTCGAGAAGGAGGGACGTCTGCACCTCGACGCCCGCTACTCCTCGGGGATGGTCGACGGCTCGGTGCTCGTCCTCCTCGACGAGAGCGAACGCGAAGGCTACCGGTCAGGAGGGACCGAGTACCTGTCGGAACTGGCGAGGCGGATCGATGACAGTTCGCCGCACCGCGAAGGATCGCCGTACTACGCGAGAGATCTCCTGCGCGGCGCGGACGGCGCCGCCTATCGCGCCGAAGTCACCGCCGCGATCGTGAATCACTCCTGGGTCGCCGAGCAGCGGCGGCGCTCGGGGACATCGACGTAGGCGCTGCGGGGGAGTCGCCGATGGAGCACGTGTACGAGGAGCATCACCCCGACTCGCCTGTGCTCCAATGCGTGTGGCAGGCACGGGCCACGAAGGACGAGCGCTACCTCGTCCCAGCGGTCGAGTACTGGGACATGTGGTTCGCGCGGTCGCGCGGTGGAGAGATCGTCGCGGGGCTGTCCGGCCCCTCAGTGGGCCACCGCTGGCTCCGCTCGACCATCGGGGAGCACAGCTGGGGCATTCAGCTAGCCCCACATCGTCCTGCCCGGGGTGAGCAAGCAGCTCCTCCTGGGCGGCGAGCAGCGGCTCGTCGTCGACGCCGGTCGGATCACGGTCGCCGGGACGGCGTTGCCGTTCCCCGAGTTCGCGGACCTCGAAGCCTTCACGGACCGCCTCGTGGAACTGGATGTCCTGCGGTGCGATGACGATGTGCGCCGCATGCTCTCCGGTGACGACACGGGCTACTCGGAGCGGCACCGGCAACGCCGCGTCCGCGACTCCACCGGGCTCACTCGCAAGCAGATCGAGCAGCTGTCCAGGGCACGGGAAGCATTCGCCCTGCTACTGCAGGGCGTGCCGCCGAGCGTCAGCGCGGCGCGATGCGGGTTCGCCGACCAGGCGCACCTCACGCGCTCGCTGAAGACGTTCCACGGCCAGACGCCGGCTCAGGTGCTGTCCGGTCGATGATGGCGGAAACGTTCAATACGGCGGCCATCACCGAGCGATGGACTGAGGGCATCGCATCCCCACCAGGACAGGAGCACACGATGACCGCACCCGCAGCCCCCGAGGGTTACGCCACCGTCAACCCGTTCATCATCACCTCGGACGCCGACGCGCTGACCCGGTTCGTGATCGAGGTCTTCGACGGCGAGGAACGAGCCGAGGTCCGCACGATCGACGACGACGGGCTGCTGCTCCAGTCCGAGGTGCGCGTCGGGACGAGCACCATCATGCTCGCCGAGCGGAAGCCGGACTGGCTTTTCACGCCGAGCCTGCTCCAGGTCTACGTCGACGACCTTGACGCAGTGCTCGAGCGCGCTCTCATGCGTGGGGCGCGTCTGGTGACGAAGCCGACGGATTTCTTCGGCACCCGGTTCGCCCGCGTGCAGGACACGAGCGCGAACCTGTGGTGGATCTGGCAGCACGGCGAGGCGGTCTGGGACGGTCAGGACGGCGACGGCGACTGGGCGGCCGAGAGCGCGGATGAAGGCTGGGCCGAGGTGTCGCCCGAACTCGCTTACATCCACGACACGCTGCTGGAGGCGATGACCGCCCTGCGCGATCCGAGGGGTTCGCAGAGCTGACTCGGCCCTGTACCGAGGCTCCCGATCGCCGACCAGGACCGCCGGGTAAAGTTGTGACGTTGCCCCGTGCGCCGGGCCCGAGGCAGAGGATCGAGGAGGACGTCGCACCGTGACGCAGCAGAACATCGTCGATACCCAGGGGCGACGGGTCTCCTTCGTCGAAGAGGGCGAGGGGCCGGTTTCGCTCGTGCTCGTCTCTGCGCGGGACCTCGACGGCGACGGCCTCGGTGTCGTCGCGCATTATCTCGCCGAAGAGGCCGGGTTCCATGTGATCCGGGTCAGCCTGCAGACCGAGTATGCCGTCGCGGCAACCGACGATCTCCTCGCGCTGCTCGACGGCCTCGGCCTCGACGACACCTGGATCGGCGGTCACGGCTTCGGCGGAACCGTCGCCCGCGCTTTCGCCGCGGCGCACACCGATCGGGTCAACGGACTGCTCCTGCTGGGCGCTGAGGATGACGACACCCCGCTCGCCCCCGCCATCCCCGTTCTCATCGTGCAGGGCTCGGAAGACACCGTCACCCCGCCGGCCAACGGCGAACGGCTTCAGGCGACAGCCCCTGAGCGGGCGAGCGTCAAGAGCCTCGAGGGCGCCGACCACTTCTTCCCCGTGACGCACCCGATCGAGACCGCCGTCATCATCGAGGAGTACCTGGACTGGGACTGACCCCAGTCAGAGCAAAAGCACTGCTCCTCTCCGCGATTCCGCCGTCATGCATGCCGGCCCTCCGCGATCTCCTCGACGGTCTTCGCGTTGAACGCGGGAAGGTCATCCGGCGTCCGGCTCGAGACGAGTCCGTGGTCGACGGTCACCTGCTGATCGACCCACGTCGCTCCGGCGTTGCGCAGATCGGTGCGAAGGCTCGGGTAGCTCGTGAGCGTCCGCCCCTTGACGACGTCGGCCTCGACGAGGACCCACGCTCCGTGGCAGATCACGGAGACGGGCTTGGAAGCGTCGAAGAACGCTTTCGCGAAGGCAACGGCGTCCTGATCCATTCGCAGGTGATCAGCGTTCACGACGCCACCCGGAAGGACCAGCGCGTCGAAGTCGGAGGCGTCGGCGTCGGCCACATCCTGATCGACCTTCTGCTCGTGTCCGTTCTTCCCGGTCACCGTCCCGTCGGCGGGGGAGATCAATCGAGCCTGCGCCCCGGCATCGGTCACCGCACCCCACGGACTGGTCAGCTCACTGTCTTCGAAACCATCGGTGAGCAGGAACGCCACCTTCTTGCCATCGAGTTCTGCCATGATCTCTCCTCTCTTTCTGAATGATTCCACCTTGGCGCCGCTCCCGGCGGTCGAACAGGGGGTTGACGCGCTGACGCGAAGAGGGTGGGATGCCGGAGCATCCCACCCTCTTCGGACATCTCAGAACATCACGCCGGCTGCGCCAGGATCGTGAAGCTCACGGCTCCCTGCTCGTCGACACCGGCGTCGAGCACCTTGTCCGACAGGGCATCGGCGGCGACGTCCTCGAGGAAGACTCTGCTGCCCTGTCCCTCGACGACGACATCGGCCGGCTCGGGGGTGGGCACGACGTGAACCGCGAAGCGCGCTTCGCCGTTCGGACCCTGCCCCTCCGCGGTCTGGATGCGCAGCCCGGCCTCTGCACCGGCATCCTCTCGGCCGACGATCGTGGTGACGACGGCATCTGCATTCTCGGTCAGGGTGAGCACAGGGCTCTCCTTCCGTGTTGCGGACATGCTCCGGACGAAACATGTCCGGGCCACGATTCCGCACAGGAACGCCGTCTTCAAGCTCAGGTCAGGATTCTGAGGACTTTCTCATGTGGGCGGATGCAGTCGTTTGCGCAAGAAGACCTGTTCGGTGCCGTCGTCCTGCGGCACACGCTGCGTCTGTTCATACCCGCACGCTTCGTACAGGCGGATGTTCGCCTCGCTCAGGCTGCCGGTGAACAGCTCGGCCTGGGCGGCAGTGCTCGCCTCCTCGGCCGCCTCGAGCAACGCGCGGCCGACGCCCTCGCCCTGCATGTCGGGTGCGATCGCGATGCGCCCGATCATCAGGAGGTCTCCGTCTTGGACGGCTCGGATGGCTCCGACGAGGCGTCCGTCGACACGAGCGACCCACCCGTCGTTCTCCGCGATCTCCGCGCGCAGCTGCTCGAGCGTCTGCGTCAGCGGGGGCATGTCGGCCGATCCGTAGATCAGAGCCTCTGACACGAACGCCGCGCGTTGCACCGTCAGCACTTCACCGGCATCCCCCGGAGCGATGGGTTCGATCGTCAGGGTCATGCTCGGGGATCCTCTTCGCGAAGGCGAGGTTCGCGGCGATGCTCGGGGCGGAATCCCGCCTTGTCGGCGTAGAACGCGCGGATCCGATCCATGTCGGCCGACACCTCGCCGGTCAGCTCGAAAGTGGGGCCGATACCTGTCGTCATGGTGGTGCGGTCGACGAAGCAGAGCGTCACCGGCATGCCGGCATCCCGGGCAATGCGGTAGAAGCCCGACTTCCAGTATCCGGCGCCCGTGCGCGTACCGTCCGGCGTGATCACCAACCCGAACGTCTCGCCGGCGTGGACGCGTGAGACGACGTCGGCGACGACGCTGCTCGGGTCTTCGCGATCGACGGGGATGCCGCCGAGACGGCGCATCACCGGCCCGCGCCATCCGGCGAACAGGCTCTTCTTGCCGAGCCAGCGGATCTCGACACCGAGGCGCCAGGCGATCGCGAGCATGAGCACGAAGTCCCAGTTCGAGGTGTGCGGTGCACCGACGAAGACGGTGGGACGATCTGGTGCGGCTGCGCCGACGAGCCGCCAGCGGCTGACGCCCCAGAAGGCACGGGCGATGAGTCGTCGGAGCATCCCTCAACGGTAGGGGAAGTGGTATTCCGGATCGGGTATGGGGGTCTCACCCGCGCTCCCCGCTGCGCCTCATCAGAGCGGGCAGCGCGAGCCAGAGACCGAGCACGATCACCGCCCCGACGGCCGCGACGATCGTCGCCGGAGTGCGTCCGAGCGTGAAGTCGACGATCAGTGCGGTGACGCCGATGCTGAGCAGACCCACCACGACCAGGTCCGCCTTGACGAGGCGCGAGGCGATGCGCACCAGCTCCGGCTTGCGACGGCGGCCGAACAGTGAACGGTGCATGCCGACGGGCGCGAGCGCGAGGATCGTCGCGAGCGCCGCGAGACCGACGAGAACGAGATACAACCCGACCTGCAGAGGGTCGAGTTCGGTGAAGCGCGGTTGGAACGCCACCGCGAGCAGGAACCCCGACAGCACCTGCGTACCGGTCTGCATGACGCGCAGCTCCTGCATGAGCTCGTCCCAGTTGCGGTCGGCGCGCTCGTTCGCCGTCTCGTCGCGGCCGTCTTGGCTCAGGGCATCCTCGGCCGGGGCATCATGGTCCATGAGCCGAGTCTGGTCACGCGCCGGCCGTCCTGTCCAGCCTTCACCGCACTGGATGCCGCTTGCCGAGCTCGTGGTCAGAACCGGGCGTACCATGGAGGCATGACTTCTTCGCAGACCACGCAGCCGGGCGCCACGACCGAGGCGCAGCCGCTCACGGCGCCCGCCGGCCTCAACCTGCTCGGCGACACCGACGCCGGCGGTTGCTGCGGCGCCGACGGCTGCTGCTCGCTCTAGAGCAGCCAGCCGCCGACCGGCCGGAGGTCAGTGGCCTCCGGCGAACTCCGCATCCACGTCGTCCGCCGGCTTGCGGACGAAAGCGCTCAGCGCGACAGCACCCAGCGAGATGATCGCGGCGATCAGGAATGCCAGGCGTGCGCCCGGCGCACCGGCGACCGCGGTGTCCAGACCCTGATGCTCGCCCGCGTGCAGGATCGACGAGTACGTCACCGTGAGCAGGGCGACGCCGGCCGCACCCGCGACCTGCTGGATCGTGTTCAGCGCGGCCGAACCGTGCGAGTACAGGTGGCGACGCAACGATCCCAGCGACGATGAGAACAGCGGCGTGAACGACATGGCCAGGCCCACCGACATGATCGTCTGCGCGATGACCAGCATCCACCACACGGTGTGCTCGCCGACGGTCGAGTAGAAGAAGAGTGCGGCCGAGACCATGATCGTTCCGGGAACGAGCAGCGTGCGCGTCCCGCGGGCATCATAGATGCGACCCATGATCGGGCCGAGCAGTCCCATCAGCACCGATCCCGGCAGCAGGATGAGGCCCGACTGCAGAGCATCCAGGCCGGCAACGTTCTGGAGGTACTGCGGCAGGAGCGTGAGCGTTCCGAACATCGACAGCGCCAGCACGGCCATCACGATCACCGCGACGGTGTAGTTGCTGCTGCGGAACACGCGCAGATCGAGCAGTGCATCGTCGACGCGCTGCAGGACGAGCTGCCGCCAGACGAACAGTGCCAGGGCGATCGCGCCGACCACGAGCGAGACGATGCCGATCGTCGCGCCGCCGGACGCGCCCTCGCCGCCGAACTGGCTGAGGCCGTAGACGACCCCACCGAATCCGAACGCCGACAGCATGATCGAGAGGACGTCGATCGGCGCATCCTTGGTCTCGCCGAGGTTCGTCATCCACTTGGCACCCATCGCCAGGGCGATGATCGCGATCGGCAGGACGATGGCGAACAGGACGCGCCAGTTGAAGGCATCCAGAACGGCGCCGGCGAGCGTCGGGCCGATCGCGGGGGCGAGCGAGATGACGAGGCCGACGCGGCCCATCATCCGGCCGCGCGACTGCGGCGGCACGACGTTCATCATGGTGGTCATCAGCAGCGGCATCATGATGCCGGTGCCGCCAGCCTGGATGACGCGCCCGGTCAGCAGCACGGCGAAGCCGGGAGCGAGCAGGCACACGAGGGTGCCGATCGAGAACGCGCTCATCGCGGCGATGAACACCTGCCGGGTGGTGAAGCGCTGCAGGAGGAAACCGGTCGTCGGGATGACGACGGCCATGGTCAGCATGAACGCGCTCGTGAGCCACTGCCCGAGCTCGGGCGGAATGCCGAGGTCGGTGTTCAGGTGCGGGATCGCAATCCCCATCGTCGTCTCGTTGAGGATCGCGACGAAGGCGGCGACGAGCAGCAGCCAGATCACGCGCATGTCGGAGCGCGCGATGACGGGTTCCGCCTTCACGGTGGGAACGGAACCGGTGGAAGTGGTGGCCAAAACGTCTCCTCAAGAGATTGGGGCGGGCGGGAAGGCCGGGCGCGGAACCGACAGATCTGGCATCCGCTCGTGCGCGACGTTCCAAGATAACCCCGCACCGATGCGAGGAATTCCCTTCGACGCGAGATTTCTTGCGCGGTCTAGGCTGAGCGCATGAGCATGGGTGGCATGGGCGGAGGCCGCGGCGGTGGTGGCGGCGGCTTCCGGGGTGTCGACGAGGCAGCGCAGAAGAAGCTGAACGCGCAGGCGCCGAGGATCGAGGGCCTCGGCAGGCGAGTCGTCGCGCTGTTCCGGCCCTACCTCGGCCGCATCATCGTGACTGGCATCCTCGTGGTGGCGGGCGCCGCGATCGCCGTCATCCCGCCGCTGATCGTGCAGCGCATCTTCGACGACGCGCTCTTCCCGACCGATGGCGGAAGCCCGGAACTCGGCCTGCTCATCCGTCTCGTACTGGCGATGGTGGGGCTCTTCCTGCTGTCGGCGGTTCTCGGGGTCGCGCAGACCTGGCTCACCTCGACGGTCGGCAACAGCGTCACCGGCGACCTGCGCGTGCGCCTCTTCGAGCACCTGCAGGCCATGGAGCTCGGCTTCTTCACACGCACGAAGACCGGTGTCATCCAGTCGCGTCTGCAGAACGACGTCGGCGGCGTCTCGGGCGTCCTGACGAACACCGTCACGAGCATCCTGGGCAATGTCGTCACGGTGATCGCGTCGCTCGTCGCGATGATCCTCATCGACTGGCGGCTGACGCTGATCGCGGTCGTGCTGATGCCGTTCCTGGTCGTCGTACAGCGCAAGGTCGGCCAGGTGCGCGCACGGATCGCGGGGGAGACGCAGGAGTCGCTGAGCGAGCTCACGTCGATCACGCAGGAGACCCTGAGTGTATCGGGGATGCTGTTGTCGAAGGCCTTCAACCGGCAGCGCACGGAGTCCGATCGGTATCAGTCGGAGAATCGGAACCAGGTGACGCTGCAGGTGCGGCGGGCCATGAGCGGACAGGGATTCTTCGCGGTCGTGCAGGTGCTCATGGCGTCCGTGCCTGCCGTCATCTATCTCGTGGCCGGCTACCTCATCGCCGGCGGCGAGGGTGCGATCACCGCCGGAACCGTCGTCGCGTTCACCACCGTGCAAGCACGGCTGCTGATGCCGCTCATGGGGCTCATGCGCGTCTCGCTGGATCTGCAGACGTCGTCCGCGCTGTTCGCCCGCATCTTCGAGTACCTCGACCTCGTGCCGGAGATCGAGGACGCTCCAGGCGCCATCGCGGTCGCACAGGCGCCCGGTCCGCGGGGCCGGATCGAGTTCCAGGACGTCGTCTTCCGATACCCGGATGCCGCGCCCGACGCGCGCCCGACGCTGCAGGGCGTGTCGTTCACGGCCGACCCCGGACAGCACGTCGCGTTCGTCGGGCCGTCGGGTGCGGGCAAGACCACCGTGCTGTACCTCGCGCCGCGGCTGTACGAGGCGCACGGTGGTGCTGTGCTGTTCGCCGGGGCCGACGTGCGCACTCTCACCCAGGAGTCGATCATCGACGACGTGGGAATCGTGTCGCAGGAGACGTACCTGTTCCACGCGACGATCCGCGAGAACCTCATGTATGCGAAGCCGGATGCCTCGGACGAGGAGATGATCGCCGCGTGCCGCGCGGCCAACATCCACCACATCATCGCCGGGTTCGAGAAGGGCTACGACACGATCGTCGGCGAACGCGGCTACCGGCTCTCCGGCGGCGAGAAGCAGCGCATCGCGATCGCGCGCGTGCTGCTGAAGGATCCGCCCGTGCTCCTGCTCGACGAGGCGACGAGCGCGCTGGACACGGTCTCGGAGCGGGTCGTGCAGGAGGCCCTCGATGAGGCTGCTAAGGGGCGCACCGTGCTGTCGATCGCGCATCGCCTCTCGACGGTCATGGGCGCCGATGTCATCCATGTTCTGGAAGCCGGGCAGATCGTCGAATCGGGAACGCACGCCGAGCTGCTGGCGGCGGGGGGCCTGTACGCCGAACTCGCGGCGCAGCAGGTCGCGGCATCCCGGATCACGGGTGCCGAGGTGGAGATCGAGCGCGAGGTTTCCGGGGGATTGATGGCTGCCTTCGCCGACCGGCGGGCGGATCGCGCGCCGGCGGGATCCGTCGCCGAGGATGCTGTGAACACCCTCACCGCCTCGGTGCCTCTGCTCGACGGGGATGCCGGCGATCAGCGCGTCTACCCCGCTGAGGGGTGAGTCCGCCGGACCGAATCCCAGACGTCGCGTCTCCGTGACGGCGTGTCAGACGCCGGACACGCCGTCGTCCTGATCGATCGTCTGGGAATCGGCGCGCTCGCCGGCGCCCAGCGCGCCGACCTGTCAGTGCGCCGACATGCCGCCGTCCACGAACAGCGAGTGTCCGGTGATGTACGACGAGCCGGCGCCGGCCAGGAACACCGCGGCAGCCGCGAAGTCGCTCGGGAGTCCGTTGCGCCCGATCATCGTGCGCGCTGCGAGCTCGGCGACCTTGGCCTCGTCGTCCTGCAGCCGGGAGTTGAGCGGAGTGAGCACGAACCCAGGTACGAGTGTGTTGCTCGTGACGCCGTGGTGGCCCCAGGCCTCGGCTTCGGAGCGCATGAGCGACTCCACCGCGCCCTTGGAAGCGCCGTAGACCCCGCTGCCGACGAATGCGCGATGCGCCTGCTGCGAGCTGATGTGGATGAGGCGTCCGAATCCGCGCTCGGCCATGCCCTGTGCGTACCGCTGCCCGAGCAGGAAGGGTGCGAGGGCGTTCACGGTCATCGTGGCATCCCAGTCCGCTTCGGTGATCTCGGCGAACGGAGGCCGGATGTTGATCCCGGCCGAGTTCACGAGGATGTCCGGTTCGCCGAACGGCTCCGTCGCGGCCTCTGCTGCGGCGTGGATGCCGTCGCGGGTGCCGAGGTCGCCCACGACGCCGGCGGTGCGACATCCGTCGTCGGTCAGCGCGCGGACCGTGTCGTCGATGCGGTCCCGGCCGCGCGCGACGATGACGACGGATGCTCCGGCGCGAGCCAGTGCCGTGGCGATGCCGCGCCCGATGCCCGAGCTGCCGCCGGTGACGACGGCCGTTCGGCCCTCGAGCGAGAAGAGCTGCGACAGATACGGGTTCATGGTGCTCCGTTGCGGGTCGTTCACCAGGCCAGCGCCGCTGCGAGCGACGGGTCGGGTCGGGCGTCGGCGTATTCGGGCAGCGATCGCAGCTCGTGGCTGAACGACTCGACCTCGGCGCCGTACGCCGGATCGTCGTGGGTCGCCGCGATGGCCTGCAGCGGCGGCAGGTCCATGGCGAGGATGAGGTCGAGTCGGGCGACGACGGCGGCGGTCGCGCCCGCTTCGTGCAGGACGCGGATGCCGCCGCGCAGGGCCGCGATGTAGTCGCGCAGCACAGGCAGCGCGGCCTTGCTCTGCGTGATGGAGGTTCCGTCCGCCCGCAGCCGCCAGTGCACGACGACGTCGGGGATGACGTCGAACGCGGCCGCACGCGTGTACATCTGCTGCGCCACGATCTGATCCTCGTAGGCGACGCCTTCGGGGAAGCGCAGATCGGACCAGAAGTTCGTGCGACTGACCTTGGACCACGCGACGATGTTCGACGCGGCGGCCGGATGCTCGGCGATGGTCGTGGCGAGGCGCGCGGGATCGGTCGCGGCCGCCGTCCATGGCTGCACGCGTCCGGTGGCGTATCCGTCACCGCGGAGTCGGGAGCGCACGTAGGCTCCGGCGACGAAATCGCTCCCCGTCTCGGCGAGGGTTCCCGTCAGACGGGCGATCGCGCTCGGTGTGAGCTCGTCGTCGCCGTCGAGGAAGCCGAGCAGGGGCGTGTCGACCTCGGCGAGTCCGGAGTTCCTGGCGGCGCCCAGCCCGCGCGGCTCGTCGTGCCTCAGCAGCCGGAATCGCGGATCGGATGCCGCGGCATCCGCGAACACGTCGCCGGTGGTGTCGACGGAGCCGTCGTCGATGAGGATCGCCCGCCAGCGAGGCTCTGTCTGCGCCCGCAGCGAGGCGATCGCCGCCGGCGCGAACGACTCGATGTCGCGGCCGGGGACGATGAGCGTGACGATCGGGTCGGGCACGCCTCGAGTCTATGGCGCGTCATGCTCCGGAGACGGCGGCCACGGCATCCGCCACCAACGCCGCGAGGCGCTCCGGCGCGTCGCCCTGCAGCGGTTCGCGCGCGAACGTGAAACGCACGGACGTCTGCGCGACCTCTGGAGGGACGCCGCACGCCAGCAGCACGTGCGAGGGCTCATCGCTGCCGGCGGCGCATGCCGAACCGCTCGACGAGATCACGCCGCGGCGCTCGAGCTCGAGCAGCACGGCTTCGCCGCTCGTCCCGGCGAAGGTGAAGCTCGCGGTCGCCGGCAGCCGGTGCTCGGCATCGCCTGTCAGCGCCGCCTGCGGTACGGCATCCAGGACGCCGCGGATGAACCGACCGGTCAGGGCGCCGACCTGAGACGCGCGCGCAGCCCGCTCCGCTTCGGCGAGCTCGAGGGCCGTCGCGAGGCCGACCGCCCCGGCGACGTTCTCCGTGCCCGAGCGGCGTCCGCGTTCCTGGCCGCCGCCGTGCAGCAGCGGCTCGAGCGGGACGCGGCCGCGCACGGCGAGCGCGCCGATGCCTTTGGGGGCACCGAGCTTGTGCCCGGCGATCGAGATCGCATCGGCGCCGAGCTCGGCGAGCGGCAGCCAGCCCGCGGACTGCACGGCATCCAGGTGCAGCGGCACACCGGCATCCTTCGCGACCTGTCCGAGCGCGGTGGCATCCTGCACCGTGCCGATCTCGTTGTTCGCGTGCCCGATCGAGACGAGCGCGGTGTCGTCGCGCAGGGCGGCGGTGAGTGCCGCAGGGGAGACGCGGCCCGTGCCGTCGACGGGCGCGAGCGTCACCGTCACCCCGTGGAATCGCTGGAGGTACGCCGCCGACTCCAGGATCGACTCGTGCTCGATCGGACTCGTGATCAGATGCCGGCGCCCTCGCTCGAGACCGGCCAGCACGATGCCCTTGACGGCGAGATTGTCGGCCTCGGTCCCCCCGGAAGTGAAGATCACATCGCCTGTGCGCATCCCGAGCAGGCGTGCGACGCGCATCCGGGCGTCCTCGAGCGCGCTCGCCGCAGCCTCACCCGCCGTGTGGTGGCTCGACGGATTGCCGAAGACCCCGGTCAGGTACGGGCGCATCGCCTCGAGCACCTCCGGACGCACCGGAGACGTGGCGGCGTGATCGAGATAGAGCATCTCAGCCGATCCGGACGTCGAGCCCCAGGTCGAGTGCGCGCGCCGAGTGCGTCAGCGCACCGACCGAGATGACATCGACGCCGGTCTCGGCGATCGCCCGGACCGTTTCGCGATCCACACCACCGGATGCCTCGACCGTCGCCCGATCGCCGATCAGCGCGACGCCTGCGCGCAGGTCGTCGAGCGAGAAGTTGTCGAGCAGAACGGTGTGCGCGCCACCCGCGAGCACGGTCTCGATCTGGTCGAGCCGGTCGACCTCGATCACGACGTGCGTCGTGTGCGGGAGCTGCGCGAGCGCGCTGCGGAGCCCCTCGGCGAGGTCGTCGCCCCCGGACTGGAGCACGGCGAGGTGGTTGTCCTTGGCCATCACGGCATCCGAGAGCGAGAAGCGGTGATTGCGGCCCCCGCCGGATACGACCGCGTGCCGCTCGAACGCGCGCAGCCCGGGCGTCGTCTTGCGGGTGTCGGCGATGCGCGCGCCGGTGCCCTTGACCGCCCGGACGTATTGCGCCGTCAGCGTGGCGATGCCGCTCATCCGCTGGGTGAAGTTCAGGGCGACGCGCTCTGCGGTCAGGATGCTGCGCGCAGAACCGGTCACAGTCGCCAGCACGTCGCCGGGTGCGAACTCGTCGCCGTCGCCCACGTGCACGTCGACCGTGAGCGACGGGTCGGTGAGCGAGAACGCGGCGGCGAACACCGCGCCCCCACTGAAGATGCCGCGTTCCCGGGCCGTGAGATCGGCGACGGCTTCGACGTCGGCCGGCAACAGCGTGGTGCTCGTGAGGTCGCCCCACGGGGCGTCCTCGTCGAGGGCGGCGCCGACGACGCGGGTGAGGGTGGCGGGGGTGAGCATCAGGCTCCGATCAGGGCAGGGTGACAGTCGATGTGGTGCGCGCCGACGGATTCGGTGCGGGCGAGGGCGGCGGATGCCGTCGCCTCGGCGACCAGCAGCAGATTCGCGTCCTCGTGCTCGGCGCGGGTGGTCGGTGCCGAGGATGCGGCGCGGAAGGAGCGGATCGTGTCGAGCGCTTCGGCGAGTCCGTCGGGGGTGCGGAGGAGTCCGACGCGGTCCCACATGAGGTGCTGGAGGGCGGGGCGGGAGCATCCACCGCCGTCCAGGTCGCAGGAAATGCTGCTTTGAGCGCCGTTTGGCAGCGGAATGTGCGACCTGGAGATCGAATGCCCCACAGCATCCGCGGCCCTGGCCCCGAAGACCGCGGCCTCGAGCAGCGAGTTCGACGCCAGCCGGTTCCCGCCGTGCACGCCGGTACGCGCGACCTCGCCGGCCGCGAACAGCCCGGGCAGCGACGTGCGCCCGTCGAGGTCGGTGACGACTCCGCCCATCAGGTAGTGCGCGGCCGGCGTGACGGGAATCGGCTCGCGTCCCCAGTCGAATCCGCGCTCGCGAGTGACCCGGTCGATCGTGGGGAAGCGCTCCGCGAGCCGCGCCGCGCCGATGCCGGTGGCGTCCAGCCGCACCGGCGAGCCCTGCAGCGCGGCCTGCCGCGCCACGACCCCGGCCACGACGTCACGGGGCGCGAGCTCGCCGTCCGGATGCGCGTCGAACACGAAACGGCGGCCGTCGGCGTCGATGAGTGCTGCGCCCTCGCCACGGACGGCCTCGGAGATGAGGAAGGCGTCGCCGCCCGCGAGCACTGTGGGGTGGAACTGCACGAACTCCAGATCCGTCACGGCGGCGCCGGCGCGCAGGGCGGCCGCGATGCCGTCTCCGGTCGCGCCTGCCGGATTCGTCGTGTGCGCGTACAGCTGTCCGGCACCGCCGGTCGCGAGGATCACGGCGTCCGCATGCAGGTCGATCGCTTCGTTGCGGCGCAGCAGCCGGATCCCGTGCACGGCTCGATCGTGCACAGGGCCGTCGCCTGTGAGCAGATCGACGAGCAGGGCGTGCTCGATCACCTCGATGCCCGCCTCGCGGACGCGTTCCACGAGCGCCCTGCTGATCGCTGCGCCCGTGGCATCTCCGCCGGCGTGCACGATGCGGGCGTGCGAATGCGCGGCCTCACGGCCGAGGAGCAGCATCCCCTCCGCGTCGCGGTCGAACGCGACGCCACGGGCGATGAGCTCGGCGATGCGCGTCGAGCCGTCCTCGACGAGCACGTCGACCGCTGTGGCATCCGACAGCCCCGCGCCCGCCGTCAGCGTGTCGGCGGCGTGCAGCGCGGGGGAGTCGCCGGGGCCGTACACCCCGGCGATGCCGCCCTGGGCGAGCGCGGTGCATCCGCCGCCGAGGGCGTCCTTCGTGACGAGCGAAGTCCGATGCCCTGCCGCCGACGCGTGCAGCGCTGCGGTGAGGCCGGCGATGCCGGAGCCGACGACGACGACGTTCATGCGCGGGGCTTCGCCGCCAGCATCCGTTCGAGCGCGGCGCGTGCGGGGCCGGCGACGTCGTCGGTCACCTGGATGCGGTTGACGACGCGGCCGGCGACGAGCTCTTCGAGCACCCACGCGAGGTAGCCCGGGTGGATGCGGTACATCGTCGAGCACGGGCAGACGACCGGGTCGAGGCAGAAGATCTCGTGCTGCGGGAACTGCGCGGCCAGGCGCCGGACGAGATTGATCTCGGTGCCGATCGCGAACGTGGTCGGTTCGGTCGCGGCGGCGATCGCTCGGCGGATGTAGTCGGTCGATCCCGCCTCATCGGCAGCGTCGACGACCTCCATCGGGCACTCCGGATGCACGATCACGCGGACGCCGGGGTGCTCGGCGCGCGCCTGATCGATCTGCCCGACGGTGAATCGGCGGTGAACTGAGCAGAAGCCGTGCCACAGGATGACCTTCGACTCCTCCAGCTCGGCAGCCGTCGAACCGCCGAGCGGACGACGCGGGTTCCACATCGGCATCCGCTCGAGCGGCACGCCCATCGCCTTGGCGGTGTTCCGGCCGAGGTGCTGATCGGGGAAGAACAGTACGCGCCGTCCGCGCTCGAACGCCCACTCCAGCACCGTCTCGGCGTTCGACGAGGTGCACACGATGCCGCCGTGGCGCCCGACGAAGCCCTTGATGGCCGCCGAGGAGTTCATGTACGTGACGGGGATGACGGGCACACGGCCATCGGCGTCCGGTTGATCCAGCGGGCCGAGGACGTCGGCGAGCTGCTCCCAGCAGTCCTCGACCTGGTCGATGTCGGCCATGTCGGCCATCGAGCATCCGGCGGCGAGGTTGGGCAGGATGACGGACTGCGCGGGCCCCGAGAGCAGATCGGCGGTCTCGGCCATGAAATGCACGCCGCAGAAGACGATCGCCTCGGCATCGGGGTGCTCGAGCGCCGCGTTCGCGAGCTGGAAGGAGTCGCCCACGTAGTCGGCATGCTGCACGACCTCTTCGCGCTGGTAGAAGTGCCCGAGCACGACCGCGCGGTCGCCGAGGGCGGCCTTGGCGGCGCGGATGCGGGAGTCGAGCTCGTCTTCACCGGCCTCGCGGTACTCGGCGGGCAGTTCGCCCTGCCGGGGGGCGCCGGTGGGGATGACATCGCCCATCGAGGATCCGGGGCCGTAGCCGGGAACCCTGTCGAAGGTCCAGGGGTCTGCGGCCAGGTCGGTGGTGCAGGAGTCTGCCGGCGCGGCCTGGATCAGGTGGTCGACGGACGGGTCGCTGATGCGGATGGTCGTGGTTGGCATCGGAGCGCCGCCTTATGGTCGATTCGACACTTACTGTGCGAGATCAGATTATGTCGACTTGACCGTAAGTGCAATTCGCGCCGCGTCAGCTTCCCGTCGCGAGGCGGAACAGGCGGGCGGGGCGGTGCTTGCCTGTGCGGAACGACTCGGTCGGCACGAGCTCGTCCGACCCCTCGAGCAGTCGGCGGAAGTTCGAGGGATCCAGGCGCCTGCCGAGCACGGTCTCGTACACCTCGCGCAACTCCGTGAGCGTGAACTCGTCCGGCAGGAGACCTGCGCCGATCCAGCTGTAGCCGACCTTGTTGCGCAGCCGGAACAGCGCGTACTCGACGATGCGGTTGTGGTCGAAGGCGAGCTCCGGAAGGTCGTCGACGTCGAACCATTCGACGTTCTCCGGGGCGCCTGCCGCCGCGCGCTGGGCGTCGACGAGGTCCGAGCGCAGCAGCGCCCAGTAGACGATCGAGATGGCGCGCGTGGGGGAGCGGTCGACGTCGCCGAAGGTGTAGAGCTGCTCGAGGTGGCTCGGGCCGAGCGCCGTGGTCTCGGCGAGGGTGCGGGATGCCGCGGCATCCAGGTCTTCCGCCGGGTCCAGCCAGCCGCCCGGGAGCGCCCACATCCCCAGGTGCGGCTCGCGCGTGCGCCGGACGAGCGGCAGCATGAGCCGGTCGCCGTCGTCGCCCGCGCGCAGCGAGAAGATGACGGTCGAGACGGCGACGCGGATCGTGTCGGTCTCTCCGAACATGGGAGGGGCCACGCCGTCGAGCCTAGATGAGAGGTGCGGCTATGCTGGGAGCGCTAAGTGAACACAGGCCGCATGACCTGCGCGGGAGAGTCCGATGAACGCGATCGGGCACCGAAGGAGCAAGCCTCCCCGCCAATCTCTCAGGTATCCATACCGCGCGCGTCCGGCCGCTCTGAAAAGCGATCTCACGATCCGCCGACGGTGAAAGTCCCGCACACGCGGGACGAAACTCTCAGGCCCATGACAGAGGGGGAGTTCTCGGATACCGTGCATTCCGTACGGCATCCTTCCGATCGATACGGGAGAACTCCATGACCGAGGCCCGCTACACCCCGCTGCGCGAGCGACACGAGTCGCTGGGCGCGTCCTTCACGGACTTCGGCGGCTGGCAGATGCCGGTGCGCTACACGTCCGATCTCGCCGAGCACCATGCCGTGCGCGAGGCCGCGGGGCTCTTCGACATCTCGCATATGGCCGAGTTCACGATCGAGGGCCCGGATGCCGCGGCGTACCTCGACCACGCGCTCGCCGGACGGCTGTCGACCATGGCTGTGGGCAAGGCGAAGTACTCGCTGATCCTCACCGTGGACGGCGGCATCGTCGACGACGTCATCGTCTACCGCCTGGGGGAGGACCGGTTCCTCATCATCTCGAACGCCGGGAACCGGGATGCCGTCGCCGTAGCGCTCCCGGAGCGCACGGGCGAGTTCGAGGTCGTCGTGGCCGACGTATCGGACGACTATGCGCTCATCGCCGTGCAGGGCCCTGCATCCGAGCGGATCGTCTCGGCGATCGAGGGGATCACCGAGGTCGGCACGCCCTGGGGCGAGCAGAAGTACTACGCATGGGCGGACGCCTTCTTCCTGGGGCACCCGCTGCTCATCGCGCGCACCGGGTACACCGGCGAGGACGGCTTCGAGCTCCTCGTCCGCGCCGACGACGCCGCAACTCTCTGGGACGCCGTGCTCGGGGCAGGCTCCGCGCACGGTCTCGTCCCCGCCGGGCTCGCCGCCCGCGACACGCTCCGCCTCGAAGCGGGGATGCCGCTGTACGGGCACGAGCTCTCGCTCGACACGAAGCCTTCTCAGGCCGGGCTCGGTCGCGTCGTGGCCTCCGACAAGGACGACTTCGTCGGCAAGGATGCCGCCCTGCCCGCGGATGACGCCCGCGTCCTCGTCGGCCTCACCGCCGACGGGCGCCGTGCAGGCCGCGCCGGCTACGCCGTGGTGACGGAGGACGGCAATGCCGTCGGCGAGATCACCTCCGGCGCGCTCAGCCCCACCCTCGGCCACCCGATCGCGATGGCCTACATCGACCCCGCGGCGCAGACGATGCCGCTGTTCCTGGACGTGCGCGGAACGAAGATCCCCGCGACCGTCGCCGCCCTGCCTTTCTACCGGAGGAAGAAATGACCGATCTCACCGCTCTCAAGTACACCGACGAGCACGAGTGGCTCGCCGTCGACGGCGACACCGCGACCGTAGGCATCACCGACTACGCCGCTGACAAGCTCGGCGACGTCGTCTTCGTCGAGCTGCCGGCCGTCGGCACCGAGATCACCGCCGGCTCCGTCGTCGGCGAGATCGAGTCGACCAAGTCGGTCGGCGAGCTCTACGCGCCGCTGGCCGGCACCGTCACGGAGGTCAACGACGCCGTCGTCGACGACCCGTCGCTCGTCAACGCCGAGCCCTTCGCCGGCGGCTGGCTCATCAAGGTCGCCATCGCCGACGGTGCAGCCGACGGCCTGCTCGACCGCGACGCCTACGTCGCGCTGACGGAGGGTTGATCCGGCCCGTGACAGCTTTCGCCGACCGCCACATCGGGACCACCGCTCAGGCGCAGCACACGATGCTCGAGACGCTCGGGCTCACGCCTGAGAGCGAAGACATCAGTCCGATCGAGTCGCTCATGCGTCAGGCGGTGCCCGGGAGCATCTACACCGACCCGTCGCGGCAATCGTCGATCCCCGCTGCGGCCGCCGAGGCGCAGGCCCTTGCCGAGCTGCGCGGCTTCGCCTCGCGCAACACGGTGAACACGCCGATGATCGGCCTGGGCTACTACGGCACGATCACGCCGAGCGTGATCCAGCGCAACGTCCTCGAGAACCCGTCGTGGTACACCGCGTACACGCCGTACCAGCCGGAGATCTCGCAGGGGCGTCTGGAGGCTCTGATCAACTTCCAGACGATGGTCGCCGACCTCACCGGCCTCACGACCGCGAACGCGTCGATGCTCGACGAGTCCACCGCGGTCGCCGAGGGGATGCTGCTGGCCAGGCGCGCATCGAAGTCGAAGTCAGGCGTCTTCGTCGTCGACGCCGGAGCGTTCCCGCAGACCAAGGCGCTGCTCGCCACCCGTGCCGAGGCGCTGGACATCGAGCTCGTCGAGCGGGATCTCGCCGGCGGCGAGGCGCTGCCTGACGAGCTGTTCGGCGTGTTCGTGCAGTACCCCGCGGCATCCGGCCTCGTCTGGGACCCGAGCGCCGTGATCGACGCCGCTCACCTCGCCGGCGGCCTCGCGGTCGTCGCCGCCGACCTGCTCGCACTCACTCTGATCGCGTCACCCGGCTCCCTCGGCGCCGATGTCGCGGTCGGCACCACGCAGCGCTTCGGTGTGCCGATGGCGTTCGGCGGCCCGCACGCCGGTTACATGGCCGTGCGTCAGGGACTCGAGCGTCAGCTGCCCGGGCGCCTCGTCGGCGTCTCGGTGGATGCCGACGGCAAGCCTGCCTACCGGCTCTCGCTGCAGACGCGCGAGCAGCACATCCGCCGCGAGAAGGCGACCTCGAACATCTGCACCGCCCAGGTGCTGCTGGCCGTCATGGCCTCGATGTACGCGGTCTATCACGGGCCCGACGGGCTGGCGAACATCGCCCGCAACGTCGCCCTGCGCTCCTCGATGCTCCGCGACTGGCTCGTCGAGGCGGGCGCCGAGATCGTCCACGACGCGTTCTTCGACACCGTGCAGGTGCGCACAGCGGATGCCGCATCCATCGTCGCCCGCGCGCACGACGAGCACGGCATCCTGCTGCGCCTCGTCGACGAGAACACGGTCGGCATCTCGGTCGACGAGACGACCGACTTCGGTGCGCTGCACCAGGTGGCGATCCTGTTCGGCGGCAAGGAGCAGCGCTCGTTCGGCTTCTTCGGCAGCGGGTCGCACGGCGCGCTGCCCGAGGCGCTGATCCGCACCGACGAGTACCTGACCCACCCGGTCTTCCACGTGCACCGTTCGGAGACCGCCATGATGCGGTATCTGAAGAGCCTCGCCGACCGCGACTACGCGCTCGACCGCGGCATGATCCCGCTGGGGTCGTGCACGATGAAGCTCAACGCGGCGACCGAGATGGCGTCGATCACGTGGCCGGAATTCGCGCAGATCCACCCGTTCGCGCCCGAGTCCGACGTCGCCGGATACCTGGAGATGATCGATCAGCTCGAGGGCTGGCTCGCCGAGGTCACCGGCTACGACGCCGTCTCGCTGCAGCCGAACGCCGGCTCGCAGGGCGAACTCGCCGGACTCCTCGCGATCCGCGGCTACCACCTCGCCAACGGCGACGAGCACCGCACCGTGTGCCTCATCCCGTCGTCCGCGCACGGCACGAACGCGGCATCCGCCGTGCTCGCCGGCATGAAGGTCGTCGTCGTCGCCTGCGACGAACTCGGCAACGTCGATCTCGACGATCTGCGTGCGAAGATCGCCGCGCACGCCGACGAGATCGCGGCGCTCATGATCACCTATCCGTCCACGCACGGCGTGTACGAGCAGGACGTCGTCGACGTCACGACCGCGGTGCACGAAGCCGGAGGCCAGGTGTACGTCGACGGCGCGAATCTCAATGCGCTGCTCGGCTTCGCCCGGTTCGGCGACCTCGGCGGCGATGTCTCGCACCTGAATCTGCACAAGACCTTCGCGATCCCGCACGGCGGCGGCGGTCCGGGCGTGGGACCGGTGGCGGCCAAGGCGCACCTGGCCGAGCACCTGCCCTCGCACCCCCTCGCGCAGCGCACGGCGCACGCCGGCGGGTACGAGTTCGCCGGCGGGCCGGTCTCGGCCGCACCGTATGGATCGGCCGGCATCCTGCCGATCTCGTGGTCGTACGTCCGCATGATGGGCGCCGAGGGGCTTCGGGATGCTACGGCTGCCGCCGTCCTGTCGGCGAACTACATCGCCGCGCGCCTCGGCGAGCACTACCCGGTGCTGTACGCCGGAGAGAACGGCCGCGTCGCGCACGAGTGCATCCTCGACCTGCGCCCGCTCAAGGAAGCCACCGGCATCACGGTCGACGACGTGGCCAAGCGTCTCATCGACTACGGCTTCCACGCGCCGACCATGTCGTTCCCGGTGCCTGGGACGCTCATGGTCGAGCCGACGGAGTCGGAGGATCTCGGCGAGATCGACCGGTTCATCGAGGCGATGATCCTGATCAAGCAGGAGGCGGATGCTGTGGCCGCCGGTCGCTGGCCGGCCGACGACAACCCGCTCGTGAACGCGCCGCACACCGCGGTGTCGCTGATCGCGGGGGAGTGGAACCATGCGTACACCCGCGAGGACGCCGCGTACCCGGTGACTTCGCTGGTGGCAGGCAAGTACTGGCCGCCTGTGCGCCGGATCGATCAGGCCTACGGCGACCGCAACCTCGTGTGCGCGTGCCCGCCGATCGAGGCGTTCGCGTAGCATCCGCGCCCCGATACCGCCCCCTCCCGCCACCGGCGGATGAGGGGGCGGCGTCGTTTCCTGGGCGAGTCGCGTCTGTTTCGCAGTTGTGGCAAGTCAGTAACGGTTCATTAACGGAGCTATTCCAACGATGGAACGTCACGTAGCCTCTGGTGTATCCGGTGCGTCCGAAGCCGACGCACCCTGGACCTGTCCACAGGAGGACACCACAATGAAGCGAAACAAGATCACCCTGGCCGGGGTCGGTCTGCTCTCCGTCGGCGCTCTCGCGCTCGCCGGCTGCGCAGGCGGCAACAACGACACCGGCAACGGCGATGGTGAGGCCACCGGCGACGCCACGGCCATCATTTCGGTCAACGGCTCGGAGCCGCAGAACCCGCTGATCCCGACCAACACCAACGAGGTCGGCGGCGGCAAAATCCTCGACGCGATGTTCGCGGGCCTCATCGGCTACGCCGCTGACGGCTCGGTGTACAACGATGTCGCCGAGGACATCACGGTCGACGACCCGCAGCACCTGACGGTCAAGCTGCGTGAGGGCCTGACCTTCACCGATGGCGAAGAGGTCACCGCTGACAACTTCATCAAGGCCTGGAACTACGGCGCGCTCGCCTCGAACGAGCAGCTCTCGAGCTACTTCTTCGAGGACATCGAGGGCTTCAGCTACGACGAGGACTCCGAGCTGACCGGCCTCGAGCAGGTCGACGAGTACACCTTCACGATCGCGCTGAACAAGCCGGCCTCCGACTTCGCGCAGCGCCTCGGCTACTCGGCGTACTACCCGCTCCCCGACGCCGCATTCGAGGACATGGAGGCGTTCGGCGAGAGCCCGGTCGGCAACGGCCCGTACATGCTCGACGGCGAGGATGCCTGGCAGCACGATGTGGGCATCAACCTGGTGACCAACCCCGACTACGACGGCCCGCGCACGCCGGCCAACGGCGGCCTGGACATCAAGTTCTACGCCTCGCAGGACGCCGCGTATTCCGACCTGCTGGGTGGAGAGCTCGACGTGCTCGACGCCATCCCGGACTCCGCCTTCGCGACCTTCGAGTCCGACCTCGGAGACCGCGCGGTCAACCAGCCCGCCGCGATCTTCCAGTCGTTCACGATCCCGGAGCGCCTCGAGCACTTCGGTGGCGAAGAGGGTCAGCTGCGCCGCCAGGCGCTGTCGATGGCCATCAACCGCGAGGAGATCACCGACGTGATCTTCCAGGGCACCCGCACCCCGGCCAGCGACTTCACCTCGCCGGTCATCGACGGCTGGTCCGACTCGCTCGAGGGCGCCGAGGTCCTGGCGTACGACCCCGAGAAGGCCAAGGAGCTGTGGGCAGAGGCTGACGCCATCAGCCCGTGGAGCGGCGAATTCCAGATCGCCTACAACGCCGACGGCGGCCACCAGGCCTGGGTCGACGCGACCGTGAACTCGATCAAGAACACGCTCGGCATCGAGGCATCGGGTGCGCCGTACCCGACCTTCGCCGAACTGCGCGGTGAGGTCACCGAGCGCACGATCGAGACCGCGTTCCGCACCGGTTGGCAGGCCGACTACCCGGGTCTGTACAACTTCCTCGGACCGCTCTACGCCACCAACGCCGGCTCCAACGACGGCGACTACTCCAACCCGGAGTTCGACGACCTGCTCTCGCAGGGCATCTCGTCGACCGACCCGGAGGAGGCGAACACGCTGTACCAGCAGGCTCAGTCGATCCTGCTGCAGGACCTTCCCGCAACGCCCCTGTGGTACTCGAACGTGGTCGGCGGATACGCTGAGACCGTCGACAACGTCGAGTTCGGCTGGAACTCGGTGCCCCTGTTCGAACAGATCACCAAGGTCGGCTGACACCCGGTAGAGCGACGAGGCGGTGGTTGAACACCACCGCCTCGTCGCCCTGTGCGTCCCCTACCCGAAGGGAGGTCGAGGGTGGCTCTTTACATCCTCAAACGAATCCTGCAGGCGATCCCGGTGTTCTTCGGCGCCACCCTGCTGATCTACTTCATGGTCTTCGCCATGCCCGGCGATCCCATCGCCGCCCTGTTCGGTGATCGTCAGCCCAACCCGGCGCTGCTTGAGCGGCTGCGTGAGCAGTACCACCTCGATCAGCCGTTCATCGTCCAGTACTTCTACTACATCGCCGGCATCTTCCGGCTCGATTTCGGCATCAGCTTCTCCGGTCAACCCGTGATCGAGATCCTGGCCCGTACGTTCCCCGTCACGTTGCGCCTCGCCGTCATGGCCGTCGGCATCGCCTTCGTGCTCGCCATCGTGATCGGACTGTTCTCGGCGCTCGGCAAGGGCGGCATCTTCGACAACTCGATGCTCGTCGTCGCGCTGGTCTTCGTCGCCGTGCCGATCTTCGTGCTCGCGTTCCTCGCGCAGTACTTCCTTGCGGTGCAACTGGGGTGGTTCAGACCCACAGTCGGTGCCCGCAACGACTGGGGGGATCTCTGGCTGCCGGCGATCGTCCTGGGCTTCAGCGTGTATGCGACGAGCATGCGCCTCACCCGCAGCTCGACGATCGAGACGCTGAACCAGGACTGGGTGCGCACCGCGTACAGCAAGGGTCTGCCCCGCGAGCGCGTCATCCCCGTGCACGTGCTGCGCAACTCGCTGATCCCGATGGTCACCGACCTCGGCACCGTGTTCGGCATCCTCATGGTCGGCGCGACCGTCACGGAGGGCATCTTCAACGTGCCCGGTGTCGGCAACACGCTCTACCAGGCGATCATCCGCGGGGAGAACCCGACGGTCGTCTCCTTCGTGACGGTGTTCGTCGTCGTCTACGTGCTCATCAACATCGTCGTGGACCTGCTCTACGGCCTGCTCGACCCGAGGATCCGCTATGTCTCGAACTGACGCAAACACCGAGCACTACGTCGCTCCTGTCGACACGACGTCGGTTCCCGTCGACGTCGTCCGCATCAACGCCAAGCGCAGCAACCTGTGGCTCGACGCCTGGCGCGACCTGCGCCACCGGCCGCTGTTCTGGATCTCGGCCGCCTTCGTGCTGCTCGTGGTCATCGTCTCCGTGTTCCCCTGGCTCTTCACGAGCGTGGCGCCGAACAACGGATGCTCGCTGGCCAGCAGCAACGGCGGTCCTGAAGCCGGGCATCCGCTCGGTTTCACCCGTCAGGGCTGCGACGTGTACTCCCGCATCATCTGGGGCACGCGCACATCTGTGGTTGTCGGCCTGCTGGCAACGCTCATCAGCACGCTCATCGGAATGATCATGGGAGCGTTCGCCGGGTTCTACGGCGGCTGGCTCGACTCGCTTCTCTCCCGCGTCGGCGACATCTTCTTCACGATCCCGTACATCATCGCGGCGATCGTCGTCATGTCGGTGATGCCCGTCCGCAACGAGATCGTCCTCGCGTTCGCGATCGGCGGTTTCGCCTGGGCGTCGACCGCGCGCATCATGCGCGCCGAGGTGCTGCGCGTGAAGCAGGCGGACTTCGTCATGGGTGCGGAAGCGGTCGGACTCTCGCGATTCCGCACACTGATCTCGCACGTGCTCCCGAACGCGATGGCCCCGGTCATCGTCGTCGCCACGCTCAGCCTCGCCGCGGCGATCGTCGCCGAGTCGGTGCTGTCGTTCCTCGGCGTCGGTCTCGGCGGCAGCACCATGTCGTGGGGGAACGACATCAGTCAGGCGCAGACCAGCATCCGCACAGCACCGATGGCGCTGTTCTGGCCGTCGCTCGCGCTGACCGTGACCGTGCTGGCATTCATCACACTCGGCGAGCTGCTGCGCGACGCCGTCGACCCGAAGGCGAGGGCTCAGCGATGAACGACGCACCTCTTCTCAGCATCCGCGACCTGAAGGTCGCATTCCGCAGCGGCAAGGACGTGCGCGAGGTGCTGCACGGTGTGAGCTTCGACATCTATGAGGGCGAGACGCTCGCCATCGTGGGCGAGTCGGGCTCGGGCAAGTCGACGACCGCTGCGGCGATCATCGACCTGCTGCCGGGGACGGGGCATGTCACCGACGGCAGCATCGCCCTCGGCGGCAAGGACCTCACCAAGGCCGGTCGCCGCGAGATGGAGCGCATCCGGGGTCGCGAGATCGGCTACGTCCCTCAGGACCCGATGTCGAACCTCAACCCCGTGTGGTCGATCGGCTTCCAGGTCAAGGAGGCGGTGCGGGCGAACGGACTGGCGCAGGGACGCAAGCAGGTGCATGACCGCGCCGTCGAAGTCCTGCAGCAGGCGGGGCTCGCCGACGCCGCCCGGCGCATGCATCAGTTCCCGCACCAGTTCTCGGGAGGCATGCGTCAGCGCGCCCTCATCGGGATCGGCCTCGCCGCCGACCCGAAGCTGCTGATCGCCGACGAGCCGACGAGTGCGCTGGACGTCACCGTGCAGCGCGTGATCCTCGATCACCTCGCCACGCTCACGAGCGAGCGGGGCACCTCGGTGCTGCTGATCACGCACGACCTGGGACTGGCCGCCGAGCGCGCGGACCGCATCCTCGTGATGAACCAGGGCGAGATCGTCGAGGCCGGCCGCAGCGCCGAGATCCTGACGAACCCGCGGCATCCGTACACGCAGCGCCTGGTCGCCGCGGCCCCGAGCCTGGCATCCCAGCGCATCGGAGACACCGGCCAGACGTCCGAGGGCGTCGAGGCGATCCCGACCGTGGTCGAGGTGCGAAACCTCGTCAAGGACTTCTCGATCCGCACTGGAGGGCTCCGCCACGAGCAGTTCCGCGCGGTCGACGACGTCTCGTTCACGATCCCGCGGGGCAAGACGCTGGCACTGGTGGGCGAGTCCGGTTCGGGCAAGTCCACGGTCGCGAAGATGCTGCTGCAGCTCGAGAAGCCGACCGACGGCGAGATTCTCATCGACGGGACGCCGACGAGCACGATGTCGAGGGGCGACGTGTTCCGCCTGCGTAGGCGCATGCAGCCGGTCTTCCAGGACCCGTACGGTTCGCTCGACCCGCTGCGCAGCATCGGCAGCCTCATCGCCGAGCCGCTGCACGTGCACGGCATCGGCACGAAGGAGGAGCAGCACCAGCGCTCGCTCGAACTCCTCGAGCAGGTGGCGCTGCCGCAGGAGCTCGCATGGCGGTACCCGAACGAGCTGTCCGGTGGTCAGCGCCAGCGCGTCGCGATCGCCCGGGCCCTCGCGCTCAAGCCCGACATCGTCGTCCTCGACGAGGCCGTGTCGGCGCTCGACGTGCTGGTACAGGATCAGATCCTGCAACTGCTGTCGGACCTGCAGCAGGAGCTCGGCCTGACGTACCTGTTCATCACCCACGACCTCGCGGTCGTCCGCGTCGCCGCGGACCTCGTGTGCGTCATGGAGCAGGGGCGCATCGTCGAGCAGGGCACGGTGGACGAGATCTTCACCAACCCGCAGGAGGAGTACACCCGGCGACTGCTCGAGGCGATCCCGGGCGCATCGCTCACTCTGGGCGGCGGCGCCGCCTGATGGCACCTGCCAGGCCGCCCCGGGCCTTCCCGGTCACCGGGGCGGTCTGGCTGCTCGTCATCTGCGCGGTCGTCGCGCTGTACCTGCTGATCGATGCGGGCGTGCGCACCGGCGTCGGCAACGCTCTGCTGCTGGCTCCGTGGCCGCTGCTCGTGCTCTGGTCTGTCTACGTCGTCGGGATCGCATCCGACATCCGCGCCGATCGCGCGGGTGCCGAAGTGCAGAACCTCCTCCGCCGCACCTCGATGCCGTGGTCGCGCGTCAAGCGCATCGCGATGCGCTGGCAGATCGAGTTCGCTCTCGACGACGGAAAGGTCGTGCGCTGCTTCGGCGGGCCCGCACGCTCGCGTCCGCGGCGGATCGGCCCTGACCGGGCGAAGGAGGACGGCAACGACAACGCCGCCGACGGCATCGCGAAGCTGCAGCGTCTGCGCCTGGACGCGCAGGCGGCTCCGGATGCC
The DNA here is from genome assembly GCF_040702785.1 of Microbacterium sp. NPDC077644. Taxonomy (NCBI): domain Bacteria; kingdom Bacillati; phylum Actinomycetota; class Actinomycetes; order Micrococcales; family Microbacteriaceae; genus Microbacterium; species Microbacterium sp. NPDC077644. Next base: position 500,914 of record NZ_JBFBME010000001.1, read on the forward strand.
ACTGCTCCGGATGCCGCGGTCGTGAAATCGTGGGACTGGCCCGCGATCCTCGCCCTCGTGGTCCTCGCCGGGTGGGTGGCGGTGGCGGTCCTCCTCACCCGCTGACTTCCACCGAATCCCCAAGGCCGCGCCGAGACTGCGTCGGATCGGCGCAGTCTCGGCGCGGCCTTGCAGTCTCGGGATCAGGGGAGGAGCGGGGCGACCAGGGGATAGCCGACGAACGCGACCGCGTCGATGACGAAGTGCGCGACGAGGAACGGCAGCAGTCGCCCCGTCCTCGCGAACAGCCAGCCGAACAGCAGCCCCATCGCCAGGTTCCCGATGAACGCACCCGGTCCTTGGTACAGGTGGTAGCTCGCGCGCAGCACCGAGGTGGCGATGATGATCGGCCAGGTGCCCCAGCCGAGCTGCCGAAGGCGGAGGAACAGGTACCCGAGCACGACGAACTCCTCGGTGATCGAGGCGCGGGCCGCCGACAGCAGCAGGATCGGCACGGTCCACCAGTGCGCGTCGATCCCGCCCGGGTCGACGGCGACGAAGAGCCCCAGCATCCGGCCTCCGACGTACAGGGCAAGGCCCGGGATGCCGATCGCGAGGACGAGCAGGATGCCGTGGCCGATGTCGCGACCGACACGGGCGCCGTCGAGCCCCAGCCGGCCCAGGTGCGGGCGGCGGTGCTGCCAGACGAGGAAGCAGACGAGCAGGACCGGAACGATCGAGAAGCCGATGCCGAGCACCTGGTAGACGAGGTCGAAGACCTCCCGGTCGCTGCGGGACGGATTCAGCGTCGTCGACTGATCCGCCAGCGGGGTGGCATCCGTCAGCCGGTACACGATCTGCACGATCGCGTAGACGGCTGACTCGCCGAGCCCCAGAGCGAGGACGATCGCGATCTCCCACCACGTGCGGGCGCGTGAGGGAGGGGACGAGGGGAGGGCCACAGCCCGATGTTACGGGAGCGTTCATATGCCCACTCGGTGAGCGGTCAGCGACCGTGCGATATCCTGTACCGTCACTTCGTCTCGCTGACGCTCGCTCAGTACAAGCGGCACCTCCATCACATCACAATCCCTTTTAGGAAACCTGCATGGCGCACGCCCTTCGCTCTGACCTCCGCAATGTCGCAATCGTCGCGCACGTCGACCACGGCAAGACCACCCTCGTCGACGCGATGCTCCGTCAGACGGGCTCCTTCGGCGAACACGCGCACGTCGACGAGCGCGCCATGGACTCGAACGATCTCGAGCGCGAAAAGGGCATCACGATCCTCGCGAAGAACACCGCGATCACCTACAACGGCGCCCACACGGACGTCCCCGTCACGATCAACGTGATCGACACCCCCGGTCACGCCGACTTCGGCGGCGAGGTCGAGCGCGGCCTGTCCATGGTCGACGGCGTCGTGCTGCTCGTCGACTCCTCCGAGGGTCCGCTGCCGCAGACCCGCTTCGTGCTGCGCAAGGCGCTCGAGGCCAAGCTCCCCGTAATCCTGCTGGTCAACAAGACCGACCGTCCCGACGCGCGCATCGTCGAGGTGGAGGAGGAGGCTCACGACCTGCTCCTGGGCCTGGCATCCGACCTCGTCGACGACGTGCCCGACCTCGACGTCGACGCGCTGCTCGACGTTCCCGTCGTGTACGCGTCCGGCCGTGCCGGAGCCGCCAGCCGCACCCGCCCCGACAACGGCGCCCTGCCCGACAACGACGACCTCGAGCCGCTGTTCGAGGCGATCCTCGAGCACATCCCCGCCCCGGCGTACGACGACGAGGCGCCGCTGCAGGCGTGGGTCACGAACCTCGACTCCAGCCCGTTCCTCGGCCGTCTCGCCCTCCTGCGCGTCTTCAACGGCACGCTGAAGAAGGGCCAGACCGTCGCCTGGGTGCGTGCGGACGGCACCACCAGCAACGCCCGCATCACCGAGCTGCTCATGACCCGTGCCCTCGAGCGCTACCCGGCCGAGTCCGCCGGGCCCGGCGACATCGTCGCCATCGCCGGCTTCGAGGACATCACGATCGGCGAGACGATCGCCGACCCGAACGACGTCCGTCCGCTGCCGCAGATCCACGTGGACGATCCCGCGATCTCGATGACCATCGGCACGAACACCTCGCCGCTGGTCGGCAAGGTCAAGGGCCACAAGCTCACCGCCCGCATGGTGAAGGACCGCCTGGACCGCGAGCTCATCGGAAACGTCTCGCTCAAGGTCGTCGATATCGGTCGTCCCGACGCGTGGGAGGTGCAGGGACGCGGCGAGCTCGCGCTGGCCATCCTCGTCGAGAACATGCGCCGTGAGGGCTTCGAGCTCACGGTCGGCAAGCCCCAGGTGGTCACCAAGAAGGTCGACGGCAAGGTCCACGAGCCCTTCGAGCACCTGACGATCGACGCTCCTGAGGAGTACCTCGGCGCGATCACGCAGCTCCTCGCCAACCGCAAGGGCCGCATGGACAACATGATCAATCACGGCACCGGCTGGGTGCGCATGGAGTTCATCGTCCCCGCCCGCGGCCTCATCGGCTTCCGCACCGAGTTCATGACCACGACGCGCGGCACCGGCATCGCCAACAGCATCTCGCACGGCTACGAGCCGTGGGCCGGCCACATCACGACGCGTCAGAACGGCTCGATCGTGGCCGACCGCTCGGGTGTCGTCACGCCCTTCGCGATGATCGCACTGCAGGAGCGCATGTCGTTCTTCGTCAAGCCCACGCAGGAGGTCTACGAGGGCATGGTCATCGGCGAGAACTCGCGCAGCGATGACATGGACGTGAACATCACCAAGGAGAAGAAGCTCACCAACATGCGGTCGGCGACCGCCGACTCGTTCGAGTCGATGACGCCGCCGCGTGAGCTCTCGCTCGAGGAGAGCCTCGAGTTCGCCCGTGACGACGAATGCGTCGAGGTGACCCCCGAGGTCGTCCGCATCCGCAAGGTGATCCTCGACCAGACGACCCGTGGTCGCGAGACCGCGCGTCAGAAGCGCCAGGACGCCAACGCGTAACCTCTTCCCCGTCGAGGCCCCCTCCGGTCGTCGACGCCCTCGCTGACATGCGTCGCTGAGCGGGGGCGTCGACGACCGGAGGGGGCGTTGTCGTATCGGCGGCGGGTCGCAGTCGGCGGAGTGAGGGTCAGCGCAGCTCGCTGATCAGGACCGCGCTCGTGCCGGGGAGCAGCGCCTCGAACACGTGCGAGGCGTCGCCGGGGTAGGAGACGTAGTCGCCGGGATTCAGGATCACGGCATCGCCCGCCGGACCCAGACTCGCCTGACCGGAGACGAGCACGACGTGCTCGATCGTGCCGGCGTGGTGCGGCTCGGAACGCCGCGGCTCGCCGGGCTCGGCGCGGATGATGTAGACATCCCGGCGGGCGCCGGGAGGGCTGGCCGACAGCAGCGACGCGCTGTACGCGGCAGCGGCGGACGGCACCTCGGGGAGATCGTCGGCGCGGATCAGCGTCGGTGAGCTCGCCTGCTGGTCGACGAGAACGGCGAACGGCACACCGAGCGCGACGCCCAGCGCCCACAGCGTCTCGACGCTCGGGTTGCCGGCGCCGTTCTCCAGTTGCGACACGGTCGCCTTCGAGACGCCGGCCTGCCTCGCCAGTTCCGACACGGACAGACCGCGGGCCTCGCGTTCCCGTCGAAGGGTGCGGGCGATGCGCGTTCCGAGATCCATCTGTTCATCATGCCAAACGATCGTTCACTTGACTATCCTTCTCGCGATGTTCAGAATGATCATCATGTGTTCAGTAGATCGAACGGCGAAGGCCGAGCCGCCCGGCCTCGCCCGCCGCGAGGTGTGGCGCGAGGGTGTCGGCGTCGCCGTCGCCACGAGCGCCTACGGCATCTCCTTCGGCGCGCTCGCCGTGGCTTCGGGGCTGGACGTGTGGCAGACCTGCGTCCTGAGCCTGCTCATGTTCACGGGCGGATCGCAGTTCGCGTTCATCGGGGTCTTCAGCGCCGGGGGGATGAGCGCTCTGCCCTCGGCGGTGGCCTCGGCCGCGCTGCTCGGAGTGCGAAACATGGCCTACGGCATGCGGATGTCGCCCATCATCGGGTCCGGCTTCTGGAAGCGTGCGGCGGCGGCGCAGGTCACGATCGACGAATCTACCGCCGTGGCGATCTCGCAGAGCACCCGTCCGCAGCGCCTCCTCGGATTCTGGGTCACCGGCATCGGCGTGTTCGTCGGCTGGAATCTCACCACCCTCCTCGGAGCGCTGCTCGGCGATGTGCTCGGCGACCCCAAGACCTGGGGTCTGGATGCCGCGGCCGCAGCGGCCTTCCTCGCGCTGCTGTGGCCCCGGCTCAAGCAGCGGCAGGCGATCGCCGTGGGCGTCGCCGCGGCCGTGGTCGCCTCGGCGCTGACACCGTTCATCATGCCGGGGCTGCCCGTGCTCGTCGCCGCCGTCGTCGCGATCGTCGTCGGCTGGTTCAACTGGCTGGGCCGCGACGAGCGCCCGGCCGACGAGGGCGAGGCCGTCGCATGAGCGTCTGGAGCGCCGTCCTGCTGGCCGCGTGCATCTGCGTGGCGCTCAAGGCGTTCGGCTACCTGATCCCCGCGCATCTGCTCGAGGCGCCGCGGCCGGCGCGGATCTCCGATCTGCTGACCGTCGCCCTGCTGGCCGCGCTGGTCGGTGTACAGACGCTCGGCAGCGGGCAGGGCATCGTCGTGGATGCCCGCATCCCGGCCGTCCTGGTCGCTGCGGGACTGCTCTACCTGCGCCAGTCGTTCCTCGTCGTCGTGATCGCGGCGGCCGCCGTGGCGGCGCTGCTGCGACTGGCAGGATGGGCTGCCTGATCGGAGGCGGCACTGCACGCGCGTAGGATCGATCCGTGCCCAACTGGTTGTCCCGCCTGCTGTCCTGGATCGCCGCCGCGCTCGTCGGCGTCGTCTACGGAACTGCGGGCACGATCGCGCACAGCCTGATGTGGGGACCGGTGCCGATCGGGCTCATCGTCGCCGCCATCGCCTGCGGAGCCCTGCTCATCGCGGTCCGTGCACTGACGCACGACCGTGCGGCGACGATCGCCACCGCACTCGGGATGATCGGGATGCTGCTGATCATCTCGGGCCCCGGCCCCGGCGGCTCGGTCATCGTGCCGAACACGCCCATCGGGCAGATCTGGATCTACGTGGTCTGCGGCATCGCGCTGCTCGTGATCGCGTGGCCGAACCTCAAGCGCTCCGTGCCGCAGCAGCCGCGCCGGAGCGCACTGCACGAGAACGAGTCGTAGACTGAAGGGGTGACGTATGTGATCGCCCTCCCGTGCGTCGATGTCAAGGACCGCGCCTGCATCGACGAGTGCCCCGTTGACTGCATCTACGAGGGCGAGCGATCGCTGTACATCCACCCCGACGAGTGCGTCGACTGCGGCGCCTGCGAGCCGGTGTGCCCCGTCGAGGCGATCTACTACGAGGACGACCTGCCCGACGAGTGGCAGGACTATTACAAGGCGAACGTCGAGTTCTTCGAGGAGGTCGGTTCGCCCGGCGGCGCGGCCAAGGTCGGCGTCATCAAGCACGACCACCCGATCATCGCCGCGCTCCCGCCGCAGGGAGAGTAGGGCGTGGGGGTCAGGGATCTCGCCGACTACCCGTGGGATGCTGTCGTCCCGTTCCGTGAGCGCGCGGCGGAGTATCCGCAGGGGATCGTCGATCTCTCCATCGGCTCGCCCGTCGACCCGACTCCTGACGTCATCCGGCGAGCCCTTGCCGATGCCACTGACGCGCACGCCTACCCCCAGAACATCGGCACGCCGGCGCTGCGCGAGGCGATCGTGGAGTGGTACGCACGGCGCAGGGGAGTGCCGGAGCTCACCGTCGACAATGTGCTGCCCACGGTCGGTTCGAAAGAGCTCGTCGCGCTGCTGCCGACGCTGCTCGGACTCGGCGAGGGCGACATCGTCGTCTTCCCCCGGGTCGCGTATCCGACCTACGAGGTCGGCGCACGTGTCGCCGGTGCCACGCCGGTGGCCGAGGACGACCCCGCGGCGTGGCCCGAGGGCGCGAAGCTCATCTGGATCAACACCCCGGGCAACCCCGACGGACGCACCTGGACCGTCGCAGAGCTCACCGCGGCCGTGAGCCGTGCGCGAGAACTCGGCGCCGTTCTCGCCAGCGACGAGTGCTATGCCGAACTCGGCTGGGACGGACCCTGGGCGAGCGAACCGGTGCCCTCCGTCCTCGATCCCCGGGTGACCGGCGGCACGCGGAGCAACCTGCTGAGCGTGTACTCGCTGAGCAAGCAGTCCAACCTCGCCGGCTACCGCGCCGCCTTCGTGGCCGGATGTGCGCGCGTGATCGCCGACCTGCTCACTGCGCGCAAGCACCTGGGGTTGATGATGCCGGCGCCCGTGCAGCAGGCGATGATCGCCGCCCTCGGCGACGACGCCCACGTCGCGGCGCAGAAGGAGCTCTACCGCACCCGTCGTGATCTGCTCCGTCCGGCGCTCGAGGCGGCAGGGTTCCGCATCGACGGCTCGGAAGCGGGGCTGTACCTGTGGGCGACCGAGGGCCGAGACGCGTGGGAATCGATGGCGGCGCTCGCCGATCTCGGCATCCTCGCCGGCCCCGGACCCTTCTACGGAGCGGATGCCGCGCAGCACGTGCGCCTCGCACTGACCGCGCCGACTGATCGGGTCGCCGAGGGCGCCCGACGGCTGCACGCCCCGGGCTTGTAGGTTCTCACCGCGCAACTGCGGGATCTCTTGGCGGATGCGACAGTAGGCCGATCGGACGACTAGGCTGTAAAGGCGATTCGGTCGGAACGCCGGCCAGGTGCTCGGCGCCGCGTGATCGCCCTCGATACATCCGACCCAACAGGACGAATCAGACCAACAGGTCGCGTACAACGCACAAGGAGGTCCGCGTGAGTGCAGCGGGAGACCAGCAGGCCAAGGCCACTCTCACGATCGGTGAGACCACTGCCGAATTCCCGGTTCTGCGCGGCACCGCAGGCGCTGACAGCATCGACTTCTCGACGCTGACGAAGCAGACCGGCTACACGGGCCTCGACTACGGGTTCGTCAACACGGCATCCACGAAGTCCGAGATCACGTTCATCGACGGCGACCAGGGGATCCTGCGGTATCGCGGCTACCCGATCGAGCAGATCGCCAAGAACTGCACGTACCTCGAGGTCGCATGGCTGCTGATCTACGGCGAACTGCCCACGCCCGCCGAGCTCGAGGACTTCGACGACCGCATCCGGCGTCACACCCTCCTCCACGAGGACCTCAAGCACTTCTTCTCCGCTCTTCCGCACACCGCGCACCCCATGTCGGTGCTGTCGTCCGCGGTCGCAGCGCTCTCGACCTACTACGAGGGCCAGACCGACCCGAACAACCCCGAGCACGTCGAGCTGAACATGGTCCGCATGCTCGCCAAGCTCCCCGTGATCGCGGCGTACGCGCACAAGAAGAGCGTGGGGCAGGCCTTCCTGTACCCCGACAACTCGCTGAGCTTCGTCGACAACTTCCTCAAGCTCAACTTCGGCGTGCACTCGGAGCCTTACGAGATCAACCCGGTGATGTCGAAGGCCCTCGAGCTGCTGCTGATCCTCCACGAGGACCACGAGCAGAACGCGTCGACCTCGACGGTGCGCCTGGTCGGCTCGACCGGAGCCAACCAGTTCGCCTCGATCTCCGCCGGCATCCAGGCGCTCTCCGGCCCGCTGCACGGCGGCGCCAACGAGGCCGTGCTGAGCATGCTCGCCGAGATCCGCGACTCGGGTCAGGGCGTGCAGCGCTTCGTCGAGCGCGTGAAGAACAAGGAAGAGGGCGTCAAGCTCATGGGCTTCGGCCATCGGGTCTACAAGAACTACGACCCGCGCGCCAAGCTCGTCAAGGAGGCCGCTGACGAGGTGCTGCGCGAGCTCGGCGTGACCGATCCGCTGCTCGACCTCGCCAAGGAGCTCGAGGAGATCGCCCTCGCGGACGACTACTTCAAGGAGCGCCGCCTTTACCCGAACGTCGACTTCTACACCGGCGTGATCTACAAGGCGATGGGCTTCCCGACCCGCATGTTCACCGTGCTGTTCGCGATCGGTCGCCTGCCGGGCTGGCTCGCCCAGTGGCGCGAGCTGAACCTCGACAAGCAGACCAAGATCGGCCGCCCGCAGCAGCTGTACACGGGGTCGCCGGAGCGCACGTTCCAGACCCGCTGAGGTCGGGCGACGCGCCGTCCGCGGCGCGGGAGTGCGCGCTCGGTGGCGGGGGATAGTATTCCGCCATGGATGATGCGCTCTTCGACGCCGTGCCCGGTTCCATGGGCATCGCCTTCGCGATCTTCGGCGTCCTGTTCGTCGCGGCGGTGATCTTCATCATCGTCGCGGCCGCACGCAACTGGAAGGCTGCGAAGGATGCGGGGTACGACCCGCTGACCATGCAGACGCAGGCCACTGCTCAGGTTCTGCGCAGCGAGCTTCTGCGCCCGTCCGGGACACCTGTGGCCGGGGCGGCTCCACCATCGATCGAACAGCGTCTTGCCGAACTCGATGATCTGCACGCACGCGGAGTCATCACAGACGCGGAGCACGCCGCGGCGCGAGCCAGCGCGCTCGGCGCCTGATCAGACAGCACCCTGATCGATGTCGAAAGGCCCCGACCGGCGTCACCTGTCGGGGCCTTTCGGCGAGGCGCTCAGCGCACCTGGGATCCGCCGCCCTGCGCGCGGCGCGAGCGACGCGTGTCGACGCGCTGCCCCACCTGGATGCCGGGACGCTGGCCCTGGCGCTGACCCTGCGCTCCCTGCGCCTGGCCGCCGTGCGTCTGGCCGCTGTGGTTCTGGCCGCCGTGGCTCTGCGGACGGCGGCGCCGGCGGGCGGGTGATCCGGATGCCGGGGCTCCGCCCTGCTGCGGCTGGCGCGGCTTTTTCGGCTGCTGACGCTGCTGCGGCTGCGCCGGTGCCGGTTTGACGTGCGGGGCGCGCTCGGGGACGAGCTCCTCGACGATCGCGGCGTCGACCTGCTCGAGGTCGGCGGTGATCTGGGCCTTGCGCAGCAGGTCCTTCACGTCGCGGCGCTGCTCGGGCAGCACGACGGTGACCACGGTGCCCGCAGCTCCCGCGCGCGCGGTGCGGCCGGAGCGGTGCAGGTACGCCTTGTGCTCCATGGGCGGGTCGACGTGGACGACGAGGTCGACGTTGTCGACGTGCACGCCGCGAGCGGCGACGTCGGTGGCGACGAGCACGCGGACGCCGCCGTCGGCCGGGTCGGCCGAGAAGGCGCTGAGGTTGCGCTCACGGGCGTTCTGAGACAGGTTTCCGTGCAGGTCGACCGCGGGGATGCCGGCTGCGGTCAACGCCTTGGCGAGCTTCTTCGCCTGGTGCTTGGTGCGCGTGAACAGGATGCGGCGACCGGTGCCGGCGGCGAGCTCGCGCACGAGCACCGTCTTGTGCTCGGTGGACGTGGTCACCAACACGCGGTGCGTCATCTCGCCGACCGGGACGCTCGCCTCGTCGACCTCGTGGCTGACGGGGTTCGAGAGGAAGCGCTTCGCGAGCGCGTCGATGCCGCGGTCCAGCGTCGCGCTGAACAGCAGGCGCTGTCCGCCGGTCGGGGTCGCGGCGAGGATGCGGGTGACACCGGGGAGGAACCCGAGGTCAGCCATGTGGTCGGCTTCGTCGAGCACGGCCACCTCGACCGAGTCCAGCGAGACGAGCTTCTGCTTCATGAGGTCCTCGAGCCGGCCGGGGCAGGCGACGACGATGTCGACGCCGGCGCGCAGCGCCTGTTCCTGCGGGCGCTGGCTGACGCCGCCGAAGATCGTCGTGACGGTGAGGCCTGCGGCCTTCGCGAGCGGGGCCACGGTCGCCGCGATCTGGGTCGCGAGCTCACGGGTCGGGGCGAGCACGAGACCGCGGGGGTGCTGGGCGCGGGTGCGCTTCTGCGACGCGGCCATGCGGGCCACGAGCGGCAGGGCGAACGCGATGGTCTTGCCGCTGCCGGTACGGCCGCGGCCGAGCAGGTCGCGTCCGGCCAGGGAATCGGGGAGGGTGTCGCGCTGGATGGCGAACGCCTCGGTCTTGCCGTCGGCGGCGAGCACGTCGGCGAGGCGTGCGGGCACGCCGAGTTCAAGGAAGGTGGGCATGGATGTACTCCGTCAGCGCACGACGACTCGTGCGCGAATAGTGGGATGGGCGACCGCGCACAGGAGGTGCGCAGAGGTTCGCCGTTCGAAACGCCAACTGGTGGAGGAGCTCTGCAGCTCACTTCGGTCTGGGTGGACCCCGTGTCGACGACGCAGTCGCCCGATACCGGGCAACCTCACAAGACTAGCAGAGCGAGGGGGCGCGGTCCCTGAGCCTGTCGAAGGGCTCAGGCGTGCAGGGCCTCGTTGAGCGTGATACCCACACCCTCACGCTGCTTCGCCTCGATCGCGCCGGTGACGGAGTTGCGCCAGAACAGCAGTCCGTTGCGGCCGCTGAGCTCGGCGGCCTTGACGATGCGCTTGCCCCCGTCGGCCGTCTCGGGCCCGTCGACGAGCACCACCTTCGACCCGGCCGTGATGTACACGCCGGCTTCGAGGATGCAGTCATCGCCCAGGGCGATGCCCAGCCCGGAGTTGGCGCCGAGGAGCGTGCGAGCACCGATCGAGACGCGCACGGTGCCGCCGCCGGAGAGCGTTCCCATGATGGATGCTCCGCCGCCGATGTCGCTGCCCTCGCCGACGACGACGCCCTGCGAGATGCGGCCCTCGACCATCGAGGCGCCGAGTGTCCCGGCGTTGAAGTTCACGAAGCCCTCGTGCATCACGGTCGTGCCGGGGGAGAGGTGGGCGCCGAGGCGCACGCGTGACGCATCGGCGATGCGGACGCCCGCAGGCTGGACGTAGTCGGTGAGCCGGGGGAACTTGTCCAGCCCCTGCACCTGGATGCTGTGCCGACGCATCTGCGCCTGCAGGCGCGCGGCATCGTCGGGATGCATCGGTCCGGCGTTCGTCCACGCGACGTTGGGCAGGTGGCCGAAGATGCCGTCGAGGTTGAGCTCATTCGGCCGCACGAGCAGGTGCGACAGCGCGTGCAGGCGCAGGTAGGCGTCGACGGTGGACGCCGGGGCGGCATCCAGATCGATCTGCAGCTGCACGGTCTCGATCGTGACATTGCGGCGCTCATCGGCGCCGGCGTGCTCCTCGAGTTCGCCGAGCTTCGCCTCCATGACCGAACCGGTCCCGATGTGCGGGTACCAGGCGTCCAGCACGGTGCCGTCCCCGGCGATGGTCGACAGGCCGATGCCCCAGACGGTGCGCGCGTTGCTCATGCCTCCACGCTACCGCGGTCCGCTCGCGTGCTTCGCCCTAGGCTGGGTTCATGACGCTCGACCTGACCTCGTCCTCCGTCGACCTCACGCGCGCGATCTGCGACATCCCCAGCGTCTCCGGAGAGGAGGCCCCTCTGGCGGACGCCATCGAGGAGGCGGTCTCAGCGCTGCCGCACCTCGAGGTCATCCGCCACGGCAACACGATCGTCGCGCGCACGAGTCTCGGCCGCCCGCAGCGGGTGGTGATCGCCGGTCACATCGACACCGTGCCGATCAACGCGAACCTTCCCACGCGCACCCTCGACATCGACGGTGTCCCGCACCTGTGGGGGCGCGGCACGGTCGACATGAAGGCCGGGGTCGCCGTGCAGCTGAAGCTCGCCGCCGAGATCACCGACCCCGCGATCGACATCACCTGGATGTGGTACGACAACGAAGAGGTCGCGGCATCCCTCAACGGACTGAACCTCCTTTCGGCGGACCGACCCGAGCTGTTCGCCGCGGACTTCGCGATCCTCGGCGAGCCGTCGAACGGCGAGGTCGAGGGCGGATGCAATGGCACGCTGCGCGCGATGGTGCGCACGCACGGCGTCCGCGCGCACAGCGCCAGAGCGTGGGTGGGCGAGAACGCCATCCACGCCGCAGCGCCCATCCTCACCCGGCTCGCCGAGTACCGGGCCAAGGAGGTCCAGGTCGAGGGACTGGCGTACCGCGAGAGCCTGAGCGCCGTGCGCATCGGCGGCGGGGTGGCCGGGAACGTCATCCCGGATCTGTGCGAGGTCGAGGTCAACTACCGGTTCGCGCCCAGTAAGAACGCCGCCGATGCCGAAGCCCACCTGCGCGGTGTCCTGGACGGTTTCGAGGTCGAGATCACGGATGCCGCCGACGGTGCCCGCCCTGGACTGGATGCCCCCATCGCTCAGCAGTTCGTCGCCGCGGTCGGGGCGGTTCCCCGGCCCAAATACGGCTGGACCGACGTCGCGCGGTTCAGCGCGCTCGGCATTCCCGCGGTGAACTACGGTCCCGGCGACCCGCATCTGGCTCACCACGACGAGGAGCGCGTGCCGCTCGAGCAGATCGACGCGGTCGAGCGAGGCCTGCGCGCGTGGCTCACCGCGCGCTGATCGGCGCCGCGCGGCGCTGGGCGCGGCTGTCCACCGTCGCCAGGATCGGCATCATCTACGTGCTTGCACGTCTGGTGACCACCGGTCTCCTCCTGCTCGCCGCCGAGCGGTCGGATGCGGCATCCCGATTCGGTGAGAATGCGGGCATCGGCAGCTTCATCGTCGGCTGGGACGCCCAGTGGTACTGGCTCGTCGCGTGGGAGGGCTACCCGCAGACGCTGCCGCTGACCGAGACGGGCCAGGTCGCGGAGAACGCGTGGGCGTTCATGCCCGTGTACGCATACGCCGCTCAGATCGTCGGGGCGCCGTTCGGTTCGTGGGGCGCCGGCGCGCTGCTGATCTCCCTCGTGGCCGGATTCTTCGCCTGCGTCGCACTGCACCGGCTGCTGCGCCCGCGGATCAGCAACTCGGCGAGCATGTGGGCTGTCGCCTTCTTCGCCTGGGGACCGCTGGCCGCACTCTTCCAGGTCGGGTACGCCGAAGTGCTGTTCGTGCTCCTCCTGCTCACCGCGCTCGATCTGGTCGGGCGGCATCGCTACGGCTGGCTGTACGCGCTCATCCCCGTCATGGCATTCACGCGACCCGGCATCCTCGCCTTCGCCCTGTACCTGGGGCTGCACGGCATCCTGCGCTGGGTCCGTCGTCGTCGCGAACCGCTGCCGGCCCGCGACGTCGTCCACATCATCGCCCTCGGAGCGCTGGCGACGGCCACGGGGTTCGCCTGGCAGGCGATCGCGGGTCTCGCCACCGGGGATCCCGGCGCCTATCTCGCGACCGAGCTGGCCTGGCGGCGCAACTGGGGCGTCGGCGAGGCCGCCTTCGTGCCCTTCGACGGCTGGATCCAGGCGGCTCAGTTCTGGTTCGTCCAGTGGGGGATGCCCGGGGCGTGGGGGATCGTCGCGCTCGTCGTGCTCGTGCTCGCAGCGACAGCCGCTCTGCTGCTGCTGCCCCAGGTGCGCAGGCTCGGCGCCGACCTGCGGCTGTGGGGCGCGAGCTATCTGCTGTACCTGCTCGCGGTGTTCTTCCCGCAGTCCAGCACGTTCCGGCTGCTGATGCCGCTCACCCCGCTCGCCGGAGCGCTCGCCGTCCCGCGGTCGAGGACGTATCGATGGGTCGTGCTCGCGCTGTGCATCGCCGGTCAATGGCTGTGGATCGATCAGATGTACGCGAACGGGAACACGTTCTGGCAGGTCCCCTGAACGTCGGTGGGGCGGTGTTCACGAGGTATTCCCCCTGGGCGCGCACCGGGGCGGAAGTGTACCGATAAACTTGATGCATACCACCGAGGGAAAGGAAGCCACGATGGCAGCGATGAAGCCGAGGACCGGAGACGGACCCATGGAGGCCGTGAAAGAGGGACGACTCATCATCGTGCGCGTTCCCCTCGAAGGCGGCGGTCGCCTTGTCGTCTCGGTCAACGACGAAGAGGCGAAGGAGCTGCACGACGTCCTCGCCGGCGTCGTGAGCTGAGACACAGGTTTTCACCCTGAAGGGCGGCGGATCCTCGGATCCGTCGCCCTTCGTCGTCCTCCGGGGCTGCTCGACGACGATCCCATCCGATTCCGCATCGGGTCCGAACGACTCATTGTGCGGCGAATGCCGTACGGAACGGAAAGGAACATCATGCGCAAGATGACACGATTCGGACTCCTCAGCACGGCGGGCGCCAGCGCAGCGGCCCTCGCGATCGCAGGCTTCGCCCTGCCGGCCACCGCCGCAGAGTCCTCGGACAGCACGCAGGGAACAACGTCCACCACCACGGCGACCGACTTCATGAGCTCGATCGAGGGCCTTCAGGCCTGGCTTGGCGACACGGTTCTCGCCAGTGGGAACGATACCGGCCTCGTCGACGGACCCGTGGTCGAAGGCCCGCTGGTGAGCGACAGCCCGGTGCTCTCGGGCAACGACACCCCGGTCGCGTCCGGCAACGAGGTCTCGGCCCCGGTCGGATCCGGCAATGACGTGACCGCCCCGATCGACGCCCCCGTCGGTTCCGGCAACGACGTCTCCGGCAATGATGTCGGTTCCGGCAACGCCAACGACAACGTCGTCGGGTCCGGCAACGACTCCGGCGTCTCCGTCGGCGACATCGGCGCCGAGGTCGACGATCTCGTCGGCGACGTGTCGGGCGATGTCGACTCGATGCTGGGCGGCCTCCTCGACTGACCGAGCAGAAACCAGCTGCGCCCCGGGCATCCGTTCGGGGCGCAGCTGCGTGTTCGGGGTCAGTCGGTGCTGAGGCTGACGAGCTGCAGCAGCCCCTCGCCGGCGGTCGAGATCGCCGCCAGCACGGCGGGGGACTCCTGCGTCTCCTGGATCAGTGATCGGTATGCACTGGTGACGGCGTCGCGCTGCACCGGGTCGGCCGCCCGCCCGCCCGCGAGGATCCGGGGCACGGCGACGACGCCGCCGGTGCGGGCCAGGCGCAGCCCGTGCTCGACGTACTCGATGACGTTCTCGGGGTCGGCGTCGACGAGGACGATGTCGTAAGCCCCCTCGTTCATGCGGGGCAGCACCTCGGCTGCACGCCCGGTGATGAACCGAGCGCGGGTTGCGGGGACCTTCGCCTCGGCGAAGCCGCGCCGCGCCGCCGCGAGGTGTTCGGGCTCGTTGTCGATCGAGGTCAGGACGGCGCGCGGAGCCCCGCGCAGCATCCACAGGCCGGAGACGCCGGCTCCGGTGCCGATCTCGACGATCGATCGGGCATCCGTCGTCGCGGCGAGCACCGCGAGCTGCGCCCCGACGGCGGGGCTCACCGATGCGACGCCGAGCTCCTGCGCATGCGCGCGGGCGCGCGCGATGTGCGCGGGCTCGATGACCGCCTCGCGGATGTATCGTGCGTTCGCGTCATTCTCGCTCATGGCCGTATCCTCCGGTTCCCAGGGTATTCGCACGTCGGGTTCTTCACCGTCAGGCGCGGCGGGTAGCCTGTCTACATGGATTTCGGCCTCACCATCGAGAAGCTCTTTCTCATCGGTGTGATCGCCGCGGTCATCATCGGTCCTGAGCGGCTGCCGAAGGCGGCCGAGGCGTTCGCCGGCTTCGTCCGCAAGGCGGGGGTATACCTGCGGGACACGCGCACACGGATGCGCGACGAGCTCGGCCCGGAGATGGACGAGGTCGACTGGCGCAAACTCGACCCGCGGCAGTACGACCCGCGGCGGATCATCCGCGACGCCCTGCTCGAGGACGCGCCCGCAGCGCCCGCGACGGCAGCCTCGACGGCTGTGGCGTCGTCGCCCGCCATCACCGCTCCGAGCCCGGGCCCGCTCAAGACCCGGCCCGAGTTCACGCGCGATTCCCCGCCGCCGTTCGACCTCGAGGCCACCTGAGTCGACCGGAGCGCGCCGCCCTGTCCGTCAGATCCTGGACTTCAGCAGCGCGACGTCCTCGTCGGTGAGCACGACCCGCGGCAGGACCGTCACGACCGATGTTCCGCGCAGGCGCAGCAGCGCCGCATGCCGGCCGACGTGCACGGATCGGAACGTCGCATAGCGGACGTCGGAGACCCCGGCTTTGGAGACCGCCTTGAGCGACTCCTCGCCCACCTCGACACGGACCACCGATCCCGGCGGCATCGTCGTGCTGATGGCACGGCGCGTCGAGGCCCTCGTGAAGATCATCGACGCGACGATCAGGGCGGCGATCGCGAGCATGGTCCAGGTCAGCGTCGTCGTCTGCTCCTGATCGGCCCCGACCATCCCCAGGACGATCGCGTTGACGACGAACGCCGCGATCAGCGCCGTGTACGCGATCACGGCGAGCGGACGGGTGAGCGTGTAGATCACGGCATCCGTCGTCATTCCGCGGATCATCTCGGCATCCACGACGGCGGTGCGTGCGGGGGAATCGGCAGTCACCTCACGAGTCTTTCACGACTCGTCAGCGGAGGTCCTCGTCACCGTGATCGGCAGCGACCGGCCGGGCAGCCGCCGCCCCTGGTGCGCGAGCCGGCGAGCCAGGGCGTCGATCTCCTGCGCCGCGGCGTCCTCGGGCGCGCCGAGGACGACCGGGACGCCGGCATCGCCGCCTGCGCGCAGGGCGGGACTGAGCGGCACGGAGCCGAGCAGCGGCACATCGTCACCGGCTTGCGAGAGCGCGGCGGCCACCTCGGCTCCGCCACCGGATCCGAACAAGTCGACGGTCGTGCCGTCGGGCAGCGTGAGGGCGGCCATGTTCTCGACGACGCCGATCACGCGCTGACCGGTCTGTCGGGCGACCAGACCGCTGCGGATGGCGACATCGGCCGCCGCGGACTGCGGAGTGGTCACGACGAGCACCTCGGCGTGCGGCAGGAGCTGCCCGATCGAGATCGCGACATCGCCGGTGCCCGGAGGCATGTCGATCAGCAGCACATCGATATCGCCGAAGAACACGTCGGTGAGGAATTGCTGCACGGTGCGGTGCAGCATGGGTCCGCGCCAGGCGACCACGGCCTCGCCGTCGCGCAGGAACATCCCGATCGAGACGGTCTTCACGTCGTGGGCGACCGGGGGGAGCATGAGGTCGTCGATGCGGGTGGGCTGGGTGCCGGCGGGGATGCCGAGCAGCCCGGGGATGGAGAATCCGTGGACATCGGCGTCGACGAGGCCCACCGCGAGCCCCTGAGCCGCCAGCGCGACGGCGAGGTTCGCGGTGAGCGTGGACTTGCCGACCCCGCCTTTGCCGCTCGAGACGAGGATGACCCTGGTGAGCGAATCGGGTCCGAACGGCATCTGCCGTGCCGGTCGTCCGTCGCGCAGCTTCTCGGTGAGTGCGGCGCGCTCCGCAGGCGTCATCACGCCGACCTCGACGTCGACCTCGGCGATGCCGTCGACGGATGCCGCGGCACGGCGGACATCGGACTCGATCCGGTCGGCCGCGGGGCACCCGACGATCGTGAGGACGATGCCGACCGTCGCCCTGTCGCCTTCGACCGTGATGTCGCGGAGCATGTCGAGCTCGCCGATGGGGCGGCGCAGCTCCGGGTCGGAGACGGCGCCGACGGCCGCACGGACGCGGTCGGCCGCGCTCATGCGCGCGGTCGCCGCGGCCGGGTGATCGGGCCGGTCCTGGTTTCTCCTGCGGCCTCGGCGGGCGGCTCGTCGTCGAGGTCGGCGAGCAGCGCGCGCAGCTCGTGCCGCAGCACGTCGCGGGTCACCGCCTGCGCGTTGCGCTCCTCGAGAGCCATGCGCAGCGCGACGATCTCGCGGGCGAGGTACTCGGTGTCGGCGAGGTTGCGCTCGGCGCGCTGGCGGTCCTGCTCGATCTGCACGCGGTCGCGGTCGTCCTGCCGGTTCTGGGCGAGCAGGATCAGCGGTGCGGCGTACGAGGCCTGCAGCGACAGGATCAGCGTCAGTGCCGTGAAGCCGAGGGCCGCCGAGTCGAACCGCCACCAGCCGTTCTGCTCCGCGACCACGGTGTACACCATCCACAGCGCGCAGAAGAGCGTGAGCATCAGGAGGAAGACGGGCGTGCCCATCGCGCGGGCGACCCATTCCGTGAAGCGCCCGAACCGGTCGCGCGACTGCGGCTTCTGACGCGACGCGCCGCGGCCGAGCGGGGCGTCGAGGCCCGAGCGGTCGTCCTTGGCCATCATCGCGCACCCCCTGCGGTCAGCTCGTCATCGGCATCCTGGGTGCGCCAATCGTCGGGCAGCAGATAGTCGAGCACATCGTCGATGCTGACGACGCCCACCAGGCGCCCCGCCGCGTCGACGACGGGGAGCGAGACGAGGTCGTAGCTCGCCAGCAGCCGGGCGGTCTCCGCGGCCGAGGCGGAAACCGAGATCGGCTCCATGGTCTCGTCGACGATCGCGCCAAGACGCTCGTGGGGCGGGTAGCGCAGCATCCGCTGGAAGTGCACGACGCCGAGCAGGCGCCCCGTGGGCGTCTCGAAGGGCGGCAGCGTGACGAAGACGGCCGCGGCCAGTGCAGGATGCAGCTCGTGGCGACGGATCAGGGCGAGGGCCTCGGCGACGGTCGCATCGGCCGACAGCACGATCGGCTCCGTCGTCATGAGGCCGCCCGCGGTATCCGGTCCGTAGCTGAGCAGGGTCCGGACGTCCTCCGCCTCCTCCGGCTCCATGAGATCGAGGAGCTGCTCGAGCCGCTTCTCGGGCAGCTGCGCGAGCAGGTCGGCCGCGTCGTCCGGTTCCATGTGGTCGAGGATGTCGGCCGCGCGCTCGTCGCCGAGGCCGTCGAGGATGTGCACCTGATCCTCTTCCGGCATCTCCTCGAGGGCGTCCGCGAGGCGGTCGTCGGAGAGCTCCTCGGCGACCTCGATGAGTCGCTGCTGAGGAAGGTCGAGGAGGGTCGTGGCGAGGTCGGCGGCGTGCAGCTCGGAGTACGAGGCCACGAGCTGCTCCGCCGACTGCGACTCGCCCGGTGTGTGCTTCTCGGCCACCTCGTTCCAGGCGGCGAACGTCGTCGGCCCCTTCGCGAAGGGGGACGCGCTCGTCTTGGGCTTGCGCAGGAACAGCTGGTTGACGCTCCATTCGCCGAGCCGGTTCGGCTCGATGGCGACGTCCTCGATGACCGCGGTTCCGCTGCCGTCGACGAGGTCGACGCGGCGGCCCAGCAGCTCGGCGAGGACGCGCACCTCGCCGGGGCGGGGCTGGAAGCGGCGCACGTTGATGAGGCCGGTGGTCAGGACCTGACCGGCGCGGATCGACGTGACCCTGCCGATCGACATGAACACATGACGGCGGCCGGGGATCTCCACGACCAGCCCGATCACGCGGGGCGAGGCGGAACTTCGGTACACGATGACGACATCCCGGACCTTGCCGAGCCGGTCGCCCACGGGGTCGAAGACGGCGCAGCCGGCCAGGCGCGCGACGAATACCCGTTGTGTGCTCACGCGTCCAGCGTAGTGCGCGAGGCCGCGATCTCGGGCCCCGCAGAGGCGTGCGTGGAACAATGGACGGATGAGCATGTTGAACCGTCCAGCCACCGGCACCCCTGTCGGCGAGACCGTCGCATCGGTCCGCGAATACGAGGCCGCCCAGAAGACGGTGTCGAAGCTGATCGCCGCCGAGGTGCCCGCCCGTGACATCGCGATCGTCGGGCAGTCCGTCCGCACGATCGAGCGAGTCACCGGACGCCTCGGCTACGCGGCGGCAGCCCGGTCGGGAGCCGTCAACGGCGTGCTCATCGGCCTGCTCCTCTCGGCGATCCTCGTGATCGGGAATCCGGATGCCCCGATCCAGCTGTTCGTCGGATTCGTGTTCATCGGCGTCGCGCTCGGCATGATCCTCAGCCTCGTGACCTACGCGATCGTCCGCCGCCGGCGCGACTTCGCGAGCGTCACCCAGCTCGCCGCCGACCACTACGAGGTTACCGTCATGCCGGTGTCCCTCGCGAAGGCCCGCGAGGCCCTCGGCACGGGCCAGCGCACCGAGGTCGTGCGACCCCCGGTCGATCTGGACGAGCCGCCGCGCTACGGCGAACGCGTCGCCCCTGGCACAGATGCCGCCGCCGCGGCCCAGCAGAGTCCGGCAGGGCACGTCATTCCACCGCGACCGGCCGACCCCCGCCCTGCAGACACACGCCCTGCCGACGCGAAGCCGCAGTACGGCGAGCGGGTCGAAGCGAAGGAGAACGCCGGCGACGAGAAGCCGGACGCCGCGGCTGACGCGCCCGTCGAGAAGCGCGACGACGCGAGCTGACGTGGGCTTCGACGTCGAGCTGCCCCAGAGCGCCGTCACCGTCAGCGCCGCGTGGGGCGACGGAGACGGCAGAGGCACGATCGTCGTCGCGCATGGCGCCGGGGCCGGCATGGTGCATCCGTTCCTCGTCGGCTTCACCGACGCTCTGAACGCGCTCGGATTCTCGACGCTGAGATTCAATTTTCCGTACCGGGAGCAGGGCAGGCGGATGCCGGGCCCCGCGGCCCATGCAACCGCCGCCTGGCGCGCCGCGGTCGCGCATGCCCGGGAGATGTCCGCGGGGCCGATCTGGGCGACGGGCAAGTCGTACGGCGGCCGGATGGCGTCGATGGCCGTCGCGGAGGGCCTGGAGGTCGACGGGCTCGCCTACCTCGGATACCCGCTGCATCCGCCCGGATCGCCCGAGAAGCTGCGTGCGGATCATCTGCCGCTGATCGCGGTCCCGCAGTTGTTCGTCGAGGGGACGAACGACGCGTTCATCCAGCCCGTCTCGCAGCTCGAGGACATCGTCGCGACGTGCCAGGACGCGCGCATCGCGTGGATCGAGGGCGGCGGTCACTCGTTCGAGGTGAAGGGGCGAAAGCGCCCCGCCGATGAGGTCGGCGCATCCCTCGCCCCACTCGTGGCGGGGTTCGCCACGCGCTGACCCGACGGATTCTCAGCGGTGCTGCCAGCGGAACAGCAGTAGCCGCAGCGCCGCGCCGATCTTCATCGGCACGATCTCGCCGAACCGGTGCTCATCGGCGCGCACGAGTCGATCCGCCAGCTCGGGCCGCTGCTGCCGGAGGTACTCGCGGGCGACTTCGGCGTGCGGCGAGTTCGACACGATCTTGATGACATCGGCGTGCTCGATCAGGGGGATCGCGTTCTCGATGTTCTCCCACGTCGACCGGCTGTCCTGTTCGAGCTCGATCGCCCCGGTGTAGTCCAGCTCCTCACGGGCATAGCGCTCCATGATGACGGCCTCCGGCGTGTCGCCCTCCACGGTTCCGCCGCACAGGACGACCGTGGTGTCGGCTTCACGATCGATCGAGCGGATGCCGGCCCGCACCCGGTACCTGTTGACGAGGTTCGCCCGCTCGCCGGCATTGCCGTAGCCGAGCACGACCACGGCCTCCCTGACGGGGGATCCGCTCGCGATGCGCGCGGGAGCGACCGACCGTGTGCTCGATCGCCAGTTCACGAACTCCGCCCACGCGGCGACCGCCGTGTACGCCGCGAAGCCCGTCCAGAACAGCCGGCGTGCGAGGCTTCCGGACCGGTTCACGCCTCCGGGCCCGTCATCCCTGCGAATCGCGCGCGATCCACGCCTCGATCTCGTCCGCCGTCCGCGGAATGTCCGCCGAGAGATTCACCGGGCCGTCTGCGGTCATGAGGATGTCGTCCTCGATGCGCACGCCGATGCCGCGGAACTCCTCGGGAACCGTGAGGTCGTCGATCTGGAAGTACAGGCCGGGCTCGATCGTGAAGACCATGCCGGCCTCCAGGACGCCGTCGTAGTACATCTCCCGCCGCGCCTGCGCGCAGTCGTGCACGTCGATGCCGAGGTGGTGGCTCGTGCCGTGCACCATGTAGCGGCGGTGCTGCCCGCCGGCGTCGGCATCCAGGGCCTCCTCGGCGGTGACAGGGAGCAGACCCCACTCGGCGGTGCGCTTCGCGATCACGGCCATCGCGGCCTCGTGCACCTCGCGGAAGCGCACACCGGGGCGTGCCGCGGCGAACGCGGCGTCCGCGGCCTCGAGGACCGTCTCGTACACGCGGCGCTGCACGTCCGAGAACGTGCCGTTCACGGGGAGGGTCCTCGTGATGTCGGCCGTGTACAGGCTGTCGGCCTCGACACCGGCGTCCACGAGGATGAGGTCGCCGGGGAGAACCGTGCCGTCGTTGCGCGTCCAGTGCAGGTAGCACGCGTGCGGGCCGGATGCCGCGATCGTGTCGTAGCCCTCGCCGTTGCCGTCCTCGCGGGCCCGGCGGTGGAACACGCCCTCCACGACCCGCTCGCCGCGTGCGTGCCGTGCCGCATCGGGGAGTGCCGCGATGATGTCGTCGAACCCGCGCGCGGTGATGTCCACAGCGCGGCGCATCTCGGCGATCTCGTACTCGTCCTTGATGAGACGCAGCTCCGACACGAAGCGGGCGAGCTCGTCGTCGGCCAGGGTCACGTCGTCATCGGTGGCGCTGAACGCCTCGAGGTGGTCGGTCGCCACGGCGAGGTCCGCCGCGACGCCGGCGAGGGACGGACGCGGTCCGATCCAGAACTCGCCGATCGTGGCATCCGCATAGAACTCGGTCGTCGTGCGGTCGGCGCGCTCGCGGAAGTACAGCGTGATGTCGTGCCCCGCGCCCGCCGGCTCGAACACGAGCACGGAATCCGGCTCGGAGTCGGTCGCCCAGCCGGTCAGGTGCGCGAAAGCCGAGTGCGCGCGGAACGGGTAGTCGGTGTCATTGCTGCGCTGCTTGAACGAACCGGCCTCGATCACGACGCGCTTGCCGGGGAACGCGGCCGACACGGCATCGCGCCGGGCTGCGGCGAAGGCGGCCTG
This sequence comes from Microbacterium sp. NPDC077644, assembly GCF_040702785.1. Classification (NCBI taxonomy): domain Bacteria; kingdom Bacillati; phylum Actinomycetota; class Actinomycetes; order Micrococcales; family Microbacteriaceae; genus Microbacterium; species Microbacterium sp. NPDC077644. The sequence continues at coordinate 523,482 of NZ_JBFBME010000001.1, forward strand.
CGGGCGGGCGGCCGGCAGCGACTCGGGACGCTCGGCCCAGCCGGTGGAGATCGTGTCCAGGAAACCGCGCGGGAACGGCTGCTTGCGGTTCGTGACGGGGACTTCTTCGATCGTCTCGTTCTCTGCAGTGCTCATCCATCCAGTCTCTCACCCCTTTGTAGGCTGGGGAATGTGGTGATTCTGATCGATCTGGTGCTCGTGGTCGTCTTCTGCGTGATCGGACGGCTCTCGCATGCCGAGGGGATCTTCGGGGATCTGCCGGGAACGCTGAACACCGTCTGGCCGTTCGTCGTCGCCTTGCTCGTCGCACACGGCGCGCTGCTGCTGCGCCGGGCGCACGCCGAGCGGATGCTGCCGGGGCTCGTCGTCTGGGTCGTGACCGTCGCCGGCGGCCTGCTGCTGCGCGTCGTCAGCGGCCAGGGGACGGCGCTGCCGTTCATCATCGTCGCGACGCTCACGCTCGCGCTGCTCCTGCTGGGATGGCGTGCCGTCCGTGCGCTGATGCGGCGGCGTCCTGTCTCCTGAGGCTCAGCCGGCCGGTTCGAGCTGCACCACGAGGGCGCGGTGGTCGGAGCCTGCGGCGTCGAGCACGAGCGAACCGGTCGGGTTCCAGTTCCGGCTGGCCATGACGTGGTCGATCGGGGCGCCGGCGAGTGCGGGGTAGGCCGCAGGCCAGGTTCCGGTCGCGCCGGTGCCGGTGCGCGAGGCCGCGTCGCGGCACGTGCCCATGTCGCCGCCGTCCGTTCCGAGCCCCGCCATGTGGTCGAGGGTCGCGTTGAAGTCGCCGGCGAGGATGAAGTCGCCCTCGGGGCACTGGTCGGCGATCCAGTCGAGATCGGTCTGCCAGCGATCCATCGCCTCGACCCGCGGGGCGACCGCGTGCACGGCGACGATCGTGGGACCTGCGCCGTTGACCGGCATCACGACGGCGCTCGGCACGGAGCTGGTGTTGCTGCTGCCGTCCTCGGACGACGCGATAACGGAGTAGTCGCCGAGGTCGGGGGAGATGAGGATCGTCGTCTCCCAGGCCTGCGGGCCGTTCTCGACATCGCCGAACTGCACGTGATGCACCCACATCGGATGCCCCTGCTCGCGCAGCATGACGGCGATGCGCTGGCCGACGGACTCCGCCGTCTCCGGCAGGGTCACGACGTCTACCTCGCGGGTGAGGATGGCATCGGCGATCGTCTCGGCCGAGACGGCCTCGCCTGCGGTGTTCCAGGTGAGCACCCGCACGCTCGCGTCGGTCTTCTCGGGCAGTGATCCGGTCCCGAAGCCGCGCATCGCGCCGATCGCTCCCGTGGCGGCAGCACCCACGAGCGCGACGATGAGGATGGATGCTGCGAACCCGCGAAGCGGCCGGGCGAACAGCATGAGCAGTGAAAGCACCGCGATCGCGAGGAAGGCGGCGAGGACGACACCGCGGACGGCGACCAGCTGGGCGAACGGGAAGGTCTGCTCGAGCTGGAAGAACTGCGGCCAGACGACGATCGCCGTCGCGATCGCGAACAGCACCGTGAGGAGGATTCCCAGCAGTCGAAGCATCCTCACGAGCCTACGGGCGCACGCTGTGAATCACCTGCCGCGTCGCCGCCGCGCCGCGCACTCGGTCCCGCAGTAGTGTCGAGTCATGACCGACGCCGGCAGCTTCGCGGGGCCGAGTGACCTGCACCTGCACTCCAATCACTCCGACGGCACCGAGAACCCGGGTCAGGTCGTCCGGCAGGCCCACGCGCACGGCATCCGAACGCTCGCCCTCACCGATCACGATCGCACGACGGGGTGGGACGAAGCCGCCCGGACGGCGGGAGCACTGGGCATGACGTTCCTGCCCGGCATGGAACTGTCGGCCAAGCACCAGTGGCGGAGCGTGCACGTGCTCGGCTACCTGTTCGACCCCGAGGACGCGGCGCTGCGCGCCGAGACCGAGCGGATCCGCGATGACAGGGTCGGTCGCGCGGAGCGGATCGTGCGCAACATCGGCCGCGACTACGCTCTGACCTGGGCCGACGTTCTCGAGCAGACGACGGCGGATGCCACGGTGGGGCGCCCGCACATCGCCGACGCCCTCGTGGCGCAGGGCATCGTGCGCGACCGCTCTGAGGCGTTCGACGGCATCCTGCACCCGCGCGAGGGATACTACGAGCCGCACTACGCGCCCGACCCGCTCACCGCCGTGCGGCTGATCACGGACGCCGGGGGAGTGGCGATCATCGCGCACCCGGTCACGGCCGGTCGCGACAGGATGATGCCGCTCGCGTTCATCGAGGAGCTCATCGCTGCAGGGCTCGGCGGATTCGAGATCGATCATCGCGAGAACACCGAGTCCGGCAAGCGCACGCTGCGCGCGCTCGCCGCGAAGCACGACCTGATCGTCACCGGGTCGAGCGACTATCACGGCGCCGGCAAGCCGAACCGGCCGGGCGAGAACACCACGAGCGACGAGATGGTCGCCCGCATCATCGAGGCGGCGACGGGGACGAGTCCCCGTTACCCCTGACTCAGGCGCCGGTCGGCGCGGCACCGCCGGAGCGGCGGCGACGGCGACGGCGCTGCGGAGCCGGCTTGCCGTCGCGGTGCTCGCCCGTGACGTCGCCGTCGTGCGTGCCTGCGCCCTCCGCGTCGCGGTCGGTCGCGGGTGCCGATGCGGTTCCGGTGGCGGCGGTCTCCACACCCTCGGCGAAGGTCGAGCCGACCCCGCCGCCCGATCCGCCGCGCCGGCGACGCCGGCGACGCTTCGTGGTCCCCTCGTCCGTGCCCTCTGCGGCGGCATCGGCCGCCTTCTGCGGCTGACGCTGACGACGCTCGGATGCCGGCTTCTCAGCCTTCGGCGCGGTCCGCAGACGCCCCTTGGTGCCTTCGGGGATGTCGAGGTCGGTGTACAGGTGCGGGCTCGACGAGTACGTCTCGACGGGCTCGGGCTGCCCGAACTCGAGGGCGCGGTTGATGAGGGCCCACTTGTGCAGGTCCTCCCAGTCGACGAAGGTGATCGCGATGCCCGTCTTGCCCGCGCGGCCGGTGCGGCCGGCGCGGTGCAGGTACGTCTTCTCCTCGTCGGGGATGGTGTGGTTGATCACGTGCGTGACGTCGTCGACGTCGATGCCGCGGGCGGCGACATCGGTGGCCACCAGGACGTCGCGCTTGCCCGCCTTGAACGCGGCCATCGAGCGCTCGCGCTGCTCCTGGCCCATGTCGCCGTGCACGCCGCCGACGTTGAACCCGCGGTCGCCGAGCTCGTCGACGAGCTTCTGCGCCGCGCGCTTGGTGCGCGTGAAGATGACGGTCTTGCCGCGGCCCTCGGCCTGCAGGATGCGGGCGATGACCTCGTCCTTGTCGAGCGAGTGCGCCCGGTAGACCAGGTGCTTGATGTTCGCCTGCGTGAGGCCCTCGTCGGGGTCGTTGGCGCGGATGTGGATCGGGTTCGACATGAACCGGCGAGCGAGCGCCACGATCGGGCCGGGCATGGTCGCCGAGAACAGCTGGGTGTGGCGGACGGCCGGCACCTTCTGGAAGATCTTCTCGATGTCGGCGAGGAAGCCGAGGTCGAGCATCTTGTCGGCCTCGTCGAGGACGACCTCGGTCGCGTTCGACAGGTCGAGCAGGCGCTGGCCGGCGAGGTCGATCAGGCGACCCGGCGTGCCGACGACGATCTGCGCGCCGGCCTTGAGCTGGTCGATCTGACCCTCGTACGCCTTGCCGCCGTAGATGGCGACGACGCTCGTGGAGCGGTTCGAGGTCAGAAGGTCGATGTCCTCGTACACCTGCACCGCGAGCTCGCGGGTCGGCACGACGATGAGCGCCTTGACGCCGGGCTCGGGGTCCTTGCCCAGGCGCTGGACGACGGGGATGCCGAAACCGAACGTCTTGCCCGTTCCGGTCTTGGCCTGGCCGATGATGTCCTGGCCGGGAAGGCCGAGGGGGATGGTCTGCTCCTGGATGGGGAACGCGTCGACGATGCCCTTGGCGGCGAGTGCGTCGACGATGTCCTGATCGATGCCGAGATCAGCGAATGAAGTCACTATGTCCTGTGTGCCTGTCCGGCGGCCTTCGACTGAAGCGGCCACCACGTAGCGGATCCACGCCGTCTCGTGTGCCACAGGCGCGGCGTCCTGCTCCGACGGCAGGACGCGACCAGCCTACCGGAGGGGCGCCAGCAACGCCGATCCGAAGCGCGGGTAGTCTGATCACGTGGTGAAGTGGTTCTGGCAGCGAGACAAGCCCCGACGCACGCTGACGCTGCGCAGTCGCGGCGACATGGGCGATACGACCCGCGTCGACTTCGCCGAGCTCGCCCCCGAGCTGAACCGGTTCCTCGGGCAGGCGGCGTACCTGCAGCTCGGCTATTTCGAGACGCTGACCCGGCTCATCCGCGCCACCCCGGAGCTCGCCGAGAAGGAGGCGCTGGCACGGGCTGCGGGTGCGGCCCTCAGCAAGCATCGCGGAATCATCGAGGTGATCACCTCTCAGGGAGAGGATCCGACCGAGATCATGCTCCCGTTCCAGGAGTATCTCGACGCGTTCCGCCGCAAGACCATCGGTGCTCGCCCGCGCGAAACCCTGCTCGCCGTCTACATCACGGCGGGCATGCTCGACGACTTCTATCTCGCCCTCGCCTCGAGCTACGGCGAGACGGGCGCCCGCGTCGCTGCGATCCTGCGCGAGGACGATGACACCGGCGAGATCGTGGCGATCCTCAAGCGCACGATCGACAGCGACTCCGAGTGGCGATCGCTGCTGTCGATGTGGGCGCGCCGCATGGTGGGCGACACCGTGCTCGTGGCCCGTCAGGCTCTGCGCGCCGAGCGCCTCATCGAGGACGAGGACCGCGTCGAGCCGGTGTACACCGAGCTCATGGGAGCCCACGCGCGCCGCATGGACGCGATGGGCCTGGCCGCCTGAGCTCTCAGATGCCCAGGGCCGAGCGCTTGACGGCGTCGGCCGTCCGGCGGGATGCCGTCAGACCGTAGCCGACCGCCGCCGCGACGACGACCGCGCCGAGGATGCTCGCCAGCCACAGCCAGACGCTGTCCTCGCCGACGCCCGCCCACTGCATGCCCGTGTAGACGATCGCCGACGCGGCGGTCGCGACCGCGGGAACGACCGCGACGCCGCGCAGCGCGCGGTGCGGCAAGAGGAAGTGGATGCCGACGCCGAGGGCGCAGGCCGCGATCAGCGCGAGGAGGATGTACATCGTCTCAGGCGACGAAGCCGACGCGACGCGACTCCTCGGTGCCGAGCTCGATGTATGCGAGGTTCGCGGTCGGGACGATGAACGAGTTGCCCTTGACGTCGGTGAAGCTCACGTGGGCGGTGTTCTGCTCGAGGGCAGCGGCGACCTGGCTGCGGACGTCGTCCGCGCTCGTGGCGGTCTCGAAGTTCAGTTCGCGGCCGGTGTTGATGATGCCGATGCGGATTTCCACGCGTGCTCCTTGAAGATTCGGGGACTGACACGACTCTACCCCGGTGCTGCGGCGTCGGATCGGGGTCGACGGCCGGTTTCGCCGTGGGCGCACAAGCGCGTCGCGCGAGGCGTGCGCCGGCGGTGTCGGCGCCGGCCGATAGCGTGGACGACATGACCCCGAGCCCGCCCCGCGATGCACAGGACGCCGCGCAGCGCGAGGTGGTCGCTGCACCCGTCGGCGCATCCGGCGTCGTCATCGGCGGGCCGGGCACGGGCAAGACGCACACGCTCATCGATCGCGTCGACGCGCTCCTCGGCGAGCAGGGGCTGACGCCGGAGCAGGCGCTGGTGCTCACCCCGAGCAGGCAGGCGGCGACCGCGCTGCGCGACCGCATCGGCGTGCGCATCGGCCAGGCGACACCGGGGCCGCTGGCCCGATCGCTGGGCTCCTTCGCCTTCCAGGTCGTCCGCGGTGCGATGGTGCACGCGGGCGGCGAGCCGCCGGCGCTGCTCACCGGAGCCGATCAGGACCGCATCATCGCCGACCTGCTGGCCGGCGACGCCGACGACGAGGCCGCTGGCATGCTCAGCCGGTGGCCGGCATCCCTGCCCGCGACCGTGCGCGCGTCGAAGGACTTCCGCTCCGAACTGCGTGCCTTCCTGGCCGAGTGCACCGAGCTGGGCGTCCTCCCCGATGAGCTCCAGCGCTCGGAGCGCCCGGTCTGGGCGGCGGCCGGTGCGTTCATCGACGAGTACCGCACCGTTCTCGCCGACATGCGCACGGCCTATCGCGACGCCGCCGATCTCGTCAGCGAAGCCGCGGCGGTCCTGCGCGAGGCCGAGTCCGCGACCCTCGGACCCCTCGCCGGGTTGCGTGCCGTGCTCATCGACGACGCGCAGGAGATCACCCGCGGGGGACTCACGCTCGTGCGGGCGCTGCGTGCCAGGGGGATCGCGGTGACCGCGTTCGGCGACCCCGACATCTCCTCCGGCGCTTTCCGCGGCGCGAGCCCGCAGCTCTTCCACGAGCTGTCCACGCTGCTCGGCGACGTGTTCGTGCTCGACACCGCGCACCGGCAGACCCCGGCCCTGAGCGACCTCACCCGCACCGTCACCCAGGCGATCGGCGTCGCCGGCCGTGTCGAGCACCGCCGGCCTCCGGGACCGGCCCCCGAGACGGCGGACCCGTCCGTGCGGACCTTCCTGGCATCGTCGCCGTACGAAGAGGTCGATCGCATCGCCGGCACCCTGCGCGACTGGCACGTGAGCTCCGGGATTCCGTGGAGCGATATGGCCGTCATCGCGCACGACACGCGGCAGGTCGCCGCTCTCGAGACCGAGCTCGCCGCGCGCGAGGTCCCGACGCGTGCGGCGGGGGTGCAGCGCCCCCTGGGCAGCGAGCGCGTCGTCCGCGATCTCGTCGGCATCGTGCGTCTCGCGCTGCAGCCGGCGTCCGAGCGCACGCCGGAGGACCTCGTCGATGCGCTGCGTTCGCCCTTCGGCGGGTTGGACGCCGTCGGACTCCGGCGCCTGCGCGCCAGGCTGCGGCATCTCGAGCTCGATGAGGGCGGCTCGACGTCGGCATCCGAACTCCTGCGGCAGGCGATGGAGTTCCCTGCGCACTTCGCGTTCATCGACGCGCCGGAGGCGCGGGTCGCCTCCCGGTTCGCCGTGACCCTCGCCGAGACGGGGGCCGCGGCGCAGAACGAGACCATCCACGAGCTGCTCTGGCGCGTCTGGGACTCGTCTCGCGCACCCGGCGGCGCCAGGCTCGCCCAGCACTGGCAGGAAGCCGCAGCGCTCCCCGGTGGCGGGGAGATCGCCAGGAACCTCGATGCGCTTGTCGCGCTCTTCGACGCCGCGAAGAGATTCGTCGAGCGCACTCCGAACGAGGACCCGGAGACGTTCGTGCGCGACATCCTCGACAGCGAGGTCCCGGAGGACTCGCTCTCGACCCCCGACCGTCCCGGCCTCGTGACGCTGCTGACGCCGGCGACGGCCCTGGGCACGCAGTTCGAGGCCGTCGTGGTCGCCGGCGTGCAGGACGGCGTGTGGCCGAACACGCGGCTTCGCGGCGGGCTCCTCGAGACATGGCGGCTGGCGGACGCCGTGACCGCAGCCCGCACGGGAGCACCCGCCGTCGACCCCGGGGTGCTCGACCGGCGCCGCGACGCGCTGCACGACGAGCTGCGGCTCTTCGTGCGAGCCGTCTCCCGAGCGCGATCGCGGATCCTCGTGTCGGCCGTGGACGACGACGACTCCACGCCGAGCCCGTTCTTCGGGTTCCTCCCCGAACCACCGCCGGCATCCGATCATCCGGCGGCGGAGCATCCGCTCACCCTGCGCGGTCTCGTGGCGCGGCACCGCCGCACCCTCACCAGCGCACCGGATGCCGCATCGCGGGCCGAGGCCGCGGGGCAGCTGGCCGTCCTCGTGCGCGAGGGCGTACCCGGCGCGGACCCGGCCGACTGGTACGGCACGACCCCGCCGTCGACCGCGGCGCCGCTGCACGACCTCTCGGTCGAACCGGCACGGGTGTCGCCGTCTCGGATGGAGTCCTTCGAGGAGTGCGAGCTGCACTGGGCGATCTCCGCCCTCGGCGGCGACACGGTCCTGCCGCCGTCGGCGGGGATCGGCACGATCATCCACGAGGCGATGGAGAAGGTCCCCGCCGGTGATCTCGAGGCCATGCGCGCGATCGTGGCGGAGCACTGGGGCGAGCTGGACTTCGAGACCGAGTGGATCAGCCGCAAGGAGCACCGCCGAGCGGATCTGTACGTCGAACGGCTGCACGCGTATCTGGGCGAGGTCGCCCGCGACGGCGGGCGGGTGCTGGCCAGCGAGGTCGAGTTCCGCTTCGCGGTGGACGCGACCGGCGCAGGCGAGGAGCCCGCCGTGCACATCGGAGATGCCGCGGGCGAACCGGGACGCGCGCTGGTGCACGGCTTCATCGACCGCGTCGAGGCGTACCCGGTCGGCGCGGGCGAGCATGCGGCGGCCCGGGCCCGCGGGGCGGCGCCCATGGCCGCGTCCGCGGACGGGGAGCGCGTCGTCGTCGTCGACCTGAAGACCGGCAAGTACGAGCCGGAGTCCGACGCCAAGGTCGAAGACCACGCCCAGCTCGCGGCCTATCAGGTCGCCGTCGAGCAGGGCCTCATCGAGGGCGCCGATCCCGCCGCGCTCGCCGGGGCGCGGCTGCTCGTCGTCGCCAAGACGCTCTCGGGCAGCGACTACCGGATCGCGCATCAGCACACGCTCGAGGGCGAGGCACGCACACGGTTCCTCACGAGGCTCGCGGACGCGGCCAGAGGCATGTCCGCGGGGAGCTTCACCGCCCACGTCGAGGCGCACTGCGCCGATGTGCAGTGGCGCGTGCAGCCGTGCCGCATCCACACGGTGCCGGCGGTGAGCGCGTGAGCGCGGAATGGGCCGGCAGCGGCCCCGGCCTCTCCGCGCTGGACGTCGCGGCCGCGCTCGGCCAGCCGCCGCCGACCCCCGCGCAGCAGCGGGTCATCGAGGCTCCGCCCGCCCCGGCGCTGGTCGTGGCCGGCGCCGGCAGCGGCAAGACCGAGACGATGGCGGGGCGCGTGGTGTGGCTGGTCGCGAACGGTCATGTGCGCCGCGACGAGATCCTCGGGCTCACCTTCACGCGCAAGGCGGCGGGCGAGCTCGCCGAGCGCATCGGCGCTCGCCTCGCGGTGATCGACGAGTTCGGCCGTCGCGGTCTGCTCCCGCACGTGCCCGAGATGGTCCGCTCAGGAGCGCTGGCGCCGATCGCCGAGGCGGACGGCGCGCACCGGCAGACGGTCCGCGCGCACGTCCTCGACGGGCTGGCCGCGCATTACGGCACAGGGTGGGATGCCGCAGCGCCGCGCACCGCGGACGACATGCTCATCCGCCCGCGGGTGTCGACGTACAACGCGTTCGCCGATTCGATCGTCCGCGAGCACGCCGCGAGGATCGGACGCGACCCCGATGTCGAGATGCTCAGTCAGGTGGCGTCGTGGATGCTCGCGCGGGAGGTCGTGCTGCGCGCCGATCTGCCGCAGCTGGAGGACATCGAGCTGTCCGTCGCGACCGTCGTCGACGCCGTGCAGCGGCTCGCAGGAGAAGCGCTGGATCATCGTGCCGACCTCGGCAGGGCCGAGCGCATCGCGCTCGAGCACGCGGCGGCGTTCGCCCCGTACCGGAGCCAGGGCGACGTCGAGAAGGCGGCCGACAACCTGATCGCCCTGCCGACTCTCACCTGCCTCGTGCGCGAGTACATCGCCGAGAAGCATCGGCGGGGTGTCCTCGACTTCGCCGACCAGGTCAGCGGCGCGTTCGACATCGTGGAATCCTCGCCGGACGTGCGCGCCGATCTGCGCGAGCAGCACCGTGTCGTGCTCCTCGACGAGTATCAGGACACCTCGGTCATCCAGACCCAGTTCCTGTCGGCGGTGTTCCAGGACTCCGCCGTGATGGCCGTCGGCGACCCGCACCAGTCGATCTACGGATGGCGCGGCGCCAGCGCAGACAACCTCTACGCGTTCGCGCGCACGTTCGCCGATCAGCAGCAACCCGAGTCGTACAGTCTGATGACGAGCTGGCGCAACGACAGCGCCATCCTCGGGATCGCCAACCGCATCCTCGAGCCGCTTCAGCGCCCCGGCCTCGACGTGCCGCCGCTCGAACCGCGACCGGGCGCGGGCCAGGGCGATGTCCAGGTGCGGTATCCGCTGACCGTGCACGACGAGGCGGACCAGGTCGCCGAATGGTTCGTCCAGCGCCGTGCCGAGCACACCGATGCCGCGAAGCCGCACACCGGCGCGATCCTGTTCCGATCCAAGCGGCACATGCAGACCTTCGCCGAGGCGCTCGCCGCGCGCGGCGTCCCGCATCGCATCCTGGGCCTGGGCGGGCTCCTCGCGACTCCGGAGGTCGTCGACGTCGTCGCGACACTGCGGGTGCTGCACGACCCGAACGCCGGTTCCGCCCTGATCCGACTGCTCGTCGGGCCGCGGTTCGGGGTCGGCGTCGCCGACATGGGGGCGCTGTACGACCTCGCCGGCGAGCTCTCCAGACGCGACAGCGGCCTCATGCCGCTGCCCGATGAGCTGCGCGCCCGGATCCGCGCGTCCCGAGGCGCCGACGAGGCGGTCTCGATCGTGGACGCCGTCGACGTGGTCCGGGGGCTCCGCGACGACTACCGGCTGCTCGAGAGGATCACGCAGGACGGGCGCGCACGCATCCGCGCGGCGGGGGAGATGCTCGAGCGGCTCAGACGTGCCTCGGGGCAGCCGATCCCCGAGCTCATCCGCAGCATCGAGACCGAGCTCAGACTCGACATCGAGCTCGCGGCCAACGAGACCCGGGGCCCTGCCCGCATCGCGGCGACGCAGCTGCGGGCGTTCACCGACGAGGTGCGCGCGTTCCTCTCCGCCGATGAACGCGGCACGATCGGGAGCCTGCTGGCCTGGCTCGACAAGGCCGAGAGCACGGACGAGCTCATGCCGCGGCCGGAACCGCCCGAGCCGGGAGTCGTGCAATTGCTGACCATCCACGGATCCAAAGGGCTCGAATGGGATGCCGTGGCCGTGGTGCGCATGGTCGAGGGCGAGCTGCCGACGCCTCCGACGAGCACCTCGGGCTGGTTCGGCTTCGGGGTTCTGCCGTTCGCGCTGCGCGGCGACCGTGATGCCCTCCCGGTGTTCCGGTGGGATCCGCCGCCCGAGCACGAGGAACCGGATCCGGCGAAGCGGCTCAAGGCCGGCGTGGCATCGCTCACCAGCAGGAGCAAGTCGGCGCCCGGCGCACTGACCGTCTTCAAGGACGCCTACCGCGACTACCAGCAGCAGGAGGAGAGACGTCTCGCCTACGTCGCCGTGACGAGGGCTCGCACCCATCTGCTGCTCACCGGAGCGCACTGGGCCGGGCAGAAGAAGCCCCGGCAGGCCGGCCCCTACCTGCTCGAAGCGTTCGACGTGCTCGGTCACGACGGCGTCGGCGAGGTCGATGCCGACGAGAATCCCTATGAAGGCGAGGGCAAGACCACGGTGTGGCCGCTGGACCCGCTCGGTGGACGACGGGGCAGGGTCGAGGCTGCGGCGGACGCGGTCCGATCGGCTCTCGCAGCCGGCCCCGCAGCTCCCACCCCCCAGCTCGAACGCCTGCTCGCCGAGCGGGCGGAACGGCAGCGCGGCGTGCTCGCCGAGCCTCCGACCCGTGTGCCGGCATCCCGGTTCAAGGACTACGTCACCGACTTCGACGCCACGCTCCGCGAGATCGCGCGCCCGATGCCTGAACGCCCGTACCGGCAGACGCGGTTGGGCACCCTGTTCCACGCGTGGGTGGAGCACCGCTCCGGCCTCGTCGGCGCGGGCCCGAGCGCGGACGCCGCCCTGTGGGACAGCGACGACGAGCAGGCGGAACCCTCGGCCGTCTCGGCCGCGGACGACGCCGATCTGCAGACGCTGCGCGAGATCTTCGAGCGCAGCGAATGGGCGGAGCTCGCACCGATCGCGGTCGAGATCGAGATCGACTTCGCGCTCGGCGCGGGCACGACCGCAGGCTCAGGGGAACCGACCCCCGGGCCTGCCTCGGGGCACATCGTCATCTGCAAGCTCGACGCGGTGTACCGGCGCGAGGACCGCGGCGGGCGGATCGAGATCGTGGACTGGAAGACCGGTCGCGCTCCGCGCACGCCGGCGGAGCGCGAAGATCGGATGCTGCAGCTCGCCCTCTACCGGCTCGCCTACCACCGCCGGTTCGGCGTGCCGCTCGAGGAGATCGATGTCGCGCTCTACTACGTCGCCGACGACCTCGTCATCCGCGGCGACCGGGTCTATTCGGAGGCGGAGCTGGTCCAGCGGTGGAGCGCCGCGCGCGCTGCACGCTGAGCCTCATCCGCGGGGTCGTGCTCGGGTTCTGCCGTCGCCCCGTCGACAGGCTCGGGGGTCGAGGAGTCCGAGCCGGTCCCCGACGCCTCGACGGGCTCAGCGGTCGACGGGTCAGGCTCCGATTCCGCCCGCCAGGTCTCGGCGACGTCGCTGAGGTCCTCCGTGGCATCGCCGATGCGGTCGCCGCTGCGGTCGTCGTTCGCGGGTGCGAGGTCCTCGGGGAGCAGGTCGTCGGGGTTGTACGCGTCGGTCTCCATCGCCGTGCTGATGCCCGTCGCAGCGGTCTGCGGCACGCGGTCGAGAGCGTCGAGTGCGGAATCGACGCCGTCGCCTCGCGCGGCTATGACCGAGAGGTCGTTCTCGCGCAGCCCGTCGGCGAGGGCTTCGAGGAGTGCCGCGGCATCGTCGACGATGTCGGTGCGGCGCATGGTGTCGCCGTGCACGAGCCACCGGGCGAACTCCAGTTCCGCCAGCATCCGCGCCCGCACGGCCAGCGCGGGATCCGGTGCGCGGTCCGATGCCTCGGCGTACGCCGCGTGGACGTCGCCGGCGGCATCCGGGGCGGACGAGAGCCAGGCCAGGTCGACGGCGGGGTCGCCGAGCGCCAGTCCGTGCCAGTCGAGCATCCCGATCACCTCGGGGCCGCGCTCCGGATCGTCGTCGAACAGGAACGAGGTCGCCTTCGCGCCTCCCAGGGTCACGGCGGACTCGAAGCGCCACAGATCATCGTCCTCGACCGCCTCGCGCCAGCGGACCGTGAGACGGGCCGGAACGCGCCCGGTGGCCGCTGCTCGGTCGACGAGGCGACGGATCTCGTCGCGCACCTCTTCGGCGCTGCGCGCGGTGAGCCCGGCGCTGCGGACGACCGAGGCGGGCAGGGAGTGGACGGCGGCGATGGAGGCGCCCATGGATGCCGCGGCCCCGCGGCCGCGCGGCACATGGTGAGCCTCGATCTGGAATCCGGGCAGCAGGCCCGAGACGAGTGCCCGGCCCTCGGCCAGACGGGTCTCGCCGACGTACTCGGGCACCTGGAAGGGGAGCATCGCACGGGCACCGGCGGTCAGTGCGCGCAGGGCCAGGGCCTCGGCGGCGAGCTCGCGTGCGGTCTCGTCGTCGTCTCCGACACGGATCGCGAGTTCGCGGCCGTCGGCGAGCGTGGCGACGGCGGAGTCGAAGCGCCCGTCGCCATCGGCGGAGAGGGATCGAGCGCCGACGACCTCCGCCCCGGGCAGAGCGGCTGTGACCGCCGCCGCTAGAGTAAAGGGAGACCGTGCCATGCCCCCAGATTAGGTCGCATAGCGCGCGGTTCCGCCTACGCCACGCCTGTGAGAGAGGGAGTCGATGACCGTCCAGCGCGCACAGTTCGATCGGGCCGGACACCTCCGTGACGAACAGGGCATCCTCGACGCGCTGCGGGCGTCGCCCGACGCCCGAGCGATCGTCGTCAGAGACGGACGTGCACGGATCGAGGACGGCACGCTGGTCGCGGTCGCTCCGGCCGAGGTCGCAGGCGACGCGGAGTGGGCGCTGCTCGGCCGGCGCGAGGACGGCACACCGCTGCTGCTCGCCGCCGTGGGCCGGGAGCCCGACAGCATCGACGCCGCTCCCGAGGAGACCTGGCTCGGCGTCCGCGACACCGGGGGCATGCTCGCAGCGGCGGACACCGAGCTGCTCGTCACGGCCGTGGCCCTCGCCTCCTGGCTGCGCGATGCCCGATTCTGCCCGACCTGCGGGTCGGAGACCCTTCTGCGCCAGGGCGGCTGGTCGCGGCGCTGCGAGCGGTGCGGGCACGACATCTTCCCGCGGACGGACCCCGCGGTCATCGTCGCCGTCGAGAGCGGAGACGGCGAGCGACTGCTTCTCGGCGCCAACGCGAACTGGCGCGGACGGATGTACTCGTGCTTCGCCGGGTTCGTCGAGGCCGGCGAATCCCTCGAGGCGACCGTGCACCGCGAGATCGAAGAGGAGGCCGGCGTCCTCCTCGACGAGGTCCGCTACGTGTCCTCGCAGCCGTGGCCGTACCCGCGTTCGCTCATGATCGGGTTCCGCGCCACGGCATCCGAGAAGCGCCGCGCCCGCCCGGACGGGGAGGAGATCATCGACGTCCGCTGGTTCACGCGCGACGAGATCCGTTCGGCCCTGCAGGGGGAGGGGCCGGTGGGGCTCCCGGGGCCCGCATCCATCGCCCGCGCCCTCATCATCGACTGGTGCGACGGGCGCTCGCTGCCCGAACGCGCCGACGGGGCTCAGTGAGCGCGCTCGACGCCCTCGACGAACGCCAGCGCGAGGCGGCATCCGTGCTGCGCGGGCCGGTCGCGGTGCTCGCGGGAGCCGGGACGGGGAAGACCCGGGTCATCACGCACCGCATCGCGCACGGCGTCGACACGGGCGCGTACTCGCCGAGCAGGGTCATGGCCGTGACCTTCACGGCGAAAGCTGCGGGCGAGCTCCGCGGGCGTCTGCGCACGCTCGGCATCGAGGGCGTCGCGGCCCGCACGTTCCACGCTGCAGCCCTCGCGCAGCTGAACTTCTTCTGGCCGACGCTCGCGGGCTCGCCGGCTCCGTCGATCATCGACAACAAGGTGCGTCTGCTCGGGCAGGCCGCCGAGCAGCTCCGTCTGCGTCTGGACACCCCGACGCTCCGCGACGTCGCGAGCGAGATCGAATGGCGCAAGGTGTCGATGGCGTCGATCGACCAGCACGCCGCGCTCGGCAGATCCGTGGGTCGGGTGAGCGCCGAGCAGCTCGCCGACCTGCAGCGGGCGTACGAGGCCCTCAAGGACGACCGTCGCCAGCTCGACTTCGAAGACGTGCTGCTCGCATGCGCCGGGATGCTGGAGGCCGAGCCCCGCGTCGCGGCATCCGTCCACGAGCAGTACCGGCACTTCACGGTCGACGAGTACCAGGACGTCTCGCCGCTGCAGAACCGGCTCCTCGAGCTCTGGCTCGGGGACCGGAGGGACCTGTGCGTCGTCGGCGACGCCAGCCAGACGATCTATTCGTTCGCCGGAGCCGATCAGCGCTACCTGCTCGAGTTCGGCAGGAGGTTCCCGGACGCCACCGTCGTGCGTCTGGAGACGAACTACCGCTCGCAGCCGCCGATCCTCGCCGCGGCCAACGCGCTGATGAAGGGCAGACCGGGAGCGCTCGAACTCAGCCCCGCGCGGGAGGCCCCGACCGCCGAGCCGCTCACCCTCACGGCCTACGAAACCGAGACCGAGGAGGCGGTCGGGATCGCGGCATCCGTCTCGGCGCGCATCGCGTCGGGTGTCGCCCCGTCCGAGATCGCCGTGCTGTACCGCGCTCACGCGCAGTCCGCGGCGATCCAGCAGGCGCTCGCAGACGGGGGGATCGCCTCGACCGTGCTGGGGGGCAGGCGCTTCTTCGACATGCCGGAAGTGCGTCAGTCGATCCTCGCCCTGCGCGGCGCGGCCGTCGCACCGACGGAGCGAGGCTTCCTGCCGAATGTGCGGCGGGTGCTGCGTGAGATCGGTCTGACCGACGAGCCGCCCGCTGCCGGCGGTGCGCAGCGCGACGGCTGGGAGGCTCGCAGAGCCATACTGCGGCTCGCGGAGGAGGCGCCGGATGACACGACGCTGCGCTCCTTCAGCGACGGGCTCATGGCCAGGGCGAAGGACCAGCACGAGCCGACGATGCAGATGGTGACGCTGTCCACCCTGCATGCAGCCAAGGGCTTGGAGTGGTCGCACGTCGTGCTCGCCGGCTGCGCCGAGGGCGCACTGCCCATCTCGTACGCCGCCGGCTTCGACGCCATCGACGAGGAACGGCGCCTCGCCTACGTCGGCATCACGCGCGCCGCGCGGACGCTCGAGCTGACGTGGTCGCGATCGGCAGGGCGGGGGGAGCGCCGGCCGTCGCGGTTCCTGGAGGAGATCGGAACGACTGCTCGCGGCACCGGCAGTCTGCGTGAAACCTCGCCTCGCGCCAGGTCCGCCGGCCGTCGGGGCTGACCCGCACCGATCGCGGTCCCGCGTCGGTCTCGCGGAGCAGCCGGGCGATGAACACCGCAGCCTCGGCGGTGCGGGCCGTCGTGATCCGTCCGCCGTGCGCGCCGATGAGCTGCGCGTGCATGGCGGGCCACGCCGGATCGCGATCGCGCTCGTGGGCGTCGCGACATGCCAGGCACGGAGAGCGGCCAGGGACGATCAGAGGGCCGATGACCACGCCCCCGGGTTCGAAGGCCACAGGCAGATGCACGAGATCGTCGTGCAGGTAGCCGGCGAGCCGGTGAGCGGATGCCGCGCCCTGCACGAGCACGATCCCGACGGTCGAGGACGTGCCGCGCGGAGCCGTGGAGAAGCCCTCATCGTGCAGGGCGATCTCCATCCGCGCCCCGACGCGCGAGTCGTCGATGTCGACGCTCTCGATCCACACCGGCGGCGGTGCCGGAAGGTCGGTGACGAGGATCGGCTCGAGCGTCTCCAGGAGTCTGCGGGCGGCCTCTCTCGGCGCGCCGACGCCGTGCGCGACGACGTCGAAGGCACTGCGGCGGATTCCGGTGCGGAGCGCCTGGATGAGCGGCTCGATCCACGGCTCGCCCGCATCGATGAGCAGACCGCCCTCCAGACCGAACTGCACGGTGTCGGTATCGCGCCAGAGCATCGGATGCTCCGGGTCGATCCGGGTCAGCGTCGTCGGAGTCATCGGTGGCATGACCCGATTCTGCTCACCCTGCGCTCACCGCGGAGCGCCGTGCCGCGATCCGTGGAGAACTCCGTGAAGAGGGTGATCGGTGCACAGCGGTGCGCGCATCCGGGTCAGACGGGCCTCTCGCCCTCTCCGGCGCCCTCTCCGGAGTCGTCGTCCGTGCCGGATTCCCCGTCGGCCTCCGCAGCGTCGGCGGACCCGTCGCCGCGGTCCTGCGAGAAGTCGTCCCCGTCCAGGAGCCGTGCCAGCGCCTCATCGAACTCGTCGGCCACGGGTTCCTCGCCGCGGGCGTGCGCCTGCAGGCGTTCGATGAGCGCCGTCGGGTCGTCGATGTCGGCTGCGGTGGGAAGCAGGTCGGGGTAGTCCCACAGCGAGTCGCGGGCCGCGATGCCCACGGCATCCGTCACCCGACGCCACATCGCTGCGGCCTCGCGCAGGCGGCGCGGCCGCAGCTTCAGCCCGACCAGCGCGCCCAGGGCGTCTTCGGCGGGGCCGCCGACCGCTCGGCGGCGGCGCGCAGCCTCGGCGAGGCGTGCGCCGTCGGGGAGGCGCGAGGTGGCCTCGGCCGTGACCACGTCGACCCAGCCGTCGATCATCGCCACGATGTTCTCCAGGCGGCCGAGCGCTTCGCGCTGCGCCGCGGTCTGCGCGGGCAGCAGCGCGCCGCCTTCGATCGCCGCGCGCAGCTCCTCAGGGTTCGACGGATCGAGTCGGCTCGCGACGTCCTCGAGCGCCTCGACGTCGACGGTGACGCCGCGGGCGAAGTCGGTGATCTGCGACATGACCTGCAGATGAAGCCACTTGGCGTGCCGGTAGAGGCGGGCATAGGCGAGCTCGCGAGTGGCGAGGTAGAGTGCGATCTGGTCCTCGGGGATCTCGAGGCCCGCGCCGAATGCGGTGATGTTCTGCGGGATGACCGCGGCCGTGCCGGCCGGGAGCACGGGGATGCCGACATCGCCGCCCGACACCACTTCGAGGGAGAGGTTGCCCAGCACCTGGCCGAACTGGGCGGCGAACACCGAGGAGCCGAGGCCCCGCATGAGCTTTCCCGCTCCCTGGATCGCTCCGCGCATGTCCTCGGGCACCTGAGTGTCCAGCGCGCTCGTGAGGGCGTCGGCGATGCTCGTCGAGACGGGTCCGGCGATCTCCTTCCAGACCGGGAGCGTCTTCTCGACCCACTCGCCGCGCGTCATCGGCTGCGGCGCCTCGGACAGTTCCGAGATCGTCGTGGCCTCGCCCAGCCACAGGTTCGCCAGGCCGAAGGCGTCCACGAGCGAATGCCGGGACCCGTCGGTGATGCCCTGGCCCTCGCGGTTCGCGATGTGCAGGGCCTGACGCAGCGCGTTCTCCCACGGATCGCCGCCGAACACGCTCTGCAGCTGCTGCGACAGCGCTGCCATCATGGCCGGATCCAGTTGGAGGCCGCCTTCGCCGCCGAGGGCGTTCTGGAGCGCGCTGAGGTCGAAGTCCCCGCCGCCCTGCCCCGACAGCATCTTCCGCAGGAACTCCTGGAAGTCCTCGGGGGTGGGTTCGTCATCTGCCATGTCGGTCGCCTCTCAGCACGTCGCTAGCCGTGCCATCTACGCTAGTTGCAGGTTTCTGCACGCACCCCCGACGCGAGCAGATCGCTGTACGCCGGTCGCGAACGACGGAGGATTCACGTGGCTCGAACTCAGCCTGCCCGCATCGGGCTCGGCGTCTGGGCGCTCGTCGTCGCGCTCATCGCACTGGTCGTGCTGACCTTTCTGCCGACGCCGTATGTGATCCAGCGGCCCGGCCCCGTATACGACACGCTCGGCAGTGCGGCGAGCACGGATGGCGAGCAGGTGCCGCTGATCGCGATCGACGGCGCCGAGACCTTCGAGACCAGCGGCAGCCTCAACCTCACGACGGTGCAGGTCGTCGGCAACCGCGAGCGCACCCCGTCGTGGTTCGAGCTGGCGCTGGCATGGATGGACTCCTCGCGCGCGGTCGTGCCGCTCGACTCGGTCTTCCCCGAGGGCGTCACGACCGAGGAGCGCGACGAGCGCAACGCCGACCTCATGGTCGACTCGCAGCACGAGGCGACCGCGGCGGCTCTGCACGAGCTCGGGTACGACACGGGGGCGAGTGTGGAGGTCGTCTCGACCGTCGAGGACTCTCCGGCGGACGGACTTCTGGAAGAGGGCGACGTCGTGGAGCAGATCGACGGCGCGGACGTCACCAGTGCCGCAGGGCTCCGGGCGGCGATCCAGGATGCCGAGGGGGATGCCGTCGTGCTGACCGTGCAGCGCGACGGCGAGGAGCACGAGGTCGAGCTCACGCCGGAGAAGGAGCAGGTAGGCGGGGTGGACACCTGGCTGATCGGCATCATTCTGACCACGGACTACGACTTCCCGTTCGACGTGCACATCCAGCTCGACAACGTCGGCGGACCGAGCGCCGGCATGATGTTCGCGCTCGGCATCGTCGACGAGCTGACACCGGGCGAGCTGACCGGCGGCAACGACATCGCGGGCACCGGCACGATCGACGCGACCGGCGCGGTCGGGCCGATCGGCGGCATCCGTCAGAAGCTGTACGGCGCACGGGATGCCGGTGCGGACTACTTCTTCGCCCCGGCATCCAACTGCGACGAGGTCGTCGGCCACGTGCCGGACGGTCTGACCGTGATCAGCACCGCGACGCTGGAGGAATCGCTCGACGCGATCGAGGTGATCGCGGACGGCGGCGACGTCGGCGCACTGCCGACGTGCAGCGCTTCGTGACCTGAGCGACACCGTCCACCCGGCCCGCTCATAGTCTGCGCACATAGGATGGTCAGGTGACCACGACCTCAGCGCCGAATCCGGCCACGCCCCGAACATCCCGACGTATCGTCACGATCTCGCTGGTGATCATCGCCGCGCTGGTCGCGGCCTTCTTCGTCTTCGCCTCGCTGTACACGGACTTCCTGTGGTTCGATCAGCTCGGCTTCTCACGCGTGCTCACCACGCAGTGGATCGGTGCGGCGGTGATGTTCGTCGTCGGCTTCCTCGGCATGGCCGTGCCGCTGTTCGTCGTCATCCAGCTCGCGTACCGGCTGCGCCCGGTGTACGTGCGCCTGAGCTCCCAGCTCGACCGCTACCAGGAGGTCATCGAGCCGCTGCGGCGCCTGGCCATGTGGGGCATGCCGATCTTCTTCGGCATCTTCGCCGGCTTCGCGGCAGCGGGCAACTGGGAGACCGTCTGGCTGTGGTTCAACGGCGGCGCGACCGGTGCCGTCGACCCGGAGTTCGGCGTCGACACCGGGTTCTACCTGTTCGCGATGCCGTTCTACTCGATCCTGCTCGCATTCGTGTCGGCGGTGCTCCTCCTCTCCCTGATCGTCACGGCCCTGGTGTCGTACCTGTACGGTTCCGTGCGCATCGGGCAGGGCGAGCTGCGCATCTCGAAGCCCGCGCGCATCCAGCTCGCCGTCCTCGCCGGGCTCTACCTGCTCGTGCAGGCCGCCAGCCTGTGGCTCGACCGCTTCAAGACCCTGGTCACCGAAGAGGACCGCATCACCGGTGCCGCCTACACCGGGGCGAACGCCACGATCCCGGGCCTGGCGATCCTCGCGATCCTCGCGGCGCTCGTGGCCATCCTGTTCTTCGTCACAGCGATCATCGGCCGCTGGCGCTTCCCGCTGGCGGCGACCGCGCTGCTGATCGTCGCCGCGCTGGTCGTCGGCATCGGCTACCCCTGGGTCGTCACGACCTTCCAGGTGCGCCCGAACCAGAACAGCTTCCAGGCCGAGTACTACCAGCGGAACATCGACGGCACGAAAGAGGCCTACGGCATCAACGACCTCGAGGTCACGCCGTTCAAGGCCGTCACCGACGCCGCCGCCGGTCAGCTGCGCGAGGATGCCGAGACCACGGCATCCATCCGCATCCTCGACCCGAGCATCATCAGCCCGACCGTGCAGCAGCTCGAGCAGTTCCGCGGCTACTACCAGTTCCAGAACACGCTCGACGTCGACCGCTACGAGATCGACGGCAAGACGCAGGACACGGTGGTCGCCGTCCGCGAGCTCGACGTGTCGCGTCTGGGCGACAGCAACAACTGGAACAACCGCACGGCGGTCTACACGCACGGCTACGGCCTCGTCGTCGCGGCGGGCAACCAGCGCACGAGCGAGGGGGAGCCGGTGTTCCTCGAGCGCGGCATCCCGTCGTCCGGCTTCCTGACGGACTCGGAGAAGTTCGAGCCCCGCGTCTACTTCGGCGAGACCTCGCCGCTGTACTCGATCGTCGGAGCGCCCGAGGGCACCGACCCGGTCGAGATCGACTACCCGCGCGGTCAGGACGGCGCGAACGAGACCAAGACGACGTTCGACGGCAATGGCGGACCGGCGATCGGCAACACGTTCAACAAGCTGCTGTACGCGTTGAAGTTCCAGGAGGCCGAGATCCTGTTCTCCGACCTCGTGAACGACGACTCGCAGATCCTGTACGACCGCGACCCGGTCGATCGCGTGCAGAAGGTCGCCCCGTACCTCACGCTCGACAGCGACCCGTACCCGAGCGTGGTCGACGGCGAGATCGTCTGGATCGTCGACGGCTACACGACCAGCGCGACGTACCCGTACTCGACCGGCGTGAACCTGCCGGACGCGATCGCCGACTCGAACACGCCGACGCCGAGCTTCGCTCTGGACAACATCAACTACATCCGCAACTCCGTCAAGGCGACCGTGAACGCCTACGACGGCTCGGTGACGCTGTACGCCTGGGACGAGGAGGACCCGATCCTCAAGGCGTGGGAGAACGTCTACCCGGCCACGGTCGAGCCCATCAGCGAGATGTCGGCCGATCTCATGAGCCACGTGCGCTACCCGACGGACCTCTTCAAGGTGCAGCGCGAGATCCTCGGCGTCTACCACGTCGACACGGCGGGTTCCTTCGCCCAGCAGGACAACCGGTGGCAGACCCCCGACGACCCGCGCGACCCGACGTCGCTGCAGCCGCCGTACTACCTGTCGATGCAGATGCCGGGCCAGGATTCGCCGCGCTTCTCGATGTTCTCGACGTTCATCCCCGCGTCCGCGCAGGGGACGACGAGCCGCAACGTGCTGATGGGCTACCTCGCGGTCGATTCGGATGCCGGCGCCACAGCGGGCGAGAAGTCCGAGGGCTACGGGAAGATGCGACTGCTCGAGATCGATGCGGACACGACCGTGCCTGGCCCCGGTCAGGTGCAGAACACGTTCAACTCCGACCCGAACGTCGTGCGCGAGCTCAACCTGCTGCAGCAGGGGGAGTCCGAGGTGAAGTACGGCAACCTGCTGACCCTCCCGGTCGGCGGCGGTCTGCTGTACGTCCAGCCGGTGTACGTCCAGTCCTCCGACGCCGGCGGCACTCAGCTGCCGCTGCTGCAGAAGGTGCTCGTGACCTTCGGCGACAACGTCGCCTTCGAAGACACGCTCACCGAGGCCCTCGACACGATCTTCGGCGGCGACTCCGGTGCCACCGGTGGCGACGAGGAGGTGGAGCCGACTCCGGGCGAGACGACTCCTCCGGACGAGGGCGGCACGGATCCCGGCACCGAGGAGCCGGGAACCGGCACCGACTCGGGCGCGTATCAGGAGGCTCTGAGCGCCGCTCAGCAGGCGCTGGCCGACCGCGAGGCCGCGCTGAAGGACGGCGACCTCACCGCGTTCGCCGAGGCCGACAAGCGTCTGACGGATGCCGTCACGGAGCTGCTCGCTCTGGAGGAAGCAGCCGGCGAGTGACGGCGGGCGCCGGCCGTCAGACGTCCGGCGCCGACGCCAGGTCTGAGAAATGGCGGGTTCGCGCGTGCGCGACCCGCCATTTCTGCGACCTGCCGATGGCAAGCGAAAGGCCCCCTGGGTATGCTAAAGGCCCCTGATCGGGATTTCTCCTGATCAGGGGCCTTTCTTGTGTCGCATTCTCGTTGCGGGGACAGGATTTGAACCTGCGACCTCCGGGTTATGAGCCCGGCGAGCTACCGAACTGCTCCACCCCGCGGCACGTCTACAAGCCTAACACGGGAATCGGCCGGTGGTTGACAACGGGTGAACTGCGCGAGGATGGGGGCATGTCCTCGACCGTCGCCGTGTGTCAGTTCAGCCCGACCGCCTCGCCTGCGGACAACCGCGCCCGCATCGCGGAGCTGACCGCTGCCGCCGCGGGCCGAGGTGCACGTCTGGTCGTCTTCCCGGAGTACTCGAGCTATTTCGTCGATCCGATGGATGCCACGCTCGCGGCGAATGCCGAGAGGCTGGACGGCGACTTCGTCCAGGCGTTACAGGAGACGGCAACCGTTCACGATGTGACGATCGTCGCCGGGCTCGTGGAGGCCGCGGGGGAGCGCGTACGCAACACGCTCGTCGCGGTGGATCCCGCGGGTGTGCGCGCCGTGTACCGCAAGCAGCACCTGTACGACGCGTTCGGACAGACGGAATCGGACTGGATCGAACCCGGTGCGCTCGATGAGCCGCAGACCTTCGTGGTGGACGGGCTGCGCTTCGCGATGATGACCTGCTACGACCTGCGGTTCCCCGAGGTCGCCCGCACGCTGGTGGATGCCGGGGCTGACGTCATCGTCGTTCCTGCCGAGTGGGTTCGCGGCGCTCTCAAGGAGCACCATTGGACGACCCTGCTCGCGGCCCGCGCGATCGAGAACACGGTCTACGTCGTCGCGGCGGATCACCCGGGGCCGATCGGCGTCGGGCACTCGCAGATCATCGACCCGCAGGGCGTCGTCGTCGCCGGAATCGGGACGAGCGAGGGTGTCGCCGTCGCCGAGCTCGCCGAGGATGCCGTCACCCGCGTCCGCGAGACGAACCCCGTGCTGCGACTGCGCCGCTACCGGGTGGTTTCTCGCTGACGCTGCGATTCCGGCTGCGGCTCGATCTTCAGAACGTCGCTGACGCCAGCCTGCTCGCGGCCTCTTCGAGCACCTCGACCCGCTTGCACGCGGCGAAGCGCACGAGGCCTGCGAACCGATCCTGGTGCTCGGCGCTGACGAACGCGCTCAGCGGGATCGCGACGACCCCGGCCCGCTCGGGCAGCGCACGGCAGAAGGCCGCAGCATCCGAACCGCCCAGCGCCCCGGCGTCGGCGACCGTGAAGTAACCGCCCTGCGGCGGAGTCACCTCGAAGCCCGCGGTGCGCAGTCCCTCGCCGAGGATCTCGTGCTTGCGACGGAGCGTCGCCGCGGCATCCGTGAAGAAGGCGTCGGGCAGTGCGAGCCCCACCGCGATGGCCGGCTGGAACGGGGAGCCGTTCACGTAGGTGAGGTACTGCTTGACCGTCAGGACGGCCGTGACGAGATCGGCGGGGCCGTGCACCCAGCCGATCTTCCAGCCCGTCGTGGAGAACGTCTTGCCGGCGGACGAGATCGTCAGCGTCCGTTCGGCGGCGCCGGGAAGCGTGGCGAGCGGCACGTGCGGGATGGAGAACGTCAGGTGCTCGTACACCTCGTCCGTGACGATGACCGCGTCGTGCCGCTCGGAGAGCCGCACGATCTCCGCTCCCACCTCGGGGGAGAAGACGGTGCCGGTCGGGTTGTGCGGGTCGTTGACGAGGATGATCCGCGTGCGGTCGGTGACGGATGCCGCGAGCACGTCGAGGTCAGGCTGGAAATCCGGCTGCCGCAGCGGCACCGTGCGCAGTCGAGCGCCCGCCAGCGCCACCGCGGCGGCGTAGGAGTCGTAGTAGGGCTCGAAGACGACGACCTCGTCGTCGGGGGAGTCGATCAGCGCGAGAAGCGTCGCCGTGAGCGCCTCCGTGGCGCCCGCCGTGACGATGACCTCGGTGCCGGGATCCACCTCGAGACCGTAGAAGCGGCGCTGATGCTCGGCGATCGCTGTGAGCAGGTCGGGGCTGCCGCGCCCGGGCGGGTACTGATTCGCGCCGTGCGCGATGGCGGTTCGTGCCGCCTCGAGCACCTCGGCAGGGCCGTCCTCGTCGGGGAAGCCCTGGCCCAGATTGATGGCACCGGTACGGACCGCGGCCGCAGACATCTCTGCGAAGATGGTGGGCGCGACGTCACCGTCGGGGGAGAGAAGACCTGCTCCCGCTGCTGTGCGCCGCCAGGCGCCGGGAATAGCACTCATGCAAACCAGGCTAAGGCCATAGCGAGCACTCACCCTGCCCATATCGAACGCACAGCATCGGGCGGCAACCTGAGATGGTCGATGAAGGAGCAGACATGAACGACGACAACACCCCAGAAGAGACCTCGTCCCCCGAGCAGACTCCGCAGACTCCGGGTGGCGGCGGATCCGGCCACGAGATGCCGGCCGCGTTCACGTCGCACGCGGCGCCGGCGGGGCCCGTCCCGAACGACGGGCCGACCGCACCGATCGCGCACTTCATGGCACCCGTCGCGAACCCCGGACACGGGGCCGCGTTCGGTGTCCCCGCGCAGAGCGCTCCTGGCGCCGACCACGCGGCAGCGGACACGACGGAATCGGTGACCCCGATCCAGACCAAGACCAAGGAGAAGAAGCCCTTCGGAGCAGGCAAGGTCGCAGCGCTCATCGTCGCGGCATCCCTCGTCGGAGGCGCAGCGGGGCTCGGAGGCAGCTACCTGGGCAGCACGCTCTGGGCGCAGCCGACCGGCTCGACCGCGAGCGGGCCGTCCGCCATCACGGTCAACAACCCCGGCTCCGTCAACGAGACGACGGCGATCGCGACCGAGGTCCTGCCTTCGGTCGTCACGATCCAGGCCGCGGGCTCGAGCGAGTCCGGCAGCGGCTCGGGCGTCGTGCTCAGCGAGGACGGCTACGTGCTGACCAACACGCACGTGGTGACCCTCGGCGGTGCCGAGGCGAACGCGACGATCCGTGTCACGGCATCCGACGGGCGCATCTATGACGCCGAGGTCGTCGGAACCGACCCGATCTACGACCTCGCGGTGATCAAGCTGAAGGGCGCGTCGGGCCTCACCCCGATCGAGTTCGCGGACTCGTCCGACCTCAACGTCGGCGACACCGCCGTCGCGATCGGCGCACCGCTGGGTCTGTCGAACTCGGTGACCACGGGAATCGTGAGCGCACTGAACCGCAGCATCCAGATCGCCTCGTCCGCCGTGCCCGACTCCACCCAGGATTCGCAGGAAGGTCAGGGGGACCAGGGAGACCAGGGCGGCAGCCCGTTCCAGTTCGACCTTCCCGGCACCCAGCAGCAGAGCCCGAACTCGTCCATCTCGATCTCGGTGATCCAGACGGATGCCGCGATCAACCCCGGAAACTCCGGCGGCGCGCTCGTGGACAGCGAGGGCAGGCTCATCGGCATCAACGTCGCGATCGCGACCGCGGGCAGCTCCGAGGAGTCCGGCTCGATCGGCGTCGGGTTCTCCATCCCGTCGAACATCGCCAAGCGCGTGTCGGACGAGATCATCGAGAACGGATCGGCGACCCACGGTCTGCTCGGCGCGACGGTCCAGGATGCGTCTTCCGCGCAGGACGCCGACGTCGCCGGCGCTGTGATCGTCGAGCCCACGTCCGGCGGTGCTGCGGCGCAGGCCGGGCTGAAGGCGGGCGACATCGTCACCGGGTTCAACGGTCTCCCGATCACCGGCGCGACAGACCTCACCGCTCAGGTCAGGGCCGCGGCTGCGGGCAGCGAGGCGACGGTCACGTACGTCCGCGGAGGCAAGGAGTACGAGGCCACGGTGACCCTCGGGGAGCTCGATCTCTGAGCGCACTCGGCTCACAGCGAAGGACGCCACCCCGCGATAGGCTCGCGGGGTGGCGTCCTTCTCCTTCGGCTCGGGCAATGCGACAGGGCTCCTGCGCATCCCGCTGTATGCCGTAGGGCGCATAGGCACGATGCTCGTCCCGCGCGGAACCCGATGGGTGTTCGGATGCGGCGCCGGCATCGGCGACGGTGCTCTGGCGCTGTGGCGGCTGGCGGCATCCGAAGGCCGCAGGGCTGTGTGGCTCACCTCCTCGGAGCGCGAACGCGCGGATGCCGCAGCGCTGGGGATCCCGACCATCCCGAAAACGTCGTTGCGCGGCTGGTGGGCGACCGCCAGAGCGGGAGTGGTGGTCGTGACCCACGGTCAGGGCGACGTCAACCGCTACGCGACATCCGGCGCGTTCCTCGTGCAGCTGTGGCACGGCATCCCGCTCAAGCGCATCGGACTGGACTCACCGGCGACCGTGACCGTGCCCGACGTCCCAGGCGCCGCGGTGCTGAGGAGAGCCATCGCCTACCTCTACCGGAGCGCCGCCCAGCGCATCCGCCTCATGCCCGCAGCATCCGATCGATCGCGCGGGCGCCTGGAGTCGGCCTTCGCACTCGGCGGCGGCCGCGTCGTCGTCACCGGAGAGCCGCGCGTCGACGTGCTCTCGGCCGGTGCGCCGGAGGAGAACCGCCGCACGGCACGGGCGCTGCTCGAGGACGCGACCGGCCCGCTGCCGTCCGGCTCGAGGACGCTGCTGTACGCGCCGACCTGGCGCGATGGCTCAGGCGACCCCGCCGTGCCGTCCGCCGCGGACTGGGTGCGACTCATCGCCCTGCTCGAACGCGAGGACGCGGTGCTGTTCGTGCGATCCCATCCGCTCGGAGCGGGCGTGTACCGGCCTCCGCTGCCGACCAGGCGCGTGCGGATGCTCGGATCGGACGTGCTCGCCGATGTCACCCCGGCGCTGCCGGGGATCGACGCACTCATCACCGACTACTCGTCGATGGCCTACGACGTGGGACTCATCGGCATGCCGGTGCTCTTCCTGGCACCCGACGCCGAGGACTACGCGCGCACACGCGGGTTCTACGGCAGGTACGAGGAGGTGGCAGGAGACGGCGCGGCGGAGGACTGGCACGACCTCACCGCTCGGATCGATCAGCTGCTGACCGACGAGAGCGTCTTCGCGGCGCATGCCGAACGATCACGGGGCCTGAGCGCGCAGATGCACGCGTTCCGCGACGGCGGGAGCACGCGGCGCGTGTACGACGCCATCCGTGCCCGCACAGCCCCGAGAGGAGCACGATGACGACCGCCCGAATCGATGAGGACGCCGAGCGTCTCGTCATCGCCGGCACGGGAGCGCGGCCGGCGTCCGCCGTGCTCGCGGGTTCCCGCGCCCGCGTCGACGCCAGGATCACCGGCGGCGGCAGGACGTGGAAGGCGGCGTTCGACCTGCGGGCCTCGCGCTGGGGCGGCCCGTCGCTGCCGTTGCCGTCGGGCGAATACCGCATCGAGATCGACGGCGTCGATCTGTCCGGCATCGAGGAGCAGTCGCGTCTCCTGCCCGGCCTGCGCATCACGATCCGCGGATCGCAGGTCGACGTCGCTCCGCCGATCGACCCGGTTCATGAGACGCCCGAAGGGATGGCCGCGCTCGAGGAGGGCTACGTCGCGCAGCAGGGCGGTGATGAGGACGCCGTCTTCTTCGAGAGCTTCTACGGGCAGAGCGCCGGATGCAACCCCCGTGCCATCGACGCGGAGATCACCCGACGCTCCCCGGGCACGACCCGCTACTGGAGCGTCGTCGACCTGTCCGTCCCCGTACCGGACGGCGCGATCGCCGTCGTCGAGGGCAGCCCCGAGTGGTGGCGCGCCCGCGGGGCGGCGCGGCTTCTCGTGGTCAACGACTGGCTGCGCCGCAGGTTCGTCCGCAAGACCGGGCAGAAGGTGTTGCAGACCTGGCACGGCACGCCGCTCAAGCGTCTGGCGCTGCACCGACCGGGCTTCGACCCGCGGCGCATGGCCGCGGTCGTCAAGGAGTCGCGTCGCTGGGACGTGCTGCTTGCGCAGAACCTGTACGCCGAACGCATTCTCCGGAAGGCATATGCGTTCTTCGGCAAGCCGGTGTGGACCGACGGGTATCCGCGCAACGACGTGCTCGTGACGGGGAACCCGGCGGCAGCACGCGCCGGGCTCGGCATCGGTCCGGACGAGCGCGTACTGCTGTATGCGCCGACCTGGCGGGACGACCGCTCCGAGATCGTCGACTTCGTCGATCCCGAGCTCCTCGCGGAGCAGACCGACGCGGTCGTGCTCGTGCGCGGGCATTCGCGGACGCTGCGTCCGGGCAGGGACCAGGCCGGCGCGCGCGTGATCGATGTGACGGGTTTCTCCGACACGGCCCGGCTCCTGCTCGTCGCCGACGCCCTGATCACCGACTACTCGTCGGTGATGTTCGACTACAGCGTCACGGGCAAGCCGATGTTCTTCCTCGTGCCGGACCTCGAGCACTACCGCGGCCAGCTCAGGGGTTTCTACTTCGATCTCGCCGAGCGCGCGCCAGGGCCGCTCGTCACGTCGCAGGATGAGCTCGTCGCTGTGGTCCTCGACGAGGGCGTTCCCGCGCGCTTCGCCGATCGCTACGCGTCGTGGCGGCGTCAGTTCAACGGGCTCGACGACGGTCGCGCCGCGGAGCGCGTCGTCTCGCGCCTTCTCGATCTGGGCTACCTGAGCGCCTGATCAGCGGGAGAGAGGCGCACTGAGCCGGTCGCGCTGAGCGGGTGCGGATCTGGCAGCAGGCGCACCTGGTCGCTCACCCTTCGACAGGCTCAGGGATCGCTGGGCGCGGAGCCGGTCGCTGAGCCTGTCGAAGCGTCCGG
Source organism: Microbacterium sp. NPDC077644 (assembly GCF_040702785.1). Taxonomy (NCBI): domain Bacteria; kingdom Bacillati; phylum Actinomycetota; class Actinomycetes; order Micrococcales; family Microbacteriaceae; genus Microbacterium; species Microbacterium sp. NPDC077644. Next base: position 552,971 of record NZ_JBFBME010000001.1, read on the forward strand.
CGGGCCGGGCGCTGTCTGCTCCGAGAGAGAGCCGGAAGATCCTCTCCCCGCTCCGCCATCAATGCCTCCTTCTTCCGACGAGACCAGCCCTGCACCTGCTTTTCCCGGTGATAGGCCTCATCAACGCGTTCGAATTCCTCGGCGTAGACCAGACGAACGGGGCGTTGCTTGCGGGTGTACTTCGCTGCCTTCTCGTCCAGGTGGTTGTGCTCCCGGACACGCGCGACGACGTCGGAGAACGCAGTGCTCCCGGCGTAATAGGTGCCATCCGCGCACTTCACGATGTACATCCACGGCATGCCCTCAGTGTGCCGGGGACGCCATCGCACGGATGCCTTCGACAGGTATCTGTGGACAATCCGGCGGGCTGCCGGGCGCTCACCCTTCGACAGGCTCAGGGATCGCTGGGCGCGGAGCCGGTCGCTGAGCGCGGCGAAGCGTCCGGTGGGTCCGCTCACCCTTCGACAGGCTCAGGGTTCGCTCCCGGTTCAGCCAGCCGGGAACCCTCGCTACGGCAGCGGGGTGTTCCGCGTGCCCAGGCGCGAAGCATCCACCGTGTCGCGCGCACCGCGCAGCACGCCGGCGATGAACCCGAAGCCCCACGACAGGTGCATGGTCGGCAGCACCGCGAGGGTCCAGAGCCGTTCGCGGAACGTGCGTCCGCCGCCCGGCTTCAGCGCCATGACGGCGACGAGGAGGATGTACGCGACCAGGGGCAGGTACACGACGGATGCCAGGATCGACGCGAGTCCCGCGAGGACCCCGGTGAGCTGCAGGATGCCCACGACCAGCGCGAGCGCCGTGTTCAGCACGAGCGCGGGCGGTGCGAAGAACCGTAGCCCGTTGCGGCGGCCGTAACGGCGCACCAGCTCGCCGCGCCACGCACCGGTCGCGCGGAACTGCCTGGCCAGCCGCCACCAGCTCTCGCGCGGCCAGTAGGTCACCGAGAGCTTCGGGTCGAGCCACACCCGGTGGCCCGCGCGGCGGATGCGGAGATTGAGCTCCCAGTCCTCGCCGCGGCGCACCGACTCGTCGAACAGCCCGACCTCGTCGAGGACGGATCGACGCATGACGCCGAGATACGCGGACTCGGCCTCGCCTTCGCGGGAGGTGCCGTGGTACGCGCCGCCGCCGAGTCCGACGGGGGAGTTGTAGGCACGGGCGACGGCCTTCTGGAACGGCGTGCGGCCGTCGGCGCTCATGACGCCGCCCACGTTGGCCGCACCGGTGCGCTCGAGCGTCGCGAGCGCGCGCTGGGCGTAGCCGGGGGCGAGTTCGGAATGCGCGTCGACACGAACGATCGTCGGGTACCTGCTCGCCCTGATCGCGGCGTTCAGACCGACGGGGATATGCGCAGCGGGATTGTCGACCAGGCGGATGCGGTCGTCGCCTTCCGCAAGCCGCTGCGCGAGCTCCGTCGTGCCGTCCGTCGACGGACCGAGGGCGAGCACGAGTTCGCTGGGACCGCTGAGCTCCTGATCGAGCACGGAGGCCACCGCATGCTCGAGGTACTTCCGCTCGTTGAGCACCGGCATGATGAACGACACCCCGGCTGCAGGTGTTGTCGAATCGTGCTCTTCCACCCGTCGATCATGTCATGGAGCGCGCAGGCGCCATGCGTACTCTTGAGAGGTGAGCGGTGTCAGCGATGTGAAGAAGGCCTATCGGCTGCTGCGCAAGGCGCTGCGCTCCCGCAAGGCGGTCCAGCGCGTTCGCCGGCGCCTGCAGGTGCACCCCGAGAACCACTACAAGGTCGCCGTCTACTTCGCCGACGGCGCCGTGAACATGTACCAGATGCGCCAGTGGTACCGCCCGCTCGCCGAGCTGCAGAAGCTCTGGCCAGTCGTGGTCCTCGCCCGCAATGCGGGGGGCGCCGAGAAGCTCCTCGACGAGGACGCGCCGCCGGTCGCCTTCGTCCCCACGGTGCGCGACCTCGAGCGGTTCATCGCGAGGCAGGACATCCGCATCGTGCTGTACGTGAACCAGAACACCCGCAACTTCCAGATGTTCCGCTACGGCCGGCGCTGGCACGTGTTCATCAACCACGGCGAGTCCGACAAGATGTACATGACCACGAACCAGTACAAGGCGTACGACTACGCGTTCGTGGCCGGTCAGGCGGCACGGGATCGCCTCAGCCGCACGCTGTGGGACTACGACGTGGACGCCAGGACGCTCGAGATCGGGCGGCCCCAGGCCGATCACTACTCCGGTTCGCTGCCCTACACGCCCGACGACCGGACGGTCGTGCTCTACGCGCCGACCTGGGAGGGTGATCGTCCGAGCGCCCACTACGGCTCGATCGCCACGCACGGCGAGACCCTCATCGCCGGGCTCCTCGCCACCGGTCGGCATCGCGTCATCTACCGGCCGCACCCGCGCAGCGGCGTGCTTGATGCGGAGTACGGCGCAGCGCACCGGCGCATCCTCGCCGCGATCGCCGAGGCGAACGCCGTCGACGCCACTGCGTACCACGTCCACGACGACGGCCCGGAGCTCGGCTGGCAGCTCGTGGCGGCGGACGTCGCGATCGTCGACATCTCGGCGATGGTCTACGACCGACTCGCCGCGGGCAAGCCGCTGATGATCACGCGCCCCGTCGACGAGCGCGCATCGATCGACGTCGGCGGATACCTCTCGGACTGCGAGTGGCTGACGGCAGATGGCGCAGCGGGAATCGTCGCGGAGGTCGATCGCGTCCGCGCCGATGAGGATGCCGTCGCGAAGCTGCGCATCTGGGTGCAGCACTACTTCGGCGACACCACGCCCGGCGTCGCGACGGCGAAGTTCCACGCGGCCGTCGAGCATCTGATGGGCCTGTGGGACGAGTGGCGCAACCGCGAGATCGGCGCGATCAGCCCCGACGAGGACGATGACGACGAAGAGGACAAGGAAGACGAACTCTGACGCGCAGCCCCTGACGCTGCCCGCTGCCGGTTCGTAGACTGGCGGCATGGACTTCCCCCAGGCGACGGCAGCGGCATCCCGGTTCGAGTTCCTCGCCGAGTCGGCGTCGACGAACGCCGCGCTCCGCGTGCTCTCGGCGGATGCCGACGCCTGGCCCCACCTGTCGGTCATCGTCACCGACGATCAGACGGCCGGGCGGGGACGCCTCGACCGTTCCTGGGACGCGCCGGCGGGCACCGCGCTCGCCGTGTCCGTCCTCCTGCGCCGGCTGCCCAGCCACCCGGAGGCGACCGGGTGGATCCCGTTGGTCGCGGGGCTCGCGATGGCGGATGCCGTGACGGTGCAGCTGGCCGGTCACGAGGTCGGCGTCAAATGGCCCAATGACGTGCTCGTGGACGGGCGCAAGATCTGCGGCATCCTCGCGGAGTCCACCGGATCCGCGATCGTACTGGGAGCGGGTGTGAACACCGCGATGACCGCGGCGCAGCTCCCGGTGCCGACGGCGACCTCGTTCGCGGCGCTCGGGGCCGTGGCAGACCATGACCGGTTGGTCTCGGACTACCTCCGGCGGCTGAGCGGCCTGCTGGAGGCGCTGGCGACATGGGGCGACGCCGACCGCAGCGGCGTGCACGACGCGGTGTCCGCGCGCTGCGCCACGCTCGGCCGTGACGTCGACGTGTCACTGCCCGGCGGCGGCGCGCTGCACGGGACCGCGATCCGGCTCGCGGGCGACGGGCGGCTGGTCGTCGAGGTCGACGGTGCGGAGCACCTCATCGCCGCGGGTGACGTCGTCCACGCCCGACTCGCCTGACCGGCCGGGCCGCCGGGCGAGGGCGGACACGCCGTCACACAGCGGGCGTTGTCCGTGGCGACGGGCACAATGGAGCCATGACCCAACCCGTGACGCTCGGCGGCCGGCCGATGATGCCGCCGCCAGGGGCACCTGCCGAGGAGCTGCTCATCGCGCGCTTCCGCGGCGGGGCGCGCGGGCTGTTCTGGTCGGCGCTGCTGCTGATCGCCGTGTGCGGGGCCACGGCCTTCTTCTTCGACAACCTGCCGGACGGCTTCCAGAACTGGATGCTGCTCGCAGCTGCGGGCCTGCTCGTGCTGCTCGGGGTCGTCATCCCGTTCCTCGTGTGGCTCTCGCGCACGTACACCGTCACGACGCGGCGCGTGATCGTCCGGCATGGGCTGGGCGCTCGGCAGCGGCGCGAGATGTCGCACGTGCGCGGCTACTCGATCGGGGTGCGCCGCGGCATCGGGCAGCGGATGTGGGGGGCCGGGACGATCACGCTCTCGAACGGCCTGGATGCGCCGCTGAGCCTGGTGAACATCCCGAACGTCACTCTTGTGCATGAGGCGCTGGCCGACCAGATCGAGGTCAACCAGATCCTCGCGCACCGCGACGCCCAGTCCATGGGCGACACCGACCCGGTGACCTGACGCGCCTTCCTGCGGGTCGTTGAGCGCAGGCGAAGCCGGAGACGAAACGCGCCCCGCGAGCCGTAGGCGAGTCGAAACGTCCTCCGCCGTGCGAGACAATAGGACTCGACGAACGGAGAACCACATGGTGTTGCGCATCGGCGTGATCGGCGGCGGTCAGCTGGCGAGGATGATGATCGCCCCGGCGGTGGAGCTCGGGATCGATCTGCGTGTCCTCGCCGAGGCGGAGGGCATGTCCGCGCAGCTGGCCGCGACCGCGGTGGGCGACTACCGCGACCTGGACACGGTGCGGTCCTTCGCGCAGGACGTCGACGTCATCACGTTCGACCACGAGCACGTCCCGCAGGAGGTGCTGCGCGCTCTCGTGTCGGAGGGCGTCGCCGTGCACCCGGGGCCCGATGCGCTCCGCTTCGCGCAGGACAAGCTGGAGATGCGCGAGCGCCTCGCGGAGCTCGGCGTGCCGCAGCCGGACTGGGCGCGGGTGACCGACGCCTCCGAGCTGCAGGCGTTCCTCGACGACCACGGCGGGCGCGGTGTGGTGAAGACCCCGCGCGGCGGGTATGACGGCAAGGGCGTGCGCGTGGTCGGTGCGGCGGCTGAGGCGGCGGACTGGTTCGAGCGGGCGGGCGGGGAAGCGCTCCTCGTCGAAGAACTCGTCGCGTTCCGCCGCGAGCTCGCCCAGCAGATCGCGCGCAGGCCGAGCGGGCAGATGGTCGCCTACCCGGTCGTGGAGACAGTGCAGCGCGACGGCGTGTGCGCCGAGGTGTTCGCGCCCGCTCCGGGCGCGGGGGAGCGCCTCGTCCAAGTGGCCGAAGGCGTCGGACGCCGGATCGCCGAGGGCCTCGGCGTCACGGGGATGCTGGCCGTCGAGCTGTTCGAGACGGATGACGAGCGGATCCTCGTCAACGAGCTGGCGATGCGACCGCACAACAGCGGTCACTGGAGCCAGGACGGTGCGGTGACGGGTCAGTTCGAGCAGCACCTGCGCGCGGTCGCGGATCTTCCGCTGGGAGATGCGTCGCCGAGCGCGGCCTGGGCGACCATGGTGAACATCCTCGGCGGTCCTGTCGACGGCACCTTCGAGAGCCGGTTCGATGCGGCGATGTCCGAGCATCCGGACGCGAAGATCCACACCTACGGCAAGGACGCGCGCCCCGGCCGCAAGGTCGGACACATCAACGTGTCCGGCGACGACCTCGACGACATCGTCTACACGGCGCGCGCGGTCGCCGCCCACTTCGACTGAATCCTCTGAGAACACGGGGTCAAAGCTCGTGCCGTTCAGCAGAACTCCGGGGAGCGGAAAGTAGCCTGGGGGAGTGACTGAGCCACTGCATTCCTCCAGCGTGCCCGTCGTCGGCGTCGTGATGGGTTCCGACTCCGACTGGCGCGTGATGAGCGACGCCTCCCAGGCGCTCACCGACTTCGGCATCCCGCACGAGGTCGAGGTGGTGTCGGCGCACCGGACGCCGGACAAGCTCATGTCCTACGCGCGCGAGGCGCGCGCCCGCGGCATCCGCGTGATCATCGCCGGGGCCGGGGGAGCCGCGCACCTGCCGGGCATGCTGGCGTCGATGACGCCGCTCCCGGTGATCGGCGTGCCGGTTCCTCTGGCCTACCTCGACGGCATGGACTCGCTGCTCTCGATCGTGCAGATGCCCGCCGGCATCCCGGTCGCCACGGTCTCGATCGGCGGTGCGCGCAATGCGGGACTGCTCGCCGCGCGCATCCTCGGCGCATCGGACGCCGCGATCGCGGATCGCCTGGAGGAGTTCGCGCGCGAACTCGAGAGCCAGGTGACGGAGAAGAACGAGCGGTTGAAGGGCTCCCTGTGACGCTTGCCGCACCACGTGCAACGCCGGGCACGGGACGGCGCCTGATCGAGCCGCGACCGCTGCGCAACCCCGACGTCTCCGACGAATCGTTCATGGGCCGCCGCGGCTGGTGGCTGGTGGCGATGAACGTGCTGGTGCCCGGATCTGCGCAGATCCTCGCCGGCCGAAATCGGAAGCTCGGGCGATTCGGGCTCGGTGCGACGCTGATCGGCTGGGTCCTCGTGATCAGCGCCGTGGTCGGGGGGCTGTTCCTGCGCTCCGCGTTGATCCCGGTGCTGTCGAACTGGTTCTTCCTGACGGCCGTCCAGGTGATCCTGGTCGGCTACGCCGTCCTGTGGATCGTGCTGACGCTCGACACTCTGCGGCTGGTACGTCTGGTCAAGGTGCCGCAGACCTCGCGCATCGCGATACCTGTCGTGGCCCTTCTCGTCGTGGGCCTCCTCAGCGCGGGTGCCGGATACGGTGCATCCGTGGCCGGAGCCAGTCGCGGAGCGATCGACGACATCTTCGGCAGCAGCGGTCCGAGCGTCGACCCCAGTGACGGGTACTACAACATCCTTCTCCTCGGCGCCGACAGCGGAGACGGGCGCGACTCCATGCGCTTCGACAGCATCTCGGTGGCATCCATCAACGCCGAGACGGGAGCCGTGACGCTCTTCGGCATCCCGCGCGAGCTGCCGCACGCGCCGTTCAGCGACGGCAGCCCGATGCAGCAGCTGTATCCGGAGGGCTTCCAGGGGCAGTCCTCGGCGACCTGCGGCTGGAACGGCTGGATGAACCACGTGCGCTACGCCGCCGAGGTGTGCCGCGAGGACGAGGGCGCGAGCCTGTACCCGGATGCCGCGAACCACGGCTCCGCCCCCGGTATCGAGGCTACGAAGGATGCCGCAGAGGGGATCCTCGGCATCGAGATCCCGTACTACGTCTTCATCGACATGCACGGCTTCGCCGACATGATCGACGCACTCGGCGGCGTCGACATCAACGTCACCGAGCGGCTCCCCAAGGGCGGTGGGCCGGCGTACGACGGACAGCCCGCCGAGGACTGGGCCAGCGGGTGGATCGAGGTCGGCCAGCAGCACATGGACGGCGACACCGCGCAGTGGTACGCCCGCTCGCGGTACACGACCAGCGACTGGGATCGCATGCAGCGACAGCGCGAGCTGCAGATCGCGATGCTCGAGCAGTTCACGCCGCAGAACGTGCTGACGCGGTTCAACGAGATCGCCGCTGCGGGCACCGTCCTCGTCGACACCGACCTCCCCAAGGACAAGCTCAGCGAATTCTTCGACCTGATGATGAAGGCGAAGGAGCATCCGGTCACGACGATCGAGCTGACCCCGGACAACGGCGTCGACGAGTTCGAGCCCGACTACGCGCACATCCGCGAGCTCGCGCACGAGACCCTGCACCCGCCGACGGAGACGCCGACGCCGACGCCGTAGACCGGCATCACCCGCAGTCGAGGTCGACGTGCACGATCTCAGGGTCCTCGAGCATCGGCGTGTGGTGTACGCGCGTCGGTTCGTGCCCTGCGCCGGGGCCGGTGAAGGTCGCGGTCACGGTCCTCGACTCACCGGGCGCGACGGTGACGTCGTGCTGGACGACAGGGCGGTCCGCCAGAGCCGTCGTCGATTCGTCGCCCGCGGATGCTCCCTGCGGACCGTAGATGGCGATCAGCGTGCGCACGTCGCCGGGAGCGCCGTCGGCGGGCGCGGTGGCTGCAGCCGCCACCTCGTCCGGAACCGCGTTCGTCCACGTCACGCTGACCTGCGTCGTCGGCGCGCCGGCGCACATGCCGATCGCCGTGCTGATCGTCGTGTCGACATAGGGGCCGAGGGGCGCATGGGTGCGATCGTCGAGCAGGACGCCGACGGCGACCTCGCCGTCGCCGTCGGTCGGAAGCGCCCCGGCGAGAGAGGTCTTCTCGAGGAACTCCTGCTCGTCGGGTGCGGCGCTCCAGACACGGATGCGATCAGCTGTCGCCGCGGCGGCGAACGCGGCCATGACTTCGTCCGGTTCGGGCGAGGACAGGAGCGCGTCGAGTGTCGTCCGCGCGGCTTCGGCGAACAGCGTCTGACGCTCGGCGGGATCGGAGACGGTCGAGGGAACATCGACCGCGAGAGTGGACGCGATCGACCCGGACGCCGCAGCGAACCCGCCGAAGGAGATGCCGTCCGTCGGCGCGAGCACGTACCGCATGGTCTCGATGTCGACGGCGATCACGCCGGCGACGGACGCGTCGAACCGCTGCTTCCAGTACTGCACGAGGAGCTCGCCTGCCGTGGCGAAATCGGGTGCGGACGTCGCCTCGTTCGCGACGCGCGCCGGTCCATCACCGTACAGTGCGAGAACGGCATCGTCCAGCGGCAGCGGCTTCTTGAGCGGCGGCAGGTCGCTCGCGCGGACGGTGCGGCCGATGCGTACCGCGCCGTCGTCCACGCGCACGACGACGAACGCGGCGATCGCGCCTCCTTGTGAGCGGATCTCGGAGTTGTCCTGCACGGCGATGAGATAGTTCCGGGGCCCGTCGCCGCCGAGCATCGACGGAAGCAGGACGGATGCGCCGTGCAGGCCCCCGACGGTCGCAGCCGCCGTGCGGATGAGGCCGCGTGCCCCGGTCACGGCGTCCGCGATCGGTCCGATCGAGACGTCGACGTCGATCTGTCGTGCCCGGGTGTCGGCGGAACTCAGCGCGGCGGCCGATGAGGAGAGCGGTTCGGCGAGTCCGCGCAGCTTCGCGAGGTCGATCCGGCCGCCGGAGAGCCCCAGCGTCGCCAGCTCCGCGTCCGGCGCGATCCCGACGATCGGGTCGAGCGCCGCGGCCGCGGTGTCGTCGGCGATCTCGGCGACCTCGCGCACGGCGGTGAGGTTCCCGCCGACCCAGGGCAGGAGCTCGAAGCCCCGCCAGACCGGATCGGAGGTGAGTTCGCGGGCGAGGGCGGCGTGCTGCTCGATGCGTGGTGCGATGCGCTCGACCCGCTCGGAGGACCTGTCTGCAACGGCGCTCTGCAGCTGGGCGACCGAGTTGCGGAGGTTCTGCAGCTCGCTCAGCGCTCCCGCGCCGCGCACGACGACCCAGCCGATCGCGACCAGCAGGACGGCGGCGAGAAGACCGATGATCCATCCCACCCGACGTCGTCGTGCCGGCTGCCGCCCGTCGCTCATGACTGCATTCAATCACGTCGCGGCGCGCACCACGTCGATTCGTCTTCTGCGCGGATACGCTGTGCTCATGGGTGCAGTTCTGCGGGTCGTGCTCGACCAGATCGCGAGCGTCGTCGACGCCGATCAGGCGGGAGCCGCACGAGACCTCGCCAGAGGGCTCGTCGAGACGGCGCCGACGGACTGCACGGTCGAGGCGATCGTTCCGAGTGGAGCATCCGTCGACCTGGACGGCATCGCTGAGGTCCGCACGCTCGGTCTCGGGCGACGTGAGCTCGCCGCATCCTGGCAGCTCGGAATCGCGCCGGGCGTGGGCGGAGGCCTCATCCACGCGCCGTCGCTCATGGCGCCGCTTGTCAAGCACGATCGCGTGCACGACCAGGACCAGACCGCCGTGACGGTGTGGGATCTGAGCGCGTGGGAGTCGCCGCAGACACTGTCGAAGTCCGCCGTCGCCTGGCAGCGGGGGATGCTGCGCAGAGCTGCCAAGCACGCGGACGCCGTCGTGGTTCCCACGCACGCCATGGCGGAGCGGATCGCGGAGTTCGCCAAGCTCGGCGATCGGGTCCGGGTCATCGCCGGCGCTCCGCCGACGGGGTTCGTCGTTCCCGAGGATGCCGCTGATCGCCGGGTCGAGCTGTCATTGCCGTCGCGCTACGTCGTCCTCTCCGGCCTCGTCGACGAACTCGAGGACGCCTTCCGCGCCGCGGCGTCGGCCGACGTCGACGTCGTCGTGCTGGATGCCCCGGACGGCGCAGAACCCCGGTTGGCCGAGGCCGCGTCGGCAGCCGGACTGCCCGAGCGACGCGCGCACATTCGCGGGGTCCTCCCTTCGGAGGATCGGGCGGCCGTCCTGGGGGCGGCTGCGGCATTCGTCGCGGCGAGCACACGGACGACCTGGCCGTGGCGCGCCATGGAGGCATTGGCGCTCGGCGTGCCCATCGTCGCGGCGGACAGCGGGACCCACCGGGACGTCATCGCCGAGGGCGGTGCGCTGGTGCCGGCCGGCGACCTGGTCGACGCGCTCGCGGACGCGGTCGGATCCGGGGAGCGGCGCCTGCGCGTCCTCGCTGGGGACAGGGCCAAGGCGTTCTCGTGGGCGAGTTCTGCCGAACGCGTATGGCACCTGCACGCGGATCTGTGAGGCCCGGCGGGAGTCTGCGTGATCGCTGATAATCCCCGCGACACGCCGATTTCATATGCGGTTTGATCGATCCCAGTGGCATCATTGCGCAACTTCCGTCACACTAGTCACATGTCTCGTCGTGTCGCGCGTCCCCGAAACGCGCTCCGGTTGCCTCGGTTCGTCGCCGTCTTCGTCGCTGTTCTCGCGGTCGCGATCGGCACCGTGACGCCGATCCAGGCCGCGACGGCATCGACGTCGGCATCGATTGCGGCCTCGACGACGACTTCCGGACGCGCGACAGGCGACCTCGCGCAGACCACCAGGGCCAAGACGTATCTCTCCGGTTTCAAAGCCGGCAACATCATCAGCGATGCCGTCTTCACCAGCAAGAACACCATGTCGGCCACGCAGATCCAGTCCTTCCTCAACTCGAAGGTGTCGAAGTGCGTCGTCGGCAAGGACGAGGACGGTCTGCCCTATGTCTGCCTGAAGGATCTGAAGGTCCCGACCCAGTCGAAGGCGGCTGACGCGTACTGCTCGGCGTACGCCGGAGCTGCCAGCGAGTCCGCGGCGCGCATCCTCTACAAGGTCGCGCAGGCGTGCAACATCAACCCGCAGGTCCTGATCGTCATGCTCCAGAAGGAGCAGGGCCTGGTCACCCACATCTGGCCGAGCAACTGGCGGTACAACAAGGCGATGGGACAGGCATGTCCTGACACGGCACCGTGCGACACCGCCTTCGCCGGTTTCTTCGCCCAGGTCTACGGCGCCGCTCGCCAGATGCAGATCTACATGGAGGGCAAGTACTTCCAGTGGTACAAGGCCGGCCAGACCTGGCGTGTCCAGTACCACCCGAACGCGGCCTGCGGCAGCGGATCCGTCTACATCGCCAACAAGGCGACCGAGGCGCTCTACTACTACACCCCATACCAGCCGAATGCGGCAGCGATGCGGGCGGGATACGGGACGGGCGACGGCTGCTCGAGCTACGGCAACCGCAACTTCTACAACTACTTCACCGACTGGTTCGGCTCCACCGGCTCGGCAGACGTGTGCGACGTCCCCGGCAACGTGGGAAGCGCCTCCCGTCAGTATGTCGTGACGACCGGTCTGAACGCGCGCAAGGCACCGAACACGGGCTGCCAGGACGGCACCTTCGTCCTGTCCGAGGGGACGATCCTCCAGGCGCGGCGTGTGACCATCGACGGCGACTGGATCGAGGTCCTCACTCTGGAGGGCCCGCGATGGGTCGCGCGCGAGTATCTCCGTTACGCGGACACGAAGGAAGCCGCCTGCACGGTGCCCCCCGGTACCTCCGCCGCCAACGGTTCCTACGTCGTGCGGACCGCGACGGCCGCGAAGCTCGCGCCGTGGGCGGCCTGCGATCTGCGTTCGAGCACCTTGAGCGCAGGAACCGTCCTGCAGGCGACGCGCGTGTCGAGCACGGGCAACTGGCTGGAGGTGCAGACTCAGGCGGGACCGCGCTGGGTGGCGCGCAGTGCAGTCGGGACGGCAGCACCCGCCGACGTCGACGGGGCGTGCGCCGAGCCCGCCGGCACGACGAAGGCATCCCAGCAGTACGTCGTCACGTCGACCACTCCGGGGTGGGTGTCGCCTTTGGCATCCTGCGGCAAGAGCGAGCAGTTGACCGCCGGAACCGTTCTCCAGGCGACGCGACTCTCATACTCCGAGAAGTGGTTGGAGGTCCAGACTCAGGCGGGTCTGCGCTGGGTCGACCGCAGCGCTCTCGCGTCGGCCGCTCAGGCTGACATCGACGCGGCGTGCGTCGATCCGGCCGGCACATCTGCGAAGACCGACCAGTACGTGATCCGCAAGGACACGCTGGCCTGGCTCAAGCCCCTTGCGAAGTGCGGCACCGCCGCCAGGGACATCGGCACCGGCACTGTCGTGCAGGCGACGCGTGTCTCCTACTCTGGCAAGTGGATCGAGATCCGTACGGGCGCCGGTGCGCGATGGGTCGCGAGCGATGCCGTCGCGGTGTGCGCCGACCCGGCCGACACCCGCACGGCCTCGCGGCAGTACGTCGTCCGTGTTCCCGCGCAGGCGCTCGTATCGCCCCTCGCCACCTGCGGCACCGCGGTGAAGCACTGGGGTGCGGGCACGAGCCCCACCGATCTCGGCACCGGAACGGTGCTGCAGGCGACGCGTATCTCCTACTCCGGCAACTGGATGGAGATCCGGACCTCGGCCGGCGAGCGCTGGGTGCGCAGCGATGCGATCGCCGTGTGCCCGAATCCGGCCGGGATGAAGAAGGCGTCCAAGCAGTACGTCGTCCTGAAGGCGACCAAGGGTCTCGTCTCGCCGCTCGCCGAGTGCGGTACCGCCGCAGTGCATTGGGGGACCGGAACAGCGCCGCAGTCCCTGGGTGTCGGCGCCGTCGTGCAGGCGACCCGGATCTCGTCGTCGGGCAAGTGGCTGCAGGTGCAGACGAGCAGCGGCCTGCGCTGGGTGCCCCGTTCCGACGTCCGCGAACGGTGAGTCGCCGGCGCGCTGAGATAATTGCCGGATGACGTGGCTCGAGGCGCTCCCGACGATCCTGCTCGCGTGTGCGGTGATCGCCGGGCCGGGCCTCCTGATCACGGCCCCGTTGCGGCTGGGGGTGCTCGGCCGCGCGGCGATCGCGGGTCCGGTCGGCGTCTGCGCGGCGGGGATCGCGGCGATCGTCTTCGGGGCTCTCGGGATGCCGTTGAGCCTCTGGCAGATCCTCCTCGTCTCCCTCATCGGTCTGGGCATCTGTCTCGCACTGCGTCGAGTCGTGCGACGGACGGAGCGGCACGACACCGGCCACGGCTGGTGGATCGCCGCCTCGTGGGTGGTCTCGGCGACAGCCTTCGCCATCACGACGTTCCACCGTGTCCCGACGCCCGAGCGCATCTCGCAGACCTATGACAGCGTCTTCCATCTGTCGGCCGTCGCCGCGATCCTGGACGGCTTCTCGGCATCCTCGCTGACTCTGCGTTCGCTCATCGAGACCGAGGGCGGAGGCATCGCCTATTACCCCTCGGCGTGGCACGTGTTCGCAGCCGTGACGGCGCAGACCGCCGGCGTCTCTGTTCCGGTGGCCTTCAACGCGGTCTGGATCGCGGTGGTCGCGGTCATCTGGCTCCCCGGCATCGCATGGCTCACGCAGATCCTGATCCCCGCGCGCGTCGCCGCTCTGATCGCGTTCCCGCTCGGCGTCTCGTTCGGCTGGTTCCCCTATGCGCTCCTGACATGGGGAACGGTGTATCCGACCGCGATCGCGCATGCGCTCCTGCCGGCGGCAGTCGGCCTCGGCATCCTCGCGGTGCGCGCGGTCGTCCCGCTCGGGCGGGCCGGGGGAGCGCTTCGTCGATGGGGCCTGGCAGCCCTCGCGGTCATCCTTGTCGGAGGCGCCCTCGGCTTCGCTCAGCCCCGCGTGCTGCCGACGCTCGTCGTCATCCTCGTTCCCTACCTCGGCTGGCGGCTGGTGGCTGCGTATCGCGAGGCGCGGGCGGCGGGCGGTCTGGTCGCCGTTCGGGCGCGACGGATGCTCTGGGGCGGTGGAGCCGGCGTCGTGCTCGTCGCCGCGGCCGGGATCGCGGTGGCGGTCTTCGGACTCGGCCTGTTCGATGAGCCGCTGTCCGAGCGCCTCAACGGCCCGCAGGCGAGGGCGACGCAGAGCATCGAGGACGGGGTCTGGCAGCTGATCGCGCTGTCGTCGCGGACCGGGGTGCGCGGGATCATCACGGCGGTCCTGCCGCTGGCCGCGGCCGCTGTCATCATCGGCGTCATCGTCGCCCTCCGACGGAGGGAACTGCGATGGATGGTGATCTCATATGCGCTCGTCGGCGTGCTCTACATCCTGGCGGCGGGGTCGGACGACGATCTGACCAAGCTGCTGACCGGCATCTGGTACAAGGACGGGTATCGGCTCGCGGCAGCGCTTCCGGTCCTCGCGGTGCCGTTGGCGACGCTGGGCATCCTCACCGTCAGCCGATGGATCGCCGCTCGGCGAAGCGGCCGGGAACGAGCGGTGATCGCCGGAGCGATCAGCGCCGGTGTCGCGCTGTCCTCGACGATCGGTCTCGCCGTCAGCGGGACGGGCGAGGCCACCGCGGTGGTGTTCCACGAGCCTGCACAGGACGCGCAGCGCGAGGTGGTCTCGACGAAGCAGATCGCCTTCATGCGCGACGTGGTCCCGACGATCGTGCCCGACGATCAGCGACTGCTCGGAGATCCATGGGACGGATCGGCGCTGACCGCGCTCTACGCGCACCGCGAGCCGGTGTTCCCGCACGTCAACGGGCAGTGGGATCGGAACCGCAGAGTCCTGGCATGGAACCTGGAGCTCATCGACACCGACCCGGAGGTGTGCGAGGCCCTCGACGCGCTGCGCGTGCGCTACGTGCTGTACAACCCGCACGCCTTCGGCGGCGGCGACCCGGCAGGCAATCACTTCCCGGGGCCGCACGACGCCGTGGACGCGGGCGTGTTCGAGCCGGTCGCGACCGACGGCGAATCGATCCTCTACCGGATCGACCAGTGCGGACCGCTCGATTGAGCGTCGGACGTCACTACGCGGCGTCGTCGAGGCGCAGCTTCGTGTTCCAGTACTGGTCGGACGTCAGATCGCGGTACCCCTCGCGCCACTGCTTCTGCAGCTTCGGGTAGAGCCGGAGCAGACGCAGGTTGTTCTTGACGAGGCGCACGGTCTCCTCGCGGAATCGGCGCATGTCGCGTCGGACGACGTACGCAGCCGTGCCGTCGGCGTTCAGATACGTGATTTCCGCAGCACCGTAGGTCTTGCGGTAGTCGTCCCGATAGGGAGCGGTCAGCGTGAGCCTGGTTCCACGGCGATCGCCGAGGGGCAGGAGATGACCGTTGAGCGTCGCGAGCCACAGGGCGCGCAACGGGCGGGGGAAGCGTCCGAGCCGCTGGCGAGCGGGGCGATCCAGCGGATGCCAGGCCTCGGTGGTGGTGAGGGCCTTGAGGTCGGCGCGGCGCTGAGCCATGTCGGCGTTCTCGTCGAAGAACTCCGGACCGCGCATGACGTCCTCGAGCGCCAGATTGACGGCCGAGAGGGTGTCGTAGTGGAAACGGAGGACGTTGCGCAGGTAGAAGCTCCGGATCAGGCTCTGGATGCCGCGCCAGTCGCGCTCGCGCGCCGACCCGCTCAGGTGATGGGCGAGGTGGCTGCGGAAGTCCAGGTACCAGGTGAGCGGAGACGCCTTGTCCGTGAAGCTCTCCTGGATCGACGACACGCCGGGGAGCCGCACGATCGTGAAGTCGTTGACGAGGGAGAAGCTCACGTCGTCGCCGCGGACGAAGAACGGGAACGGAAGGTGCTCGGCGTGCTCGACGGGGAAGGCGAAGAACCACCATCCGCCGTACAGATCGGGGGAGGGGTCGGCCGTGGTCTCGAACTCCATCCGGAACACGCGCTTGCGCTTGCGGAGGTCGAGACCGGCGTACTGCGGCTTGCAGACGAGATCGAACTCCGCGCCGTTCTCCCAGACCTGCCAGCGCTGTGCCGCGTTGATCATGCCGCCGGCGACGGCGGTGCGCGAGTCGATGGCGTAGGCGAGGAACCACCAGACCCGGGTGAGCGCCTCCATCTGGATGGAGGCGTCGTCGTCCATGAAGAGGCAGTGCGTCGCGCCCGACTCCCTGGCGGCGAGCAGACCTCGCGTGAAGCCGCCGGCGCCGCCGAGGTTCTCGTTCGGGATGACGGTGACACCACCGCCGTCCTCGACCGTCACCGTCTGCCCGTTGTCGACGATCAGCATCCGGATGTGTTCGCCGACCTCCGAGGCCGCCCGGTAGCGGCGGAAGCGCTCGGCCGTGACCTCGACCTCGGCTTCGCGCCGGAACGTCGTCACCGAGAGCATCAGCTCGGGCGTCCGTCGGGGAGCCGCGGTGGTGCCCCAGGCGAAATCGTCGAGACGGGCGTGCTCGAGCGCCGTGAGCTCGAAGTACAGCACGGCGCGCGCAAGAGCCTCGTCACCGGGGACGAACGCCTGGCGGAAGTCGCCGTCGAGGGTGATGGTCTCGCTGAAGACCTGGCGCGAGTACTTGTGCGGTCCGGCGATGTGGATCGACAGGACGAAGCGACCCCGTCCGGACAACTGGAGCTCAAGAGGCAGTTCTCCGCTGTTCTTGCGCCACTTCCCGAGATTGAACAGGTTGTAATAGGTGCTCGTCGAGAGCGTGCCGCCAGGGCCGAAGTCCGCGCCCCGTTCGGTGAGCGAGACGCCGACAGGACCGCTCAGTTCGAAATGCGCCGCCACTTCGGTCGAGATACCGGCCTGGGGCCAGATCGCGCCCTGCACGGGGTGGCCCGCAGGTGAGGTGAGCTCGCCCGTCTCCATATCGAGAACCTTCCTGTTCGTGGGCAGCGTCGTCGTGTCCGACGCCGCCGACGTCGTCGTATCCGGTGCGGATTGCGTCACGCGGGCTCAGCCCTTGCGGTGGCGCAGCAGGACGTGATCCATGTTGGTGCGCTTCGAACGCGGCACCAGGACCTTCTCGTCGTAGTGCCCGACAGCGATGAACGAGATGAACACCTCGTGATCCGGGATGTCGATGATCTTGCGGATCGACTCCTCCTTCGCCGTGCCCATGGCTGTGTTCAGCGAGCAGGATCCGAGTCCGACCTGGGTCAGCCCGAGGAGGAGCGACATCATGAACAGTCCGCCGTCGACGAAGGGCTGGTTCCGCTCCGGAGCGAAGAGGAATGCGTCCAGATCGGCGGTCACGAGCAGCAGCCGCGGAGGCATCTTGTAGCCGCTGAACCCGCCCTGGATGTCCAGCACGGACTTGATGATCTGAGGGTCCTCGAACTGGTGGACCCGCGCTGCCTGGCGGTTGCAGACCGAAGGCGCCTGCATCGCGATCTGCACGGCGCGATCGATGTCCTCGTCGCTGACGCGTGCACTCGTGAACTCGCGCACGCTCCGTCGTCCGTACATCACATCGATGAACGTGCGGTCGTCGTCGGTCTCACGCGTGATCTCGCGGATCTGGTCGGCCGGAACCACGCCGCCCTCCTGGTGCGTGCAGTTGTCGATGAGATCCTGCGAGGCCTCCGAGAAGAGCTTGCGGTAGTGAGCCACATCGGCGTTCAGTTCGTCGTGGCGCGCGAAGTAGGTCTGCATCACCGCGGCGGAGCTCTGGACGAAGGGATCGTCGGTGTCGCGTCCCGCGGCGGTCCAGGCGTTCATCTCCTTGGCGAGGCCGGGCACGGCGATCTTGCCGAAGCCGGCGCGGAAGTCGCTGCGGCTGAGTCCCTTCTCGATGGCGTGCGCGTGGAAGATCATGCGTGCGCGAGCGCCGGAGACGCCTTCAGCGGACCGGGCGTGCGAGAACGAGCGCATCTGACGCTCATGGTCCTTCAGATGAAGCGCCTTGGCCTGGCCGGAGAAGCCTCCGGCGGGAGCGCCCCCGCCCGAAGCCTTGCCGTCCGCGGCCGGCACGGCGCCCGCAGGGATGGATGTCAGCTCGATGCGTCGGACCTCGGCGCCGGCACCGCGGCCGGTGAAGTGTACGGCCCCGAGCATGAACTGGGTGAGACCGGGTTCCTTGACCTGGAAGTACACGGTGTCGGTGCGCCCGCGCGAACCCTTGTCCGACATGTCGATCGACCCGACGACGCGGAACTTTCCCGTCTCGGGGTTGCGCAGATGCAGGTTGACGGACGGAGCCGTGGTCTGCGGAGTCCAGTCGATCTTCAGCTCGTACGTGGACCCCGGGTTCAGTGCCTGGGGCAGATCCGCCCATACGAGATTGCCGAGCACGGCGCTGCCGCGCGCCACCTTCAGACGCGTGCTCTTGGAGCGTCGGGAGACGCGCCATCCGGCGCTTCCCGCGGTGAACTCCGGGTTGTTCAGCGTGAACGACTGGCGCGGATGCAGGGCGGCAGAGTCCTTGGTGGCGGGGTCCAGGGCGGACTTCAGCCACGCGAGCGAAGCCTCACGGCCGGCGCCGATGTACTCCCGCGCCTTCGAGAAGTCGATCTCACGGGTGACGTTGTCGTTCTGCGCGATCGTCTGCTCGTCGTCGATCTCGAAGACACGGCGGGTGTCATCGAAGCCGAGGGAGGCGAGCAGATTCTTGAAGCGGTCCGCACCGCGCTTGGCGTTGTAGATCGATGAGAAGGGCTTCTCGAAGATGGCCGCGAACGCGGTTCCGTGGAAGCTGTCCGTGACGACGTAGCTCGCGTCGCGATATCCGCGGAGGAAGTTCTCCGGAGCATCCTCGGCCATGATCTCGGCGCGCGGCTCGTCGGCGAAGATCGACGCGACGTGGTCGCGACCGTCGTCGGGGTTGGGGATGACGAGGATCTTCTTGTACCCGAGCTTGTCAGCGATCGCCTGCGCGACCGCCTTCTTCTCGTCGGTGGGGTCGAGGAAGAACACCGCCATGTACTCGCCATCCGTCGACACGGTGGCCTTGTCGGCGAGCTCGCTGTAGTGCTCCTTCGGCATGAGGAACACGGGGTCGACGACGAGCGAGGCCTTGGCGCCGAACAGGTTCGCCGCGGTGTCGATGGCGTAGCCCTCGCGGACGGAGATGGCTTTGAACGCCTGGAGGTTGGGTGCGTGCTTCGCGATGAACGGCGGCTTGAACTTGTCGGTTCCGCGGTTGCCGAACGACGTTCCGTACGCGACCCGGCTGTTCTTCTCGTCGACGAAGTCGAGGAACAGGTCGTTGTTGACGCGACCGATCAGCGGGTTCCAGAGCTGGTCGCTGCCCACCACGAACGTGCGTGCGACGTCGTTCAGCTTCGGAAGCTCGGAGTAGTGCATCTGCTGGGTGTACTCGTACCCGATGCGACGGGCGAACTCCATGGACAGGATGTCGTCCGGCCAGGACACGCGGTAGCCGTTGTAGCCGAGGGGCTCGTGCACCATCAGCACGGAGTGACCGAGACTGTCGATGGCGCGGTTGAGTCCGTAGTAGGTCATGATCGAGCCGTAGTTCTTCCCGTACCACCACCCGAGGACGGCGACATCGTATGTCTTCTTGGGAACGGTCATCTGATCTGTCCTTACCTGCAATGGGAGGGGCGTCCGGCGAGCCGATGGCACCGCCTCGACGGCGGATCACAGGGCTCGAAGCTCGCCAGAGAGTTTATCCCAGCTCCGCCTGGGAGAGCTCTGCGTCAGGTCGGAGCCGTCCGTGTGTCGCGCCGTCGGTGCGCACCCGATGCCCTGCCGCCTCCACCGCTTGCACAGGGAAGCGCGGACAGTGGTGACAGAATGGTGGATATGGACACTGATCTCTTAGTCGTCGGTTCCGGCTTCTTCGGACTCACAATCGCAGAGCGGGCGGCGAACGACGGGCGCAAGGTAACCGTCATCGATCGCCGCACCCACATCGGCGGGAACGCGTACAGCGAGAACGAGCCCGAGACCGGCATCGAGGTCCACCGTTACGGTGCGCACCTGTTCCACACCTCGAACCCGACGGTCTGGGAGTACGTGAACCGGTTCACGACCTTCACGAACTACGTCCACCGCGTGTACTCGACGCACAAGGGCCAGGTGTACGCCCTTCCGGTGAACCTGCACACCATCAATCAGTTCTTCAACGCCGCGCACACCCCGGACGAGGCGCGCGCGCTCGTCAAGGAGCAGGCCGGCGAGTTCGACGTCAAGACGGCGCAGAACTTCGAGGAGAAGGGCATTGCCCTGGTCGGGCGCCCCCTGTTCGAGGCGTTCTTCGCGCACTACACCGCCAAGCAGTGGCAGACCTCGCCCGAGAAGCTCTCCGGCGACATCATCAGCCGCCTCCCCGTGCGCTACAACTACGACAACCGGTACTTCAACGACACGTGGGAGGGCCTGCCCACCGACGGGTACACGGCGTGGATCGAGCGGATGGCCGATCACCCCAACATCGAGGTGCGGCTGGACGTCGACTTCTTCGACGAGTCGCAGCCCTTCAACAAGAAGGCGACCGTCGGGCAGCTGCCCATCGTCTACACCGGCCCGGTCGACCGCTACTTCGACTACGCCGAGGGCGCGCTGAGCTGGCGGACGCTCGACTTCGAGCAGGAGGTCCTGAACGTCGGGGACTTCCAGGGCACGTCGGTCATGAACTACCCCGATGCGGACATCCCCTACACCCGCATCCACGAGTTCAAGCACTTCCACCCCGAGCGCAAGGACCTCTACCCGACGGACAAGACCGTCATCATGCGCGAGTTCTCCCGGTTCGCGACCCGCGACGACGAGCCGTACTACCCGGTGAACTCGACCGACGACCGCGCCGGGCTCCTCGCCTACCGCGAACTGCAGAAGGGCGAGCAGCAGGTCCACTTCGGAGGCCGCCTGGGCACCTACCAGTACCTCGACATGCACATGGCCATCGGGTCAGCATTGTCGATGTGGAACAACCAGCTCAGCTGAGTATCCGTGTCCACCGCAATCGGCGCACCGGGATCGCCCCGGCGCAACCTGCACTCCCTGTGGGTCCTCTCAGCGCGCGACCTGCGCGTCCGATACGCCACGAGCTGGCTCGGCTACCTGTGGAGCGTGCTCGATCCGCTCGTGATGAGCCTGATTTACTGGTTTGTCTTCACGCAGATCTTCCACCGCAGTGTCGGGTCCGATCCGTACATCGTGTTCCTCATCGCGGCCCTCCTGCCGTGGGTCTGGTTCAACGCGTGCGTGAGCGACTTCACGCGAGCGTTCCAGCGGGATGCGAAGCTCGTCCGGTCCACAGCGATGCCACGGACGATCTGGATCGGTCGCATCGTGCTGTCCAAGGGGATCGAGTTCCTGTTCGCCCTGCCCGTGCTCGTCGTGTTCGTGGTCTTCAGCGGCGCCGAGGTGACGTGGGGCGTCCTGTGGTTCCCCGTCGCGATCATCGTGCAGGCGATTCTGCTGACGGGGCTCGGGCTCATCCTCGCCCCGCTGTGCGTGCTCTTAGAGGACCTCGAGCGCACGACGAAGCTCGTGCTCCGTGCGCTGTTCTACGCCACGCCGATCATCTACAGCGCGACCGATCTGCCGGCGGGCTTCGGCTGGTTGCCGCTTGCGAATCCGCTGGACGGCATCTTCTCCATGTACCGCTCGGCGTTCTTCGCCGAGCAGTGGAACACGGCGTCCGTGGTCGCGAGTGTGGTGTGGAGCATCGGTCTCCTCATCGTCGGCATCTTCGTCTTCCGCGGTCTCGAGCGCGACGTCCTGAAGGAGCTGTGATGGGGGAGTACGCGATCGAGGTCTCCGGACTCGGCGTCCGGTTCCGACGGAACCGGCGCGGCCGGCAGTCCATCAAGTCGATGTTCGCCAGTGCCTCGCGGCGCACCCCGAAGGGGGAGTTCTGGGCGCTGCGCGACATCTCCTTCAACGTGAAGCCGGGGGAGTCGATCGGCGTCGTCGGTCGGAACGGTCAGGGCAAGTCCACGCTGCTCAAGCTGGTGGCCGGCGTGCTCCTCGCCGACGAGGGAACCGTCGAGGTGCACGGCGGGGTCGCTCCGCTGATCGAGATCACCGGCGGGTTCGTCGGCGATCTCACCGTCCGCGAGAACGTCCGCCTCACCGGGGGACTCCACGGCATGAGCAAGGCCGAGGTGGCGAGCCGCTACGACGGCATCATCGAGTTCGCCGAGCTCGAGGACTTCCAGGACACCCCGTACAAGCACCTCTCGAATGGCATGAAGGTGCGCCTCGCGTTCTCCGTCGTCTCGCAGCTGGACGAGCCGATCCTCATCGTCGACGAGGTCCTGGCCGTGGGCGACAAAACGTTCCGCGAGAAGTGCTACCGGCGCATCTCGGAGATGCTCGCAGCCGGACGCACGCTGTTCTTCGTGAGCCACAACGAACGGGACCTGAGGCGCTTCTGCACGCGGGGGCTCTACATCCGCGACCACCGCCTGGTGATGGACGACAGTCTCGATGAGGTGCTGAAGGCGTACAACGCCGACAATTCGTGAGCGACTGCGGCACGTAAACGCAATCGACGCTGATCCGTTGCGTCAGGTATTTTCCGGCTGTTCCCGCTGAGCGATAGCATCGACGAAGGCCTCGGGAGGTCGCAATGGCGTGTACGGCACGCATGGCTGTCGCGTTGGTGGCGCTCGCGGCACTGATCGCAGCACCGACGAGCGTCAGTTCCGCGCAGACCTCTCAGATCCAGCAGGGATCTCATATTCGTGCAGATCGCCTACTCGTACGCAGAGATCCATGAGTACTCGATCGCGCTGGTGACGGCCCTGGGCGATGCGGGTATCCGGTCGCAGGCTTCGGGCCGAATCGCGCCCACAGTGCGATCGAACTGCTCCGCCCTGAGCTCTCTGTCGATGCGCACACGCAGGATGCTGCTCGTGCGATCGCGGCCACGGTGCCTCCCGGTGACATCGATGTGACCTTCATCGCAGATGAAGGCATGGGAGGCGTCACATTCGAGGCTCGGCACATCGATACGGCGGTGCGACCTCATGGGGCAGGATCCGCCATGTTCAACGCCGACAACGCCTGACCCCGACCGCTAGGGTTGAGACGGACGCATAGAAACCCGATAGCGTCCTCCTCGGCTCACGGAATGGCAGGATCAATTGCGACCTCTGCGTCAACTGGTACCCGCACGCTTCCGGAGGGCCGACGGCGAACAGCCGCCGCCCGCCGTCATCTACCTCGTCTCCGCCGCCGGGCACCCGAGTTTCGGCGATGAACTGATCACGCGCGCGTGGCTCGATGTGCTCACCGAGCTGCGCCCCGAGGCCGAGGTATGGCTGGACTGCCCCTATCCGGGACGCGCCTCGCACCTGTTCCGGAGAACGCATCCCGGGCTCCACGTCACGAGCACGCTGTGGGAGCTGGCCGCATCCTGTCCCTCGCCGGCGGACCCGATCGCCGATGCCGAGCGGGTCGCGCGCTTCGTCCGCGACCTCGGAACGCCGCGGATCGATCCCGGGCTGTTGGCGCTGCGGGGCGTCGCGAACGTGCACATCCTCGGAGGAGGCCTCTTCGCGGCTGCGGGTGTCGAGAGCCTCGGCATCATCTCGGCCGTCGCCGAGCTGCAGCGCGCTTTCGGGATCCCCGCATCCGTCACCGGCCTGTGCCTGCCGCCCATGGACCGCGAGCTGTCGACCTGGGTGACGGGCGAACTCGACGTCTTCGACGTCGTCGAGGCTCGGGACCGCGTCACGGCGGAGGCGGTCGGCGGCGAGCTCGGCCTCGACGACGCGTTCCTCGCACTGGCCGTGGGACGACGAGTCTACGACGAGAGCACGGCGCCGGAGCACGTCGTGCTGGTGCAGGGAGACGCGCGGACCTGGACCGACGGCGACGCCATCCGCTCGATCGAGTCGTTCTTCGGCGACACGCCCCACGAGGTTGCGGCGTTCGTGGAGGCCACGCCCCCGGACGATGCCCGGTACATCGCGGACACGGCGCCGGAGGCGCGGTTCTACTCGTTCGGGAACATCTGGTTCGACGGTCTGCCCGCCCGCGCCGGCCAGCGGTGGCTCACCACCCGCTTCCATGCGCATCTGCTCGCGGCGGCGGCGGGGGCGATGGGAACCGTCATCATCGATGCGGACGGCGCCGACGACCGCA
Source organism: Microbacterium sp. NPDC077644 (assembly GCF_040702785.1). Classification (NCBI taxonomy): domain Bacteria; kingdom Bacillati; phylum Actinomycetota; class Actinomycetes; order Micrococcales; family Microbacteriaceae; genus Microbacterium; species Microbacterium sp. NPDC077644. The sequence goes on from NZ_JBFBME010000001.1 coordinate 576,991, forward strand.
CGCATTCGTCGCTCCTGGACCTGGGCACGGGGTGGAACGCGATCCGCGCCGGTGAGCAGGCCGCGCCGGCTGCCGATCCGGACTTTCCGGCCCGCGCTCGTGAGCACGCGGCGACGAAGCGTGCGCTCGCTGTGGCGATGTACGCACGCGTGGACGACTGAGACCGACCTACAGCCCGACCACGGCGCGGAGGTCTCGCAGAGCAGCCTTGGCCGCGTCGAGCGAGGCGGCCGTGCCCGTGCCCTCGTCGTATGTCGCGCGAAGGTCATCCAGGCGCGCCCCGTAGCGCGATACGGCTTCGCTCCACTCTCCGGCCAGCGACGACGGAGCCGGAGTGTCCGACAGAGCGGCGGCGTCGTTCTGGAGCGAGTCGACGATCTGCGCTCCCAGATCCATGTTCTGGGTCACGAGGTCGAGGCCGCGCACGGCGTCGTCGAGCCGCGGCTGCACCTCCGCGCGGAAGGAGGCGGTGTCGGGCTCCGGCGCCGGCGGCGGCGTGGCCGTCGTGGTGGGACGGGGCGTCGCCGTGGGTTTCGGCGACGAGGTCGGCGTGGGAGTCGGAGAGGGCGTCGGCGTCTCCGACGGCGACGGGGATGCCGTCGGCGATGCGGTCGGTTCCGGTTCACGCCCGATGCTCGGCAGGACGAAGAGAAAGAGCACGGCGACGGCGATCGCGACGGCGGCCGCCGACAGCCCGATGATCAGCCACAACTTGCGGCGCGAGGGCTTCTGCTCCGGGTACGCCCAGACGTACTCCGGCCGTTCGGACTCGGTCATCTCAGCTCTCCAGTGCCGGCATGGGACGCCAGTCGCGGTCGCGCCCGGCCTTGCCGCCGTCTCGGATGCCGCGGAACAGGTTGCTCGTGCCGCGCACGGTCCGCTCGACGAACACGAGCCGGATGAGCTCCTTGAAGAACGTGGCGGTAGTGCCGAGTCCGAACAGCACGGGATTGTAGACGCCGTGCGCGCGGTAGTAGTTCTTGATGAAGCCGCGGTTGCGCATGATGTAGTAGCGGTACGCATTGCTGGATGCGTTCATGTGGCGGATGCCCATGTCCCACTGCTTGATCTCGCGTGTGCGGCGGAGCACGAACTCGTCGACGATCACGGCGGTGGTCAGGCGCGATGCCAGCCAGCCGTACATCTGGTCATCCCAGTAGATGAAGAAGCGCGGATCGGGGAGCCCGATCTGAGTCACGATCGAGCGGTGGATGAACATGCCCTCGAAGCATCCGCTGTTCATCTCCTTGTAGCCGGTCTCGTCGAAACCGGCAGGGGCGAAGGGGATCGGGATCCCCATGCGCTCGGCGATGCGGTACTGCCAGTAGAACTCGCTGCCGTCGTAGTCGTAGCGGCGTCCCTGAATGCTCTTGAAGCGCGGCGCCCACCTGCCCATCTTGGCCAGGCCGTCGGGGAGAACCTCGACGTCGTCGTCCATCATCCAGATCCACTCGCTGCCGAGCTCGTACGCCGTGCGCATCCCCTCGCTGAACCCGCCGGAACCGCCGGTGTTCGTCTCGAGCTTCCGATAGACGATCTCCGTGCCGATGCCGTCGCGGAACGACTCCACGACCTCGGTGGTGTCGTCGGCGGAGGCGTTGTCGATGATGACGACGCGGCCGGGCTTCGGGTCCATGGTCGTGATGCTGGTCAGAAGCCCCGACAGGAGGTGGGAGCGGTTGTACGTGACGATGACGATCGTCGCAGAAGCCGGGTCGAACGGATGAGGGGGCTGTGTCACACAGGCAAGCCTACCTTCCGGGACCGGGGGTTCCCTGTCCGCCACCCGGTCCGCGGCTACGCGCCCTCCGGCCGCAGCGTCGGGATCACCCCGGTGTTCACCGCGTCGATGTTCTCGCGCCACGACCGCGACTGGCCGGCGCGCAGCGCGCACAGGACGAGCATGAACCATCCGGCGCCGTCGAGCGTGAAGCTCTCGAACATCGAATCCACCGCCAGCGTCACCAACACCAGAGGCGTCCAGGCGTACACGACCGACCGTCGCGCGCTGGCGACCAGCCACGAGCGGACGATCGCCACGCCGCCGAGGAGCAGGAACAACACGAGGCCGATGATGCCGAGCTGCAGGAGCACGTCGAAGAACGCGTTCAGCGCCGTCTGGTGATGGTCGCCCAGCCAGTAGTTGATGTACACGAACGGGTACTCGCCGCGATCCCACGGCCCGAACCAGCCCCAGCCCTGGAACGGCTTGACCGCGGAGAAGTCGAGGATCTTGTTCCACAGATCCGCTCGCGTGGAGAAGTCCGACCCTGCGCCCATCCACCGGATGATCGGGTGACGGAACGCGAACGCGAGCACGAGGGCCGCCACGACCAGCGCGCCCAGCGTCCATTGCACGAACGTGCGCCGCTCGGCCGGCGTATGGCGCACGATCATCAGGGCCGCCGTGACGACGCCGACGGCGACGGCGAGGACGAGAACGGTCGGCGACGCCGACAGCAGCGCGAGGAAACCCGCGAGCCCGATCGAGGGCACCGCGATGGCGGCGGCGACGGACTGCGACCGCCACTCGATCACGAACGTGATGAGCGCGATCACGGCGATGAACCCGAGCATGTTCCTCGTGCCGAACAGGCCCTGGATCGGACCGCCCGCCGCGAGGTTCCCGGCGACGTCCAGGAACCGGATCGGCACGTCGAGGAGGACGCCCGAGAGGATTTCGACGCCGAGCGACAGCCCGAGCATCACGCGCAGCGTATCGCCGATCGCGCGGACGGTCTGAAGGGTGTCGCGGATGTGGCCGATCGCGATGGCCATCACGGCGAACCCGACCAGCCACAGCCAGCTGACGAACGTGTCCGACCGATCGGTCGTCCACACGACGCTCACGAGCGCGAGGGCGAGGAACATGAGCAGCGACGTCGGGGCGATGCGCAGCAGCGAGAGCTCCTCGCGGCGGACGAACAGGATCGCGATCCCGAGCACCGTCAGCAGCAGCACGATCGTCGCGTACGTCTGCGGCGAGGTCATCCGTCCGATCGCGAACGATCCGAACGTGGCGCCGAGCACGGTGAGGGTGTAGGCGCGCGCCATCTCGACCGAGCCGAGGAGTCGGGACAGCGCGGCGGCGGCCGACGTCACGGGACGCGCCGAGCCTCGTGCCCGCGCTCGGTGACGCGCGAGCGCTCGCTCAGTCCGATGCCCACGAGAGGCACGGCCTTGAGCTTGAACGAGAACATCACCAGCAGCATCCAGCCCCAGAGCATGATCGGAGTGGATTCCGCGAGCCCCTGCACGAGGAGCACGACGGTGAACAGCACGGGCAGCAGCGTGAGCGGCGAGAACGGGCGATCGGCCCGCAGATCCCAGCGCGGGCGGTCCACCGCGAAGAACCATGCCCGCCACAGCAGGCTGAGGTACGCGGCGGCCATGAGCACGAGACCGACGACGCCGAGCTGCATGAGCACGTCCAACCACATGTTGTGCGCGTGGAAGACCGTGATCCCGTGGTCGACGATCCAGCCGTCGAAAGCCGGATCCGTGGGGATCCAGGGGCTTGAGAAGCCGTTGCCGAAGATCGGATGCTGCGCCGCCCGCTCGATCACCTTCGCCCAGACGAGGTCCGTGCGCCCCGTGAGGTCTGCGCCGCGCCCCAGGGCCGTGAACAACGGCTCGCGGAAGACGACGAGCGCGGCGACCGCGACCGCGACGATGCCGCCGCACGTCGCATAGATGCGCGTGCGCCCGCCCGGTGTGCGGGTGCGCCGGATGAGGATCGCGACGAGCAGCACGATCGCGACGGCCAGAGCGCACAGGTACGCCGTCGCCGACGAAGCGCGGAACATCAGATACGCGGCGGCCACGATCCAAAGCGCATGCGTGACCCGCCACCGGGCGCGCAGCGCGATCCGCACACCGAAGGTGATGATCGCGAACAGGCAGATGATGGCGAGCACGTTGGAGTTGCCGACGATGCCCTGGATGCGTCCGCCGTCGAAGAAGTTGTCGCGCACCCAGTACCAGTGCGGGTCGACATCGCCGTCGGGGAGGGTCGCGAAGTTGGGGAGCAGCGGGTGGTGGAGCACGAGCGACACGGTCAGCTCGAGGGCGATCGACAGGCCGATGATCCACTTGAAGGCCGACCCGAGCGTCTGCACGATCTCGTGCCACACCAGCGCATGCGCGATCAGGAGCGCGTTGACGGTGACCGCAGCGAGGAGCACCCAGGTCAGGATCGTCGGCAGCCGCCATTGCGACCACGCCACCGACAGCAGCGCGAGGACCGTGTACGCCAGCGCGGCCCACGGCAGGCGCCGCCACGCGAACGGGTGCGGGCGGCCCCGGGCGAGCATCGGGATGCCGATCGCCAGCGACCCCAGGAGGAACAGCGCCATGATGACGCCTGCGCCGACCTCTCCGACGAGGTTGTACACCGCGGTGTGGGCGAAGACGGCGAACAGGACGAGCGTCGCGTACGCGCGCAGCAGCAGATGCCCCGTCGACTCGCGCTCCGGCGCGATGGGCGGGGCCGCCACGGGGTGCTTCGTGTACTGCGCCATCGGAATCAGGCTACCGCGCACGACGGCGCCCACCCCCTCGATACGCTGGGGCCATGCTGCTTCGACTGTCGAACGAGCCCCGCGACTACGCCTGGGGATCGTCCACCCTGCTCGCCGACCTGGAAGGCCGCGAACCCACCGGTGCGCCCGAGGCGGAGGTCTGGTTCGGCGACCACCCCGGTGACCCCGCCGATGTCGACGGCGGGTCGACGCTGGATGCCGTCACCGGGGGATCCCTCCCGTATCTGCTGAAGCTGCTCGCGGCCGCCGATCCGCTGTCGATCCAGGTCCACCCCACGATCGAGCAGGCGCGCGACGGCTGGGCGCGCGAAGCGCACCTCGCCGCCGACGACCCCCAGCGCAACTACCGCGATGACAATCACAAGCCCGAGCTCATCGTCGCGCTCAGCGACCGGTTCGAGGCGCTGGGCGGACTGCGTCCCGTCGAGGACACGGTGCGTCTCGTCGGCGCACTCGGGTCGTCTGCCGGTCCCGACGCGCTCCGCGAGAAGCTCACCGCGGCGGACGATCCCCTCGGCGGCGCGATCGCGTGGCTGCTCTCGGGCTCGGCGCAGACAGAGGTCGACGACATCATCGACGCACTGGGTGCCGCATCCTCCGAGGAGTTCGCCGCCGAGCTGGATGCGGTCAGGGCCATCGCCGCGCGCAACCCCGGCGACCCGGGTGTGGTCGTGGCACTGCTCATGAACCTCATCGTGCTGCGCCGCGGCGAAGGCATCTTCCTCCGCGCGGGTCTCCTGCACGCCTACGTCTCGGGCCTCGGCGTGGAGATCATGGCCGCGAGCGACAACGTTCTGCGCGGCGGGCTCACACCCAAGCACATCGATGTGCCCGAGCTCCTCTCGGTCCTGGACACGACTCCGCGAGTCGTCCCCGTGCTGCGACCGTCGGCGGACGGTGCTGTCACGGCATACCCGGTGGACGTCGACGACTTCGCCCTGCGTCGCGTCGCGGTCACGGGCGATGACATCGAGCTCGACGTCGCCGGCCCGGCGATGGTGCTCGTGACCGCGGGAGAGATCACCGTGGCGGGCTCGGATGGCGGCGCCGTCGGCGTACCGGTCGGGCAGGCGGTCTTCGCATCGGCCGACGAGTCGGTGCTCGTCCTCGCCGGCGCCGGGGAGGCGTTCGTTGCCGAGCCCGGCGCGACACGCCGATGACACGCCGTGAACCTTCAAGACTTGCTTGAGGGTTTACGATCCGCGACTTGACCGCGGCGAATGACACGGGTGTAATTAGTGGAGCAAGGCCCAGCGGGGGGCAGTAATAGGGCAAGGAGAACGATATGACGGGTTACCGTTCCGACGTTCCCGAGAACTGGTTTGTCGATCCGGTCAATCTCGGGGTTCCCGGGGTCAGGCGCGCAGAAGTCGATGAGGACTCGGCGCTCGCCTGGCAGACCGACGCACTCTGCTCGCAGACCGACCCGGAGGCGTTCTTCCCGGAGAAGGGCGGCTCGACGCGGGATGCCAAGCGCATCTGCTCATCGTGCGACGTTCGCGGCGAATGCCTCGAGTATGCGCTGGGCAACGATGAGCGCTTCGGCATCTGGGGCGGACTCAGCGAGCGCGAGCGCCGCAAGCTCAAGCGCCAGGCCGGCTGACCGCGCACAGCTTGGCGGCCACGCCGCACGGGCTGACGAACACGCCGTACTCGAGCGCTTAGGCTGACCAGGCCATGCCAACCCGAGTTCATGCCATCATCGTCGCGCGCCCTGGGCCGTCGTCCCGTGCTCAGCTGCTGCGCACGCTCGATGCTCTGACACTTCAGACGCGTCGGCCGGACGCCGTGACCCTCGTCGTCTGCGGCGACGGCACGGCTGCGCGCGAGAGCGATGCGATCGCCCGGGTGGTCGAGGGGATCATCGAGGCCCGCACGAGCACGTCCTTCGCAGAGGCCGTGGCGTTCGCGAAGCCCCGTATCGCCGACGACGCGGCGATCTGGCTCCTCGCACACGACACGGCCCCGCATCCGAGCGCACTCGCTCAGCTCGCCGGGGCTCTGGAGCGTTCACCGTCCGCGTCGATCGCAGCGCCCAAGCTCGTCGACGTCGATGACGACCGGCATCTCGTGAGCCTGGGCGTGACGATGACGCATGGCGGCCGCTCCGTCGAACTCGCGGCAGGAGAGCTCGACCAGAACCAGCACGACGGCCGGGATGACGCACTCGGCGCCGACGTCCGCGGAATGCTCATCCGCGCGGAGGCCACGAATCGCCTGCTGCCCGACCCCGGCCTGGGCGGTGCCGACGAAGGACTCGACCTCGGCGTGCGGGCCCGCCTCGCCGGCGGACGTGTGGCACTCGCGCCCGGTGCCCGCGTCTCCGTCAGCCCAGACGGACCGGCAGCCCTGCCGCAGGGGCAGGCGCCGCGCGCCTACGTCACGCGCCTCGCCCAGTTGCACAGACGCCTCTCCTATGCGCCGGCCGCCGTCGTCCCGCTGCACTGGCTGAGCCTGCTTCCTCTGGCGCTGTGGCGCACGATCGCGCATCTGGTCGCCAAGCGCCCGGCATCCGTCTTCCCCGAGTGGGGCGCGGCCCTCGCCGCGATGGTCCGTTTCGGCGCGGTCGCCCGCTCCCGTCGCAGCATCCGCACGAACCGCAACGCCTCGTGGGCGAGCATCGCGCCGTTGCGGATCACTCGCGGAGAATTGCGTCGCCGACTCGACGACGGTCACGGCAGCGAAGGCGGCGCCGTCAGCGAACTCGACTTCTTCTCCGGCGGAGGCGCCTGGGCCGTGCTCGGTGCTCTCGTCGTGAGCGTCGCGGCCTTCATGACGCTTCTGGCCTGGCCGGCGATCGGCGGAGGCGCCCTCCTTCCCCTGCGCGACACGGTCGCGGGTCTGTGGTCCGACGCCGCCTGGGGGCAGCGCGGTGTCGGCATCGGCGTCATCGGCCCCGCCGACCCGTTCGCGGCCGTTCTCGCCGTCGTCGGGACGCTGTGGGCCGGGGCGCCCTCCTATGCGATGGTGGTCCTCTGGCTGCTGGCACTGCCGCTCGCCGTCCTCGGCGGATGGTTCGCGGCCACGCGCATCACCGACCGCGGGGGACTGCGGATCTTCGGCGGCGTCGCGTGGGCGCTTGCACCGACGTTCCTCACTGCGCTGATCGATGGCCGCCCGGCCGCCGTACTCGCCCACCTCCTTCTGCCGTGGCTCTTCCACACGGCGGTGGTCGCGCACCGCTCGTGGGGCGCCGCCGGTGCTGCCTCGATCGTGCTCGCTGCGACCATCGCCTGCGCACCGTCGCTGGCACCGGCCCTGATCGTGCTGTGGCTGCTCGCGATCATCATCGTGCTCTCCCGCGCGTGGTTCCACGGCGCCGTCCGACTGCTGTGGATGCTGGCACCCACCGCCGTCCTGTTCGCCCCCCTCGCGATCTGGCAGGCGCAGAACGGCCGGCTGTGGTCGGTGTTCGCCGACCCCGGCGCCGTCTGGGCCGGGGCGCAGGCCGGCGCCGACCCAGCAGGACGGCTCGTGCTGGCCAGCGGCTTCCCGACGGCCGACCTCGCCGGTTGGATGGACGTGCTCGACCCCGCATCGGCCGCATGGGCGCCCGTGCTCATCGCGCCTGTGGCACTGCTCGCGCTGGCCGGAGCCGTCGCGCCGCGCTGGGGTGCCGGCATCACGCTGCTCGGCGTCACGATGGCCGGTCTCGCCACGGCGTTCCTCGCGGTCGGCGTCAGCGTCAGCTTCGCCCAGGGCACTCCCGTGGCGATCTGGCCCGGCACCGGTCTCAGCCTCGCATGGGCGGGAATGGTCGGCGGCGCCCTCGTGACCCTCGACACTGCGATCACGATGCCGAAGCTGCGCATCGCGGCCGTCACCGTCGCCGGGCTCGCGCTGGCCGTATGCGCTCTGCCCGCCCTCACCGCCCTGCACGGCGGACGCACGGAGCTCACGAACGGCCCCGAGAGCACGCTGCCGGCCTACGTCGCGGCCGAAGCGCGGGGCGACCGCGAGATCTCCACGCTCGTGCTCACCCCGCAGAACGACGGCGGACTCGCGATCGACGTGGTGTGGGGAGCCAGCGCCACGCTCGGCGCACAGACCACGATGCTCAGCACCGCGACGTCGCCGCAGGGCGTCGACATCAGTGCACTGGCCGTCGACCTGCTCTCCCCGCGCACCTTCGATGCGCCGGGCGAGCTCGCCGCCCACGGCATCCACTTCGTCCTGCTCGATCAGCCGCAGGGCTCCGAATCCGACGCAGCCCGCGCCTTCCGCGTCGAGGCGGTGACGGCGCTCGACCAGCGCGCCGGCTTCGTGAAGGTCGGGGAGACCGACAAGGGCGTGCTGTGGCGGCTCGATGCCGAGCCCGCCGAGCGGTCCGACCTGACCCGGGCCGAACAGGGAACCGCCGGGTCGCTCATCGCTCTGCAGCTCATCGTGGTCTTCGCCGCTCTGCTGCTCGCCATCCCCACCAGAGCCTCCCGGCGTGCTGCGAGGGCTCAGTCCCGCATCGTCGGCCGGGCCGCCGACGAGCCGCTGGTCCTGCCGCGGCGGCGCGAGGACGCCAGGCCCGAGCCCGCGGCGGACGATGACGACGAGGACGAGGAGCAGCGATGATCCAGAACCGAGCCGTCAGGCTGGTCGCCACCGGCGCCCGCTTCCTCACCGGCGCCGCGCTGGCCGTCGGCTGCGTGATCGCGGTCGTCGTCGCCGTGGCCCTGCCCTGGCCGAGCACGCAGGCTCAGCCCGCTCAGGTGTCGGTGACGCCGACCGCCGGCGACACCACCCTGGTGTGCACAGGAGACTTCCGCGCCCTCGGACGCAACGCGACGGATGCGTCGCAGCAGCAGTCCGGCGGCACCCCGTCGCTCACGGTCGAGAGCACGGGCAGCACGGACGAGTCCGAACTCGCAGCCCCCGAGCTCGGAGAGTCATCCGGGCCCCGGCACTTCGTCGCCAGCGCTGAGCAGGGCGGAGACGCGCTCATCGCCGCAGCCGAATCCATCACACTGCGCGCTGAGGACCTCTCCGGCCTCGCCGCGGCCGCCTGCCGCGAGCCCCGCACCGAGTCCTGGCTGATCGGCGGCGCCGTCGAGACCGGCACCAGCGATCTGGTCATCCTCTCCAACCCCGGCGATGTCACGGCGACGGCGACCATCACCATGTTCGGCCTCGAGGAGACGTCGAGTTCGGTCCTCGTCCCCGCAGGGACGCAACTCTCCGTTCCGCTGTCGTCCGTCGCCGCCGGAACGCCGTCGCCGGTGGTACGGGTCACCGCGGAGGGCGCCCCGCTGCGCGCGACTCTGCAGTCCTCGCTCATCCGCACACTGGACCCCTCGGGATCCGACCTGCAGGACGCGGCTGCAGCACCCGCCGAGCGCATCGGATTCGCCGGGGTCCAGGTCGAGGCAGCCAGCGACGACTTCCCGCTCACACTGCTGCGGCTGATGGCCACGGAGGACGCCACGAACGCGCGGATCTCCGTGCGCTCGGGCGGCGACGAGGTTCTGCAGACCACCGTCCCGCTCGACGCGGGCGCGCCGACGGACGTCGATCTGCAGGAGCTCGAACCGGGCGTCTACAGCATCGACATCGAGGCCGACGCCTCCGTCGTGGGTGCGGTCAGGCAGACCACCGGTGCCGGCGCAGGAAGCGACTTCGCGTGGATGCCCTCTGCGCCGGAGATCGACGGGGAGGTGCTCGTGGCCGTGCCAGCCGGACCTGGCCCGCGGATGCACCTCGTGAACGTATCGGACGACCCGGTGACGGTCACCGTCGCGCGCACGTCGGGCGGGCAGCCGCAGGAGATCACCATCGCTGCCGGCGACGACGCCGTGATCGAGGTACGCAGCCGCAGCGCCTACTCGGTGTCCACGGACGGGCCGATCCGGGCGGCTGTGATGCTGTCCGGGACGGATGCGCTGGCCGGATGGCCGGTGTGGGCCGGGGCGGCGGCGCAGGAGCCGATCACCGTCTATCCCTGATCGCCGACGGCGTCAGGGCGCGTCCGGTCCGAACTCCCACGGATCCTTGCCGACGTATTCGGCCGCTGCGCGGAACACCGCGCTCTCGATCGCCACTCGTCGATGCAGATCGTCGTCGTGACCCGGCGGGAGGAGACGTTCGATCGGGATGCGGAACAGCACGATGCGGCGCTGATCGCGATCGATCTGCCACCGCGGGATGCCGTCGGCATCCGGTTTCGTCGGCAACCCGCCGATCTCGAACCGCACCTCCTGCAGTTCGGGCCACGTGCCGCGCAGGAAGTCCACGGCGGTGCCGATCGTCGCGTCGAAGCGGTCGATGCGGCCGTCCAGCGGCGGCAGGGGAGGCCGGACGACCTCACTGCGCCCCAGCCGTCCGTGCCGGCCATGACGGGCACCGCGTCGAGGAGACGCGGCGGCAGAGCGACGGCGTGGCATGTTCGAAAGTCTAGGCGCTCCGCGCGGCATCCCGATCGAGGCGCCCACGCGTCCTACGCTGACAGGGATGGACGGACGACTCTGCTCGAAGGTGACCTGCGCACGCGAGGCCGTGGCCACGCTCACGTACGACTACGGCGATCAGATGGCCGCGCTCGGGCCGCTGGGCGGCAGCGACCACCCGCACGCGCACGACCTGTGCGCGCAGCACGCGGACCGGCTCTCCGTTCCCGCCGGCTGGATCGTCGTGCGGCACGAGGCGCTGCGCGCCTGAGTCAGACGCCCACGCGGCGACCGGTCAGACGCTCCGTCTTCGCGTCGGCGATCGCCAGCGCACGGCGCTCCCGCTCGCGCCGCAGCACGGTGATCGCGACGAGAAGCTGTTCCGGATGCGCCGCCGGCTGCGGCGACACGAACGCCGCCGACTCGGCGACGAGATCTCCCGCGACCCGGGCACGCGCCGGCGGCGACATGCGCTCGGCGTGCTGTAGGAACTGCGAGATGCGCCGGGCCAGCCGATCCGGCATCCGGGCGACGTCGGCGATCTGCGCCCATCCGGCGAGGGCTTCGGGCATGACAGGGGCGAGGGGGACCAGCTTCGGCGTGCGGACACGCTGGCTGTACGTGCCCGCGACGAGGTCGCCGAGGCGCTGCGATCGGGCCGTGAACGCGCCGGACAGCATCGCGATGGCGCCGAAGGTCATGTAGATCTCCAGAACCCCGATCAGCGAGCGGATGAACGCGTGGCGGAATCCGGCTGATCCCCCGTCGAGACGCACGATGCGCCCGCCGACCGCGAGCCTGCCCAGGCTCCGTCCGCGCGTAGCCAGCTCGACGACGAGCGGCACGACCACGAAGCACACGACCAGAGCCGCGACGTTGAGGATGCCGTCGATCGAGGATCCGATGATCCCGGTGAACAGCAGCCACGTCCGCAGCCACAGGAAGAGCACGAACAGCACCCAGCCGACCGCCATGTCGATGAAAGAGCCGAGCGCGCGCATGAAGAAGCCCAGCGGCTGGACGTCGATCGCGACGGCTTCGCCGGAGAGCACCTCATCGGCGCTGTCGATCGGCGTGGACATGAGTACAGTAAATCAGGTGGATGCCGATGCTCTCGCCGATGCGCGCCGCGCGGAGTGGGAGCGACTCGACGCTCTCAGCCGCGCCAGGCTCGACGGCGCGGGCGTCGATGAGCTGATCGTGCGGTACCGCGCGGCATCCGCGGATCTCGCCGAGCTGAAGACTTCGGTCGGGGACTCGCCGCAGGGCGCGTACGTGTCCTCCGTGCTGTCGAAGGCGCGGCTCCGGATCACCGGTGCGTCCGACAGCATCCTCACCCAGATCGCGCGGTTCTTCGTCGATCAGCTCCCTGCAGCCCTCTACCGGCTGCGATGGACCACGCTCGTGATCGCGGTCGTCTTCGTCGCGATCGTCGCGGTGGTCGCCGCGTGGATCTCGAGCGATCCGGCGCTGGTCGCCGCTCTCGGCCCCGCGGACTACCTCGAGCAGTACGCCGAGGAGAGCTTCACCGGCTACTACACCGAGAACCCGGCGGCGGTGTTCGCCGGCATGGTGTGGACCAACAACGCCTGGATCGCCGCGCAGTGCGTGCTGTTCGGTGTCACAGGCATCTGGCCGCTCTACGTCATCGTGCAGAACGCGTTCGGGGTGGGCGTCTCGGCGGCGATCATGACCGTCCACGACCGTCTGGACGTGATGGTGCTGTACATCCTCCCGCACGGGATGCTGGAACTCACGAGCATCTTCGTGGCGGCTGCCGCCGGGCTGCATCTGTTCTGGGCCTGGGTCGCGCCCGGCGCGCGCACGCGCGGCGCGGCACTCGCCCAGGAGGGCAGGGCCCTGGCCACCGTCGCGATCGGACTGGTGTTCGCGCTGTTCCTGTCCGGGCTCGTGGAGGGGTTCGTCACGGGGTGGTCGCTGCCCTGGCCGATCAAGATCGGAATCGGTGCCGCCGCGCTGGGCGTGTTCCTCGTCTACATGCTGCTCGTCGGTCGCCGGGCTTACCGGCGCGGTGAGCGCGGAGACCTCCTCGAATACGAGGCGGGCACTCCGCAGCTCACCGCGGGTTGACGGGACTCACGCCCTCTTCGTGCCGTCGAGCAGCGTCTTATATGCGATTCCGGCGAGCATCGCCCCGACGATCGGGAACACGATGAACACCCACAGCTGCGAGAGCGGCCCGACGCCGCCGTAGACGGCGGCGGCGATGGAGCGTGCCGGGTTCACCGACGTGTTGTCCACCGGGATGCTGATGAGGTGGATCAGCGTCAGCGTGAGACCGATCGCGAGGCCGGCGAACGGCGTCGGGCGCAGCTTGTGCGTCGTCCCGAGGATCACGAACAGGAACACCGCGGTCAGCACGATCTCGATGATGATGGCCGCCCACATGCCGAACCCGCCGGGGGAGTGCTCGCCCCAGCCGTTGCTGGCGAAACCGGCGTCCTGGGCGGTCGTCAGCCAGCCGTCGGGTCCGAACAGGCCGATGAGGACGAGGACCGTGCTCGCGACGATGCCGCCGACGACTTGAGCGATGATGTAGCCGGGTACCTCGCGCCACGCGAGCCGTCCTGCGGCCGCGACGCCGAGCGTCACGGCGGGGTTGAAATGTCCGCCCGAGATCGGGCCGAACGCGTAGGCGCCGACGACGACCGTGAGACCGAAGGCGAAGGCGATGGCCACATACACGGCCGAGCCGGAACCCGGGTCGGTGAAGTGGTTGGAGGCGAACAGGGCGGTTCCGACGCCGCCGAGGACCAGTAGGAAGGTGCCGAGAGCCTCGGCGGTGAGTTTGGCTCCTGTGGATGGGACGGGAGCTGCAGCTTCGGCGAGCGTCTCGCTCATGGGATTCCCTCTCGTCGGTTCGACCGGAATCGATCGGATTCAGCCTACATGCTAGTGGGGTCGGATGCCGAAGCATCCGACCCCACGCGCGAATCGACGATTCAGGGAATCAGCGGCTCACTCGCCGACGCCCACCGGCTCCGCGTTGTCGAGTGCGCGGCTGGTGAGCGCGCGCACGTCATCCGCGACCTTCTGGTCGACCTGTCCCCAGTACCAGAAGAAGCGCTCCTGGATCGCGGGGACGGTCAGCGCGTCGTACTGGCCGGCGAGGGTCTCGATGAAGCGCTGGCGCTCCTCGGCGGTGAAGACGTCGTTGATCAGCGTGCGCGCCTGGCCGAAGTCATCGTCCTCCGCGTGCAGGGTCGCGGTGGTGCGGATGAGCGCGCCGTCGTTCTCCCAGCTCGCCTCGACGCCGCGCTGCGGGTCGGCCTCCGGGCCGCCGGCCGCCCCGTACGAGTTCGGGGTGTAGACGCGGTGCTCCGCCGTGTTGAAGTGATACTGCATGTTGCCCTCATGCATGTAGTTGCTCACCTCGGCGGCGTGCGGCTGGTTGACCGGCAGCTGGTTGTAGTTCGTGCCGATGCGGTGACGCTGGGCGTCCGGGTAGGCGAAGACGCGGGCCATGAGCATCTTGTCGGGGGAGATGCCGGTGCCGGGCACCTGGTTTCCCGGCGAGAAGGCCGCCTGCTCGATCTCGGCGAAGAAGTTGCGCGGGTTGCGGTTCAACGTGAATGTGCCGACCTTGATGCGCGGGTAGTCCTTCTTCGACCACGTCTTGGTGAGGTCGAATGGGTTGAAGCGGTACGTCTTGGCCTCTTCGTAGGGCATGACCTGCACGTAGACGTCCCAGGAGGGGTGGTCGCCGTTCTCGATCGCCTCGTAGAGGTCGCGGCGGTAGTAGTCGGCATCCTGACCGGCGATGCGCTCGGCTTCGTCGGAGAACATCGGCTCGACGCCCTGCTTGGTGAGGAAGTGGTACTGGACCCAGAAGCGCTCGCCCTCGGCGTTGACCCACTGGTACGTGTGCGAGCCGTAGCCGTTCATGTGGCGCCACGAGCGCGGCAGGCCGCGGTCGCCCATGACGTAGGTGACCTGGTGAGCCGACTCGGGGGATAGGGTCCAGAAGTCCCACTGCATGTCGGCGTCGCGCAGGGCGGAGCCGGTGAGGCGCTTCTGCGAGTGGATGAAGTCGGGGAACTTCATGCCGTCGCGGAGGAAGAACGTCGGGGTGTTGTTGCCCACGATGTCGAGGTTGCCCTCGGTGGTGTAGAAGCGCAGGGAGAAACCGCGCACATCGCGCCAGGTGTCGGGGGAGCCCTGCTCACCCGCGACCGACGAGAAACGCAGCAGCGTCTCGCTCGTGGCGCCGGGCTGGAAGACGGCAGCGCGGGTGTACTGCGAGACGTCCTCGGTGACGACGAACTCGCCGAATGCTCCGCCGCCCTTGGCGTGCGGGTTGCGCTCCGGCACGCGCTCGCGGTTGAACGAGGCGAGCTTCTCGACCAGGTAGCGGTCGTGGAGGGCGGTGATGCCGTCCGGCCCGCTGGTCAGCGAGTGGGCGTCGCTGGCGACAGGGGTTCCGGTCTGGGTGGTCGTGAAAGTCTTCTCAGTCATTTCACTTCTTCCTTTCGCAATCGGAGCAGATGGCTCGGTAGGTGACAGAGGCTTCGATGATCCGCATCCCGTGGTCGTGGGACGGATGCAGGCAGGGTGCTTCGCCGACGGCGCACGCGACGTCTTCGACGCGGCCGCATTCGACGCACTGCAGATGATGGTGGTTGTCGAACTCGTCCTGCACCTCGTAGAGGGCGCTCGCGGCGTCCGGCAGGCTCACTCGGCGCACGATTCCGGCGCCGGTGAGATCGCCCAGGATGCCGTGGACGGTGGGCAGCGCCACCCCGCTGAGCCGGTCGCGCAACGACGAGAACACGGACTCCGCCGAGGCGTGCGGCCGAGCGGCCAGCGTTTCGATGACAGCGACGCGCTGCACCGTCACGCGGAGCCCTGCGGCGCGCAGGCGCTCGGGTGCATGGTGCTCGGTGGCGATGGTCATCGCGTCCAGTGTAGTCGTTTCCTGAATCATTCACAAAAGAGAATCAGTCATGTTAACCAATCGGCTACCCAGCGTTCGGCGGCGGCCCCGCTCAGAGGCGGCCGGCGGCCTTGAGCTCCAGATAGCGATCCGCGACCTTCGGCGGCAGCGCCTCGGGGTCGGCGGTGATCGCCTCACCGCCTGCTCGGCGGATGGCATCCGCGACATTCTCCGCATCGCGGATCGTGCGCTCGGCGGCGGCCGCCAGGTAGATGTCCTCGCGGGAATCGCGCCGGGTGGCGAGCTCGCCGACGGCGTCGTCCGTGACCGAGCCGACCAGCACGGTCGTGGCGCGAGAAGCGGTGGGGAACGCGCCCAGGAAGCTGCGCGCGGACTCGGCGGCATCCTGCGCGGTCAGGACGACGATCAGCGACGGGCGCGTCGTCAACGAGCGGATCGCCGCGAAGGCTCCACCCCAGTCCGTGTCGACGAGCCGGGCGTGCACGGGCGCCATCGCATCCGTGATCGCCTGCAGGAGACCGGCGCCCTCCACGCCCGTGACCCGCCCTCGGACGACGCGGTCGTACATGAGCAGGTGCACGTGATCTCCGGCCCTCGACGTGAGCGCTGCGAGCAGCAGCGACGCCTCGAGCGCGGCATCCAGTCGTGTGCCGTCGCCCACGCGCGCGGCGGCGGTCCGCCCGGTGTCGATGAGGATCACGACATGCCGGTCGCGCTCCGGACGCCAGGTACGCAGCATCGTCGTGCCCGCCCTGGCGGTGGCGCGCCAGTCGATCGAGCGGACGTCGTCACCGCGCACGTACTCGCGCAGGGAGTCGAATTCGGTTCCCTGGCCGCGGACCTGGATGCTCGTGTTGCCGTCGAGTTCGCGCAGGCGCGCGAGGCGGGAAGGAAGATGCTTGCGCGACGCGAAGGCCGGGAGGATGCGGATCGCGCCGCGCACGTCGTGCCTGGCCTGGCGGCCACCGAGACCCAGCGGTCCGCGGGAGCGGATGAACACGAACGTGCTGACGAGCTCGCCGCGCCGGCGGGGGAGCAGCGGTACGGTCACCCGCCGCCGCTCGCCGGTGGGCACCACGACCCGCAGCCGCCCCTCTCCGGCTCCGGCCGTCGGCTGCCAGGCATCGCGGACGAGTGCGTTCAGCGTGCGCGGCCCGTGGTTGTGCAGTGCGACCTCGGCGTCGACGGGCTCGCCCATGCGGGCGCGCGCGGGCACGCGTCTGGTCACCGTGACCGTGCGGGCGCTCGCCGCGAGGGACACGTCGATCGCCAGCAGCCCGGCGCACAGCAGCAGCCACCCGCCGACGACCGCCCACGCCGGGACACCCGCCATGGCGAGCGCCACGACGGGTACGACGCCCAGGCCCGTGAGCAGCGCGAGTCGACCGGTGACGAACACTTAGATCGGCACCCTCGTCTGCTGGATCACCGAGGCGAGCACCGCATCCGCGGACACGCCCTCCATCTCGGCATCCGGTCGCAGCTGCAGGCGGTGCCGCCAGACCGGCACGAGCATGGTCTGCACGTGATCCGGCGTCACGGCGCTCGACCCGTTGAGCCACGCCCAGGCCTTCGCGGCGGCGAGCAGTGCGGTCGAGGCACGGGGGCTCGCGCCGAGAAGCACGGACGGGGACTGGCGGCTCGCGCGGGCGAGGTCCACGACGTAGCCGAGCACCTCGTCGGTCACCTCGACGCGGGATGCCGCATCCTGCGCGGCCCGGATCTCCTCGGCGGTCACGGCTGCTGCGACGCCGGTGAGCACGCGCGGCGAGAATCCGCCCGCGTGCAGGCGCAGCACGCTGACCTCGGCATCGCGCTCGGGCATCCCGACGACGAGCTTCATGAGGAAGCGGTCCAGCTGCGCCTCGGGCAGGGAGTAGGTCCCCTCGTGCTCGATGGGGTTCTGCGTCGCGGCGACGAGGAACGGATCGGGCAGGTCGCGGCTCTCGCCGTCCGCCGACACCTGCCGCTCCTCCATGGCCTCCAGGAGCGCGGCTTGGGTCTTCGGAGGAGTGCGGTTGATCTCGTCGGCGAGGAGGATGTTCGTGAACACCGGGCCCTGACGGAACTCGAACTCGCCGGTGCGCGCGTCGTACACGAGCGAACCGGTCACATCGCCGGGCATGAGATCCGGGGTGAACTGGACGCGCTTGGTGTCCAGCCCCAGCGCCTTGGCGAACGAGCGCACGACCAGGGTCTTGGCGACGCCCGGGACGCCCTCCAGCAGCACGTGGCCACGGGCGAGCAGGCACACGAGCAGCCCGGTGACGGTGCCGGCCTGTCCGACCACGGCCTTGTCGACCTCGGTTCGGACCCGGTGCATGGCCTGGCGCAGTTGCGCGTCGTCGGTGTCTGTCACGGTTCGTTCCTTTCCACGTGCACGGCGGCGTCGACCGCCGTCTCGAGTTCGGCGAGTCGGCGAGCGGTCTCGACGAGCTCTGCGTCTCCGGTCGGCAGCGGGCCGGCGAAGAGCTGATGAAGGGAGCCGCGCGGGATGCGCAGCCGGTCGGATGCCGCATCCGCGACCTCCACAGGGGTCGACCGGGCCGTCAGACCCAGGCGCGCGGCGAGGCGCCGGATCGCACCGTCGCGCAGCGCCTCCGCGGCGTGGGCGGCGTCGCCAGCCTTCGCGGTGAGCCGGGCGCGGCCGTGCATGGTCTCGGACGCCCGGACGGTGACCGGGAGCGTCTCGGTGACGAGCGGTCCGAAACGCTGCCCGCGTGCGACTCCCGCCATCACGCCGGCGAGGAGCAGGAGGATGATTGCGGGCGTCACCCAGGGCGGCGTGAGCGAGGCCAGCGTGTCGGGGGACTGCGCCTCGATGTCGGTGTCGCCGAACGACGGCACGTACCAGACGACATGATCGGTCTGGCCGAGGAGGGCGAGCCCGAGCGCCGCGTTGCCGTTCTCGGCCAGGTGCTCGTTGCTCAGCAGCGAGCTCGCCTCGATCATCGCGGTCCGGGTGCCGTCGCGGTCGACGACGAGCAGTCCGGCTGCCCCGCCGTCGGCGAAGCATCCCGTCACGCCCTCGGCAGGGGAGAAGAAGCGGTCGGGCTGCACCGTGCCGACGTTCGCCAGCTCGGGCAGGTCGCATCCGGCCTCGAGAGCCGCAGCCGCCGGCGGGGCTGCATTCTCGCCGAGGTCGAGCAACCGCAGCATCCGCGATGCGCTCGAGAGCACGACGGTGCGGTGCGCCGGCTCGACGAGCGTTTCGACCGCCTCGTCGGAGAGAGCGAACGGGTCGGCCATGACCAGGGTGGAGTCATCGGTGATGGCGCCTGCCGCGTCGGCGCGGGTGCGGGCGATCGTGATCTCGACGCCCTGATCCCGAAGCAGTTCGGCGAGCGCGAGACTCCCGGAGTCGCCGGCGCTCTCGGGGTCCAGGGCACCGCGCGGATCCGGGGCGCCGAACGTGAGCGCGCCGACGATCAGCGCGAAAGCGATGACAGCGGCCGCGATCGCGAGCCAGCCCAGCACCGAGCGCAGGCGTCCCTTCTCACGCACCGCCGTCCCGCTCATGCCGGGACGACCTGGAGATCGGATGCCGGGCGGGCCCGGCCGACGGCGTCATCGACGGCGACGAGCGAGCGATAGCCCGCCTCGGTCGCCGGATGCCGGAGATAGCGGACCTCGTCGAAGGCGCGGGCCGCGGCGGCGAGCTCCGCGTGCAGGTCGCCCAGTGCGGATGCCGCCTCGCGGGCGATCGCCTGCGCAGTGGCCCCTGGCGCGGGGTCGACGATGTCGCGCTCGAGGAGCCCGCGTGCGATCGCCCGGAAGCGCAGCACCGTCGCGGCGTCCCAATCGCCCTCGCGCGCCCGGCGCTCGGCGTCGGCGCGCAGCTGCGCGGCGGTGCGGTCGTCGCGCTCGCCCAGCAGATCGGGCCCGGTGCGTCTCGCCCGCCGTGACGCCCGCGGGCGCCCCCACAGGATGAGGACGGTGATGAGCGCGGCGACGATGACCACGGTGACGATCACGAGAGCCGTGCCGCCGGCCTGCTGCCCCGCCTCCGGCGAGAACAGCCCGCTGATGAATTCGGCGACGTCCTCGGCGAGGTAGTCGAACCACGTCGGCTTGGCGTCGGCGTAGCGGGGATTCTGCAGCTCCTGCTCCGCCCAGCGGCGCGCCTCGTCGCCGTCGGGGGCGAACGGGTCGACGGCGAGGCGGATCATGCCCCGCCGTACCCGGGCGGCGGAGGCGGCGGAGGCGCCTGCGGACCGGAGTATGCCGGGTACTGCGGCTGAGGCTGCTGCGCCGCCGGGTACTGCTGCGCCGCCGGGTACGCGCTCCATCCGACCGGGGGAGCGGCGTTCTGCGGCGACTGCCGGGGCGGGGGAGCGCTGCTGACCGCCCGCTCCGGGTCGACGGCGAACGGGTCTCCGAGCTCTTCGGGCGCCGCACCGAGGTCGCGGCGCTCCAGGTAGGTGATCAGGCTGTGGTCGAGTCCTTCGTAGCGCATGCGGCTGTCGAGGTAGATGAAAGCGCCGGCGGCGCACTGCACGACGATCGCGACGGCCTGGAGCACGTACACGATCAGCTGCGGGACGGTGCTGACGACGATCGCCATGACGAGCTCGGTGGCGTCGTCCGTGCCGCCGGTGGGCGCGACCACGGGCAGCAGCAGGGAGCCCAGGAGCGACAGCGGCACGCTGATGACGCTCACGGCCGCGTTCATGATCAGGCCGATGAGGAAGATCACCCCGAAGGTGTTCCAGAAGCGTCCTCGGGTCAGCCGCCACGAACGGACGAGCGCCGGTCGCAGTCGCTCGCCCTCGAGGACGAGGACGGAGGGGACGAGGAGGAGCTTCGTGCTCAGCCAGATCCACAGCGGTATCGCGCCGAGCACGAGCACGACGCCGACGACGACCGTCACGGCGACGCCCTCACCGGAGCCGCCGATGCCGGCCATCACGCCCAGGGCGATGATTCCGCCGATCACGAGCATGAGGACGATCGCGGCGAGGGCCTGCAGGACGCTCCAGCCGACCAGACGCCAGAACGCCGGCCGCATCCGCTGCCAGAGGCGTCCGAGAGGGGCCTTCTCGCGCAGCGCCGCACTGCCGACGTCGGCGGCGACGACACCCTGCATCACTGCGGTGAAGGCCAGGCTGACGAAGCTCATCGCCAGGACGACCAGCGCGTTGATCGCGATCGTGCCCCACATCACGGGGTAGAAGTCGGGGCTGCTCGGTGAGAGCGACTCCATGCGCATGAAGGTCGCGACGGCGACGACGCCGATGACGACGAGGGTGACGATCGCGATCACGAGCTGGATCACGATGGCGAAACCGAACAGCACCTTCGGGTTGTGGCGCAGGGCGGCGAACGGCTTGCCGATCAGGGCTCCGAACGTGAGGGGATGCAGCGGCACGAGGCCCGGTCTGACGGCGGGCGTCCAGTACTGTGCGCTCATCGAGCTCCCCTCCGAAGGTGCACGACCATCGTGTCATATCCGCGAGTGCCTGCGGAGAACCGGCTCCGGCCTGTGCGGCGACCCGGCGGGAGCGCTACCGTGATCGAAATGTTGTCATGAAGTACGCTGGGAACGACCGCGCTGCGCCTTCACCCGGATGGCGGCGTGTTGCGTAGAAAGATGGGGCTGGGATCAGATGACCTCACGGATCCTCGTGGTCGACGACGATACCGCGCTGGCCGAGATGATCGGCATCGTGCTGCGCACCGAGGGCTTCGAGCCGGTGTTCTGCGCAGACGGCGCCAAGGCGGTCGAGGAGTGGCGGACGCAGCATCCTGATCTCATCCTTCTGGACCTCATGCTCCCCGGCATGGACGGCATCGAGATCTGCACGCGCATCCGTGCCGAATCGGGGATCCCGATCATCATGCTCACCGCCCGAGGCGACACGGCCGACGTCGTGCGCGGACTCGAGGTCGGCGCCGACGACTACATGGTCAAGCCGTTCAATCCGAAGGAGCTCGTCGCGCGGATCCGCACGCGGCTGCGTCCGGTGACCCCCGCCACGAGCGAGGTCCTCCGCATCGGCGACCTCGTCGTCGACGTCGATGCGCACGAGGTGCGACGCGGCCAGACGTCGATCCCGCTGACCCCGCTGGAGTTCCAGCTGCTCGTCGCGCTCGCGGCCAAGCCTCAGCAGGTGTTCTCCCGCGAGATGCTGCTCGAGCAGGTGTGGGGCTACCACTACAAGGCCGACACGCGGCTCGTCAACGTGCACGTGCAGCGACTGCGCGCCAAGGTCGAGCTCGACCCGGATGCGCCCAAGATCGTCATGACGGTCCGCGGCGTCGGCTACCGGGCCGGGAGCGTCGGCTAGGAGCCCGGATTGATCGCGACGAGCGCGACGCCGACGACGACCGCCGCGGTGTGGCGCGATCCGCGGAGCTGGCCCGAGGCGGCGGCGACCCTCTGGCGTCGGTCGCTGCGGTTCCGAACGATCACCATCACACTTCTGCTCACGACGCTCGCGATCTTCATCACGAGCGTGATCATGGCCCTGGTCATCCAGAACAACCTGTTCGAATCGCGGCGCGACGAAGTGCTCTCCGATGCGCTGCGCGCCGTCGCCGAGGCGCAGATCCGCGTCGACTCGGCCGAGGTGACCGATGATCCCTCCGGGCTGCGCGCGCTGTGGTCCGACGTGCAGGACACGATCCCGCGGGCGTCGTCCTCATCACGGGTGATCGCGTTCCCCATCGACGACACCCCCGTCGGCAGCGGCGTGCAGGGATTCCGCACGGATCTGAGCGCCGATCTCATCAGCCCCGGCCTCCGTGAGCGAGTGGTGTCCTTCCCGGACCGTCAGTCGTGGCAGTCGATCGCGATCCCCATGCCCGACGGCACGACGGCGCCGGGCATCGTCGTCGGCCAGCAGCTGTTCCTCGCCGGCGTCGGCGCCTTCGAGGTATACATCGCCTACGACCTCGCCGACTCCCAGGAGACCCTGCAGTTCGTGCAGAGCACGCTGTGGGCGGCAGGGTTCGTGCTCATCGCGATCGTCGCCGTGATCTCGTGGCTCGTGCTCCGGCTCGTCTCGAAGCCCATCATCGAGGCCTCCGAGACCAGCGCGCGTCTCGCCGCCGGCGACCTCGACGTGCGCCTTCCCGTGCACGGCGAGGACGAGCTGGCGACGCTGGCCCAGTCGTTCAACGCGATGGCCGACAGCATCGAGGCGCAGATCAAGGAGCTCGGAGAGCTGTCGCTCGTACAGCAGCGGTTCGTCTCGGACGTCTCGCACGAGCTGCGCACTCCGCTGACGACGATCCGCCTCGCCGCCGACATGCTCAACGATCAGCGCGATCAGTTCGACGCGACCACAGGCCGCACCGCCGAGCTGCTCTACACGCAGGTGCAGCGCTTCGAGACGCTGCTGAGCGACCTGCTCGAGATCAGCCGGTACGACGCGGGCTCGGTGCAGCTCGAGCTCGAACCCACGAGCCTCGCCGAACTCGCCGAGGACGTGATCGAGCAGATGCGGCCGCTGGCGCAGGAGCGCGGTTCCGAGCTGCGTCTCGTCGCCCCAGGTGCGTACTCGCCCGTCGAGATGGACCCGCGCCGGGTGCGGCGGGTGCTGCGCAACCTCATCGGCAACGCGATCGAGCACGGCGAGCAGCATCCCATCGTCGTCACCGTCGACAGCAATCAGTACGCGGTGGCCGTGGGAGTGCGCGACTTCGGCCTCGGTATGCGCCCGGCCGACGCCGAGCGCGTGTTCGACCGGTTCTGGCGAGCGGACCCGTCCCGCCAGCGGACGATCGGCGGCACGGGCCTCGGGCTGTCCATCGCGCTCGGCGACGCGCAGCTGCACGGCGGGACCCTCGCTGTGTGGTCGGAGCTCGCCATCGGCACGAACTTCGTGCTGACCATCCCGCGCGACCCTGATCAGCGCGAGGGCACGTCGCCCGTGCCGCTGGAGCCGCAGGACGCCATCGCCGACGTCGGCCCCATGACGCAGCCGATCCAGTTGACCGAGCTGCGCGAGATCTATTTCGACGCGCGAGCGGAGGATGAATCATGAACCGATCGCCCCGTGGGCTCGCCGTCGTGGCGATCGCCGCTCTGCTCGCGCTCCTCACCGGCTGCACGAGCCTGCCCAGCTCCGGCGAGGTCAACGTCGGCCTCGCGCTGGACGACGTCGACCTCGACCCGGACATCAGCCAGATCGCCGCGCGCCCTCTGGAAGGGGCGAGTCCGACGGAGATCGTCGAGGGCTTCATGGACGCAGCCCTCACCCCGGACAACGGCTGGGCGATCGCACGCGAGTTCCTGAGCCCCGAGATGGCTGCACGCTGGCGGCCCTCCGCGGGCGTCGTCATCGACTCGGGTGCGGGTACGCGCGATTTCACCACGGACGTCGAGGGCGAGGACGCCGAGTCCGGCGATGTGGGCGTGCAGCTCGAGCTCGTCGCCCGCGTCGACGAGAACGGTGCGTACGCGGAGCTGCCCGGCGACGACTCCGTGCTCGCGTTCAGCGTCGAGCGCAATGACGAGGGGGAGTGGCGCATCACCGAGGCGGCGGACGGCATCGTCCTCGATGCGGATGCGTTCGAGCAGGTCTACCGGCGCTACGCGCTGCAGTACTTCGATCAGGGCTGGACGCACCTCGTCCCCGACCTGCGGTGGTATCCGCGTCGACAGACGATCGCCACGACGCTCACGCAGTCCCTGCTCGGCGGGGCGCCGGCCGACTGGCTGGCACCGGCGGTGCGCAGCGCGTTCCCCGGCACCGTATCGCTCGCGAGCGACTCGGTGCCGATCAGTCCGGACAAGGTCGCCACGGTCGAGCTCACGGCAGCGGCGTCGACACTCGACGATCGTCAGATCTCCCGTATGCGCACGCAGCTGGAGGCGACGCTGCGACCGGTGGGAGTCACCGAGGTTCGCCTGCTCGTCAACGGACGCGACCTGAACGCCGGCGTCGCCGCGGTCGAGACGGGACGCGCCGAGTCCAGCCCCGTCGTCCTCACCGAGTCCGAGTTCGGCTCGTTCGTCGGCGAGGAGATCACACCGTACGAGGGCATCAGCGATCACATCGTCGAGGTCGCGAGCGCCGTGGACTCCGTCGATGTCGCTGCGGACGATTCACGGGCGGCCATGCGGCTCGACGACGGGTGGGTGTACACGGTCGCCGATGACGAGGTGAACCGTCTCGACAGCAGGGCGGGCCTGATCGCGCCGTCGATGGATCCCTTCGGGTACACGTGGTCCGTTCCGGGCCAGGCGCCGCAGGAGCTCCTCGCCTGGCGGTCCGACGTCACCTCCGTCAGAGTCGCAGACGCCTTCCCCGGGGCTTCGTCGATCTCGCAGCTGCGTGTGGCCTCGGACGGAGTGCGGGCCGCGGTCGTCATCACGGTGGGCGGGCAGCGCTGGATCGCGCTCGCCGCGATCATCCGCGACGACGCGCACGTGCCCGTCTCGCTCGGCGAGACGCACCTGGTCGCCCAGGTCGACGGCACGCCGCTCGGTCTCTCCTGGATCGGCGACGACTCGCTCGGGGTCCTCCTCGACAACGAGGCGACGCACTCGGTGCTGACGCAGAGCGTCGGCGGACCCGGTGTCTCCTCTGCGGCGCCGGCCGGGGCGCAGGCGCTGTCCGGCGGACGCACCGAGGCGGCGCTGCGCATCCTCGGCGACAAGGGCGTGCTGTACGCCCAGCGCGGTTCTACCTGGCAGATGGGTCTGTCGGGCGTCCTCGTGCTGGGAACCCACGCCGGACAGTAGCCCACCCCTCCTGCACAGCGCGCGGTTCTGCACGGATCCCGGGAACCGGGGTCATGCAGAACGCGCACGGCGGCATCGTGGATGTCATGGCCGACTGGGTGGAGCTGACCGACGAGATCGCCGCGTTCGTGCTGTCCGCGTGCTGCGCCGGATGCGACGTGCCGGGGACGCTGCTGTGCGGCGACTGCCGGAGCGTGCTGATCGCCGAGCCGGTGCGGTCCACGTCGCCGGAAGGGATGCCGATCACCGCAGCCTTCCCGTTCGAGGGCGTGGCCGCCCGCTGCATCCGCCGTGTGAAGGAGGACGGCGAGACTCTGCTCGCCCGTCCTCTCGGTACGGCGCTCGCGGAGGCCGCTGCGTCGTCGATCTCGGATCACCCCGACGCCCTCCTCGTCCCGGTGCCGACCGGACGGGCCGCGTTCCGACGGCGCGGCTATCGCGTACCGGAGCTGCTCATGCGACGGGCGGGACTCGCCCCGACGCGCCTGCTCAGAGCGGCCAGGCGCACGGACGATCAGCGCGACCTCGACCTCGATGAGCGGCGCAGGAACGTCGCGGGGAGCATGCGGGCGCGACACGCCCGGGGCGATGAGGAGGTGCTGATCTTCGACGACGTCGTGACGACCGGATCGACGCTGGACGAGGGCGCCAGGGCGCTGCGCGCCGCCGGATTCCGCGTGTGCGGAGCCGTCGCGCTGGCCGCGACCCCGCGTCATCGGAAACTCTGAGCGAACACATCGTGACGGAGTCGTGACAAGGAGGGAAACGCGGACTACGGTAGGGGGTCACAAGGCGACCACGGTCCGCCCTTGGCCGGGAGGACCGGGACAAGGAGGCAGCAATGGAAACAAGCATCGTTGGCGTCGGAGTGGGTATCACCGATCGCTTCCGAACCGTTGTCGAAGAGAAGATCGCCCGGGTTCAGCAGTTCGCCGCGAAGGCGCAGCGGCTGGACGTGAAGGTCACCCACCGCCCCTATCGCGGCGGCCGTGTTCCCGACGAGACCGTCGAGCTGACGCTGATCGGCAAGGGGCCCGTGGTCCGCGCCGAAGCCGTCGACGGAGACAAGTTCGTCGCCCTCGACCTCGCTGTGGACAAGTTGGCCGAGCAGCTGCGGCGCGCGAAGGAGAAGCGCGTCGACGGTCGCCAGCATCCGCGCGGCGCGCACTTCGAGAAGGGCAGTGGCTCTCTCGAGGGGATCGACGTCCAACCGGCATCCGTCGACGTGCTCCAGGCCGTCGCCACCGGCACGATCCCCGTCCAGGCCGACGAGGAGGAGGAGTACTCGCCCGTCGTCATCCGCACCAAGAACTTCGACGCCGAATGGATGACGGTCGAGGAGGCCGTCGACCGCATGGAACTGGTCGGGCACGACTTCTTCCTGTTCGTCGACGCCCGCACCGACCACCCCAGCGTCGTGTACCGCCGCAAGGGCTGGGACTACGGCGTGATCTCGCTGACGACTCAGGCCTCGCCGGAGCAGCAGGAGGCGCTCGCGTCCTGACGTGAAGCGAAAGCGAAGGCCCACTCCGAGCGGAGTGGGCCTTCGTGCTGTCGCGGGGCGCCGTCAGTCGAAGATGCCGTCGAGGATGCTGCCGATGACGAGACCGCCCATGATGCCGCCCATGATGTCGCCACCGCCGCCGCGGCGTCCGCCGCCCCAGCCATCGCCGCCCCAGCCGGGAGCCTGCTGCTGCGGGCGGGCGGAGTCGATGTCGCGCTGCGCGAGCTGCAGCGCCTCAGCGGCGAGCTGAGCGACGCGGCGGGATGCCGCCAGCGCCTGCTCGCGCGTCTCCTCGGACGCGATCATCTCAGGGACGTCGATCCGCAGACGCTCAGCCTCGGCGAACCGCGTTCGCGCGTCGGCGCCGATCCAGCCGCGGTGGCCCGAGATCAGTCCGCGGGCCACCCCGAGCTGACGGTCGGCGTCGTCGAGCGCATGCTGGACCTGCGCGATGCTGGGCAGCGGATTCTGTGCGCGGTAGTGCGCCTTGGCGATCGCGTCGTCGAGCGCGGTGTTCGCGGCGCGCAGCTGCGTCAGCTCGGCGAAGGGATCGTTGCGTGAGCCCGTCGGGGTGAGGGCGTCGAGGGCCTTCTCGAGGTCGGCGACCGCGGAGGCCACGGCGGGGACATTCGGGGCGTTCCTGGCCGCGACGATGTCGCCGCGCGAGTCCGCGACGACCTCGGCGAGGGTGGATTCCGCACGCAGGGCCTCGATCTCGAAGTCCTCGACGGCGTCCATGAGCGCTCCGGCCCGCCGCGTAGCCTCCGTGGCGGTCTCGAGGGCGAGGTTCGCCTCTTCGTTCTGCCGCGCCGCGCGGCGGCGCTCCGAGACGTCGGCGCCGTGGGTGGCGAAGGCGATGAGCTGCTCGGCCTCGTCGGCGGATGCCGAGATCTGGTGCATCGCGGACTCTGCGTACCGCGAGGACAGGCGCTCGATCGTCGCTCGGGTCTGCGGAATGCGCGAGCTCAGGGCCTCGGCATCCCGGCGGACCTGCTCGATGATCTGCGGAGCCTGCCGCACGCGCGTCACGGCGTCGGCGAGCGCGCCCGTCTTCTCGTCGAGGAGGTCCTCCGCCCACTCGCACAGCTGGACGATGCGCGCGTTGCGGGTGCGCAGCTCCTCATCGGTGTCGGGGATCTCATCGTGGTTGAGCTGGTGCAGCTGGAACGCCTCGCGGAGGTGCGTCTTCACCGAATCCAGCGCGGCCTTCAGATCCTTCGTGAGGGAGACGCCGAGCTCCGCCTCCGCGAAGGCGAGCTCATCGCCCGCGGTGCGGATCCGCTCGTCGGCCGCGACGAGCGCCTGCTCGGCGCGGCGCGCGAGATCGGCATCCTGGGCCGCCTGAGCGGCCTCCTGCTCACGTTTGCGCTTGCCCCAGAATCCTGCCATGGCTCGATCCTACTTTCCGCAGGCCATGCGTGCGCTGTGGATCAGGCGGGTATCGGCCGTCCGATCGGGCGTCCCCGCTTCGGCCGCTCCGCGGTGAGTTCGAGCCCCATCGCGTGGTCGGGATGCCCGGCGAGGCGCTGCTCGGCGTGATCGAGCCAGCGCAGCTCGGCCTCGGCAGCGAAGATCATCGAGTCCGCGACGAGGGACCAGGCGAGCCCCTGCGGGCCCTCGGGGTCGGATCCCGCGTACTCCGCGCATCGCAGGGACTCCAGCTGCTGCATCGAGGCCGTGCGCTGCGCCCGGATGACTCCCGCCACGTCGACGCCGGGCAGCGTGGCGGCGACGGCGAGTTTGATCGCGACCTCGTCGCGCGTGGCCGACGCCCGCACGACGGGGGAGGAGAGCCACCGTGCGACCTCCGCGGAGCCTGCATCCGTGATCTGCCAGTACACGTGGCCCTGAGAGTCGGCTTCGCCGCGCGCGACCAGCCCGTCCCGCTCCAGGCGCTCGAGCGTGTTGTAGATCTGGCCGACGTTGAGCGGCCAGGTCGAGCCCGTGCGGCGGTCGAACTCCGCGCGCAGCTGATAGCCGTAGCAGGGTCCTTGGTCGAGGATGGCGAGCAGGCTCTGACGCACGGACATCGGCGACCTCCCAATTCGTTTCTCAGTAAATGCATACACGGAAACGCGGCAGGAGCGCCGAGATGGACACGACGGCGTGTCCTGTGCAGACGACGTGCAGGTCACGGGCCGGTAACATGGCACAGTATGCCCGGCACCGAAGCCCGATCTGGGTGGCTGGGATCTGACCCAACAGGGAGACTAAAAGTGGCGAATCCTCTTGAGAAGCTGCTGCGCGCGGGCGAAGGTCGCATCCTTCGCCGTCTGAACCAGGTCGTCAAGGCCGTGAACGCCCTCGAGTCGGACTTCGAGAGCCTCACCGACGAAGACCTCGCGAACGAGACGACCGTGCTGCGGGAGCGCTTCGAGAAGGGCGAGACCCTCGACCAGCTCATGCCTGAGGCCTTCGCGGCCGTCCGCGAGGCGGCCAAGCGCACGCTCGGGATGCGCGCATACGACGTGCAGCTCATGGGCGGCGCGGCCCTCCACCTCGGGAACATCGCCGAGATGAAGACCGGTGAGGGCAAGACGCTCGTCGCGACGTTCCCCGCGTATCTGAACGCCATCGCGGGTGAGGGCGTCCACGTCATCACCGTCAACGACTTCCTCGCCTCGTATCAGGCGGAGCTCATGGGCCGCGTGTACCGGGCACTGGGCATGACCACGGGCATCATCGTCTCGGGACAGACGCCCGCCGTCCGCCGCGAGCAGTACGCCGCCGACATCACCTACGGCACGAACAACGAGTTCGGCTTCGACTACCTGCGCGACAACATGGCGTGGCGCAAGGAGGATCTCGTCCAGCGCGAGCACTTCTATGCGATCGTCGACGAGGTCGACTCCATCCTCATCGACGAGGCCCGCACCCCGCTGATCATCTCGGGTCCGTCCTCCGGCGAGGCCAACCGCTGGTTCACCGAGTTCGCGAAAATCGCCCGGACCCTCGAAGCCGGGGTGGACTACGAGGTCGACGAGAAGAAGCGCACCGTCGGCGTGCTCGAGCCCGGCATCGAGAAGGTCGAGGACTACCTCGGCATCGACAACCTGTACGAGTCGGCCAACACGCCGCTGATCTCGTTCCTGAACAACTCGATCAAGGCGCTCGCCCTGTTCAAGAAGAACACCGACTACGTCGTCATGAACGACGAGGTCATGATCGTCGACGAGCACACGGGCCGCATCCTCGTCGGGCGCCGCTACAACGAGGGCATCCACCAGGCCATCGAGGCCAAGGAGGCCGTTCCGGTCAAGGCCGAGAACCAGACCCTCGCCACGGTCACGCTGCAGAACTACTTCCGCCTGTACGACAAGCTCGCCGGCATGACCGGTACCGCCGAGACCGAGGCGGCGGAGTTCATGTCGACCTACAAGCTCGGCGTCGTGCAGATCCCCACGAACAAGCCGATGATCCGCAAGGACAACCCCGACCTCGTCTACAAGAACGAGACGGCGAAGTTCGCGCAGGTCGTCGAGGACATCGCCGAACGCCACGAGACCGGCCAGCCCGTCCTCGTCGGCACGGTCAGCGTCGAGAAGAGCGAGTACCTCTCGCGACTGCTCGCGAAGAAGGGCATCAAGCACGAGGTCCTCAACGCCAAGAACCACGCGCGCGAGGCCGAGATCGTCGCCCGCGCCGGGCGCCTGGGCGCCGTCACGGTCGCGACGAACATGGCCGGTCGAGGCACCGACATCATGCTCGGCGGAAACGCCGAGTTCCTCGCCGTGCAGGAGCTCAAGGCCAAGGGGCTGGACCCCGCCGAGACTCCGGAGGAGTACGAGGCCGCCTGGGACGAGGCGTACGAGGCCATGAAGTCGGTCGTCGCGGAGGAGAGCACCAAGGTCGCCGAGGCCGGCGGACTGTACGTGCTCGGCACCGAGCGCCACGAGTCCCGTCGCATCGACAACCAGCTGCGAGGTCGCTCGGGCCGTCAGGGCGACCCCGGTGAGAGCCGCTTCTACCTGAGCCTCACCGACGATCTCATGCGGCTGTTCCAGTCCGGTGCGGCCGAGGCGATCCTCGCGCGCACGAACTTCCCGGACGACGTCCCGATCGAGTCCGGCCTCGTCTCGCGCGCGATCCGCAGCGCGCAGTCGCAGGTCGAGTCGCGCAACGCCGAGATGCGCAAGAACGTCCTGAAGTACGACGACGTCCTCAACCGTCAGCGCGAGGCGATCTACGCCGACCGCCGCCACATTCTGCAGGGCGATGACATCGCCGACCGCGTGCAGCACTTCATCGAGGACGCCATCACCGGCGTCGTCACCGACCACACCGGCGAGGGCCACACCGAGAGCTGGGACTTCGATGCTCTGTGGACGGAGCTGAAGACGCTCTTCCCCGTCAGCGTCACGATCGACGAGGTCGTCGCCGAGGCCGGCGGGCGCAAGGGCGGCATCACCACCGACGGGCTCACCCGCGAACTGCTCTCCGACGCGAAGATCGCGTACGAGAAGCGCGAGGAGAGCCTGGGCGAGGCAGCCATGCGCGAGCTGGAGCGCCGCGTGGTGCTGCAGGTCCTCGACCGCCGCTGGCGCGACCACCTCTACGAGATGGACTACCTGAAGGACGGCATCGGTCTGCGCGCCATGGCGCAGCGCGACCCGCTCATCGAGTACCAGCGCGAGGGCTTCGCGATGTTCCAGTCGATGATGGGGCAGATCAAGGAGGAGTCGGTCGGCTACCTGTACAACCTCGAGGTCGAAGTGCGCCGCGCCGCGGACTCCGAGATCACCCAGGTCGAGGCCAAGGGCCTCATGACCGGTGCCGGCGAGCAGCGCCTGGAGTACTCCGCGCCCAACGACGCGGGCGAGGTCGAGGTGCGCAACGACCGCGGCCAGGTGCAGAAGTCCACGCCCGAGACGGATGCCGCCCCGACCCAGGAGAGCGCCCGTGGTGCCTTCGGCCAGCGGGTGGATGTTCCGGCGGCGGCCCCGCAGAACCGCGAGCAGCGCAGGGCGGCCAAGAAGAAGAAGTAGGCGCGTGCGGGTCATTAGAATCGGGTGATGACCCACACGCGCACCTTCGACCAGTCGTCGAAGCTCAAGAACGTCCTGTACGAGATCCGAGGCAAGGTTCCGGCAGAGGCGGCGCGGCTGGAGGCAGAGGGTCACAGCATCCTCAAGCTCAACACGGGCAACCCTGCGATCTTCGGCTTCGAGGCTCCGCACCAGATCGTGCACGACATGCTGGCGGCTCTGCCGACCGCGCACGGCTACAGCGACAGCAGAGGCATCGCCTCCGCGCGTCGTGCGGTCGTGAGCCGCTACGAGGAGATCCCGGACTTCCCGCCCTTCGGTCCGGACGACGTCTATCTCGGCAACGGCGTGTCCGAGCTCATCACCATGACCATGCAGGCGCTGCTCGACGAGGGCGACGAAGTCCTGATCCCGGCGCCCGACTACCCGCTGTGGACGGCGATGACGAGCCTCGCCGGCGGAACACCGGTGCACTACATCTGCGACGAGCAGAACGAGTGGCAGCCCGATCTCGAGGACATCCGCTCCAAGGTCACCCCGCAGACCAAGGCGCTCGTCATCATCAACCCGAACAATCCGACGGGCGCGGTGTACTCGCGCGAGGTGCTCGAGGGTCTCGTGCAGATCGCCCGCGAGAACGAGCTGCTGCTGCTGTCCGACGAGATCTACGACCGCATCCTGTTCGACGATGCCGAGCACATCCCCACGGCGACGCTCGCACCCGACCTGCTGTGCCTCACCTTCAACGGACTGTCCAAGACCTATCGGGTCGCCGGATACCGCTCCGGCTGGCTCGTCATCACCGGACCCCAGCGGCACGCGAAGGGCTTCATCGAGGGCATCACACTGCTGGCGTCGACGCGTCTGTGCCCCAACGTGCCCTCGCAGTTCGCCGTCCAGGCGGCCCTCAGCGGGGTGCAGTCGATCGACGCGCTCATCGCTCCCAACGGCCGGCTCCACGAGCAGCGCGACATCGCCTGGGAGGGCCTGGAATCGATCCCGGGCGTGTCATGCGTCAAGCCTCGCGGCGCGCTGTACGCGTTCCCGCGACTCGATCCGGACGTGCATGCGATCCACGACGACGAGAAGTTCGTCTACGACCTTCTGATCGCCGAGCGGATCCTGCTCGTGCAGGGCACCGGCTTCAACTGGCCGACACCCGATCACTTCCGCGTCGTCACCCTGCCGGAACCGAGGGTGCTCGGCGAAGCCATCGAAAGGCTCGGGAACTTCCTGTCGAGTTATCGGCAGTGACCCCGGCGCGCGGGGCCGGCGGGTCGATGTGCTCGGCCAGCCGGCGCACGGCGGCGACGAGCGCGGAACGCGGTGTGACATCCGCCATGGGCCTCGCATGCAGCAGTGCGGCATCGGCGGCGCGCTGATCGAATGGCAGGAACGTGACGTCGGTGATACCGGCGAAGCGCTCGAGGGCGCGCCGGATCTGCCCGCGCGCGTCGATGCCCAGCGGGCCGGGGCGCACCTGATTCGCGACGACCACGATCCGCGCCGTCGGCCCGACCAGTCCGCGCAGCTCTGCGTGATCTCGGAGGAACCTCGAGATCGAGAGGGGATCGGCTGCGGTCACCGCCACGATGACGTCGGCGTCGCGCAGTGCCGTGGTCGTCGCCGCGTGCCGCCGGGGCCCGGCCAGATCGTCCGAGACCTCCTCGTAGGACTCGAACGCGGCTGAGACGTCGACGACCGTGCTCTCCGCCCACTCCCGGCAGACGGACAGGGCGGCGCTGAGCCGTTCCGCCGAGAGCTCCGGCCATCGGGAAGGGCGGTTGAGGCCGGCGAGCACCTCGACGGTGCCGGCGCTGGTCTCCATCGACACCGAGATGCGATCGAGCTCTGCGGCGTCGAGTCCGCCGAGTCCGGCACGACGGCACGCCGCGGCGATGCCGGGAGCATCATCGCCGAGCCCGAGCAGCAGTGCCAGCGACGGGGCGACGGTGTCGGCGTCGATCAGCGCGCAGCGGTTCGACGAGCGCGAGAGCTCGAGGGCGAGCTGGATCGCGAGTGTGGACCGCCCCGGAGCCCCGTGCGGACCCCATACCGCCACGATGCGGTGCGGCGCGCTCGGCGCCGGTTCGACGGTCCGCGGTGCCTCGGCGGACAGCGCCGTGGAGACCTGCCAGGCATCCGCATCCTCGGGGAGCGCTTCGGGGAGGCCGTATCGGCTGAGCAGCCGCGAGTCGCCCGTCCCGAGCGTCACGATCCGCAC
Organism: Microbacterium sp. NPDC077644; assembly: GCF_040702785.1. NCBI lineage: Bacteria > Bacillati > Actinomycetota > Actinomycetes > Micrococcales > Microbacteriaceae > Microbacterium > Microbacterium sp. NPDC077644. The sequence goes on from NZ_JBFBME010000001.1 coordinate 611,225, forward strand.
CCCGGCCTCATCGCACGCCGCGACGAGGTCGCCGGTGAGGGCTGCGCGCGTGGCGGGGACGACGAGGGCGTCGGCCGCCGCGAGGAGGCTGCGGCTGAGATCCTCGGGCGGCACCACGCCGATCACCGTGTGCCCGATGCGCTCGAGGTCCCGCGCGAGCTCCGCGGCGCGCGGCTCCTCGACGGCGACGATGACGGCCGTCATGAGCCGGACCCGAGCGGGACGATCGACAGGGCAGCCCCGGCGTTGATGGCGGCGAGCACGTCGGCGACGTCCGCCCTGGCGATGACGAGCTCGACGGCGGCGCTGCGTTCGGCCAGCACCCCGTCGCTCTCGGGGATGGATGCCACGACGACGTCCGCGGCCAGGATGCGCGGTGCGTCGTACTCGCCGTCCTCCTGGAGGGGAGGCGAATACCAGAGCTCGACCGGTGTCCCTGCCTCGACCCTGGCGGGGATGCCGACGCTGCTCTCGACGACGATGTTCGTCGTGCGGCCGCTGTCCGCATCGCCGGTGGCCGTGGCCGCGAGCAGTTCGCCATCGGCGACCGTGCGGGCTGCGATCATGCCCGGCTCCAGATCCTGGGGCGCGAGGTAGTCGTCCACGACCGTGCCCAGGCTCACCTCGACGACGTGGAAGTCGCCGGACGCGAGCGCCTCGCCCTGCGTGATCGTGCGGTTGGCCTGGAGCACGGGAGTCGTCTCGCGCGCGGACGAGACGATCAACCAGACGCCCGCGATGGAGAGGATCACGAGGACCAGGCCGATCAGGAACCGGATGTCACCCCAGAACGGCCGCCTGGCGCGTGGATGCGTCGTCATGCGTTCATCGTCACAGAATCGTCGGCAAGCGGTCGAAAGTTATCCACAGGACCGCGCTGCGCCTCATGACGCCGACCCCGGCGGGACAGAATGGAGACATGGCCGATTCGCCCGCATCTGCTCCTCGCTTCCTCGCGCCCGCGCAGGTCGCCGAGCTGCTCGTCATCGAGGTCGATGAGGTGATCGCCCTCGTGATGGCCGGGCGCCTGCGTGGTGCTCAGCTCGGCGCCCCGGCGCGATGGCGCGTGGAAGAGGCGAGCGTCTCCGACTATCTCGCCGAGCAGACCGAGGAGGCCCGGCGCATGGCCCTGTGGCGCCAGGCGGACGCCGCGAGCTTCCCGGAGGTATGGGGCCCGCAGCGGCCCTGACCTGCGCTGCGCGGACGAGCGCGATGTCGGGCTCACACGGTCGCTGCGGTCGTCCGCACCCACCGCACCGCTGTGAGGGGGACGACGCGGAACGACCGCACGGCGCTCGCGAGCCGCGACTCGCCCGCGTCGTGAACGGCGAGGTCGAGGTGATCTTCGCCTGCCCGATCGATCGTCCCGTGCACGCGCTCGCCGCCGCCGAGGGCGAGGTGCACGGCCACGCGGCGGCGCGCGAAGTCGCGCAGCAGGAACCCGAGCGTCATCCGGGAGCGCAGCGTGTCGTGAGGCGCCTCGACATCTTCCAGAGTCTCGAGGATCGCGCCGTGGTGCGTCTCGATCCCGCTCAGCGCACCGATCGGGACGATCAGCGCTCCGGCCGCGTCGCGGATGTGCACGGCGATCCAGTCCGCTCCGACCGCGGCGATCCGCCCGGAGACGCGGTCTCCCTCGGCGAGGTGGACGACCGCCGGCGCGCCGCTCCTGTGCAGGACGCGCAGCCGGTCGCGCAACGTCAGCTTCGAGATCCGCAGACGCTCGGACTCGGCATCCAGCGCGGCCCGCTCCGCCTCCCACTCGGCGGCGAGCTGACCCTCGAGGTCTTCGAACAGACGATCCCAGTGCACACGAGAGAGCGTACGGGAGCCGATCGGCCGTATACGAGTTATCCACATCTTGCGCTTCGCGCCCGGCGGGCGGGTGCTCAGCCGTGCTGTACTGACTCCCATTGCCGACGGAGAGTGACGACGATGACGCTTCATGAGTACTTCGCACCGCAGCCGACGCCCGCGTCCGAGTTGCCGGACCCCGCGCCGCTGCTGCGGAGTCTGACCCAGGGAGTGCTCGAGGTCTTCGCCGGCGTCCGCGAGCTCGACCAGCTCGCACGATGGTTCAGCGAAGAGGCGTTCCGCAAGCTCAGTGCTCGGGCGAACCTCTCCGCCCGAGCGCGCAGCGCCCGTGGCACGGCTCCGGTCCGTCCCGTCTTCGAGGTGCTGTCGATGCGTCAGTCCGCGCCTGCCGACGGCGTCATCGAGGCCGTCGTGATCGTCGCAGGCCCCGGTCGGACGAGGGCGGTCGCCGTTCGCCTGGAGGGGCTGGACAGGCGATGGCGCGCCACGTCGTTCGCCGTGCTCTGATCGGGGCGACAGCTGACTAGTCTGGGAGAGTGTCGACCCTCAGTGACCTCGTCCATGCCCAGGGACTCCTGAACGACGAAGACGTCGAATGGCTCCACCGTCTCGCCGGTGACGGCCAGCTCCTCGCGGACCTCGCATCCGCTGACATCGTGATCTGGATCGCCACGGAGGACGGCTCGTTCGTGGCCGTCGCGCACACGAGGCCCAGCGGGGCCGCGACCCTGTTCTACCGCGACATCGTGGGGGAGCGCGTGCGCCCGCAGTGGAAGACGCAGGTGCAGGGGGCGTTCGACTCCGGCGAGATCGTCGACTCGTCGTCACCGGACTGGTTCGAGGAGACGCCGACACGGGTCCGTGCGGTGCCGATCCTCAGGGCGCGCCGTTCCGATTCGGGCAAGCCGGTCATCGGCGTCGTCACCAGGCACACCAATCTCGGCGAGGCCCGCACGCCATCGAGGCAGCAGATCACCTTCGACGAGTGCGCGAACGACCTCTTCCACATGATCGCGGGCGGCGACTTCCCCGACCTCGCCGCTCCCACCTCGCCGCGCCGCGGCGCGCCCCGGGCCTCCGACGGGCTGATCCGCATCGACGTCGACGGCATCACGACGTTCGCGAGCCCCAACGCGCTGTCCGCGTTCAACCGGATGGGCTTCGACGACGAGCTCGAGGGCGAATCGCTCGCCGAGGTCACCACGCGACTGGTTCCGCCCGGCCGTGAGGTCGACGAATCACTGCCCGTCGTCGTGACCGGTCGCGCCCCGTGGCGCACCGACATCGAGGCGCGCGGAGTGACGGTGTCGCTGCGCGCGATTCCGCTCAAGGACCACGGATCCCGCATCGGTGCCATCATCCTGTGCCGCGACGTCAGCGAACTGCGCCACCAGGAGCAGGAGCTCATCACGAAGGACGCGACGATCCGCGAGATCCACCATCGTGTCAAGAACAACCTGCAGACGGTCGCCTCGCTGCTGCGCATCCAGGCGCGGCGCACGCACTCCGACGAGGCCCGCGACGCCCTCACGCAGGCGATGCGTCGCGTCGACGCGATCGCCGTCGTGCACGACACCCTCGCACAGGGTCTGACGCAGAAGGTCGACTTCGACGAGGTGTTCCACCGGGTGCTCAAGCTCGTCGCCGAGGTCGCGGCCGCCCCGAACACCCGGGCGCGGACGCAGTCCACGGGACGCTTCGGCGTGCTGCCCAGCGAGTACGCGACGCCGCTCGCGCTGGCGTTGACCGAAGTGGTCACCAACGCCGTCGAGCACGGCCTCGCCGGTAAGGAGGGGACCGTCACGATCGACGCCACGCGCACGGACGAGAACCTGCACGTCTCGGTGCGCGACAGCGGCCACGGTCTGCCCGAAGGACGGGTCGGTCAGGGCCTCGGCACGCAGATCATCCGCACCCTGATCCAGGGGGAGCTGGGCGGCAGCATCGCGTGGCACGGCAGCGAGGGCGAGGGCACCGAGGTGTCCATCGACATCCCGCTGCGCTGGCTGACCAAGTGAACGGCGGCTGACCGGGGGAGAACGCCGCGGGCGCCCTCTGCGGTGGCCTGCGCGGTCAGCTGGCGCGGCGCGCGCGGGCAGCGCGGCGCTTGAGGGCGCGGCGCTCGTCCTCGGACAGACCGCCCCAGACGCCGGAGTCCTGGCTGGTCTCCAGGGCGTACTGCAGGCAGATCTCGGTCACCGTGCAAGTGGCGCAGACGGCCTTCGCCTTCTCGATCTGGTCGACCGCTGGTCCGGTGTTCCCGACGGGGAAGAACAGCTCGGGGTCGACAGTCAGGCAGGCGGCCTTGTCGCGCCAATCCATGGGGGCTCCTCGGTGTGGATGTACGGTGAGCGTTCGCGGTGCGAAGACTCGATTTCGAGCGACGATATCGGGGGATGTCGCTCATCAGTAGTGCGAGCGGATACTCGCCCCACGCCGCTGTGGGAGCACATGACTGTTAACATTGTGTTACAGCGTGGGCATGAAATCAAGGGTTTCCTGCCAGCAATCTGATTTCTGGAGTCACCGTGCGTTCATCTGCCGTCGCCACCGCAGCCGCGGCGGTGCTCGCTCTCGAGGGCGCCGCCCTCCTCGTCTTCGCCGTCGTCGAGCTGTTCGGTCTCGGCAGGGGCGAGGCGGCCTCGCTGCCCACGGCGCTCGCCCTGATCGTCCTCACGGTGATCGGCGCCGCCGCGCTGTTCGCGTTCGCGTTCGGTACGCGGCGGGGGCGCACCTGGGCTCGTTCGGGCGGCATCGTCCTGCAGGTGCTCGCGCTGGCGCTCGCCCTCGCGTCCCTGACGGTCCAGCCGGTGATCTGGGTGTTCGTGCTCGGGGTGGGCATCCCCGGCCTCGTCGGTTTCGTGCTGCTGATCGCGGCGACGCGCGCCGAGGCCGGCGCTGAGCGCGCGGCAGGGTCGGCCGGCGACGGCCAGGAGGACTGATCAGGCGTCGACGCCGAGCAGCTTGCGCAATCGGGCGACGTGGCCCGTCGCCTTCACGTTGTACAGCGCCATCGTGATCACGCCCTGCTCGTCGAGCACGAACGTCGAGCGGATGACGCCCTCGATGACCTTGCCGTAGTTCATCTTCTCGCCCCACACGCCGTACGCGCTGTGCACGGTGTGGTCGGGGTCGCTGAGCAGCGTGAAGGCGAGCCCGTCGCGTTCGCGGAACTCGGCCAGCTTCGCCGGCTCATCCCTGGACACGCCGACCACGCGGTAGCCGGCGCCCTCCAGCGACCCGATGCTGTCGCGGAAGTCGCACGCCTGCGTCGTGCACCCGGGCGTCATCGCCGCCGGGTAGAAGTACAGGATCGTCCGCTGCCCGCTCAGATCCGCGAGCCGGACGGTCGTGCCGTCCTGGTCGACGAGCGAGAAGTCGGGGGCGGGGGTTCCGGGTTCCAGGCGCAGGTTCGTCACGCCACCAGCCTACTTGGCGTCTCTGCTGTCGGCCTTGTCGGCGAAGGTCTGCAGCAGGCGCTGCAGCGAGTCGAGGCGGGCGAGCTCTGCCGGGCCGAGGTCGCCGCGCTGCGCCGCCTCGATCAGCGCGCAGTCCGGTGCGTCGACGAGGTGCGTGCAGCCGCGCGGGCAGTCCTCGGCGATCGCGGCGAGCTCGGTGAACGCCGCGAGGATGTTCGCCGGTTCGACGTGTCCGAGTCCGAAGGATCGGACGCCGGGGGTGTCGATCACCCAGCCCGTGCCGGTGGCGCTCTCGTAGCGGAGCGACACGGTCGACGACGAGGTGTGACGGCCGCGGCCGGTGACCTGGTTGACGTGACCCGTGGCGCGCCCTGCCGACGGGACGAGGGCGTTCACGAGAGTGGATTTGCCGACGCCCGAGTGCCCGACGAACACCGTCGAGTGCCCCACCAGCTCGGCGCCGATCGCGTCCGTCGGCATCTCGCCGCGTGCACTCGTGAAGACCCGCAGATCGAGCCCGTCGAAGTGCGACAGGAAGGATGCCGGGTCGGCGAGGTCCGTCTTCGTCACGACGAGGAGCGGGCGGATGCCGGCATCCAGCGCCGCGACCAGATAGCGGTCGACCAGCCGCGGGCGCGGCTCCGGGTCGGCCGCGGCGACCACGACGAGCATCTGGTCGGCATTGGCGACGATGACCCGCTCGACCTGATCGGTGTCGTCGGCGCTGCGGCGCAGCAGCGAGGTGCGCTCGGCGGTTCCGACGATCCGGGCGAGGGTGCCCTCCGCCCCCGACGTGTCGCCGACGACGCGTGCACGGTCGCCCGTGACGATCGGCGTGCGGCGGAGCTCGCGAGCCCTCGTGGTGGTGATGACCCGCTCGTCGGGCCCGCCCTCGTCGACCATGACGCTGTAGCGGCCCCGATCGACCCCGAGCACGCGGCCGATCTCGGCGTCCTCGTGCGCGGGGCGGCGCTTGGTCCGCGGGCGGTTCGCCTTCGGGTTCGGGCGCGTGCGGATGCTGCTCTCGTCGAACTCCTCGTACTCGTCGTCGAGGTCGTCGTCGGGGTCGAGCCAGCTCACGCGTTCGCGCTCCCCGGCTCTGCACCCGCGAGCATCCGATCCCACAGTCGCGTGAACTCCGGCAGCGTCTTCGCTGTCGTCCCGATGTCGTCGACGACGACTCCCGGCACGCGCAGTCCGATCAGCGCACCCGTCGTCGCGATGCGGTGATCGTGGTAGGCGGCCCACGCGCCCCCGTGGAGGGGCCGCGGGATGACGCGCAGCCCATCGGGGAGCTCCTCGGCCTCGCCGCCGAGCGCTGCGAGATCCTCGATGAGCGCCGCGATGCGATCGGTTTCGTGCAGACGAATGTGCCCGATGCCGCGGATCGTCGTCGGACGGTCCGCGAAGGCGGCAAGGCCGACGATCGTGGGCGTCAGCTCGCTCGCGGCGGACAGGTCGAGGTCGAGGCCCCGGATGCCGTCGCCGGCGCGCACGGTCATGGTGCCGCTGTGCCGGCCGACGTGCGCGCCCATCGCCTGCAGGATGTCGGGGAGCAGGGCACCGGGCTGCGTGGAATGCAGCGGCCATCCGGTGACGGACACCTCGCCGCCGGTGATCATCGCCGCCGCGAGGAACGGAGCGGCGTTGGACAGGTCGGGTTCGATCGCGATCTCCTTGGCGCGGGGAACGCCGCCCTCGACCAGCCACTCGCCGGGGGCGGGCCGCTCGATGCGGATGCCGCGGCGGCTGAGCGATTCGATCGTCATGTCGATGTGGGGCAGGCTCGGCAGGTGCTCGCCGGTATGCACGAGGTGCAGACCCACATCGAAGCGGGGAGCGGCCAGCAGCAGGCCCGAGACGAACTGGCTCGATGCGGAGGCGTCGATCTCGACCCGTCCGCCGCGGATGCGCCCGTGCCCGCGCACCGTGAACGGGAGGGCCCAGGTGCCCTCGTCGTCGATGTCGACGCCGAGGTCGCGCAGCGCCGTGATCATGGCGCCCATCGGCCGATGCAGGGCGCTCTCGTGCGCGGTCAGGTGCACGTCCTCTGCGGCGAGACCGGCGAGCGGGGTGACGAAGCGCATCACGGTGCCCGCCTGGCCGCAGTCGATCGTCGTGCCGCCGCGCAGCGGCCCAGGGGTGACGACGAGGTCGGGACCGAACTCCCCGCCCCCCTCGACCTCGTCGATGCGGATGCCGAGAGCGCGCAGGGCGTCGATCATCCGGCGGGAGTCGTCCGAATGCAGCGGTGCGATCAGACGCCCTGGGCCGTCGGCGATCGCGGCGATCATGAGTTCGCGGTTGGTGAGCGATTTCGACCCGGGGATGGTCAGCGTCGCGTGCACGGCCCCGGCGGCGGCAGGCGCCTCGTACGCGCCCGTTGCGGGTGAAGGGGAATAGGTCGTGTCGCTCATCGGTTCCAACCTTAGTGAATGGCCCCGAGAACGCTGAGAGGAGGGGGGATGATCGCGACGCTGGAACGCGAGGTGGAGGACGTCGTCGGCCTAGACTGGCCGGTGATGGATGAAACGACCCCCGCAGACACCCTCGGCGACGCTCAGCGTCAATTCGAGGAGCAGGCGATCCCCTTCATGGATCAGCTGTACGCCGCAGCGATGCGCATGACGCGCAACCCTGCGGATGCCGCTGACCTCGTGCAGGAGACGTTCGTCAAGGCGTTCGCCTCCTGGTCGTCGTTCACGCAGGGGACGAACCTGAAGGCGTGGTTGTACCGCATCCTCACGAACACGTACATCAACATCTACCGCAAGAAGCAGCGCGAGCCGTTCCAGGGGACGATCGACGAGCTCGAGGACTGGCAGATGGGCGGTGCGGAGTCGACCACGGCGACGCACAGCCGCTCGGCCGAGGCCGAGGCGATCGACCGGATGCCCGCGTCCGTGGTCAAGGACGCGCTGCAGGAGGTCCCCGAGGACTTCCGTCTGGCGGTCTACCTGGCCGATGTCGAGGGGTTCGCCTATCAGGAGATCGCCGACATCATGAAGACCCCCATCGGCACCGTGATGAGCCGTCTGCACCGTGGCAGGCGGATGCTGCGGGAGCTGTTGGCAGATTACGCCGCCGAGCGAGGAATCGCCGCGGCCAGCACGAGGAGCACGAAATGACCGATTGCGGCTGTGAGAAGGCCCGCCAGGATCTCGAGGAGTATCTCCGCAACGAGGTGTGCAAGACCGAGCACTCGCAGATCCGCGAGCACATCGAGAACTGCCCCTCGTGCCAGGGCGAGGCGCTCGTCGCCAGCACCCTCACCGAGGTCGTCGCCCGCGCCTGCAAGGAGTCCGCTCCCGAGGAACTGCGCGACCAGGTCCTCGCGAAGCTCCGCGAAGCCCAGGCCGCCGCTCACTGACGCCGCTCCGCCCGCCTCCCATAGGCTGGGACGATGACCGACGCACGCCAGATCCCCGTTGACCCCGCATCCGCTGAGCGCCTGGCGGGTCAGAACCTCACCTATCGGCTCGTCGACACCGCATCGGATGCCGACGCCGAGGCCTTCCTCCGCGCGGACGCGCGCGGTTTCCTCGACGGCGAACCCGAGGCCGATGTCGTCGCGGCCGACCGCGAGGGCATCACGGAGCGCCGCAATATCGGCGTCTTCGAGACCGGGGCCCCCGTGGGGACGTGGCCGGTCGCGACCGTGAACTCGTGGGTCACGCCGCTGACAGTGCCCGGGGCCGAGATCGACATGTGGGCCATCAGTTCTGTGACCGTGTCCGGCACGCATCGGCGTCGCGGGATCGCGCGGGCACTGCTCGAGGGCGAGTTGCGTGCCGCAGCATCCGCCGGCGTCCCGATCGCCGGGCTCACGGTGTCCGAGGCGACCATCTACGGTCGTTACGGCTTCGCTCCGGCGGTTCCGGTCGCCAAGATCACGGTCGACACCCGACGGGCGGGCTGGGCGGCGCCGGCGCCGGCAGGCCGCGTCGAGTACGTCGACAAGGAAGCGCTGGCCACGACCGTCGCCACGGTTCACGACGTCGAACGAACGCAGCGCGGTGGGCAGATCGCGGGATGGCCGCGTCGCTGGGGCCGTATGACCGGCGTCGCGGCGGGCAACCCGTCAGCCGCGAAGGTCCGCGGCGTCCGCTACCTCGACGCCGACGGCAACGTCCGCGGAGTCATGGTCTACACGCTCGAGGACATCCCCGGCGTCTTCCGCTCGGAGATGCGCATCACGCTGCTCTCGGCTGTGACACCCGACGCTCTCACGGCGCTCTGGGGCTTCGCGCTGCAGCACGACCTCGTCGATCGCGTGACCGCCGACCTGCGTCCCGTCGACGACCCGCTGCCGTGGCTCGTGAACGATCCGCGCGGGGTCGAGGTTCGCGTGCACGATCACGGCTGGCTGCGGATCCTCGACGTTCCGGCGGCGCTGGAGGCGCGCACGTACCGCGCGCCGCTGGACCTCGTCGTGCGCGTCGACGACGCGCTCGGGTTCGCCGGCGGCACGTGGCGGCTGACGATCGCGGAGGGCCGGGCCTCCGTGACGACCGCCGAGACCGATCAGGTCGACGTCGCGCTCGACGTCGCGACGCTGTCCGCCCTCTACCTCGGGGGAGTCAGCGCTGCACAGCTGCGCGCGGCGGGCCGACTGGATGCCGCAGCGCAGGTCGCGGCATCCATCGACGACGCGTTCCGCGACGCGCAGGCACCCGTCCTCGGCATCTGGTACTGAGGACGGGCGCCCCGCGGATCAGTCGAGGGTCAGCGCCCGCGAGAGCAGCTCGGCCTGCTCGCTGGCGTGCACCTTCGACGAGCCCGTCGCGGGCGACGCGGAAGCTGCACGCGAGACGACGCGGAAGCCGCGGTCGCGCACCTTGTCGAACTCGAGCGCCAGGAACGGCCAGGCTCCCTGGTTCTCCGGCTCGTCCTGAACCCACACCAGCTCGGCGTCGGGGTACGAGTCGGTGACCTTCTTCAGCTCGTCCATCGGCGTCGGGTACAGCTGCTCGAGCCGGACCAGCGCCACTTCGTCGTTCGGGTTCTTCTCGACTTCGCTGCGCAGATCCCAGTGGATCTTGCCCGAGTGCACGAGCACGCGCTTGACCGCGTCCTTGTTCAACTGACGCTCGTCGTCCAGCACCGGCTCGAAGCGGCCGCTCGTGAAGTCCTCGACATTGCTGGTCGCGCCGCGCAGACGCAGCATCGCCTTCGGGGTGAAGACGATCAGCGGCTTGCGCGGGCGGGCGTAGGCCTGCCGGCGCAGCAGGTGGAAGTGCGATGCGGGCGTCGAGGGCCGCGCGACGATCATGTTGTCCTGCGCGCACAGCTGCAGGAACCGCTCGATGCGTGCGGAGGAGTGGTCGGGCCCCTGCCCCTCGTAGCCGTGGGGTAGGAGGAGGGTGACGCCGGACTGCTGGCCCCACTTTTGCTCGGCGGACGAGACGTACTCGTCGATGACCGCCTGCGCGGTGTTGGCGAAGTCGCCGAACTGCGCCTCCCACAGCACGAGGGCTTCCGGCGCCTCGACCGAGTAGCCGTACTCGTAGCCCATCGCCGCATACTCGCTGAGTAGCGAGTCGTAGACGAAGAAGCGGCCCTGGTTCTCGGAGAGGTTCGCCAGCGGCAGCCATTCCTGGCCATTGGCGCGGTCATGCATCACAGCGTGCCGCTGCACGAACGTGCCGCGGCGCGAGTCCTGACCGGCAAGGCGCACCGTCGTGCCCTCGACGAGCAGCGATCCGAAGGCGAGCAGCTCGCCGAAGCCCCAGTCGATGTTCCCGGACTTCGCCATCTCGACCCGCTTGTCCAGCAGCTGCTGGATCTTCGGGTGCACGGTGAAGCCCTCCGGCTTGTTGCCGAAGGCCTCGCCGATGAGGGTCACGATCTCGCCGGCGATGCCGGTGACATCCGGAGCGCCGACGACCTCGTCGACCGGCGACAGCTCCGGTGCGATCGGCGTCGCGCCGGTCTCGGCGGCGTGAGTCTCGGCGAAGGCGATCTCCAGACGGTTCTGGAAGTCCTCCTTGGCCTGCTCGTACTCCTCTTCCGTGATGTCGCCGCGGCCGACGAGGGCCTCGGTGTACAGCTTGCGGACCGAGCGCTTCGCCTGGATGAGGTCGGTCATGAGCGGCTGCGTCATCGACGGGTCGTCGCCCTCGTTGTGACCGCGGCGGCGGTAGCAGACGAGGTCGATCACGACATCGCGGTTGAACCGCTCGCGGTACTCGAACGCGAGCTGCGCGACGTGGATGACCGACTCGGGGTCGTCGCCGTTCACGTGGAAGATCGGCGCCTGGATCGTCTTGGCGACATCGGTCGCGTACACCGAGGTGCGCGCATCCGTGGGCGTCGTGGTGAAGCCCACCTGGTTGTTGACGACCACGTGGATCGTCCCGCCGGTGCGGTAGCCGCGCAGCTGCGACATCTGCATGGTCTCGACGACGACGCCCTGGCCGGCGAAGGCCGCGTCGCCGTGGACGAGGATGGGCAGCCACGAGAACGTGCCGATGGGCTTGCGGTCCTGCTTGGCGCGGACGATGCCCTCGAGTACGCCGTCGACGGTCTCGAGGTGCGAGGGGTTCGCAGCGAGGTAGACGGGCAGCTCGGACTGGTCATCGGCGACGAACGTGCCCTCGGTGCCGAGGTGGTACTTCACGTCTCCCGAGCCGCGCTGGTTGCCGGGCATCTGCGTGCCCTCGAACTCGCGGAACACCTGGCCGTACGTCTTGCCGGCGATGTTCGTGAGCACGTTCAGGCGACCGCGGTGGGCCATGCCGATCGCGGCGCCGTCGAGGCCTGCGGTGGCCGCGCCCTGGAGGATCTCGTCCAGCAACGGGATCAGCGACTCGCCGCCCTCGAGCGAGAAGCGCTTCTGCCCGACGAACTTCGTCTGCAGGAACGTCTCGAACGCCTCGGCCTCGTTGAGCTTGCGGAGGACCCGCAGCTGCTCGTCGTGGCCCGGCTTCTGGTACTTGATCTCGAGCTTCTCCTGGAACCAGCGGCGCTGCTCCGGGTCCTGGATGTGCATGTACTCGATGCCGAGCGTGCGGCAGTACGAGTCGCGCAGCACGCCGAGGATGTCGCGCAGCTTCATGACGCGCTTGCCGCCGAAGCCGCCGGTGACGAACTCGCGGTCGAGGTCCCAGAACGTCAGCCCGTGACTCTCGATCTCGAGGTCGGGGTGCGAGCGCTGGACGTACTCGAGCGGGTCGATGTCGGCCATGAGGTGGCCGCGCACGCGGTAGGAGTTGATGAGCTCCTGCACGCGGGACTGCTTGTCGACGCGCTCGGCGAGGTCGACGGCGATGTCGGCGTTCCAGCGGATCGGCGCATACGGGATGCGCAGGGCCGCGAAGACCTCGTCGTAGAAGCCGCGCTGCCCGATGAGCAGCTCGTGCACCTTCTTGAGGAACTCGCCCGAGCCCGCGCCCTGGATGACGCGGTGGTCGTACGTGCTCGTGAGCGTGATCGTCTTGCCGATTCCGAGTTCGGCGAGCGTCTTCTCGCTCGAGCCCTGGAACTCGGCCGGGTACTCGAGGGCGCCGGCGCCGATGATGCAGCCCTGGCCCTTCATCAGTCGCGGCACCGAGTGCACGGTTCCGATACCGCCCGGGTTGGTCAGCGAGACCGTGGTGCCGGCGAAGTCGGCGGCGGTCAGCTTGTTGCCGCGGGCACGGGTGACGAGGTCCTCGTAGGCAGCCAGATACTCGGTGAACGTCAACGTGTCGGCGTTCTTGATGCTCGGCACCATCAGCGCGCGGGTGCCGTCGGGCTTGGGCAGGTCGATCGCGATGCCGAAGTTGATGTGCGCCGGGGCGACGACGGACGGCTTGCCGTCGATCTCGGCGTAGAACACGTTCTGGCTGGGGAACTCCTTGAGCGTCTGGATCAGGGCCCAGCCGATCAGGTGCGTGAAGCTCACCTTGCCGCCGCGCGAGCGCGACATGTGGTTGTTGATGACGATGCGGTTGTCGATCATCAGCTTCGCCGGGATCGTGCGGACGCTCGTCGCGGTGGGAACCGTGAGCGACTGGTCCATGTTGGCGGCGAGGGTCTTGGGCATGCCGCGCAGAACGGTGACCTTGTCCTCGTCCTCGACGGTCTCGTCGGCCGGCTTCGCCTTCGGCTCCGGCTTGGGGGCCTGAGCGGGGATGGGAGCCTGCTTCGCCGGCTTGGCGGTGGTCCTGGCCACCGGCTGCGTCCCGATCACGGGGATCGGCGCGGTGACGGGGTGCTGCTCGCTCGCCGTGCTCGTCGCGGGGGATGCAGGGGCTGCGGATGCGGCATCAGGGGAGTAGTTCTCGAGGATCGGCCACCACTCCTTGTCGACGGAGTTGCGATCGGTCTTGAACTGCTCGAAGAGTTCGTCGACGAGCCACGAATTGGCTCCGAAATCCCCGTCGTCCGAACCCCCGACGCCGGTCACCTGGTTCGCCACGCGCTATCGCCCTCTTTCATCGCTGAAGATCTGTGTGTGCACGCGAGTTCGGGAGGCCCCCGGGTCCGCGCATCCTGTCTTCTAGCCTAACGTGTTCCTTCACTCCGGCACCCCTCGTGACCCACCGCGGACGCGCGGGAAAAGCTACCGTGGAGATATGAAGTTCGTCACAGAGCAGCCCGCCGTCGATCTGACGTACTCGGACGTCTTCCTCGTGCCGAGCCGGTCGGGCATCACGAGCCGTCTCGGGGTCGATCTCGCTCCGCAGGACGGCACGCCCGCGACGATCCCGCTCGTCGCGTCGAACATGAACTCGGTGACCGGCCCCAGGCTCGCCGCCGTGCTGGCACGTCGAGGCGGCCTCGGCGTACTGCCTCAGGACATGCCCCTGCAGGAGCTCGATGCGGCGATCCGCGAGGTCAAGGCACAGCCGGTGGCCTGGGACACCCCGCTCGTTCTGTCGCCGTCCGCCACGGTCGCCGACGCACTCGAGCTGACCCCGCCGGTGAGCGGGCACGGTCTGGTCGTGGCCGAAGGCACCGGGAGGATCGAGGCATCCGCCGTGCGCGGCATCCTGCCGGCAACCCGCTTGGCGACCGCGCTTCCCGATGCCCAGCTGGGCGACCTCGTGCACACCGGCAGCCCGGCGCTGGAGGCCGAGGACGTCGTCGACGCACGGGCCGCCTTCGACGTCATCACCGAGACCGGTGCGGACCTCGTCACGATCATCGATCACGGTCACCTCGTCGGCACGCTCAGCGCGCGCAGCGCCCTGCGCTCGACCCTCTACGGTCCTGCGGTCGATGCGGACGGCCGCCTCGCTGTCGCCGCCGCGGTGGGCATCAACGGCGACGTCGCCGCGAAGGCACGGGCGCTGGCCGCCGCCGGAGTCGACGTGCTCGTGATCGACACGGCGCACGGGCATCAGGAGGGCATGCTGCGTGCCCTCGCCACGGTGTCGTCGCTGAACCTCGGCATCCCGCTCGTGGCCGGCAACATCGTCACGGCCGATGGCGCGAAAGACCTCGTCGAAGCAGGGGCGTCGATCCTCAAGGTCGGCGTCGGACCCGGCGCGATGTGCACGACCCGCATGATGACGGCGGTCGGGCGCCCGCAGTTCTCGGCCGTGCTCGAGACCGCCGAGGCGGCGAAGGCGAGCGGCGCGCACATCTGGGCCGACGGCGGCGTGCGCTATCCGCGCGACGTGGCGCTGGCGCTCGCCGCGGGCGCGGCGTCCGTCATGATCGGCTCCTGGTTCGCCGGCACGATCGAGGCGCCGGGGCGCCTGCAGGCGGATGCCGACGGACGGGTCTACAAGGAGTCGTGGGGCATGGCGTCGACCAAGGCCGTGCAGGCGCGCTTCGGCCGCCTGGACGCCTACGAGCGGGCGCGCAAGGAGCTGTTCGCCGAGGGGATCTCCTCGTCGAAGATCTACCTCGACCCGCTGCGGCCGGGCGTCGAGGACCTGCTCGACATGATCACCTCGGGCGTGCGCTCGTCGTTCACCTACGCCGGGGCGTCCTCGGTCCCCGAGTTCCACGAGCGCGCCCTGGTGGGACGGCAGTCCGCGGCAGGGTACGAAGAGGGCAAGGCGCTCCCCGTCAGCTGGTGACCCGAATTCACAGCGGAATCAACACAGCAGGGACGAGTGACTCGCTAGAATCTATCCATCATGGACGACCCTCCCAGTTGTAGTACATTGCCCCACTGCCCGCGCAGCCACTCCGAGGAGGGCTGCGTCTGATGGATTACATCATGTTGGGCGTGGGGCTCCTGCTCACGGTGGGGACGGGCCTGTTCGTCGCCAGCGAGTTCGCGCTCGTCAATCTCGATCGTGCTGAGCTCGAAGCGAGGCAGGCACGCGGCGAATCGCGGCTGTCGCTGACGATCGGCGCGCTCAAGCACACCTCGACCCACCTTTCGTCCGCGCAGCTCGGCATCACGCTGACCACGCTGCTGACCGGCTACACGATGGAACCGGCCGTGTCGAACCTGCTCCGCCCGGTGCTGACCGGCTGGGGGATCGCTGAAGCCGTCGTCGCTCCGATCGCCACGGTCGTGGCGATGCTCTTGGCGACGGTGCTGTCGATGATCCTCGGGGAACTCGTCCCGAAGAACTTCGCCCTCGCGATCCCGCGTCAGACGGCCAAGCTCGTGGTGCCGTTCCAGGTGGCGTTCACCACGGTCTTCAAGCCCGCGATCCTGCTCCTCAACGGCAGCGCCAACGGCATCCTGCGCTCGATGGGCATCGAGCCCAAGGAGGAGCTCTCCGGAGCCCGTACGGCCGAGGAGCTCTCGTCCCTCGTGCGCCGCTCCGCGAGTGCGGGCGTGCTCGAGGCGGACACCGCGACTCTGCTCGACCGCAGCCTCACCTTCGCCCGGCTGTCGGCCGACGACGTCATGACACCCCGCCCGAGCATGCACGCGATCGCCGCGAGCGACTCGGCGGAGGACGTGATCCAGCTCGCCCGTCGCACCGGTCACAGCCGCTTCCCCGTCTACGACGAAGATCTCGACGACATCACCGGCGTCGTGCACCTCAAGGCCGCCGTCTCGGTTCCGCGCGAGCGTCGCAGCGAGGTGCCCGTCGGCGCGCTGTCGACCGAGCCGCTGCGAGTGCCCGAGACGCTGCACCTCGACGTGCTCATCTCGGAATTGCGCGCCAAGGGCTATCAGCTCGCGATCGTCGTCGACGAGTACGGCGGCACCGCCGGCATCGTGACCCTCGAGGATCTCGTGGAGGAAATCGTCGGCGAGGTCTCCGACGAGCACGACCGCAGCCGTGCCGGCGTCGTCCGCGGGCGCGACTCCATCACGTTCCCCGGCGAGCTGCGCCCGGATGAACTCAAGAACAGGACGGGCGTCGACGTGCCGGAGGGCGATGTGTACGACACCGTCGGCGGATACATCATGAGCGTGCTCGAGCGCGTCCCCTCCACCGGCGACGAGGTCGCCCTCGAGTCCGGGGTCCTCCAGGTCGTCCGCATGGACGGCCGTCGTGTCGATCGCATCCGGTACACGCCGGTGCCGGTCGATGCCGCGAGCGAGGAGGTGGCACGATGAGCGACTGGATGGGAATCGTCTGGCTCGTGATCCTGCTCGTCGCGAACGCCTTCTTCGTCGGGGCCGAGTTCGCCGTGATCTCCGCGCGCCGATCGCAGATCGAGCCGCGTGCGGAACGGGGCTCCCGCGCCGCGAAGACGGCGCTGTTCGCGATGGAGCATGCGACGCTCATGCTCGCCACCTCGCAGCTGGGCATCACGATCTGCTCGCTGCTGATCCTGAACGTCTCGGAGCCCGCCATCCACCATCTGCTGGCCGTGCCGATGCACGCCCTCGGGTGGGCCGAGCCCGTCGTCGACATCACCGGATTCGTCATCGCGCTGGTTCTGGTGTCGTACCTGCACGTCGTGTTCGGCGAGATGGTGCCGAAGAACCTCGCGTTCTCGGTACCGGACCGGGCCGTGCTGATGCTCGCACCTCCGCTGGTGTGGGTCTCGAAGGTGTTCCACCCCGTCATCTGGGTGCTCAACGCCGCCGCCAACGCCGTGCTGCGCCTGTTCCGCGTCGAGCCGAAGAACGAGGCGGCATCGACCTTCACGATCGACGAGGTCGCGACGATCGTCGACCAGTCGCGCCGCGAGGGCGTGCTCGCCGACGCATCGGGCGCGGTCGCCAACGCGGTCGAGTTCACCGACAAGAAGGCGCGCGACGTCGCTGTCGGACTCGGCGACCTCGTCACCCTGCCGCAGACGACGACGCCCGACGACATCGAGCGCGCGGTCGCCCGGTACGGCTTCTCGCGCTACGTGATCGTGGACGACGACGGCGCCCCGCTCGGGTACGTGCACCTCAAGGACATCCTGCGGGCCTCGGAGGGGGAGGATGCCGCGTCGAAGACGGCGGCCCCGATCCCGTCCAAGCGCATCCACCACATGGTGCCCGTGCAGGAGGACACCGATCTCGAGGACGCCCTCGCGATCATGCGCCGTGCCGGACGGCACCTGGCGAAGGTTCGCAACGCTCAGGGCGAGACGACCGCGGTGCTGTTCCTCGAGGACATCATCGAAGAGCTCGTCGGCGAAGTGCAGGATGCGACGCGGCGGGTGCACGGCCGCTAGCGCATCGGCCGCCGGGCCGTCGCAGGATCAGCGCCAGCGAGCGCGCAGGTACTGCGGCGGCCAGGCGGTCTCGGAGCCGAGCTCGTGCGCGGCGCGAAGGCCGAAGTGCGGATCGCGCAACCACTCGCGGCCGGCGAAGACGGCATCAGCCGAACCGCCCGCGAGCACCTGCTCGGCCTGTTCGGCCGCCGTGATCAGCCCGACGGCGCTGACCGGGATCCTCCCGCTCTGCCGGACCGTCGCCGCCAGCGGCACCTGGTAACCGGGGTGCACGTCGATGCGCTGATGCGCGACGAGTCCGCCGCTGGAGACATCGATCAGGTCGGCGCCGCGGGCGATCGCCCAGTCCGAGACCTGCGCAGCCTCGTCGGGGGTGAAGCCGCCGTCGGCGTGGTCGGTCGCCGAGATCCGCACGAAGACGGGCACGGCGTCGCCGGCTGCCTCGCGCACCGCGTCGAGCACCCGCATCAGCAGCCGCGCCCTGTTCTCCAGCGTCCCGCCATACTCGTCGGTGCGCAGGTTCGACAGCGGCGAGAGGAACTGGTGCAGCAGGTATCCGTGCGCACCGTGCAGCTCGAGCACGTCGAACCCGGCATCCAGCGCGCGCCTCGCCGCCGACGCGAAGCCCGCGACGACGCGTTCGATGCCGGCGGCATCCAGCGCGACCGGTTCCGCGAAGCCGTCGAAAGCGACGGCGGACGGTGCGACGGTCTGCCAGCCGCCCTCTCCAGCGGGAACCGACCCGCGCTCGTCCGCCCACGGCCACCACGTCGACGCCTTGCGCCCGGCGTGCGCGAGCTGGATGCCGGCGACGCCACCGCGGTCGTGGATCGCCTGGACGACCGGTGCCCAGGCGTCGCGCTGCTCGTCGGTCCAGATCCCCGCGTCGCGCGGGGAGATGCGGCCCTCGGGCACGACCGCGGTCGCCTCGGCGACGACGAGGCCGGCGCCGCCCGACGCGAACTGCGCGAGATGCGTGTGATGCCATTCCTGCACGAGGCCGTCGAGGGCGCTGTACATGCACATGGGCGACACCCACAGACGGTTGCGGAAGGTCACGGATCGGATGCTGAGCGGGGAGAACAGAAGACTCACTCTTCGACCGTAGTGCCGCAGCGACCGGGGTCGGCGCGATAGCGTGGAACCCATGGTCGACGTGCGCGAATGGTCCCGTGCGGACACCGCGACGCATCTGCGCGTGCCGACCGCGGACGACGACAAGTACTCGCGGGGCGTCGTCGCCCTGCGCACCGGCTCGGACGGGTATCCGGGCGCAGCGGTCCTCGGCGTCGAGGCCGCCTGGCGTGCAGGAGCAGGATTCGTGCGGTTCGTCGGAGAGGGTCGCGCCGCGGATGCCGTGATCGCCCGTCGCCCGGAGACCGTGACCGGACGTGACGTCGGTGCCACGCGGGTGGATGCCTGGGTCATCGGGTCCGGCACGTCCGCGGACCGCGCACCCGAGGAGGAAGCAGCACTGCGCGACATCCTGAACGGCGATGCTCCCGTGATCGTCGACGCGGGAGCGCTGGACCTCGCCGCGCTGGACCTCGCCGCGCGCAGCCGTGCCCCGATGATCATCACTCCGCACGCCGGCGAGTTCGCGCGGCTGCGCGAGACGCTGCGTCTGCGACCCGACGGCGATCGCACCGCGCAGGCCGTCGAGGTCGCCGCGCTCCTCGATGCCGTCGTCCTGCTCAAGGGCGCGACCACCCTCATCGCCGCCCCCGACGGCGTCGTCCTCTCGGCCGCGTCGGCGCCCTCCTGGCTGGCCACGGCCGGAGCCGGCGACGTGCTCGCCGGCGTCCTCGGCGCCCTCGTCGCGGCGAATCCGACCGCACGGCTCGCCGAGGTCGCGGCATCCGGCGCCTGGTTGCACGGTTACGCCGCGGCCCTGGCAGCCGGGCGCACCGGCGGCAGCCCAGGACACCCGATCGTCGCCCTGGACGTCGCTGAGCACGTGCCGACCGCGATCGGGGACCTGCTGTCGTGAAGGCGCGCGTCGCGGCCGCATGGGCCGCCTTCCTCGCCGCGCACGTGCTCGTCGCGTGGCTCGGCTGGGTGCTGCCCACCCAGCCGATGGGCGATGTCGTCCTCGTCTATCAGCCGTGGTCGTCGGCGGCGCTGGGCGGTGGCCCGATCGTCGGAATCACGGAGTCGTGGGTGTATCCGCAACCGGCCCTGCTGCCCATGCTCCTCACGCAGCTCATCGCGTGGCCGCTGAACGGCGTCGTCGGCACGACCGGCGCCTACCTGATCGGCTGGGCCGTGCTCGTGACCGCGCTCGATGCGGTCGGCTTCGGGGTGCTCGTCGGCCGAACCGGTACGGCGGCGCGGCGTTCGGCCGGCTGGTTCTGGACCACCGCGCTCGTGCTGCTCGGGCCGATCGCGATGTACCGCATCGATGCGATCACGGTGCCGCTGGCCGTGATCGGCGGATGCTGGCTCGTGAAGCGCCCTGCCGTCGCCACCGCGGTCCTGACGTTCGCCGCCTGGATCAAGATCTGGCCCGGTGCGATCGCGGTCGCGGCCGTGGTCGCGGCGAAGGCGCGGATGCGGATGCTGCTCGCCCTCCTCGCCGTCACCGCAGGGATCATCGTGGTCCTGTTCGTCCTCGGGGCGGACCGGCACCTGTTCGGGTTCGTCTTCGAGCAGACCGGCAGGGGTCTGCAGATCGAAGCGGTCGCGGCGACCCCGTTCCTGTGGCTGGCGACGACGGGTGCGGCATCCATCGACTACAGCCACGAGATCCTGACGTTCCAGATCGGGGCGCCCGGCGTCGACGCGGTCGCGGCAGTGCTGACACCCCTCATGGCGCTCGCCGCAGCGGGAGCGACCGTGTACGGGGCGATCAAGGCCGTGCGCGGAGCATCCTTCCCGAGGCTGTTCCCGCCCCTCGCGCTCACGATCGTGACGGCGCTGATCGTGACGAACAAGGTCGGCTCGCCGCAGTTCCAGACCTGGCTGATCGCGCCGATCATCCTGTGGATCCTGTTCGACCGGACCCGTTCTGGTCTGCCCGCCGGGCTCGCGCTCGCGATCAGCGCGCTGACCTTCCTCGTCTACCCGCTGACGTACGCCGGTCTGCTGGCGGCCGAGACCGTGCCGATCCTCCTGCTCACCCTCCGCAACGCGCTCGTCATCGTCCTGCTGGTCGTCGCCGTGCGTGCGCTGATCCGCGTTCCGTCCACCCGGGGATCGTCCCCGCAGAGAAACTGAGGTCCACCATGCTCATCGCCTTCTCCGTCGCCCCGTCCGGCACCGGCAGCGCCGATGCCTCCGTGCACGACGCGGTCGCCGCAGCGGTCGCGGTCGTCCGCGCCTCCGGGCTCCCGCACCGGACCACCAGCATGTTCACCGAGATCGAGGGCCCGGACTGGGACGCCGTGATGGATGTCGTCAAGCGCGCTACCGAGGCGGTCATGCCGTTCGGCTCGCGGGTCTCGCTCGTGCTCAAGGCCGACATCCGACCCGGGTACTCCGGTGAGCTCGACGCGAAGATCGATCGGCTGGAGGCCGCGATCGCCGAGCGCGGGGACTCGCCCTCCTGACCGCCGCTACGATGGGCTGGTGACTCACTCCTCGACTGTTTCGAGGGGTGCGGCGATGATGGCGCTCCTCTCTCTCGCCATCGGCTCCTTCGGCATCGGCATGACCGAGTTCGTCGTCATGGGGCTCCTGCCGAACATCGCCCAGGACCTGCTGCCGGTGCAGTGGGCCCTCTCCTCCGAAGAGGCGATCGGCCAGAGCGGCGTGCTCGTGTCGCTCTACGCGCTCGGCGTGGTCATCGGCGCGCCGACGATCGCAGGGGTGGTCGCGCGGTTCCCGCGGCATCGTGTCATGCTCGGTCTCGCCATCGCCCTGACCGTGTTCAACGCCCTCACCGTCTTCATGCCCACCTTCGGGCTCGTCGGCGCCTCGCGACTGCTCGCCGGACTTCCGCATGGCGCCTACTTCGGCATCGGGGCGCTCGTCGCCGCCGACGTCCTCGGCCCGGGGAAGCGTGCGCAGGGCGTCGCGTTCATCCTCACGGGTCTCACCGTCGCGAATGTCGTCGGAGTGCCGCTGGGCACCTTCCTCGGTCAGCAGTGGGGTTGGCGGACGGCGTTCCTCGTCGTGGCCGTGGTCTTCGCTCTCGCCGCCGTGAGCATCGCCGCGTTCGTTCCGAAGCATCCGGGTGAGCCGGGGCGCACGCTGCGCTCCGAGCTCGGCGTGTTCCGGGTCGGACAGGTGTGGCTGACGCTGGGGATCGGGGCGATCGGCTTCGGCGGCTTCTTCGCCGTGTACAGCTTCATAGCACCGCTCGTCACGGACGTCGCCGGATCACCGGAGTGGGCGGTGCCGATCGTGCTCGTGATCGTCGGTCTCGGCATGACGGTCGGCAACCTGCTCGGCGGCTACATGGCCGACCGGGATCTTCGGCGGACGCTCGTGTTCGGCATGGGCGCCATGGTGGTCGTGCTCGTGCTGCTGGCGCTGCTGTCGTTCCAGATCGTGGTGCTCGCCGTGCTCGCGTTCGGGATGGGGCTCGTGTCCTCCGTGCTGAGCCCGGCGATCCAGACCCGCCTCATGGACGTCGCCGGCGACAACCAGTCGATCGCAGCGGCCATGAACCACTCCGCCCTCAACATCGGCAACAGCCTCGGCGCCTTCCTGGGCGGAACCGTCATCGGGCTGGGCTGGGGCTTCACCGCCCCGGCGTGGACGGGAGCCGTTCTCGCGCTCGTCGGCCTCGGCATCCTGACCATCGCCTATCGGGCGGAGCGGGTGGCCCTGGCCGCGTAGGCTGGCGGCATGGATGAGACCCTGCTCGTCGGCGGCACGACCGTGCTGCTGCGTTCGACGGGAGCGGGACTCCAGACGCTCCTCATGCGGCGTCCCGAACGCGGCTCGTTCGCCGGCGCCTGGGTGTTCCCCGGCGGTGTGACGGAGGAGACGGACGCCGAGGGCGCCGTGACCGAGGTGCAGACCGCGGAGCGCGCAGCCGCCAGGGAGTGCGAGGAGGAGGTCGGTGTCCGGCCGGAGCACCTGACGGCGCTGTCGTGCTGGGTGCCGCCGGTCGAGGCGCCCAAGCGGGTGCGGACCTGGTTCTTCCTCGCCCAGGCCCCGGATGCCGTCGTGCATGCCGCGCCCGACGAGGTGGTCGACGTGCAGTGGATCGCTCCCGCCGACGCCCTCCGTCGTCACGCCGACGGCGACATGGTGCTCTACCCGCCGACGTGGATCACGCTGCGCCGGCTGGCCGCTCGATCCTCGGTGGACGATGCCGTGGCCGCGGCATCCGCACCGGAGCACTACACGACCGTGCTGCTGGGCGGAGGCGTCTTCGTGTGGGAGGGGGATTCGGAGCATCCGGCGGGCGGCGCAGGGCGACACCGGCTGGACACGTCCTCCCTGCCCTGGATCTACACCCGCGACTGAATCAGGCGGCGAGCAGGCGTCGGAGCTGACGACCCACGGCATCCGTCTCGATGAGGAAGCCGTCGTGCCCGAAATCGCTGTTGAGGACCACTGCCTCGTTGCCGTCGAGCGTGTTCGGGATGCTGCGCGCGATGCGGTGCTGACCGTCGACGGGGAACAGCCGGTCGGTGTCGATGCCGAGGACCAGCGTGGTCGCGGTGACCGACTGCAATGCGCTCTCGACACCGCCGCGACCGCGTCCGACGTCGTGCGAGTTCATCGCCTCGACGAGCGTCAGGTAGCTGTTGGCATCGAAGCGGCGCGTGAACTTGTTGCCGTGGAAGTCGAGGTAGGACTCGACGGCGAACCGGCCGCCCCTGCCGAGAGGTGAGACCTCGGACTGCCAGGAGCGCTGGAAGCGCTGGTTCAACTCGATCGGACTGCGGTAGTTGAGCAGTGCCATGCGGCGGGCGAGCGCGAGACCGCGGTGCGGGCCCTCGCCCGTGCTCTGGTCGTAGTACTCGCCGCCCTGGAAGCGCGGGTCGATGCGGATCGCCTCGAGCTGAACGGAGTTCAACGCGATCTGGTCGGCGGTGTTCACCGGGGGAGAGGAGAGCACGGCGATCCGCTCCACGCGCTCGGGGTGCGAGACGCCCCACTCCAGGGCGTGCATCCCGCCCATGGAGCCGCCGACGACGGCCGCCCAGCGATCGATGCCGAGCGTATCGGCGAGCCGGACCTGCGCTGCGACCTGGTCGCGGATCGTCAGGTACGGGAAGCGGGAGGCCCACTCGTAGCCGTCGGGGGCGACGCTGGCGGGCCCGGTCGAGCCCTGGCATCCGCCGAGCATGTTCGGGGCGATGACGAACCATCGGTCGGTGTCCAGCGGTGCGCCGGGACCGACGATGTCCTGCCACCAGCCGTCGGTGGGATGCCCCGGCCCTGCGTCGCCGCGGACGTGGCTGTCGCCGGTGAGGGCGTGCAGCACGAGGATCGCGTTGTCGCGGGCGGCGTTGAGCTCGCCCCATGACTCGTAGGCGACGCGGATGCCGGGCAGCTCCTGCCCGCTCTCGGTCCGGAAGGCGCCGAACGCGGCGAAGCGCCTCTGGCCTACGGGGTCGCCGTCGCGCCAGGCCCCGGTGACGGGAGGGCGCGCACGGAGCAGACGGGCGTCGTCGTCGGTGACGCGCGCCGACGGCACCGTGTCCTCCGACGTGCTCTGCCAGTCCATGCATCCATTCTCTCGGCTCGTGCCCGCCCGCGGGCGAACGTTACGCGTGCCCGTCACGCGGGCGGAAAACGCAGAAACGCACGAATCTCGCAGAGTTCAAGAGAAAGTCTGCGAGATTCGTGCGTTTCTGCGAGTGGATGCTCAGGCGCGGGCGGCCTCCGAGACACGGCGAGCGGCGGCCAGGGCGCCCTCGAGGTCGGCCTTGAGGTCGTCGATGTTCTCGAGCCCCACCGACAGACGCACCAGACCCGGTGTGACACCGGAGGTGAGCTGCTGCTCCGGGGTGAGCTGGGAGTGCGTCGTGGATGCCGGGTGGATCACGAGCGAGCGCACATCGCCGATGTTGGCGAGGTGGCTGAACAGCGACAGCGAGTTCACGAACTCGCGACCGGCCTCCACTCCACCCTTGAGCTCGAACGACAGCACGGCGCCGACGCCCTTGGGCGCGTACTCGTTCGCCTTGGCGTACCACGGCGACGAGGGCAGGCCCGAGTAGTTGACCGAGGCGACGTCGGCGTGGTTCTCGAGCCACTCCGCGATCTCCTGCGCGTTCTGCACGTGGCGCTCGATGCGCAGCGACAGCGTCTCGATGCCCTGGATGAGGTTCCACGCGCTCTGCGGTGCGATCGCCGAGCCGAGGTCGCGCAGCAGCTGCACGCGCGCCTTGATGATGTACGCGAGAGCGTCGCCGACCGCTGCGGTGTAGACAGCCCCGTGGTACGACGGGTCGGGCTGGGTCAGCTCGGGGAACTTCTCGGCGTGCTCCGACCACGCGAAGGTCCCGCCGTCGACGATCGCTCCGCCGATGGTGGTGCCGTGACCGCCGAGGAACTTGGTGACGGAGTGCACGACGATGTCGGCGCCGTGCTCGAACGGACGGATGAGGTAGGGCGTCGCGATCGTGTTGTCGACGATCAGCGGGATGCCGTTCTCGTGTGCGACGTCGGCGATACCGCGGATGTCGAGCACGTTGATCTTCGGGTTGCCGATCGTCTCGGCGAAGAACAGCTTCGTGTTCGGGCGGACGGCGGCGCGCCACTCCTCGATGTCGTCCTGGTTCTCGACGAACGTCACCTCGACGCCGAGCTTGGCGAGCGTGTACTTGAAGAGGTTGTACGTGCCGCCGTAGATCGAGCTCGACGAGACGAAGTGATCGCCGGCCTGCGCGATGTTCAGGACGGCGAAAGTCGACGCGGCCTGGCCGCTGGAGAGCACGAGAGCCCCGGTACCGCCTTCGAGCGCCGCGAGGCGCTGCTCGAGGACGTCCTGCGTGGGGTTCTGGATGCGGGTGTAGATGTTGCCGAATTCGGCGAGCGCGAACAGGTTCGCCGCGTGGTCGGCGTTGTCGAACACGTACGAGGTGGTCTGGTAGATCGGCGTCGCGCGGGCCTTGGTGACCGGGTCGGGGGCGGCGCCCGAGTGGATCTGCTTGGTCTCGAAACGCCAGGTCTCGGGTGCGGACATTGTGTGCCTCCTCGGCTGGTTCGAAAACAGTGGCGGATGCCTTTGATGCGACACTACGGAACGCACGCCGACCCGACAACGCGCGGGAAATGTTACGTAACATCCACGATCCGCGTGATCGCGCGGAAAAGTCGTACGGTGGAGGCATGGCTGAACAGGCAGTGACCAGACGTGCAGTGGTGACGGGTGCGAGCTCGGGCATCGGCGAGGCGACCGTGCGGGACCTCCGCGATCGTGGCTGGGACGTCGTCGGCGTCGCCCGTCGGGCGGACCGCCTGCACGCGCTCGCGCAGGAGACCGGCGCGTCGGCGATCGCGTGCGACCTCACCGATCCGGATGCCGTGACCGCGCTGCTCGCCGAGATCGATGCGGCAGGCCCTGTCCACGCGCTGGTGCAGGTCGCCGGCGGTGCACGCGGGACGGACAGCGTCGAGGCCGGCAGCACAGAGGACTGGCAGTGGATGTACGACGTGAACGTGCTGGCGACGCAGCGGCTGGTCGCCGGCATCCTTCCCATGCTGCGTCGCGCCGCGGCATCCGACGGGCATGCCGACGCCGTCTTCGTGACCTCGACCGCGGCGCAGGTCGCCTACCCGGGCGGCGGGGGCTACAACGCCGCGAAGGCCGCGGAGTCCATGCTCGTCAAGGCGCTGCGTCAGGAGCTCAACGGCGAGCCCATCCGCGTCGTCGAGGTCGCGCCGGGGCTCGTGCGCACCGAGGAGTTCACATTGAATCGGCTCGGCGGCGACCAGGTCGCGGCCGACGCGGTCTACGCGGGGGTCGAGGCGCCGCTGACCGCCCGCGACGTCGCGGACGTCATCGGCTACGCGCTGGATGCTCCGGGGCACGTCAACCTCGACCTCATCACGATGCGGCCCGTCGCCCAGTCCGCGCAGCACCTGCTGGCCCGCGGTGCGCTGCGCGTGCGCCCCGACCTGGAGGACTGAGGCGGTGCCGGGGCGGCCGCTGACCCAGCTCGTCGATGAGGGACTGATCGACGCGGGGTGGGCGCAGGCTCTCGCTCCCGCTGCCGACACGATCCGGATGCTGGGGGACAGGCTCCGCGCCGAGCAGGCGAGCGGCGTCGGATATCTGCCCGACGGCGCGCACGTCCTGCGTGCTTTCCAGCGTCCGCTCGCCGAGGTACGGGTCCTGATCACCGGGCAGGATCCCTATCCGACGCCCGGACATCCGATCGGGCTGTCGTTCGCCGTGAACAGCGATGTGCGCCCCCTGCCGCGCAGCCTGACGAACATCTACGCCGAGCGCGAGAGCGATCTCGGCATCCCGCCGGCGCCGCACGGCGACCTCACCGCATGGAGCGAGCAGGGGGTGCTGCTGCTGAACCGCGTGCTCACGGTGCGGCCGGGCGCGCCGGCATCCCATCGCGGCTGGGGGTGGGAGCAGGCCACCGAACTCGCGATCCGCGCGCTCGTCGCGCGCGACCGGCCGCTCGTGGCGATCCTGTGGGGGAGGGATGCCGCGAACCTCCAGCCGCTTCTCGGCGAGACGCCCGTGATCGCCTCGGCGCACCCGTCGCCGCTGTCCGCACGCCGCGGCTTCTTCGGCTCCAGGCCGTTCTCGCGCGCCAATGCGCTCCTCGAGCAGCAGGGCGCGGAGCCTGTGGACTGGCGCGTGGACGGAGAACTATAGGCTGAGCGCATGCAGTTCGAACCCGGCGACCAGCGTCGCCGGCTGCCGCGCCATCTGCAGGCGCCGCCGCCGGAGCCGGACACCTTCAGCTACGTCATCCGGCCCGCGCGCGTCGGCGATCTGCCAGACGTCCGCGGGATCTACAACCATTACGTCGCCAACTCCGTCGTGACGTTCGATGAGAAGGCGTCGACGCACCGCTACTGGCGCGAGAAGTTCGCGTTGCTCACGAAGCTGAAGCTGCCATTCCTCGTGGCGGTAACCCCCTCGAACGCCGTGATCGGCTACGCGCTCGTGCAGCCGTGGGCGAGCAAGTCCGCCTACCGCTACACCGTCGAGGATTCGATCTATCTCGGCCCCGGGGCCGGCGGCAAGGGGCTGGGCACGGTTCTGCTGCATGCGCTCATCGAGGCGTGCGAGCAGATCGGCCTGCGCGAGGTCGTCGCCGTCATCAGCGACAGCGGAGCCGAGGCATCCGTCCGGCTGCACGAACGGGCCGGCTTCGTCGAGGTCGGGCGGATGGGGAGGGTCGGCTTCAAGTTCGGCCGGTCGCTCGGCACGATCTATCTGCAGCGGACCCTCAAGCCCCAGCGCCGCCGGCGGTGACTACTCCGGGATGACGGGGATCGCGGCGAGGAGCCTCTTCGTGTAGTCCTGCTGCGGGTTCAGCAGCACGTCGCGGGTGGTTCCGCGCTCGACGATCGCGCCGTCCTTCATCACCGCGACCGTGTCGCACAGGTTCTGCACGACGCCGATGTCGTGCGACACGAGGATCAGGGTCAGATCCTCGGTCTCCAGCAGATGCTCGAGCACGCCGAGGATCTGCGCCCGCACGGTGACATCGAGCGCGGAGAGCGGTTCGTCCCCGACGAGGATGCGCGGCCGGTGCACGATCGCGCGCGCGATCGCCACGCGCTGCCGCTGCCCGCCGGAGAACTCGTGCGGGTAGCGGCTCGCCATGTCCGGATCCAGCCCGACCTGTTCGAGCACCTCCTGCACGCGCGCGCGACGGTCGCCGGAGATGTCGAGCGCACGCAGCGGCTCGGCGATGATCTGACCCGCGCTCATCCGCGGGTCCAGGGACGCGTACGGGTCCTGGAACACCAGGCCGGTGGCACGGCGGAGCCAGTGCAGCGAGCGGGCGGATGCTGCGGCATCCACGCCTCGTCCGTCGATCCGCACCGTCCCCGCCGTCGGCCGGTCGAGGCCCAGCAGCAGACGGATGAGCGTGGACTTGCCCGACCCGGACTCGCCGATGATGCCGATCGACTCGCCCGCCTCGATGTCGAGGTCCGTGGGCTGCAGAGCGGTCTGGTGGCCCGCGCGTTCGAAGATCGACCGCGTGGGGACGGGGAAGTCACGGCGCAGGCTGCGGGCTTCGATGAGGCTCATGCGTCACCGCCCTCCGGCCGCCACAGCGTCGCGGTGGCATCGCGGAGCAGGCCCTGCGTGATCGGCGACGTCGGGGCGCTGAGCAGGGTCTGCACCGGCGCGGATTCGACCACTCGGCCGTCTTCGAGCACGACGCCATGCGTCGCGACCTGTGCGAGGACCGCCAGGTCGTGGGTGATGAACACGAGCGACATGCCGTGTTCGGAGGTGAGCGAGAGCATGAGCCGGAGGATCTCGGCCTGGATCGTCACGTCCAGCGCCGTGGTGGGCTCGTCGGCGATGAGCAGCCGAGGCCGGCACGCCAGCGCCATCGCGATCGCGACGCGCTGGCGCTGCCCGCCGGAGAGCTGATGAGGGTACTTGTCGACGATGGATGCCGGATCGGGCAGGTGCACGCGGGCGGCCTCGTCGATCGCGCGGGCGCGCGCCTCGCGCCGCCCGACTGCGGTGTGGATGCGCACGGACTCGGAGATCTGGCGGCCGACGGTGCGGATCGGATTGAGGGCCGTGCGCGGCTCCTGGAACACGATGCCGATGTCGTCGCCGCGGAAGCGGGCGAGCTCCCGGTCCGGCATCCCGAGCAGTTCCGTGCCGTCCCAGCGGATGCTTCCGCTCGCGGTGGCGCCGTCGGGAAGCAGCCCCAGGATCGCGAGGGCGGTGATGGACTTGCCCGACCCGGATTCGCCGATCAATCCGACCCGCGAGCCGTCCGGAACCTCGAACGAGACGCCGTCGACGACCCGGCGTCCGTCGATCTCGACGACGAGGTCCTGCACGACGAGACTCATGCGACCACCGCCGGTGTGTGGACTTCAGCCGCACGGTGGCGCAGCGTCGGGTCGGTCGCCTCGCGCAGCGCATCGCCGAGCAGATTCAGCGCGAGCACGGTGACCGTGATGGCGAGCCCCGGCCAGATCACCGAGAGGGGATGGATGCTGATGTACCGCTGCAGGTCCGACAGCAGGATGCCCCACGACGGCTCGGTCACCGATGCTCCGAAACCGAGATACGACAGACCCGCCTCGGCGAGCACGGCGACGGCCATCGACCAGGACAGCTGCACGATGAACACCGGCGCCACGTTGGGGAGCAGGTGGCGGACGAGGTTCTGCACCGGGGTGAGACCTGCTGCGCGGCCGGCAAGCACGAAGTCGCTCTGCTGGACGCGACGCAGCTCGGGGCGGGTGACCCGGGCGATGTTGACGCCGAAACCGATCCCGACCGCCCAGATGACGACCCACAGCGAACCGCCCCACACCGACGAGATCATCATCGCGATGATGAGGACGGGGAAGGCGATGAGGATGTCGACGAGGACGGCGACGGTCTCGCGCATCCAGCGGAAGGTCAGGGCCCCGAGGGCTGCGAGGGCGATCCCCACGAACGTCGCGACGACACCGGCGCCGACGCTCACGAACACGGTCGTGCGGGCTCCCGCCATGATCAGGCTCAGGATGTCGCGTCCGGTGCCGTCCGTGCCGAGCAGGTGCGGCCAGCTGGGCGCGGCCCAGCGATTTCGCACATCGGCGCTGAGCGGGTCGAACGGCGTCCAGAACAGCGCCACCAGCGCGGTGAGCGCGATCGCCGCGACGACGATGAGCGCGAAGCGGCCGGTGGCATCGGACCACAGGCGTCGCAGCCAGCGGGGCATCATGACTCCCTCTGCCTCGGGTCGACGACGTGGTGGATGAGGTCGACGATGAACCCGATCACGAGCACGAGAGCGGTCAGTACGAGCAGCTCGCTCTGCACCTTCACGAGATCGCGCGTTCCGACGTCCGCGACGAGCATGCGCCCGATGCCCGGCAGCGTGAACAGCTGCTCGATGATGACCGAGCCGACGATGATCCCGGCCACCTGCAGGCCGAGCACCGTGACGATCGACAGCCCGACCGCGGGGATGCCGTGCTGGATCAGAGCGCGGTTGCGGGTGAGTCCCTTCGCCGCCGCCGTCCGGACGAAATCCTGCCCCCGCGCCTGCAGCGTGGCGCTGCGCACGAACCGCAGCAGCATCGCGCCCTCGACGATCCCGATGGTCAGTGCCGGCAGCAGCAGGGCGCGGAAGGCCTGCCACGGCTGATCCCATCCGCCCCGCGGGAAGCCCTGCGCCGGCAGCCAGCCCAGCCAGACCGCGAACACGACGATGAGCATCATCCCGGCCCAGATCACGGGCACCGCGGCGAGGGCTTGAGCGGCGACGCTGATGGCGGTGCCGCCGGCGCGTCCGCGCAGCAGCGCCGAGCCGATGCCGAACGGCACGGCGATCAGCAGAGCGATCAACAGTGCCATGACGCCGAGGGGCACGGTGACCTGCGCCTTCTCGGCGATCTCGGCGCCCACGGACGCTCCGCTCAGCTGCGACGTGCCGAGGTCGCCGGTCAGGACGCCGCCGATCCAGTCGGTGTACTGGACGAACAGCGGGCGATTCAGCCCCAGTGATTCGCGCAGAGCCTCGACCGTCGCCGGTGGTGCCTGCGTACCCGCGATCAGCTGCGCGACGTCACCGGGGAACACGCGCAGGGTCAGGAAGATGAGCACGCTCGACACGAGGAGCCCTGCGATGAGCAGGACTCCTCGTGTCAGCGCGTATCGGATCACGGGGGACGAGCTGCCGGTCAGTCCGCGGCGACGGTGACGCCGGCGAGGTCGATGCGCGAGTTGATCGAGTCCTGCGGGAAGCCGGAGACGGTCGGGCGGACGGCGGTGATCGTCTGTCCGTTGTAGAGCCAGTCCGCCGCGTGGTCCTCGGACACGAGGCGCGCCGCCTGTGCGAGCAGTTCGGCGGAGGCGTCGGCATCGGTCTCGGCCAGCGCGCGGGTGTAGAGGTCCTGCACCTCCGGATTGTCGTAGCCGAAGTAGTAGTCCGGGTTCGCGAAGTTGCCGAAGTCGCGGGGCTCGACGTGCAGGACGAAGCTGAGGTCGTAGTCCTTGTTCGTGTAGACGTCCTCGAGCCAGGTCGGGAACTCGACCGGGTCGACCTCGAGGGTGACGCCGACCTTCGCGAAGTCCGAGATCAGCACCTGCGAGACGGTGGTGCCGTAGAACGACGGGATCGTCAGCGTGAGCTCCAGGTCCTCCTGGCCGGCCTCCGAGAGCAGCTCCTTCGCCTTCTCGGGGTCGTAGGGGGCGACGTCCGAGAGGTCCTCGTACCCGGGGTCGAGCTCGGGGATCGGGCCGTACAGCGGCTCTCCCGCGCCGACGGCTTCGATGAGGCCCTCGTGGTCGATGGCCAGGCGCAGCGCCTCGCGGACGCGCACGTCGTCGAGCGGCGCCTTGGCGTTGTTGAACGCGAGGGTCGCCTTGTCGGTGGTGCGCCCGGTCGTCAGCGCGAACTCTCCGGAGCTCTTCAGTTCGGGTGCGAGGTTGGGGTCCACCGCAGTGAGGACGTCGAGGCTGCCGTCGAGCGCGGCGTTCACACCTGCGGTGAAGTCCGGAATGTACTCGAAGACGACTTCGGCGACGCCGGCCGAGTCGCCCCAGTAGTCGTCGAAACGATCGAAGGTGATGCTGCTGCCGCGGCTCCAGTTCTGGAGGGTGAAAGGCCCCGTGCCGTTCTCCGCGGTCTGCAGATCGGTCTTGTCTCCGCTGCGGAACACGAGCCCGGCGGGGCCCGTGAGCGAGAACAGGAAGTTCTGGTTCGGCTCGGTCAGGGTGATGACGACGGTCATGTCGTCGGGGGCCTCGATGGAGTCGACGGCGGCGAACTCGGCGTGGCCCTGCAGCGATTCGTCGGCCTGCACGGCCTCGTACGACGCGACGACGTCGGCGGAGGTGAGTGCCGAGCCGTCGTGGAACGTGACGCCCTCGTTGAGGGTGAACGTGTAGGTCAGGCCGTCGTCCGAGACCTCGTAGCCCGATGCCAGGCGCGGTTCGATCGAGTTGTCCTGCGCACGCGAGACGAGACCCTCGTAGATGTTGTCGACGAGCACCTGCTCGAGAGCTGCGCCGCTGGTGTGGCGGATGTCGAGGTTGGTCGGCTCGAGCACGAGGCCCACGGTGAGGGTCGCTGCGGGATCGGGCGTGCCGCTCGAGGTCTGAACAGGGTCGGGCGAGGCGCCCGTGCAGGCGCTGAGGACGACGGCGGTGGCGGCGAGCGCCGATATTACGGCGAGGCGTCTGGTGCGGTGGGACATGATGATCGCGGGGTCCTCTCGGGCGGCGGGTTCGCTGTGCGCCGGTTCGGGGTGATGCCTGGGCAGGATGCCGGTTCAGGCGGGTGAGACGACCGCGGCCCTGATGAGCTCTGCGAGCTCTCCCGGGGCGGTCTCCTGGACATTGTGGGTCGCGCCGAGCTCAACGACGCGTGCGCCGGGGACGCGACGCTCGAACTCGGCGGTGTCGTCCTCTCCGACGAATCCGCGCAGAGCGCGGACGAGCGTGATCGGTGCGTTGGTGCCGGTGAGGTCATCCCATCCGCGCGCGTCGAGGATCGCGCGCTGCGGCGCGGCATCGGCGGCACCAGAAGGACCGGACAGCGCCTTCGCCGCGAGGTGGGCGAAGTGGTGCTTCCATTCGATCCGTCCGTCCGGACGGACGCGGGTGTTGAGGAAGACCCCGCGTTCGGTCTCCGGACGCGTGCTGCCGAAGCCGAGCGACATGGCCCGGTCGACGAGTTCGTCGCGGGTCGCGAAGTCGGTGGGACCTTCGTAGAAGGCGCGGAGGACCGCCGGGCCGGCGGTGGTGTCGATTCCCGGGGTGATGTCGACGACGATCAGTTCGCGGACGAGGTCGGGATGAGCGGATGCCACGGCCGCCGCAGTGAGCCCTCCGAGCGACTGGCCGACGAGGACCTGAGCAGCCGTGGTCCATTCCCGGAGCGCGAGGGCGATGTCGGGGGCGAGCGAGGCGGCGGAGTAGTCGGCGTCCTCGCGCCAGTCGGAGTCGCCGTGCCCGGCGAGGTCGATGGCGAGAACGGGCTGCTGCAGCCGCAGGACGGTGGTGTCCCACGTGTGGGCGTTGAGCCCCGCGCCGTGGAGAAGCGTGACGACCGGGTCGCCGGTGCCGTAGCGGAGCGCGCTGAGCCGGCGTCCGTCGGGGAGGTCGAGCGTGAGGCGTTCGACGGGGGGAACGGGTGCGCCGAGGGCCTGTGCCTGGAGCGGGAGGTAGTGGAACTCGCTGTTCTCGGTCGTCACGCCCATATTCTGCTCCGATTCGCCGGTCAGCGCGAAACGGGGGAGCAGAGTGCCTTGTTAAAAGGTGTCTTGAGTACATGTCATGCTCAATGCAGCAATGCAATTGTGAGCACATTGCATTTCCTGCATCAAGGCGGCTCACAGGGGCGGTTGTTAGTTTCGTCCACCGTGCTCACATCCATTCTTCCCTCGTGCGTCCGCTCCGGGAAGCACTATGTGCTCAGCTGGAGCATCCCCGACGCGTTCGGCGGCATGACGAGCGCTCTCCTGCATCGGTCGAGAGCATTCGTGCGCCTCGCGGGGCGGCCGGTGGAGATCCTGACCTTCGACGACCGGCTGGACTATCCCGAGCTCGTCGAGCGTCTGCGCGCCTCCGGCGATCTCGTCGACGGCATGCGCGTCCTCAACGTCTGGGAATGGCTCCGCGAGCACGACGAGGAGCTCGCGCCCCCGGGAGCATCCGTGCAGGGGCATGAGCCCCTCGAGCCGGCCCGAGGCCTGTGCGAAGGGAGCCGTGACGGTGTCGTGCTCGTGCGGCAGCAGCAGGCGGATCCGGGCGGTGAGGTGCTCGCGACGGACCGCTTCCGGCCCGACGGCACTCTGCTGATGACAGACCGTCGCGACCCGGACACGCGTGGGCGCAGCCTCGTCCTCTACGACCGACGCGGCGAACCCGTCCGCAGGTGGGAGAGCGTCTGGGCGCTGTACCGGCACTGGCTGGACCGCGTCATCGGTGCGCAGGAGAGCTTCGTCATCGTGGACTCGAAGACGGTCGCCCGGTTCGCGCGGACGTACCGCCGGGCGAACGTCGTGATGATGCACGTGCTGCACGGGTCCCACCGATCCGCCGACGGCTCGCAGCTGAGTGCGACGCGGCTCACCGTCCTCGAGCATCTCGACGACTTCGACGCGGTGATCGTCCTCACATCGCGGCAGCGCGAGGACCTCCTGCGCGATCTGGGCTCGCATGACAACATCGCGGTCATCCCCAACGGGTTCGACGGGTCGGGCCCGTCGCGCGCTTCCTCCGGGAGGCGCAGAGGCCACGGGGTGATGCTCGCCTCGCTCATCGTCCGCAAGCGGGTCTCGCACGCGATCAAGGCTCTCGCCCGGGCCTCTGACGATGCCGACCTCACTCTGGATGTCTTCGGCGAGGGGGAGCGGCGCCCGCTCCTGGAGAAGACGATCCGCTCGCTGGGCGTTCAGGATCGCGTGCGCCTGCGGGGGCACGCCGACGACGCGCGCGCGGCATTCGGATCCGCGGACTTCATGCTCCTGACCTCGAAGGCCGAGGGGCTTCCGCTCGCTCTCATCGAAGCCATGGCGGCCGGCTGCATTCCGATCGCGTACGACATCCCCTACGGTCCATCGGATGTGATCCAGGACGGACGCAACGGCTTCCTCATCCCGCCGGGCGACATCGGGTCGATGGCGCATCGGATCGCCGACCTCCAGAGGATGCCGCAGCCAGCCGTCTCCGCGATGCGCCGCCGCGCCCGCGAGAGCGCTTCACGGTTCGACGACCGGAGCGTCATGCGCGCCTGGGGGCGTGAGATGCGACGGGCGCGACGGCGCAAGCGGCGTGCGTCAGGCCCCGGTCCCCGTCGCATCCGCCGTCTCGCCGGCCGGATCAAGCGGCGCCTGCTCCGCCGCGCCGAGCGACCGCTCGTCTCAGATGCGTGAGCGGGCCCGCCGCGGCACGGCGCCGCCCGCCATCCGCGCGATGCGCTGGGACGGCGCCTCCACGACGCGGTGGAACACGGCGGCCAGGACGAGGCTCGTCGGGATGCCGACGATCATCACGAGCGGCCATCTGTCGTTGCCCCACAGATACGCGAGGGTCGCTATGACCGGAACGTGCACGAGGTAGAGGCTGTACGACGTGCGCCCCAGCCACTGCGGAACGCGCCCCTCGAGCGCCGTGCGCAGCCGCGGCCACCCCAGCGTTGCGACGATCACCAGTACGGCGCCGATGCCGGCCAGTCCCCACATGGTGCGGCCGAGGAGGCTGTCAGGAGCGGCGACCGGTCGAGTCAGCCAACTCGCCATGAGCAGCGCGAGCGCGCCGCCGGTGAACGTCGGCCAGAAGGCGGGGTGCCGCGGGCGCCGCACCCACGCCAGCAGATCGTCGAACCGGACCGCCATGAGCGTGCCGAGCAGGAAGACGGGAAGGTAGACGAGCGGTTCTGCGTCGATCATCCGCCCCGCAACGGTGAGCGGGCAGCATCCGATCGCCGCGATGAGGGCGTGCCGGCGCACGACGATCGCGACGCCGATGAACACCGGGAGGCCCAGCGAGAAGATGAGCTCCCAGCGCAAGGACCACAGGACGTTGTTGATGTCGTAGCTCGTCGTCGTCAGGAGGGCCTCGTCGAAGAACGAGCTCCACGTGACCGTCGCGGCCTGCGTGTTCTGCATCCACGAGTCATCGGGCATGGTCGCAGGGTCCCGGGGCACCAGCGCGATGAGGCCGGTGGCGAGGACGACGGAGGCCCACACCGGCAGGTAGAGGCGCAGGATGCGCGTGGGGTAGTAGCGCAACCAGCTGAAGCCGTCGCGCAGCACCGGCAGCGCCACGACGAAGCCCGACAGCACGAAGAACACCAGCACGGCCTCGGTTCCGGCGAACAGGATCTTCGCCGGCGTCTGCGTCAGCCACGCGGCGACGGCGTCGTCCAGATGCGGCATCGCGATGAGGCTGCAGTGGTACACGAGGACCACTGCCGCGGCTGCGCCGCGGACTCCGTCAAGACTCCTCATGCGTTGCGTATTCGCCATCTGCACCCACGCTAGAGACGGGGTCTGAGCCTAAGCTGAGGGCATGAGCGAGACGCGCGTGCACCTGTCGAAGACCGAACCGGCCGCGTACGAGGCCCTGGATCAGTTCGCCAGGACCGTCGGTCAGATCTGTCGAGACAACGGCATCGACGATCGGCTCAAGGAGATCGTGATGATCCACTGCTCGCAGCTCAACGGCTGCGCCTACTGCGCGCGCGTCCATCTCGACCGTGCGGTGAAGGCCGGCCTCGATACGGACACGATCGTGCAGATCCCGACCTGGCGTGAGAGCGGCGTGTTCTCGGAGCGCGAGCGTGCGGCCCTCGAACTGGCCGAGGCCTTCACCTTCATCCATGAGGACGGCATCCCCGACGACGTGTACGACCGCGTGGGCGGCGTGCTGACCGAGAAGGAGTACGCCGCGCTGAGCTGGGCGTGCGTGTCGATCAACGCCTTCAACCGGATCGTGATCGCGGGTCGGTATCCGGTTCCGCCGCGTGCAGCACAGGCGCCGGTGTGACGCTCCTCGAACTCCCCGGCGTGTTCAACGCCCGTGACGTCGGCGGGATGCCGGCATCACGCGGACGCATCCGCGAGGGGATGCTGCTGCGCTCGGGCAGCCTCGTCGCGGCGAAGCCGACGGCCGTCGCCGAGATCGAGCGCCGAGTCGGGCACATCGTCGACCTGCGCGATGGCCAGGAGGTCGCCGAAGCGCCGTCGGCGGTCAGTTCGGTGCCCACGACGAACCTGCCGCTGTTCCTCGGCTCTGTCGCGTCGTTCTTCGACGAGGATCTGAGTCTGGAGGAGATGTACCGTCACCTGATCGACGAGAGCGGCGCGCGGCTGGCGGATGCCGTCCGCGTGATCGCGGCGGGGGAGCGCACCCTGGTGCACTGCACGGTGGGCAAGGACCGCACCGGCGTCACGGTCGCGCTCGCCCTGACGGCTGTCGACGCGGATCGGGACGCCGTCGTCGCGGATTACGCGCTCACGGCATCGCAGCTGCCGGCCGAGCGCAACCGTCGGATCACGGAGTTCCTCCGGGCGCAGCATCCGCACGCCGAGAACGCGGTGGCCCTGGCGACGCAGTCGCCGGCCGCTGTCATGCGCGGCATCCTCGATGAGATCGACCGTGGGTGGGGATCGGCCGCCGACTATCTGCGTGCCCACGGCATCGCCGACGACGACCTCGTCGCGCTGAGGTCTGCGCTCGTCGAGTCCTGAGCACGATCCGGATTCGAGCAAGGTAAGGCAACCCTTCATCAGTGCTACGATGAAGAGATCATGACGATGTCGACCGAACTGCGAAGCGGGCGCGCCCAGCGCCGAGCAGCCCGTCTGCGCTCGCACCACCTGGTGACCGCGGACGAGAACTCGCTGCTCGAACTCGAGACCTTCCTCGCGACGCTGCCGCTGTGCGCTTCTGGCCGTGTGTTCATCGAGGTCGCCGACGCGGCCGACATCGGCCTGATCGATGCGCCCGCACGCATGACCGTGACGTGGCTGGCGCGTTCATCGCGCTCCGGTGCTCCCGGTTCCGGACGCTCCTGCACGCCGGGAACGGCCCTGGCCCGCGCGACCTGCGCCTGGGCGGACGAGATGCTGTGCGACAGCGAGCTGCCGACCCACGTCACGCTCCTGGGCGGCTATCTCGGCACCGCCGACATCGTCGAGCACCTGACCGGGAGTCTCGACGTCCCGGCCGAGATGATCAGCGCTCCGGAGCGGTTCGGGCTGCTGCCGTCCGCGAACTGATCGCGGCCGTTCGGCTCGATCGCCGCACGTAGTTGCCGTCCTCGAGGCCGGCCTCGATCTCGAAGCGATTGCGCAGCGGATCGCGCCCGGCGAACAGATACAGGATCGGCATCAGGAATCCGTAACGGAGCCACTGCGCCTTGTGCACGGCCTCGTGGCGCAGGATCGCGTCGCTGGGCTCGGCGTCGCCGGTCAGGAAGCAGCCGCCCACGCAGACGCCACCTCGGTTGAACGTCCACTTCGGCATGCCGCGGAACACCCACAGGCCCTCTCGGCGCTCGACGGGTCCTGTGCTCCACAGAGAGCCCCAGATCCAGCCGACGGCGGTGCCCCAGACATAGCCGATCCGACTGATGGGCGACCGCAGCAGGAACGACGGGATCCGGCGATCGAACCGGCGTCCCCGCCGGAGCGCGGCGTCGGCGGTCGCGCGCCAATCGGGCCGCGGCGATGAGCCCGGTGTCATGCCACGGCACCCACGAGTCGCAGGATCGCGCCGAGGTCGTCGACGGCATCGACGGGGGAACGGGGTGCGAACCCGGCGATGGTCGCACCGGCGAGCGGCACCCGAGCCCGAAGGGCTCTGATGGCGGATGCCAGCGCCGAGGCGCGTGCACCGAACGGCGCCGCCGTGGAGACGCCGGCCATCTCGGAGGGGTCGAGGACGTCGACGTCGATGTGCACCCACACGGCGGAGGCGCCGGTGCCGGCGACCGCGGTCGCGAGCGCGCTCTCGTCGTCGAGGTCGTCGATCCCGAGGCTCGTCAGCCGCGCGAGCGGGTCCTCCTCGGCGTCGTCCAGAACGCGTGCGCCGACGACGACCACGCGTTCGGCTGGCAGACCCGGCGAGAGGGCGAGTTGCGGTTCGCCGTCGCCGAGGATCGCGCGCAGAGCCATGCCGGAGAACGCACCGGACGGCGAGGTCTCATCCGTGTGCAGGTCGGGGTGCGCGTCGAACCAGACGAGCCCGAGGGAATCACGGTCGACGGCGTCGAGCGCGGAGACCGTGACGCTGCAGTCGCCGCCGATGACGATCGTGTCCGGTGCCATGGCCTCGGCGACCATCGAGCGGATGCGCTGCAGCGAGCTCAGCCGATGGACTCCGGTGCCGAGCGATTCACCTGCCTCAAGCGGGATGTCGAGCACCGTCGTGGCTGCGCGCGGCAGGTCGCCGGCGATCGCCGAGGCGCCGTCGACGAGCAACATCGCGCGCGCGGAGGGCGAACCCTGCCACTGCGGGACGACGAGGAATCTTGCCATCAGGGTTCACCTCCCACGCGCATCGATCGGGGACTCAGCCTTCGAGCTGCGCCTGCGGGCGACCGGTCTTCAGCTCGGCCAGCCGGGCCTCGACCTCGGTCAGCTCGCCGAGGTCGTCGAGGCTCTCGAACTGCGCGTCGAGGCTGGATGCCGCGAGCTCCACCTTGCCCTGGGCGAGCGCCTCCTGGCGGCGGACCTTGTCCTCGAAGCGGCCGAGCTCGCTCGTCGGGTCGAGCACGTTGATCGACGAGACGGCATCCTGGACCTTCGTCTGAGCCTCGGCGACCTTGGCGCGGGCCAGAAGCTCGCTGCGCTTCGCCTTGAGCTCGCCGAGCTTCTCCTTCATGCCGTTCAGGCCGCTCTTGAGCTTGTCGACGACCTCGGTCTGGGAAGCGATCGTGGGCTCTGCGGCGGCTGCCTCGCGCTCCTCGCCGATCTGACGCTGGAGGGCGATCTTGGCGAGGTTGTCGAACTTGTCGGCGTCGGCGGTGTTGCCCGCAGTGCGAAGCTCGTCGGCCTTGCGGCTGGCGGCCAGGGCCTTGTTGCCCCAGTCCTTCGCGGCCTGGACGTCCTCTTCGTGGTCGCGCTCGAGCAGGCGCAGATTGCCGATAGTCTCGGCGATCGCGGCCTCCGCGTCGGCGACGTTGTTGGTGTAGTCGCGGACGAGCTGATCGATCATCTTCTGCGGGTCTTCGGCCTGATCGATGAGGGCGTTGATGTTCGCCTTCATCAGGGTCGAGATGCGACTGAAGATGGACTGCTTGGCCATGGTGTTTCCTTTCGATTGGAACGGAGTCGTGCGAGTTCGTGATGAGCGTGCGAAGAATGAGCGGATGCTAGAAACGACCTCCCCTGGAGCGGCCACCGCTGCGGGAGCTGCTGCGTGAGGAGCCCCCGCCGAAGCTGGACGGGCGGCTGCTGCGGGAACTGCCGCTGGAGCGCCATCCGCCGCCGGAGCTCCATCCGCCGCCCCCGCCTCCGCCGCCTCCGCCGCTGAACAGGCCGCCGAGGATGCCGCCGAGGATGGCTTCGCCGAAGTCGCTGCCACCGCTCCGGGGGCTGGTGGTCCACCCGCCACCGCCGCCCCAACCTCCGGTGTTGAACGTGTCGACCTCGCTGCGCGCCGATGACAGTGCCTCGGAGGCGAGGTCGTACGCGCGGGAGGCGCGGTCGAGTGCGAGCGCAGGGTCTGCGCTCTGGGCGGCAACGGCTTCGGAGTAGGCGGCGTTCGCCTCCGCCAGACGGGTGCGCGCGGTGGCGCCGATGGCTCCGCGCCGGGTCGTGATGAAGTCGTTCGCCGTCGCGATCTGCGCCTGCGCCTGCGTCAGGCGCTGCTCGAGCATGCGCGCCGTGCGCTGCGCCTGTTCGCTCGTCTGACGCGCTTGTCCGAGAGCGCCGTCGATCTCGGTGTTCGCGGTCGTCAGCATGTCGAGGATCTGCTGGGGATTGCGGGGCGAGCCGTCCAGGCCGGTCCGTGCGGCATCCAGGTTCGAGCGCGTGCGCGCGACGATGGGAGCGAGCTGCCCCTCGGCATCGGGCATGGCGCCGGCAGCGGCGATATCGGCCTCGATATCGGTGATCATGGCGCGCGCCTGTTCTTCCACGGCGGCGAGGTTCGCGCCGAGCGACGTCACGGCGTCGACGAGGTTCTCGCTCTGCTCGACGGCCTCTTCGGCCGTGCGGATCGAGAAGGCGGCTTCGCCGTTGCGCCCCGCGGCGATCGCTGTCTCCGCCTCGGCGAGCTCGGCGTCCGCGAGGGCGAGCCGCTGCTGCGCCTGCGCAGGATTCTCGGCGACGGGCGCAAGCGCCGTGGCGTCGTACGTCTGCGCGAGAGCGGTGAGGGCAGGAGCGGCCGTGCCGAGCGTCTGCTGCGCCGTCGCGCGCCGGGCCTTGATGCGTTCGAGGGCCTGAGGGGCCTCGGCCTCGAGCTTGCGCAGCTCTTCGAACGCCTCGATGTTGGCGTTGAGCAGGTCGTCCGCCTCGTCGCAGAGCTGGATGATCCGGATGTGCCAGGCGCGACGCTGCTCCGGAGCGTCGGGAACCTCGTCGTCGATCTTCTGCTTCAGGGAGAACGCCTCCGCGACCTTGGCCTGCGCAGCCTCGATCACCTGCGTGAACTGCTGAGTCGAGTCATCGCCGTACTGCGCGACCGCGAATCCGAGCTCCTGACGGCTGGACGTGATCGCGTCGTCGGCGTGCACCAGGGCGCTGCCGGCCTGGGTCTCCAGCTCCGCGTCGCTCGCGGACGCGTACGGATCGTTCGGGTCGGGGATCCGTGCCTGCGTCGTCTGCTGGGTCTTCCTGCGGCGCGAGCGCACCGCCAGGACGATGATGAGGACCACCGCGATGATGACGATCAGAAGGACCACGATCCAGATGATCCCGCTGCCGTCCGCCGCGCCGGACTGGCCGGGGAACGCATCGGCGGCGGCGATCACCGCGCCGTCCCAGTCGCCCTGGCTCAGCCCGCTCTGCATGGCCTGGAGCACCCGGTCGATGTCGCCGTCGTCGAGCGGACCCTTGGAGTCCGCGGAGATCGCGTACTGGCTGTCGTCGACGGCGACGGCGATGAGGTACTGGTCGATGTCGAGGTTGTTCTGCACGGCGGTCTCATCCGCCCACGCCGTGCTGTCGGACGGGTCGGTGAAGGAGTCGACGAACACGACGAACAGGTCGCCGCCCTCGTCCTGAGCGAGCTCCGAGAGCCGGGTGTTCACGGCCTCCGTCTCACCGGACGACAGCACACCCGCTTCATCGGTGACGAACCCGGAGTCCAGTGTCGACGGTGGCACGGCGAGCGCCGCGGAGGCCGTCCACCCGGACGCGAGGACCGCCACGATCAGCCCCAGCACGACCGCAAACCGAGTCCGCATTGCACTCCCTCCGCAGGGCCGCAGGCCCCAGCGCTCCGAGTCTATTCACTACCGACGACAGACGATAGCGACTCTAGGCAAACAGTCTGTGTCGCCGCAGGGAAGCGCCCGGGCGACGCATACGCTTGAAGGCATGGACGACAGGTACGGTTCGGACGTGCTCGCTGCCGGATGGCGGGAGCGGGGCGCGAAGAAGGTCGCCGACGTTCCGGCCGAACGCGATCTCGTCGTCGAGGTCGCGGGCGACGGCTACTGCGGGGCCGTGACGCGCGTGCAGGGCGGCAACGTCGAACTCGAGGACTACAAGGGTCGCAAGCGCGTGTTCCCGCTCGGCGGCGGATTCCTGATCGACGGTGAGCCGGTGCGGCTGACCCCGCCCGCAGCGGTGAAGCAGGCGCCCCGGCGCACGGCATCCGGATCGTTCGCCGTCGCGGACCAGCGTGCACGCGTGGCGCTTCCCAGCCGCATCCTCGTCGAGGGGAAGCACGACGCCGAGCTCGTCGAGAAGGTGTGGGGCGCCGACCTGCGTGTCGAGGGCGTCGTCGTCGAGTACCTCGAAGGTGTCGACAAGCTCGACGAGCTGCTGGCCGCCGAACCGCCCAGCGCGAAGCGCCGCTACGGCGTGCTCGTCGACCACCTCGTCGCGGGTTCCAAGGAGACGAGGATCGCGGATGCGATCATGCGCGGCCCGCACGGCGCGCATCTGCGCATCGTCGGGCACCCGTTCATCGATGTCTGGCAGTGCGTCAAGCCGCAGGTCCTCGGGATCGCCCGGTGGCCGGAGATCCCGCGCGGAACCGACTGGAAGACCGGCATCTGCAAGGCGTTCGGCTGGCCGTACGAGTCACAGGGGGACACCGGGCGGGCCTGGCAGCACATTCTCGGCAAGGTGCACACCTACCGCGACCTGGAACCCGCGCTGCTCGGCCGCGTCGAGGAGCTCATCGACTTCGTGACGGAGCCTTCTGCTCGCTGACGCTTCGAGCGGCCAACCGGTCGAAGGGGCGGAGCCTGCGGCACGTACGATTGATGCATGCCAGAACCCCGTACCTTCCGCGATGAACCGGTCTCCTTCGTGCGCCGGAGCGGACGGATGTCGGAGGCCCAGGAGCGCGCGTTCGCGGAGCTCGCGCCCGAGTACCTGCTCGAGGTTCCGCGGGACGTCGCCTGGACGAGCGTGCATCCCGAGGCGCGCATGGATCCGGTCGCCGAGTACGGCCGCGACGCTCCGCTCATCGTCGAGATCGGCTCCGGGCAGGGGCATGCGATCGTGTCGGCGGCATCCTCCAGATCCGATGACGACTTCCTCGCCGTCGAGGTGTTCCGTGCGGGTCTCGCGCGCACCATGCTCGATGCCGAGAAGGCCGGTGTGCGCAACCTGCGGCTCGTCGAGGCCAACGCGCCGGAGGTGCTCTCCACCTACCTGCCCGAGGGGGCGGCGTCCGAGGTCTGGATCTTCTTCTCCGACCCGTGGCACAAGAAGCGGCACACCAAGCGCAGGCTGATCCGCCCCGGATTCGGGGATGCGGCCGCGCGTGCGCTCGCGGACGGGGGCCTGCTCCGCCTGGCGACCGACTGGGAGGACTATGCGCTGCAGATGGTCGAGGTCCTCGACGCTGAGCCGCTGTTCGAGCGCGCCTTCGAGGGGGAGTGGGCCGAGCGCTTCGATGGCCGGGTGATGACGGCGTTCGAGCGCAAGGGCATCGCCAAGGGGCGCGAGATCCGCGACCTCGTGTATCGGCGGAAGCCCCGGGCGTGAGTCGTCTCGCCGCGGCGCTGCTCGTCTGCCTCGCGGCGCCCGCGTTCTTCGTGCTCGAGACGCCGTGGCTGGGCTGGGTGCTGCTCGCGACCGGCGTCGTCCTCGCCTGGGCGATCGAGCGACGCGCGGTCACCGCCGCTGCTCCCTCCCTCACTCGCGACCTCGGGCTCATCGCGATCGGGATGCTGATCGTCAGCGTCATCCCGCTGGCGGCCGAACTCGACAACCTCGCGATGCTGCGCTTCACGCTCGCGCTCGGCGGGGCGGTGGTCGTTCCGTATCTTGTCTCGCGGTTCGTGTTC
Source organism: Microbacterium sp. NPDC077644 (assembly GCF_040702785.1). Lineage (NCBI taxonomy): Bacteria > Bacillati > Actinomycetota > Actinomycetes > Micrococcales > Microbacteriaceae > Microbacterium > Microbacterium sp. NPDC077644. The sequence goes on from NZ_JBFBME010000001.1 coordinate 655,977, forward strand.
CGCGACAGGGCGATCCGCTTCCCGTGGCGCGCCGGCAGACGGTGGGGCAGGCTGCAGTGGACGTGGCTGGTCGCCGTGCTCGTGCTCGGCTGGCTGATCCTGCCGTTCTACTTCATCACCAGCGGCGTCTACCAGAACTGGCCGGTCGTCGACACGCCGGACCTCATCGCCCGACTGTTCGTCGGCGTCGGAGCGGTCGGGATCTGGGACGAGCTGTTCTTCATCTGCACCGTGTTCGCCCTGCTGCGCCGACACTTCCCCGATGCGCTCGCGAACGTGCTGCAGGCGATCGTATTCGTGTCGTTCCTGTGGGAGCTCGGCTACCGCGAGTGGGGACCGCTGCTGACGATCCCGTTCGCGCTGCTGCAGGGGTACATATTCCTCCGGACGCATTCGCTGGCGTACGTCGTGACCGTGCACCTGCTGTTCGATGCGGTGGTGTTCGCCGTGCTGGTGCACGCTCACAATCCGGGACTGCTGCCCGTCTTCCTCGTCTGAGCCCTCAGAACTTCAGAAGCACCTTGCCGATGCGACCGGGAGCATTGCTCGCGCGCACGGCGTCGGCGACATCGGAGGCGTCGAAGACCCCGGCGACGGGGAGCGTGAGCGATCCCTCGCTCACGCGTGCGATCAGCTCACCGAACAGGGCGCGACGGGTCGCGGCATCCATCGTCTGGCTGACCTTGCTGCCCCAGAATCCCTTGACCGTCGCCTGCTTGAAGATCACGTCGCCCGAGCTGATGTTCATGATGGGCGAGTTCATCGCGCCGAAGGCGACGAGCGTGCCGTTCTCTGCCAGCAACGAGAGCACGTCGCCGCTGGAGTCGCCGCCGACCGAGTCGACGCCGGCGATGATCGGTGCGCCGCCGGTGATCGCGGTCGCCTGCGTGCGCCAGTCGTCGTCCTCCGTGGACACGACGTGCTCGATTCCCTGCGCGCGGAGCTCATCGATGCCGTCCCTGCGGCGGACGAGGCCGAGGACGTTGATTCCGCGCGCGGCAGCGAGCTGCGCGAGCATGCGGCCGACGGCGCCGTTGGCGGCGTTCTGGACGATCCAGTCGCCTTCGGCGACGTCGAGGAACTGCAGCAGGCTGATGGCGCTGAACGGCATCGAGATGAGTTGAGCCGCCTGCTCGTCGGCGAGGGCCTCGGGGACGGGGATGAGGCCCGCCGCGTTCGTGAGCGCGTACTCGGCCCACACGCCGAAGGTGCCGCCCGAGGCGACGCGCTGCCCGACCGCAAGATGCTCGACGCCCTCGCCGAGCGCGTCGACGATGCCGAGGGCCTCCGTGCCGGATGCTGCTGGGAGGGCCGGCTTGAAGCCGTAAGTGCCGCGGATCGTCCACAGGTCGTGGTTGTGGATGGGGGAGAGCGCGATGCGCAGGCGCACCTGCCCCGGGCCGGGCTCGGGCAGGGGGCGATCCTCGAGGGTCAGGACGTCTTCAGCCGGGCCGAATTCCTGGTGGATGAGTGCGCGCACAGTGGTTCTCCTTGTCGGTCGTGCAGGTCGTGGTCGGTGGGTGTCAGGACTCGTGCAGGCGGGCGGTGATCTCCCGCAGCTCTGCGATGAGTTCCCGGTGCTGGCGATCGCCGACTCCGGCGATCTCGGCGACCTTCTTGTGGATGGGCGCGAGCTCGGCTCGCAGTGCCGTACCGGCATCCGTGAGCCGCACACGCACGACGCGCTCGTCGTCGGCGTCCCTGGTCCTCGTGACGAGGCCGTCGCGCTCGAGGCGGCGCACGAGAGGCGACAGCGTCCCCGAGTCGAGCTGCATGGCCTCGCCGAGCGACCCGATTGTCTGATCACCCTCTGTCCAGAGGACGGCGAGGACGAGGTATTGCGGGTAGGTCATGGACCATGGAGCGAGCAGCCTGCGATACGCCTGTGCGGTGGCGCGTGCTGCCGAGTACAGCGAGAAGCAGATCATGTCCTCGGTGATGCTCATACGATCTCCTTTCCATTGCTCGCAGTTAGATTGTGCACAATTGATTTGAGAATGCGCTGAGCGTCCTGTCAGAATCGAGCCATGCTCATCGTCGGTCTTCTGCTCGCCGCCCTCGCGGCTGCCTTCCACGTGTTCATCTTCGTGCTCGAGTCGGTGCGGTGGACCGAGCCTGCGACGAGGAAGGTCTTCGGCGTCGCCAGCGAAGCGGATGCCGAGGTCACCAAGCCGCTCGCGTTCAATCAGGGCTTCTACAACCTGTTCCTCGCGATCGCAGCGCTGCTGGGAATCGTCCTCATGCTGTCGGGGCAGGCGACCGTCGGGCTCACCCTGATCTTCACGGGTGTGGGGATGATGCTCGCCGCTGCGCTCGTCCTCGTGCTGTCGAACCCGAAGATGGCGCGCTCGGCGCTGCTGCAGGGCGGGCTGCCGCTGCTGGCGGTGATCGCGCTCGCCGTAGCCGTCGCGATCAGCTGATCGGTCGCACAGGCTGACGCAGGAGGGTCCGGCGCTTTTCCGGGTCGCCGCGTCTGGGGTCGCTGAAGTAGATCTCGTGGTGCGTGCCGGTCAGTTGCAGGCCGTGCGCGGGGATGAACTCGTCGTGCATCCTCGCAAGCACCGGGGCCTCGTCGTCGTAACTGCCGACGTGCAGCGTCTGTGCGCAGAGCCTTTCGTCGAGCGTCTCGAGCCGGACCCCGCCGACATCCGGGTTCTTCGTGGATGCCTTCTCGACGGCATCCGTGAACATCTCGTGGTCGATCCACTCGGGCTGCATGATCATCAGCGTCCAGTGCCATGCCGACTTGTCGCGTGAGGATGTGAACGACGCCTGGTCGTCCGCCCGCCAGAGTCCTTCCAACGGCATGACCGTGTAGTCGCGGCCGAGATCGCGCTTGCTGGTGAACTTCAGGCCGTAGGCGATCTGGTAGAGCGCCTCGACCGCCGCGGTGAACTCGGCGGACGTGTTCGGGTCGCCGTGCCCGTCGACCATCAGGTACTGCAGAGGCGGCACCTCGACGAGGTCGAAGCGGCCTCTGCGGGCCCGGTACGCCTCGATCTCCTTCTTGAAGTCGACCTTGGCGGACACGGTTCGCTCAGCCCAGTGCGTTCGCGGAGATGTAGTCCCGCAGCTGCTGCTCGTCATCCGGCATCTCGGTCACGCGCTGCGGTGCGTCGAGGAGAGCGCGAGTGGCGGCATCCGGTTCGGGGCTCTCGCCGATCGCCTGCTCGATGAGATCGGCGAACTTCGCGGGCTTGGCCGTCTCGAGGACGAGCATCGGGATGCCGTCCTCGAGGTGCTCGCGAGCGACCTTCACGCCGTCGGCGGTGTGCGGGTCGATCGTGACGCCCGATCGATCGTGGACGTCGCGGATCGTGGCCAGACGGTCGGCGTGCGTGCTCGTGCCGCTGACGATGCCGAATTCGCTCTGGAATCGGCCGAGCTCGGCGGACAGATCGATCTCGTCCCGCTCCTCGAGCTCGTGCCAGGCGGCGGCGGTGCGCTCCGGGTCGCGGCCCAGCAGGTCGAATACGAACCGCTCGAGGTTCGAGGCGCGCGAGACGTCCATCGACGGGCTCGACGTGGCGAGCGTGTCGGCAGCGCCGCGCGGGCGGTAGTGACCGGTGCGGAAGAACTCGTCGAGCACGTTGTTCTCGTTCGTCGCGAGCACGAGCGCGTCGATCGGGACGCCCATGGTGCGGGCGTAGTGGCCCGAGAGGATGTTGCCGAAGTTGCCGGACGGCACGGCGAACGAGACGCGGAAGGACGCGCGCTCGGGTTCGGCGACGGCGTCCGTCGTGCGCAGCCAGGCCCAGACGTAGTAGACGATCTGCGCCGAGATGCGGCCGAAGTTGATCGAGTTCACGGCCCCGAGGCTGTGCGCGCGCTTGAAGTCCAGGTCGGTGTTCAGGCGCTTGACGAGATTCTGGCAGTCGTCGAACACGCCCTCGACGGCGATGTTGTGGACGTTGGCATCCTGCAGCGAGTACATCTGGGCGCGTTGGAAGGCGCTCATCCGTCCCTGCGGGGAGAGCATGAAGACCGAGACGCGGTCGAGGCCGCGCAGGGCGTGCTCGGCGGCCGAGCCGGTGTCGCCCGAGGTCGCACCGACGACGTTCAGCACTCGGTCGTTCTTCTCGAGCACGTACTCGAGCGCTTCGCCGAGGAACTGCATCGCCATGTCCTTGAACGCGAGGGTCGGACCCTCGGACAGGCCCACGATGGTCATGCCGTCGACGGAGGTCAGGGGGACGATCTCTTCAGCTGCGAACTTGCCGTCGCCGTAGGCGCCCTCGGTGAGCCGGGCGAGATCGACGCGGGGGATGTCGGTCGCGAACAGGCCGATGATCTCGGTCGCGAGCTGAGGGTAGGTGAGCACGCGCAGACGCTCGAGGTCGTCCGCCGACAGACGGGGAAGCGTCTCGGGAACGGCGAGGCCGCCGTTCGGTGCGAGTCCCTCGAGGAGGACGTCGCTGTACTGTCCGAGCGTGCCGCCGCGGGTGGAGATGTACTGCACGTCGTGAACCTCGCTCGCGCTGAAGATGGATGCCGGGACCTGTGCTCCATCGTATGCCGCCGGACGGACGTGTTACGCCGCATCCGTTCCGTGCGTCAGCGGACGAAGCCGGCCTGAAGCCTGCCGCCTGCGGCGGCCAGCTCCTGCTCGACGGCATCAGCCAGGTCCTCGACGTTCCCGCTCAGATACGGCCCGACCAGCGCGTCGACGCGCGCAGCAGGCAACTCACGGAGCCGCCGGGGCAGGTACTTTCCGGTTCCGATCCAGCGTCCCGCGGTGAGGAGCATGAGCTCCGCCGTGCGCTCGAACAGGGTCGCGGCGATCACTCGGCGCTCGAGCGGATCCGTCGCGTCGCGCAGATCGTCGAGGATGTCGGTGATGACGTAGCGACGGAAGTCCAGTTCATGGGTGTCCACGGACGGGCCGCGATCGAGTCGCTCGGACCAGGCGTCTCGCAGCGTCGCGAGTTCGCCGCCCCCGCGAACCGGGGTGCCCTCGACGAGCATGTGGACGATGACCGGACGGTGCTGGGCGACGTCGCGCTGCGCCCACTCGTCGAACCCCTGCGGCGTGTAGGCGAACACCTCGAAGATCTCACCGTCGAATTCCTCGGTGAGGGCGGCACCGGTCTCGCCCTCGGGCAGCAGATCATCGCCGATGACGAGGAGATCGATGTCGCTCGTCCGGGTGCGCTCGCCGCGGGAGGTGCTGCCGCCGATGACCGCGACGGATGCCTTCGGGAAACGCTCGGCGACGAACCGCTCGGTGATGGCGAGGTAGTCCATCCGGCGATTCTAGGCAGGCGTCACCGGCTCGGGCACAATGGGGCGATGGCAGCCAAGCCGGATGGCACGCTCGAGGAGATCGCAGCCGAACTGTACGCGTTGCCGCCCGCGGAGTTCACCGCCGCGCGCGACTCACGAGCGAAGCAACTGACGGATGCCGCCCTCGCGAAGAAGGTCGGCGCTCTTCGCAAGCCGCTGCTCGCCGCGTGGGTCGTGAACCTGTTCGCGCGCGAGCAGACGCAGGCGCTGGGCGGCGCACTCGAACTCGCCGCCGAACTGCGCGAGGTGCAGGACGATCTGGATGCACGCGCACTCACGGCGCTGGGCCGGCAGCGCCGTGAGCTCGTCCGCGCTCTCGCGCAGCAGGCGAGCGAACTCGCGAGCGCCCGAGGGGAGAAGATCACGCAGGCGACGACGGATGCCGTCGAGAGGACGCTGAACGCCGCGATGTTCCATGCCGAAGCGGCGCTCGCCGTGGCATCAGGACGATTGATCCGGCCTCTGGACGCCGCGAGCGATGACACTGCCGAGGTTTCGGATGCGGTGGCCGGTGATCTGGATGCCGCTTCAGCCGCACCGGCCCGGAGCCGACCGGACGAGCTCGCTGCCCGCCGCGCGCGCAAGGCCGCCGAGGATGAGCTGCGCACGGCGGAGCGCGCGCTGAGGAAGGCGGAGCAGGACCGGGACGCGCTGGAGCGGAAGGCGGAGGTGGGCGCCGAGAGATCAGCGCGGTTGAGTGAGCGGCTGGACGAACTCGACACGGAGATCGAGCGCACGCGGCAGGAGTTCGACAAGCAGAAGAAGGAGAGCGGCGATCTCGAGGTGCTCCTCGGCGATGTCCGCGAGGGTGTGCGTGCGGCGCAGCAGGGCGTGTCGGCCGCGCAGAAAGCAGTCGATCGACTCTAGAGACGACGAAGGCCGCTCATTGAGCGGCCTTCTGCACGTGCCCCCGACAGGAGTCGAACCTGCGACCTACGGTACCGGAAACCGGCGCTCTATCCACTGAGCTACGGAGGCGTACCGAACGACGATATCACTGACCAGGGGTGCTCTCCGCACCGCCGGCCTCGGTCACCGGTGCCGCTTCGATATCGGCGAATGCCGCAGCGACCTTCTCGGCGAGGTAGCGGTGCCCCGCGGTGGACGGATGCCGCTTGCCTACCTCGACGTCGATCACGTCGAGGTAGTTCTGCTCCGTGATCCATTCGTCCTGGACGGGCGAGATGTACCACCAGCCGCGAGCAGCCGCGAGCGCCTCGAGATCCTGGTCGATCCGGATCGTTCCCGCACCGACGGGCAGCACGTGCGGAGCGGGACCGAGGACGACGATCGGCGTGTCGGGATACGTCGCGGCGAGGGCATCCCACGCGGACGTCACAGCGTCCCGATAGCCGACCGAGCCCAGCTTGTGGTCGTTGATCGACCCCTGGATGATGACGAGGTCCGGATCCAGCTCGGGGTCCAGGGCGGCGATCCGGTCGCCGAAGTCGGGGCCGTCGATGCCCGGCTTCAGATACCCGCTGCCGCGCACGCCGTCGACGATGGTCTCGCCGTCGATCAGATCCGCGAGCACGTAGGCGTATCCCAGCGTCGGCCTGGACGCAGCCGACCCGTACGTCCACGAGTCCCCGAAGACGAGAACCCGCGGATGCTCCGGCAGGACGAGCGGGGTCGGAGCGATCGCCGCGGACTCCTCAGAGGCCAGCACCGGAGAGTCTCCGACAGCGGGCACCCACGGTCGCCACACGCCGAGCAGCACGCCGCAGGCGACCGCTGCGACGATCACGATCAATGCTGCAGCGCGCCCCGCGCGCCGCACCCTCCCAGAAGCCATGGCATGAGGGTAAGCGAACGGAAGGTGAACACCAACTCCAGCCCTAGAATTGACGGGATATGAATCCCGACACCCTCGCCGAAGCCATCCTCTCCGTCGTCACGCCGATCGCGGCGTCACTGCGACCGGACGAGACCCTCGATCTCGAGGTCTCGGACGTGCCGCTGGAGCGCCCCCGCAACCGCGACCACGGCGACTGGGCGTCGAACCTCGCGATGCGCCTCGCGAAGCGGCTCGGAACCAACCCGCGCGACCTCGCGCAGCAGATCGCCGACGGACTCGCCGGCATCGACGGCGTGGCCAGCGCAGAGGTGGCAGGACCGGGGTTCATCAACATCCGCCTGGATGCCGCAGCGGCAGGCGTGCTCGCGAAGACGATCGTCGAGGCGGGCGACTCCTATGGACGCAACGACTCCCAGGCCGGTGTCAGCGTCAACGTCGAGTTCGTCTCGGCCAACCCGACCGGGCCCCTGCACATCGGTCACACGCGCTGGGCCGCGCTCGGCGACTCGATCGTCCGCCTCCTGCTCGCCAGTGGTGCGAACGCTGTGCGCGAGTACTACATCAACGACGCCGGTGCCCAGATGCAGCGGTTCGCGGCATCCGTCCTCGCGGCTGCGAAGGGCGAACCGACGCCCGAGGGCGGCTACCCGGGGGAGTACATCGCCGCCCTCGCCGCGCGTGTCCTCGAGGCCAGGCCCGACGTACTCGAGCTACGGGACGCCGAGCAGCTGAGCGTCGCAGAGGACCTCGCCTACGAGTACCAGCTCGCCGAGATCAAGGATTCGCTGGGGCAGTTCAACGTGCCCTTCGACGTATGGTTCTCCGAGCGCACGCTGCACGCCAAGGGCGTCGACGGAGTCAGCCTCGTCGACCGGGCTGTCGACCGGCTGCGCGAGCAGGGCCACGTCTTCGACGAGGACGGCGCCGTCTGGGTGCGCACCACCGATTTCGGCGACGACAAGGACCGGGTCATCCGCCGCTCGAACGGCGAGTACACCTACTTCGCCGCCGACGCCGCGTACTACCTGAACAAGGGCGACCGCGGCTTCGAGAACAAGATCTACCTGCTCGGTGCCGACCACCACGGTTACGTGCACCGGCTCAAGGCCGTCGCGGGCGCCGCCGGTGAGGACCCGGAGAAGAACATCCAGGTGCTCATCGGGCAGCTCGTCTCCGTGCGCGGCGCGCGCCTGAGCAAGCGTGCGGGCAACATCATCGAGATGGACGATCTGCGCGCATGGATCGGCACGGACGCCCTGCGCTACGCGCTCGAGCGCTCGCCCGCCGACTCGCCGCTCGACCTCGACCCCGAGCTGCTGCAGAAGCGCACGAACGACAACCCGGTCTTCTACGTGCAGTACGCCCACGCGCGCACACACAACGCCAGCCGCAACGCAGCCGACTCCGGCGTCGAGCGCAGCGAGTTCGCCCCCGAGACGCTGTCGCACGAGACCGAGTCGGCGCTCCTCGGCGCGCTGCAGGAGTTCCCGCGCATCGTCGCCTTCGCGGCCGAGGTGCGCGAACCGCACCGTGTCGCGCGCTACCTCGAGGAGCTCGCAGGCCTTTACCACCGCTGGTACGACAACTGCCGCATCACCCCGCTCGGCGATGACCCGATCGAGAGCGTGCACCGCACGCGCCTGTGGCTGAACGATGCCACCGGCCAGGTGCTTCGCAACGGCCTCGACCTGCTCGGCGTCTCGGCGCCGGAGCGCATGTAGTCATCCGATCGGAGACACCGGTGAGCGACGAGCACCCCACACTGCCGTACCCCGAGCCGTCGTCCGAGCATCCGACGCTCGTGATCCCGGGGAGCGCTGACGAGCCGCGTCCTACGCGGCGCCGTGCGCGCTGGCCATGGGTCGTGCTCGTCATCGTACTGGTGCTCGCCGCGTTGGTCGTGGCCGCCGAGTTCCTGGCCAGGGCGATCCTGCCCGGCATCGTCCGCGGCATCGTGATCGAGCAGCTGGATCTGCCTCAGGACCAGCAGCTGGATGTGGATGCCGCAGGCATCCTGCTACCTCAGCTGATCGGCGGTCGCCTCGACGAGCTGCATCTGACCACCGACGCGGTCACGTTCGGCGGCATCACCGGAGCCGCGGACGTGACGGCGACCGGCATTCCGCTGCGCGGCGGAGATCTCACCGAGGCGCACGGCACCGTGCGGATCGATCAGGCGCAGTTCACGGATCTGGTGACGGCATCCGACCTGCCTGTCGATGAGATCGGATTCGACGAGCCGAACGTCACCGCATCCGGCAGCTTCGAGGTCTTCGGCATGCCCGTACCGGTGTCGGTCACCGTGACACCGGGAGCAGATGCCGGTGAGCTGCTGCTCACGCCGGTAGAGCTCCAGATCGCGGGACTCACCCTGAACGCCGCCGACATCGCCGAGCGTTTCGGCGACGCGGCTGCACAGCTCGCCGGGCCTCAGCGCATCTGCATCGCCGACCAGCTTCCCGCGGGTCTCACCGTGACCGGCCTCGAGATCGACGGCACCGAGGCGGTCATCGACCTCGACGTGGATGGCGCCATCGCGACGGACGAGAGCCTCCAGCAGAACGGTTCCTGCGACTAGGGCTTCTGCTTCTCAGCGGCGTTCCGTTCGGCGGACTCCGCTTCTTCCGCTGAACGCAGCGCCCGAGTCGCGATCACGACCTCCTGCTGGGCGCGCCGCACGCGGCGCTGTGCGAACGTCTGCGCGCTCTCCGCCGCGGAGACCCGATCGTGCGCCTCCTCGGCGGCAGTGGTGATGAGCGCGCACGAGATGAGGATCACCTGGGTGGACAGGTTCATCCAGATCAGCAGTGCCAGGAGAGAGGCGAACGTCGCCAGCAGCGGGTTCGAGGTCGCCCCGCCGACGAACAGGCTCGACAGCTCCTGCAGGATCAGAAGCCCGAGGCCGCCCAGCAGTGCACCCGACCACACGGCCGGAGCGGGAGCGCGCAGACCGGACAGCAGCAGGAAGACGCCCAGGATCAGGGCCACGTCGAGGGCGTACACGACGAGGAGCGAGACGATGCGGATGCTCCACTCCGCGATGACGGAGTCTTCCGGCAGGCCGAGCAGATCGGTGACGAAGCCCAGGCCGATACGGGCGAGGAAAGTCACGGCCGCCGCGGCGAGGAGTGCGAGGGCGATCCCCAGAGCGAGGGCGAGGTTGCGCAGGATCACCCAGACGAAGAGCACGTCGTCCTGGACGGTGCCCGCGATGCTGCGCACCGCCGTCCGCAGTGATCCGATCGCACCCAGTGCGGCGCCGATGAGCGCGACGAGCGAGATGACCCCGGTGACCGTGAAGCCGGCCGGTTCTATCGACGTCGGATCCTTCACGATGCCGTTCTCTCCGACGAGCCCCGGGATGGCGGAGTCGATCGCGGCGACGATCGGCTTCCATGCCTCCGGGTTCCCGGCGAGCCAGATCGCGGCGACGGAGAATCCCAGCAGGAGTCCCGCGAACACGCTGAACAGGGCGCGGTAGGTGACGCTGTCGGCGAGCATCGCGCCGCGCCGTTCCGAGTAGAGCAGGTAGGCGCGCACGACCTTCAGATGCAGGACCCAGGCGACTACCGACTTCACGAACGTCATGCCCCCACCGTAATGAATCGCCTTCCCGGTCCGCAGGGGACGTGCCGAGTGCCGGGCAGCCCGAGCCGGTGCCATAGAATCGGGGCAGCCTCGCGTGGCCCGTTCCGCTGAGGTCCCCTCCCACGATTGGTGCTGTGTGCTTTCCCCTGCAGACTCGCTCGCCCCGGACTGGCTCGTCATCCCCGACGACGCGAACGCTCTCGCCGACGGCGTGTGGCCGGCATCCGCTCGGCGCGATGAGCAGGGATGCATCGTCCTCGGAGGGATGACCGCGCCCGACATCGTCCAGGAGCACGGCACACCGGTGCTCGTGCTCGACGAGGACGAGGTGCGCTCCCGCGCCCGTGCGTTCCACGAGGCGTTCGCCGCGGCGACCGCATCCCACGGCGGCACAGCGCGCGTGTACTACGCCGGCAAGGCGTTCCTCTCCACGACGGTCGCCCGGTGGGTGACCGAGGAGGGCCTCAGCATAGACGTCTGCACGCGCGGCGAACTCGAGGTCGCGCTCGCGGCGGGCGTGGATGCCGCACGCATCGGATTCCACGGCAACAACAAACTGCCCGCCGAGATCGAGCGCGCCGTGTCGGTCGGCATCGGCACGATCATCATCGACAGCGCCATCGAGGTCGAGCGCACGGCCGAGATCGCCGCGCGCGCGGGCGTCGTCCAGCGGGTTCTCGTCCGCGTCAACAGCGGTGTGCACGCCGAGACCCACGACTTCCTCGCGACCGCCCACGAGGACCAGAAGTTCGGCATGACCTTCGCGGATGCCGAGACCGCCGTCGCGCGCATCCGCGAGCTTCCGTCGCTCGAGTTCGTGGGGCTCCACTGCCACATCGGTTCCCAGATCTTCGGCGTCGCGGGCTTCCGCGAATCCGCCGCCCGTGTGCTCGAGCTGCACGCGAAGCTGCGGGCCGGCGGCGAGGTGCCGGTGCTCAACCTCGGCGGCGGCTTCGGCATCGCCTACACGAGCGTCGACGACCCGACGCCGATCGAGCAGCTCGCCTTCGAGATCGTCGACGCGGTCGCCGCAGGCTGCGCCGAGCGTGGCATCCCGCTGCCGATCCTGTCCTTCGAGCCTGGCCGTGCGATCGTCGGCACGGCCGGCGTCACGCTCTACGAGGTCGGCACGACGAAGCCGGTGCGCCTGGACTCCGGAGCGACCCGACTGTACGTCAGCGTCGACGGCGGCATGAGCGACAACGCGCGGCCCGCGCTGTACGGCGCCGAGTTCTCCGCCCGGATCGCGTCGAGGACGACCGATGCCGAGCCCGCCCTCGCACGGGTGGTCGGTCGCCACTGCGAGTCCGGCGACATCGTCGTCGACCACGAGTACCTGCCAGGCGACGTCGCCCCCGGCGACCTGCTGGCGGTGCCGGCTACAGGCGCGTACTGCGCGTCGCTGGCCAGCAACTACAACCACGTACCCCGCCCCGCGATCGTCGCGGTCTCCGCCGGCGCCTCCCGCGTGATCGTCCGGGGCGAGACCATCGAGGATCTTCTGGCGCGGGACGCCGGAATCGGCATGAATGAAGGAGCACGATGACCCAGCCCGAATCGAGCGATCAGTACCGACGACTCCGCGTGGCGCTTCTGGGCGCCGGCGCAGTGGGCTCGCAGGTCGCCGACCTCCTGCTGCGCCACGGCGACGAACTGGCCGACCGCGCCGGTGCATCGCTCGAGCTCGCCGGGATCGCCGTGCGGGACGTGGATGCTCCGCGCGACGTCGAGCTCCCGAAAGAGCTGTTCACGACGGATGCCGAGAGCCTCATCGTCGGCAGCGACATCGTGATCGAGCTCATGGGAGGCATCGAACCGGCTCGCGGCAACCTGCTGCTCGCGCTGAACTCGGGCGCCGATGTCGTCACGGCGAACAAGGCTCTGCTCGCGACGCACGGCACGGAGCTGTTCGAGGCGGCCGATCAGGTCGGCGCATCCGTGTATTACGAGGCCGCCGCCGCCGGCGCCATCCCGATCATCCGTCCGCTGCGCGACTCGCTCGCCGGCGACCGGGTCGTGCGCATCATGGGCATCGTCAACGGCACGACCAACTACATCCTCGACCGGATGGACTCCGAGGGCGCGGACTTCGCGGAGGTGCTCGCGGACGCCCAGCGGCTCGGCTACGCCGAGGCGGATCCGACCGCCGACGTCGAGGGCCATGACGCGGCGCAGAAGGCGGCGATCCTGGCCTCCCTCGCCTTCCACACCACGGTTCCGCTGGATGCCGTCCACTGCGAGGGCATCACCCGCATCACCGCGTCGATGATCGACGAGGCGCGCGCCGCCGGGTTCGTCATCAAGCTGCTCGCGGTGTGCGAGCGCATCACGGTCGACGGTGCCGAGTCCATCTCGGTGCGCGTCTACCCGGCGCTGGTGGCCCGATCGCACCCGCTCGCCTCCGTGCACGGCGCGAACAACGCCGTCTTCGTCGAGGCGGAGGCCGCCGGCTCCCTCATGTTCTACGGCGCCGGCGCCGGCGGCGTGCAGACCGCATCGGCCGTGCTCGGCGACGTCGTCTCCGCCGCACGTCGGCACATCGCCGGTGGTGTCGGGGTGGGGGAGTCCACCAGGGCGAACCTGCCGATCGTGCCGATCGGCCACGTCATCACGCGCTATCAGATCACCCTCGAGGTGAACGACCAGCCCGGTGTCCTCGCCACGATCGCCAGCATCCTGTCGGAGGGCGGGGTGTCGGTCGCCACGGTCGTGCAGACCGTCGAGGGCGAGGACGACACGACGGCCCGACTGGTGATCGGCACGCACCGGGCAGCGGAGCAGGCTCTCAGCGACACGGTCGAGCGGCTCGCCGCGAGCGACGTCGTCGAGCGGGTCCTCTCCGTGCTGCGCGTGGAAGGCGAGTGATGCCCGAGGGGCGCACCGTTCAGGTGCGGGTGCCGGCGACGAGCGCCAACCTCGGCCCCGGGTTCGACACGCTCGGGCTCGCGCTCAGCGTGTACGACGAGCTCACGGTCACCGCTCTCGACGACGATCGCCTCGAGATCGAGGTGGCCGGCTCCGGTGCGGCCGAGATCCCGCGGGACGAGTCGAATCTCGTCGTCCGTTCGATCGAGCACGTGTACGCCGATGCGGGGCGCGATATGCCAGGTCTGCGCATCGAGGCGCGCAACGGCGTGCCGCACGGGCGGGGCCTCGGCTCCTCCGGCGCTGCGGTGACGGCCGGAGTCCTCGCGGCGAAGGGGCTGCTCGCGGGCGATGTCGACTTCAGTGACGCCGAACTGCTGCGTCTGGCGACCGAGCTCGAGGGCCACCCCGACAACGTCGCACCGGCGCTGTTCGGCGGGCTCACGATCGCCTGGACGGGGGAGAGCGGCCCGCAGCACAAGAAGCTGCTCGTGCACCGCGGTGTCGCACCTCTCGTGCTCGTGCCCGAGCGGACGATGTCGACGACCCTGGCGCGCTCCCTGCAGCCGCCGCAGGTCTCCCGCGAGGACGCCGTGTTCAACGTGTCGCGCACGGCGCTGCTGATCGCGGCGCTGATGCAGAGCCCGGAGCTGCTCCTGGACGCGACCGCCGACCGGCTGCACCAGGACTACCGCGCCGAGGCCATGCCCGAGACGAGCGCGCTCGTGCAGGCGCTGCGTGCCGCCGGATTCGCGGCCGTCGTCTCGGGTGCAGGACCCAGTGTCCTGGTGCTCTGCGACGGGCCCGGCGGACGCCAGGCCGCGAAGGAACTCGCTGATTCCGTGACGGACACTCCGTGGGAGGGCCTCATGCTGGCCGTCGACGTGCGTGGTGGTACAGTTAGGGATCGAGCGGAGGGCTCCACGTAATTTCGTGAATCTGGCCCCCATCGCAAATCTGCGAGACCCGCACGCAACCCCCAGTGCTTCATTTCCGGTACTGGCTGGCGGACGCCGAGCGTCTGTCCGTGCGATCGCGCACAGCACCCGTTGTGCGCGAGACATGCTCATTTCCCACGACATATAAGGGAGTACTCGTGGAGACTTTCTCCGAGACCCAGAACGACCAGGCCGAGAACTCGGCCCCTGCTGCTGACGCACCGGCGACCGAGACCGCCGCCCCGCGCAAGCGCGCTCCGCGACGTGCGACGACGGCGACCGCAGCGGCCAAGGCCGCAGAACCGGCCGAGTCCGCTCCGGCCGAGTCCGCTCCGGCCGGCGGCGACGCTCCGGCGGCGGATGCGGCTCCTGCCGCAGACGCGCAGAAGGCGAAGGCCCCGCGCCGCAGCCGCGCCAAGAAGGCGGATGCCGAGCCCGCACCCGCCGAGGCCGACGCATCCGCACCGGCATCCGAGGCCGCGGCGTCCGACGCCGCCGAGGCTCCGGCCGAGACCGCTCCGAAGTCGGGCCGCGGACGCCGGACGAAGAAGGCCGACGCCGCAGCCACCGAAGGCGCGTCCGAAGAGGCGAAGTCCGGCGACGCGAAGTCGGGCGACGCGAAGTCGGGCGACGCGAAGTCGAGTTCCCAGCAGGAGTCCGCCGCCGCCGCGAAGGGCGACGGGGACCAGGCCCAGAACGACAAGCAGAACGCCAAGAACGACAAGCAGAACGCCACCGAGGACGGATCCGAGGCCGGCGACGGCGAGGAGACCTCCGGCCGCAGCCGCAGCCGGAACCGCAGCCGCAGCCGAGGCCGCGGCGGAAACGGACAGAACGCTCAGGACGGCCAGCAGAACGCCTCCTCCGATGACGACGGCAACGGCAACGGCCGTGGCCGCCAGCGCAACAAGCGCCGCGGGGGCGGAGCATCCGACGAGTTCGAGACCGAGATCGGCGAGGACGACGTCCTCATCCCGATCGCCGGCATCCTCGATGTGCTCGACAACTACGCGTTCGTCCGCACGACCGGATACCTCGCCGGCGCCAGCGACGTCTACGTGTCGCTCGGACAGGTGAAGAAGTACAACCTGCGCAAGGGCGACGCGATCGTCGGCGCCATCAAGCAGCCCCGCGAGGGCGAGCAGCAGGGCCGCCAGAAGTACAACGCCCTCGTCAAGGTCGACTCCATCAACGGCCTCTCGGTCGACGACGCGGCGACTCGCGTCGAATTCGGCAAGCTCACCCCGCTCTACCCGCAGGAGCGCCTGCGCCTGGAGACCGCGCCCGAGAAGCTGACCCAGCGCATCATCGACCTCGTCGCCCCGATCGGCAAGGGCCAGCGCGGCCTCATCGTCGCGCCCCCGAAGGCGGGCAAGACGATCGTGCTGCAGCAGATCGCGAACGCCATCGCGCAGAACAACCCCGAGGTCCACCTCATGGTCGTTCTCGTCGACGAGCGTCCCGAAGAGGTCACCGACATGGAGCGCACCGTCAAGGGCGAGGTCATCGCCTCGACGTTCGACCGTCCGGCGGAGGACCACACCACGGTCGCCGAGCTCGCCATCGAGCGTGCCAAGCGCCTTGTGGAGCTCGGCCGCGACGTCGTCGTGCTGCTCGACTCGATCACGCGCCTCGGCCGCGCCTACAACATCGCCGCGCCGACCTCGGGCCGCGTCCTCACCGGCGGCGTCGACGCCGCAGCGCTCTACCCGCCCAAGCGGTTCTTCGGCGCCGCGCGCAACATCGAGAACGGCGGCTCGCTGACGATCCTCGCCACGGCCCTGGTGGAGACCGGATCCAAGATGGACGAGGTCATCTTCGAGGAGTTCAAGGGCACCGGCAACAGCGAGCTGCGACTTTCGCGCGCCCTCGCCGACAAGCGCATCTTCCCGGCCGTCGACGTCAACGCGTCGTCCACCCGCCGCGAGGAGATGCTGCTGTCGCAGGACGAGGTCAAGATCACCTGGAAGCTGCGCCGCGCCCTTGCGGGTCTGGATACCCAGCAGGCCCTCGAGGTCGTGCTCGGCAAGCTCAAGGAGACGCAGTCCAACGTCGAGTTCCTCGTGCAGATGCAGAAGTCGATGCCCGCTCCCGTCGCCGGTGGCCACAGCCACGGGCACGAGAACAGCATCCGCTGATCCGACCGGAGCACGCGTGTTCGAGTCCGTCCAGGCGCTGATCGACGAACACCGCCGGGTGCAGGAGGAGCTCTCCGACCCGGCGGTGCACGCCGACGCGGCCCGCGCGAAGCGCGTCAACCGGCGCTACGCGGAGCTCAGTCGTATCGTTGCGGCCTACGACGCGTGGGTGGCGGCATCCGACGACCTCGACGCGGCGCGCGAGCTCGCGAAAGAGGACGAGGCGTTCGCGGACGAGGTCCCGGCGCTGGAAGACGGCCTGGTGCAGACGCAGGAGCGTCTGCGCCGCCTGCTCATCCCGCGCGACCCCGACGATGCCCGCGACGTGATCATGGAGATCAAGGCGGGGGAGGGCGGCGCGGAGTCCGCGCTGTTCGCCGCCGACCTGCTGCGCATGTACACGCAGTACGCCGCGCACAAGGGCTGGAAGACGGAGCTCCTCGAGCGCAACGAATCCGATCTCGGCGGGTACAAGGACGTTCAGATCGCCATCAAGGGTGCGAGCTCCGACCCGGCCCAGGGCGTGTGGGCGCATCTGAAGTACGAGGGTGGAGTGCATCGCGTTCAGCGCGTGCCGGCGACCGAGTCGCAGGGCCGCATCCACACCTCCACGACCGGTGTGCTGGTGTTCCCCGAGGTCGACGAGCCCGAAGAGCTGCAGATCGACCAGAACGACCTGAAGATCGACGTGTACCGCTCGTCAGGGCCCGGCGGTCAGTCCGTCAACACGACCGACTCCGCGGTGCGCATCACGCACGTGCCGACGGGCATCGTCGTCTCGATGCAGAACGAGAAGTCCCAGCTGCAGAACCGCGAGGCCGCCATGCGCGTGCTGCGCGCGCGCCTGCTCGCCAAGCAGCAGGAGGAGCTGGATGCGGCGGCATCCGACGCGCGCAAATCGCAGATCCGCGGCATGGACCGTTCCGAGCGGATCCGCACCTACAACTTCCCCGAGAACCGGATCGCCGACCACCGGACCGGTTTCAAGGCGTACAACCTCGATCAGGTGATGGACGGTGCGCTCGATCCGATCATCGACAGCGCTATCACGGCCGACGAAGAGGCGCGCCTGGCCGCACTCGGCCAGGACTGACCGGCCCGCGACGCCGGCGCTAGGATCGGCCGCGTGATCACCTTCCTGTTCCGCGCCGTCCTCTACCTCGTCTCTGCGGGGCTGGGACTCATCGTCGCCGACCTTCTGCTCCCCGGGTTCCAGATCCAGTGGGACCGGTGGTGGGGGTTTGTGATCTGCATCCTGATCTTCGCCGTCCTGCAGAGCGTGCTGAGCCCCTTCATCTCCAAGCTCGCCGACCGTTACGCGCCCGTTCTCATGGGCGGGATCGGGATCGTGTCGACGCTCGTGGCGCTGATCGTGGTCGTCCTGCTTCCGATCGGCGGTCTGCGGATCACGGATGCCGCCGGTTGGATCCTCGGTGCGGTGATCGTCTGGATCGTCACGGCGCTCGGGTCCGTCCTGCTGCCGATGATCTTCATCAAGCGCAGGGTCGCGGAGCGCCGCTCCCGCTGAGTCAGATCGAGTAGTCCGAGGCCAGACGCAGGTCGCTGAAGTCATCGTGCCCGCGGCGTCTGCGGGCACGCGCCGGGACGCCGGTGAGGATGCTCTCCTCCGGCGCGTGCTTGGTCACCACGGCATTCGCGCCGACGACGGTGTTGCGTCCCACCGTGATCGGCCCGAGGATCTTCGCCCCCGCACCCACGACGACGCCGTTCGCGAGGGTCGGATGCCGCTTGCCCGTGTCGTCGCTCGTGCGGCCGCCCAGCGTCACCCCGTGATACAGCATCACGTCGTCGCCGATCTCTGCGGTCTCGCCGATCACGACGCCGGAGCCGTGGTCGATGAAGAAGCGCCGCCCGATCTTCGCTCCGGGGTGGATCTCGATGCCCGTCATCGCGCGGGCGAGCTGCGAGTTCGCCCGCGCGAGCAGACGCAGTCCTCGACGCCATAGGGCGTGCGAGGCGCGATGCGCCCAGATGGCGTGGAGGCCGGGGTAGAGCAGTGCGACTTCGAGGCCTGTGCGCGCGGCGGGGTCGCGCAGACGCGCAGCGGCGATGTCCTCGCGCACCCGCGAGATGGCGTTCATCGAGCGGCTCAGCTCTCGCGCAGATCCTCGAACAGCGCTGTCGAGATGTAGCGCTCACCGGTGTCGGGCATCACCACGACGATCGTCTTGCCCGCGTTCTCCGGTCGGGCGGCGACCTGGAGCGCCGCGGACAGCGCCGCGCCGGACGACATGCCGACCAGCAGCCCCTCCTTCGCCGCGAGCTCGCGCGCCAGGCGGAGCGACTCGTCGAACTCCACCGCGATGACCTCGTCGAGGACCTCGCGATCGAGGACTCCGGGGACGAAGTTCGGACCGATGCCCTGGATCTTGTGCGGGCCGGGGTGGCCCTCGGTGAGGACGGGGGAGTCCTTCGGCTCCACGGCGATGACCTTCACCTCGGGCTTGGCCGCCTTGAGCGCCTGACCCGTACCGGTCACGGTGCCGCCGGTGCCGACGCCCGCGACGAGGATGTCGACGCCGCCGTCGGTGTCGCGCAGGATCTCCTGGGCGGTGGTCTCGCGGTGGATCTGCGGGTTGGCAGCGTTTTCGAACTGCTTGATCCAGACCGCTCCGGGCGTCTCGGCGACGATCTTCTTGGTCTCCTCGATCGCCCCGCTCATGCCCTTCGTCGGGTCGGTGAGGACGATCTCCGCGCCGAATGCCTTCAGCAGCACGCGCCGCTCCTTCGACATGGATGCCGGCATCGTGAGGATGACCTTGTAGCCGCGCGCCGCGCCGACCATGGCCAGGGCGATGCCGGTGTTGCCGCTGGTGGACTCCACGATCGTGCCGCCGGGCTGGAGCGCTCCCGCGGCCTCGGCCGCGTTGATCATCGCGATCCCGATGCGGTCCTTGACGCTGGATGCGGGGTTGTAGAACTCGAGCTTGGCGAGAACGGTCGCGCCGACGCCCTCGGTCACGCGGTTCAGGCGCACCAGAGGGGTGTTGCCGAAGGCGGTCGTGATGTCGTTGTGGATGCCGGGCATGGCTGACCTTTCGTTCGCGGAACGGGTGCCCCCACAGCCTATGCGAGCGGATACAGGGACGGGCCAATGTGACGAGTGCGGCGGCGCGACGACGTACGCTGAAAGGATGCCGCAGACCACTCTCGCCGCCGCCGTCCGAGCCGCCGCCGAGCGTCTGTCCGCGGCCGGCGTCCCCGACCCGCTCGTCGACGCGGAGCTCCTCGCCGGCCACGTGCGCGGGCTCAGCCGCGGCGAGGTCCAGGCGGCGATCGTCCGCGGCGACGAGCTGGACGATGCGGATGCTTCGGCGCTCGACGCTCTCGTCGACCGCCGAGCAGCAAGGGAACCGCTGCAGCATCTGACCGGCGTCGCTCCGTTCCGCCATCTCGAGCTCGCGGTCGGGCCGGGTGTCTTCGTCCCGCGCCCCGAGACCGAGATCGTCGCGCAGCTCGCGATCGACGCCCTGGCGGCGGACGCCTCGGCCTCACCCGTCGCCGTCGACCTCTGCACGGGAAGCGGTGCGATCGCCCTCGCGATGGCGAGCGAGGTGCCGCACGCGCGGGTCTTCGCCGTCGAGCTGTCCCCGGACGCGCACGCGTGGGCGGCCCGCAACACCGCAGCTGCCGACAACCTCACCCTTGTGCTGGGAGACCTCGCCGACACCCTCGTCGAACTCGACGGCGCGGCATCCGTCGTCATCTCGAATCCGCCGTATGTTCCGGACGATGCGATCCCGCGCGACCCCGAGGTGCGGCTGCACGATCCGGCGCTCGCCCTCTACGGCGGCGCGGACGGACTCGACGTCGTCCGCGTGCTGAGCACGCGTGCGCTGCGGCTGCTGCGGCAGGGCGGGCTGCTGGTGATCGAGCACGGCGAGCTCCAGGGGGCGCAGATCCGCGAGCTGCTCGAACGCGACGGCTGGCGAGCCCCGACCACGCACCGCGACCTGACGCAGCGAGACAGGGCGACCACGGCGCTCCGGCCCTGAAGCCGGCACGCGGGACGGGCAGACCGAACCCGTAGACTGTGGGGGTCATGTCCTCACTCTTCGACTGCGGCGACGAGGCTCAGCTGCTCGCCGGAATGCGTCACGCGCGCCAGGCGATCGCGCGCGGCGAGCTCATCGTGATGCCCACAGACACCGTCTACGGAATCGCGGCCGATGCGTTCACGCCGGCCGCGGTGCAGCGCCTCCTCGATGCGAAGGGCCGCGGACGCGACCAGCCGCCGCCCGTTCTGGTGTCGGGGCAGTCCGCGCTGGCGGCCCTCGTCGAAGAGGTCCCCGAGCCCGTCCAGCGCCTCGTCGACGAGCTCTGGCCGGGAGGGCTCACCATCGTGCTGCCGGCGCAGCCGTCTCTGTCATGGGACCTCGGTGACACCCTGGGCACCGTGGCCGTTCGCATGCCGGATCAGCGCGTCGCCCTGGAGCTGCTCGCCGAGACGGGGCCGCTCGCGGTCTCGAGCGCCAACCTCACGGGCAAGAGCGCCGCGGTGTCGGCCGAGCAGGCCCGAGCCATGCTCGGCGACAGCGTCTCGGTCTACCTCGACGGCGGCACCAGCGAGACGGGCATCCCGTCCACGATCATCGACGCCACGACCCTCGTGCACCGTCGTGCAGACGACGCGGACGAGCCCCGGGTGCGCATCCTGCGCGAAGGCGCCGTCACCCGGCGCCGGCTCGAGAGCATCCTCGGCGACCTGCTCGAGCCGCGGCTGCGGCCTGCGGACGCGGCGGACGGCACGGCGTGAAGCAGTACGTCTTCACGATCATCCTCACCGCGACGATCACGTTCATCGCGACGTGGGCGGTCTGGCAGCTCAGCCTGCGCTTCAAGCTCTACCCGGGGATCCGCGAACGCGACGTCCACACCACGCCGACCCCGCGACTCGGGGGAGTGGCGATGTTCATCGGCATCGCCGCGGCCGTCGGCGTCTCCGCGGCGAATCCGTTCTTCGCCATCATGTGGGTGCCGCCGCAGACGATGTGGGCGATCCTCGGTGCGGCGCTCCTCATCGCGGTGATCGGGGTCATCGACGATCTGTGGGATCTGGACTGGATGATCAAGCTCGGCGCGCAGTTCCTCGCGGCCGGGATCATCACGGTCGTCGGCGGCCTGCAGATCCTCTCGCTGCCACTCGGGGAGATGGTCATCGTCTCGAGCTGGCTGAGCATCGCGGTGACGATGGTCGCGATCGTCGTCGTCATGAACGCCGTGAACTTCATCGACGGCCTCGACGGGCTGGTCGCCGGCGTCTGCCTCATCGCGAACGGCGTCTTCTTCGCCTACTCGTTCATCCTCACGCGCGACTCCGGCGCGTCGAGCTACTTCAACCTCGCCTCGTTCATCGCCGCGGTCCTCATCGGCGCATGCATCGGCTTCCTGCCCTTGAACTGGAGCCCGGCGAAGCTGTTCATGGGCGACTCGGGCGCACTCGTGATGGGGCTGCTCATGGCGACGTCGGCGATCGCGCTGACCGGCCAGATGTCCTCCGCCGCGATGGATCCGGAGGAGTTCGGCCGCTCGCAGCTGCTCGGCGCCTTCATCCCGATCCTGCTCCCGGTCGTGGTCGTCATGCTGCCGCTGCTGGACTTCGGTCTGGCCGTGTTCCGGCGCATGCGCGCGGGGAGATCGCCGTTCGCACCCGACCGCAAGCATCTGCATCACCGGATGCTCGACCTCGGCCACCGCGATCGCGATGCCGTGATCATCTTCTACGCCTGGACGGCCGTGATCTCGCTGGCCGTGCTGCTCATGTACGTCGGCTCCCGCGAGGACTGGCCGGGGCAGTATCTCCCCGGTGTCGCATTCGGCGTGGTCGGCGCCGCCGCCTGCCTGGTCGTGACCCTGCTTCCCAGCCACCGTGCGCCCGCCGCGCATGCGCCCGCCCCTGACGAAACCGCGCCGCCCGCCGCATCCTTGGAGACCCGATGAGCGACACCCCCGCACAGCCCACCGCCCCGGCCATCAACCCGGTCCTGCGGACCGTCCTGCTCTGGACGGGGATCGCCGCCGTCGTGCTCATCGTGCTGGGTGGAGGCATCGGATTCCTCGTCGCCGGCACGGACGGACTCTGGAGCGGGCTCGCAGGGGTGGGCCTCGCGGTTGTCTTCCTCGCGCTCACCCCGATCAGCGTCCTCATCGCGAACCGCTTCTACGGCCGCGAGATGTTCGCGACGGTGTTCTTCGGCATCGTGATGGGCGGCTGGCTGCTCAAGCTCGTCATCTTCATCGTTGCCATCGTCATCCTGCGCGGACAGAGCTGGGTCGTTCCCGGCGTCATCTTCGGATCGCTCGTCGCCGGCATCATCGTGAGCCTCGTCATCGACGCCGTCGCGTTCAGCCGACTGCGGGTGCCGCACGTATCGGACATCGAGCTGCCGACGCGTGACCCCGAGGCCCGCGAGGATTCGTGAGCCTGAAAAAATCTTGATAGTCTGAATCCGGGTTCGCTGAGCGACTTCCTGCGTCGTGCGAGAAATCCCGACTCAGCTCGAATCCCTCACCAAATCTTCGCGCCGATCCTGATCGGTGCCCAGAAGCTGGAGCAATGTTGACTCACGCCGGGAGCCTCCTCGTCCGATTCGCATCGGATGAATTCCATCCACCGTCCATCGCGGAGTTCTTCCCGGAGATCCTGTTCCAGATCGGTCCGCTCGCGGTCCACCGCATCCACCTGGTGCAGTTCCTGGCGACCATCGTCGTCGTCCTCATCCTGTGGCTCGGCACGCGCAAGCTGAAGCTCATCCCCGGTCGGGGACAGGCGCTGCTCGAGATGGGCTTCGACCTCGTCCGCGTGAACATCGCGCACGACATGATCGGCAAGAAGGACGGCGACCGGTTCCTGCCGCTGCTGACCACCATCTTCTTCATGGTGCTGTTCTTCAACATCACGGGTGTCATCCCGTTCCTGAACATCGCAGGAACCAGCATCATCGCAGTTCCGCTGCTGCTCGCGGTGATCTCCTACGTCACCTTCATCTACGCCGGTGTGCGCAAGAGCCCGTGGGGCTTCATCCGCAACTCGCTCTTCCCGCCCGGAGTCCCGCCGGCGCTGTACATCATCGTCGCTCCGCTCGAGTTCATCTCGACGTTCATCGTGCGTCCGGTCACGCTGACCCTTCGACTGCTGATGAACATGATGGTCGGCCACCTCATGCTGGTGCTGTTCTTCGCAGCGACCCAGTTCTTCATCTTCTCGATGGGCGGCTTCTGGACGGTGCTGGGCGCGGGCACGCTCGCCTTCGGCTTCGCCTTCACGGCCTTCGAGATCCTGGTGGCCTTCCTCCAGGCGTACGTCTTCACCATCCTCACCGCGGTCTACATCCAGCTCGCAGTCGCGGACGAACACTAAACACAGCTAGCGGGGAGCCCCGGCTCCCCAACAATGAAAGGAAGATCCAGTGGATCCCATCTCTGTTCTCGCCCAGATCAACGTCGACATCACCGGCTCGATCGCGAACGTCGGCTACGGCCTGGCAGCAATCGGCCCGGCCATCGGTGTGGGTATCGTCGTCGGCAAGACGATCGAGGGCATCGCTCGCCAGCCTGAGCTGTCCGGCAAGCTCCAGGGCACCATGTGGATCGGTATCGCCTTCACCGAGGCTCTCGCCTTCGTCGGCATCGGCGTCGCGTTCCTCTTCGGCTACTGATCCCTCCCACCACACGTAAGGAGACAGGATGCTGAACGCTCTTGTCACGCTCGCAGCCGAGGAGGCGGAGCACAACCCGCTTCTGCCGGCGATGTACGACATCGTCTGGTCCGCGGTCTGCTTCGTCATCATCCTGCTCGTGGCGTGGAAGGTAGCACTCCCGAACGTGGCGAAGATGCTCGATGAGCGCTCCGCCGCCATCGAGGGCAACATCGCCAAGGCCGATGAGGCGCAGAAGCAGGCCGAGGCCGCGCTCGAGGAGTACACCCGCCAGCTCGCCGAGGCGCGCACCGAGGCAGGTCAGATCCGCGAGTCGGCCCGTGAGGACGGCAAGAAGATCATCGCCGAGGCCAAGGAGACCGCCACCGTCGAGGCCGCACGCGTCACCGCGGCGGCGCAGACTCAGATCGAGGCCGAGCGTCAGTCGACGCTCGTGGCCCTGCGGTCCGAGGTCGGCACGCTGGCGATCGACCTCGCCGGCGGCGTCGTGGGGGAGACCCTCTCCGACGACGCTCGTGCCACCGCGGTCGTCGATCGCTTCCTCGCCGACCTCGAAGCGTCCGAGAAGGCGGCCAAGTAATGGGCAGCGCGACCACTCAGGCACTCGCGGCTTCGACGGCGGCTCTCGCTCAGGCGAAGGGCGTCACCCTCGACACGGCCGGTGAGCTGTTCACCGCGGCGCGCCTCGTGGGCGAATCCGGTCAGCTGAGCGGCGCGCTTGCCGACCCCGCTGCCCCGGAAGGTCTGCGCGAGAAGCTCGTCGCGTCGGTGTTCGCCGGCATGTCCGACACCACGCGGCAACTGCTCTCGACCGCCGCGGGACAGCGCTGGTCCGACGCAGACGGTCTCGTCGACGGCATCGAGGAGCTCGCCATCCGGGCCGCAGCGATCGCCGCGCCGAACGACGACATCGAGGGCGAGCTGTTCTCGTTCCTCCGTGTCATCGCCGGCAACGCCGAGCTCGAGCTCGCGCTGGGCGGACGCCTCGGAGACGACGAGGCGAAGGGCGCTCTCGTCGAGAAGCTGCTGGGCGGCAAGGCGAGCGCAGCCACCGTGCTCATCGTCTCGTCGCTGGTGCGGCAGCCCCGCGGCCGGCGCGTGCGCCAGATCCTGAACCGTGCGATGAAGATCGTGTCGGCGCAGGGCGGCCGCATCGTCGCCACCGTGCACACGGCAGCCCCGCTGTCGGCAGCGCAGCGCACCCGACTCGGTGACGCACTGGCTGCACGCTATGACGGTCAGGTCTCGATCAACGAAGTGATCGATCCCACTGTCGTGGGCGGACTGCGTGTGCAGGTCGCCGACGACGTCATCGACGGCAGCATCTCCGCGCGGCTCGCCGATCTTCGACAGAAGCTCGCGGGCTAATACGACTTCGCGCGGGGAACCGCGCACCCAGATACAAAGGGAAGACAATGGCAGAACTTTCGATCAGCCCCGACGTCATCCGTGACGCGCTGAAGGACTTCGCCGCTGCGTACGAGCCCTCGGGCGCGGCAGCGACCGAGGTCGGCACCGTCGTGGACGCTGCGGACGGCATCGCCCACATCGAGGGCCTGCCCGGTGTCATGGCGAACGAGCTCCTCACGTTCGCCAATGGAACGCAGGGCCTCGCACTAAACCTCGACGAGCACGAGATCGGCACCGTCGTCCTCGGCGACTTCTCCGGTATCGAAGCCGGTCAGGAAGTCCGCCGCACGGGCGAGGTCCTCTCGGTCGCCGTCGGCGACGGCTACCTCGGCCGCGTCGTCGACCCGCTCGGCAACCCGATCGACGGTCTCGGCGAGATCGCGTCGGAGGGCCGCCGCGAGCTCGAGCTACAGGCGCCCGGCGTCATGCAGCGCAAGAGCGTGCACGAGCCGATGCAGACCGGTATCAAGGCCATCGACGCCATGATCCCCGTCGGCCGCGGCCAGCGCCAGCTCATCATCGGCGACCGCCAGACCGGCAAGACGGCCATCGCGATCGACACGATCATCAACCAGAAGGCCAACTGGGAGTCGGGCGACGTCAGCAAGCAGGTCCGCTGCATCTACGTCGCCATCGGTCAGAAGGGCTCGACGATCGCCTCCGTGAAGGGCGCGCTCGAAGAGGCCGGCGCGATGGAGTACACGACCATCGTCGCGGCCCCCGCATCCGACCCGGCCGGCTTCAAGTACATCGCCCCCTACACGGGCTCCGCGATCGGCCAGCACTGGATGTACGGCGGCAAGCACGTCCTGATCATCTTCGACGACCTGTCGAAGCAGGCCGAGGCGTACCGCGCCGTCTCCCTCCTCCTGCGCCGCCCGCCGGGGCGCGAGGCCTACCCGGGCGACGTCTTCTACCTGCACTCGCGTCTGCTCGAGCGCTGCGCGAAGCTGTCCGACGAGCTCGGCGCCGGCTCCATGACGGGTCTTCCCATCATCGAGACCAAGGCGAACGACGTCTCGGCGTACATTCCGACCAACGTGATCTCGATCACCGACGGCCAGATCTTCCTGCAGTCCGACCTCTTCAACGCCAACCAGCGTCCCGCTGTCGACGTGGGAATCTCGGTGTCGCGAGTCGGCGGTGACGCTCAGGTCAAGAGCATCAAGAAGGTCTCCGGAACGTTGAAGCTCGAGCTCGCGCAGTACCGCTCGCTCGAGGCCTTCGCGATGTTCGCGAGCGACCTCGACGCGGCATCGCGTCGTCAGCTCGACCGCGGTGCTCGCCTGACCGAACTGCTCAAGCAGCCGCAGTACTCGCCGTACCCGGTCGAGGACCAGGTCGTCTCGATCTGGGCCGGCACCAACGGCAAGCTCGACACGATCGAGGTCGCAGACGTCCTGCGCTTCGAGCGCGAGCTGCTCGACCACCTGCGTCGCAACACCACGGTGCTCGACACGCTGCGCGAGACCAACGTCCTCGACGACGACACCGTCGCCGAACTGGAGAAGCAGGTCGACGCCTTCATCCTCGAGTTCCAGGGCGGCAAGGGCCAGTCCATCGGTGCCCCCGGCAGCGAGGAGCACGCCGCTCAGGACGTCGACGACGTGAACCAGGAGAAGATCGTCAAGGGTCGTCGCGCGTAATCGCGTGAGGTACTGAAACCATGGGCGCTCAACTCAGGGTCTACAAGCAGAAGATCTCTTCTGCTCAGACGACCAAGAAGATCACGAAGGCGATGGAACTCATCGCGGCTTCGCGCATCCAGAAGGCGATGGCGCGCGTGCGCGCGTCCTCGCCCTTCGCGCGGGCCGTGACGCAGGCCGTGTCCGCCGTCGCGACGTACTCGAACGTCGATCACCCGCTCACCCGTGAGCCCGAGACGATCCGCCGCTCCGCGGTCGTGATCTTCTCGTCGGACCGCGGTCTCGCCGGAGCCTTCAACTCACAGATCCTCCGTGAGGCGATGGAACTCGGCGAGCTCATCCGGTCGCAGGGCTCGGAGCCGGTGTACTACCTGGTCGGCCGCAAGGCCGTCGGGTACTTCCAGTTCCGCGGCATCCAGGCGGCGGCCGAGTGGACCGGCGACACCGACACCCCGCACTTCAAGACCGCGGAGGAGATCTCGGCCACGCTGCTCGAGGCGTTTGGCCGCGGCGGTGCGGACGGCGGCGTCGACGAGCTCCACCTCGTCTACAACCGGTTCGTCAGCATGATGACGCAGTCGCCCGAGACGGTGCGCCTGCTTCCGCTCGAGATCGTCGAGAACGAGGCATCCGCCGAGCACACCGGAGCGGTCTACCCGCTCTACGAGTTCGAGCCGGATGCCGAGACCGTCCTCGATGCGATCCTGCCGGTCTACATCCAGAGCCGGGTCTTCAACGCCCTGCTGCAGTCGTCGGCCGCCAAGCAGGCCGCGACGCAGAAGGCGATGAAGTCCGCCAGCGACAACGCCGACAAGCTCATCACCGACTACACCCGTCTGCGCAACAATGCGCGTCAGGCGGAGATCACGCAGCAGATCGCAGAGATCGTCGGCGGCGCCGACGCCCTCGCGTCGAGCAAATAGACCCTCAAGAAAGAGACGAAGATATGACCCCCACCGCCACAGCTGAGGCTGGGACCGCGGTCGTCGGGCGCGTCGCACGCGTCACGGGCCCGGTCGTCGACATCGAGTTCCCGCACGACTCGATCCCCGACATCTACAACGCCCTGAAGACGACGATCACGATCGGCGAGGAGTCCACCGAGATCACGCTCGAGGTCGCGCAGCACCTCGGCGACGATCTCATCCGCGCCATCGCCCTCAAGCCCACCGACGGCATCGTCCGCGGCCAGGAGGTGCGCGACACCGGTGAGGCGATCTCCGTCCCCGTCGGCGACGTCACCAAGGGCAAGGTCTTCAACGTGATCGGCGAGGTCCTCAACGCCGAGCCCGGCGAGCAGATCGAGATCACCGAGCGCTGGCCGATCCACCGCGCAGCACCCAACTTCGACCAGCTCGAGTCGAAGACCACGATGTTCGAGACCGGCATCAAGTCGATCGACCTCCTCACCCCGTACGTCCAGGGTGGAAAGATCGGTCTGTTCGGCGGCGCCGGCGTCGGCAAGACCGTCCTCATCCAGGAGATGATCCAGCGCGTGGCACAGGACCACGGCGGTGTCTCCGTGTTCGCCGGTGTCGGCGAGCGCACCCGTGAGGGCAACGACCTCATCGGCGAGATGGAGGAGGCGGGCGTCTTCGACAAGACCGCCCTCGTCTTCGGCCAGATGGACGAGCCCCCGGGGACGCGTCTGCGCGTCGCCCTGTCGGCTCTGACGATGGCGGAGTACTTCCGCGACGTGCAGAAGCAGGACGTGCTGCTGTTCATCGACAACATCTTCCGCTTCACGCAGGCCGGTTCCGAGGTCTCCACGCTGCTGGGCCGCATGCCCTCGGCCGTGGGCTACCAGCCGAACCTCGCCGACGAGATGGGCCTCCTCCAGGAGCGCATCACCTCGACCCGCGGTCACTCGATCACCTCGCTGCAGGCGATCTACGTCCCCGCCGACGACTACACCGACCCGGCTCCGGCCACGACCTTCGCGCACCTCGACGCGACGACCGAGCTCAGCCGTGAGATCGCGTCGAAGGGTCTGTACCCGGCCATCGACCCGCTGACCTCGACGTCGCGAATCATGGACCCCCGCTACTTGGGCGAGGACCACTACCGCGTGGCCACCACGGTCAAGCAGATCCTCCAGAAGAACAAGGAGCTGCAGGAGATCATCGCGATCCTCGGTGTCGACGAGCTCTCCGAAGAGGACAAGATCGTCGTGTCGCGTGCACGTCGTATCCAGCAGTTCCTCTCGCAGAACACCTACATGGCGAAGAAGTTCACCGGTGTCGAGGGTTCGACGGTTCCGCTGAAGGAGACGATCGAGTCGTTCGACGCGATCGCCAAGGGCGAGTTCGACCACGTGGCCGAGCAGGCCTTCTTCAACGTCGGTGCGATCTCCGACGTCGAGGAGAAGTGGGCGCAGATCCAGAAGGAGAACGGCTGATCATGGCATTGCAGGTCAGCCTCGTCTCCGCGGACGCGGAGGTCTGGACGGGGGAGGCGACGCTCGTCGTCGCCAAGACCGTCGAGGGCGAGATCGGCATCATGGCCGGCCACGAGCCGATCCTCGCGATCCTCGCCGAGGGCGAGGTGCGCATCACCCGCGCCGACGGCAGCAAGGTCCTCGCCAATGCGCAGGACGGATTCCTCTCCATGGAGGGCAACCAGCTGACGATCGTCGCCGGCAACGCGGCGCTCATCGCCTGAGATACTGCATTCTCGAATCGCATAGTCGCTGAAACGCAAGGTCCCTGAGCCTGTCGAAGGGCCCTTGCGTTTCAGCGTGTCCGGAACGACATGAAGATCCTTCTCCCTCCTTCTGAGACCAAGCGCCCGGGCGGGCGCCCGCGCCCGCTGCGCATCGAGGGCCTCGCCCTCCCCGCGCTCGCACCGCAGCGCGAGGCGATCGTCGATGCTCTCACGGCCCTGTCCGCTGACCCGGCCCACGCGCAGCACGTGCTGAAGCTCAGCGACCGTCAGATCGGCGACATCGAGCACAACCGGATGCTGCGCGACGCCGCGACCATGCCTGCGATCGATCGCTACACCGGGGTGCTCTACGACGCCCTGGACGCCGCGAGCCTCGGGGCAGCGTCCAGGCGGTGGCTGGGATCGCACGTCTGGGTGCACGCGGCGGCCTTCGGACCCGTCGGTGCGCTCGATGGCATCCCCGCGTACCGGCTGGCCGCCGGGACCTCCCTTCCCGGGGTTCCGCCGCTGCGCCGGCACTGGGCGGATGCCGTGACCGCTGCCATCGCGGATGAGGGTCCGTCGTTCGTGCTCGATCTGCGCAGCGAGGCGTACGTCGCGCTCGGCCCCGTGCCCGCTACGGTGCCCTCCGCGTATGTGCGCGTCGTCACCGACCAGGGGCGCGCGCTCAACCACTTCAACAAGAAGTCCAAGGGCGAGCTCGTCCGCGCGCTTGCCGAGGACCGCCCGCGCGTGCGCTCACTCGACGGTCTGCGCGCATGGGCATCCGGCCGCGGCATCGAGTTGCGGGATGCGGCCGAGCACGGAGTCGTGGAACTCGTCGTCGCATCCTGAGACGGGCAGCGTGTGTCTGTTGCTGTGCGCGCCGGTCACGCTAGTGTGTTTCACGCGATGCGCAGCGCATCGTTCACGACGGAGGGACTCATGAACTCTTACGATTACGACGGCGCACTCATCGCCGCAGCCTTCGGCCTGCTGGTGTTCTCGATCCTGATCATCGCAGTGGTCTACGTGCTCAGCTCGATCTTCTACATGAAGATCTTCGAGAAGGCCGGCGTGCAGGGCAAGTGGCGCGCATGGGTCCCGGTCTACAACACCATGGTCTTCAGCAAGCTCGGCGATCTGTCGCCGTGGCTGGTCCTCATCGCCTTCGGCGGTGCGATCGTGCTGTCCTGGATCCCCGTCCTCAACATCTTCGCGGGACTGCTCAGCTTCGCCGGCGGCATCGTGCTGATCCTCGCCGCCTACCGGGTCGGGCAGAAGCTGCAGAAGGAGGGCGCCTGGGTCGTCCTGTACATCTTCCTGTCGATCGTCTGGCTCGGCATCATGGCGTTCGACAAGTCGCGCTGGAACACCCAGATCGCGCCGGCTCCGTGGGCCGGCAACAGCTTCTTCGGCGACCGCACGGTGTGGGAGGGCGTCCCCGTCCAGCCGTCCGCGGCAGCCGCACCCGGCGCCGCACCCGGATACGGTGCTCCGCAGGGGTACCAGCAGCCCGGCGGCTACCCGCAGCAGGCTCCCGGACAGCAGCCGCCCGCACCGGGCTACCAGCAGCCGGGCTACCAGCCTCCTGCCGCTCCCGCCACGCCGCCGGCGGCGCCCGGCGCACCCACGCCGCCGCCTGCAGCGCCCAGTGCACCTCCGGCGGCGCCCACCACGCCTCCGACCACGCCGCCGCCTGCGGCACCTCCGGCTCCGCCCGCGGATCCGAACCAGCCGCCGGCCTGACCGGTTGACGAGGACCCTCGAGAAATCGGGGGTCCTTCGTCATGCGGAAGCCGCGGCTCCGATAACGTAGACATATGGCCAACGACGCCTCGATGAACCCGGAGGATCCTCTTGTCTGAGACGACCACGCATACGCACAGCGTCGCCGTCGCAGATGAAGACGAGATCACCCTCACCTGGGCGGGCGCGACCGACACCGGTCGGCGCCGTGACAACAACCAGGATGCGTTCCTCGCCGAGTTCCCGTTGTTCGTCGTCGCCGACGGCATGGGCGGCCACGCCGGTGGCGAGATCGCGAGTCAGAGCACGATCTCCCGGCTGCAGAGCGTGGTCGATTCCGGCTCGGTGACGACGGATGCGATCGAGGGCGCGCTCAAGAACGCCGTGGACGACATCGCAGCCCATCCCGACACGACCGACGAGGGCACCGGGACGACGCTCACCGGCGTGTTCTTCGACCTCGCCGATGGCGATCCGCGCTGGGTGTCGCTCAACATCGGGGACTCCCGCGTCTACCTGCTCCGCGACCAGCGCCTGGTCCAGGTCACGACGGATCACTCGGTGGTGCAGGAGCTCATCTCCTCGGGCCGGCTCAGCCCCGAAGAGGCGGAGGGGCACCCGTACAGCAACGTGATCACCCGCGCCGTCGGTGCGAGCGAGCTGACGCCGCCCGACTACCTCGGCATCGAGGTCCTCGACGGCGATCGGTTCGTCGTGTGCTCGGATGGGCTCACCAAGGAGCTCACCGACTACGGCATCCAGCACTTCCTGCGCGAGAACGAGGACCCGGGGGCGGCAGTCGATGCGATGCTCGCAGCCGCGCTCGAGAACGGCGGTCGCGACAACGTCACGCTCATCGTCGTGAAGATCGCGCGCACCGGGCACGACCCCGAGGCCGAGACGGCGACGTCGAAGATCGACACGATCGACTCGTCCTCCACATCGGACGAACCCGCAGAATAGTCCGGATCGCTGTGGACAACGGCATCCGGTGACTCCGGACCCCCTGCAATAGGGGGATGGATGTCGAACCCCTGACGCTTCCGGCCGCAACCGAGGAGCCCCGTCGCCAGCCGGTGCCGATCCTCGCCGCCGTGGTGCCGATCGCTGCGGGCATCGTCCTGTGGCTCGTCACGGGGTCGATCCTCTCGCTGTGCTTCGCGGCGCTCGGGCCGCTGATGATCTGCGCTTCGCTTCTCGACGGAATCAGGACGCGCCGCCGCGCCCGCGCCTCGGCCGCTGCGACGGAGCGGGAGGGATGGGCGAGGGCCGAGCAGGAGCTGCAGCGCAGGCATGCGCGCGAGCGCAGGGCGCTGCGGCAGATGAGCCCGGATGCGGCCGCAGCTGTTCTGGAACCGCCGCTGCGCGACCTGGCCCCGATCGACGAGACGACGCCGATCGTGATCGGATCCGGCGATCGGCGCAGCGCGCTGCGGGTGACCGGAGACGGGGAGCGGGCACGGGCGTTCCGCGAGCGCGCCGCAGTGCTCGCCGACGCGCCGATCGTCGTCCCGATGGGCCGAGGCGTGTGCCTGCGCGGCCCGATGCCGTCGACGGCGGCCGCGGCGCGTGCCCTGGTCGTGCAGCTGTGCCTGCAGCATGCGCCGTCTCAGCTCGCGATCTCCGGCGACGGTCTCGAGCCGCTGGGGCTCGCCGCGTTCCCGCATGCGCGTCCGCCGAGGAGAGGCGCGTGGCGGCTCGCGGTGGTCATCGGCGACGATCAGGCGCCGGATGCCGCCGCGCAGATCCGTCTGCGTCCCGCGGGCGGCGACGTCCCGGAGGGGATCACGACGGTCGTCGACTGCGCGGAGCCGTCGCGGGCGCGGTTGCGCACCGGCGAGGGGACGGAGGACATGGCCGTCGAATGCCTCTCGCGGCCTCAGGCGGAGGCGATCGCGCGGGGCAGTGCGGACCGCGAGGGCGATGCCGCCCAGCTTCCGGATTTCGTCGGGCTCGGCGATCTCGCCCATCGTCCGAGCGGGCCAGGTCTCGATGCGGTGATCGGGCAGTCCGAGGGCGGCGAGGTGAGCCTGGATCTCGTCGAGGATGGACCGCATGCGATCGTCACGGGGACGACGGGCTCCGGGAAGAGCGAACTGCTGGTCACGTGGATCACCGCGATCGCGCAGAGCCATGCGCCTGAGCACGTCGCGTTCGTCCTCGCCGACTTCAAGGGAGGGACCGCGTTCGACCCGTTGCGCGATCTGCCGCATGTCACCGCTGTCATGACGGATCTCGACGAGGACGGCGCTCGGCGCGGCGTGCAGAGCCTGACCGCAGAGCTGCGGCGCCGCGAGACGGTGCTCGCCGGACTCGGCGCGCGCAGCATCACCGAGTCCGAGGGGCGCATGGGCAGACTCGTGATCGTCGTCGACGAGTTCGCCGCCCTGCTGCAGGAGCACCCCGACCTCGCCGTGGTCTTCACCGACATCGCCGCACGCGGTCGTGCCCTGGGCATGCATCTCATCCTCGGCACGCAGCGTGCTTCGGGAGTGATCCGCGATGCGTTGGCTGCGAACTGCCCGCTGAGGGTGAGTCTGCGGGTGACGGATGCCGCCGACAGCAGGCTCGTCATCGGCTCGGACGATGCGGCAGAGCTCCCCGGGGGAGCCGCATCTCGCGGGCTCGCTCTGGTGCGCAGACCGCAGGATGCTGCGGCGACGGCCATGCGCGTCGCGCTCACCGGCGTGGCGGACCTGCGTGCGGCGGCGTCGCAGTGGGCGGGGTCCGTCGCCCCGGCCAGTCCTTGGCTGCCGCCGCTGCCGCATCGACTGGCTCTTGACGAGCTCGCCGCTCAGCACCGGGACCAGACAGATCGGGGGAGTGTCATCCTCGGACTCGGCGACGAGCCCGAGCGGCAGCGTCAGCAGCTGGTGACGCTGCAGCCCGGAGCGGATCGGGGCATCGCCGTCGTCGGCGGGAGCGGGTCCGGCCGGACGACCGCCTTGCGCGTGCTCTCGGCCCAGGTGGAAGGCGCCTTCTGGATTCCCGCCGACCTCGAACGCGCCTGGGACGCGGTGGACGAGCTGACCTCGGGGAGGCTCGTGCCGCGACTCGTCCTGTGCGACGACCTCGATCAGCTGATCGCCGCTCTTCCCGCAGACCACGCCATGGCCCTCGCCGCACGCCTCGAAGTACTCATCCGATCCGGTGCGGTGCGCGGTTCGACGTTCGTGGTGTCGGCCGGGCGCGTCTCCGGGCAGCTGTCGCGCCTCCTCGAGGCCCTTCCGCTGCGCATGGTGCTGCGGACGGGTACGAAGCTCGAGCACCTTGCCCTGGGCGGTGAGAACGACGGGTATCTGCGCGATCGCCGGCCGGGAAGGGCGCGGATCGGTGATATCGAGGTCCAGGTGGCGTGGACGGACGCAAAACCGTCGCAGGACGCGTCGGAACCGCCGACGTGGCGACCCGCAAAGCGGCCGGTCGGCGTCGTGGTCACCGGCGTACGCCGGGCGATCGAGGCTCTCCGCGCCGCCCACCCGGACCGGGAGATCGTCCCGGTCGGAGATCACGCACCGGACCCGACCGGAACGCGGATCCTCGTGGGCGACGCGGAGACCTGGCAGCGGCAGTGGTCGCTGTGGCAGCGGATCCGCACGGACGGCGAGATGCTCGTCCTCGCGGAGTGTTCGGCCGAGCTGCGCTCACTGGCCGGATGCCGCGAACTGCCGCCCTACGCCCTCACGCACCGCGGACGGGCGTGGAGCATCCAGGACGGCGGGGTTCCGGAGCGCGTCGTGATCCCCGACCTCGACCCGACTCGCGGCGGCAGACTCGCGTGAGCGTCACCGCGTCAGAGCACGGAGTCCAGGGGATGCGACGACAGACCGTGCGCCACGGCGACGCCCTCGTTCACCACGGCACCGGCGGCCACGTTCAGACCGGCGGCGAGCGCCGCATCCGCCCCGAGCGCGCTGCGCCATCCCTGCGCGGCGATTCTGCGCACGTAGGGCATCGTCGCGTTCGTGAGCGCCGAGGTCGACGTGTTCGGCACAGCACCCGGCATGTTCGCGACGCAGTAGAACACCGTGTCGTGCACCGCGAAGGTCGGGTCGGCATGCGTCGTCGGGTGCGTGTCCTCGAAGCATCCGCCCTGGTCGACCGCGATGTCGACGAGCACGCTGCCCGGACGCATCTGCGAGACCATCTCGTTCGTGACGAGCTTCGGGGCGCGGGCACCGGGGATCAGCACGGACCCGATGACGAGGTCGGAGTCGAGAACGGCGCGACGCAGATCGAGCGGATTGGACGCCGCGGTCTTCACCCGTCCGCCGAAGTGATCGTCGAGCATCCGCAGACGGGGGATGTTCGTGTCGAAGACCGTCACGTCCGCACCCATCCCGCTGGCGATGACGGCAGCGTTCGCACCCGCGACGCCGCCGCCGATCACTGTGACGGTCGCAGGCCTGGTACCAGGAACGCCCGACATCAGCAGACCGAGCCCGCCGTTCGAGCGCATCAGCGTGTTCGCGCCGACCAGGGGAGCCAGGCGTCCGGCGACCTCGCTCATCGGCGCGAGCAGAGGCAGCGTGCCGTTCGGCAGCTGAACCGTCTCGTAGGCGATCGCGGTGATGCCGCTGGCGATGAGGCGATCGGTCAGGGGCCGGTCGGCTGCGAGGTGGAGGTAGGTGAAGAGCGTCAGATCGTCGCGGAAGTACGCGTACTCGCTCTCGATCGGCTCCTTGACCTTGAGCAGCAGCTCGGCGCGGTCCCAGACCTCGGCGGCGTCGTCCAGCAGCGTGGCGCCGGCCTCGGCGTACTCCGCATCGGGCATGGAGGAGCCGATCCCGGCTCCTGACTGCACGAAGACCTCGTGGCCGGCGCTGACCAGGTCGTGCACTCCCGATGGGGTCAGCGCGACGCGGTACTCGTTGTTCTTGATCTCGGTGGGGACGCTGATCCTCATCGCGATCTCCTCTCCACCCCTCCTCGTCGAGGGGATCGTACGGCCCAGGGTCAGGGCATCAGATTCCGGCGCCGGGACGGATCATCCCGACGTCGCTCCCACCGCCGAGGACGGCGAGGGGAAGTGCGTGAACGAGCCCTGCGACATCCGCGGGCTCGAGGGCGCCGGCGCGCACGAGCAGCGTCGCCGCGACCACGGTCGACGCGCGGGCCGCGCCGTCGAGCATCTTGACCGCGACGGTCGCGCCGCCCGGGGCGACCATGACCATGACACCCTCGGCGCCGCCCTTGGCGAACACTCCGAGGCGCTCGATCGCGATCGTGTCAGGGCGACCAGGACCCTCGATCGTCCACGGATGCTCCTTGACCGCTCGCACGAGCGAGCCGGCGACGCGGTGCAGCGCGAACGGGGAGCGCTCGGATGCGGTGCCGATGCGGTGGATGCCTCGGGCGAGGCCAGTCAGCGTGATGGCGTGCACGGGCGCCCCGCATCCGTCGATCGCGGTGTGCGCGATCCGCTCTCCGGTGAGACGCTCGACCACCTCGCGGATGTGCGTCTGCAGCGGATGGGTGGGATCGAGGTACCCGTCGGTCGGCCAACCGGTCGCAACGCAGGCGCGCAGCATCGCGGCGTGCTTGCCCGAGCAGTTCATGCGGATCCGGCTGGGCGCTCCGTGCTCGCGGACGATCTCGTCGCGCGTCGCGGTGTCGCCGGGCCAGGACGGCGGGCACGCGAGATCGTCCTCGGTCAAGCCGCCGGCCGCGAGGATCTCGCGGATCGCGTCTGCGTGCCGGTCGGTGCCGTTGTGGCTCGCCGTGGCGAGCGCCAACTGCTCTCCCTCGAGTTCGGCGCCGGCCGTGACGCAGGCCACCGCCTGCATAGGCTTCAGGCTCGAGCGGGGGAGGAACAGCGCGTCGGGGTTCCCGATCCGTCGGAGGACCTCGCCGTCGGGCGACAGCACGATCGCGGCTCCGGCATGCCGGGATTCGACGAACCCGCTGCGTTCGACGACGGCGAGTTCAACGGCATCCGCAACGGTGAGAGTCTCCAGCACGCCACCAGCCTATCCGCCCTGTCCGCGCGCCGCCGCGTGCGGCATGCGAGACTGGCGCCATGACTCTCGGCGAACACCGTTACGCGCTCACGGCGACATGGGAGGGCAATCTCGGGACCGGCACCAGCGGGTACCGCGAGTACTCGCGGGACGTGACGCTCTCGGTCGAGGGCAAGCCCGACGTCCTGGCATCCGCAGACAAGCCGTTCCGCGGCGACCGCGCCCGCTGGAACCCGGAGGACCTGCTGCTGGCGGCCCTGTCGGAGTGCCACCTGCTGTCGTACCTGCACGCCTGCGTCACCGTCGGCGTCGTCGTCGTGTCGTATCGGGACGCCGCCACCGGCGTCATGACGGAGGACGGCCGCAGCGGCGGGGCGTTCACGGACGTGCTGCTGCGACCCGAGGTCGTCGTGGCGGAGCCGTCGATGATCGAGCGCGCCGAGCACGCGCATGCCGAGGCGCATCGCATGTGCTTCATCGCGAACTCGGTGAACTTTCCCGTGCGCCACGAGGCGACCGTCACCTCGCTCTGAGGGGTCGACCCGGCAGCGCGTCAGCGGCGCTCGTGGGGGAGCGCCTGCTTGATCTTCTCGATCGGGGTGTTCGCCGGCGGCTCGTTGTACACGCCGGCGAGCTCCTGCTCGCTGAGCGCGTGGATGCCTGCCATGATCTCGTCCGTCGCCAGACGCCGGGCCTTGCCGCTGCTGGCGGGGCCGTGCACCGACACGTCGATCGGGTCGCCGAAGCGCACGGTCACCCGCTGCTTGATCGACGGGAGCTTCGCGCCCTTGGGCATGACCTTGTCCGTTCCGATGAGGCCGACCGGGACGACCGGTGCCCCGGTCTGCAGGGCGAGGAAGGCGACACCGGTGCGTCCCTTGTACAGGCGCCCGTCGGTCGACCGGGTGCCCTCGGGGTACAGGGCGACGGCGAGGCCCTCGTCGAGCAGCTGTCGCTGCTGGTCCAGGGCGTCCAGCGCGGCCTGCCCGGCCCCGCGCCGGACCGGGATGGCGCCGATGGCTTGGAAGAAGTTCTTCTTGGCCGCTCCCGCGATGCCGTGCCCCTCGAAGTACGACGACTTGGCGAGGAAGTGGACCGGCCGGGGAGCCGCGACAGGGATCGCGACCGAGTCGATGAACGAGAGGTGGTTGCTGGCGAAGATGACGGGGCCGTCGGCGGGAACCTTCTCGCGGCCCTCGACGCGCGGGCGATAGATCAGGCGTGCGAGCGGGCCGATCACGGCGCGGCCGAGCGCGTAGGTGAAGCCTGCTCTGCGCGGTGCTGCGGCGTCGTCCGTCGCGTCTGCGGCGGGTGCCTCGGGTGTCGACTCGGGAATGCCGGACTGCGCAGAGGTCATCAGATCAGGCTACTCGGCGATGCATGCCGGTACGGGAATGCCGACGCGGTGCGTCCCGTACAGCGGGAGCAAAGGCGTGTGGGGCAAGATGGTCTGGTTCCCTTTCTCGATCCGAGGTATCACTGTGCGCACTCGCCCGCTCATCGCCCTGTCCACCATGGCCGCCGCAGCCGTCCTGCTCGTCGGGTGCACGGGAGTCGAGGGCTCGACGGGCGATGACGCCGAATCGACGTCTGGCGACCTCTGCTCGGCGACCATCGCGTCCGGGCCCGCCGCGGAGAGCGTCACCGTCGACGGCGACTTCGGGACGGCGTCGACGGCGTCGTTCGAGCTCGAGCAGCAGGTCGACGAGGCGCAGCGGACGGTGCTCACGGAGGGCGACGGCGAAGAGATCGCCGACGGCGACTACGTGCAGTACGCGCTGAGTGCCTTCGACGGCGACTCGGGTGAACGGCTCGGCGACGCCGGATACACCGAGGGGGAGCTTCTTCCCGTCGAGCTGACCGCCGACGTCCCGATGGGACAGCTGATCGGTTGCGCGACCGTCGGCTCGCGACTGTCGATCGTCTTCCCGACGACGGATGACGCGGCGGCGCAGTACTACGTCCTCGACGTCCTCGATGTGGTCCCCACTGCGGCGTGGGGCGAGCCGCAGGAGCCCACCGCGGGCATGCCCGCCGTCACGCTCGACGACGACGGTGCTCCGTCCGTCGAGATCCCCGACGCGGATGCTCCGACCGAGGTGCAGATCTCGGTGCTCAAGGAGGGCGACGGCATCGAGGTCGGCGAGGGCGACACCACCCTCCTGCAGTACCACGGCGTCAGCTGGAACTCGGGTGAGGTGTTCGACTCGTCCTGGGAGAACGGCGCACCGATCAGCAGCGAGGGCAACGGCTACGTCCCCGGGTTCGTTCAGGCCCTGGAGGGTCAGAAGGTCGGCTCGCAGGTGCTCGTCGTGATCCCGCCGGCCGAGGCCTACGGAGAGGGCGAGATCAACGACGACGACCTGACCGGTCAGACGCTCGTGTTCGTGATCGACATCCTCGCCACGATGCACCCCGCCGCCTCGTGAGCCGCGCCGTACGGCATAGGCTGGCGGCATGCGTCGCATCCTCGTCCTCGGTTCAACCGGCTCCATAGGCACTCAGGCGCTGGATGTGATCCGCGCCAATCCGCGCCGTTTCGAGCTCGTGGGCATCTCTGCGGGCAGCAACGCCGAGATGCTCGCGCAACAGGCCGAGCAGTTCCAGGTCGAGCACACGGCGCTGGGAGCTGCGGAATCCGAGCAGCTCGTGCGCGACGTCGAGGCCGACGTGGTGCTCAACGCCATCACCGGGTCCATCGGCCTGGGCTCCACGCTCGCGGCGCTGAAGGAGGGCCGCACGCTCGCCCTCGCCAACAAGGAGTCCCTCATCGTCGGCGGCGAGCTGGTCACGTCGGCGGCCGCCGAAGGGCAGATCGTCCCCGTCGACTCCGAGCACTCCGCTCTCGCGCAGGCACTCCGATCGGGGACGCACGATGAGATCCGCCGCCTCGTCGTGACGGCATCCGGCGGGCCGTTCCGTGGGCGCACGCGCGACCAGCTCACCGGCGTCACTCCCGCCGAGGCGCTCGCGCACCCGACGTGGGACATGGGGCGGGTGGTGACCACCAACTCCGCGACGCTCGTGAACAAGGGGCTCGAGGTGATCGAGGCGCACCTGCTGTTCGACGTCGATTACGACGACATCCAGGTCATCGTGCATCCGCAGTCGATCGTGCACTCCATGGTCGAGTTCATCGACGGGTCGACCATCGCCCAGGCCTCACCGCCCGACATGCGCCTGCCGATCTCGCTCGCGCTGGACTGGCCGCACCGCATCGGGGGAGTCGGAAAGCCGCTCGACTGGACGCAGGCGACCAGCTGGGATTTCGAGCCGCTCGACGACGAGGCCTTTCCCTCGGTCGCGCTCGCGAAGAGCGTCGGGCGCGCCGGAGGGACGTTCCCCGCGGTGTTCAACGCCGCGAACGAGCAGGCCGTGGACGCCTTCCACGAGGGGCGGCTGTCGTTCCTCGGCATCGTCGACACGATCGCGCGCGTCGTCGATGCGCACGAGGCGCCCGACGCGCTGACGGTCGAGTCGCTGGCGGATGCCGAGGCGTGGGCCCGCGCGACGGCCGATCGCCTCATCGCCGCGCAGTAGCACCAGGCCGAGTCGCGCAGTAGCTCCAGGCCGAGCCGCTCAGTCCTCGTACGGCACGGGCCAGTGCGGCTCCGGCACGGGCCATCCGGCATCCCGCACAGCGCGGCGCGCCAGTTCGCGCGCCGAATAGGGCGTGCGGACGCCGCGGATGTCGCGGTAGTCCTGGTGGCCGGGGCCGGCCCAGAGGATCGCGTCGCCGTCCGTGACCATGCCGACAGCAGCGGTGATCGCCGCTTCCGGCGGTGAGAACTCGTGGATCTCGGCATCCGACTGCGCGGAA
Source organism: Microbacterium sp. NPDC077644 (assembly GCF_040702785.1). Lineage (NCBI taxonomy): Bacteria > Bacillati > Actinomycetota > Actinomycetes > Micrococcales > Microbacteriaceae > Microbacterium > Microbacterium sp. NPDC077644. The sequence goes on from NZ_JBFBME010000001.1 coordinate 697,494, forward strand.
CGGGCGCCCTCGAGGAGCGTGGCGCGGATCGACGTCGGATCCTCGAACCGGGGGTGGTGGTCGGTGATGACCAGGATGTCGCTGCCCTCGACGGCCGTGCGCCCCATGTCGCGGCGCTTGGTGGCGTCGCGGTCGCCGTCGGCGCCGAAGAGCATCAGGACCTTGCCCGGCGTCACGCGGCGGACTGCGGCGAGCGTCTTGACGAACGCATCCGGCGTGTGCCCGAAGTCGACGTACACCGCGGGGCCGCGCTCGCCCGAGACGAGCTCGGTGCGACCCGGCAGATACGCTTCGATGCGTCCGTCACGGGCGAGAGCCTCGACGATGCGCTCCCAGGCGTAGCCGCCCTCGAGCAGCATGACGATCGCGAGTGCGGCGTTGGCCGCCATGTGCGGGCCGATCACCGGGACGACCGTGGTCAGGGTGCGGCCCTCGGGTCCGGTCATGGTGAAGCGCGTGCCGCGCTGGCGCTCCTCGTCGATCGTGACGACCCAGTCGGCCCGTGCAGCGGCCTCGGCGTCGGCGGCGATCGCCGGCGTGCCGACCGTGACGACGGGAACCTCGCATGCGGCGACGACGTCGGCTCCGAAGGCGGAGTCCAGCGAGATCACGGCGCGACGCGACCGGTCGGGGCGGAACAACGGCAGTTTCGCCTCGAAGTATTCCGTCATGTCGGCGTAGTCGTCGAGGTGGTCGTGCGAGAGATTCGTGAAACCGGCGACGTCGAACACGATCCCGTCGACGCGCCTGCGCGAGAGCGCCTGCGCGCTGACCTCGACCGCGACGGCCTCGACGTTCCGCTCGCGCATGAGAGCGAGCAGGGCGTGGGTCTCGGAGGCCTCCGGCGTGGTGAGCCTGGAGATGATGACCTCGCCGGCGATGTGGCGCTCCGCGGTGGAGGACAGACCCGTCACGACGCCCAGCTGGCCGAGGATGCCCTCGAGCAGGTGGGTGACGCTGGTCTTGCCGTTCGTGCCCGTGGTGCCGAACAGCAGCGGCAGCCGGTCGTCGGCTCCCGTGCCGTACACCCAGGCGCTCAGGGCTCCGAGGATGCCGCGCGGGTCGTCGACGACGACGATCGGAAGCCCGGCATCCGCGGCGATCTCGGCGCCATCGGCGTCGGTGACGATCGCGACCGCGCCCTTCTCGGCGGCCGTGGCCGCGAAGACCGCACCGTGCTGGTTGACGCCGCGGATCGCGACGAACACCTCGCCGGTGCGCAGGTCCGCGGTCGCGAGGGTGATGCCGGTCAGAGAGACGCCGTCGATCTCACCGCGGGTGGCGGTTCCGAATCGAGCGGCGAGGTCCGCCAGGGCCCGCTGTGGCGGGGCTTCCGGGCGGAGCACGGGAGGGAGGCTGGGCTGAGTAGACATAGCCTTCACATGATCTCACGCGCGCTCCGGGGAGCGCGCCGGGCCGGTGCCCGGCGCGCCCTCGTTCATGTCAGACCGCTTGGGTCACCCCGCGTTCCGGCGGGAGGTGCGGATCGCGACCACGAGCGCGGCGACGCCGGCGAGCAGTCCCGCGGATCCGAGGATGATGCCTGCCACGGGTGCGACATCCTCGCTCTCCGCGGCGCCGGTCGTTTCTGCCGCGTCGGACTCTGCCGCGTCGGATCCCGCCGCGCCGTGGTCGCCGTGACCGGCATCCGCCTCCGCATCGGCGGCGACCGTCACGACGGGAGCGGGGGAGTCGAGGTCGTGCGGATCCTGACCGTCCTCCGCGACCTCCGTCCACGCGTTCGCACCCGTCTCGCACTGCTGCTCGACGGGGAACACGAGGGACTCCGGCGCGTCCTCTCCGACGCTCACCGCCATGGTCACGGCGCCGCGCAGATCATGCGCGACGGGTGTCGTGGCGGTGTACGTGACGGCGGAGACGAGGCCGTTGTCGGCGCGCTCGACGGCGACGTCCCACATCGCGTCGACCGTCGGGGACACGGAGGTGAGTCCGTCCGGCATCGTGATCCGCATCGCCGTCGTGGGGGAGTTCTCGCATCCGTGCGTGAACGAGAACGTCAGGACTGCGGAGCCCTCGGGGGTGACGCTGTCCGGGCTGACCCCGACGTGGGCCTGTGCGGCAGCGGGTGCGGTGAGGACGAGGCCGGCTGCGAGTGCGGCTGCGAGCGCGCCGCGGCGGGTGATGGATTTCGACATGGTTTCTCCTGTGCAGGTGCAGCGCCGCGCCGGTGCGCGCGCTGCGTGCGGGCGCGCCGACGGCGTCGCTCGCGATGAATGGATGGCACGTGTGCGCCCGGCCTGCCGGGTGGTGGGTCAGACGCGGGAGAAGGCCGGAGGGCCGCGAAGGGCGAGATCACCCGCGAGAATCGCGGAGACGAAGACACGGGCCGTGCGGGCGACGGATGCCGGGACCGGCCAGCGCGCATGCAGGCGGGGTGCGCGGCGGTGCAGGACCGCCCTGACCAGTGGAAGACCGCACGGATCAGACTCTCGCCGCGTCGCAGCCATGCCACGGTGAGGACGGCGGCGACCAAGTGCGCCGCGAGCATCCCCGCATCCGGGGCGACGTCGGGCGCGGCGGCGGCGATCGCCGGGAGCACGAGCGCGTGGTGATGTCCCGTGCCGAGGTCCGACGGCGCGGCGGTCGCGTTCAAGACGACGAAGAGGACGTGGAAGATGCTCTGCGCGACGAGCACCGCACTGCTCAGCCGGCGAAGGCTCGCGCGCGGGCCGACCAGCAGCGCCGCGAGCGGGGTCAGGAAGACGAGGAGCGCGAGCACCAGCAGAGGATGGGGCGCCGCGCCGCCGCCGAGCGTGTGCGAGACGGCCGCGATGATCGTCGAGGCGGCGGATGCTCCGGCACCGCGCATGAGTCGCAGCTGCCGGGAGGTCACGCCTCCAGCATATGCGGCGGATTCCTAAGCCTCGGGCAGTAGCTTTGGGGAGTGGAAATCCTCCTCTACCTCGTCGGCATCGTGTTCATGCTGATCGGTCTCGGGCTGTCGATCGGCCTGCATGAGGTCGGGCACCTCGTTCCGGCGAAGCTGTTCGGCGTCCGCGTCGGGCAGTACATGATCGGCTTCGGGCCGCGTCTGTGGTCGAAGAGGATCGGTGAGACGGAGTACGGCTTCAAAGCCCTGCCCGTCGGCGGATTCATCTCGATGTCGGGCATGTACCCGGCATCCGACGGCAAGCCCGTGCGCGGACTGTTCGCATCGCTCGTGCAGGATGCGCGGTCGGCGAACGACGAGACGATCGCCGACGGTGCGGAGGACCGGGTCTTCTACCGGCTGCCGGTGTGGAAGCGGATCATCGTCATGCTCGGCGGACCCGTCATGAACCTCATCCTGGCCGTCGTGATCTTCACGGTCCTCGCATCCGGGATCGGCCTGCAGCAGGGCACCACCACGATCGCCGGGGTGACCGAGTGCGTCCTTCCGGCCGGCACCACGCAGACCGAGTGCGCGGCGGGCGACCTTGCGTCTCCCGCCGCCGAAGCGGGTGTCCTGCCCGGAGACGTGCTGGTGTCGATCGACGATCAGCAGGTCGCGGACTTCGCCGACGCCACACAGATCGTCCAGGCCTCGCCGGGGAAGACCCTCGACATGGTCGTCTCCCGCGACGGCGAGGACGTGCACCTCTCGATCACGCCGATCACGGCCGAGCGCACGCTGACGGATGCCGGCGGGCAGCCGCGCCTGGACGAGGACGGCGAGCAGATCGTCGCCGATGTCGGGTACGTCGGGATGAGCGCGCAGATGGGTTTCGTGCCGCAGCCGATCGGCACAGGGGTGGAGCTGGCGGGGCAGAACGTCGCCCGCGTGGGCGAGCTGATCGTGCAGCTGCCGGTGAAGCTGTGGGACGTCGGCGTGTCGCTCTTCACCGGGACCGAGCGCGACCCGGACGGCCCGCTCAGCGTCGTCGGTGTCGGCCGTCTCGCCGGCGAGGTGGCAGCCACGGATGCCCCGATCCTGAACCGGTTCGTGGTGCTGCTGAGCCTGCTCGGCTCGCTGAACATCGCCCTGTTCGTCTTCAACCTCATCCCGCTGCTGCCGCTGGACGGCGGTCACGTCGTCGTGGCGCTGTGGGACGGCATCCGCCGTGCGTGGGCGAAACTGTTCCGGCGGCCGCCGCCCGCACCCGTGGACGCCACGCGGCTCGTGCCGCTCACCGTGGTCGTCGCCGTCGTGCTGATCGCGATGGGGGCGCTGCTGATGATCGCCGACGTCGTGAACCCGGTGAACCTGTTCCAGTGAACTCCCCGGCTCGACTCCTGCGGGACGTTGAGCGAGCCGCAGGCGAGACGAAACGGGTTGAGCGAGCGGAGCGAGTCGAAACCTCGCGCGCTAATTGAGCGCGTGCTCGACCAGGCGCTCCAGGGTGCGGATGCCGTCGCGGGACAGGATCGACTCGAGGTGTCCCTGCACGCTCGCGAAATGCTCGCCGCGCAGGGCGTAGACGTCGCCGGTCGCGGCGTCGGCGGAGACCTCGGCTGCGCCTGCCCGAGCGGTTCCTGGGGCGACCCGGGCCGTGAACGTGTTGTAGAAGCCGATCGAGGCGTCCTCTCCGAAGATCGGGACCGTCTTCTGCAGCCCCTGGTGCGGGGAGGCGAGCGGGGCGAGCTCGATGCCGAGGCTGTCGGCGAGGATCTGATGGCTCAGGCACACCGCGAGCAGCGGTGCACCGCTCTCCAGGCGCCGGGCGACGAGCTCGCGCATGCGTGCGATGCGCGGAGACTCCGTGTCCCGCGGGTCGCCGGGGCCGGGTCCGGCGACGAGCAGCTCGGCGGCGTCGATGTCGGCGTCGGCGACCTCGCTCCACGGCACGATCCTGGTGTCCAGGCCGAGGTGTCGCAGCTGGTGGGCGAGCATCGTGGTGAAGCGGTCCTCTGCGTCGATCATTAGTGCGCTCCGACCGGCGAACGGGCCGGTGGCGCCGTCGCCCTGCGGGTTGATCCAGAACTCCGCCAGGCGCGAGTTGCGCGAGGCGAGCAGCTGGGCGACCTCGGGGTCGTCGGCGAGTGTCACGGGGGCGGCATCCGGCTGGTCGGGGTCAGCGGTGGCCTCCGCGACCGTGTCGCGCGGTATCGCGCCGATCGCGCCGAGGACGCCGGCGGCCTTGCCGTGCGTCTCGCTCACCTCGCCATAGGGGTCGGAGTGACGCACGAGCGTGGCGCCGACGGGGACACGGAGCCTGCCATCCTCGAGGTAGACGGTGCGGATGAGGATCGGCGCGTCCACGTCGTGTCCGCCGTCGTCGTTCGGGGTGAACAGGGCGGCGACGCCCGAGTAGTAGCCGCGGGGGCTCGTCTCGTGGCGTCGGATCACCGCGCACGCGTTCTGCATGGGGGAGCCGGTGACGGTCGGGGCGAACATCGTCTCGCGCAGGATGTCGCGCGGGTCGAGGCGGCTGCGCCCGCGCAGCATGTACTCGGTGTGCGTGAGTCGTGACATCTGCTTCAGGTGCGGGCCGGTGATGCGTCCGCCGTCGGAGCAGACGGCGCTCATCATCTTGAGCTCTTCGTCGACGACCATGAACAGCTCCTCGGTCTCCTTGGTGGAGGAGAGGAAGCCGACGAGGGTCTCCTTCGTCGCGCCGCCGGCAGGGTGGCGGAAGGTGCCCGAGATCGGGTTCATCGTGACGATGCCGTCGCGGGCGACGACGTGCGCCTCGGGGCTGGCGCCGACGGCGATGTGGCCCGGGGTGACGACGGCGAACGTCCAGTAGGCGCCTCGTTCGTGCTCGAGGAGGGCGCGGAACCAGGTGATCGCCGCCCGCCGCTCGTCCTCGTCGACGGCTGCGGTGTAGTCGCGTCGGATGACGAAGTTCGCGCCTTCGCCGCGCCCGATCTCGTCGGAGATCACGCGGGAGACGACTTCGGCATACTCCTCGTCGCTGATGTCGAAGCCGCCGTCGCGGAGCGGCACGGGGCCGGTTGGGAGGGAGTCAAGGAGCTCGTCGCGATCGAAGTGACGGTGCTCGTCGACGATGAGGCAGCGCAGCGGAGTGCCGTCGTCCACCGCATCGAAGCCGCGTTCGCGCACCTGGCGATAGGGGACCATCGCGAACACCTCGCGAGGCGTTCCGTCGGCGGTGAGCGGGATGTCCGCGAGCAGGTCGACGTCGAGGATGTCGCCGGTGAGCAGTTCGACGGTCTCAGCGCCGTCGCGGGCGATCAGCACGAAAGACGCTTCGGCGTCCTGTACGAGGCCGTCGAGCAGGTTTTCGGTCATCGATGTCTCCTGTGGAGTGCTCCGGCTCGGACATACGAAAAGACCGCCCCGGAGGCGGTCTGGATTCGAGTATTGCGAACGCACCGCCTAAGAGGCGGGCCACCAGGTGATTGTTCGCATGCGGTGAAACTATCACAGCTGTCAGCCCTCGCCCGGCGGAGCCGCGTAACCTGGAGTCGTGCCTGCAGTCAACATTGGGATGCCGAGCGTCCCCGAAGTTCTGAGCCCCCGTCGCAAGTCGCGTCAGATCAGCGTCGGCAAGGTGCTGGTCGGCGGCAACGCTCCTGTGAGCGTGCAGTCGATGACGACGACGAAGACGACGGACATCAACGCCACACTCCAGCAGATCGCCGAACTGACGGCATCCGGCTGCGAGATCGTGCGCGTGGCGGTACCGCATCAGGACGACGCGGACGCGCTGAAGATCATCGCGATGAAGAGCCAGATCCCCGTGATCGCCGACATCCACTTCCAGCCGCGCTACATCTATACGGCGATCGACGCCGGATGCGGTGCGGTGCGCGTGAACCCGGGCAACATCCGCGAGTTCGACGGCAACGTCGGCAAGATCGCCGAGGCGGCGAAGGCCGCCGGCGTCTCGATCCGCATCGGCGTGAACGCCGGCTCTCTCGACAAGCGGCTGCTCGCCAAGTACGGCAAGGCGACGGCCGAGGCTCTCGTGGAGAGCGCTGTGTGGGAGGCATCGCTGTTCGAGGAGCACGACTTCCACGATTTCAAGATCTCGGTCAAGCACAACGACCCGATCGTCATGGTGAAGGCGTACCGGCAGCTGGCCGAGCGCGGTGACTGGCCGCTGCACCTCGGCGTCACCGAGGCCGGGCCCGCGTTCCAGGGCACGATCAAGTCGGCCACGGCTTTCGGCATCCTGCTGTCCGAGGGCATCGGCGACACGATCCGCGTCTCGCTGTCAGCTCCGCCGGCGGAAGAGGTCAAGGTCGGCCACCAGATCCTGCAGTCCCTGAACCTGCGTGAGCGCAAGCTCGAGATCGTCTCGTGCCCCTCGTGCGGCCGGGCCCAGGTGGATGTGTACACGCTCGCCGACTCGGTGACCGAGGGCCTGAAGGACATGACGGTGCCGCTGCGCGTCGCGGTCATGGGATGCGTCGTGAACGGGCCCGGTGAGGCGCGCGACGCCGACCTGGGCGTGGCATCCGGCAACGGCAAGGGTCAGATCTTCGTCAAGGGCGAGGTCATCAAGACCGTGCCGGAGGCTGACATCGTCGCGACGCTCATCGAAGAGGCGAATCGCATCGCCGAGGAGATGGGCCCGGATGCGAAGCCCGGTACCGCTCAGGTGATCACGGCCTGATGTCGGCGACCGTCGTCACGTTCCCCGCCGGTTCGGTGGTCGGGGACAGCGTCATCTCGTCGGTGCACGCGAGCGAGGCCGGGGCTGTCGTGATCGTGGATGCGACGCCGTTCCATCCCGTGGATCACACCTGGCCGGATCAGCCGGGGGATGCCGGTGCGATCCGTCTCGGTGAGGAATCCGTCGCGGTCGTCGAGGCTGTCATGGCGGCGGTGAGTGACGATGGCGCTTTCGCGGTCGGTGCGGACATCCCGGTCAAGCGCGGCGTCGAAGGATGGACCTGGCTGGTCGGTCATGTGCTCGATGCAGAGGCGCCGGCCTGGCTGACACCTGGTGCGGAAGTCTCCCTCGAGGTGGACGCGGAGCTGCGAGCCGGCCTCAGCCGCGGTCACACGGCGTGCCATCTCGCATCGCTCGCGCTGGACCTCGCGGTGGCGGATCTCTGGCGGAAGGACGCCGGGGCGGATGCGCTGGGCAACCCCGACTTCGAGGGTCGCGCAAACCAGAGCAGCCGCATCCATGAGGACGGCGCGGTGGACGAGTACCGCCTGGGCAAGAGCCTGCGCAAGGCCGGGTTCGACACCGAGGCGTTCGCGGCGACGCTGAGCGAGCGGGAGGCCGCGATCAACGCGCAGCTGTCGGCGTGGGTGGCTTCGGGCGCTTCGAGCCTGGTGGAGACCGACGGTCCCACGATCGTCGACCGCCGTCGCTGGCATTGCGCGTTGCCGGACGGCGACGCCGTGATCCCGTGCGGGGGTACGCATGCTCGTTCGCTCACGGAGTTCGCATCGATCTCGGTGACGCTCGAGCTGACCGATCCGCAGACGCTCGTGATGACCACGACGGCTGTCGGCGCGTAGTCAAAGCGTGACGCGTCACGCCGCTGGTCGGAATCTCTTGGGTGGTGGTTCGATTCCTGCCCAGGCGTAGGCGAGTGCGAGGCGCGGTCTCAGCTCGTGTTCCTCACCGGAGCGATGTCTCAGGATGAACTCGCCCTCGCGGTCGCTCGTGATCCGCCACTGCCCGTGGTGCAACTGCATGTGGTGGAATCGGCAGAGGAGGATTCCGCGGTCGATGTCGGTTCTGCCGCCTTCGGAGTAGGGGTCGATATGGTGCGCTTCGCAGTACGAGGCGGGTCTGTCGCAGCCCTTCCATCGGCATCCGCCATCGCGGATCGCGAGGGCTATCCGCTGTTTCGGCGTGAAGAGCCGATGTTCGCGCCCCACATCGAGCGGGTTGCCGCAGCCGTCGACGGTGACGCGGGTGCTCCCGCTGTCGCAGATGCGCTGCTCGACGTACGAGTCGGGCATGGCCTGCAGGCCGTCTTCGGTGAGCACGGGGCCCGTGGCCTGTCCGCTCGCGTCGACCGGCTGCACGAGCCGGACCCCGGCTTGGCGGGTACCGAACACTGTTTCCGCGTCGGCGAGTGAGCCCGTTCGCAACAGGTCCATCACGAGGTCATAGGCGAGTTGATCGTTCGTCCGGGAGTCGTCGGCGAGCTCTTGCGCCCGTCGCTGCTCATCGGCATCCACGAACCGTGGGCCTCCGCGTCGCGGACGAAGCGCCGCGTCCCGGATCGTCGACAGCCACAGGTACCCGTCATCGTCCAGCACTGCGGAAGCGCGATGGCGACCGTCCGGCTCGGTCCACATGCGGAAGGAGCGAGCAGCGTGCCGTTCGAGGAAGCGCGCCTCCGCCCCGTCAGGGTCGAGCTGGTCGCGGATCGTTCGCGCGGCGGCGCGGAGCTCCTCCAGCGTGCGATGCGCGGCCTCCGCGACGAGCTGTTCGGCGGCGACGCTCCATGCCTCGCGGAACCCGAGGAGCACGGCGTCCGATGCCCCTTCTGGCGTGGGCGGCTCGTCCAGGCCGCGCAGGATCGCGTCGTGCTGCTGTTGCGAGATGACGCGTCCGAACAAGGCGGTCCGCAACGGATCGTCCCAACGAGCAGAAGTGCGAGGTGCGTCGCTGGCGCACGTGTCAGAACCGTCCGCGAGGAGTTCGTCGTCTGCGAACGGCGCCTCCTCGGGTTCCAGCAGCGATTCGCCGACGCGGCTCTGGCGCGTGGCATCCGCTCGTGATGTTCCGGTGATGTCCTGGATGAGAGAGGCGGCACTGCGGTGCCCGTTCGACTGCGCGAGCCCGGAATGGCCGGCCTCGCGGTTGGAGCGGCGTGAGACGATGCCGGATGCGACGAGGCTCACCTGCTCGACCGCCTTCACGATCTCATTCGCCTGCCGGAGAACGGAGATCACGGCGTCGCCGTCGAGCGCACCGATGCGAGCGGGCAGATCATCGGCCTGCACGCAGTCGCCCACGAGATCGCGCATCGCGCTGATCCCGTCGGTGATCTCGGTGAAGAAGGCCATACCCCATGCTCTCGTGGACCACTGACATTCGAAGCTAGTTTCGATACCGATCAAGGTGATCTGAGGTAACGGATAGATAACATCGCTGTTCCGCGCTACCGTGCCCCGATGAAGTGGATCCTCTACGACATCGGCGGTGTCCTCGAACTCGTCGATGATCACACCTGGCCGCAGCAGCTCGAGCAGGCCTGGAGTGACCGCCTCGGCCTGCCCGTCGACGTGTTCCGTGCGCGCCTCGACGGGGCCGACCTTCCCGACACAACGCTGCAGAGCGGAGTCGCGACCGAGTACTGGCAGAAACTCGGCGCAGCGCTCGAGATCGAAGACGCCGAGGTCGACTCGATGCGTGCGCAACTGTGGGACGCCTACTGCGGCGAGGCGAACACCGAGCTCCTCGAGCACGCTCGTTCGCTGAAGGGCCGCGCGGGCCTCGCGATCCTGTCCAACTCCGGCGATGGTGCGCGCGAAGAGGAGGAGCGGCGCTTCCGCTTCTCCGAGGTCTTCGACCCGATCTGCTACAGCCACGAGCAGGGGGTGGCCAAGCCGGATCCCGGCGCCTATCTCGCCGCGCTGGCCCGCATGGGAGCCTCCGCCGCCGATGTTCTGTTCATCGACGACAACGAAGGCCCGATGCGCGGTGCCGAGAGCTGTGGCATACGCGCCGTCCTGCACCGTGACAACACCGCGACGATCGCAGCGATCGAGGCGTTCCTGGCCGAGTGATCGGCCCCGGTGACTATCGTCATGGGCGTGAAGATGCACGATGGTCAGCTCGAGATCGGCGAGGCCGACGTCCGAGGACTCCTGGCGGAGCAGTTCCCGGCATGGAGGGAGATGCCTGTGCGCCGTGTGCAGGGCGTCGGCACGGTGAACGCGATCTTCCGCATCGGCGACGGGTATGCCGCGCGGTTCCCCCTCGAACGCGCGGACGCTCCGGAGATGGAGCGGAGGCTCGTTCGCGAGATGGCGGCGCTCGAGGAACTCGCCACCGTCGCTACTGTGCCGTCGCCGGTTCCGGTCTCGATCGGTGCTCCAGGACGCGGCTACCCGCTTCCGTGGACGATTCAGACCTGGATCCCCGGCGAGGTCGCAACCCCCGACGCCACCGCGCACTCCCGCGCACTCGCCCACGATCTCGTCGAGCTCATCGCCGCTCTCCGCAGCGCGGACATGCGCGGACGCGCATTCAGCGGCGAGGGCCGCGGGGGATGCCTGCAGGATTCCGATGAGTGGATGGCGACGTGCTTCGCCGAGAGCGAGGGGATGCTGCCCGTGCCCGAACTCCGCGTCATGTGGAGCCGGTTGCGCGCCCTCCCCGACGCGCCCGGCCTCGCGATGACGCACGGCGACCTGATCCCCGCGAACCTTCTGCTCGACGAGGCGCGGCTGTGCGGGCTCCTCGACGGCGGAGGCTTCGGACCGGCGGACCCATCACTCGACCTGGTCGTCGCGTGGCACCTGCTGGACGCGGACGCGCGCGCGGTGATGCGCGACGGACTGAGGTGCGGCGAACTCGAATGGCGTCGCGGCGCCGCGTGGGCCTTCCAACAGTCGATGGGACTGGTCTGGTACTACGCCCGGTCCAACCCGGCGATGAGCATGCTCGGCCGGAGCACGCTGCGACGGCTCCTGGACGACGTGGAGATCAGCGCGCCTTGAGGATCGCGCACGGAGCGGACCTCAGAACTCGACCAGGATCTCCGCGAGCATCCGATGACCCTGAGCCTCGAACTCCGCATCGCCGACCTGGAAAGCCCAGCACGCCGTTCCGATCGCTTCCTGCAGGCGCTCCAGCCTCCACTCGTCGGGATCGCGCGGATCGGCACCATAACCCGCGAAGAACGCTGCTTCCAGGTCCGGCCGGTCGCGCCACTGCTGCGCGGAGAGGCGGGTCAGATCCGTCGCGGCGGGACGGAATCCGAATCGGCCGAAATCGATGACGCGCACGGTGCCGTGATCGATGAGCCAGTTCCGCGGCTGCCAGTCCCCGTGCGTGGGGACGACCGTGGCCGAGGCGGCGGACGCACGGTGCAGGATGCGCCGGGCCTCGATCGCGGCGTCCGGAGCCACGCGATTCGGCTTGTCGAGCCACGACAGCGCCCTGGCGATCGTTCTGCCCCAGTAGTCGCCGACGTCCTGCGCCTGCTGACTGTGCAGCTCACGCAGGAGCCGGCCCGCCTGCTCGTGGGCTGCCGGGCTGTGCTCGGCATCGGTGCCTTCGAGCAGCCTCCCCGGAAGATGGTCGAGGATCATCACACGCAACGCCTCATCGGCGTCGCGCAGCCGCGCGGCATGCCCGGATGCGACGAGTCGAGCGGTGAACGTCGGATGCGCTCCGATCTCGCGGGCGATGTGATGATTGTCGGCATCGCCCGCCTTCACGACGAGGTGTTCCGCGCCCGCCCGGACGTGGAGCACGATCGATCCGACAAGATTCCACGACATGTCGCTCACGAGCTCCGCGTCGCCGATCCGTGAACGAACCCAAGCCTGCTGGGCGGGCGTGAGGCGGACCCATCCGCTCACAGCGCGAACTCCACCTCGCCCTTCCCGATGTCGGTCGACACGACGCGCAGCGTGATCGCCTGGCCGGGCTTCGCCCCGGCGGGAACGGGCGCGGATGCCGTGACCGCGGGCTCCGCGATCTGGATGCCGGCGCGCTCGCCGCCGTTTCGGATCTCGATCACCGTCGCCTCAACCTTCAGACCGACAAGCGGCTGCAGCAATGCGGCCTCGACGCAGTTGACCGTGTCGGCGTTGAGCCGCGACGCCCGTTGGCTGGAGACCTGCATGAGATCCGGCAGCTCCGTCAGCGATTCCCTGGCCCACGCCGGGGCACCAGAGCCGTCCGAGAGGCCGAGGCAGATGGCCAGAGACCACCGATCAACGAGGCGCCGCAGGGGAGCGGTGGCGTGCGCGTACGGCGCGGCGATCGCCGCCTGCTCGATGTCGGAGGGAACACTGCCGTCGAACGTGACGTACCCGGCGCCGCGGAAAAGCGAAGCGGCCGCCTGGAGCACGGGCAGTGTGAGTGGATCGGTCCGGTCCAGGCCGCGCAGGAACTCCCCGTACTCTCCGGTCGTCCACGGCCGTCCCAACGCCTCGGTCTGCCGGCGGAACGCGTCGAACGCCGCGGCATCCGGCTCGGGCATCGTCCGCAGCACCCCCACCTTCGCGTCGACCATGAGCGATGCGGCGGCCATCCCCGTCATGAGCGACAGCTGCGCGTTCCACTCCTCGACAGGCAGGGGACTGCGACGCTCGATCGAGTACGAACCGTCCTCGCGTTGCACGACCTCCTCGTCGGGCATGTTCAGGCTCGCCCCTCCGCGTGCCGCCTCCTGCTGCAGGCGCAGGGCGCCGATCACGGGCAGCAGGGCGGCCGGTGACTCCTCACCGGCATCCAGAGCCTTCTGCGTGCTCACGTAGTCGAGCTGGGCCCGCGAACGGATCAGCGCGCGCTCGAGCCGGAACTCGGTGACCTCGCCCGACGACGAGAGGGCGAAAGTCCACACCAGTGCCGGTCGGTCCACGCCGGGCAGCAGTGATGCGCGGTCCTCACTGAGCTGCGCAGGATGCAGCGGAATCCGGCCGTCCGCCGCGTACAGGGTCTGTCCGCGCTCACGGGCAGCGGCATCCAGCGCGCCGCCGGGTTGCACGAACGCGGGCACATCGGCGATCGCGTAGCGCACCGCGAAGCCCGACCCGTCACGGGCGAGGTGGAACGCCTGATCCAAGTCCTTCGACCCTTCCGGGTCCAGAGTGACGAATTCGACGTCGCGCAGGTCGAGCTCCGGCGCATGGGGAGTGACGGCGGATGCCTCGGCGACCGCCTCCGGCGAGAACTCCGTCGGCGCATCCAGCGAGGACCTGAGCGCGACCAGCGCCTCGGCGAGCTCGCTCTGCACGGCGGACGGGGCGACATGTGATCGACGCTGAGGCATGGATTCACCCTACTTCCGCCCCTGACATCCGCGATGAGCGTTAGCGTGAGATCATGACCGCTGCAGAGAAGGCAAACACGCTCCGTTCGCTCTACCAGGCACCCGAGATCCTCCGGGTCGTCAACATCTGGGACGTCGTCTCAGCCCAGGCCGTCGCCGCACTCCCCGAGACCACCGCCATCGCCACCGCCGGGCACTCGATCGCCGCGACCTTCGGCTACGCCGACGGTGAGATCCCGCGCGAGGTCATGATCGACATGGTCGGCCGCATCGCGGCATCCACCGACCTTCCGGTCAGTGCCGACCTCGACGACGCGTACGGCGACGCGGGCGAGACCACCCGCCTCGCGATCGGTGCCGGCGTCGTCGGCGCGAACGTCGAGGACCGCCTGAAGCCGCTCGCCGAGTCCGTCGCCGTCGTCGAGGCGATCGTGAAGGCCGGCGAGGCCGAGGGCGTCCCGTTCGCCCTCAACGCCCGCACCGATGCGTTCGTCCGAGGCGGCGACCGCCCTCTCGAGGAGAGCATCGACGACGCCATCGAGCGCGGCCGCGCCTTCCTCGACGCCGGCGCGACGTGCGTGTTCGTACCCGGCATCCTGAACGCCGACGTCACCACCCAGCTCGTCGAGGGCATCGGGCGCGGCAAGATCAGCGTCATCGGTCTGCCCGGTGCGCTCACGGCCGCCGAATACGAGGCCCTCGGCGTCGCCCGCATCTCGTACGGGCCGATGATCCAGCGCGTCGGGCTGACCGCCGTGCAGGATGTCGCGAAGAGCCTGTACGCCGACGGCGTGATCCCGGAAGGGACGCGCGCGCTCAACTAGAGTCCCTAGACTTGACGCGTGGTCACACGTCTCTCGAAATTCTTCCTCCGTACGCTTCGCGAAGACCCGGCAGGTGCCGAGGTAGCCAGTCACCGGCTGCTGATCCGCGCCGGGTACATCCGGCCGCAGGCCGCCGGCATCTTCGCCTGGCTGCCGCTGGGACTCAAGGTCAAGGCCAAGATCGAGACCGTCATCCGCGAGGAGATGGCCGCCGCCGGCGCGCAGGAGGTGCACTTCCCGGCCCTCATGCCCCGCGAGGCCTATGAGGCCACCGGCCGCTGGGATGAGTACGGCGACCTGCTGTTCCGCCTGCAGGACCGCAAAGGCGGCGACTACCTGCTCGCCCCGACTCACGAAGAGGCGTTCACGCTGCTGGTGAAGGACCTGTACTCGTCGTACAAGGACCTGCCGCTGACGATCTTCCAGATCCAGGACAAGTACCGCGACGAGGCGCGCCCTCGCGCAGGGCTCCTCCGCGGCCGCGAGTTCACGATGAAGGACGCCTACTCGTTCGACGCCTCGGATGCCGGCCTCGACACGAGCTACATGGCACAGCGCGACGCCTACGAGCGGATCTTCCAGCGCCTGGGGCTCGACTACGCGATCGTGCAGGCGGATGCCGGTGCCATGGGCGGTTCCCGCTCGGAGGAGTTCCTGCACCCGACCCCGGTGGGCGAGGACACGTTCGTCCGCAGCGAGGGCGGCTACGCCGCGAACGTCGAGGCGTTCACGACCGCTGTCCCGGATGCCGTCCCGTTCGACGACGCGCCGGAGGCGACGATCTTCGACTCCCCGGACACCCCGACGATCGAGACGCTCGTCGCGCACTCGAACGCCGTGCTCGACCGCGAGGTCACGGCAGCCGACACGCTGAAGAACGTCGTGCTTGCCCTGCGCCACCTGGACGGCACACGCGAACTCGTCGTCGTCGGCATCCCCGGCGACCGCGAGGTCGACGCCAAGCGCGCAGAGGTCGCTTTCGCGCCGGCTGAGGTGGAGACCGCGACACCCGAGGACTTCGAGGCCAACCCCCTGCTCGTCAAGGGCTACATCGGCCCCTGGTCGCCCACCGGCGCGGTCCTCGGCGAGGAGTCCGCCACCGGCATCCGCTATCTCGTAGACCCGCGCGTCTCGGACGGCACCCGCTGGATCACCGGCGCGAACGTCGACCAGAAGCACGCGCACTCGGTCGTCGCCGGCCGCGACTTCACCGCCGACGGCATCGTCGAGATCGCGAACGTCCGCGACGGGGACCCCGCCCCGGACGGCTCCGGCCCCGTGTCGCTCGCACGCGGCATGGAGATCGGTCACGTCTTCCAGCTGGGCCGCAAGTACGCCGAGGCGCTGGGGCTCAAGGTCCTCGACGAGAACGGCAAGCTCGTCACCGTCACGATGGGCTCGTACGGCATCGGCGTGACCCGCATCCTCGCGATCATCGCCGAGTTGAACAACGACGACAAGGGCCTGATCTGGCCGGCGTCCGTCGCGCCCTTCGACGTGCACGTCGTCGCCGCAGGGCGCGACCAGGTCGCGTTCGAGGTCGCCGAGCAGGCCGCAGCCGATCTCGAAGCCGCCGGTCTCGACGTCCTCTACGACGACCGCCCCAAGGTCTCGCCCGGGGTGAAGTTCGGCGACGCCGAGCTCGTCGGCGTGCCGCGCGTCCTGGTGGTCGGCCGCGGCGCCGCCGATGGCCAGGTCGAGCTCTGGGATCGCCGCACAGGGGAGCGCGAGGCACTGTCTCTCGACGCGGCACTGGAGCGCCTGCGCGGCTGACCTGTTCGGCCGACCGGCATGCGAGAGTAGGGGCATGGACGAGCTGCGCACCCGGATCGACGCACTGATGGACGAGGCGGGCGTGACCGCCAACCGCACTCTGATCTCCCGCATCCTCCAGTCCGGCATCCGACTCGGACAGGACGGCACCGACCGCCTGAACCTGAAGATCACGTCGGCCGCGCTCACCGAGATGCGCGACGCGTTCCGCCTGTTCCAGCCGTTCGCTGGCGTTCCCAAGGTCACCGTCTTCGGGTCGGCCCGCACGAAGCAGGACGACCCGCTCTACGGTCAGGCGCGCTCTGTCGCGGAGGCGCTGGCCGATCGCGGCTGGATGGTCGTCACCGGTGCCGGTCCCGGCATCATGGAGGCCGCCGCCGACGGGGCGGGGGAGCGGATGGCGCTGGGAGTGTCCATCCGGTTGCCGTTCGAGGAGAAGCCCAGCGCCGTCATCGCGGATGAGACCCACTCCGTCGAGATGAAGTACTTCTTCACCCGCAAGCTCATGCTCGTCAAGGAATCCACCGGCTTCATCTGCCTGCCCGGCGGCTTCGGCACCATGGACGAGATGTTCGAGCTGCTCACCCTGCAGCAGACCGGCAAGGCTGAACCCGTGCCCATCGTGCTGCTCGACGAGCCCGGCGGCACGTTCTGGCGCGGGCTCGAGCGCTTCGTGATCGACACGCTGATCCCCGCCGGTGTGATCTCGCCGAACGACTTCGACCGCGTGCTCGTGACCGATTCCGCAGAGGAGGCCGTCGCCGAGATCACCGGCTTCTGGCGCAACTACCATTCGCTCCGCTGGGTCGGTGACCTGCTCGTGCTCCGACTGAAGCATCGGCCCGAGGACACCGAGATCGACGATCTCAACGAGCAGTTCGCCTCGATCCTGGCGCGCGGCCGCATCGAACGCGTCGACGCGCAGCCGGTCGAGGTCTCCGACGGCGACGTCGTCGACCTCCCTCGCCTCGCACTCCACCTCGGGCAGCGCGAGGTCGGGGGCCTGTATCGCCTCATCGACGCGATCAACGGTCTGGGGTCGGCCGTCGACTGACAGCCCCTGCGCGGAGCGGGTATCGTAGTACGGATGCCGCGCGTGCAGGATGCCGCGGCGAAGAGCTGAATACGGAGGCCGTCATGGACATTGAACTCGGATTGCTGCGAGGGATCGAGAAGGAGAAGGGCATCCCCTTCGACGAACTCGTCCACATCATCCAGCAGGCCATCCTGACCGCCTACGGCAAGCACGTCTCGCCTGACGGCGCGATCCCGGCCGGCGTCCGTGTGGACCTCGACACCAAGACGGGCCACGTCGCGGTCCTCCAGCCCGTCACCGACGACGAGGGTGCCGTGATCGGCGAAGAGGATGCCACCCCCGATGACTTCGGCCGTATCGCCGCGTTCGCCGCGAAGCAGGTCATCAGCCAGCGTCTGCGCGACATCGCCGACGACGCGGTGCTGGGGGAGTTCCGCGGCAAGGAGGGCGACATCGTCGCCGGAGTCATCCAGCAGGGCCCCAACCCGCGGATGATCCACGTCGACCTCGGCAGCGTCGAAGCCATCCTGCCGCCTGAGGAGCAGGTCCCTGGCGAGGAGTATGCGCACGGTTCGCGACTGCGCGTGTACGTGACCAGCGTCGCGAAGGGCCTGAAGGGCCCGCAGATCACCGTCTCGCGCACCCACCCCGGCCTCGTGCGCAAGCTGTTCGCGCTCGAGGTTCCGGAGATCGCCGCAGGGCTCGTCGAGATCGTCTCGCTCGCCCGCGAGGCCGGCCACCGCACGAAGATCGCCGTGAAGGCGAACGATCCGTCCATCAACGCCAAGGGTGCCTGCATCGGCGAGCTCGGACGGCGCGTCCGCGCCGTCACCGAGGAGCTCGCCGGCGAGAAGATCGACATCGTCGACCACGACGCCGATCTCGCCACGTTCGTGGCGCACGCCCTGTCGCCGGCGAAGGTGACGAGCTCGTTCGTGCTGGATGCCGGCACCAAGGCCGTCCGTGCACTGGTACCCGATTACCAGCTCTCGCTCGCCATCGGCAAGGAGGGGCAGAACGCCCGTCTGGCCGCGAAGCTGACCGGCGCGAAGATCGACATCCAGCCCGACAGCATCCTGGACTGACCCCGCGTCGCGGAGTCGTCCCTCAGCCTCGCGGTGTAAGATGGAACCCGTACGGACATGCGTCGGTTGTCGCATGCGTGCTTCCCGATCCGCTCTCCTCAGAGTGGTGGCCTCCCAGAACGTCCTCATCTTCGATGAGCGCGCTGTGATGCCGGGGAGGGGCGCGTGGGTGCATCCGACGCAGGAATGCCTGGATGGCGCCATGAGGCGCCGGGCTTTCGCCCGTGCACTCCGCGTGTCGGCATCCATCGGGTTCCCCGAAGCCGCCGTCTCGCAGACCATCGAAAAGCATCGCCAGAGAAACAAAGGCTGAACGGCTATGGAAACAAAGTGAACGGCTCGAAATGAGACCCGTCCGCGACTAGTGGTCTGCCCTGTCTGGGCAGACCGACCCAGACAGGAGAATTGTGGCTGGTAAACCACGCGTACATGAGATCGCCGCTGAACTCGGCGTCGACAGCAAGGTCGCGCTTGCGAAGCTGAAGGAGCTCGGCGAGTTCGTCAAGAGCCCGTCCTCGACGATCGAGCCGCCGGTGGCTCGCAAGCTCCGTGCCGCCATCGAGGCGGACGGGGCGATCAAGCCCAAGGCCGACGAGAAGCCCGCAGCGGCTTCGCAGACGACCGCCAAGCCCGGCCCCAAGGCGCCGACCCCCGGGCCCAAGCCCGGTCCGAAGCCGACCGCCGAGGAGAAGCCCGCCGCAGAGGCGCCCGCAGCACCGGCTGCGGAGACGCCCGCACCTGCGGCTCCCGCTCCCTCGGCCGACAAGGGCGCCCCGAAGCCGGGTGCGCCTCGCCCCGGCAACAACCCGTTCTCGTCCTCGCAGGGCATGGGCCAGCGTCCCGCGGGCCCCCGCCCCGGCAACAACCCGTTCGCGTCCTCGCAGGGAATGGGCCAGCGCCCGACGCCGGGCAACATCCCGCGTCCGCAGGCTCCGCGCCCCGGCGCGCCCCGTCCGGGCGCTCCGCGTCCTGGTTCCCCCCGTCCCGGCGCGCCGCGCGGCGGTCAGGGCGGTCGTCCCGGTGCTCCGTTCCAGCAGCGCTCCGGCGGCCCCGGTCGTCCGGGCGGCGGTCCGGGTGCCGGCGGTCCCGGTGCACGTCCGGGCGGCGGTTTCGCCGGTCGTCCCGGTGGTGGCGGCGGTCGCGGTCGTGGACCCGGCGGTGGCACCGCCGGCGCCTTCGGAAAGGGAGGCGGCAAGTCCAAGCAGCGCAAGTCGCGCAGGGCGAAGCGGCAGGAATTCGAGATGCGGGATGCTCCCGTCGTCGGTGGCGTCAACGTCACCCGCGGCAACGGGGAGACCATCCGCATGCGCCGCGGTGCATCGATCGCCGACTTCGCGGACAAGATCGAGACACTGACGGGCTACACGGTTCAGCCGGGAACACTCGTCACGATCCTCTTCAACCTCGGCGAGATGGCCACGGCCACCGAGTCGCTGGACGAGGCCACCTTCGAGGTCCTCGGTGAAGAGCTCGGCTACAAGATCCAGATGGTCTCGCCCGAGGACGAAGACAAGGAGCTCCTGGAGGGCTTCGGTCTCGACCTCGAGAAGGAACTGGCCGAGGAGAGCGAGGACGACCTCGAGATCCGCCCGCCGGTGGTCACCGTCATGGGTCACGTCGACCACGGAAAGACGCGACTGCTCGACGCGATCCGCAAGACCAACGTCATCGAGGGCGAAGCCGGCGGCATCACCCAGCACATCGGTGCCTACCAGGTCTGGACGGAGCACGAGGAGATCGAACGTGCGATCACGTTCATCGACACCCCGGGTCACGAGGCGTTCACCGCCATGCGTGCCCGCGGTGCGCAGGTCACCGACCTCGCGATCCTCGTGGTCGCGGCCGACGACGGCATCATGCCGCAGACGGTCGAGGCCCTGAACCACGCCCAGGCCGCGAACGTGCCGATCGTGGTCGCGGTGAACAAGGTCGACAAGCCCGACGCCAACCCGGCCAAGGTGCGCCAGCAGCTCACCGAGTACGGTCTGGTCGCCGAGGAGTACGGCGGGGATGTCATGTTCGTCGATGTCTCGGCCCGTCAGGGAACCGGCATCCAGGAGCTGCTGGACGCCGTCCTGCTGACCGCTGACGCCGGACTCGACCTCACGGCGAACCCGAACAAGGCAGCACGCGGTGTGGCCATCGAGGCGAAGCTCGACAAGGGCCGCGGCTCGGTCGCCACGGTGCTCATCCAGTCCGGAACGCTGCGCGTCGGCGACTCGATCGTCGCAGGCACCGCTTACGGCCGCGTGCGCGCGATGCTCGATGAGAACGGCGAAGCCGTCGACGAGGCCGCGCCCTCGCGTCCGGTGCAGGTGCAGGGTCTGAACTCCGTGCCGCGCGCCGGCGACGTCTTCATCGTCACCGAGGAAGACCGCATGGCGCGTCAGATCGCCGAGAAGCGCGAAGCCGTCGAGCGCAACGCCCTGCTGGCCAAGGCCCGCAAGCGCATCTCGCTCGAGGACTTCACCCGTGCTCTCGAAGAGGGCAAGGTCGAGACGCTCAACCTCATCATCAAGGGCGACGTGTCCGGTGCCGTCGAGGCGCTGGAGGAGTCGCTCCTCAAGATCGAGGTCGACGACTCCGTGCAGCTGCGGATCATCCACCGCGGTGTGGGTGCGATCACCGAATCCGACGTGAACCTCGCGACGATCGACAACGCGATCATCGTGGGCTTCAACGTGCGTCCCGACACCAAGGCCCGTGAGGCCGCGGCTCGCGAGGGCGTGGACGTCCGGTTCTACTCGGTCATCTACGCCGCGATCGACGAGATCGAGAACTCCCTCAAGGGCATGCTCAAGCCGGAGTTCGAAGAGGTCCAGTCGGGTGTCGCCGAGATCCGCGAGGTGTTCCGCTCCTCGAAGTTCGGCAATATCGCCGGTGTCATCGTCCGCTCCGGAACGATCACGCGCAACGCGAAGGCGCGCGTCATCCGCGACGGCGTCGTCCTCGCCGACGGCCTGGCCATCGAGTCGCTGCGCCGGTTCAAGGATGACGTCACCGAGGTCCGCACGGACTTCGAGGCGGGTATCGGCCTCGGCAAGTACAACGACATCCAGGTCGGCGACGAGATCGAGACGACCGAGATGGTGGAGAAGCCGCGCGGCTGATCCGATCGATTCGTGAGGGGCGCCTGCGGGCGCCCCTCATTCGTCACAGAAGGAGAAGGTAATGGCTGGAGAACGACAGGCCCGTCTGGCGGACCGCATCCGCGTCATCCTGGCCGAGCGTCTGGAGAAGGGGCTGCGCGACCCGCGCCTCGGATTCGTCACGATCACCGACGTGCGCGTCTCCGGCGACCTCCAGCACGCCTCCGTCTTCTACACCGTGCTCGGCACGGAGGAGGAGCGCGTCTCGAGCGGTGCCGCCCTGGCGTCGGCGACAGGGATGCTGCGCAGCGAGGTGGGACGCCAGCTCAGCACCCGTCTCGTGCCGACGTTGGAGTTCATCCCCGACGCGCTGCCCGAGAACGCCGACAACATCACCGCGCTGCTGCGCCAGGCGCAGGAGCGCGATGCCGAGGTCGCGAAGCTCGCGTCATCGGCCAAGCACGCCGGCGACGCGGACCCGTACGTCCGCGCGGATGCCCCGGACGAGGACTGAATCGCGATCCTCGAGGACCCCTCCGGCTGAGCCCGGATGGGGACTTCTGCCCTGGTAGGGCGGTCCTCCCGTTGATAGCCTGACCCGCATTGTCGGCGACGCCGACCATGCGCGATCAGGATTTCGGGGGGAATCGATCCAGTGACGACGACATGGCAGGAGGGCCTGCGGCAGCAGCCGCAGGTCGCCGACGAGCACACGACGGTGTCTGACATTACCGCCGATCTCAACTCGTCAGGGCTCTCGACCGCTCCGCACGTCATCGCCCGGCTGGTTCGCGAACTCGATGGCGACAGGGCGGCCGTCAAGGAGGTCGCGGCGGCTCTGACAGCAGCGCAGCGCTCCGGGCAGCGGATGCTCCCGTCGCTGTTGCCTCTGGTGCCGTCGGTCGAGGCGGTCTGCGCCGGTCTTGACGTGCGCGACGAGGATCGGCTCACGGTCCTGGCCGCCGCTCTCAGCATCGACGACGATCTCGAGCCGCTGCTCATCGCCTCCTCGCGCTCCGCGGAGGACCTGCTCAGGCCCGGCATCGCCGATCACCTGCGCGCCTCCAACGGTCGATTCGCGCTGACGCGACGGCGCACAGCGATCTGGCTGCAGCACGTCGCGACACCGCAGGAGACGGCATCCGCGCACCGGAAGCTGGAACGCGCCCACCGCCTGCGTGGTGACGAGGCGATCGCCGCCTGGCATGCGGCGCGCGGTGCCGTCGAACGCCACCCGGAGGTCGCATCGTCGTTGACGACCGCGGCCTGCGAGCTGCGGGATCGTGGGGATGCGGATCGCGCGTTCGCCTTCGCGAGCGAGGCGGCAGAGCACGCGGAGCAGGCATGGCGCGAGCGGGCGCTCCTGATCGCCGGCACGGCAGCGGCGTCGGCCGGCTGCTTCGACGACGCGAACGACCTGCTCACGGATCTCGCGTCGAGTCCGAGCCACGCCGTGCGCGCGGGCTCGTCGACGGCCCTGCTGATCGCACAGGCCTGTGCACGCGGCACGATCCCGACCCTCGACGCCGACGCGCGGCCCCCGCGCACGGGGGATCCACGGCAGTGGCGGGCCTGGGCGCGCACGACGGGCCTCGCCGCCGTCCTGTGCGCCGAACGCGGAGCGACCTCTGCCATGCGCTCCTGGCTCGCCGAAGCACGTGAGGCCGACACGACGGCAGGTGCGGCCGGGAAGATGCGCGACCCGGCCGTCGCCCTGTGCTGGATGCTGACCGGCGAAGCCGATGCCGACCCGATCGGGGCCGGGGGCACGTTCTCCGGTGCGCTGCTCGATGCCCTGCGCTCCGCCATGAACGGGGACGCCGTCGAGGGGCTGCGAGGCCTCGCGCGCAGCGCGCTGTCCGTGCCGGAGGACGATCCGCTCATCCCGGGCTTCGAGGGCAGCCCTCTGGCAGGCGCCTATCTCGCCGTCACGGATGCGCTGCTGCGCTTCTGGAGCGGTGACATCGAAGATGCTCGGGCGTGCCTCGCCGCCGCCGCGCTGCGCGTTCCCGTCGGCATCCCGTTCGCCGGGCTGGGGGCCGTGCTCGCTCAGCGCATCGACATCGCGATCGACGGCGTGTCTGGTCCCGTCGCCCGGGCGATCTCCGAGACGCTGCCCGATGGCATCCGCATCGACACGCTCGTGGACAGCGGGCTGAGCGCATATCTCCTCGGAGAATCCGAGCAGGCCGCGACGGACATCGCGCTGTGGCGTGACCGCGGAGCGCCGGAACCCGCGCTCGCGCTGGCGGGACTGGAAGAGGTCGGGCCGTTCGTCGATCGGAGGCGGGTCGAACCACCCGATGCGAGCGCCGCCAGGTCGCTGCTTCAGCGCATCCGCGGTCTGACCGAATCGTCGTGGCGGCACGAGCACGGCGAGATCGCCGAAGCCGGTAGAACGCTCACGTCATCGTTCGAGCGCGGCAGGGTCGAGGCGCTCCTGGGATCGACGTCGCTGGTGCACGGCGATCTGCCGGGCGGCCGTCGCCATCTGCGCGCCGCGCGCAGGCTGTTCGAGGATGCGGGAGCGCACGCGTGGAAGCGCGCGATGGATGCTCGGATCGCCGGTGTGCGCACGACGCAGGACGCGATGAGCGACCCGATGACAGACCCGATCGCGGTGATCCGCGACGACGACGCGCTGGCGGCGGGAAGAGCGGCGTGGGAGACGCTGCTGACGCAGCGCGAGCTCGAGGTCGCGATGCGCGTGGCCGCCGGCTCCGAGAACCGCGAGATCGCGACGGCGCTCGACGTCTCGGTTC
This sequence comes from Microbacterium sp. NPDC077644, assembly GCF_040702785.1. Lineage (NCBI taxonomy): Bacteria > Bacillati > Actinomycetota > Actinomycetes > Micrococcales > Microbacteriaceae > Microbacterium > Microbacterium sp. NPDC077644. The sequence goes on from NZ_JBFBME010000001.1 coordinate 721,896, forward strand.
GGACCGTCGAGGTGCACGTGCGGCACCTGTTCGACAAGCTCGGCGCCCGCAACCGGGTCGAGCTCGCAGTCATGGCGCACAGGGCCGGACGCGTGTTCTGACCTCAGCGCGGCAGACGGAGCATGCCATCCGACGCCTCTGCGAGACCGTCGCCGATCAGCGAATGGATCGCACGATCGCGTTGCGGTGCATCGACCCAGTCGTGGATAACGGCGTCCAGTGCGACGCCGTCGGGCGCGGCATCCCGCAGCGCCTTCATCACCGCCCCGCGCGCCTGACGATCCGATCCCTCGTATCGGGCCTGGCGCGGGCGCGCGTCACCGGTGTCCGGCCGACCGGCCGCGACCCACGCGCACGTGCCCTGAATGGGGCAGCGATCGCAGCGGGGGGAGCGGGCGGTGCAGACGACAGCCCCCAGCTCCATCATGGCGGCGTTGAAAAGGGCGGACTCGGCCGCGGACTCCGGCAGCAGTTCCGCCATCGCGAGGAGATCGCGCCGCGACGCCGCTCCCGGCTGCGATCTGCCCTCGATCGCCCGCGCGATCACTCGCCGCGTGTTGGTGTCGACGACCGGGTGCCGGTCGCCGTACGAGAACGTCGCGACGGCCCGCGCGGTGTAGTCGCCGATGCCGGACAGCGCCAGCAGCGCGTCGATGTCGCGGGGCACGTCGCCGCCGTGCCGTTCTGTGATCTCGATCGCTGCGCGGTGCAGCCACAGTGCACGACGCGGGTACCCGAGGTTCGCCCACTGCTGCACGACGTCGGCGGGCGACGCCGTGGCCATCGCGGCAGGATCGGGCCAGCGCTCCAGCCACGCCGTCAGGTGCGGAATGACTCGCGTGACGGGCGTCTGCTGAAGCATGAACTCGCTCACCAGCGTGCCCCAGGCCCCGTAACGATCATGGAATTCCTCGCGCCGCCACGGGAGATCGCGCGCCGAGGAGCGGTACCAATCGGACACCTTGTCGGCGATGCGCACTGGGGGTGTCGAACGAGCAGTCACCTCGTTAGCCTATGTGGAGCGCTGGGAACTCACCGGGGGGAGAGTGAAGGAGCCTTCATGACTCGCAGACGCAGCATCGCACTGACCATGGTCGTCGGAGCACTCGTGCTCTCCGGCTGCGCGACGGCAGCGCCAGGACCGGAGAGCACTGCGTCCGATCCGGCGCCGACGCCGACGGCGGAGCAGCCGTCGCCGTCGCCCACCTCCGATGCCGGCGTCGACCCGGCGGACCCGTCGTCGTGGGCGGTCACGGGTAACGGCATCGGCCCGGTCCAGCTGGGCGGAGACTTCGACGCCACGCTCGCCGAGCTCCCCGACTCCTGGATGAACGACGACAACTGCTCGTGGATGGCGTGGTGGAACGCCGAGGATCAGAGCTACCTCGTGAACTTCCTCCGGGATGCCGAGTCCGACGACGCGTCGATCGTCCTGGCATCCGCCTCGGCCGCCGACCCGGTCGAAGCAGGAGTCGGCCCGCGCACCGAGGACGGGCTCGGCATCGGCTCCACGAGAGACGAGGTGCTCGAGCAGCACCCGGACGCGGGCGAAGGGGAAGCCCCGATCGGCGACGGCACCTGGTTGAGCGTGCCGTCCGGAGAGAGCACCGTGTTCTTCGAGTTCTACGGCGGCGACCAGGTGAACGCGGTCACCGTCACGTCGCTGGATCAGCCGCCGTACGAGAGCTGCGGCTGACCGCGGCGGGGCACGGCGCGGCCGAGAGCCTCGGTAGGCTGGAGGAATGGTCGCGCCCGGCATCCTCCTCATCGACAAGCCTGCGGGCATCACCAGTCACGACGTCGTGGCGCGCACCCGCCGGGCCGCCGGCACGCGCAAGATCGGGCACGCAGGCACGCTCGACCCGATGGCCACCGGACTCCTCGTCCTCGGCATCGAAGGCGCGACCAGGCTGCTGACGTACATCGTCGGCGCCGACAAGACGTACCTCGCCACCATCCGACTCGGTCAGGCGACCTCGACAGATGACGCCGACGGGGAGATCACGCGCCGAGCGCTCATCGCCGACGTGGATGCCGTCACCGCGGAGCGCATCAGCGAGGGCATCGCCGCGCTGACCGGAGAGATCTCCCAGGTGCCGAGCGCGGTGTCCGCGATCAAAGTCGACGGTCGCCGCGCCTACGATCGCGTGCGGGCCGGTGAGGAGGTTGAGCTGGCGGCGCGTGAGGTCACCGTCTCACGCTTCGACGTGCTCGCCGAGCGGCGTGGAGAGGGTGTCATGGATCTCGACGTCGTCGTCGACTGCTCGTCCGGCACGTACATCCGCGCACTCGCGCGCGATCTGGGCGATGCGCTCGGGGTCGGCGGGCACCTGACGGCGCTGCGGCGCACGAGGATCGGACCGTTCGACGTCACCGATGCCGCCGAACTCGACGACATCGACCCGGATGCCGTGCTCACGCCGGCCCAGGCTGCGGCGCGGGTCATGCCGCAGCTCGACGTCACGGCCGACGAGGCACGCGACCTCCGGCATGGCAAACGGCTCGTCGACGGAGCGGACCGGCTGCACGGCCCGTTCGCGGCCGCGGTCGACCCCGCCGGTGCTCTGGTCGGGATCGTCGAACGCCGTGGGCGCGACCTCAAGAGCGCCATGAACATGCCGGAGGAGAAGCCGTGATCCTGTGGTTCACCACCCTGCAGGTCGTCATCGCCGTCGCCGTCGGACTCTTCGCCGTCATCGCGGGGCTCGTCGGCCGGCGCCCGAGCGACTACACGGTCGGTGCGCTCGCGCTCGTCGAGGTGCTGCTGATCGTCCAGATCGTCATGGCGATCGTCGCGCCTCTTGCGGGCAACCCGCCGACCGGGGATCTGCTGGAGTTCTGGGTGTACCTGATCTCGGCAGCGCTGCTGCCCGTCGGCGGAGTCGTGTGGGCCCTGCTCGAACGGAGCAGGTGGAGCACGGTGATCCTCGGCGTCGTCGCGTTCGCCGTCGCCATCATGCTGTGGCGCATGGAGGTCATCTGGACGGTCCAGGTCGCCTGACCCCGGCATCCGGCGCGCCCGCGCGCGCTTAGGATGGAAGGCGCTATGAGCACCACCCAGCCCCGCTCTCGGATGACCGGCATCGGCCGTGTTCTCGTCATCGTCTACGCCGTGATGGCGCTCGCCGCCACCGGCCGCAGCTTCGTGCAGATCGTGCGCCGCTTCGACGAGGCGCCGCTGGCGTACTCGCTGTCCGCGCTCGCCGCGGTCGTCTACATCATCGCGACGCTCGGTCTCGTTTTGGCCGGACGCCGCGGCTGGTACACCATCGCCTGGGTGGCCATCGTCTTCGAGCTCGTCGGCGTCCTCGTCGTCGGCACCCTCAGTCTCACCCACCCCGAGCTGTTCCAGCACGATTCCGTGTGGTCGGTGTTCGGCCGCGGGTATCTGTTCATCCCGCTCGTGCTGCCGATGTTCGGCATCTGGTGGCTGCGCACGCATCGTCCTGCGGTTCGTCCCGCGGGCGTCGAGGTCGTCGCGTGATCGTCTTCAGAGGGCCCGGCGAGGTGCCGGGCGACTTCGGCCGCTCGGCCGTCGCGATCGGAAAGTTCGACGGTGTGCACGCCGGCCACCGCGCGGTCATCGACCGACTCGAGGCGGATGCCGCGACGACGGGAGCCCGCTCGGTCGCGGTCACGTTCGACCGCAACCCCCTGGCACTGCTGCGTCCGGAGATATGCCCCGACAACGTCGTCTCGGTCGAGCGGAAGCTCGAGCTGCTGGGGGAGCTGGGGCTGGATGCGACCCTCCTGCTCACATTCGACAGGGAGCTCGCTTCGCTCGCACCGGAGGCATTCGTCGAGGAGATCCTCGTCGGTGCTCTGAACGTGTCGACCGTGCTCGTCGGCGGCGACTTCCGATTCGGGCACCGCGGCGCCGGTACTCCGGACCTGCTGCGCGAGCTCGGCCCCCGCTTCGGCTTCACGGTCGACGTCGTCGACGACGTGTACCTGGACGACTCGGAGCGCCGGGTCTCGTCGAGCTGGATCCGCGAACTGCTCGCCCAGGGCGACGTGACGATGGCGGCGCGCGTGCTCGGGCGCCCCGTCGACGTGCGCGGCGAGGTCGTGCACGGCCTCAAGCGCGGGCGCGAGCTCGGCTTCCCCACGGCGAACCTGTCCGAGACGGTCGACGCCTTCGTCCCCGCGGACGGTGTGTACGCCGGGTGGCTTCACGACCACACCACGGGTGAGCGCTTCCCCGCCGCCGTGTCGGTGGGCACGAACCCCACATTCGACGACGTGATCGTCCGCCAGGTGGAGGCGCACGTGATCGATCACGACGGACTCGACCTGTACGGTCACGACGTGACGATCGAGTTCACGCAGCGGCTGCGCGGGATGGTCGCATTCGACGGCATCGACGCGCTGATGGTCCAGATGTCGGCGGATGTCGACGCGGCCCGAGCGATTCTGGGCGCGGATGCCGTAGAATGACTCTGGTTCTCGACGTTGCGGTGCGCTCGCACCGCTGAGCGCGAGAACGACGTCCGCACGGTCCTGGCTCACGCCACACGCGGATGACTCGTACGGCAGGGCCGTCTCCGATGGCGGCCCGGTATTCACGCTCAGGAGGAGCATGCCGACTTCGGCACCCGCCGCGACGCGGCGCAGGAAGACATCTCGTCGAGACGACGAGGCCCCGCTGATCCCGATCCTCGCGCGCAAGGTGCGCGAGATCGAGGCGAAGGCGCAGCGTGGCAAGCTCGGCCCGACGAACCGGGTCAAGTTCCAGGTCATCGCGTTCCTGGTGCGCGAGGAGCGCGCCAGAGTGAAGGCGGATGACGCGTTCGCGGATGCCGCACGCGCCGAGTTGCTCAAGCGGCTCGACGGCGTGGCGACGATCCTGGCGAAGACCGCCGCCCGCGACACCTCGCTCATCCAGCTCCTCGAGGCCGATCAGGCGACCTCGCCCGTCGCGAAGCGGATGCGTCGCGACTGGCTGCTCGAATCCGGCGCCGAGCTCGCGCCGGAGGAGCTCATCATCGCCGACATCGCCCCCGTGCAGACGCCTGTCGTGCCGGCGGCTCTCGCCGAGAAGCAGGTGACGCCGCCCTCGGTCGAGTCCCGGCAGCTCGCGAACCCGTTCCTCGCACCGGATCTCACACCGCGACAGGCGACGACGCCGCGCCGCCGCCTGGACGGCTGGGAGCTCATGGGCCCGCTGTACAAGGCCTTCGAGACCGGCGCCGGTGGAGCTTCGGCCACCATGGAGCTGCCTCCGGTGCCCGAGTACGATCACATCTCGCCCAAGGGCCTCGAGGTCATGGTGCACCAGTCGCGCTTCCTCGAGTCGGTTCGCGCCGGTCACCGCAGCTTCCTGCTCGCCGACGAGCCCGGCCTCGGCAAGACCGCCCAGTCGGTTCTCGCGGCATCCCTCGCCGACGCGTACCCGCTGCTCGTCGTCGTCCCCAACGTCGTGAAGATGAACTGGGCGCGTGAGGTGGAGCGGTGGACGCCGCAGCGCCGTGCGACCGTCATCCAGGGCGACGGCGCCGACATCGACGCGTTCGCCGACGTGTTCATCGTCAACTACGAGATCCTCGACCGGCACCTGTCGTGGCTGGGATCCATCGGGCTGCAGGGCATGGTCGTCGACGAGGCGCACTTCATCAAGAACCTCACGTCGCAGCGGTCGCAGAACGTTCTCGCCCTCGCCTCCCGCATTCGTGAGCGCAAGCGCGATCCGCTGATGATGGCTCTGACCGGAACCCCGCTGATCAACGACGTCGAGGACTTCGACGCGATCTGGCGGTTCCTCGGCTGGACCACCGGCGACAAGCCGGGCAGCGAGCTCATGACGAAGCTCGACGCCACCGGCCTCACGCCCGCCGACAAGGCGTTCTACGGCGAGGCACGGGATGCCGTGATCTCGATGGGCATCGTGCGGCGCAAGAAGAAGGACGTCGCCGCCGACCTGCCCGACAAGCTCATCGCCGACCTCCCCGTGCAGCTGGACGACGAGTTCGGCCGCAGCATCCGCCAGGCGGAGCGCGAGCTGGGGGAGCGGCTGGCAGCCAAGTACCGGCGCATCATCGAGGCGCGCGGCGACCGCGGGCTCGCCGCCGGCGAGATCGACGACGACATCGTCCGCCTCGTCGCGACGGGGGAGCTCGAGGAGTCCAAGGCCGCAGGCACCGGGGGAGACAACGTCTTCACGATGGTGCGCAAGATCGGTCAGGCCAAGGCCGTGCTCGCCGCCGACTACGCGGCCCAGCTGCAGCGCTCGGTCGGCAAGGTCGTCTTCTTCGCCAAGCACATCGACGTGATGGATCAGGCCGAGGCGCACTTCGCGGCATCCGGCATCCGCTACGTCTCGATACGCGGCGACCAGACGACTCCAGCGCGCCAGCAGGCCATCGACGACTTCAACGGCGACGAGGGCGTCGGCATCGCGGTCTGCTCGCTCACCGCGGCGGGTGTCGGGCTCAACCTGCAGGCGGCGTCGAACGTCGTGCTCGCGGAGCTCAGCTGGACCGCGGCCGAGCAGACGCAGGCGATCGATCGCGTGCACCGCATCGGCCAGGACGAGCCGGTCACCGCGTGGCGGATCATCGCCGCGCACACGATCGACACGAAGATCGCCGAGCTCATCGACCAGAAGCAGGGCCTCGCGGCCCGCGCTCTCGACGGCGAGGCCGTCGATGAGGCGGCGAGCGAGTCGGTGCAACTGGCTGCGCTCATGCACCTGCTGCGCGAGGCGCTGGGAGCCTGAGACGCCCCTGTCTAACCCCCGCAAGAATGTCGATTCTTGCGGGGGTTTTCCGTGCGATCGTGCGGCATCCGCGCAGGATTGAGGATTCGCCGCAGAATCGGTCGCAAGATCCGGTGTTCTCACCGCATCCGAATGGCATCAGCCTGTGATGCCCACTAGGGTCGAGAGCAGGCAGCGTCGCCCGTCCCCCACCCCCGAATCACCCGAAGGCATCAGCATGAAGATCGGCATCCTCACCAGCGGCGGCGACTGCCCCGGCCTCAACGCGGTGATCCGCGGCGTCGTGCTCAAGGGCACCACGTCGTACGATCTGGAGTTCGTCGGCATCCGCGACGGGTGGCGCGGCGTCGTCGAGGGCGACTTCATGCCGCTGACCCGCCACGAGGTCAAGGGACTTTCGAAGATCGGCGGGACCATCCTCGGAACCAGCCGCACCAACCCCTACGAGGGCGAGCGGGGCGGTGCCGAGAACATCGCCAAGACTCTCTACGGCCACAAGATCGACGGCATCATCGCGATCGGCGGCGAGGGAACTCTGGCTGCAGCCGACCGGCTCTCGAAGGACGGCATCAAGGTCCTGGGCGTGCCGAAGACGATCGACAACGACCTGCGCGCGACCGATTACTCGTTCGGCTTCGACACAGCGGTCAACATCGCCACCGACGCGATGGACCGGCTGCGCACCACCGGCGACTCGCACCAGCGCTGCATGGTCGCCGAGGTCATGGGGCGCCACGTCGGCTGGATCGCCCTGCACGCGGGCATGGCCGCAGGTGCTCACGCGATCTGCATCCCCGAGGTGCCGATGTCGATCGACGAGATCGCGGCTCAGGTGACGAGCGCTCATGACCGGGGCCGCGCTCCGCTGGTCGTCGTGTCGGAGGGCTTCAAGCTCAAGGGCATGGACGAGGCGTACAGCGACAAGGGTCTGGATGCGTTCAACCGCCCGCGCCTCGGCGGCATCGGAGACCAGCTCGCACCGCTGATCGAGCAGATCACCGGCGTGGAGACGCGAGCGACGATCCTCGGGCACATCCAGCGCGGCGGATCGCCCTCCGCGTTCGACCGGGTGCTCGCCACCCGCCTCGGTCTTCACGCCGCCGATGCGATCGTCGACGGCGCGTGGGGGCAGATGGTGGCGATGAAGGGCACGGACATCGTGCGCGTGCCGTTCGAGGAGGCGCTGGGCGAGCTCAACACCGTCCCGCGCTACCGCTACGATGAGGCCGCAGCCCTCTTCGGCTGAGCCACCGCCGTCGGGCGGGCGTCCCGAGAACAGGAGCCTCGGCCCAGATCAGGAGCTTTCTGTGGGATTCGTCCTGAGCGGGGTGCTTTGTCCTGATCTCGGACACCGTCATGCGGAGAGATGCAGCCCCTGAGCGATCGCTGTCAGCACCGAATCTCGCACGAACTCCGGATCGAACAGCACCTGCTGGTAGTCGAAGCGGAGCACCGTGTACCCGAGCAGCCTCAATCGCACGTCCGCGGCGATGTCGCGTCTGCGCGCAGCCGCGTCGCTGTGAAAGGCGAATCCGTCCAGTTGCACGACGAGTCGGTGGCCGATGAGGGTGTCCACTGGATGCCCGTCGATCCACACCTGCTGGCGGGGCGTCACCCCGATCGCACGCATGAGATCGACGAAGTGGGTCTCCAGCCCGGAATCGGACAGATGAGATGCCAGCGCGGCCAATGCCGCGGCTCTCTCACTCCGCCAGGCCACGCGGCGCAACGCTTCGGCGCCGATCAGACCTTTGTTGAGCGCAGACTCCCAGATCGCGAGGGCATCGGGCTGAGGCTGGCATCGAGCGACGTGGAACAGCACGTTGATCAGCGGGTCGACGGCCGCCCGTGGCGCGAACGGGGCTGGGCCGTTCGACCAGTGGACGCGCAGCCCATGTGCATCGAAACGCGCTGACGTCGGCGACACGGCCACGTGCACGTGCTCGTGCACCGGAACCCACAGCTCCAGTGATCGGGCGGCGCTCACACAGGTGAGTCGTCCGCCGGCCCTCGCCGCGGCCGCTCGATCAGGGTGGCAGTCGCGGAGAACGAGCCAGGAGCGGCGTACACGCAGCATCCGTCCGCTCTGCACGGCGGCGGCCACAGTGCGCTTGCTGAAACCGGCAGCGTAGACCTGCGAGGTGTGCGCCACGCCGTCGTGTCGTCGCATCCATTCCTCGAGGAGCATGCGTTCACAATGCCGGATCCTCCACCGAGCAGGTGGCCGTCAGTCCACGAGCAGGGGAAAGCAGCCAAGTCAGGGCCAGTTGTGGACTGAGGACGCTCACCCCGAGATCAGGAGGAATGACCGAGGACAGGAGGAATCGGGTGGAATCATCCTGCGCTGGGTGATTCGTCCTGATCTCGGGGAACGACCGGGCGCCCGGGCGAGGCGAGACCGAGGGCGTCCAGCATCCACGCGAGTTCGAAGGAGCGCTCGCGCCACGCGTTGTAACGCCCGCTCACCCCGCCGTGGCCAGCGGCCATCTCGCACTTGAGGAGCACATCCTTCGCGCCGGCATGTCGAAGGGCGGCGACCCACTTCGCCGGCTCCACGTACAGCACACGGGTGTCGTTGATCGAGGTCATCGCGAGGATCTTCGGGTACGCGACGTCCGATCGGACGTTCTCGTACGGCGTGTACGACTTCATGTAGGCGTACACCTCGGGATCGTGCAGCGGGTCGCCCCACTCGTCCCACTCGATGACCGTCAGCGGCAGCGACGGGTCGAGGATCGACGTCAGCGCGTCCACGAACGGAACGGATGCCAGGATGCCGGCGAACGTCGACGGGGCCAGGTTCGCGACCGCGCCCATCAGCAGGCCCCCGGCGCTCCCGCCCTCGGCCACCATCCGCTCGGCCGAGGTGACGCCGGTCGCGATGAGGTGCTCGGCGCACGCGACGAAGTCGGTGAAGGTGTTCCGTTTGTGCTGGAGCTTGCCGTCCTCGTACCAGCCGCGGCCCATCTCGCCGCCGCCCCGCACATGCGCGACCGCGAACACGACGCCGCGGTCGAGCTCCGAGAGCCGGGCGACGGAGAATCCGGGGTCGATCGAGTGCTCGTACGAGCCGTAGCCGTAGAGGTGCACCGGTCGCAGACCCGCGCCCGGGTCGCCGAACGAGCGCTTCCAGACGAGGGAGATCGGCACCAGGGTGCCGTCGGCGGCCTCGGCCCAGCGCCGCTCCTGGCCGTACTCGGACGGGTCGTAGCCGCCCAGCACCGGCTGCTGCTTGCGCAGCAGGAGTTCGCGCGTCTCGAGATCGAGGTCGTAGACGGTCGCGGGCGTCACGAACGAGGTGTACGAGAGTCGCAGGAAGGGGGAGTGCCACTCCGGGTTTCCGGCAGGTCCCGCCGAGAACAGCGGTTCGTCGAAACCGAGTTCCTCGACGGCGTCGGAGGAGTAGTCGAACAGACCGATCCGCTCGAGTCCCTCGCTGCGGTACCCGACGACCCCGAAGTCGCGGAAGCAGTCCACACCGAGGATGCGCCTGCCCGGCTCATGCGCCATGATCACGCGACGCGGACCCCGCGGGTCGGATGCCGCGACGGAGACGAGTTCGAAGTCGAGCGCGTCCTGGTTGTGCAGGATCAGCAGCCTGTCCTCGCCGTCGACGACAGCGTGCTCGATCTCGTACTCGACGCCTTCGACGCGCGGCCAGATCAGCTGAGGCTCGGCTGTGATCTCGCCGCGCAGGTCGACGAGGTACTCCTCGCTGGTGATGCTCGAGCCCACCCCGATGACGAGATAGCGGCGGCTGCGCGTGATCCCGGCCCCCAGCCAGAAGCGCTCGTCCGGCTCGTGGAAGAGCTTCACGTCCTCGTCGACGGCCGTGCCCAGACGGTGAAGCCACAGCGTGTCGGGGCGCCAGGCATCGTCGCGGGTCGTGTAGACGATCGCGGTGCCGTCGGGCGTGAAGAAGCCGCCGCCGGTGCGGGGGATCTCATCGGCCAGCGTCTCGCCCGTGGTCAGGTCGCGCACGCGGATCGTGTACAGCTCGTCGCCGTCGTAGTCCGGCGCCCACAGGAGTCTGGTCGCGTCATCCGAGACGTCGAAGGAGCCGAGTGAGAAGAACTCATGCCCCTCGGCTTCGACGTTCCCGTCGAGCAGGATCTCCTCACCGGGAACGGGAACCCCCGGCTCGAGCGTCGGCGGCGTCCAGTCGTCTGGCGCGGCCGCCGCGCGGCAGTGGATGCCGTACTGCGAGCCCTCCTCGCTGCGGCTGTAGTACCACCAGTCGCCGCGGCGCGACGGCACGGAGAGGTCGGTCTCCTGGACCCGCCCCTTGATCTCCTGGAACAGCGTCTCGCGGAGATCGGCGAGGTGCGCGGTGGCGGCGTCGGTGTAGGCGTTCTCGGCCTCGAGGTGCGCGACGACCTCGGGCGAATCCTTCTCGCGCAGCCATTCGTACGGGTCGTCGAACGAGTCGCCGTGGTGGGTGCGGATGTGCGAGCGGCGGGCTGCGGCGGGGGCGTTGGTCACCCTCACCACGCTAGTCGCTGTCGAGTTGACCGGTGGTGACGACGGTGCGAGGATTGGGCGGGCCGGTTAACGGAAAACAAACCCACGATGAACTCTTCGTTCGTCACGCCGACGGCGTCGGCACCATCCTTTCTCGTCGACCTGAAAGCGAACGGTGGAAACCGCAGCCCTCATCGTCGTGCTGGTGATCGCACTGGCACTGTTCTTCGACTTCACCAACGGCTTCCATGACACCGCCAACGCGATGGCGACGCCCATCGCGACGGGAGCCCTCAAGCCCAAGACGGCCGTGCTGCTGGCGGCACTGCTCAACCTCGTCGGCGCGTTCCTGTCGACCGAGGTCGCCAAGACCGTCTCGGGCGGCATCGTCAACGAGGGCGACATCTCGCACGCGCTGCTGCCGTCGCTGATCTTCGCCGGACTCATCGGCGCGATCACCTGGAACATGCTCACGTGGCTGCTCGGGCTGCCGTCGAGCTCGTCGCACGCGCTGTTCGGCGGACTGATCGGCGCGACCCTGGTCGGTGTCGGCACGGCCGGCATCAACTTCGGCGTCGTGCTGTCGAAGGTCGTTCTGCCGGCTCTGATCGCCCCGCTGACCGCCGGGATCATCGCCTTCGCCGCGACGAAGATCGCGTACGGCATCACCCGGCGCTACGACGGCAAGCCGGACGGCCGCTCCGGGTTCCGCCTCGGCCAGATCTTCACGTCGTCGATGGTCGCGCTCGCCCACGGCACCAACGACGCGCAGAAGACCATGGGCGTCATCACCCTCGCTCTGATCACGGTCGGATGGCAGTCGGGCGCTCACCACGAGCCACAGCTGTGGGTGATCGTGTCGTGCGCGGTCACGATCGCGCTCGGGACCTATCTCGGCGGCTGGCGGATCATCCGCACGCTGGGCAAGGGCCTCACCGAGGTCAAGCCGGCGCAGGGCTTCGCTGCCGAGAGCTCGACCGCGGCCACGATCCTCGCATCCAGCGCTCTCGGGTTCGCCCTCTCGACCACGCAGGTGGCGTCCGGCTCGGTGATCGGATCGGGTCTGGGCAGGCGGGGCTCGCAGGTCCGCTGGCGCACGGCCGGTCGCATCGCGCTCGGATGGCTGCTCACACTCCCCGCCGCGGGCGGTGTCGGCGCCCTGGCCGCGCTGGTCGTGGTGTGGCTCGGAACGCCCGGCGTCATCATCGACGCGATCCTGGCGGTGGCGATCATCGTCGGTCTGTACCTGCGGTCGCGTCGCAACGAGGTCACCCATGCCAACGCGATGAGCGACGTCGCCGACTCCGGCCACGCCGTCGAGCATCCCGAGGTGCCGCCGCCCACGCGCAGGCAGACGCGCATCGAGCTCGTCCGCGCGATGGCGCGAGCCGAGCGCAAGGCGGATGAGGCCGAGAAGGCCGGCCGACGCGCTCGAAAGCTCAAGAAGAACGGCGGTTCCGAAGCCGAGATCAAGGCGGCCCGCAAGGCCGCTGATCGCGCGAACCGCAAGCTCGCCGAGGCGCGGACGGCGGCGGAGGAGTGGGAGGCGCTCAGCGCGAGCCGCCGTGCACGCGCACGGCTGGCCGAGTGGGACGTCTCCGACGAAGAGGCCGAGCGTCGGGAGGCACAGCGATGAGCGTCGAGATCGACTGGATGGCCTTCGTGAGCGTGTTCGTCGCCGCGTTCGTCGGCGCCGTGCTCATCGTCGGCTTCTACGCGACGGGCCTCCGGCTCCTCGTGCGCGCCGGGCGCATCCCGGTCGTGACCCCTGCGGAGTTCACCGACGCGATCACGATCCTCTCCGAGAAGGAGATCAAGCGCGCCGAGAAGCATGCAGCCAAGGCGGCGCTGAAGAGTCCGCTCTCGCAGACGCAGAAGCAGCTCGCGTTCTTCGGCGCGTGCGTCTGCTTCGTCCTGTGCGGCCTGGCCGTCCTCGGCGGCGTGCTGCTGATCGTCTTCAACCACTGACGACGCCCGCGCCGCCACGGCGGAGGCGGCGAACCCGGCATAGGATGGATGCATCCCCCGGAGTACCCATCCGCCACCACCCACAAGGAAGTGACATGGCATCTGACGCGCCCGCACAGACCCGTACCGAGACCGATTCGCTCGGGAGCATGGAGATCCCCGCCGAGGCGTACTGGGGCATCCACACGGCCAGGGCCGACGCCAATTTCCCGATCTCGAAGCGTCCGATCTCCGTCTATCCGGATCTGGTCCGCGGGCTCGCGATGGTCAAGCAGGCCAGCGCCCGTGCGAACAAGGAGATCGGCGTCCTCGACGCGAAGCGCGCCGATCTGATCTACGCCGCCGCTCAGCGCGTCATCGACGGCGAGTTCCACGACCAGTTCACAGTCGGGGTCATCCAGGGCGGCGCCGGCACCTCGACGAACATGAACGCGAACGAGGTCATCACCAACATCGCGCTCGAGATGGCCGGACGCGAGAAGGGCGACTACGACTTCCTCTCGCCGATCGATCACACCAACCGCAGCCAGTCCACCAACGACGTGTACCCGACGGCGATCAAGATCGGCCTGTCGCTGAACCTGCGCTCGCTCCTGGATGAGCTGGATCTGCTGCGTCGTTCGTTCCTCGGCAAGGCCGTCGAGTTCCACGACGTGCTCAAGGTCGGTCGCACCCAGTTGCAGGATGCCGTGCCGATGACGCTCGGTCAGGAGTTCCACGGCTTCGCCACCACCCTGGGCGAGGATCACTCGCGTCTCACCGAGAACGCGTCGCTCATGTTCGAGATCAACATGGGTGCGACGGCGATCGGCACCGGAATCACCACGCACGTCGACTACGCGCCGGCCGTCCTCAAGCACCTGCGCGAGATCAGCGGGCTCGACCTCGAGACCGCCAGCGACCTCGTCGAGTCCACCAGTGACACCGGTGCCTTCATGTCGTTCTCGTCGTCGCTCAAGCGCAACGCGATCAAGCTGTCGAAGATCTGCAACGACCTGCGGCTGCTCTCGTCCGGCCCGCAGGCCGGTCTCGGCGAGATCAACCTGCCCGCGAAGCAGGCGGGCTCGAGCATCATGCCCGGCAAGGTGAACCCCGTGATCCCCGAGGTCGTGAACCAGGTCGCCTTCTCCGTCGTGGGCGCCGACATGACCGTCACGATGGCCGTCGAGGCCGGCCAGCTGCAGTTGAACGCCTTCGAACCCGTGATCGCGCACTCGATCTTCCAGTCGATCACCTGGATGCGTCAGGCGATGTGGACGCTGCGCGTCAACTGCGTCGACGGCATCACGGCCAACGAGGATCGACTCGGCGCGATGGTCGGAGCATCCGTCGGTGTGATCACCGCGCTCACGCCGTTCATCGGGTACGCCGCCGCGGCCGCGCTCGCGAAGACCGCGCTGCTGACCAACCGCAACGTCGCGGACCTCGTGGTCGAGGCCGAGCTGATGACCCGCGAAGAGGTCACCAAGCAGCTCTCGCCTGCGCGTCTGTCCGGACTCGAGGCCGTGACCGCGGCGATCAACGTGATCCCGCCGGAGGACATGATCCAGATCTGAGCGGAGCGCCCGCCCTGGCCCGTGCGCCGAGCTCCGGACCGGGGCGGGATGCCCTCAGCCGTGGATGCGGCAGTGCGTGGTCAGCTCGCCGATGCCGTCGATGCCGACCGTCACCGTCGACTGATCGCGCAGGAAGATCTGCGGGTCGCGCGAGTAGCCGGCGCCTCCCGGGCTCCCGGTGGAGATCAGCGTGCCCGGCTGAAGCGTGATCGACTGCGACAGGTGGGCGATCAGCGTCGCCACCGAGCGCACCATCTGTCCGGTGCTGGCATCCTGCACGGTCTGACCGTCGACGACGGCCCAGATGTGCAGATCCTGCGGGTCGGGAACCTCATCGGCGGTGACGACGAACGGGCCGGTCG
This sequence comes from Microbacterium sp. NPDC077644, assembly GCF_040702785.1. Taxonomy (NCBI): domain Bacteria; kingdom Bacillati; phylum Actinomycetota; class Actinomycetes; order Micrococcales; family Microbacteriaceae; genus Microbacterium; species Microbacterium sp. NPDC077644. Next base: position 736,958 of record NZ_JBFBME010000001.1, read on the forward strand.
GGGTGAAGCCGTCGAAGGACTTGCAGCGCGACCACTGCGCTTCGGCGAACTGGATGTCGCGGGCGGTGATGTCGTTGACCACGGTGTAGCCCCAGACGCTGTCGAGGGCGTCATCCGCGGTGACGTCCTTGGCCGGGCGGCCGATGAGGACGCCGAGCTCGGCCTCGTAGTCGACGGATTCGCTCAGCGCGCGCGGCCAGGCGGTGGTCTGCTCGTGGCCGGTCAGCGAGTTGGGCCAGAGCGTGAAGACGGTCGGCGCCGTGTCGGTCTTGAGGCCCAGCTCGCTGGAGTGCGCGGCGTAGTTCAAGCCGACGGCGAGCACGACGGGCGGATCGATCACGGCCGACGCGAACCCGAAGTCGCCCAGCGGATGCCGCGGTGCGTCGGTGTTCGCGAGCGCTTCGCGCAGCGCCTCGAGCGCGTCGTCTCCGCCGGCGATGAGCTCCTGGAGCGTGCCGGGAGCGGGGGAGAGGAGGTCGGAGACAAGGATCGCAGTGGACTCTTCGATGACGGCGAGCCGGATGTCGGAGGAGTCGGAGCCGCGGAGATGGGCGAAACGCATGTGTTCTACGCTACCGGTCGCCATCCCCGTCGTCGCATCGCATGCCTCTAGGCTTTGGCTATGACCTTCGGAGGACCTGCCCAATCCGGCAACACCCGGCAGGTGTATGCATCGGCCCTCGCGCAGCCGACGGTGTATTCACCGCCCGCCCCGACCGTGACGGCCCCAGGCCCCGCTCTCCCGGCGCTCCCCGTGCCGGCGCGCCGCGGGCGCACCGTCTCGATCTGGCTCTTCGGCATTCTGGGCTTCGTGCTGGTGGCCCTGATCGGGTACTTCGTTTGGGCGCTGGGTGCGGTGGCATCCGGGATCGGCCTGGTCATCGCGCTCGTCCCGTTGGCGATCGTGTTCCTCGGGGTCTACATCATCGATCGGTGGGAACCGGAGCCGAAGTCCCTGATCGCGTTCGCGATCGCCTGGGGTGCGATCGCCGCCATCGGGATCACGCTGCTCGTCGATCTCGCGATCACCCTGGCGATCGGTCTGCGCGCGGAGGTGCTCAGCACAGTGGTGCAGGCGCCGATCATCGAGGAGATCGCCAAGGGGCTGGGGATCTTCATCATCTTCCTGATCGGGCGACGCGCGTTCGACGGCCCGGTCGACGGCATCGTCTACGGGGCCCTGATCGGCGGCGGCTTCGCGTTCACCGAGAACATCCAGTACTTCGCCATCAGCCTCATCGAGGGCGGGGGATCGCAGTTGACTGCCACGTTCGTGATGCGCGGGCTGCTCTCGCCGTTCGCCCACGCCATGTTCACGAGTCTCACGGGCTTCGCGATGGGCCTCGCGGCGCGACGGCACGCCTCCCGGAGCGCCGTGCTCGGCAGCGGATGCATCGGCCTCATCGGCGCCATGCTGCTGCACGGCTTCTGGAACGGCTCCGCGATGTTCGCCGACTTCTTCGCGCTCTACGTCACGCTTCAGGTCCCGCTGTTCATCGGTTTCATCCTGGTGATCGTCGCCCTGCGCCGGGAGGAGGCGCGGCTCACGCGCGAGCGGCTCGGGGAGTACGCCGCTGCAGGGTGGTTCACCCCGGAGGAGGTCACGATGCTCGCGACCCCGGCCGGGCGCAAGGTGGGGATGCAGTGGGCCGCGACTCTGAGCGGAGATCGTCGGGCACTGATGAAGCAGTTCATCCGGGATGCCGCGGCCCTCGCCGCCGTCCGCCAGCGGGCGATCACGGGGCGGGATCGGCTCGCGTCGGAGGACGAGCGGGCGCTGCTGACCCGCACGTCGGCTACCCGCACCGCGCTGCTCGCGTACTGACCCTTGACATGTTCGGCGACCGGGTGCACCCTGGTCTCAGATCAACTCAGCGCCCGGGAGACTCGCAGGCATCGCCGCAGCACCGGGCGCTGAGTCTTGCCACGGGGCGACTCTCGTCGGCGAAGCCGACCTGAGTCGTCCGCGTGGCAAGGTTGAGCGAGCGAAGCGAGTCGAAACCTCTCCGTCTGTTCGCTGTCGGCTGTCGTCATCACGTTGACCGACGGTGACGACGCAGGGTTGTATGGAGGCATGACTGATCGCACAAAGCCCGAGTTCGACGCCCCCACCGGCCCTGCTCCCGCAGAGCTCGTCATCCGTGACCTCATCGAAGGCGACGGCGCCGAGGCCAAGCCCGGCGACACCGTCACCGTGCACTACGCCGGTGTCGAGTACGAGTCCGGTGAGGAGTTCGACTCGTCCTGGGGTCGCGGCGAGACCATCCAGTTCCCGCTTCGCGGCCTGATCCAGGGCTGGCAGGACGGCATCCCGGGCATGAAGGTCGGCGGACGCCGCGAACTGGTCATTCCGCCGCACCTGGCGTACGGCCCGGCCGGTGCCGGGCACTTCCTCTCCGGCAAGTCCCTCATCTTCATCATCGACCTCGTGGCCGTCGGCTGACCCGTCGCATCGATACGAAGGCCTCCGCCCGTGGATCGGGCGGAGGCCTTCGTGATGAGTATTCGGTTCGCACTCAGGGAATACATGCGAACGCATGTAGGTTGGATGACGTGAACGCCGCGACGCGGCCCTGATCTCGAGGAGAACCCCCATGACCATCGACGTCCCCGGCTACCGTGCAGGAACCTGGAATCTCGACCCCGCTCACAGCGAGGTCACCTTCAGCGTGCGCCACATGATGATCTCGAAGGTGCGCGGCACCTTCGGCATGAAGTCCGCGACGCTCGTCGCACCCGAGAACCCGCTCGACGCGAAGGTCGAGGCATCCGTCGACGTCACCTCGCTCGACACCAAGGACGAGGGCCGCGATGCGCACCTGCGTTCGGGGGACTTCTTCGACACCGAGAACTTCCCGACCATGGAGTTCGTGTCCACCGGTGCGCGCGTCGAGGACGGCGACTTCTTCGTCGACGGCGACCTCACGATCCGTGGGATCACCAAGCCCGTCAGCTTCGCCTTCGACTTCGGCGGCTTCGGCTCCGACCCGTGGGGCAACTACAAGGCCGGCGCCTCGGCGACGACCACCATCAACCGCGAGGACTTCGGCCTGACCTGGAACGCCGCTCTCGAGACCGGTGGCGTCCTCGTCGGCAAGGACGTCACGATCAACCTCGACCTGCAGGGCTCGCTGCAGCAGGACTGACGCCGCGTCTCCCCGAGGACCCCGCGCCCATCAGGGTGCGGGGTCCTCTGCGTCGTAGTCGCGGAAACGCGGGGTGAGACGGACGAGCATCGCGACGAGCACGATCACGATGAACCCGCCCAGAAGCGGCGGGAACCACAGCGCGGTGAACGTCGCGAGCGTTCCCGCGTAGAGGGCGCCGACTCGCGGTCCGCCGGTGACGACGATGATGAAGATCCCCTGCAGCCGGCCGCGGATGCTGTCGGGCACCGACGCCTGCATCATGGTGCTGCGGTAGATCGAGCTCACGTTGTCGGCGGCGCCGGACGCCGCGAGCGCGATGCACGCCGCGATGACGAGGCCGAGGTTGATCGCGGTCTCGCCCGCCGGCGGCATCCACACCCCGATCAGCGGGATCGCGCCGAATGCGAGGATCGATGCTCCGTAGGCCTGGATCGCGCGCTGGATGCCGCGACCGTGCCATCGGTAGCGCACGACGCGACCGGAGAACAGGCTGGACAGGAACGTGCCCGCCGCGACGGCCGCCGTCAGTGCACCCGTGGTGACCGCGCCGCCTCCGAGCAGAACCGTGCCCAGCGCCGGGTACAGCGCGACAGGCTGGCCGAATGTCATCGCGATGATGTCGAGGATGTACTGCATCCGGATGTTCTTCGCCCGCTTGAGGAAGCGCCACCCGTCGACGAGGGACTCGAGTCCGGGGCGGACGATCGTTCCCTCAGGGCGGAGCGACGGAAGAGTCCACAGACCCATGAACATCGCGAGCATGAGGACGACGTCGATCGTGTACGTCCAGCCGTAGCCGGTGGTCGCGACCAGCACGCCGGCGAGCGCGGGACCGACCATCACCATGATCCCGATCGTGATGCCGTTGAGGGCGGATGCCGAAGCCAGCAGGTCGCGGGGGAGAAGCCGCGGGATGATCGCGCTGCGCGTCGCCATGCCGACCGAGTTCGCCGCCGCGTTGATGATGCTCAGCGCGTAGAGCCACCAGATCGTCTCGAGGTGGGTCCATGTCAGCACGGCGAGCATGAGCGTGGAGACGAAGGTGATCACGGCCGCGATCAACCCGACGACGCGGCGGTCGAACGCGTCGGCGAGCATCCCGCCGTAGAGCCCGGCGAGGATCATCGGCACGAGGCCTGCGACGGCGACCATCGACACCGCGAACGTGCTCGAGGTCAGCTCGAACACGTGCAGCATGATCGTGACGAGTGTCAGCTGCCCGCCCATGCCCGCAAGGGTGGATCCGATCCACAGGCGGGTGAAGGCGGGGCTCGCCCGGAAGGGGCGGAGATCGATCAGGGCGCTGCTCACCAGACGAGGCTATCCGGTGTCCGCAAGGCTGGTAGACTCTACAGGTTGCCGTTTGATCGGCCGCGGATAAAGAGAGCCCACGCATCAGGCGTCGGGCGCCGCGCAACGACTGAAAGGGGATCGAATCTATGGCACTGGAAGCAGACGTCAAGAAGGCGATCATCGAAGAGTACGCGACGCACCCCGGTGACACCGGATCCCCCGAGGTGCAGGCCGCAATGCTGACGCAGCGCATCAAGGACCTCACCGAGCACCTCAAGGAGCACAAGCACGACCACCACTCGCGTCGTGGCCTGTTCCTGCTCGTCGGTCAGCGTCGTCGTCTGCTCGGCTACCTCCAGAGCGTGGACATCGAGCGCTACCGCTCGCTGATCCAGCGTCTCGGACTGCGGCGATAAGCCGCAGGACGCAATCAGGCGCAGCCTGGAGAGGATCGGCGCACGCCGATCCGAATCGTCGATAACGCGACCAGCGTTCAATCGCGCAGAACATTCTTGAGAAGGCCTCCCCACGGTGTGGGGAGGCCTTCGTCGTTCCCGGAGCTCAGCTGGTCGGGCTCAGCAGATCCGCGTGGTGGATCTCGACGACGTTCGGGTGCGCACGGAGGCGGTAGCGCAGGGCGTTCTCACCGTAGACGCCGTGGATGGGATTCTCGCCCTCGCCCGAGACGCCTCGCGACTGCGCGCGCAGCTCGTCCGGCAGGTCGATGACCGGCACCTGCGAGTTCAGCGCCGGGTTGAAGAAGAACGGCACCGAGACGCGGTCGTCGGGCGCCTTCGGCGAGATCACACGGTGCTTGGTGGCCTTGAGGTAGCCGCCCGTGGCGTACTCGAGCATCTCGCCGATGTTGACGATGAATGCGTCATCGACCGGCGGTGCATCCACCCACTCGCCGCCGCGCTCGACCTGCAGGCCGCCCTTGCCCGGTTCCACCCAGAGCAGCGTGAGAACCCCGCCGTCCTTGTGGATGCCGACGCCCTGCTGGGGCTCGACGGCATCCGTTCCCGGGTAGCGCACGATCTTGAGCAGGCTCTCCGCCTCCTCGAACGCGGCGTCGAAGTGCGTGGGAGCGGCGCCGAGGGCCTCTGCCCAGCTGCTCAGCAGTTTCCGCGAGATGGCGGTGAGGTGCTGCTGCCAGCTCTCGGCGACCTCGCGCAGCTCCGGCTGCGCGGTGGGCCACAGATTCGGGCCGATCAGGCGGTTGTAAGCGGGGCCGCCCTGCACGGCCTCGCGCTCCGGCCCGATGTCGATCTGCTCGCGCCAGTCGACCTTGCCCTGAGTGAGCTCGCCGCCGATGCGGGTGTATCCGCGGAACTGCGGGCTGTGCACGTTCTCGATGGCGAGCTTGTCGTCCTCGGGCAGGGCGAAGAAGTCGCGCGCAGCCCGCTGCAGCCGACGGAACAGGTCGTGCTCGATGCCCGTTCCGACGAGGTAGAAGAATCCGACGTCGTGGGCCGCCACGGCGAGGTCTTCGCGGAAGCGGGCGGCGTCCTCGGGGCTCTTGTCCAGGTCGGACAGGTCGAGGATGGGGAGGTTCAGATCAGCCATGACCCGAGAGTAAGTCCGTTTTCTGCGAGGGCGGGCGAGTGTTACGGACATCGCGCACAGGGTGCCAATGTCAGCTCGCTAAGGACCGCCGTCGGCATCCTCGTCGCCTATCTCCGCCGCCTCGGCCCTCGCGATGTGCTTCCGCGCATGTGGGCCGGCATCGGTCTCGCCGTCGCCCTGGCACTGGTCATCGGCGCGGCGGATTCAACTACGTCGACGGCAACAACGAGCTCGGACGCCTCGACGCCGGCCTGTTCTTCCTGTCGTATCAGCGCGACCCGGCGCAGTTCATCACGCTGCAGCGCAGCCTGTCGAGCGACCTCATGAACGAGTACATCCGGCACGTCGGCACCGGTATCTGGGCGATCCCGCCCGGTGCGGCACCGGGCTCCTACGTCGGATCGGGACTGTTCGCCTGACGCTTCGCGCCCTCGCGCGGACGCCGGGATCCGGTGGGGTCGTCGCGCCTCGACGTCTCGACGAGCCGCGTATCCGAGAACAGCCACCGCGTCCGCGGTTCGATCAGCGGGCGGAACACCCACCGCACCGGCCGCGTGGCGAGCAGCACGGCGATCGCCACCGAGAGCACGATGACGGCGGGCAGCCACAGCCAGGTCGGCTCCGCGTTTCGCAGAATACCCGTCTCGCGGAACGGGTACAGAACGAAGGAGTGCAGCAGGTAGACGTACATCGTGTACTGACCGAACTTCGTCCACCAGTGCGCGCCGCGGGGGATCAGCGCGAAGAAGGCGACGCTGAGGACGACGCCGAGCACGATCAGCAGGAGCCGGATGCCGCCGGACCACCACACATGCGCCCCGAGATCCGAGTAGGCGTCGTTGTAGAAGAACCAGGTATCGAGGTCGACGTTCTTCCACAGATCCACCCAGTTCCAGGCGATGAACCCCTCGACGGCGAAGATCGCGAGGGCGACCGCGCGCACCCACCACGGGCGGAAGTCGATAAGTCGCAGCCGGTTCACGAGGTCGTGCTCGCGCACCCACCAGCCCAGCACGAAGAACGGCAGGAATCCCAGGGTGCGCGACAGCGAGAACGTGCTGTCGACGTTGGGCAGGTAGCCGGCACCCACGGAGATGAGCACCGCCCACAGGAGCGGCCAGCGCAGCAGGGCGAGGTAGGGGAGGACCAGCCGGAAGATCCCCAGCGCCAGGAGGAACCACAGCGTCCACGACGGCTGCGTGAGATTCGGCTCGAGCTGCTCGCCCTCCACCAGCGACTTGGTCAGCGTCCAGAGCAGTTCGAAGATCACGTACGGCACGAGGATGTCGGTGATGACGCGCGACATCTGCTTCTTGGTGGGCGGGGCCGCCTTCGAGAAGTAGCCCGAGATGATCGCGAACGCCGGCATGTGGAACGCGTACACCGCGAGATACAGGGCCATCGCGATGCTGGAGTCGTACGTCAGCCGCTGGATGGCGTGTCCGAGCACGACGAGGACGATGCACGCGTAGCGGGCATTGTCCCAGAACGGCACGCGCCGCTTCGCGCGGGCGATGCCGCCGGTAGGAGGGGCGCTCGGGGCCTGCGGGGTGCTGCTCACCCTTGAAGGCTACCGGCCGGGAATAAAGTTGCCGGGGTGGCGTTGCATCAGATACATTCAAATGCATAGATGCGGATGCCGCAGCATCCGCCGCGAGACCGGAGCATCAGATCATGAGCGAGCAGACCGAGACCTCGGGCGTCCAGTTCGGACTCTTCACCGTCAGCGACATCACGCAGAACCCCGTCACCGGTGAGACCCCGAGCGAGCGGCAGAAGATCAAGGACGCGATCCGGATCGCCACCCACGCAGAGGAAGTGGGCCTCGACGTCTTCGCGATCGGCGAGCACCACAACCCGCCGTTCTGGTCGTCCTCCCCGACGACGACGCTCGCCGCGATCGCGGCGCAGACCGAGCGGCTCATCCTCTCCACCTCCACCACGCTCATCACGACGAACGACCCGGTGAAGATCGCCGAGGACTTCGCGATGCTGCAGCACATCTCCGACGGCCGCACCGACCTCATGCTCGGCCGCGGCAACACCGGCCCGGTCTACCCGTGGTTCGGTCAGGACATCCGTCAGGGGCTGCCGCTGGCGATCGAGAACTATGCGCTCCTGCGCAAGCTCTGGGACGAGGACGTCGTCGACTGGGAGGGCAAGTTCCGCACCCCCCTGCAGGGCTTCACCTCGACGCCCCGTCCCCTCGACGGCGTGGCGCCGTTCGTATGGCACGGTTCGATCCGCACGCCCGAGATCGCCGAGCAGGCCGCGTACTACGGCGACGGCTTCTTCGCGAACAACATCTTCTGGCCCAAGGAGCACTACCAGCGCCTGATCGAGCTGTACCGCCAGCGCTTCGCCCACTACGGCCACGGAACCCCCGAGCAGGCGATCGTCGGCATCGGCGGTCAGGTGTTCATGCGCGCCAACTCTCAGGACGCGGTGAACGAGTTCCGCCCGTACTTCGACAACGCACCGGTGTACGGCCACGGACCCAGCATGGAGGACTTCACCGAGATGACGCCGCTGACCGTGGGCTCGCCGCAGCAGGTCATCGACCGCTATGCGGCGATGCGCGAGACGTTCGGCGACTATCAGCGGCAGCTGTTCCTCATCGACCACGCCGGACTCCCGCTGAAGGTCGTGCTCGAGCAGCTCGATATCCTGGGCGGCGAGGTCGTGCCCGTGCTGCGCAAGGAGCTGGCGAAGAACCGTCCGGCCACGGTGCCGGATGCGCCCACGCACGCGGCTCGCGTCAAGGCGGTGTACGGCGACGGACCGGCACGCGAGGCCCGTCCGGGCGCCAACCGCGGCGACAACCTCACAGCAGGATCTCCCTACCAGGACACGCCGGCGCCCGCCGGCGCCGCGTTCGGACTCGGCCGGAAGGAGGCCTGATCATGACAGAGCGTCGCATCGCCGTGATCTCGAGCGGACTCTCGAACCCGTCCTCGACCCGGATGCTGGCCGACAAGCTGGCCGCCGAGACCGTGAAGCAGCTCGCCGAGCGCGACATCGAGGCGTCGGTCGACGTGATCGAGCTGCGCGACTTCGCGCACGACATCACGAACAACTTGCTCACCGGGTTCGCGCCGGCGAACCTCGAGACGGCGATCAACACGGTGTACTCGGCCGATGCGCTGATCGCCGTGACCCCGATCTTCTCGACCAGCTACTCGGGGCTGTTCAAGTCGTTCATCGACGTCCTCGACCCCGATGCGCTCACCGGCAAGCCGGTGCTCATCGGCGCGAACGCGGGAACGGCCAGGCACTCGCTGGCGATCGACTACGCGATCCGTCCGTTGTTCGCCTACCTGCACGCCGAGGCCGTCTCGACGGGTGTGTTCGCAGCATCCAGCGACTGGGGCGGCGGAGGCGACGACGTCGCCCCGCTCGGCAAGCGCGTCGAGAAGGGCGCGCGCGAGCTCGTCGAGGCGATCGCCCGCAAGGATGCCGCGACAGCGGCCGATCCGTTCGACCCGGCGAACTACCTCGGCGAGGGCCGCTCGTTCGGCCACCTGCTCGGAGGGCTCGCAGGGGAGTAGCGCGTTCAGCGCCAGCGGTACTCGGTCTCCGGGCGCCCGCGCCCGTGGTAGCGGGGGACGCGCTCGAGCCGGCCCTCGTCGGCGAGGTGCTCGAGGTAGCGGCGGACGGCTACGCGGGACATGCCGAGCAGATCGGCGGCCTCGCTGGCCGAGAGCACGCCGGCCGTGCGTGCGGCCGCGGTCACGCGGGCGAGCGAGGCCTGGGACAGCCCCTTGGGCACGCGGATGCTGCCGGTCGGGCGCGATGCGCCCAGGAGCGCGTCGATCTCGGCCTGACTCGCTTGACCTTCGGCGATCGACTGCTCGCGATAGGCCCGATGCTGCTCCAGGCGTTCGCGGAACATCGCGAACGTGAAAGGCTTGACGAGGTACTGCACGACGCCGAGCGCCGCCATCTGATGCACGGTCTCGGCGTCGCGGACGGCGGTGACGGCGATGACGTCGACCGTGACACCGCGAGCGCGCAGGTGGCGGAGCACCTCGACTCCGGTGCCGTCCGGCATCGTCACGTCGAGCAGGACCAGGTCGATCCTCCGGTCGCCGGTGCCGGCGACGAGCGCGTTCAGCGCCGCGCGTGCACCGCTGCACTCGCCGACCACCTCGTAACCCTCGAGCCGCCCGAGATAGTCGCGATGCAGCTCGAGCGTCAGGGCGTCGTCGTCGACGAGCAGCGTGCGGATCATGCGGTCGTTCCGTTCGCGTCGGGCCGTGCGGCCTCTGCCCCGGGCATCCGGCCCCGCGGCGCGGGGGGAAGCGTCACGCGGAACGTCGTCGGGTCATCGTCGAGCGCGAGCGTACCGCCGACGTCCGCGACGATGGACCGCACCAGGGCGAGTCCGACGCCCCGGCCCTCGGCCCCGGCCGGCTTGGTCGAGAAACCGTGCTCGAAGATCTGCTCGCGCAGCGCAGCGGGAACGCCCGCACCGCTGTCCGACACCGCCAGTGTGACGTGTCCGCCGGGGTCGGTGCCGACCTCGACGCGGATCCACCTCTCATCGGATGCGGCGGCGGCGTCCAGGGCGTTGTCGATGAGGTTCCCGAGAACGGCGATGCTCTCCGTCGGATCGAGTGCGGAGCGCGGCGCGTCCGGGTCGATCACGGCGTTCCACGCGATGCCGCGCTCCTTCGCCTGGGAGGCCTTGCCCAGCAGCAGGGCCCCGACCGTCGGATCCCCGTCCCGGCGTGCGGTGACCTGATCCACGAGCGACTGGCTCTGCTGCGACGTCTCGACGAGGATGTCGATGGCTTCGGCGGTGCGGCCGAGTTCCAGGAGCGCGATCGCCGTGTGCATCCGATTGCCGTGCTCGTGCGTCTGCGCTCGGAGCGCCTCGCCGAGCGTGCGGATGGACTCGTACGCGGCCACGGCATCCCGTACGCGGCCGGCGGGCAGATCGCCCGCGATCCGACGCGTGTACCGGCGCGCGAGGAAGGCGCCCAGCGAACCCGCCGCGACGATGAGCGCGGAGATCCCGATCGCCGACGGGAGGCGCCCGAGGAACGACTCGGCGATCGACTCGACAGTGACTCCCGCAGCCACCCAGCCCACATGCTCTCCGGAGGCGGTCAGCACCGGGATTATGGTGCGGATCGAGGCGCCCAGGGTGCCGGTGAACTCCTCGGTGAGTGCGGTCGGGATGGCCGGGATGGTTCCCAGATACTGACCGCCGATCTGCGCGGAGTCCGGGTGCGTCACGCGAGCACCGGTCACGGTCATCACGGTGATGAAGTCGAGGGCGGAGTGCTCGACCACGGCGGCCGCGTACGGCTGAAGAGCGACGGATGCGGCGTCGAGATCGTCGTCGCCGAGCGCGTCGATGACGCTCGGCGAATCTGCGATCGACTGCGCCAGGGCACTCGTGAGCTGTTCGGCCTCGGCGCGCGATGCGCGCTGCGTCTGCAGGGCGAGGATGATCGCCGCGACGACCCCGACCGCGATCGCAGCGACCAGGAGCACGACGAACACGTGCGAGGCCGCGCTGCGGCTGCGCTGCGAACGCGTCATCGCGATCTCCTCATCGTCCGTGCCGGTGACCACGACCAATACGACCACAAATGGAGTGCGACTGAGAACCCGAAGAGGGTGGGATCCGTTCACCCGGCGAATCGCCGGACGTCATGCGACGACGCAGTTCATGATCACGGAGGTACACCATGGCAGGCACGACGGGTTTCGCACTCCCTCGATTCGACCGGCTCAGGAGCAGGCGCCGATGGGACAAGCACACGTGGCTGTACGTGTCCGTGCTCGTCGCCGTCGTCCTGGGAGCTGCGGTCGGGCTGATCTGGCCCGAGTTCGCGCAGGCGCTGGAGCCGCTCGGCAAGGGATTCGTGTCGCTGATCAAGATGATGATCGCCCCGATCATCTTCTGCACGATCGTCGTCGGCGTCGGATCCATCGCCAAGGCGGCGACGGTCGGCCGGATCGGCGGCCTCGCCCTGCTGTACTTCATGCTGATGTCGACGTTCGCGCTGGCGATCGGCCTGGTCGTCGGGAACATCATCCACCCGGGCACAGGGCTCGACATGACGAGCGCGTCGTACGACGCGTCCACGACGGATGCGAAGACCACCCAGGACTTCATCCTCGGGATCATCCCCGCCACGTTCTTCTCCGCGTTCACGGGCGAGAGCGTGCTGCAGGTGCTGTTCATCGCACTCCTGGTCGGATTCACCGTCCAGCGGCTCGGCGACAAGGGACAGCCGATCATGGCGTTCGTGAAGAACCTGCAGGTCCTCGTGTTCCGCATCCTCGGCATGATCCTCTGGCTCGCCCCCATCGGCGCCTTCGGCGCGATCGCGGCGGTCGTCGGCAAGACCGGCATCGCGGCGATCTGGGGCCTGGGCCTGCTGATGGTCGCGTTCTACGTCACGTGCATCGTGTTCATCGTGGGCGTGCTCGGCACGCTGCTCTACCTCGTCACCCGCGTGAACATCTTCCAGTTGATGAAGTACCTCGCCCGCGAGTACCTGCTCATCGTCGGCACGTCCTCCTCCGAGTCCGCGCTACCGCGTCTCATCGCGAAGATGGAGCACGTCGGCGTCTCGAAGCCGGTCGTCGGGATCACCGTGCCCACCGGCTACTCGTTCAACCTCGACGGAACGGCGATCTACCTGACCATGGCCTCGCTGTTCATCGCTGCGGGCATGGGGCAGCCGATGTCGATCGGCGAGCAGATCGGTCTTCTGGTCTTCATGATCATCGCGAGCAAGGGCGCCGCGGGCGTCACGGGCGCCGGCCTCGCCACGCTGGCCGGAGGTCTGCAGGCGTACCGTCCCGATCTCGTCGACGGTGTGGGCGTGATCGTCGGGATCGACCGGTTCATGTCGGAGGGGCGCGCGCTGACGAACTTCACCGGCAACGCCGTGGCGACTCTGCTGATCGGTACATGGACCAAGCAGTTCGACCCGGAGCGGGCCCGTCGCGTGCTCAGCGGCGAGCAGCCGTTCGACGAGTCCATGCTGGAAGGCGCAACCCACGAGCCGGCACACGCGGCGGAGGATGCCGTGGCGCAGAGGTAGCAGCCGCAGCGCCGGCAGTCCGCCGAAGAGGAAGAGGGCCACCCGTCTCCGGGTGGCCCTCTGGCGGTCAACCGCTCTTGCGTCGGAACTCGCGCCGCGTCTGCGGGGCGTTCACCGCATGGACGGCGGAGTCGCCGTCCATGTGCGACTCGCCGTCGCGGTGGTGAGCGTTCTTCTTCTCGAGCGCTTCCTTGAACTTGCGCTTCATGTCCTCCGAGGGGGACGCAGCGCCTTCTTCGGTGCTCATGCGGTCAGCCTAGTCGCGCGGCGCAGAGGACCGATAGCCCGCGCGCACCCGATCGCGGCGCCGGATCAGCAGGTCGATCAGCGCGCCGATGGCGATCGCCGCGACGACCGAGACGACGATCGCGACGACAGGACCACCGGGCAGGACCGCTGCGAAGAAGGCGCCGACGGCGGCCTGGTAGGCGGCCCAGCCGGTCGCGGCGAGGGCGACCAGGGCGCCGTATCGGGGGAGGGGGATGCGCGTCGCTCCGGCCACGAGATTGACGGCGAGCCGGGCGAACGGGATGAACCGCGCGGTGAACAGCACGACCGCGGTGCCGGACTGCAGACGGCCGTGCGCCCACGTGCGCGCCCTGACCACTCGTGCGGACCGCATCCACCGCCACCGTTCGATGCCCGCCCAGCGGCCGATGCCGTAGCAGAGCAGGTCGCCGCAGGCGGCGGCCGCGGCCGCCACGGCGGTGACCGCCCACAGCGGTGGTGCGCCGGTCGAGATCGACAGGGCGCCGAGGGCCGTCACGGCGATCTCGCCCGGGACGACGACGAAGAAGGCGTCGCCGAGCACGAGGAGCGCCATGGCGATGAGGGCCCACGGGCCGTGCACAGCATCCAGAACCACGTCGGTGATCACGTCTCGACGATGCGCTCCCGAGGTGAACGGAAACCGAATCGGGGACAGCCGGTGAAGGACAGTCGTGCAACCGGTGAACTCTCGGTTCAGGCAGCCGTCCGTGCACGATCCGGTCTCACGTCAGGGGCATCCTGACATCGTGAGAGTCGCGATCGTGACCGAATCCTTCCTGCCGCACATGAACGGGGTGACCGGGTCCGTGCTGCAGATCCTGCGGCACCTCGAGCGCACGGGGCATGCGGCCCACGTGATCGCGCCGGATGCCGTCGGCATCCCCAGGGACATGCACGGGGCGGCTGTCGAACCTGTGACGAGTCTGGCGCTGCCCGGATACCGCAACGTCAGGGTGGGCGCCGCGACCGTGCAGCGCGTGGCCGGGTCGCTCGCGCGGTTCCGGCCGGATGTCGTCCACCTCGCATCGCCGTTCGCGCTCGGATGGCGCGGCGTGCTGGCCGCGAGCCGCCTCGGCCTGCCCTCCGTCGCGGCCTACCAGACCGACGTGGCCGCTTACACCGAGCGCTACCGGGTGGCCGCGACCACGAACTTCGCGCAGAACCACATCCTGCGCCTGCACCGCCGTGCGACGCTCACCCTCGCCCCCTCCTCCGAGTCGGAGCAGCAGCTCGTCGGACTCGGCGTCGACCGGATCCGTCGCTGGGGCCGCGGCGTCGACGCCGAGCGCTTCCACCCCGGCGCCCGCGACGAGAACTGGCAGCGACCCGCGGGCGAGGTCGTCGTCGGTTACGTCGGGCGCCTCGCGGCCGAGAAGCAGGTGGAGGATCTGCGAGTGCTGCACGGACTGCCCGGCGTCCGCCTCGTCATCGTCGGCGACGGCCCGGCGCGTTCGCGCCTCGAGACGCTCATGCCCGGCGCCGTGTTCCTCGGTCACCTCGACGGCGACCGCCTCGCCATGGCCATGGCCTCCTTCGACGTCTTCGTCCATCCCGGCGAGAGCGAGACGTTCGGGCAGACCCTGCAGGAGGCGCACGCCAGCGGCGTGCCGATCGTCGCGACCGGTCGGGGAGGGCCGCTCGATCTCGTGCGCATGGGTATCGACGGCTGGCTGTACCGTCCCGGAGACCTCGACGACCTCCGGATGCGCGTGCTGGATCTCACCGGCGACGCGCGCAAGCGCCGAGCCTTCGGCGTCGCAGGACGTGCCGCGGTGGAAGGACGCAGCTGGCAGGCCGTGTGCGATCAGCTGCTGGACCACTTCGACGAGGCGCGTGAGCTCCACGTCGTCGATCGTGCGCTGCGGGCGCCTCGGCCGCGACGTCCCGAACCGGTCAGGGCGGCGCAGAACGGCCGATGGCAGCGCTACGTCGCGCTGGGGGACTCGCTCACGGAGGGACTGTGCGACCCGGGCCCGGACGGCGCGCTGCGCGGCTGGGCGGACCGACTCGCGCTGCTGCTGTCGGCCCGCGGCGGCATCCACTACGCGAACCTCGCCGTGCGCTCCCGGCGTGTGCGCGACGTCCGCGGCGAGCAGCTGGCCAGGGCGCGCGAGCTGCGACCCGATCTCGTCTCGATCCTCATCGGCGCGAACGATCTCGTGAAGTCCCACGCCGACGTCCCCGCCCTCGCCGCGGAGGTCGAGGAGACCGTGCGGCAGCTTCGCGCCGACGGCGCCGACGTGCTGCTCGTCACGCCGTTCCTGCCGGATCGGAGGGCCGCAGCGCTGTTCGCCCCCCGGTTCGCGGCGTTCGCTGCGCGACTGGCCGGCATCGCCGAGCGCCACGACGCCATCCTGCTCGACACGGACCTGCACCCGACTCTCGGCGCGCGCCCGAACTGGGGAGAGGACCTCGTCCACCTCGGCAGCAGGGGGCACCGTTTCCTCGCGTACGTCGCGGGCGATCTGCTCGGGGTGCCGCACGCCGAGACGCTCGGAGCGCTGGATCAGGTGCTGCACGACGCGGATGCCACGACCAGGGCCGTGTGGTGGCGCGAGCACGCCCTGCCCTGGGTATGGCGGCGCATGCGGGGGCGGGTGGCCGGCGACGGGAGGGTCGCCAAGCACGACGACTACGTCTACATCGGCCGGTCGTCGAGCATGCGGGGCGCCGGAGTGCGGTGACGCCGGATCATCACCACCACAGGGACGGCGGGAAGATGATCAGGACGAGCACGATGACCGTCGCGACCGTGAGGACCAATCCCCAGACGGCCGGCCCGCGCGGCCGGCTGAGCGACACGGCGAGGATCCCGAGCACGAGCGATGCGCCGGCGATGATGGCCACGACACCGAGCGCGAGGATGCCGACCGCGAGTGCGGCGGCTCCGGGCGTGGCGGCGGAGACGATGAAGCCGATCACGGCGGCGAGCAGCGTGGCGATTCCGGCGACGAGCGACGCGGTGCCGAGCCCGCGGTATCGGGACGGTGCGGACGTCGGAGCGGTCTGTGCGGTCATGCCTCACGATACTGCGGGGGCTCGGGCACCGTACAGTCGGCCGTTCGGGGGACACGCGGCTGCGTCGCACCGTGCCGCCGCTGACAGGCACAGGGGGCGCTGGTACGCTGATACGGAGTGGAATCGGCGAGAAGCTGGTCCCCTGTGGTGGGTTCCTCGGCACGAGCCGGGTGGTCTTCTACTGGTGGCCAGCGCAGGCGAGATTCGCGGGAGTGCCCGCGCGCCCGAACTCGAGACTCCGCTCCGCGATGAATGAGCTCGCCCGTCACACGGACGGACGAGTCTAAACAAAGAAGGAGAGACCTCTTGGAAGGTCCTGAAATCACTGCCGCCGAGGCCGTTCTCGACAACGGCCGCTTCGGCACCCGCACCGTCCGCTTCGAAACCGGTCGCCTCGCTCAGCAGGCACAGGGTTCGGTTGCGGCCTACCTCGACGGAGAGACGATGATCCTCTCCGCGACCAGCGCCGGCAAGCACCCGCGCGAGGGCTTCGACTTCTTCCCGCTGACCGTCGACGTCGAAGAGCGTTCGTACGCAGCAGGCAAGATCCCCGGTTCGTTCTTCCGTCGCGAGGGCCGTCCCTCCACCGAGGCGATCCTCGTCTGCCGCCTGATCGACCGTCCGCTGCGTCCGTCGTTCGTCGATGGTCTGCGCAACGAGGTCCAGATCGTCATCACGGTCCTCTCGATCGCACCGGGCGAGTACTACGACGCTCTGGCGATCAACGCGGCATCCGCGTCGACCCAGATCTCGGGTCTGCCCTTCTCCGGTCCGATCGCTGGTGTGCGCCTCGCGCTCATCCCCGGACACGGCGAGAACGCCGACCAGTGGGTCGCGTTCCCGAACCAGGCTCAGGTCGAGGAGGCCGTCTTCGACCTCATGGTCGCCGGCCGCGTGGTCAAGAAGGCCGACGGCACCGAAGACGTCGCGATCATGATGGTCGAGGCCGAGGCCACCGAGAACAGCTGGAACCTCATCAAGGGCGGCGCCGTCAAGCCGAACGAGGACATCGTCGCCGGTGGCCTCGAGGCCGCCAAGCCGTTCCTGAAGCAGCTCGTCGAGGCGCAGGCCGAGATGGCTTCGCACTCCGCGAAGGAGCCCGGTGTGTACCCGGTATTCCCGGCGTACGAGCAGGCCACCTACGACTTCATCGCCGCGTCCGCGACCGCGGACCTCGAGAAGGTCTACCAGATCGCCGACAAGATCGAGCGCCAGAACGCCGATGACGAGGTCAAGGACCGCGTCAAGGCCGAGGTCGCCGCAGCCATCGAGGCAGGGACCCTGCCCGAGTCCGCCGCAGGCGAGGTCTCCGGCGCGTACAAGTCGGTCACCAAGGGCATCGTCCGCGGACGCATCCTCTCCGAGGGCGTGCGCATGGACGGTCGCGGCCTCGCCGACATCCGCCCGCTCGACGCCGAGGTGCAGGTCATCCCGCGCGTGCACGGTTCGGCGATCTTCCAGCGCGGCGAGACCCAGATCATGGGCGTCACCACGCTGAACATGCTCAAGATGGAGCAGCAGATCGACTCGCTCTCGCCCACGACGAGCAAGCGCTACATGCACCACTACAACTTCCCGCCGTACTCGACCGGTGAGACCGGCCGCGTCGGTTCGCCGAAGCGTCGCGAGATCGGGCACGGCTTCCTCGCCGAGCGCGCACTCGTACCGGTGCTGCCGAGCCGCGAGGAGTTCCCGTACGCGATCCGTCAGGTGTCCGAGGCTCTCGGCTCCAACGGCTCGACGTCGATGGGCTCGGTCTGCGCGTCGACCCTGTCGCTGCTGAACGCCGGTGTGCCGCTGCGCGCACCCGTGGCCGGCATCGCGATGGGCCTCGTCTCCGATGAGGTCGACGGCGAGACCCGCTACGCGGCCCTCACCGACATCCTCGGCGCCGAGGACGCCCTCGGCGACATGGACTTCAAGGTCGCGGGAACGAGCGAGTTCATCACGGCGATCCAGCTCGACACGAAGCTCGACGGCATCCCGTCCGACGTACTCGCGGGCGCTCTGACGCAGGCCAAGGACGCGCGTCTGACGATCCTGAACGTCCTCAACGCCGCGATCGACGCTCCTGACGAGATGGCGCCGACCGCGCCGCGCGTCATCAGCGTGCAGATCCCGGTCGACAAGATCGGTGAACTGATCGGCCCGAAGGGCAAGACGATCAACGCGATCCAGGACGAGACCGGCGCTCAGATCTCGATCGAGGAGGACGGCACCGTCTACATCGGCGCCGTCGACGGTCCGTCGGCCGAGGCCGCTCGTGCCCAGGTCAACGCGATCGCCAACCCGACCAACCCCGAGGTCGGCGAGCAGTTCCTCGGCACCGTCGTGAAGATCGCCTCGTTCGGCGCCTTCATCTCGCTGCTGCCAGGCAAGGACGGCCTGCTGCACGTCACCGAGGTGCGCAAGCTCGCCGGTGGCAAGCGCGTCGAGAACGTCGACGACGTCCTCTCGGTCGGCCAGAAGCTGCTCGTGAAGATCACCAAGATCGACGACCGCGGCAAGCTGTCGCTCGAGCCCGTGCTCGACGACGCTCCGGCCGAGGCCGCTGAGGCGGAGACCACCGAGGCGTAACACCTCCACACGACGGCCCGGGTTCGGCACTTCCTGTGCGGAATCCGGGCCGTCGCGGCGTTGCACGTGATCGAACCGTTATCGGAAGTTCCGCTCTCGTTACCGTCAATGGACGGCGATGTCGCCGTTCTCGCTTACCCTGTGAGTACGCACTCGGGGAGTGCGCACCGGGGGTGGTGAGAATGCGATTGTTCGGCACGGGGACTGCTGAGGAGCAGCCCGAGCGCGCCGAGCAGAACGCCGAGCACCCGTCTGCGCCGATCCCGGTCGTCGGGCCCGGTGTCGGAGAGGGCATCCGGGTCGCGCTCGGCGACAGCGGCATCCAGACCTTCCCGCTCATGCTCGGCGCCGCCGAGTTCGGCTGGAACGTCGACCTCGAGACGAGTCACGCGATCCTCGATCGCTACGTCGAGTTCGGCGGCAACGCGGTCCACACGGCCGACGGGTTCTCCGGCGGTCGCAGTGAGCACATCATCGGGCAGTGGCTGCGTTCCCGCGGACTGCGCGATCGGACCGTGCTCAGCGTTCGCGTCGGCTCGCATGCCGACAATCCGGGTCTGGGTTCGACGAACCTCGTCCGCGCCGTGGAGGGCTCGCTCACCCGGCTGGGCGTCGAACGCATCGACGTGATGTATCTGGATGCAACACTCGATCGCACGGCCTCCGTGGAGGATGCCCTCGCCACGGTGGAATGGCTGCGCGACGCCGGCAAGGTCGGCACGATCGGCGCGTTCGGGCTCTCACCCGAGCAGCTCGTCGAGGCGCGCATCCTCGCCTCGGCCGGATACCCGCGCATCGAGGTCCTCGATGAGCCGTACAACCTCATCCGCCGCGAGGCCTTCGAAGGAGACCTGCGTCTCGTCGCCGGGGCGCAGGGGCTGGCTGTGACTCCGTCCCATGCGCTCGAGCACGGGTTCCTCTCCGGCAGGCACCGCAGCAAGGCGCACGTCTCACGCGGTGTGCGCGGCGAGCAGCTGCGCGGGCATCTCAACCGCCGGGGCACGCGAATCCTCCGTGCCCTCGATCAGGTCGCAGCCGACGTGGGCGCACCCGTGGCGGCGGTCTCGATCGCCTGGCTGCTCGCGCAGCGCAGCATCGTCGCGCCGATCGTCAACACGTTCGCCACCGAGCACGTCGACGAGCTCATGCAGGGCGCAGGGATCACCCTGACCCGCGCCCAGGTCGCCGAACTCACCCGCGTCGGCAACTGACCGACACGCGCGCGGCCCGGCGCTCGAGTCCGGGTTAGGCTGGGAACGCCCCTGTGAAGGCTGGCGACGAAGCGAGCGGGTTGTGACGCACTACATATATCTGGTCAGACATGGTGAACATCAGGATGCCGAGCACGGCGTCGATGACGGACCCCTCTCGCCGCGGGGGCAGCGCCAGGCGGAGTTGATCGCGGACCGGCTGTCCGGGCTCCCTCTCGACGCCGTGTGGCACTCGCCGCTGCTGCGGGCGACCGAGACGGCTCGCGCGATCGCCGAGCGGCTGCCGTCGGTCACCCCGCAACCGTCGGCGCTCCTGTTCGACTGCGTCCCGACCGGCATGAACGAGGACACGCCCGCGGTGTACGAGTCGTTCTTCGGGTCGGTGACCGACGCCGAGATCGAGGCAGGGGGAGCGCAGATGGCGGATGCCGTGAACGAGTTCCTCGTCCGCAAGCAGGGCGACGTGCACGAGGTCCTCATCACGCACAACTTCGTGATCGCGTGGTTCGTGCGCGAAGTGCTCGGCGCGCCCGACTGGCGCTGGATGACCCTGAACCAGGCGCACTGCGGTCTCACGGTGATCGGACAGAAGCAGGGCCGCCCGTGGACGCTGATCAACCACAACGAACTGAGCCACCTGCCGATGGAGCTGCGGACCGGCCTGCCGGACGCGATGCCCGTGTGAGCGCAAATAGACTGGGTGCATGACCCTTCAGGTGGCACTGGTCGGCGGCTCGGGCAAGCTCGGTACGATCATCGCGCGTGTGATCGACGAGCTCGACGGCTTCGAGGTGTCGCGCGTGCTCACCTCCGCGAGTCGCCTGGACGAGCTCGCCGGTGCCGATCTCGTCGTCGACGCGTCGACGCCGCAGGTCAGTGTCGACATCGTCAGAGCAGCGGTCGAGCGCGGCATCAACGTGCTCGTCGGCACCTCCGGGTGGTCGGCGGAGCGCATTGCGCTCGTCCGGCCGCTGGTCGAAGAGGCGGGCACCGGTGCCGTGTTCATCCCCAACTTCTCGCTCGGCTCGGTCCTCGGATCGTCTCTGGCGGCCGCGGCCGCGCCGTTGTTCGCATCGGCCGAGATCGTCGAGGCCCATCGCGACACCAAGATCGATTCGCCCAGCGGTACCGCTGTGCGCACAGCCGAGCTCATCGCCGCCGCCAGGGCGGAACAGGGCCCGGTCAGCGCCCCGCACGCCGATCAGCGCGCGAGAGGGCAGCAGGTCGCGAGCGTTCCCGTGCACTCGCTGCGCCGGCCCGGAGTGATCGCGCGTCAGGACGTCATCCTCTCGGGGCCGGGCGAATCGCTGACGATCACGCATGACACTGTGGATCCCGCGCAGGCATACGCACCCGGCATCCGCCTCGCGGTGCCGTACGCGGCCACCGCGCGCGGGATCGTCATCGGTCTGGAGAACATGATCGACATCGGCATCCGGCCGCGCGCATGATGGCCAGAGCCGGCGTCATCGTCATCGGGCTGTGCCTGGTCCTGTACTTCGTGCTCACGGGCCAGTGGGCTTTCCTCTACCTGACCAGCGGCGACCCCGTGGGGATCGCCATGGGGGCCGCGCTGATCGTGCTGCCGCTGATCGGCGCGTGGGCGCTGGTGCGCGAGGTCCAGTTCGGGATGCAGGCGGAGCGTCTCGGCTCGAGGCTGGATGCCGAGGGCGGCATGCCGGCGGCCGAGACCGAGCTGAGTCCGAACGGCCGCCTCGCGAGGACGGACGCGGAGCCGCTCGTGCAGCGCTACGCGGCTGAAGCAGAGGCGGCGTCCGACGACTGGCGCGCCCGGTACCGGCTGGGTGTGGTTCAGGATGCGGCGGGGCGCCGCAAGGACGCGCGCGCCAGCATCCGCGAGGCGATCAGGCTCGCGAAGAGTTCAGCGGACTGACGTTTTCCCAGTTTCGCTGGGCCTCAGGCGAGGGTCGCCTCGAGAGTGATCTCGATGCCCGAGAGCGCCTGAGACACCGGGCATCCCGTCTTCGCTCCTTCTGCGATCTCCTGGAACTGCTCCGCGGTGAGTCCCGGCACCTTCGCGTTGACGTTGAGGTGGCTGCCGGTGATGCCGGTCCCGGGCTTGAAGGTGACCGAGGCGCTGGTGTCGACGCGCTCCGGCGGGGTGCCGTTCTCCGACAGCGCATGCGAGAGCGCCATGCTGAAGCACGACGCGTGCGCTGCGGCGATGAGCTCCTCCGGCGTCGTCGTCGTGTCGGACCCTTCGCTGCGTGCCTTCCAGTCGATGGGGAACGTGCCGAGGTTCGACGACGAGAACCGGACGGTGCCCGAGCCCTCGGCGAGAGAACCGGTCCAGGTCGTTGCTGCTTCGCTGGTGACGGGCATGATTCCTCCAGGGGTCGTGAAAGGTGTCCCGTCAGCCTATCGAGCAGGGACGATCCGGGGAACCGGCGGATCAGGCCGGAGCCGACCGCCCGACGAGACCGGCGCGCTGCAGGAGCAGGTACAGCTGGCAGCCCAGGCAGAATCCGAATACCGCGTTGAGGAACGCGGCGATGAATGCCGCGGCTGCGGCGATCGGCAGCGCCCACGGGACACCGAGCAGATGAAGGACCAGACCGATCGAGACGACGACCAGTCCCACGCCCTGGGCGAAGCGCGGAGGTCGCGGGTCCTCGAGGTCGGTCGTGGGAGACAGCCGCGGTCGGATGACTCGCCGGAACAGCACCGCCCAGGGAGCGGTGCGCGGGAAGGCGGCGCCCCACAGGAACAGGAGGGCGATGACCAGGAGAAGAAGGAAGCCGGGGTCCAGTGCCCGCTCAGCGAGCGGGAGTGTTGGCAGGAGCCACGTCCCGGCGATGAAGGCGAAGTCCTCGCCGGAGAGCGGCTGGTACGCGAACCAGCCGAACGCGGCGTCGAGCCGCCTCGCCGTGGATGCGCCGACGAGACCGAGCACGACGGCGACGAGAAGCAGCGCGGTGGTGATGGCGGCGGCGAAGCGGGGGCCGCGAGGATCGATTCCGGCAGATGTGGTCATGGGTGCTCCTGAGCGGTGGTCACGGCGCAGTCTTGGTCACGGCACGCAGCGCCGAGACGACGGCGGTGCGCTCGGGCACGCCGCTCCAGCGGGACACGACGGCGCCGGTGCGGTCGACGAGGAAGATGGTGGGGGTCTGGAGCACGTGATAGCGCGCGGCCAGGTCGTTGCGGTGGGTGAGGTCGATGTCGAGGTGCGTCACGGCGGGGTCGGCTTCCGCGATCCCGGTGAGCATCCGGCGCACCTGCGGGCACCGGGCGCACAGCGCGGTGCTGAACTGCACGAGCGTGGCACCGGCCGTGAGGGGAGCGGGGAGATCCTCCGCGCGCATCGCGAGCCCGCGTCCTGCGCGCCGCCGACCGTCTCCGGTGCGCAGCACGAGCCCGAGCACGGTGGCCACGACGAGCAGGGCGGCGGCGACGGCTATCGCGGTGGACACGGGCATGTTCCGAGCGTACGTCCGGTCTCGGCCGCCCAGGGCGGATGTGACGGTGCGTGACGGGCCCGGTTGTCGGAGCGTCGCGGTAGTCTGGCTGGCATGAGCGATGCCGTTCCCACGCCGTACGAAGACCTGCTCCGCGACGTGCTGGATCACGGCACGCACAAGGACGACCGGACCGGGACGGGGACGACCAGCGTGTTCGGCCGGCAGATCCGGTTCGACCTCTCGCAGGGCTTCCCGCTGATCACGACCAAGCGCGTCCACTTCAAGTCGATCGCCTACGAGCTGCTCTGGTTCCTGCGCGGTGACTCGAACGTTGCCTGGCTGCAGGAGAACGGCGTCACCATCTGGGACGAGTGGGCGGATGCCGATGGCGACCTCGGCCCCGTGTACGGCGTGCAGTGGCGGTCGTGGCCGACGCCAGACGGCAGAACCATCGACCAGCTCGCCCAGGTGATCGAGCAGATCAGGGCGACACCGGACTCGCGTCGCATCATCGTCTCGGCCTGGAACCCGGCCGACATCCCCGACATGGCGCTGGCCCCGTGCCACGCCCTGTTCCAGTTCTACGTCGCGGACGGACGGCTCTCCTGCCAGCTCTACCAGCGCAGCGCCGACATGTTCCTCGGCGTCCCGTTCAACATCGCCAGCTACGCCCTGCTGACGATGATGATCGCGCAGCAGACCGGCCTCGAGCCCGGCGACTTCGTCTGGACGGGCGGCGACTGCCACGTGTACGACAACCACGTCGAGCAGGTGCGCGAACAGCTGAGCCGCGATGCGTACCCCTACCCGACGCTGCGCTTCGCCAGGAAGCCGGAGTCCATCTTCGACTACGCGTTCGACGACTTCGTCGTCGAGGACTACCAGCACCACCCGGCGATCCGTGCGGCGGTGGCGGTGTGAGCGACTCCCTCTTCGCTGGTCCCATGGTCGGCCTGATCTGGGCCGAGGCGCGCGGTGGCGTGATCGGCGCAGAGGGCGGGATGCCGTGGCACGTGCCCGAGGACCTGGCGCACTTCAAGGAGATCACCCTGACCGCGCCCGTCGTGATGGGGCGCAAGACCTGGGATTCGCTGCCCGCGCGCTTCCGGCCTCTGCCGGGGCGGGAGAACATCGTCATCACCCGGCAGCAGGACTGGAGCGCCGATGGCGCACGCCGGGCGGCGGATCTGCCCAGCGCCGTGCGGGGGCTCGAACGCGTGTGGATCATCGGCGGCGCCGAGATCTTCGCGCAGGTGATCGGCGATGCCGACCGGCTCGAGGTGACCGAGATCGATCTCGAGGTCGCCGGTGACGCCTACGCCCCGTCGAAGGAGGGCTGGCGTCTCGTCGACGAGGGCGAGTGGCAGACGTCCCGCACCGGCATCCGCTACCGCTTCCTCGGGTACGAGCGCTGATGCCCACCGCTCTCATCACCGGCGCGAGCGCCGGGCTCGGCGAGGAGTTCGCTCGCCAGCTCGCCGGTCGCGGCGCCGATCTGGTCCTCGTCGCACGCTCGGCGGCGCCGCTCGAGCGCCTGGCGGCAGATCTGCGCGACGCGCACGGCGTGGCGGTCGACGTCCTCACCGCAGACCTCGTGGTCGCTGACGACGTGCAGCGGATCGTCGACAGGATCGCCGACCCGGAGCATTCGATCGACCTCCTCGTGAACAACGCCGGATTCGGCTTGCCGCTGCACTTCGCCGACAACGACATCGACGATGAGGTGAGGCACCTGCGCATCCATGTCGAGGCGCCCATGCGGCTCATGCACGCGGCATTGCGCAGCATGCGCGGTCGGGGCGGCCGGATCATCAACGTCGCATCCGTCGCCGGATTCATCTCGCGTTCGACGTACTCGGCCTGCAAGCAGTGGCTGATCGGCTTCAGCCGGTGGGCGAACGCCGAGTACGCAGCCGACGGCGTGACCGTCACCGCAGTCTGCCCCGGATTCACGCACACGACGTTCCACGAGCGGATGGGCCTCGCGCCCGGGCACGAGGGGATCCCCGCGATCGGCTGGCTGAACGCGCCGGACGTCGTGCGCGAGGGCCTGCGGGATGCCGCACGCGGCAGAGCCGTGTCGATTCCGTCGCTGCGGTACAAGGTCGTCGTCGCACTCACGAAGGTGCTCCCGGCATCCGTGACGGCACGCGCTGCCCGTCGCGGCCGCGTCTGAGGGCGAGCGCTCAGCGGAACCGTGCGAGGTGGATGCCCGCATAGGCGAGTGCGGCCACAGTCTCGCCGTCCGAGATGCGTCCGTCGGCGACCATCTCGAGCACCTCGGGGAACGGCACCCACACGAGGT
The DNA here is from genome assembly GCF_040702785.1 of Microbacterium sp. NPDC077644. Taxonomy (NCBI): domain Bacteria; kingdom Bacillati; phylum Actinomycetota; class Actinomycetes; order Micrococcales; family Microbacteriaceae; genus Microbacterium; species Microbacterium sp. NPDC077644. The sequence continues at coordinate 762,836 of NZ_JBFBME010000001.1, forward strand.
CGACGATGCCCTCCTCCTCCTGCGCCGACCCGGATGCCGCGGAGCTCAGGCCGCGAGCGAGGAAGACGTGCTCCGGGGCGACCGTGACGCCGTTCAGGGCGTTCATCGAACCGATCGGCGTCCACTGATCGGCCTGCAGACCGGTCTCCTCGAGAAGTTCGCGTCGGGCGGCGGTCAGCGGTTCCTCGCCGTCGGTTCCGCCCGCCGGCACCTCGATCGATCGCCCCACGGTGTACCGGTCGACGGTGACCAGGCACACGCGGTCCTCGTCATCCACGGCGACGACGAACACCGCGGCGTTGCGCAGCGTGACGACGCCGTAGATGCCCTCGCCGGACGGGCCGTCGACGGCGTCCTCGCGGACCGAGATCCACGGGTTCTCGTACACGACGCGGGATGCGCGGGTCTTCCAGGTCATGCCGGTGAGCCTATCCGGCGCGGTCACGACAGGCCGAAACCGATACGCTGGGATCATGACGCACTCGGGCAACCCCTTCGGACAGGTCCTCGTCGCGCTCGTCACTCCGATGACGGCCGACGGTGAAGTCGACTGGGACGCCACCGAGAAGCACATGGACGACGTCATCGCGGGGGGTGCCGACGGCATCGTCGTGACCGGGACCACGGGCGAGACGTCGACCCTCACCGACGCCGAGAAGCTCAAGCTCGTCGAGGTCGGGCGATCGGTCTCGGCCGGGCGCGCGAAGATCATCACCGGCGGCGGCTCGAACGAGACCGCGCACGCGATCGAGCTCTACAAGGCCAGTGAGAAGGCCGGAGCCGACGGCATCATGATCGTCACGCCGTACTACAACAAGCCGACCCAGGCAGGCATCCTCACGCACTTCCGCCTGGTCGCCGACGCGACCGATCTGCCGGTGATCCTGTACGACATCCCCGGCCGTACCGGCGTCCCGATCAAGTACGAGACGATCCTGCGCCTGGCCAAGCACCCGAACATTCTCGCGGTGAAGGACGCCAAGGGCGATTTCAGCGAGGTCAGCCGCGTGCTGAACCAGACCGATCTGATGTACTTCTCCGGCGACGACGCCAATGTCCTCCCGCACCTCTCGATCGGAGCATCCGGTCTGATCGGTGTGACGGCGAACATCACCTCGGCGCCGTACCGGACGATCGTCGACGCCGTGAACCGCGGCGACCTGGCCACGGCGACGGCCGAGCACAAGCGCCTCGAGCCGCTCGTGCGGGCCACGATGACGCACGTGCCGGGCACCGTGTCGGCGAAGTACATCTTGCACGGCCTCGGCCGCATCTCCAGCCCCCGCGTCCGCCTGCCCCTGGTCGGGCCGGAGGAGTGGGAGGCCGCACTCATCGAGGACGAGCTCGCCCTGGTGAAGGACGTGCCCGGAGCCGATTTCTCGAACTTCCGCCCCGACCGCAATGCGGCCGCCGGCGGCGCGCTGCCGAAGGTGCACGGCACCACCCGCTGACACCATGCGCTGAAACGACGGGCGCAGAGCGCGCCCACAGCAATACGGGCACGACGCGTGTCCGACTGAGGAGACATCAATGTCCATTCCCATCGCCGCCCCGGAACAGCTCGCGGAGGGAACCCTCCGCATCATCCCGCTCGGCGGCCTCGGCGAGGTCGGCCGGAACATGACCACCTTCGAGTTCGACGGCAAGATCCTGATCGTCGACTGCGGCGTGCTCTTCCCCGAGGACCACCAGCCGGGCGTCGACCTGATCCTGCCCGACTTCGAGCCGATCAAGGACCGTCTCGACGACATCGTCGGCGTCGTGCTCACGCACGGCCACGAGGACCACATCGGCGCCGTGCCGTACCTGCTGCGGCTCAAGAGCGACATCCCCCTGATCGGATCCGGGCTCACCCTCGCGCTCGTCGAGGCGAAGCTCAAGGAGCACCGCATCAAGCCGTTCACCCTCACGGTGCAGGAAGGGCAGCAGGAGAAGGTCGGGCCGTTCGACCTCGAGTTCGTCGCCGTGAACCACTCGATCCCCGATGCCCTGGCGGTCGCGATCCGCACGCCTGCGGGCCTCGTGCTGGCCACGGGCGACTTCAAGATGGACCAGTTGCCGCTGGACGGCCGCATCACCGACCTCCGGGCGTTCTCGCGTCTCGGCGAGGAGGGTGTCGACCTGTTCCTCGTCGACTCCACGAACGCCGACGTCCCCGGCTTCACGCCCACCGAGCGCTCGATCGGACCCGTGCTCGACCAGGTGATCGCGAAGGCGCAGCGCCGCGTGATCGTCGCGAGCTTCTCCAGCCACGTCCACCGCGTCCAGCAGGTGCTGGACGCCGCGCACGCGAACGGCCGCCGGGTGGCGCTGCTCGGACGCAGCATGGTCCGCAACATGGGCATCGCCGCAGACCTCGGCTACCTCAAGGTGCCCGAGAACGTGCTCATCGACTACAAGAAGGCCAAGGACCTCCCCGACGACCGCATCGTCTACATGTCGACCGGATCGCAGGGCGAGCCGATGGCGGTGCTCAGCCGCATGGCGAACCTCGACCACGCCATCGAGCCGGGTGAGGGCGACACCGTCATCCTCGCCTCGAGCCTCATCCCGGGCAACGAGAACGCCGTCTACCGCGTGATCGACGGCCTGACCAAGCTCGGCGCGAACGTCGTGCACAAGGCGAACGCTCGGGTGCACGTCTCCGGACACGCGGCTGCCGGTGAGCTGCTGTACTGCTACAACATCCTCAAGCCCAAGAACGTGCTCCCGGTACACGGCGAGTACCGTCACCTCATGGCGAATGCCAAGCTCGCGCAGGAGACCGGCATCCCGGTCGAGAACACGTTCCTGGCCTCCAACGGAACGATCATCGACCTCAAGGACGGCGAGGCGCGCGTCGCCGGCCAGCACGACATCGGTTTCGTCTACGTCGACGGCTCGACGGTGGGCGAGATCACGGATGCCGATCTCAAGGACCGCCGGATCCTCGGCGAGGAGGGGTTCGTGTCGATCATCGTCGTCGTGGACGCCACTACCGGCCGCATCATCTCCGGCCCCGAGATCCATGCCCGCGGCATCGCCGAGGACGACGCGGTCTTCGAGGACGTCGTCCCGAAGATCGTCGCGGCGCTCAAGGAGGCCTCGGGCAACGGCGTGCGCGACACGCACGCGCTGTCGCAGGTCGTGCGCCGCACGATCGGGCGCTGGGTGAACCAGAAGCTGCGTCGCCGGCCCATGATCGTGCCGCTGGTCATCGAGGCCTGAATCGGCGGAAAGCCGCGTCATTACGCGGCGCCGTCGGTGGCTGAACGTAGTCTGTGACCATGGCCAGGAGCACCACGAAGACCTCGCGCGCGTCCGAGAAGACGACCTCGCGCGCCAAGGCGCAGACGGCCCCGACGAAGAAGATCCCCGCGGCACCGAAGAAGTACATCGACGAGGACGACAAGCCCTCGATCCTCGTCCGCGCGTGGGTCGGGCTCGCCCACGGCGTCGGCGGGCTGTTCCGCGCGTTCGGCCCCGAGGTCCTCGAAAAGGATCAGCGGCGCGACGGCTTCCCGTTCCTCCTCGTGATCCTCGCGTGTCTCGGCGCCGTCGACGAGTGGTTCTTCATCGGCAACGAGGTCGCGCAGAACATCAGCGCCTACACGGTCGGCGGGCTGATCGGGCGCACCGCGTTCCTCATGCCCGTCATGCTGCTGATCCTCGCCGGCTGGCTGTTCCGGCATCCGTCATCCGTCCACGACAACGGCCGCATCGGCATCGGATTCGGACTGTTCGTGATCTCGATCGCCGGCATCTGCCACGTCGCGGGCGGTCAGCCCGAGCCGCGGCAGGGCATGCCCGCCCTGAGCGCAGCCGGCGGTCTGTTCGGATGGATGCTGGGCGAGCCGCTGTCGTACCTGACCGACATCGTCGCCTACATCGTGCTGAGCCTGCTCGCTCTGCTGAGCATCCTCATCATCACCAAGACGCCGCCGAACAAGATCGGCCCGCGTCTCGGAGACCTGTATGCCTGGATGTTCGGCGCAGAGCGCCCCGAGCGGGTCGAGAAGGATTCCGACGGGTCGTCCGGCGACCTCGTCGAGATCGCCGAAGAGGACTCGCTGCCGTGGTGGCGCCGCAACAAGAGCGGCCGCGAAGAGGATCCGGACGAGGGGATCGGCTCACAGGACCTCACGGAGCTGCTCTCGGGAGCAGATGACGCCCACGCGAACACGGCGTACGACCAGGCCGTCATCCTCGACGACCCGTCGGATGCCGCCACCGAGGTGCTCAGCGATGTCGCCGGCGTCATGCAGGGACTCTCGGGTCAGAGCGGCACGGCTCTGCTCGACGACTCGGGCGACACCGGTGAGCAGCCCGAATTGCCCGGGCTCTCCGGCTTCGGCACCGACGGGCCGGGGGAGCGGGGGCTGCAGGCGCCGAGCGCGCCCTACGTGCTGCCCTCCCCAGGCGTGCTCCGCGAGGGCCCGCCGCCGGTGGTGCGCTCGGATGCCACAGACAAGGTGATCCAGCAGCTCACCAGCGTGCTGGAGCAGTTCAAGGTCGACGCCAAGGTGACGGGCTTCTCCCGCGGACCGACGGTGACGCAGTACGAGGTCGAGGTCGGGCACGGCGTCAAGGTCGAGAAGATCACGCAGCTGTCGAACAACTTCGCCTACGCCGTGGCGTCCAACGACGTCCGCATCCTCTCGCCGATCCCCGGCAAGAGCGCCATCGGCATCGAGATCCCGAACGCCGACAAGGAGATGGTCGCGCTCGGCGATGTGCTGCGCTCGCCCGCCGCGCAGAAGAGCACGCACCCGATGACGATCGGCGTCGGCAAGGACGTCGGCGGCAACATCGTCGTCGCGAACCTCGCCAAGATGCCCCACTTGCTCGTGGCCGGCTCCACCGGATCCGGTAAGTCGAGCTTCGTGAACTCGATGATCACGAGCCTGCTGATGCGGGCACGGCCGGCCGATGTGCGCATGGTGCTCATCGACCCCAAGCGCGTCGAACTCACCAGTTACGCCGGTGTTCCCCACCTGATCACGCCCATCATCACCAACCCGAAGAAGGCCGCTGAGGCGCTGCAGTGGGTGGTGAAGGAGATGGACATGCGGTACGACGACCTCGCGTCGTTCGGATTCCGTCACATCGACGACTTCAACAAGGCCGTCCGCGCCGGCGAGGTCGAGGTGCCGGCCGGCAGCGAGCGGGTGCTCAAGCCGTACCCGTACCTGCTCGTCGTCGTCGACGAGCTCGCCGACCTCATGATGGTCGCCCCGCGCGACGTCGAGGACTCGATCGTCCGTATCACGCAGCTCGCCCGGGCCTCCGGCATCCACCTCGTGCTGGCGACGCAGCGCCCGAGCGTGGACGTCGTGACCGGCCTCATCAAGGCGAACGTCCCCTCACGGCTCGCGTTCGCGGTGACGAGCGTCACTGACAGCCGCGTGATCCTGGATGCTCCCGGTGCCGACAAGCTCATCGGTCAGGGTGACGCTCTGTTCTCGCCCATGGGATCGTCGAAGCCGTTCCGTCTGCAGGGCGCGTGGGTCGAGGAGACCGAGATCGACGCCGTCGTCAAGCACGTCACCGCACAGGCTCGGCCGGAGTACCGCGCCGATGTGCAGGAGGCCATGGACCCGGCCAAGAAGAAGGAGGTCGACGAGGACATCGGCGACGACCTCGAGGTGCTTCTCGCCGCCGCCGAGCTCGTGGTGTCGTCGCAGTTCGGATCGACCTCCATGCTGCAGCGCAAGCTGCGGGTCGGCTTCGCGAAGGCGGGTCGATTGATGGATTTGCTCGAGTCGCGTGAGATCGTCGGTCCGTCCGAGGGGTCCAAGGCCCGCGACGTGCTCGTCACCGCCGAGCAGCTGCCCGCCGTGATGGCCAAGCTGCGCGGCGAGGATGCGCCGCCCGCGCCCGCGGCGGCGCCCGCGACTCCCGCCGCCGAGTCCGTCGACTACGGTCGCGATCCGATCGAATCGCAGTTCGAGGGACTGCCGGTCGTCGACGAGGATCAGGGCGACGAAGACGCCTGGGGCCTGACGGGCCGCGACTGATGACGATTCCCCGGCAGCTGCCGAACGCGATCACGATCGCCCGTATCCCGCTCGCGGTCGTATTCTTCGTGCTGCTGCTGCTCGGCGGCGTCTACGGCCACGCTGACATGGTGATCCGCTGGGTCGCCGGCGGACTCTTCGTGCTCGCGATCTCCACGGACTGGGTCGACGGGTACCTGGCACGCAAGTACGACATCGTCAGCGACTTCGGCAAGCTCTGGGACCCGATCGCCGACAAGCTGCTCACCGGCGCCGGTTTCGTCGGGCTCGCCATCCTCGGCGAATGGCCCTGGTGGGTCGTCATCCTCATCCTGATCCGCGAGTGGGGCATCACGATCCACCGCTTCGTGGTCGCGAACGATCACATCGTCGCGGCCGCCTGGATGGGCAAGCTCAAGACGGCGTTCCAGGGCGTGGCGCTGAGCTGGTGGCTGCTTCCGCTCCATCAGCTGATCGGTATGGACTGGTGGACCGGTGTCGGCATCGTCCTCATGTACGCGACGCTCGTGCTGACTGTCGCCAGCGGCATCGACTACGTCGTCTCGCAGGTGCGCGGCTCACGCGCCGGCCGGGCATGAGCGACACGGCTCGGCTCGTCGCCGCACTCACGGCTCGCGGCTGGACCATCGGCGTCGCAGAATCGCTCACCGGGGGAGCGCTCAGCGCCGAGATCGTCACGGTCCCCGGCGCCTCTGCGACGCTTCTCGGGGGAGTGGTGGCCTACGCGACGCCGGTCAAGGCGTCGCTGCTCGGTGTGGATGCCGCACTGCTCGCAGAACACGGACCGGTGCATCCCGAGGTCGCGATCCAGATGGCGACAGGTGTCCGCGAGGCCGTGCAGGTCGACGGCCGCCGCGCAGACGTCGGAATCGCCACGACCGGTATCGCCGGGCCCGACTCGCCGGACGGGCAGCCCGTCGGCACGGTGCACATCGGCGTCGCGACACCGGACGGCGCGCGTGCGTACGGCTTCCGATTCGACGGAGACCGCGCCGCAGTGCGCGCCGCATCCGTGCAGGCTGCGGTCGCCGCGGTGCTGACAGCACTCGGGGAATAGCCCCCGTGGGACCCGCGTTGTCCCAGATGTGTCGTTCTCAACGAAACCACAGCGTGAAACGGTAGCGTTTTCAACAGAGAGTCGGGTTAGACTGGCGATCCGTTCGGAGGCGACTCCGATCTGGGGAATGGAGAGGAGGTTCCGATGATTCTTGTTCGACAGGAAATCGGCGATGTGCTGAGGGACTTCCGCCTGCAGAAGGGGCGCACGCTCCGGCAGGTCGCGAGCAAGGCGTCGGTGGCGCTCGGATATCTGAGCGAGGTCGAACGCGGCCAGAAGGAGGCGTCCAGCGAGATCCTCGCATCGGTCGCCGAGGCGCTCGACGTCCCCATCTCGCGGATCATGCGCGAGGTCGGAGACCGGATCTCCGTGCTCGAGGGCATCCAGGTGTTCCCCGATGTGGTTCCCGACGACCTGGTGGCGTCGGTCGAGCCCGAGCTGTCCCTCCACTGACCCCGAGGCGAATCAGGACGACGGATGCGACGCAGCGAGTTCCATCGCGCGGTCGAAGATGAGTTCGGTGGACGCTCGGTCGCGATCATGAGCGATCTCGTACTCGGAGCGATCGGGAACCGCACGGCCGCAGAGGCGCTGGAGAGCGGCGTGCCGCCGCGGGAGATCTGGGCCGCGCTGTGCGCCGAGATGGATGTTCCGCCTGAGCGCCGCTACGGCGTCGGCCGACTGGAACCGCGCCGGCGCTGAGCCTTCGCAGCGAGGGTTCGCTCTGACGGGCCCGGCGTGTCGTCGAAGATGTGTTCGAAGTGCGCGTATCGTTCTGCACAAGTGGTTACGAAGCACTGTCGTCCACCGTTCGTGGTGAATCCGATGCAATGTCGGATGCCCCTCCTACGGTGTTCACAGGCCCAGGAGCCATACGCCTTGTCGGAGAGTCCACCCCAGCCGGGGCGGCCGCGACAGCCTACAGGCGGCACCACGCGAACACATGAGGAGCACGTCATGCCATCAACCGCAGACCGCGAGAAGTCCCTGGAATCGGCTCTCGCCCAGATCGACCGTCAGTTCGGAAAGGGCTCGGTCATGCGACTGGGCAGCGATGAGCGCGCACCGGTCGCCGTCGTCCCGACGGGCTCCATCGCCCTCGACGTCGCCCTCGGCGTGGGCGGCCTCCCGCGTGGACGCATCGTCGAGATCTACGGGCCGGAGTCGTCGGGTAAGACGACCCTGACCCTGCACGCCATCGCCAACGCGCAGCGAGCCGGCGGCATCGCGGCGTTCATCGACGCCGAGCACGCGCTCGACCCCGAGTACGCCAAGAAGCTCGGCGTCGACATCGACGCCCTGCTGGTGTCGCAGCCCGACACCGGTGAGCAGGCTCTCGAGATCGCCGACATGCTCGTGCGCTCCGGGGCGATCGACCTCATCGTCGTCGACTCCGTCGCAGCTCTCGTGCCGCGCGCCGAGATCGAGGGCGAGATGGGCGACTCGCACGTCGGCCTGCAGGCCCGCCTCATGTCGCAGGCACTGCGCAAGCTGACCGGTGGCCTGAACCAGACCAACACGACCATGATCTTCATCAACCAGTTGCGCGAGAAGATCGGCGTGTTCTTCGGATCTCCCGAGACGACCGCCGGCGGCAAGGCGCTGAAGTTCTACGCGTCGGTCCGCATGGACATCCGTCGGATCGAGACGCTCAAGGACGGCACCGAGGCGGTCGGAAACCGCACACGTGTCAAGGTCGTCAAGAACAAGATGGCGCCGCCGTTCAAGCAGGCCGAGTTCGACATCCTCTACGGCGTCGGCATCTCGCGCGAAGGCAGCCTGATCGACTTCGGCGTCGAGCACGGCATCGTGAAGAAATCGGGCTCCTGGTACACCTACGACGGCGACCAGCTCGGCCAGGGCAAGGAGAACGCCCGCAACTTCCTGATCGCGAACCCCGACATCGCGCTGACGATCGAGACGCAGATCAAGCAGAAGCTCGGAATCGGAGGACCGGCGGCCGACGCGGCAGCGGCACCGGCCGGTGCAGACGAGCTGGCTCAGCGCCGCCCGGCCTGATGCCGCACACGCACGATGACGGGGGCGAGGACCGCCTCGCCCCCGTCATCCCGCTCTTCGGCGGACGAGTCGCACGAGCATCCGATCTGCAGCCCGGGGAGGTCGACGGCCCACCGGTCACGAGCGAGAGGATGGCTGCGCAGGGTCCTCGTCCGGATCGCACGGTCGAGCGCGGCGAACCCGATGCCGACGACGTCGCACAGCGGGCCGAGGAGGCCCTGGTGCGCAAACTGCGCGCGAGGTCGCTCTCGGTCTCAGAGGCGCGTCAGGTGCTCCGGGGCCACGACCTCGATCAGTCCCGTATCGACGACGTGATCGACCGGTTCTGCGAACGCGGCTACCTCGACGACTCCCTGCTCGCCGAGCATCTGGTGATCTCCGGGGTCGAGCGCAAGGGGCAGGGCCGTGTCGCGCTGTCGCGCGCGCTCGCCCAGCGCGGGATCCCGCGGGACGTCATCGACACCGCCCTCGGCGACCTTCCCGATGACGACGCCGAACGGGCTCTCGAGTTCGCCAGGACCAAGGCGCGGTCGTTGTCGAGGCTCGACTTCGACACGGCGCTGCGCAGACTGATGGGTCAGCTCGCACGCCGAGGCTACGGCGGATCGGTCGCCGCCAACGCCGCCCGCACGGCGTTGGGCGAGGCATCGCTCGGGGCGCCGAGGACGGGCGTGAGGTTCGTCGACTCGGAATGACCTCGAGTCCGGCGTCGGGCTCGCGCTCGTAGAATGGGGAGCACCATGACTATTCCTCGCAGCGAACCGACGATCATCTCGGCGTCCTCTGCGGCCGTCGATGCCGACGGCCGCCAGCGCACGTACGAGGTGCGCACCTTCGGGTGTCAGATGAACGTGCACGACTCCGAACGACTCTCCGGATCCTTGGAGAGCGCCGGATATCTGCGCGCCGAGGCGGGTACCGAGGCCGACGTCGTCATCATCAACACGTGCGCCGTGCGCGACAACGCCGCCGGCAAGCTCTACGGCACACTCGGCCACCTCGCTTCGGTCAAGCGCCGCAAGGAGGGCATGCAGATCGCGGTCGGCGGCTGCCTCGCCCAGATGGACAAGGATGCCGTGCTCGACAAGGCACCGTGGGTCGATGTCGTCTTCGGCACGCACAACATGGGTTCGCTTCCCGGCCTGCTCGAGCGCGCCAAGCACAACGGCGACGCCGAGCTCGAGATCCTCGAGTCGCTCGAGGTCTTCCCCTCGACCCTCCCCACCAAGCGCGACTCGGCGCACAGCGGTTGGGTGTCGATCTCGGTCGGCTGCAACAACACCTGCACGTTCTGCATCGTCCCGAGCCTGCGGGGCAAGGAGAAGGACCGTCGGCCAGGCGACATCCTGAACGAGATCCGCCTCCTCGTCGAGGACGGCGCGATCGAGGTCACCCTGCTCGGCCAGAACGTCAACTCCTACGGCGTGGAGTTCGGCGATCGGCAGGCCTTCGGCAAGCTGCTGCGCGCCGCCGGTCAGATCGACGGACTCGAGCGCGTGCGCTTCACCAGTCCGCACCCCGCCGCGTTCACCGACGACGTCATCGACGCGATGGCGGAGACGCCCAATGCCATGCCCCAGCTGCACATGCCCCTGCAGTCGGGCAGCGACCGCATCCTCAAGGCGATGCGCCGCTCCTATCGGAGCGAGAAGTTCCTGGGCATCCTCGACCGTGTGCGCGAGCGCATTCCGCACGCGGCGATCTCCACCGACATCATCGTCGGGTTCCCCGGCGAGACCGACGAGGACTTCGAGGACACCATGCGCGTCGTCGAGCAGGCGCGATTCGCGAACGCCTTCACGTTCCAGTACTCGATCCGCGAGGGGACACCCGCCGCGACGATGGAGGATCAGGTTCCCAAGGCCGTCGTGCAGGAGCGCTACGACCGACTGATCGCCCTGCAGGAGCGCATCTCGCTCGAGGAGAACCAGAAGCAGGTCGGCCGCGAGGTCGAGGTTCTCGTCTCGGTCGGCGAGGGCAAGAAGGACGCCGAGACGCACCGCCTCACCGGCCGTGCGCAGGACAACCGGCTCGTGCACTTCGAGGTGACTCCCGGCTCCGACCTGCCGCGCCCCGGTGATGCGGTGACCGTGACGATCACCCACGGTGCGCCGTTCCACCTCCTGGCGGACGACCCGACGGGCGCGCCGCTGCGCATCCGGCGCACGCGCGGTGGCGATGCCTGGGATCGCGCACAGGCGGAGTCCTGCGGCATCCCCGCCCCCTCGGGCGCATCCGGCGCTCCGCGCGCCGTCTCACTGGGCCTTCCCACGCTCCGCGTGGGCGTGTGAGCCGGCCCCCGACCGAGGTGAGCGACACCGGTTCGCGCGTCTGGGCGATCGTCGGCGCCACGGGAACGGGCAAGAGCGACCTCGCACTCCGCCTCGCCGAGGCGCTGCGCGAGACCGGCAACCCCGCCGAGATCGTCAACGCCGACGCCATGCAGCTCTACCGCGGTATGGACATCGGGACGGCCAAGCTCTCCGTCGACGAGCGCCGCGGCATCCCGCACCACCTGTTCGACGTCCGCGAGGTCACCCAGGACGCCGCCGTGGCCTGGTACCAACCGCTCGCACGGGCGGCGATCGCGGGCATCCACGCACGCGGCGGCGACGCCGTCCTCGTGGGCGGGTCCGGTCTGTACGTCTCGAGCGTGATCTTCGACTTCCGCTTCCCGCCCCGCGACCCCGAAGTGCGCGAGCGGCTCGAACGCGAACTCGACGAGCAGGGCGCCGGTGCCCTCTTCGCCCGGCTCCAGCAGGCGGATGCCGTCACCGCGGCCCGCGTCGATCCGAAGAACGGCCGACGCATCGTGCGCGCCCTCGAGGTGATCGAGCAGGGCGCGCAGACCCACGGTGCGGCGCTCCCCGACGAACCCCTGCTGTGGCACCCGCGGACGCGGATCCTCGGCGTGAGTGCGGACCGCGCGGAACTCGTCGCCAGGCTCGATGCCCGAGTGAAGCGCATGTGGGAGCAGGGCATGCTCGACGAGGCCGCGCGTCTGCGCGCGGACGGGATCGAACGCGGCACCACAGCACCGCGCGCGATCGGCTACGCGCAGGCGCTCGCGCAGCTGGCGGGGGAGAAGACCGAAACCGAGGCCATCGCCGAGACGCAGGCGCTCACTCGCCGGTACGCCCGGCGGCAGGTGTCGTGGTTCAAGCGATACCCCGGTATCGAGTGGCTCTCGTCGATGTCCGACCCCCGTGACATCCTGGCGGGATGACGACCCACTTCTTCACGGCGACGAGCCTGGACGGATTCATCGCCACCGCTGACCATTCGCTGGACTGGCTGCTGAAGCAGGACTTCGACGAGAACGGACCGATGGCGTACCCGGAGTTCATCCGGAACATCGGCGCCCTCGCCATGGGCGCTTCCACGTACGAGTGGGTCATGCGGCACGAGAACGGTGCGTGGAGCTACGAGCAGCCCACCTGGGTGTTCACGCATCGAGACCTGGCCCTGCCGGAGAGCGGTGACGTCCGGCTGACGCACGACGACGTGCGCGCTGTCCACGCGGCCATGACCGCGGCGGCGGGCGACAAGGACATCTGGATCGTCGGCGGGGGAGACCTGGCCGGGCAGTTCGCCGACGCGGGGCTGCTCGACGAGGTCTGGCTGCAGTACGCGCCCGTCACACTCGGCAGCGGTGCTCCGGTGCTGCCGCGCTCCCTCGACCTCGAACTCGTCGACGTCGCTCGCAACCGTGCATTCCTGTGCGGGCGATATCGCGTGCTCCGCGCTGAATAGACTGGATCCATGGTCGCATTCACCAAGGGTCACGGCACGGGCAACGATTTCGTGATCATCGCCGACCCCGACGGGGAGCTCGACCTCACGCCGGAGCAGGTCGCCGCTCTGTGCGACCGCCACTTCGGCATCGGAGCCGACGGCGTGCTGCGCGTCGTCCGCTCGACGGCGATTCCCGAGGGCGCGGATGCTCTGGCCGAGGAACCGGCGGCCGAGTGGTTCATGGACTACCGCAACGCCGACGGGTCGATCGCCGAGATGTGCGGCAACGGCGTCCGGGTGTTCGCGCACTACCTCCTCCGAGCGGGACTGGCCATGATCGAGCAGGGCTCGACGCTGCCGATCGGCACACGGGCGGGCGTCCGCGACGTGACGACCAGTGCGAACGGATACCAGGTCGACCTCGGCCGGTGGAAGCTGTCGGGCGACGATCCTCTCGCCAAGGCCCGTGGTCTCGATGTGGCCCGCCCAGGCCTCGGCATCGACGTCGGCAATCCGCACGTCGTCGTCGCCCTGGCATCCGAGCAGGAGCTCGAAGGACTCGAGCTCGAATACATCCCCGAACTCGATCCGGCGCTGCCGAACGGCGCGAACGTCGAGTTCGTCGTACCGGGCGAGCCGCTCGTCCGAGACGGCATCGGGCACGTCTCGATGCGCGTGTTCGAGCGCGGGGTCGGTGAGACCCTCAGCTGCGGAACGGGCGTGGCGGCCACGGCTCTGGCGGTCCGGTACTGGGCGGGGGACCGCGCCCCGGACAACTGGCGCGTCGAGGTGCCGGGCGGCACGCTCGGCGTGCGGATGTTCCCGGCGGAGGACGGCGAGCACGTCGCGCTCTCCGGGCCCGCGCAGTTAGTATTCAGCGGCACGGTCGACCTCGCCTGACACGTCGGCGGAGCGGAATGAGTCGTCGTGTGACGACTCGGAGTGACAGCACGGTTGCCGTTCGGTGACGATGGTGCGCATGAGCAAGCAGATCCGCTTCAACGCCTTCGACATGAACTGCGTCGCCCACCAGTCCTCCGGCATGTGGCGGCACCCGCAGGACCAGTCCGCGCGCTACAAGGAGCTCGGCTACTGGACCGAGCTCGCGCAGCTGCTCGAGCGCGGCCACTTCGACGGCCTCTTCATCGCGGATGTCCTCGGCACCTACGATGTCTACGGCTCCTCCAACGAGGCGGCCATCCGGCACGGCGCACAGGTGCCCGTGAACGACCCCATCCTGCTCGTGAGCGCCATGGCGGCGGTCACCGAGAACCTCGGCTTCGGCATCACCGCCGGCACCGCGTACGAGCATCCGTATCCCTTCGCGCGCCGCATGACGACGCTCGACCACCTGACGAACGGACGAGTCGGCTGGAACGTCGTCACGGGGTACCTGCCCTCCGCCGCGCGCAACATGGGTCACGACGACCAGCTCGAGCACGACCAGCGTTACGACGTCGCCGACGAGTACCTCGAGGTGACCTACAAGCTCTGGGAGGGCTCGTGGGAGGACGACGCGGTCGTCCGCGACCGCGAGTCCGGGGTTTTCACCGACCCGGCCAAGGTGCACGAGATCGGCCACAGCGGCGAGCACTTCACGGTCCCCGGCATCCACATCTCCGAGCCGTCGCCGCAGCGCACGCCGGTGATCTTCCAGGCCGGCGCCTCGCCGCGCGGGATCGCGTTCGCCGCGGGCAACGCCGAGGCGATCTTCGTCGCTGCCCCGACCAAGACGGTGCTGGCCGGCACCGTCAAGCGCATCCGCGACGCCCTCGAGGCGGCAGGACGCGATCGGTACTCGGCGAAGATCTACACGCTGCTCACGATCATCACCGACGAGACGAGCGAGAAGGCGCACGCGAAGCACGAGGACTTCCTGCAGTACGCGAGCGACGAGGGTGCGCTGGTCTTCATGTCGGGATGGATGGGCATCGACCTGTCGCAGTTCGACCTCGATGAGCCCATCGGCAATGTCAAGAGCAACGCGATCCAGTCGACGGTCGCGAACTTCCAGCAGGCGGACGACTCCGGCAAGGAGTGGAAGGTGCGCGACATCGCCAAGCTCGGCAACATCGGGGGCCTCGGGCCCCGCGTCGTCGGGTCGCCGGAGGAGGTCGCCGACTTCCTGCAGGAATGGGTGGAGGAGACCGACGTCGACGGATTCAACCTCGCCTACGCGATCACACCGGGCACGTTCGAGGACGTTGTGGAGTTCATCGTCCCTGAGCTGCAGCGTCGTGGGGTCTATCAGACCGAGTACGCACCCGGCACGTTGCGCAACAAGCTGCACGGCCGCGGAGACCGGCTGCCGGACGAGCACCGCGGTGCCGGCTTCAAGATCGGGAACCGGGTCGGCGTCTGATCACGCCAGCGCGATCGGCTCCGTCGGGGGAGAGCCGTGCTTGCGCACCTTGATCACACGGAATCCCTTGCCCGTGGCTGAGCGGAACACGCTGTAGCCGGGCGTGAAGGTCGCTGCGAGCCAGCGCTGCAGCGAATCCGCGCCGAGATTGCGCTGGACGACCAGCCACGCATCGCTGCGCTCGTCCAGGCGGGGGATCCAGCGCTCGAGCATGTCGTGCAGCACGTTCTTGCCCACGCGGATCGGCGGGTTCGAGCGGATGGTGCGGAATCGGATGTCGTCGGGAACATCGTCCGGCCGTACGGCGTTGATATTCATCAGACCCAGCTCATCGGCATTCCGGCGGACGAGGTCCAGTGCGCGTTCGTTGACATCGACGGCCCACACCGTCGCATGCGGCGAGGCGAGAGCCATCGTGAGACTGATGGGACCCCATCCGCAGCCCAGGTCCAGGAAGTCGCCGCCCGGCGGCAGCGGCGGCATGTTGGCGAGGAGAACGGCCGTCCCGGCATCCAGGCGGTCGGGACTGAACACGCCGCCGGCGGTGGTGACCTCGAGGTCGCGACCGGCGAGAGTCACCCGAATGGTCCGAAGATTCTCCGCACTTGCCGGGGCCGCAGAGAAGTAGTGATCGGACCCCATAGGGCGAGCGTACCGGACGGGCGGGTTAAGGTTAAGACGCCGAACGTAGAAGGCAGAGGATGACGAAGACCACACAAGACACCCACGACGAGACCCTCGATCGTGTGATCGCGAGCGCAGAGAAGCGCACCGAGGCGAGAGTGTTCGGTGCGGCCCAGGCGCTGCAGGATGCCGGCACGGCTGCGTACGGCGACCGCGACGGAGACCAGTGGGATCTCGACGATCGCCATGCGCTGCGCCGCGTGGCAGGGCTCTCCACCGAGCTCGAGGACGTCACCGAGGTCGAGTACCGCCAGCTGCGACTCGAGAACGTCGTGCTGGTCGGCGTGTACCCGCAGGGCGCGCAGACCGATGCCGAGAACTCGCTGCGCGAACTCGCCGCCCTCGCAGAGACGGCAGGAGCCGTCGTGCTCGACGGCGTGCTGCAGCGGCGGCCGCATCCCGACCCCGCCACCTACCTCGGCCGGGGCAAGGCGCAGGAGCTGAAGGACCTGGTCGCCGCGACCGGCGCCGACACGGTGATCGCCGACACCGAGCTCGCCCCCAGCCAGCGCCGCGCGCTGGAGGACGTGGTGAAGGTCAAGGTGATCGATCGCACCACCGTGATCCTCGACATCTTCAGCCAGCACGCCAAGAGCCGCGAGGGTAAGGCCCAGGTCGAGCTCGCTCAGCTCGAGTACCTGCTGCCTCGTCTGCGCGGTTGGGGTGACTCGATGAGCCGCCAGGCCGGTGGTCAGGTCGGAGCGGGCGGCGCCGGTATGGGCTCCCGCGGCCCCGGTGAGACGAAGATCGAGCTCGATCGTCGCCGCATCCGCACGCGCATGGCGCAGTTGCGTCGCCAGATCCGCGACTTCGCACCGGCGCGCGACGCCAAGCGCGCCGAGCGCAAGCGCAACACGATTCCGTCGGTCGCGATCGCCGGGTACACGAACGCCGGCAAGTCGAGCCTGCTCAACGCGCTCACGAGCGCGGGGGTCCTCGTCGAGAACGCCCTGTTCGCGACGCTGGATGCCACGGTGCGCCGCACCACGACCGATGACGGCCGCGTCTACACGTTCACCGACACCGTCGGTTTCGTGAGGAACCTGCCGCACCAGCTCGTCGAGGCGTTCCGCTCGACGCTCGAGGAGGTCGGCGACGCCGACATCGTCCTGCACGTCGTGGACGGCTCGCACCCGGACCCCGCCGGTCAGCTGCAGACGGTGCGCGACGTCATGGGCGACGTTGGCGCCCGAGATCTGCCCGAGATCGTCGTGTTCAACAAGGCCGACATCATCCCCGAGGACGACCGGCTCGTGCTCCAGGGTCTCGAGCCGAAGGCGCACTTCGTCTCATCGCGCACCGGTGAGGGAATCGAAGAGCTGCGCGCCGCGATCGACGAGGCACTGCCGATGCCCGCCGTCGAGGTGCACGCCCTCGTGCCCTACGACAGGGGAGATCTCGTGGCGGCCGTGCACGAGACGGGCATCCTCGTCTCTGCGGAGCACGGCGAGCACGGGACGCAGATCCACGCGCACGTCTCGGAGCGTCTCGCGGCGGAATTGGCTCCATTCGCGCGCGCCTGACGGACTGCCTCTCGCGCCGAGATCAGGAACTGTGACCGGGATCAGGAGCCCTCACGCCGGATCATCCTGATCTCGGTCAAGCATCCTGATTTCGGGAAGCGCTCAGCGGGCGGTGAAGCGGGCCTCCACCGTCGCTGAGACGACGATGTCATCCGGCTCGTACTCCATGGCGGGCCCGGAGTCCGCGGATGCCGCGAAGGCTGCGCCGCGCGCTTTCATCATCTGCGGCGCGGGCGACTGCTCGCGAGAGATGAGACCGGTGTCCGCGATCTCCAACGGCGTGACGGACTCGAGTCCGAGGGCGCCGGCATACGCCTGGGCGCGTTGCACGGCGACGCCGACCGCCACGGATGCGACTTCGCGCTCCGCGTCGGCACGCGTCTGCGGCGTGAGGTGCCAGTTCACCCAGCCGACCTCGACACCATCCCACGCTGAGATCTCGGACACCCAGACCGAGAGCTCCGAGGCCTCGCCGAACGTCGCGGTGAAGTCGATGCTCGCGTGATAGACGAGCGCGAGGCGCTTGCCCTGGTTGTTCCACGGGCGCTCCGCACGCACGGCGAGACGCTTGCTGGTCCATTCGATGAGCGTTCCGGCATCGTGCCGTTCGGCGAGTTCGGCGAGTCCGGCGCGAACCGGTTCAGCCAGTCGCATGGCGTGGTCGACGACGGTTGCACGGGCGGCGCCCTCCGTGCGGACCGTGAGGTGGATGGTCGCGCGCTCGGGAGCGATGCGCTCCTCGTGCTCGCCCCGGACGGTGATGGTGACGTCGCTCATGGTATAGACTGTAATGCTCGGATGCTCCGGTTTTCCGAGTTGGTAATTCCACAGTGTGACAGCGGTCCCTTCGCAAGAAGGAACACGGGGCTGATCGGTTTCGACAGCGCCTGTGAATCCACGAGAAGCGGGCCGAGGATGCAGGGTTATCTCGTGAACGCTCCCTGCAAAAACATAGTTGCCGAATCCAAGCGCAACGACTTCGCCCTCGCTGCATAAGCGAGCCCGATAGTCCGTCAGACCGTATGTGATTCCGATACGGATCCTGGCGTCATCTAGGAATCTTGCTGCGTGACGGCGTCTGGACGTCACGTGGGACTCTTCCCAGGCTGGGCTTGTCGACTTAGGTGTCTGTGACAAAGGTCGGAGCCGAGCAGAACGTCTGCACAGACTGCGCCCGGAGAAGCCGTGGATACTCAGCGTTGGACGGGGGTTCGATTCCCCCCAGCTCCACCAGCCGCTGTCACTGGATGAAGGCCCGCGCCGGAGAGATCCGACGCGGGCCTTCATCGTGCGGTCAGGGCCGCTTGATGAGCACGAGGCCTTGCCGGGTGTCGGCGAGCGTCACCCAGCCGTCGCCGAACTCGTACGTCATGCCGTAGCCGTCCTCGTCGACGGCGAAGGCGTAGTCGGGATCCTCGGTGATGTACAGGTGTCCGTCTGCGTCGGCGCGGAGCCACCCCTGGGAGAGGAGTTTCTGCTGCGCTGCTGCGGACGCCTCAGCATCCATCGGCGCCCAGCCGAACACCTGCACGTGATCGGAGGGCACGGAGTAGTCGCCCCACACGCACTCGAAGCCGTCCGCAACGATGTCCTCGCCGATGCGGAACTCCTGCTGCTTGAACGTCCAGCCCTGCTCGGCGAACATCGCGGTGGTGCTCGGCGCGAGGATCGTCTCGCAACTCGGCTCGGCGACCGGGGTCTCGACCGGTTCGGTCTCGACGGGTTCGGGGTCGGGTGTGGAAGCCGGATCCGGTGCTGAAGCGGTGGGCGTCGGCGTACTGGTCGGGGCGATCTCGGGTTCGGCCGCGCACCCGGAGACACCGGCGAGCACGGCGATCGACGCGAGCGCCATGACGGGGATTCTGCGGTTCATCTCAGGCCTCCTCGTGCACGAGATCGAGGAAGGCATCGTGCAGGATGCCGTTGGACGCGAGCACCGACCGCTCGGAGATGCTGTCGTTGCCGTCGAACGAGGTGAACACGCCGCCGGCCTCGCGCACGATCGGCACGGCAGCGGCGATGTCGTATTCCTTCACATCGAACTCGGCCACCATCTCGAGCCGGCCCTCGGCGAGGAGCATGTACGAGTAGACGTCGCCCAGGCCGCGATCGCGCCAGACCCGGTCGGCGAGGCGGAGCAGGGCGGGGAGGTGACCGGCATCCGCCCACTGGGTGATGCTCTGGAAGCTGACCGCCGCATCGTCGAGGGATGCGATCGCCGACGTGCGGATCTGCCGGGGGCGGGGATGCGCAGCCGTCCACGCACCGTCTCCGGTGCTCGCCCACCAGCGTCGCCCCAGCGCAGGCATGCTCACGACACCGACCTGGGGGACGCCGTCGACGGCGAGCGCGATCATCGTGCCCCACAGCGGCACCCCGCGCATGAAATTCGCCGTGCCGTCGATCGGGTCGATGATCCACTGCCGCCGCGTGTCGCCCGACGAACCGAACTCCTCGCCGAAGATGCCGTCGGCGGGACGCTCGTCTGCGAGGATCGCGCGCAGCGCTCGCTCGGTGGCAAGGTCCGCATCGGTCACATGCGTCCGATCGGCCTTCGTCGAGATCTGCAGGTCTGCGGAGTCGAAGCGGGGTAGCGACTCTGCATCCGCGGCATCCGCCAGCCGGAGAGCGAGTTCGAGATCGGCGGCGAGACCTGCCGCGTCAGGGGAATCGGTCACGCTCTCAGACTAGTCGGCGTGATCGACGCCGGAATGCAGAAAAGCCCCGGAGCACTGGCGAGAGTGCTTCGGGGCTGATCCGTGCGCCCCCAGGGACTTGAACCCTGAACCCATTGATTAAGAGTCAATTGCTCTGCCGATTGAGCTAGAGGCGCATGGCCTGGGATCTCCCCGGCCGAGGAATTACATTACCAGCTTCGCAGCCTCATGCGAAATCGGCGCCGCATCCTCACTCGACCGCGATCGTGCGGCCGTCGGTGAGCCGCTGCAAGGTCTCGAAGGTCAGGGGCATGACGGTGTGCGGATGCCCCGCGGCCGCCCAGATCTCATCGAAGTCGAGGAGCTTCTCGTCGAGGAACGTGCGCAGCCGTGACGGGTGTCCGATCGGCGCGACGCCGCCGATCGCCTGACCGGTCGCGTCCCGCACGACGGATGCCGGCGCCATGTGCACGGCCTCCGCTCCCAGCTCGGCGGCGAGCACGGCGACGTCGGCGCGGTGCCCGCCGCTGGTCATCACGAGCACGGGCTCGTCGTCGGCGAGGAACACGAGGCTGTTCGCGATCGCCGCGACCTCGCAGCCGATCGCCGCTGCCGCCTCCGCGGCGGTGCGCGCGGAATCGGGCAGTACCCGGATCGCAGGTGCGATGCCGGCCGCTTCCAGGTGCTGGCTGACGATGCGACTGCGCTCGGGGAGGGTTTCGCTCATGCGACCCAACGTACCCCGGGGCGTGTCAGGCGGCGTCGCCGACCGTGATGGCCTCGGCGTCCTCCGCGACGGGATCTTCCGGCTCATCGTCGATCCTGGCGAGGATGCCGCGCCCGAGGAACACCGTCAGTGCGGCGACGAGGGCGGATGCCGCGGCGAACAGGTACGGGACCGTGGAGTCGAACGCGTGCCACAGCAGGGCCGCGATCGGCGGCGCCATCGCGCCGCCGATGAAGCGCACGGCCGAGTACGCCGACGAGGCGACGGATCGCGGGAGGTCTGTCGCCTCCATGACGGCCTCGGTGAGGACGGTGTTCATCACGCCGAGGAGCAGGCCGCCGATGATGATGCAGACGACGAGTGCCGATGCCGTCTCGGCGAGCAATCCCGCGGCGACGAGGTCGACCGCGAGCAGGGGCAGGATCGTGAGGATGATCGCCGTGCGCGACATGCGCCTCATCATCCACGGTGCCAGCCAGATGCTGGTGATCGCCAGTGCCACGCCCCAGCCGAAGAACGTGAACCCGATGCCCATCGCGCCGAAGCCCAGCGGGAACGGCGAGAACGCGAGCAGCACGAAGAAGCCGATGTTGTAGAACAGCGCCGCCACGGCGAGGATCGCGAGGGCCGGGCGCCCAAGAGCCTTGAACGGCGCCGAGAACGGCACGGGTTCCCGCTTCCCGCCGGAATCGCGCAGCAGCGTGAGCACCGCGATCAAGGCGATGGCCATCAGAGCGACGACGCCGAAGAACGGACCGCGCCAGCTGACCTCGCCCAGCAATCCGCCCAGCAGTGGCCCGATCGCGATGCCGAGGCCGAGCGCGGCCTCGTAGAGCACGATCGCCGCGCCGCTGCCGCCGGACGCGGAGCCGACGATCGTCGCCAGGGCCGTCGAGATGAACAGGGCGTTGCCCAGACCCCACCCGGCCCGGAAGCCGATGATCGCGTCGACGCTGCCGCTGAGCGCCGAGGCCAGGGCGAAGGCCACGATGAGGCCCAGCCCGATCATCAGCGTCGCCTTGGCTCCGATGCGGCTGGAGACCCAGCTCGTGATGAGCATCGCGAGACCCGTGACGAGCAGATAGCTGGTGAAGAGCAGTTCGGTCTCGGTCGGGCTCGCCTGCAGCGATTCGGCGATCGCGGGGAGGATCGGGTCGACGAGGCCGATGCCCATGAATGCGACGACGCTCGCGAAGGCGACGGCCCAGACTTGGGCGGGCTGGCGCCAGATCGATCCGGTTGCTGTCGCGTCGCCTGAAACGGCCGTGTTCACGCGTTCTCTCCTGTCTGTTCGGATTCTTCGATGCTGTGCGCGGCGAGGATCTCGGCGGCGCGGCGCAGTGCGTCCCAGCCCGCCGCGTCGAGGTCGGCGAAGCGCGGTGCGAGCGCGGCGCGGAACGATTCGCGCCACTCCGCGAGTGCCCGCAGTCCCTCCGGCGTGATGTCGACGACGGTCGCGCGCGAATCGGAGGGATCGGGGGCGCGCGTCACCAGTCCGGCGCGCTCCAGATCGCCCACCAGCCGCGTCATTCCCGGCTGAGTCGTTCGCGAGGCGCGGGCGAGCTCTCCGACGCGTCTGCCTGAGGTCCGCTCGAGCAGAGTGAGCGCACGCCACTGGGCTGCGGGCGCGTCGTTCTCAGCATCCTGTGCGGCGATGCGGGCCAGCGCGTGGGCCGAGACCACGATCGACGAGATGACATCCGGGCGATTCATACCAAAAAGTATATACCTGCTGGTATGAATGGCCCGACTTGACGATGAGCGCGATCCCGTCCTAGAGTTCGAGCAACCTGATTCACCTTTCAGGTTGATAGACATCAAGACCTTCCAACGGCGAAAGGCATTCACATGCGTGTTTCGAAGAAGTTGCTCCTGGGCTCCGTGGTCGCCACGGCCGCCATCGTCCTGGCGGCCTGTGCGCCGCAGGCCGCGACCGGCGGCGGCGAGGGCGAGGGCGAGGGCCCGGCCGAGATCGTCGCCGGTGTCGTCACCAGCGAGACCGGTCCGCTCGCCGGCTACGGCAAGCAGTACCTCGACGCGTTCAAGGCCGGACTCGACTACGCGACCGACGGCACGAACGAGGTCGACGGCACGAAGATCACGATCGAGTACCGCGACGACGCCGGCGACCCCGACACGGCTGTGACCGCGGCGAAGGAGCTCATCGGCGACGGCGTGAACATCCTGCTCGGCAGCGCCTCATCGGGCGTCGCACTCGCCATGGCGGAGCAGGCCGAGCAGAACAAGGTGCTCTTCATCTCCGGTCCTGCCGCGGCCGACGGCGTCACCGGCATCAACGACTACACCTTCCGCTCCGGCCGCCAGTCCGCACAGGACGTCGCAACGGCAGGAACCTTCCTCGATGACATCGAGGGCAAGACGGTCGCCGTCTTCGCCCAGAACAACGCCTTCGGCCAGGGCAATGTCGCAGCCGTCGAAGCGATCCTCGGCGGCAAGGGCGCGACCGTGACGCCTGTTCTCGTCGCAGAGGACGTCACGGAGTTCACCCCGTTCGCGCAGCAGGTGCTCAGCGCCGAACCCGACCTCGTCTTCGTGGCGTGGGCAGGCGCGACCTCGGGTGCCATGTGGCAGGCGATGAGCCAGCAGGGCGTGCTCGAGAGCATCCCTGTCGTCACCGGGCTCGGCGACGCTGCTACGTTCGGCGCGTACGGCGAGGCGAGCGAGAAGATCAACTTCCTGAACCACTATTTCCCCGGAGCCCCGGACAATGAGGTCAACACCGCGATGGTCGAGGCCATCGAATCCGCCGGCGGTACTCCTGACTTGTTCAGCCCGGACGGCTTCAACGCAGCCGTCATGCTCGTGCAGGCCGTGAAGGAGGGCAAGGGTGACGTGGACGCCATGATCGCAGCTCTCGAGGGCTTCGAGTTCGAGGGTCCGAAGGGCACCAACACGGTGCGCGCCGAGGACCACGCCCTCCTGCAGGACATGTACCAGGCCAAGCTCGTCGCCGATGGAGACACCTTCGTGCCCGAGCTCGTCGCCACGGTCGACGCGGCAGACGTCGCGCCGTAACGGAAAGCCGTCATGAACGACACCCCAGTCCTGTCTGAGCGCGGGCGCTCCGGCGCCGCGCTGCGCGTCGAAGGGCTCGGCCTCCAGATCGGCGGAGCGACGATCCTGGGGGACGTTGACCTCGAGATCGCGCCCGGTTCCCTCGTGGGAGTCATCGGGCCCAACGGCGCGGGAAAGACCACGCTGTTCAACGCGATCTCGGGCGTGATCAGGCCCACCAGCGGCCGGATCCTCCTCGACGGCGAGGACATCACCGCCCTTTCCGTCCCGAAACGGGCACGGGCAGGACTGGGGCGCACGTTCCAGACATCGAGCCTGTTCCCGAAGCTCAGCATCCTCGAGAACGTCCGCGTGGCCGTCCAGGCCGCGCACGGCGGCAGTTACTCGCTGCTGAAGTTCCCGCGCCGCGATGACGCAGCCACGACGCAGGCGATCGAGGTGCTCGAGCAGGTCGGCCTCGGCCATCGGCTCGACACCCCGGCCGGAGACATCAGCCACGGCGACAAGCGGAAGCTCGAGATCGCGTCGCTGATGGCGACGGACTCCCGTCTCGTGCTGCTCGACGAGCCGATGGCCGGCGTCGCATCCGGTGACGTGGCGGGGCTCGTCGACAACATCCGGGGCATGCAGCGCGCGAGCGGATGCACCGTCCTGATGGTCGAGCATCACATCGACGTGCTCATGGGACTGGTCGACCTCGTCGCTGTGATGTACTTCGGCACGATCATCGCGCTGGACACGCCGCAGAAGATCATGGAGAACCCGACAGTGCAGAGCGCCTATCTCGGAACGGGGACCGCGGCATGAGCGAACCCATCCTCCAGGTCCGTTCCCTTCGTGCATCGATCGCCGGGCAGCAGGTCGTCGAAGACGTCACGTTCGACGTTCCTGCCACGGGCATCACTGCGGTCCTCGGCCGCAACGGCGTCGGCAAGACCTCGACGCTGCGCGGCATCCTCGGGCTCATCTCCCGCCGTGGCGAGGTGCTCCTCGAGGGCGAGCGGATCGACAACCTGCCCACCCACAGGATCGTCCAGCGCGGCGTCGGCTACGTGCCGGAGGACCGCGAGGTCTTCGCCGGCCTCACGGTCGCCGAGAACCTCGCCCTCGCCGAACGTCAGCGCGCACCTCGACGCGAGTTCGTCGACGCGCTGTTCCCCGACCTCGTCCAGCGCCGCGACCAGCGCGCCGGCACCCTCTCGGGCGGGCAGCAGCAGATGGTGTCGGTCGCCCGCGCGCTCCTCAACGACAACCGCGTCCTCCTCGTCGACGAACCGACCAAGGGGCTCGCGCCCAAGATCGTGAAGGAGGTGTCCGACGCCCTCGCCGAGGCGGCGAAGACCGTTCCGATCCTGCTCGTCGAGCAGAACCTCGAGGTCGTCCGGCAGCTCGCAGCTGGAGCCGTCGTGATCGCCGGAGGGCGCGTCGTCCACATCGGCGACGCAGGAGAGATCCTCGACGACCCCGATCTCACCCGGAGGCTGCTGGGAGTCAGTGCGGAGGCTCACGCATGAGCGCGCTCATCCTCACCCTCGTCATCGGCGTCGGTCTCGGCGCCCTCTACTTCCTCGTCGCGAGCGGACTGAGTCTCATCTACGGGCTCATGCACGTGCTCAACTTCGCCCACGGCGCGTTCCTGACTCTCAGTGCCCTCGTCGGATGGGGAGTCGCCCAGGCGATCGGTGCGAGCACCTGGACGGGATTCCTGCTCTCGATCCTCGTCGGAGCCGTCGTCGGCGCCGTGTTCGCGACGCTCACCGAACTGATCCTCATCAGACCGCTGTACGAGCGGCACATCGAGCAGGTGCTCGTGACGGTGGGCCTCTCGTTCGCGGCGATCGCCCTGTTCGAGGGCATTTGGGGAACGGATGCCATCAACGTCTCAGGGCCCTCCTGGCTCGGGCAGACCACCGACGTGCTCGGCGCCAGCATCCCGAACAAGTACTGGGTGCTCATCATCGCGGCAGCGCTCGTGCTGGCAGGACTCGTGCTGTTCCTGAAGAACACGCGCTACGGCATGATCATCCGAGCCGGTGTCGAGAACCGGTCGATGGTCACCGCCCTCGGCATCGACGTGCGCCGTTCGTTCACCCTCGTCTTCGCGATCGGGGGAGCGGCAGCCGGCATCGGCGGTGTGCTCGCGATGCATGCGATGACCTATGTGTCGGCGCACCTCGGGTCGACGCTGCTCATCTTCGCGTTCATCGTCACGGTCGTCGGCGGACTCGGATCGCTCACCGGCGCCGCCATCGCATCGGTGCTCGTCGCGGTGCTGCAGCAGGTCGCCAACACCTACTTGGGCGGCACGGGCGACTTCATCGTCGTCATCCTGCTCGCGGTCGTGCTGCTCGTACGCCCCGCAGGCCTCATGGGGAGGAAGGCATGACCCTTCGACAAGCTCAGGGATCGGTCTGGAAGTCGGCCGCGCCCGTCATCGTCGGCGCCGTGCTCGTCATCGTCATGGCGATCCTGCCGCTGCTGAACCTGTCGCTGCCCGGCATCCTGCCGGGGCCCACCTACACGCCCGGCTCGCTCGCCCTGCTCTCGCTGTGCATGGTGTTCGCGGCCCTCGCCCTGTCCTACAACCTGCTTCTGGGCTCGGCCGGGATGCTCTCGTTCGGCCACGCGCTGTACTTCGGTGCGGGCGCCTACGGGCTCGGCATCCTCCTCGACGCGTTCCGGCTGCCGCTGTGGCAGGGCGTGTTCGCCGCCCTCATCGGCGGCATGGTGGTCGCCCTGATCACGGGTGCAGTCGCGATGCGCGTGAACGGCATCCCTTTCGCGATGGTGACGCTGGCCTTCGCGCAGGCCGGATCCGTGCTCGTGCGCCGCAACCAGGCGATCACCGGAGGCGAGGAGGGCCTCGGCCTGCACACCGAGAGCGTGCCGGACTGGCTCGTGGGCGTCGTGAACACCCGGAACCTGTACTGGCTGTCGCTGATCGTCCTCGTCCTCGTATACCTCATCGTGCTCTGGGTGGACAGGTCGCGGCTCGGTCACCTCGCCGCGGCCGCCCGTGAGAACGACCTGCGCGTCCAGGTGCTCGGGCTGCGTCCGGCGCGGGCCAAGCTGATCGTGTTCGTCATCGCGGCGCTGTGCGCGAGCCTCGCCGGTGTCGCATACCTGCTGCTGCAGTCCGGCACCCAGCCCAGCGCGGTCGGTGCCGACCTCACGATCACCGTTCTCGTGATGGTCGTGCTGGGCGGCGTCGGATTCCGCTGGGGAGCGATCGTCGGCGGAGTGCTGTACACGATCCTCGACCAGCGGCTCACCGTGCTCGCCCGCGCCGAGGGCATCCAGGCGCTGCCGGACTTCCTGCGCATCCCCCTGTCGGAGCCGCTGTTCCTTCTGGGCGTACTCTTCATTCTCGTGGTCATGTTCTTGCCGGGCGGCATCGCGGGCACCGTCGACACACTGCGGCGTCGTCGCCGCGGCGGTGCGCCTGCCGCGGGCTCGCTCGCCGCGCTCGAGGACAGCGAAGCGGCCCCGGCGGAGGCGGGAGTGCGATGAGTCCGGATGTGGACGGATCCCACACCGTCGGACGCTGGCTGCGCGATCGTGCGGTGTCGCACCCGTTCGCCATCGCGATCGACGACCGCGGCGTCGTGATCGACTACGCGACGCTGGCCGATCGTGCCGAGCGGCTCGCGCACCGGCTGGCGGGCGCCGGTTACGGTCCGGGACAGCGCTTCGCGACGGTCTCCGGCAACTCCGCCGATCACGTCGTCGCCTTCTTCGCCTGCGCCTTCCTCGGCATCGCCTTCGTGCCGCTCTCCTGGCGCCTGACACCCACCGAGCTCGCCGCGCTGATCCGCCGCAGCGGTGCCGATCTCGTCCTCGTCGAGGACGAGTACGTCGCTCTCGCCGGTTCTGCGCTGCGGATGCTGGACGACGACGCACCCGCGTACGCATTCCTCGGGGCCACGGGCATCGAGGCGGCAGCACCGGCATCCGGATCGCCGACGGCCCAGCGCGCCGTGCGCGACGACGATCCGCTCCTGGTGATCTTCACTTCGGGGAGCGAAGCCGCCCCGAAGGGCGTCGTCCTGACGCACGCGAACTGCTTCTGGAACAATCTGGCTCTGTCGCAGGTCATGCCGATGACGGCGTCCGATGTCGTCCTCGCGATGCTGCCGCAGCATCACGTCGCAGCCTGGAACGTGCAGCCGCTGCTGGCGTGGTGGACCGGAGCGACTGTCGTGCTGGAGCGCTCGTTCCACCCCGCGCGGGTGCTGCAGCTGATTCGCGACCGGCACGTCACGACCATGATGGGCGTGCCGACGCAGTACCGCATGCTGCAGGAGGCGCACGGATGGACAGGCGCGGACCTGTCGTCGCTGCGTCACGCCCTCGTCGGCGGCGCGACGATGCCCGCGGAACTCGCAGCGGCCTGGGCCGAGCGCGGGGTCGCGCTCACGCAGGGATACGGGCTGACCGAGGCTGGTCCCAACGTGCTCGCGCTGCCGGCGACCGCGCTGGAGTCGCACCCGGGCGCGGTCGGCCGGCCGTACCCGTCGGTCGACGTCCGTCTCGTCGACGTCGCCACGGCTCTGCCGCTGGAGGGCGTCGCGACCGGTGAGCTGTGGGTCAGGGGTCCGAGCACGTTCGCAGAGTATCTCGACGACCCCGAGGCCACCCGGCGCGTGCGTGCGGGCGACTGGCTCCGCACGGGTGATCTCGCGCACCGGGATGCCGACGGCGTGTACCGCATCGTCGACCGGCTCAAGGAGATCTACGTCTCGGGCGGCGAGAACGTCGCGCCGGCCGAGGTCGAGCGCGCGCTCGCGGAGCATCCGCTCGTCGAGGCGGTCGCCGTGGTCGGCGCGCCCGACCCGGTATGGGGAGAGCGCGGCGTCGCGTTCGTCGTCGCAAGCGGAGGGCTGTCGGCCGACGAGCTCATGGCGTTCGCCCGGGAGCGACTGGCCGCATTCAAGCTCCCGGCGCGGGTCGTCTTTCTCGACGAGCTGCCGCGCTCCACGATCGAGAAGGTCGCCAGGGTGCGACTGCGGGCGATGGCCCGCGAAGCGGCGACGACACGAGAGACAGAGGATGCCGATGACCGAGCCCACTGAGATCACCGCCGGCGACGAACTGGTCTCGCCCGCGACGGGCCGGCCGCTCACCAAGCGGGGCGAGGCGACGAGGCGGAAGCTCCTCGAGGCCGCCGAGGCCGTGTTCGCCGACCTCGGTTATCACGAGGCGTCGATCGTGAAGATCACCGAGCGCGCCGGTGTGGCCCTCGGCACGTTCTACCTCTACTTCGACAGCAAGCAGACGATCTTCGAGTCGCTCGTGATCGATCTGAACAGCCGTGTGCGTCACTCCATGTCAGAGGCGATGGCGGACGCGAGCGATCGCATCGAGGCCGAGCGCCTGGGTTTCGAGGGGTTCTTCCGGTTCACCGCGGCCCATCCTGCTCTGTACCGGGTGGTGCGCGAGGCGGAGTTCGTGTCTCCCGCGACGCTGCGCATCCACTACGAGCGGATCGTCGAGGGCTACCGGGCGGGGCTCCGGGCCGCACAGGCCGAGGGCGACATCGATCCGACTCTCGACGCCGAGGTGGCGGCGTGGGCCCTCATGGGCGCCGGTGAGCTGATCGGCATGCGGTACCTGCTCTGGGAACGGGATGCCGAAGGCGACCCGCCCGCGCAGATCGATGCCGCAGTGCTGGACGGCATGACGAGATTCATCGGCAACGCGCTGCGGCCACACACCGCGGCGAATGCCGGATCGAAGGAGGAGGACCATGGCTGAGCAGGACCTGGCAGGACGCCGCGCCGTCATCACCGGGGGCGCGAGCGGGATCGGGCTCGCGTGCGCCGAGGAGTTCGCATCCCGCGGCGCGCACGTCGTCATCGCCGACCTCAACGCCGAGGCCGCGCAGGAGCATGCGGAGGCGCTCGGGGGAGAGGCCTGGACGGTCGACCTCTCCGACACGACAGCGCTCGACGATCTGACGCTCGAGGCGGACATCCTCGTCAACAACGCCGGCATCCAGCGCGTCAGCCCCATCGCGGAGTTCGACCCCGCTGCGTTCCGCGCCATCCAGCGCATCATGCTCGAGGCTCCGTTCCTGCTCATCAGGGCGGCCCTGCCCGGCATGTACGAACGCGGCTGGGGTCGGGTGATCAACATCTCCAGCGTCCACGGGCTGCGGGCGAGCCCGTTCAAGTCCGCATATGTGGCCGCCAAGCATGGTCTCGAGGGGCTCTCCAAGGTGACGGCGCTCGAGGGCGGTCCGCACGGCGTGACGAGCAACTGCATCAATCCGGGCTACGTCCGCACTCCGCTGGTCGAGAAGCAGATCGCGGATCAGGCGGCGGTGCACGGCATCCCCGAGAGCGAGGTCGTCGAGAAGGTCATGCTCACCGAGAGCGCGATCAAACGGCTCGTCGACCCGGTCGAGGTGGCCTCGCTCGCCGGCTGGCTGGCGTCGCCGCACGCCGCGATGGTCACGGGCGCTTCCTACACGATGGACGGCGGGTGGACGTCGCGATGAGCACGCACACCTATCGGACCGTCGACGTCCCCGTCAGCGGGGGAGACCTCCGCGTCGGCGTGTGGGATCCCGTCGGAGCCGAAGGCCCTGTGCCGACCGTGCTCGCGATCCACGGCGTCACGTCCTCGCATCTGGCCTGGCCGTTCCTCGTCGAACAGCTCCCCGGCGTCCGGGTGATCGCGCCGGATCTGCGCGGGCGAGGGGGGAGCAACGCCCTCGAGGGGTCCGCGGGCATGACGGCGCATGCGACGGACATGATCGCGGTCCTGGATGGTTTCGAGCTCGAAGCCGTGCCCGTCATCGGTCATTCGATGGGTGGTTTCGTTGCGGTCGTGCTCGCGCACCTGCACCCGCAGCGCGTGCGGCAGCTGGTGCTCATCGACGGCGGACTGCCCCTCGATGTGCCGGACGGCGTCGAACCGGAGCAGCTCGTGTCGGTCATCCTGGGGCCGACGGCCGAGCGCCTCTCGAAGCGCTGGACCGATGTGCCCGAGTACGTGGAGGGCTTCTGGCGGAACCACCCCGCGTTCCGGGACGAGTGGAGCGAGGAGCTCGAGCAGTACATCGCGTACGACCTCGTCCCCGACGGCAAGCTGCTGCGCCCGGCCACGAGCTACCAGACGACGGTCGAGGACACCATCGACCTGAACCTCGGCACGGCGCTCAGCGAGGCCGTTGCCGCGATCGCGCACCCGACGCTGTTCGTGACGGTGCCGCGCGGCCTGCAGAACGAGGAGCCAGGACTGTATCCGCCGGCTCACCGGGAGCGGCTCCTCGCGAACCATCCTGAGGTCGCTCATCGGCACCTGGACGGGTTGAACCACTACACGGTCGTCATGAGCGAGCGGGGGGCGCGGCAGCTCGCGCCGCTCGTGCAGTCGGCGATCGCGGCCGTGGGCGCCTGAGCGGACGCGCTCAGCGTCTGGCGCCCGCGATGCGGGACGACAGCTGGTGCGCGTGCGCCATGAGCGTGCGTCCCAGGTCGGCTATCCGGTCGGGGCCGAAGCGGAACTCGACGCCGGTGAGGCTCAGCGCCCACTCCGGGCGGCCGGTGCGGTCGAAGACCGCGGCCCCCATGCCCCAGCTTCCGTTGACGATCAGTCCGGGGTTGACGGCATAGCCACGCTCCTTCGTCTCCGCCAGGCGGCGGCGCAGGGGAGCGCGCGCATGCGTCCTGCCCCAGCGCTCGCTGAGCTCGGGATGCCGGTCGAGATAGGCATCCACATCGTGGTCAGGCAGGAACGAGAGGATCGCGAGCCCGGCGCTCGCGACGCCGAGCGGGAAGCGCACCCCCTCGCTCAGGACGAACGAGCGGATGGGGAACGACCCCTCCTCCCGCAGCAGGCACACGGTCTCATCCGCGCGGCGTACCGAGAGGAACGCGCTCTCCTCGGTCTTGACCGCCAGAGAGCGCACGATGTCGCGGGCGAGGGCGGTGACATCGTACCGCGCCGCGGCCACGGATCCCATGAGGAAGAGCTCAGGCCCCGGCATCCACAGCCCGCTCTCCTCATCGCGATCGACGAGTCCCTCGGCTCGCAGGGCGCTCAGGAGCCGGTGCGCGGTCGAGCGCGAGAGGTTGGCGGTCCTGGCGAGGTCCTGCAGCGCCGCGCCGTCGCCTGCCGCCGACGTCACCAGGCGCAGCAGCCGCGCTGCCCTGGCGACCGCTTGCGCGCCCGGGACGGAGCGATTCGAGGTGTCCACAATGTGGACGCTACCCGCAGATCCGACCACATCGCAAGACTGCGCTTCGGGTATGGACGCGGAAGGCGGATGCTGGAGGAAGACCTGACACGAAGGAGTGCTGCGTGATCGACAAGCAATGGTCCTCGGCCGCCGAGGCCGTCGCCGACATCCAGGACGGCGCGTCCCTGGCCGTCGGAGGATTCGGCCTCTCCGGAAACCCGATCGCCCTGATCGAGGCCCTGCTCGCCCAGGGGACGACCGACCTCAGCATCGTGAGCAACAACTGCGGCGTCGACGACTGGGGCCTCGGCATCCTGCTGAACGCGCAGCGGATCCGCAAGATGACGTCGTCGTACGTCGGCGAGAACAAGGAGTTCGAGCGGCAGTTCCTCTCCGGTGAGCTCGAGCTCGAGCTCACCCCGCAGGGCACGCTCGCCGAGAAGCTGCGCGCAGGCGGATCCGGTGTCGCGGCCTTCTTCACGCAGACCGGCGTCGGCACCCAGGTCGCTGAGGGCGGCCTGCCCCGTCGCTACAACGCCGACGGCTCGATCGCCGTCGCGTCACCCGTGAAGGAGGTGCGCCCCTTCGATGTCGGAGGCGTGCAGAAGGACTTCGTGCTCGAGGAGGCCATCACCACCGACTTCGCCCTCGTGCACGCCGCGGTCGGAGACCGCCACGGCAACCTCGTGTTCAACAAGGCGGCGCGCAACTTCAACCCGCTCGCCGCGATGGCCGGTCGGGTGTGCATCGCCCAGGTCGAGCGGCTCGTCGAGCCCGGCGAGATCGACCCCGACAGCGTGCACCTCCCCGGCGTGTTCGTGCACCGCATCATCGAGGTCGGCACGGACATCGAGAAGCGCATCGAGCGGCGCACGGTTTCACAGCCGGCGGCCTCGCAGCCCGCGACCACCACGGAAGGAGCCTGACATGGCACTCACCCGCGAGCAGATGGCCGCGCGTGCTGCGGCCGAGCTCTCCGACGGCTCCTACGTGAACCTCGGCATCGGCCTGCCGACCCTCGTGCCCAACTACGTCCCCGAGGGCGTCACGGTCGTGCTGCAGTCGGAGAACGGCATCCTCGGCGTCGGTCCGTATCCGACGGAGGACGCGGTCGACCCCGACCTGATCAACGCCGGCAAGGAGACGGTCACGACGCTCCCCGGCACGGCGTTCTTCGACTCCGCGACGAGCTTCGGGATGATCCGCGGCGGAAAGATCGATGCGGCGATCCTCGGCGCCATGCAGGTCTCCGCGACGGGAGATCTGGCGAACTGGATGATCCCCGGCAAGATGGTCAAGGGGCCGGGCGGCGCGATGGACCTCGTCCACGGCGCCGGCCGCGTGATCATCCTCATGGAGCACGTCGCCAAGGACGGCTCGGCGAAGATCGTGAACGAGTGCTCCCTGCCCCTCACCGGTCGCGGGGTCGCGCACCGGATCATCACCGATCTCGCCGTGATCGATGTGACCGAAGCCGGACTCGTGCTCGTGGAGACCGCGCCGGGTGTGAGCGCCCAGCAGGTCATCGACGCGACCGAGCCCCCGCTCATCGTCGCGGAAGCATTGAAGGAGAACTCATGACCGACATCGTCATCGTCGTCGCCGCCCGCACACCGCAGGGTCGCCTCAAGGGGCAGCTTGCATCGTTCACCGCGCCGCAGCTGGGATCCCTGGCCATCAAGGGCGCCCTCGAGCAGGCGTCCATCGACCCCGCCGCGATCGACGCGGTCATCGTGGGCCAGGTGCTCGCGGCAGGCTCCGGCCAGAACGCGGCCCGCCAGGCGTCCATCGGCGCGGGCATCGGCTGGGACGTCCCGGCGCACTCGGTCAACAAGGTGTGCCTCTCGGGCCTGACCGCCATCATCGACGCCGCGCGCATGATCCGCACAGGGGATGCCACGACCGTCGTCGCCGCCGGCATGGAGTCGATGACGCGTGCACCGCATCTGCTCATGGGATCGCGCGACGGCTGGACCTACGGCAGCGTCGAGGTGCTCGACCACATGGCCTACGACGGACTCACCGACGCCTACGACCGCGAGAGCATGGGCGCGTCGACCGAGCGCCACAACCCGCGCTTCGAGCTCACCCGCGAGGCGCAGGACGAGGTCGCGGCGCTGTCGCACCAGCGCGCCGCCGCTGCCGCCGACGCAGGCGTCTTCGATGACGAGCTCGTCACCGTCGAAGTCCCGCAACGCCGCGGCGGGCCGCTCGTCCTCACCCGCGACGAGGGCGTGCGCCCCGACACGACCGTCGAGACGCTCGCGAAGCTGCGTGCCGCCTTCGCCGAGGGCGGAACGATCACCGCCGGCAACTCCTCGCAGATCTCCGACGGGGCATCCGCCGTCATCGTGACCACGCGCGAGAACGCCGAGGCTCAGGGTTGGCCGGTGCTCGCCGTCATCGGTGCGAGCGGCCAGACCGCAGGCCCGGACAACTCGCTCCAGGCCCAGCCGGCGCAGGCGATCGCCCGCGCGCTCGAGAAGCAGGGCATCACCGCAGCCGATCTCGACCTGGTCGAGATCAACGAGGCCTTCGGAGCGGTCGTCGCGCGATCGCAGACCGAACTCGGGATCTCGAGCGACATCGTGAACATTCACGGTGGCGGCATCGCGATCGGGCATCCGATCGGCGCATCCGGCAACCGCCTGGTCGTGCACATGGCGCACGAGCTCAACCGGCGGGGGAGCGGCACCGTCGCCGTCGGCCTGTGCGGCGGCGGAGGTCAGGGCGAGGCGCTCATCCTCACCCGCTGACGCAGACCTTCAGCGGCGATCCTTGGCGTGGTGCTGGGCGTCTGCCAGGGCCTTCTGAGACTTGAACTGCAGGCGCTGCGCCTTCTTCGCCTTCTTGACCGACTGCGGCGAGTCGGCGTCGACCAGTTTGCCGGTGCGTTCTCTCCTCATGTCGACGACGGCGCCGATCGCGAGCGAGAGGGTGATGCCCCAGCTCAACCACGAGAGCACCACCCGCCAGGTGATCGGTTCGTCTCGAGTTCCGCGCAGAAGTGACACTCCTGCAGAGATCGCTGCGACCAGACCGGTGCTGAAGAGGTAGCGCATGGCGTCCACGCTACCCTCATGGCACCCGGGCGCGCGCGGGCTGGAAAACACTCAGGTGCCCTCGCTATGATCGGTGCGGCGCGCGAGCGCCAGAAGCTGTGTATCTACCGGCCGTCGGCATCCCGACGGAAAGCGGCGGCACCTGATCCCGCGCCGTCCGGGCGCGTGAGAGTCATGACACAGACACACGCATCAGTTCCATCCCCTCGAACCCGACCGGCGAGCCTGCTCCGCCAGGCGGGCCTGCCGTACTTCCTCATCGCCTTCATCGCGCGCCTGCCGTTCGCGATGATGGTCGTCGGCGTTCTCACCGTCGTCGTCTCCGCCCGGGGTTCGCTCTCGCTCGGCGGACTGACGTCGGCGGCCGTCGGCATCGGCACGGCGTGCTTCGGCCCGCTGCTCGGCGCCGCCGCCGACCGCTTCGGCCAGCGCGGCGTGCTCATCGTCCTCGCCGTGGCGAACAGTGCGGCCCTCGTGCTCTTCGCTGTCGTCGTCTACAGCTCGGCTCCCGACGCACTCGTCCTGCTCGCGGCTTTCGGCGTCGGGGCGACCGCCCCGCAGGTCGCCCCGATGTCGCGATCGCGACTGGTGACGATCATCAGCGAGCGGATGCCCGAGCACCAGCGCGCCCGTACGCTCTCGGGGACGATGGCGTACGAGTCCGCGGCGGACGAGACCGTGTTCGTCTTCGGACCGTTCCTCGTCGGCATCGCGGCGTCCGTGCTCGCACCGTGGGCGCCCATGATCGGCGCCGCGATCCTCACCCTCGTGTTCGTGGGTGCGTTCGCTCTGCATCCGAGCGGACGTCACGTCTCCGCGGAGCGCGGTACCGACGGGCGGGCCCCGTCATCGGCGGCCGAACTGTTCCGCCCCGAGCTGCTCGTCGTCGTCACCGGTATTCTCGGCGTCGGGTTGTTCTTCGGCGCGACCCTCACCGCGCTGACGGCCTTCATGGCCGATCGAGGAGAACCGGAGCAGGCCGGGCTCCTCTACGGCGTCATGGGCATCGGCTCCGCCGTGCTCGCGCTGGGAGTGGCGTGGCTGCCCGCGCGGTTCAGTCTCCGCGCCCGCTGGGTCCTGTTCTCCGGGATCCTCGTGCTCGGTTCGGCGCTCCTGGCGACCGTCGACAGCGTGAGCGGTATGGTCGGCGTCCTCGCGATCATGGGCATCGGCATCGGTCCGACTCTGGTCACCCAGTACAGCTTCGGCGCATCGCGCAGCCCCTTGGGTCGCTCGGCCACCGTCATGACGATGCTCGGCTCGGCCGTGATCGTCGGGCAGTCGATCGGCTCGGCGATCACCGGCGAGATCGCTCAATCCAGCGGCGCATCGGTGGCGCTGATCCTGCCTGCGATCGCCGCCGGCATCGTGTTCGCGTGTGCTCTGCTGAACTGGCCGGCGAGTCGGGTGCGTCAGCGCAGTCGGTAGCCTGGGGTAAACCGCACCGGCAGCGAGGAGCTCCCATGACCGCCGCAGAATTCGTCGTCGTCGCCAATCGGCTCCCGGTGGACCGGGTGGTGGCACCGGACGGCGAGGAGATCTGGCGCACCTCTCCCGGCGGTCTGGTCGCGGCGCTCGAGCCGGTCATGAAGACGGTCGACGGAGCCTGGGTGGGGTGGGCCGGGCAGGCCGACCTCGAGCTCGAGCCGTTCGAGGCGAACGGCATCCGACTGATTCCGATCGCCCTGAGCGAGCAGGAGGTCGCCGAGTACTACGAGGGATTCGCGAACGACACGATCTGGCCGCTGTATCACGATGTGATCGCCCCGCCGCAGTTCCATCGCGAGTGGTGGGACGCGTACGTCGCCGTCAACCGCCGCTTCGCCGAGGCCGCGGCATCCGCCGTCGCGCAGAACGGCACGGTCTGGGTCCACGACTACCAGCTCCAGCTGGTGCCCGAGATGGTGCGTGCGCTCCGGCCCGATGTCACGATCGGCTATTTCCACCACATCCCGTTCCCTGCGCACGGACTGTACGCGCAGCTGCCCTGGCGCGATCAGGTTCTGCGCGGGCTGCTCGGCGCGGACGTCATCGGATTCCAGCGCGCGCAGGACGCCACCTATTTCCTCGCCGCCGTTCGCCGGCGCCTGCAGCATCCGGTCAAGGGATCGCTCGTCGAGGTCCCCGATGACGACGGCTCCCGCCCCGTGCTCGCGAAGGCCTTCCCGATCTCCATCGACACGGCCCCGTACCTCGAGCTCATCGAGAAGCCGGAGGTGCGGGCGCGGGCGGTGGAGATCCGACAGAGTCTCGGCAATCCCAAACGGATCCTGCTCGGCGTCGACAGGCTCGACTACACCAAGGGCATCCGGCATCGCATCAAGGCGTACGGCGAGCTGCTGACCGAGGGCAGGCTCAGCGTGGAGGACGTCACGTTCATCCAGGTCGCGAGCCCCAGCCGCGAACGCGTCGACGCCTATGTGCATCTGCGCGACGAGATCGAGCTGTCGGTGAGCCGCATCAACGGCGACTTCGACACCATGGTGCACACGGCGATCCGCTATCTGCATCAGGGCTTCCCGCGCGAGGAGATGGTCGCGCTGTACCTTGCCGCCGACGTCATGCTCGTCACCGCGCTCCGGGACGGCATGAACCTCGTCGCCAAGGAGTACATCGCCACGCGCGCCGACAACCGCGGGGCGCTCGTGCTGAGCGAGTTCACCGGCGCGGCCGATGAGCTGCGTCAGGCCGTCCGCGTCAACCCGCACGACATCGAGGGGCTGAAGGACGCGATCATGACCGCGGTCGAGATGGAGCCGGCCGAGCAGAGCCGCCGGATGCGGTCGCTGCGCAAGCGCGTGCTCGAGCACGATGTGAAGGTGTGGTCCTCGTCGTTCCTCGACGCCCTCGCGGACGTGCGGGCGCAGCGCTCCTGATCGGCCGTCATGCGGGCGGAGCGCGACACCGGCACGTGAGAGGCTGGTCGGGAATCGATCCCCGACGAGGAGACCCGCAGTGACCCGTACCTGGACGCCCGGAACCGCAGACGACGCCCTCACGGCGATCGCGAGAACACCCCGCCTCATCGTCGCACTCGACTTCGACGGCACGGCGTCCCCGCTCGTGCCCGACCCGATGGCGGCGCGCGCACTTCCCGAGGTCGCCGCGCAGGTCGCGCGGCTCACGTCCCTTCCCGACACGCTCGTCGCCTACGTGTCCGGTCGCAGCATGCACGACCTGAAGATCATCACCGAGCACGACGAGGACTCGGTCATCGCCCTGGCCGGCTCCCATGGCGCGCAGTACTGGTTCCCGGGCACGGGCGACGAGGATGCTCCGGGCTCGGCGACCGAGGACGGCGCGCGCGAGCGGCTGTGGGCTGCGGCGCAGCCGATCGTCGACCGCTACGAGGGCGTGGGCCTCGAGCCCAAGACCTTCGGGATGGGCATCCACACGCGCCGGGCGACGCGCGAGACGGAGCAGGCGGCGTTCGCCGAGATCGACGCGCTCGTCGCCGACCACTACCCGCATTGGCGGCGGCGGTCGGGCCACAGGGTGCTCGAGTTCTCGTCCAGGACCGAGGGCAAGGACACCGCCATGGCGGTTCTGCGCGAGCACTTCGACGCCACCGGCATCCTGTTCGCCGGCGACGACGTCACCGACGAGGACGCGATGCGGGTCCTGCTCCCGGGCGACCTCGGCGTGCGCGTCGGCCCGGGGGAGAGCGCGGCGGCGCTGCGTGTGGACACCCCACAGCAGATGGCGGATCTTCTGGAGACGCTCGCGTCCGAGCGCGCGTCGGGACGGGAATAGACTGCCGTCATGTCCTCGCACGATCCTTCTTCGAATGCATCCATCGACATCAAGCCCCGCAGCCGCGTCGTCACCGACGGGATCGAGGCGACGACCTCCCGGGGCATGCTCCGCGCCGTCGGCATGGGCGATGAGGACTGGGACAAGCCGCAGATCGGCATCGCGTCCAGCTGGAACGAAATCACCCCGTGCAACCTGAGCCTGGACCGCCTGGCCCAGGGCGCCAAGGAGGGTGTCCACTCCGGTGGCGGCTACCCGCTGCAGTTCGGGACCATCTCCGTCTCGGACGGCATCTCGATGGGGCACGAGGGCATGCACTTCTCGCTCGTCTCGCGCGAGGTCATCGCCGACTCGGTCGAGACGGTCATGATGGCGGAGCGCCTCGACGGCAGCGTGCTGCTCGCCGGATGCGACAAGTCCATCCCAGGCATGCTCATGGCGAGCGCGCGCCTCGATCTGTCCAGCGTGTTCCTCTACGCCGGTTCGATCGCCCCCGGCTGGGTCAAGCTGTCGGACGGCACCGAGAAGGACGTGACGATCATCGACTCGTTCGAGGCCGTCGGCGCCTGCCGCGCGGGGCTCATGAGCGAAGAGGACCTCAAGCGCATCGAGTGCGCGATCGCCCCCGGCGAGGGCGCGTGCGGCGGCATGTACACCGCCAACACGATGGCATCCGTCGCCGAGGCGCTGGGCCTCAGCCTCCCGGGATCAGCAGCGCCGCCTTCCGCCGACCGGCGCCGCGACTACTTCGCGCACCGCTCCGGCGAGGCCGTGGTGAACCTGCTCCGCCAGGGCATCACCACCCGCGACATCCTCACGAAGGAGTCGTTCGAGAACGCGATCGCCCTCGCCATGGCGCTCGGCGGATCCACCAACGTCGTGCTGCACCTGCTCGCGATCGCCCGCGAGGCCGAGGTCGACCTGAGCCTGCACGACTTCAACCGCATCGGCGACAAGGTGCCGCACGTGGCCGACATGAAGCCGTTCGGCAAGTACGTCATGAACGACGTCGACCGCCACGGCGGCATCCCCGTCATCATGAAGGCGATGCTCGACGAAGGGCTGCTCCACGGCGACGCGCTCACGGTCACCGGCAAGACGCTCGCCGAGAACCTTGCGGAACTCGATCCCGACCCCATCGACGGCGAGGTCATCCACACCTTCGACAACCCGATCCACGCCACCGGTGGCCTCACGATCCTGCACGGCTCGCTCGCACCCGAGGGCGCCGTGGTGAAGTCGGCGGGCTTCGATGCGGACGTCTTCGAGGGTCCTGCCCGCGTCTTCGAGCGCGAGCGCGCCGCCATGGATGCGGTGGCGAACGGCGAGATCAACGCGGGCGAGGTCATCGTAATCCGCTACGAGGGCCCCAAGGGCGGCCCCGGCATGCGCGAGATGCTCGCGATCACAGCGGCCATCAAGGGCGCTGGGCTCGGAAAAGATGTACTACTCTTGACAGACGGACGATTCTCAGGCGGCACAACCGGCCTGTGCATCGGCCACATAGCACCCGAAGCGGTGGACGCTGGTCCCATCGCCTTCGTGCGCGATGGTGATCTGATACGGGTCGATATCGCAGCTCGCTCTCTTGACCTACTCGTCGATGAGGCAGAGCTCGCCTCCCGCCGTGACGGCTGGGAGCCGCTTCCTCCGCGCTATACCCGTGGCGTTCTTGCCAAGTACTCCAAGCTCGTGCGCTCCGCCGCCGAAGGCGCGACCACGGGCTGACCCTGCAGATCACCAAGGAATCCCATGACTGCTGATGCTGTATCGGCCGTGCCACGGCCGCCGTCCACCAAGAGCTCCGCGCCCGAGATGTCCGGGGCCGAGGCCGTCGTCCGCTCGCTCGAGCTGCTCGGCGTCACCGACGTCTTCGGCATCCCGGGCGGTGCGATCCTGCCGGTCTACGACCCGCTGATGGACGCATCCCAGCTCCGCCACATCCTCGTGCGCCACGAGCAGGGCGCCGGCCACGCCGCCGAGGGCTACGCCTCGGCGTCCGGCAAGGTCGGCGTGTGCATCGCGACCTCCGGACCAGGCGCAACGAACCTTGTCACGGCGATCGCCGACGCCTACATGGACTCCGTGCCGCTGGTCGCGATCACCGGTCAGGTGTTCTCGACCCTCATGGGCACCGACGCGTTCCAGGAGGCCGACATCGTCGGCATCACCATGCCGGTGACGAAGCACTCGTTCCTGGTGAAGGATGCCCGCGACATCCCGGGCGCCATCGCGGCCGCCTTCGAGATCGCGTCGACGGGCCGTCCCGGGCCTGTCCTCGTGGACATCACGAAGGACGCGCAGCAGGACACCGTGCCGTTCGTCTGGCCGCCCAAGGTCGATCTGCCCGGATACCGCCCCGTCACCAAGGCGCACGGCAAGCAGATCCAGGCCGCGGCAGCGCTTCTGGCCGAGTCGAAGAAGCCCGTGCTCTACGTCGGCGGCGGCGTCGTCCGCGGACGTGCGGCAGCGGAGCTGAAGGAGCTCGCCGAGTCGACGGGCGCGCCCGTCGTCACCACCCTCATGGCGCGCGGCGCCTTCCCCGACTCGCACGAGCAGCACCTCGGCATGCCGGGCATGCACGGAACGGTTCCCGCGGTGCTCGCACTGCAGGAGGCAGACCTCATCGTGTCGCTCGGCGCTCGCTTCGACGACCGCGTGACCGGCAAGGCGGCGCTGTTCGCACCGCACGCGAAGGTCGTGCACGTCGACATCGACCCGGCCGAGATCTCCAAGATCCGCACGGCCGACGTGCCGATCGTGGGCGACGTCCGCGACGTGCTGATCGACCTGGATGCCGCGTTCCGCGGCGTCGTCGGCAGCACGAAGCCCGACATCTCGGACTGGTGGTCCTACCTCGACGGGCTCCGTGACGAGTTCCCGCTCGGGTACACCGAGCCCAGCGACGGACTGCTCGCGCCGCAGTATGTGATCTCGCGGATCGGCGAGCTCACCGGGCCGGAGGGCATTTATGCCGCCGGCGTCGGCCAGCACCAGATGTGGGCTGCGCAGTTCATCAAGTACGAGCGTCCGAACGCGTGGCTGAACTCCGGGGGAGCGGGCACGATGGGCTACTCGGTGCCCGCGGCGATGGGCGCGAAGGTCGCCGAGCCCGACCGGGTCGTCTGGTCGATCGACGGCGACGGATGCTTCCAGATGACCAACCAGGAGCTCGCGACCTGCGCGATCAACAACATCCCGATCAAGGTCGCGATCATCAACAACTCCTCGCTCGGCATGGTGCGCCAGTGGCAGACGCTCTTCTATGACGGCCGCTACTCCAACACCGACCTCAACACGGGGCACGACACCGTCCGGATCCCGGACTTCGTCAAGCTCGCCGAGGCCTACGGATGCCTGGCCATCCGTGTCGAGAAGGAGGAGGAGGTGGATGCGGCGATCCAGTTGGCTCTCGAGACCGACGACCGTCCTGTCGTCATCGACTTCGTCGTCTCGGCCGACGCGATGGTGTGGCCGATGGTTCCGCAGGGCGTGAGCAACAACTACGTCCAGTACGCGCGCGACCACGCTCCGGCGTTCGATGAGGAGGTCTGAACCATGTCCAAGCACGTTCTGAGCCTCCTCGTCGAGGACACTCCCGGTCTCCTCACCCGTGTCGCCGGGCTCTTCGCGCGTCGCGGCTTCAACATCGAGTCCCTCGCCGTGGGCGTGACGGAGGTGCCGGGGATCTCGCGCATCACGGTCGTCGTCGACGTCGAGGAGCTTCCGCTCGAGCAGGTGACCAAGCAGCTGAACAAGCTCGTCAACGTCATCAAGATCGTCGAGCTCGACTTCGCGACGTCGGTGCAGCGCCAGCATGTGCTGGTGAAGGTGCGCACCGACAACACGACCCGCTCCAACGTGATCGAGGTCGTCAATCTCTTCCGCGCCGCCGTCGTCGACTACGCCGCCGATGCGCTCGTCGTGGAGGTGACGGGCGACCGCGGCAAGATCGACGCCCTGCTCCGCGCTCTCGAGCCCTTCGGGATCAAGGAGATCGCGCAGTCCGGGCTGCTGGCCATCGGGCGCGGCGGCAAGAGCATCACCGAGCGCGTCCTGCGCGGCTGACACACGAACTTTTCGAACCACAATCAAGGAGAAATACAAGTGAGCACTGAGATCTTCTACGACGACGACGCCGACCTGTCCCTGATCCAGGGCAAGAAGGTCGCGATCGTCGGCTACGGCTCGCAGGGGCACGCCCACGCGATGAACCTGCGCGACTCGGGCGTCGAGGTCGCCATCGCGCTCAAGGACGGCTCGAAGTCGATCGCCAAGGCCGAGGAGGCCGGCTTCCCGGTCAAGAACGTCGCCGACGCGACGGCATGGGCGGACGTCATCATGATCCTCGCGCCCGACCAGCACCAGCGCACGATCTACAGCGAGTCGATCGCGCCGAACCTCACCGCCGGCAAGACGCTCGCCTTCGCGCAC
The DNA here is from genome assembly GCF_040702785.1 of Microbacterium sp. NPDC077644. Classification (NCBI taxonomy): domain Bacteria; kingdom Bacillati; phylum Actinomycetota; class Actinomycetes; order Micrococcales; family Microbacteriaceae; genus Microbacterium; species Microbacterium sp. NPDC077644. The sequence continues at coordinate 806,066 of NZ_JBFBME010000001.1, forward strand.
GGCTTCAACATCCGCTTCGGCTACATCGATGCTCCTGAGGGCGTCGACGTCATCCTGGTCGCCCCCAAGGCACCCGGCCACACCGTGCGCCGCGAGTTCGTCGCGGGCCGCGGCATCCCGGACATCATCGCCGTGGAGAAGGATGCATCGGGCAAGGCCTGGGACCTCGCGCTGTCGTACGCCAAGGCGATCGGCGGCACCCGCGCCGGCGTCATCAAGACGACCTTCACCGAAGAGACCGAGACCGACCTGTTCGGCGAGCAGGCCGTGCTCTGCGGTGGCGTGAGCCACCTCGTGCAGGCCGGCTTCGAGACGCTGACCGAGGCGGGCTACCAGCCGCAGATCGCTTACTTCGAGGTGCTGCACGAGCTCAAGCTCATCGTCGACCTCATGTGGGAGGGTGGCATCGCCAAGCAGCGCTGGTCGATCTCCGACACCGCTGAGTTCGGCGACTACGTCTCCGGGCCGCGCGTCATCGACTCGGCCGTCAAGGAGAGCATGAAGGGCGTGCTCGCCGACATCCAGTCGGGCGCGTTCGCGAAGCGCTTCATCGACGACCAGGACAACGGCGCGAAGGAGTTCCTGGAGCTCCGCGCCAAGGAGGAGCAGCACCCGATCGAGACGACCGGCAAGGAGCTGCGCTCGCTGTTCGCCTGGAAGCAGCAGGACGAGGACTACGTCGACGGCAGCGCTGCGCGCTGACCTGAGTCCGACTGCACGACACTGAGACCCCGTCTGAACGACGAGACCCCGTCGCATCCACGTGATTGCGACGGGGTCTCGTCGATACGACGGGGTCTCTCCCCGCTGTGGCCTACTCCGACTCGTCGCCCTCGGGGGCGGCATCCGGGATCTCGATCGGAGCATCCGACGGGGATGCCCACACCGGCGCGGGCAGCAGGGTGTCCGTCACGCCGTCGCGGATCGCGCGCAGTGCCTCGACGATCTCATCCGAGTTCTCGGGTACGGCCAGTCCGCACGTGCGCAGCTCGGATGCGAACTCCAGGGTGAGCCTGGTCTTGCCGGCGGCCACGGCCTCGGCGGTGGTGCCGATGCGTTTCTCGCTGCCCGTCTGGATGTCGGAGACCTCTTCGCAGACGTGGTATACCGATCCGCCGTCGACCCAGACGACCTCGTCCTGGCCCAGCAGCTGGATGACGGTGGACTGGTCGGCGGTGTACTCCTCGACGGACGACGGGTTGTAGTCGATGCCCAGCGCGACCGCGGCGACCGCGAGCACGACGCCGATGATGCCGGCCGTCGTCTTCTGCCCCTTGTCCATGTCCTTGTTCAGGAAGATGAGGATGATCAGGGGCAGGAACGCGATGATCGCGATGATCGCGCCCAGCTGGTTCTGGACGAAGAACCGCAGCTTGTCGGACTTGCGCGCCGGGTCGAGACGGTTCGCCTTCTTCCAGAGGAAGGAACCGGTGATCGACAGCGCTGCGATCACGACGAGCATCACGATGAGCGTGATGAAGGCCCACTGCGGGAACTGGGCAGTGGCCTGCTGATTCTCGAGCAGACCGGTGTCGGTGTTGCGGACGAGTCCGCCGTCCTCGCCGACGAACTCGCGCTGGCGCAGAAGCCAGAAGATGGCGACGGCCTCTGCGGCGATCGCGACGGCCCACAGGGCTGCGGCGATCCACCGGAAGGTGGTCGCCTTGCGCTTGGACTCCGGTGTCGGCTTCCAGTCGTTCGCGGCGACGGTCTTGTCCGGTTCTGTCACGGTCGATCTCCCTCAAGCTCCTGTGAACTCCCTGAGCATATCCGGCACCAGTGGCGATGGCTACGCTGGACACATGACATCCGAATCGGACGACGCGTTCTCCTGGGAGGGCGACGACGAGCATCCGGCAGCGCCTCGTCGCAAGCAGTCGGCGGGGGAGACCGCGAAGCCCGCCCTGCCCCACGGCTGGAACGCGGTCGGCAAGGACAGTGAGTCCGTCGGCAGGATCGAGGCAGACGGCACGGTCGCCGAGTCGGATGAGCCGCAGGGTCTGAGCACGCCCATGCTGCTGCTGGTCGGGATCGTCGGCGGGGTCTACCTGCTGTACACGATCGGCTGGATCATCGGCGGACTCAATCTGCAGGCGGGCGCCCTGTTCCTCGTGCCGACGGTCATGTACCAGGTCGCGGTCTGGGCAGCGGTGCTGGCGCCGGCACTGTGGTTCGGCGCTGTCTGGATGCTCACGCGGCGCTCCGCGAGCTGGATCCGCGTCGTCGGCTTCCTCGCCGGGATCGCACTCCTGGTGCCCTGGCCGTTCGTGATGACAGGGGCGGTGGGCGCATGACCGCGCGCGAGACGACGAAGGGGCACGGGCTCGGGCTGATGAAGACGCTGATCCTCGGTCTTGCCGGGCTGTTCTACGCGTACGCCGTGTGGAACGCTGTGGCGTATCTCGTCAGCGTCGCCCAGTACGGACTCAATGCGTACGGGTGGTTCGTCCTGCTCTTCTCCGTGCTCTTCCCGATCCTCGTCTTCGCCGCGGCATACGCGCTCGGTCGACGGCGCCAGGCGGTCGAGTTCGCGCTCGTCCTCCTCGCCGGGCTCACGCTGGTCGCCGTGTTCTGGATGAACGTCGTCGCGCTGAGCACGCTGAACTTCTCGTCGCTGACCGGATGAGGCCGAGCGTCACACGGCGCGGAGCACGTCGCACGCTCGGGTAAGGTGGTCTCGATCGCGCCCCCGACGGTGTGCGGCGCATCGGTCCCCATCCGCGCTCTGCCGCCAACCCGAAGGATCCGTCTGTGCCGAAGCCCGTCGTGCTCATCGCCGAAGTCCTCTCGCCCGCCACGATCGAGGCCCTCGGCCCCGACTTCGATGTCCGTCAGGTCGACGGAACGGATCGCGAGGCGCTCTTCTCGGCGTTGAAGGATGCGGATGCTGTGCTGGTCCGCTCCGCGACCAAGGTGGACGCGGAGGCTCTCGAGCACGCTCCGAAGCTCAAGGTGATCGCCCGCGCCGGCGTCGGCCTCGACAACGTCGACATCCCCGCTGCCACCAAGGCCGGCGTCATGGTCGTGAACGCACCGACCTCCAACATCATCTCCGCGGCAGAGCTCACCTGCGCCCACATCATCAGCCTCGCCCGCCACGTCCCGGCCGCGCACGCCTCGCTGGCCGCCGGGCAGTGGAAGCGCAGCGCCTACACCGGAACCGAGCTGTTCGAGAAGACCCTCGGCATCGTCGGGCTCGGCCGCATCGGCGCGCTGGTCGCCGCGCGCATGCAGAGCTTCGGCATGAAGGTCGTCGCCTACGACCCCTACGTCACGACCGCCCGTGCACAGCAGTTGGGCGTCGAGCTGCGCACCCTCGACGAGCTCGTCGCCGAGGTCGACTTCCTCACGATCCACATGCCGAAGACGCCCGAGACCACGGGCATGATCGGCGCCGCCCAGTTCGCGGCCATGAAGCCGTCCGCATACGTCGTCAACGTCGCGCGCGGCGGCCTGATCGACGAGGTGTCGCTTCGCGAAGCACTCCTCGCCGGCGAGATCGCCGGGGCCGGCCTCGACGTGTTCACCTCCGAACCGCCGGCCGAGGGCGGATCCGCCCGCGAGCTCCTCGAGCTGCCGAACGTGATCGTCACCCCGCACCTCGGGGCCTCCACCGATGAGGCCCAGGAGAAGGCCGGGATCTCGGTCGCGCGTTCGGTCAAGCTCGCTCTCGAGGGCGACCTCGTGCCGGATGCCGTGAACGTCGCCGGCGGCGTGATCGACCCGTTCGTCCGCCCCGGCATCGCCCTGGTGGAGAAGCTCGGCCAGGTCTTCAGCGGTCTCGCCGGCTCCGCGGTCACCACGCTCGACATCGAGGTCCGCGGCGAGCTGGCCGACTACGACGTCAGCGTCTACAAGCTCGCAGCGCTCAAGGGCATCCTCTCGAACGTGGTCAGCGAGAACGTCTCGTACGTCAACGCCCCGCTCTTCGCCGAGCAGCGCGGCATCGAGGCGCGGCTCATCGTGGAGAAGGACAGCCCCGAGTACCGCAACCTGACGACGCTGCGCGGCGCCCTTGCGGACGGCACCGTCCTCACCGTGGCTGGCACCCTCGCCGGAACCCGCATGGTGCAGAAGATCGTCGGCATCAACGGTCACGACATCGAGGTGCCGATCGAGACCAACCACATCGTGATGCAGTACCTCGATCGTCCTGGCATCGTCGCCGTCTACGGCCAGAAGTTCGGCGACGCCGGCATCAACATCGCCGGCATGCAGGTCGCGCGTCGCGCGGCCGGTGGCGAAGCGCTCACCGTCCTCACCGTCGACTCTCGGGTGCCCGATGAGCTGCTCGCCGAGGTCGGCGTCGCGATCGAGGCGAGCGTCGTCAAGCAGATCGAGATCGCCGAGGTCTGACCCGGCGCGCCCGTTCGCGGGGCATCATGAGACGGCGCTCTGCACGAGGGCGATGAGCTTCTCCAGATCCGCGCCCCTCGGTACGGGACCCGCGAGGCCGCTTCCCTCAGCGCCCGCGGTGTCGAGCGCGTTGTTGTAGTAGAGGCCGTCGCTGACGAGCATGACGAGATCGAGCGCGGTCTGGTCGCGCACGTGCGGTCGCAGGACCTCGGCCCAGGACTCGCGTACCCGCCTGAGGGCGTCGGATGCGGCGGCCGCTCCGCCCTGCGCGATGCGCGACGCTGCGACGAGGACGCGGTCGAGCGCGGTGTCCTCCATGATCGATGTGCGGAGGAAGTAGGCGACGGCGCCGTCCGGGGCCGTCGCCATGCGGTCGAGGTCCTCGTGGGCGGCGACTTCGAGGCGATCGAGGAGTCCCGCGACCAGGTCGTCCTTGGATGCGAAGTGGTAGAGCAGGCCGCCCTTGGAGACGCCTGCGGCCTTCGCCGTCGCATCCAGTGTCGCGGCTCGCTCGCCGTCATCGATCAGGAGCGTCTCGAATGCGTCGAGCACCCGTTCACGGGCGAGAGGAGGTCGCGGCATATCTGTTACTATACCAGCCGGACGGTTTAGTAACGGACACGGATGACAGGAACGAGTATGACGCAGACGGCGCCGATCGCGGTGACGACGACCGACGGCCCACGCGCGGGGGCGCGCGGCTGGTGGGCGCTGATCGTCCTGATGCTCCCCGTGCTGCTCGTGTCGGTGGACAACACCGTGCTGAGCTTCGCGCTGCCGGAGATCTCGCTCGCGCTCGCCCCGACCGGAGCGGAGCAGCTCTGGATCATCGACGCGTACCCGCTCGTGCTGGCGGGGCTGCTGGTGACGATGGGTACGCTGGGCGACCGCTTCGGCCGCCGCCGGATGCTCCTGATCGGTGCCACCGGGTTCGCCGCAGTGTCCGCACTGGCCGCCTTCGCGCCCACGGCAGGGCTGCTGATCGCGGCGCGCGTCCTGCTCGGCTTCTTCGGGGCCATGCTCATGCCGTCGACCCTGTCGCTGCTGCGGTCGATCTTCCAGAACCGCGATCAGCGCCGGATGGCGATCGCGGTGTGGGCGTCCGCGTTTTCGGCAGGGGCGGCACTCGGCCCGATCGTCGGGGGCTTCCTTCTCGAGCACTTCGCCTGGGGGTCGGTCTTCCTCATCGCCGTGCCCGTGCTGATCCCGCTCCTCATCGCGGCGCCGCTGCTCGTGCCGGAGAGCCGCGACCCCGCTCCGGGGCGCATCGACCCGATCAGCATCCTGCTCTCGATTGGTGCGATGGTGCCGATCGTGTACGCGATCAAGTTCGTCGCGGTCGAGGGGCCGACGCTCATCGCTGCCGCGTGCGTCGCGCTCGGCGTCGTGCTCGGCATCCTGTTCGTGCGGCGTCAGCTGCGCGCCAAGACGCCGATGCTCGACATGGCGCTGTTCCGGTGCGGCACGTTCTCGGGAGCCATTCTCGTGAACCTGCTCAGCGTCGTCGCGCTCGTGGGATTCCTGTACTTCGTGTCGCAGCATCTGCAGCTGGTCATCGGCCTCACCCCGATGATGGCGGGACTCGCGCTGGTGCCGGGGATGCTCGCGATGATCGTCGCCGGACTCGTCATCGTGCCGATCTCGCGCCGCGTACGGCCCTCCGTCGTGGTTCCCGCCGCCCTCGTGTTCTCGGTCGTGGGGTATCTGCTCGTCGCGTTCGCTTCCGACGAGCACGGCATCCTGGCGCTCGTGACCGCGTTCGTCGTGCTCGGCATCGGCATCGGCGCGGCGGAGACCATCTCGAACGAGCTGATCCTCTCGAGCGCACCGCCCGCGAAGGCGGGAGCCGCGAGCGCCGTCTCCGAGACCGCGTACGAGCTCGGAGCGGTCCTGGGTACCGCCGTGCTCGGCGGGATCATCACCGCGCTGTATCGCGGTGCGCTCGTGATTCCGCAGGGAGTCCCGGCGGAGATCGCGTCCGGCGCGCGTGAGACGCTCGCCGGCGCCTACGGTGCGGCGCACGAACTCGCGGAGCCGCTGCGCACGCAGCTTTGGGATGCTGCGGCATCCGCCTTCGAGTCCGGGATCACCCTCACCTCGCTGATCGGCGTCGGCCTCGTGGTGGCGGCGGGGGTCATCGCCGCTGTCACACTGCGCACGCCCCGTTCGCACTGACCAGTACGCTGGGGGGTACCCGCGCCGTCGTCGTGCCGCGGGGTTCCCGAGGCAAGGAGTGCGCATGTCGCGTGTCGTGAAGCTGGCCGTCATCCCCGGTGACGGCATCGGTCCCGAGGTCGTCGCCGAGGCGGAGAAGGTGCTCGACGCCGTCACCGCGCACAGCGACGTCGCCTTCGACAAGACCCGCTTCTCGCTCGGAGCCGCACGTTTCCTGGAGACCGGTGACACGCTGACCGACGAGGACCTCGACGCGATCAAGGCCAACGATGCGATCATCCTCGGCGCCGTGGGCGGAACGCCGGGCGACCCGGCTCTGAAGGCCGCGAACATCGAGCGCGGTCTTCTTCTCAGACTCCGGTTCACACTCGACCATTACGTCAACCTCCGTCCCTCGAAGCTCTATCCCGGTGCGGCCGGTCCGCTCGCCGACCCGGGCGACATCGACTTCGTCGTCGTCCGCGAGGGCACGGAGGGCCCGTACGTGGGCAACGGCGGCGCCATCCGTGTCGGAACCCCGCACGAGGTCGCCAACGAGACGAGCGTGAACACCGCGTACGGCGTCGAGCGCGTCGTGCGGTACGCGTTCGAGCTCGCCGAGCGCCGCCGTCAGAAGCTCACCCTGGTGCACAAGACGAACGTGCTCGTCCACGCAGGAGGCATGTGGCAGCGCATCGTGAACGAGGTGGCGGGGGAACACCCCGGCGTGGCCGTAGACTACTTGCACGTCGATGCGGCGACGATCTTCATGGTCAGCAACCCCAGCCGCTTCGACGTGATCGTCACCGACAACCTCTTCGGCGACATCCTCACGGATCTGGCAGGCGCCGTCACCGGTGGCATCGGCCTCGCCGCATCGGGCAACATCAACCCCGACGGCACGTTCCCCTCGATGTTCGAGCCCGTTCATGGTTCGGCGCCCGACATCGCAGGCCAGCAGAAAGCCGACCCCACGGCGGCGATCCTGTCCGTCGCCCTCCTGCTCGATCACCTCGGGCTCCGCGAGGAATCGGACCGCGTGACCAGCGCGGTCGAGGCGGACATCGCCGAACGGCTCGGCTCTCGAACCACCACTGAGGTGGGCGACGCCATCATCGCCCGGCTCCAGGCGTAACCTGGACGCACGCGAGCGCCGCCCGCAACGAACGCAGGATGTGACATGACAACGACCGAAACCGAACTCGCACCGCTCGAGTTCGCCGTGACCAAGAACCTCGCAGCGAAGTCCGCAGCAGAGCGCGAGGAGATCCTGAAGAACCCGGGCTTCGGCACGGCGTTCACCGACCACATGGTCGACGTGTGCTGGTCGGCGCGCGGCGGATGGCATCGTCCGCGCGTGCAGCCCTACGGCCCGATCGCACTCGACCCCGCCGCAGCCGTGCTGCACTACGGGCAGGAGATCTTCGAGGGGATCAAGGCCTACCGGCACGCAGACGGGTCGGTCCACACGTTCCGTCCCGACCAGAACGCCGCACGCCTGCAGCGCAGTGCGCGGCGCATGGCGCTGCCGGAGCTGCCCACCGAGTACTTCCTGCAGTCGATCCGCGAACTGATCGCCGTCGACGGTGCCTGGGTGCCGTCCGGGGAGGACCAGAGCCTGTACCTGCGGCCGTTCATGTTCGCGAAGGAGGCGTTCCTTGGCGTGCGCCCCGCGCAGAAGGTGGCCTACTACCTGATCGCGAGCCCGGCGGGTTCGTACTTCAAGGGCGGCGTGCAGCCGGTGCGCATCTGGCTGTCCGAGAACTACGCCCGCGCGGGCAAGGGCGGCACGGGTGCGGCCAAGACCGGCGGCAACTACGCGTCGAGCCTGCTGCCGCAGGCCGAGGCGTACGAGAAGGGCTGCGACCAGGTGGTCTTCCTCGACCAGGACGGCAATGTCGAGGAGCTCGGCGGAATGAACGTCGTGTTCGTGTACAAGGACGGCCGCATCGTCACCCCGGACTCCGACAGCATCCTCGAGGGCATCACCCGCAACTCGCTGCTGCAGCTCGCGGAGGACCGCGGCCACACTGTCGAGCGCCGGCCGGTGTCGCTCCAGGAATGGCGCGACGGCGTGGCTTCCGGCGACATCGTCGAGGTGTTCGCGTGCGGCACGGCGGCTGTCGTCACCCCGATCGGCGCTCTCGTAACCGCCGACGGCGAGGAGCCGCAGCCGTCCGGCGAGCTGGCGCTCTCGCTGCGCGAGGAGCTCACCGACATCCAGTACGGCCGCCGCGAGGACAAGCACGGCTGGCTCTACCGCCTGGACGCCTGACCCCTCCCGCAGTTTCACAGACCTCTCCTGGCCTACGAGACCCCGTCGTATTCACGTCGATACGACGGGGTCTCGTCGTTCCCGAGAGGTCTGTGAAGCATGACTCTCTCTGCACAGGCGGCCCGGGATGCCGGAACCCGGATCAAGCTGTGGAGGAACAGCACGAGGACCCGCGATCTGTGACGATCGCGGCATGCGGAAGAGAATCGACTTCGCCGAGGCAGCCGCTCTGCTGCGCACGCGTTCGGAACTGCTGGATGCCGGAATCACGGAGCGAGGTCTCGAATCTCTCGTGAACGCGGGGATGCTCGTCCGGGTTCACCGTGGGCAGTACGTCGATGGCCCGACATGGGACGCGCTGTGGGAGGAAGGGCGCCATCTGCTGCGCGCCATCGCCTTCGCACGCGTGAGCCCGGACGCCGTGTTCGCGCACGCATCGGCAGCTGCGCTGTGGGGATTGCCGTTGTACGGCGGACGCGACGACTTCGTGCACGTCCTGATCGCAGGAACGCGGCATTCTCGTCGTTCAGACGGGGTGATGAGGCACGCCCTCAAAGTGACGGCTGACGACATCGTGGTCAAGCACGGGTTGAGGTGCACATCGCTCGCACGCACCGTTTACGATCTGGCGCGGACGCTCTCGCCTGAGGCTGCGATCTCCGCCGGCGACGCAGCCCTCGGGCACGTCGCGGTGTCGCGACGCGTTCAGGATCAGGAGAAGGCAGCGGCATGGCGCGAGGAGCTGCGGATCATGGCCGCTTCACGGGCACGCGGAGCAAAGACTGCACGCTGGGTCGCCGCCTTCGCCGACGGGCGCGCGGAACTTCCGGGTGAGAGCGTCAGCCGGCTTCGGCTTCACACGCTCGGATTCCGGGATATAGCGCTGCAGGTCCACGTCGTCGGGTCGGCTGGGCGCGATTACTATCTGGACTTCGGATTCGGCGGATACCGTGTCTTCGGCGAGTTCGACGGTGATGCGAAGTACCTCGAACCCGATCTGCGTGCGACTCCGACGCCGCAGGACGCGGTGCTCGCCGAGAAGCAGCGCGAGGATGACGTGCGCGGTGTCACAGGTTGGGGTTTCGTTCGGTGGGGCCACAGCCACATCCGCACCGCCGAGACGCTCGGTGCTCGGCTCGCTGCCTTCGGCATTCTGCCTCCCGGCTGACGCGCGTCCCCCCCCCCGGCCCCACAGACCTCTCCTGGCCGACGAGACCCCGTCCTATCTACGTCGATACGACGGGGTCTCGTCGCTCCCGAGAGGTCTGTGAGGGGTGGGGGTGGCTTGAGTAGGCTGGGCAGGTGAAGATCGCCCGGTTCAGCCACAACGACGCCATCCAGTACGGGATCCTTGACGAGGACGAGCAGGAGCTGGTGGTCCTCGCCGGCGATCCGATGTTCGCCGGATTCGAGACGACGGGGGAGCGCGTCCCGCTCGCGGATGCCGCGCTTCTCGCTCCGGTGATCCCGCGTTCCAAGGTCGTCTGCGTCGGCAAGAACTACCACGACCACGCGGCCGAGATGGGCGGCACCGCGCCCGAGGAGCCGCTGCTCTTCCTCAAGCCCAACACAGCGGTGATCGGGCCCGGTGACACGATCGTGCGGCCGACCCTGTCGGAGCAGACCGACCACGAGGGCGAGCTGGCCGTCGTGATCGGACGCATCGCCAAGAACGTCACGGCCGAGAGGGCCCTCGACTACGTCTTCGGCTACACCGTCGCGAACGACGTCACCGCGCGCGACCTGCAGCGCAAGGACGGTCAGTGGACGCGCGGCAAGGGCTTCGACACGTTCTGCCCGCTGGGCCCCGTCATCGAGACCGAGTTCGACAATGCGGATGCCACGATCCAGACTCGCGTGAACGGCGAGGTGCGTCAGAGCGCTCCGCTGAGCGACATGATCCACTCGGTGGCCGACATCATCGAGTACGCCTCTGCCGTGTTCACACTGCTCCCGGGCGACGTCATCCTCACCGGAACGCCGGCGGGCGTCGGGCCCTTCGTCGCCGGCGACACCGTGGAGGTCGAGGTCTCCGGCATCGGCATCCTGCGCAACGCCGTGCGCGACGCGCTGCCCGTCGCATGACGATCCCCACCGCCGAGCAGCAGCAGGCGGTGCAGCGACGGACGGTCGCGATCCTCTCCGCCGGCCAGGTGCTCGGCGGCATCGCGTTCGGGGCGACAGTGTCTCTGGGCGCGCTGCTGGCCGCCGACATCTCCGGTGACGACGCGCTCTCGGGACTCGCCACGGCATCCGTCACGCTGGGAGCTGCGCTGTGCGCGATCCCGCTGGCGCGGCTCGCGACGAAGCTGGGGCGCCGACGGGCGCTGACCCTCGGCAACCTCTTCGCCCTGATCGGCATCGGGATCGTGATCCTCGCCGCCGCTCTCCGCGTGTTCCCGCTTCTCCTGGTCGGCATCGTGCTCATCGGCGCAGGAAACGCCGGGAACCTGCAGTCGCGATTCGCCGCGACCGATCTCGCCAGTCCGCGGCACCGCGGCCGAGACCTCTCGGTCGTCGTCTGGGCGACGACGGTCGGGGGAGTGGCTGGCCCGCTGCTGCTGGGGCCGGGCGAGGTCGTCGGGCAGGCGATCGGGATGCCGCCGCAGACCGGTTCCTACCTGTTCTCGCTGATCGCGCAGACTGCGGCGTTCGCGCTCTACGTCGTGGCCCTCCGCCCCGATCCGCTGCTGCTCGCCCAGCGCATCATGGCGGCCGGCGCCGACCAGAGCACGATCGAGGAACGGCAGGATCACCCGGTCGCGGCGCGCTACGCGATGTTCGCGATCGCGGCCTCGCACGTGACGATGGCCTCCGTCATGGCCATGACGCCGATCCATCTCGCGCACATGGCGCACGGGGCTCACGGCGGGCACGCGACGCCGGCGGACATCTCGTCGCTGGTCGGCGTCACGATCGCCATGCACGTCGCCGGGATGTACGCCCTGTCACCGGTGTTCGGCATCCTCGCCGACCGATGGGGACGCTTGCAGGTCGTCCTGCTCGGGCAGGGGCTGCTCGCCGCATCCCTGCTGTTCGCGATGTTCGTGAACGATCAGGCATGGGGTGTCATGGTCGCGCTGATCCTGCTCGGGCTGGGCTGGAGCGCAGCCACGGTCTCGGGTGCCGCGCTGCTCACCGAGGCGACCGCCCCGGCGCTGCGCACGCGGAGGCAGGGCCGCAGCGATTCCCTGATGAGCTTCTCGGCCGCGGGAGGTGCCGTGCTCGCGGGGCTGATCCTGTCGAACTTCCAGTACGGAGGACTGGCCGTGGCGGCATCCGTCCTGGTCATCGCGATCGTCGTCGCCTCGCCGCTGGGCCGGATGCGGACGGCATGACCGCCAGGATGCCGTGACGACCGGCGCCGCGCCACGAGGATCACCCGCGGCACGGCGCCGACCGTTGCATCCCGGAGCTCAGGTGTACCAGGTGGGCTCGGGGATATCGTTCAGCAGCACGTACTCGCCGACCTCGCGCTTCTTGTACGCGATGGGATCGTGCAGGCTGTGCGTGCGCAGGTTCCGCCAGAAGATGTCCAGTCCGACGCTGTTCGCCGACGCGCGCGCCCCCGTCAGCTCGTACACCCTCGTCGCGACCTCGAGGCCGTCGTCGACGATGCGGAGCTTGCCGGCGGCGATGCGCACCGCGATCTCGCCGCGCCGCCGCTCGCTGAGCTCCTCACGCGGAGCGTGCAGAACGGCACTGATCTCGGTGCCGGCGGCGTCGAGCAGCGCTTCGTCGGCCCAGAGCTTGGACTGCAGTGTTCCGTATCCCTCGAGCAGGTACCACTCCTCGGAGGCGTGCTGCTTGTCGTCACCGCCGTATGGCCACGGGCGCGTCGTGGACCGCGTGTACGCCGAAGCCGTCTCCAGGGCACCCTGCGCGATTCCGAGGTAGAAGTTCGCGAACACGAGCTGGATCGCCGGAACGTTCAGCGTGTTGTAGATCAGCGGCTGGAACACCCGGTCGACGAACCCGGCGGCCGACGCCCAGGGCACGCGCACGTCGCGGATTTGCACCGAGCCCGACTCCGTCAGACGCTGGCCGAGGCTGTCCCAGTCGTCGGCGAACACGATGCCGTCCTGAGCGGTGGGCACGATCGCGAAGATGTGGGTGTCCGTCCCTTCGAGCACACCCTCGAGGACGGTGAGGTCGGAGATCTGGCCACCGGTGGAGAACGACTTGTGGCCGGAGAACACCAGGTCGTCGCCGTCCTCGCGGATCACCAGGTCGGAGTCGCGCGGGTTGACGGCACCGCCGAAGAGGTAGTTGTTCGTCGTGTAGAGCTCCTCGACCGCCGCGATCTGCTCCTCGGTGGCGACCAGGCGAGCAGCCCACGCCCAGAGGTAGTGGTAGCCGAGCACCTGCCCGATCGATCCGTCTCCGCGCGCGACGGTGCGGATCACCTTGTACGCGGTCTCCCAGGTCTCGCCCGCGCCTCCGTGGGCCGTCGGCCCGAGCAGTGTGACGAGGCCGGCGGCCTTGAGCAGCCGCACCTCCGCGTACGGCGTCGCGCCGACGCGGTCGCGTTCGACGGCGTCGACAGCGAGGATGTCGGCCACCTCCTGTGCGCGTTCGAGCCAGTCGGTGCTGGTGCTCGGAGTCGCTGCGTCCTTCCATCGATCGGTGAGACCGTTGGTGACGGCATCCGTGATTGTCATGTTCTTGCCTTCCGTTGAGTGTTCGGCGGGTCAGGTCCATCGCGATTTCGGCCAGCGTAGGAAGCGGGCGCGCCCCGTGTCTCGTATGTGACCCACTGTGAGTTCCCGTGACCCCGGATGACCTCTCGTGACGTCCATGACGGGACGGCGGCGCCCGCGTAGGATCGGTTGGCGATGACGACCTCTGATCCCGCAGCGCGTCCGCTGCAGACGGCGTGAGCTCCTGGCGCGGCGTCGGCAGCGCGTACGCCGCCTCCTACGCCGACCTGTGCTCCGGGACGGCGGATGCGATCATCGACGTGCTGGGGCCGGCGCGCTCCCGTACTCTCCTCGATGTCGGGTCCGGGACGGGAGCGCTCGGCACCCTGCTCACGGACGCCGGCTGGACCGTTACGGGATGCGAGCCCGAGCAGACGATGCGTGAGGTCTCGGCGCTGCAGCATCCGGAGCTCGAGGTCCGCGACGGCGCCCTTCCGTCGTTGCCGTTCCCGAATGCCTCGTTCGATGCGGTGACCGCCAACTTCGTGCTCAATCACGTTCCTGATCCGCGCGCGTCGGCCGGCGAGATGGCCAGAGTCGCGAGGACCGCTGCGACGCTCGTCGCCACGATCTGGACGGTGTCCCCGTCGTGGTTCTGGGCAGCCGTCTGCGACCGCGCCGGCTTGACGCCGAGCGCAGGAGCGCGACTCCCGGCCGACAAGGACTTCGAGCGGTCCGCAGCAGGACTCGGCAGGATGCTGTCGGAGGGCGGCTGGAACGCGGTCGAGGTGTCGGAGATCAGTTGGGCATGGCATGCACCCGTCACTGCGCTGTGGGCATCCGCCGCTGGCGGTGTCGCGTCCGCCGGTGGGTTCTACCGCGCACTCGGTGCAGGCGATCGAGAACTTTTCCGGCAGGCGTTCGACGCGTACTGCGAGGAGAACGCCGAGGACGGCGCCGTCGTCCTCGAGCACACCGCGGCCGTGGCCGTCGGGCGGGCCCGGTGAGGAGCACGTGCACGCGTAGGATTGAAGGGCTATGGCTACCCCGCATCCCCTCACCACCACCGCCTCCAGTTCCGACGTCCGCGTCCGCTTCTGCCCGTCGCCGACGGGGCTCCCGCACGTCGGTCTGATCCGCACTGCGCTGTTCAACTGGGCGTACGCACGCCACAACGGCGGCAAGCTCGTCTTCCGCATCGAGGACACCGACGCCGCGCGCGACAGCGAGGAGAGCTACCAGCAACTGCTCGACGCGCTGCGCTGGATGGAGATCGACTGGGACGAGGGCGTCGAGGTCGGAGGGCCGCACGCTCCGTACCGGCAGTCGCAGCGCCATGACATCTATCGCGAGGTCATCGACAAGCTGCTCGCCGCAGGGGCCATCTACGAGAGCTTCTCCAACGCGGAGGAGATCGACGCCCGCAACGAGGCGAACGGCCGCGCCAAGCAGCTCGGCTACGACAACTACGACCGCGACCTCACCGACGAGCAGAAGGACGCCTTCCGCGCTGAGGGCCGCCAGCCCGCACTGCGACTGCGCGTGCCCGATGAGGACCTCACTTACGTCGACCTGATCCGCGGTGAGGTGACCTTCCCGGCCGGCTCCTTCCCCGACTTCGTGGTCGTCCGGCCCAACGGCATCCCGCTGTACACATTCGTCAACCCCGTCGACGACGCGCTCATGGGCATCACCCACGTGCTGCGCGGCGAGGACCTCATGCCGTCCACGGCCCGACAGCTCGCGCTCTACGCGGCATTGATCGACGCCGGGGTGACGACGTTCGTCCCGCGCTTCGCGCACATGCCGCTGGTACTGGGTGAGACCGGCAACAAGAAGCTCTCCAAGCGCGATCCGCAGGCCGACCTGTTCCTGCACCGCGAGCGCGGCTTCATTCACGAGGGGCTGCTGAACTATCTCGCACTTCTCGGCTGGTCGATCGGCCCCGACCGCGATGTGTTCTCGCTGGAGGAGTTCATCTCCGCGTTCGACATCGCCGATGTGAACCCGAACCCGGCGCGCTTCGACCAGAAGAAGGCCGAGTCGATCAACGGCGATCACATCCGGATGCTGGGGGAGAAGGACTTCGCCGAGCGCACGATCCCGTATCTCGCCGCGGCCGGCCTGTTCGACGAGCCCAGCCACGAGCAGCTCGTCCTGGCGTTCCGCGCAGCACCGCTCGTACAGGAGCGGGTGCAGCTGCTCGGCGACGTCCCCGGAATGCTCGGGTTCCTGTTCGTCGACGAGGTCTCCTACGACGCCGACGCGCTCAAGGGGCTGCCGGCCAACGCGGCCGAGGTGCTGGACGCCTGTGTGGCGGCCGTGGAGCCTGTCGACGAGTTCACGCCGGAGAAGATCCAGGATGCCCTTTCGAGCGCTCTCGTCGAGAATCTCGAGCTCAAGCCCCGTGTCGCCTACGGCCCGCCGCGCGTCGCGATCACCGGCCGCCGCGTCTCGCCGCCGCTGTTCGAGTCGATGGAGCTGCTCGGCAAGGACGAGTCGCTGCGGCGGTTGCGCGCCCTCGCGGATCACCTGCGCGGCTGACCGGCACGACGCGCCCGAGCCGTCCCTGGCGTTTTGGCGGCCTCGCCGAAGTCGGGTAGAGTAGTACCTCGGTGCGAAGCTCCGGTTTCGCCCTTGGGGTATGGTGTAATTGGCAACACGGCTGATTCTGGTTCAGTTGTTCTTGGTTCGAGTCCAGGTACCCCAGCAAGACAGATAGCCCCGGGATTCCGCTTCAAAACGGATCACCGGGGCTCTTGCGTTGGCGGGAGCGGATCGAACGATGTCCTCCGAAAACCTCCGGTGGCTGAGAAGGAGGCGCGCCGGTTGCTGCGAGGTAAGACGTCGGTCGATCGATGAAGCCCGGATCGCTGAGGAAGGTCAGTGATCCGGGCTTCGTCGTCAGTGCCGAGAGGGGCTCAGCTCTCCTTCGGGTATGTGTAGAACCCCTCGCCCGTGGCGACGCCGAGCTTGCCCTTGTCGATGTACTGCTCCTTCAGCAGCTTGGCGAACGCCTGCTGCTTCTCGCCGCCGACGCTCGAGATGTTGTAGGCGGTCGTGAGCCCGACGATGTCATAGATCTGGAACGGGCCGGCAGGCGCCCCCGTCCCGATACGCCAGGTGGCGTCGATCGCCTCAGGCTCGGCGATCCCGTCGACCAGGAGCTCGGCTGCGGCGTCGAGGAACGGCACGAGGAGCGAGTTCAGCAGGTAGCCGGACTTCTCCTTCTTGATGTCGATCGGAACCATGCCGATCTGCTCGGCGAAGGCGATGACGGCGGCGCGGACGTCCGGGGACGTCGCCGGCGTGCCCATTACCTCGGCCGTGTTGTGCGACCAGATCTCGTTCGCGAAGTGCAGAGCGAGGAAACGGTCCGGGCGTCCGGTCGAGTCGACGAGGTCGCTAGGCAGCAGGGTCGACGAGTTCGTCGCGAAGACGGTGGATTCCGGTGCCGCCTCGGCGAGCTTCCGATAGATGCCCTGCTTGAGCTCGAGGTTCTCCGGGACGGCTTCGATCACGAGATCCGCCGTCGAGGCAGCGTCCGTGAGGTCCGCGGTGAGTCGGATGCGTCTGACCGCGGCATCCGCCGCGCCGTCGGCAGCACCGGCGACACCCTCGGCCACGTACCGCTTGGCCAGCCCGGCGAATCGTTCCGCGGCGCGCTCAAGAGCTGCGTCATCGATGTCGTATGCCACGACATCGAAACCGTGGAACGCGGTCTGGAACGCGATCTGCGACCCGAGTACGCCCGTGCCGAGAACCGTGATGTTCTTCATGATCTCTCCTTCTTCGTCGCCCTTGTGGGGCTTTCCTGATTGAAACGCTCGAGATCGCGTGCGAAACGCGCGATCTCCGCATCCGACCATCCGGCCAGATGCTCGTCGATGACGCTCTGGAGCACTTTCAACGTCTCCCGGTAGGCGTGCTCTCCGGCTTCGGCGAGTTCCAGGGGGCGACCGCGCCCGCCGGAGTCCGATCTTTCTCGCACCAGGCCGAGTCTCATGAGCCCTGCGAGCTGCCGTGACACCGTGGAACGGTTGAGGCGGAAGTCCTGTGCGATGTCCGTGGAGCGGACGCCTGGCCGTTCGGCGATGTACCCGACGATCGACTGGTCGGTCATCGACAGCGGTGTGCCGCCGCTGCGGGCATCGGCCACTCCGCGCCGCGAGATCGTGACGAGCGAGCGAAGGATGCTGCTTCGGTCGAGCTCTACGTCGTTCATCTCGCACCTCCTGCTGTGTTGCTTAATGCAACGCTACGCTCTGCTGTTGCATTCCGCAACGGCAGGAACCCGGGCGGGAGCGTAAGCTTCGGCACTATGACCCCACGGCCCCGCCTCCCGATAACGCGCACCCATCGCGCGGGCGGCTTCGTCTACCGCGACGGACGGAAGACGATCAGCGCGAAGCGCGAGCTCGCGAGGATCGAGAAGCTTGCGATACCTCCGGCGTGGACGGACGTGAAGATCTCGCGGTCTTCGACCTCCAAGGTGCTCGCCAGAGGAATCGATGCCGCCGGCCGCACGCAGACGCTCTACGGGCCGGCCTTCCGCCGCAAGCAGGAGAGGGAGAAATTCGCGCGGATCCTGCGCTTCGCCCAGCGTCTGCCGCGGCTGCGTAAACAGGTGGAGAAGGACCTGCGGCGCCGTCACCTTGGAGAGGACAAGGTCGTCGCCTGTGTGGTCAAGCTGATCGACCAGGAGTTCTTCCGCGTCGGCAACCCCGAGTATGCGAGAAAGAACGGGCACTACGGCGTCACGACGCTCAGACGCAAGCACACCGATGTCACCTCCCGCAGGGTCACGTTCGACTATGTGGGCAAGAGCGGCAAACGTCAGGTGAAGACCGTTCGCGATCCGCAGCTCGTCCGCCTGCTCGCCCAGCTCGAGCGGATGCAGGGGCACGAGATCTTCCGATTCTTCGACGAGGACGGCATCATCCATGACGTCGACAGCAAGCGGGTGAACGCCTATGTCAAGCGCCACATGGGGGAGGAGTTCTCTGCGAAGGACTTCCGTACGTGGGGCGGCACGCTGCTCGCCACCTCTGCGCTCCTCGCGGTGGAGAGCGACGATGAGACCGCGGAAGCGACGATCATCCGCAATGTCGTTGCCGATGTCGCCGATCGGCTGGGCAATACCCCTGCGGTCACCAAGGACGCCTACATCGATCCCCGCCTGTTCGGCGCCTTCGAAGACGGAGTCACGATCCCCGAGGTGCGGGCGGCTATGTCGCGGATGCGTCCGCGCAAGCATCTCACGGTCGAGGAGCAGTGCGTGCTGCAGGTTCTCCGAAAGCGCTGAGATCTACTTCACGTTGGCCGACAGCCACGGCATCGGGTCGACCGGGGCGCTGTCGACGTGCACCTCGAAGTGCAGGCACGAACCGAACACGTACCCGGTGGAACCGACGTCGGCGAGGTAGTCGCCGGCCTGCACGCAGTCGCCGACCTCGACGGCGCGGCTGCCGTTGGTCATGTGCGAGTACACCGTGCTGACGGATCGACCGTCGACGATGCTCTCGATCTGGATCGTGACGCCGTAGCCCTGATAGCTCTCGGTGGAGCGCGACACGCAGCCGTCCATGGCGGCGCGGATCGGCGTTCCGACCGGGGCGGCGAAGTCCTGTCCGAGGTGGGAGCGTCCGGGGCGCGATGCGCCGAACCCGTCGGTGAAGGAGTAGGTGCCCGATGCCATCGGCATCATGATGTCGTCGGCGATCGGGATGTCGACGGCGCTGGCGAGCGGCATGCCGGCTGCGAGCGCAGCGGCGACGGCCTGAGAGCGGGTCTCCTCGATCTCCTGCGGGGTCGTCGCGGAGAAGTTGCCCCGAGGGGCGATCTCGGCACGGATCTCGTCCGTCGCGCTGTAGGTCTGGGCGTCGGCCTCGGCCGACGTGGTGACCCCGAGCGAAGTCGTCGCTGCGACGGACTCGGCGATCGGATTGAGTGCGGGGAGCGCTGCGCCGGTGATCATGCCGCCGACCGCGAGCGTCGCGCCGATCGCCTTGGCCTTCGCCCAGCGGCGAGGCGGACGCGGTGCGCGCTTCGGGGTGATGCGGGAAGCGGTGGGGGCGGCCGGAGCCGGGAGGGGCGCAACCTCAGGAGCCGAGGTTGCAGTGGATGCCGCTGCCGGTCGCGGCGCGCGGGGGATCTCGGGGATCAGGGCTTCGCGAGCTGCGGATTCGGGTCCGCTCATCGCAGGGTTCGCCTGGCGGCGCAGCTCCCGCCGCGACAGCGGGCGGGGCGTGCTGGAGTCTGTTGCCGAGGCGCGTTCGGGCGCGCTCTCGGGGGGTACTGAAGTCGTGAGGGATCCTTCCGGCGGAGCACAGCGGCTCGTCGTCGATCCCTTCGGGTGGGACCGTTACCGTTCTGTAATGTACGCGGTCGGCCGGTGGCGCGTCAAATCAATGGGCGAAGGCCCGCCCTCGCGAGATCGCGAGAACGGGCCTTCGAAGCGCGGTTCAGAGCGGGCGAATGTTCGTCGCCTGCGGGCCCTTGGGTCCCTGCTCCGTGTCGAACTCGACCTTCTGCGCCTCCTCGAGGTTGCGGTAGCCGGACGACTGGATCGCGCTGAAGTGCGCGAAGACGTCGGCAGAGCCGTCATCGGGAGCGATGAAGCCGTAGCCCTTGTCGGAGTTGAACCATTTGACGGTGCCAGTGGCCATGCTGTGTTTCCTTTGGTGTTCGGTGGGCCGATCATCGACCCGGTGGCCGCGTCCAGCAGATGCGGCGGTGTCAGAAACTCTCGAGAAGCGGCGAGAAACGCGGCGGTCAGGCCCGAGAGGGTGAGGTAGATGAAGGCGGACGAACATGCTCAGCCTAACGGATCAGCGCCCGTGAAACGATGGGGAGATGAGCTCAGCGAACCTGACCAGAGAAGAGACGGCCGCGCGATCCGCGAGCGTCACCGTGCGCGACGTGCGTGTGCACCTCGATCTGCGCGAGGCCAGAGACCCGCAGCGGACCGGATTCGGAACGCGCACGACCCTGACGTTCGACGCAGCCCATGCCGAGACCTGGATCGACTTCATCGGAGAAGACGTCCTCGCAGTCGCGGTCAACGGCGAGGAACAGCCCGTCCGCTACGACGGCTCCCGGATCGCGGTGAGCGGTCTCGGAGCATCCAACACCGTCGTCATCGACGCGATCGGCGCGTACTCCCGCTCCGGTGAAGGTCTGCACCGCTTCGTCGATCCCGTCGACGGCGAGACGTACCTCTACACGCAGTACGAGCCTGCCGACTCGCGGCGGGTCATGGCGTGCTTCGAGCAGCCCGACGTGAAGGCCTCCTACACGTTCGTGGTGCAGGCGCCTGCGGGCTGGGAGGTGCTGTCGAACCAGCGCGCCGTGACGGTCGTCGAGACCGACGGGTTCCAGACCGTCGAGTTCGCCCCGACGCTCCCGCTCTCCAGTTACATCACCTCTATCGCCGCGGGTCCGTATCACCGCGTCGACGCCGAATGGAAGCACGGCGACCAGACCATCGCGCTCGGGGTCCTGTGCCGGCCGTCGCTGGCGGAGTTCCTGGAAGCGGAGGAGATCATCGAGGTGACCCGGCAGGGGCTCGACTTCTTCACGGACGCGTTCGCGTACCCGTACCCGTGGGGCAAGTACGACCAGATCTTCGTGCCCGAGTACAACCTGGGTGCGATGGAGAACCCGGGCCTGGTCACCTTCACCGAGGCGTATCTGTCGCGAGGGGCTGCGACCGATGCTCAGCGCGGAGCGCGGGCGAACACGATCCTGCACGAGATGGCGCACATGTGGTTCGGCGACCTCGTCACGATGCGCTGGTGGGACGACCTGTGGCTCAAGGAGTCCTTCGCCGACTACATGGGCTCGCACGCCTCGGCCGCCGCCACCCGGTACACCGATGCCTGGGAGCGCTTCGCCGCGAACCGCAAGGCATGGGCGTACCAGCAGGATCAGCTGCCGACGACGCATCCGATCGTCGCGGACATCCACGATCTGGAAGCCGCCAAGCTCAACTTCGACGGCATCACGTACGCCAAGGGCGCCTCGGTGCTCAAGCAGCTCGTCGCGTTCGTGGGGGAGGCGCACTTCTTCGAGGGCGCGCGCCGGTACTTCTCAGCGCACGCGTTCGGGAACACGACGCTCGACGATCTGCTCGTGCAGCTCGAGGACGTCTCGGGTCGCGACGTGCGGGCCTGGTCGCGTGCCTGGCTGGAGACGAGCGGCATGTCGACCCTGTGGATCGAGGATGCCGGGAGTGAGCGCGTGCTCGTGCAGAGCGATCCGCGCCCGCACCGGTTGCGCATCGGCCTCTACGCCCTCGACGGCGGTGCGCTGGTGCGGCGCGAGAGCGTCGAGGTCGACATCGTCGACGAACGCACCCCCGTCCGCGTCGAGGGCGCCGATCTCGTGCTCATCAACGACGACGACCTCACGTACGCCAAGACCCGTCTGGACGCCCGTTCCGTGGCTGCCGTGGAGCAGGGACTGTCCACCCTCGACCCGCTTCCCCGTGCACTGGTCTGGTCGGCGCTGTGGAATGCCGCGCGCGACGGCGAGCTGTCGGTCGAGCGGTATCTGGCGATCGTGGCAGCGCACGCGCGGGCTGAGGAGAACATGGGCCTGCTGACCGGGGTGATCGCGAATGCCGCGTACTCGATCGGTCATTACCTGCCCGAAGGCGAGCGCAGCGCGCACCGCGCAGCTTGGCTCCAGGCGACGTGGGCGGCGTTGAACGGCGCGACGCCGGCGAGCGACGCGCAGCTCTCATGGGCACGGGCATTCGCCGCGGCATCCGCGTTCGACGCCTCTCGAGCGGGTGACGTGCGCGCGATCCTCGACGGGCAGGGCCCGGACGGACTGCGCATCGACCCCGATCTGCGCTGGGCTCTCCTGACGGCGCTCGCGACGACCGGGCAGGCGACCGGTGCCGACGTCGACGCCGAGCTCGCGCGGGATGCGACCGCGAGCGGGCGCACCGCCGCGATCCGCGCACGCGCGGCAGCACCGAGCAGGGCGGTGCGCGGCGCGGCCTGGGATGCCGCCTGGGATGACGAGTCGCTCACCAACGATCATCTGAGCGCAACGATCGACGGCGTCCGTGCCGGCGGGCGGCGCGATCTCATCGCCGACCGGGATGCCGACTACTTCGCGCGCATCCTCGGGGCCTGGCGCACCCGCAGCATCGAGCTCGCCCGTCGCCTCGTCGTCGGCCTGTTCCCGGCATCCGAGGATCTGGCCATGGTCGACGTCTGGCTCACCGAGAACGCGGATGCTCCTGGCGCCCTGCGCCGCCTGGTCATCGAGCAGCGGGACCACCTGGCGCGCGACCTCCGGGTCCGCGCGCTGCAGGCTCAGCTCGCCTGAGCCTCGACGGTCATGCCCATGACCGTGCGCACGATCCACGGGTGCGCACGGTCATCGGCGATATGGGTCATCCCGACATGCTCGGCCACGCGCCGCGAGGCGTCGTTGCGCGGATGGATGATCGCGGTGAGCAGCCCCGGTGCGAACTCGCGGCGGTACAGGTCGACGCACGCCGACGCGGCCTCCGACGCATAGCCGCGTCCTTGCCGATCGGCCCGCACGTGGTAGCCGACCTCACGGACGGCGATGCCGTTGTACGACTGCCAGGTGATGCCGCAGTCGCCGATGAACTCGCCGTCGTGGGTGTCGATGATCCAGAGACCGTGCCCGTCACTCGCGTAGCGCTCCTGCATGCCCTCGATCCACGCTCGGCTCTCCGAGCGCGACTTCGGGGCGGGGTAGAACCTCATCACGCCCGGGTCGCCGAGGAGAGCCGCCATCTGATCCAGATCCGCGAGCGTCATCTCGCGGAAGCGTAGTCGCGCGGTCGGCTCCGGCAGCAGACGGCGACTCACAGATCCAGCGCGTCGCCGGGATCGAGCTCGAAGAACTCCCCGCCGTTCTGCTCGGTCGCCCAGCGAAGGCGCTGGCGATGCATCGTCCGCCCGATCACCGAAAGGGTCATGTCGTGGACCCCGAACGCCCGTCGCGGCTTCACCGCGAGCACGAAGTCCATCGCCTCGCCGATCTTCAGCCACGGTGCACCGGCCGGTGCTGCGAGGGCATCGACCACGACGTCCTCGGGGACGGCGTACGAGTCCCCGGGGTAATAGAGCTCGTCGTTGACGAGGACGCCGACGTTCTGCACGAGCGGGATCGAGGAGTGGATGACGGCGTGCTCGCCGCCGAAGAACCGCAGCGTGAAGCGCCCTGCCGTGACGGTGTCGCCGGGGGCGACCACCGTGATCTCGTAGCCATCGGCCGCGGCCGCGACGCCCGCCGGTGCGAAGATCGGCGTGCCCGGTGCGGCACGCAGAATCCGATCGAGGTGCTCGGGCGTCCAGTGATCGGGATGCTCATGGGTCAGGACGACGGCGACGACGCTGGACAGATCGTCGAGCGGAGTCGTGAATGAACCGGGATCGATGAGGAGACTGTCGCCGGACTCGTCGATGCGGAGGGCGGCATGTTCGTGCTTCGTTACGCGCATAGGCTGAGTCAACTCCTCTCCGGCGCCGTCGGCAAACGCCGCGCACGGCGGGACGCGCCCGGGATCCGCGCGGCATCGGCCCCGATTTGGCGGAGCGGAAAACCTCATGGCATACTTGAACGGTTGTCGCGGGACGGAAACGCTCCGCAAGACCTGGCCCCATCGTATAGCGGCCTAGTACGCCGCCCTCTCACGGCGGTAACGCGGGTTCGAATCCCGCTGGGGTCACAACACGGAAAACCCCCGGCTCAGCCGGGGGTTTTCGCGTATCCGGGGTCGCCGGGCTACTCGGCCCGCAGCGTCATCGTGCGGAACTGCGGATTGCTCAGCGGGACGATCATCATCCCCATCAGCGCCAGGCCGAACACGACGAAGGCGATCCAGGTCGCGGTCGCCGCGGCCAGTGCGCCGAACGCGGCCATTGCCAGGGGCATGAGCACATCGTCTCCGAGGCGTGTGAGGGCACTCATCCGCCCCAGGTACGCGGTGTCGATCGTCGCGACGAAGGTCGCGCTGAGCAGCACCGAGGCGAAGCCGGCGGTCAGACCGATGACGAGGCTTCCCACCCCGGTCAGCCACAGCGGACCGATGCCGATGAGGATGATCCCGGCGCCCTGCACGACGAGCGCCCAGAAGCCGCCCAGCGCCTCGCGTCGGGGTCGCCACCTGGCGACGCCCACGGCGCCGAGCGCGGCTCCGAGCCCGATCAGGCCCTCGAGCACGCCGACGGCCTGGGCGCCCCAGCCCTCGCCGTGCGCCCGCAGTGCGATGCCGATCCCGGTCGCAGGGCCCACCGCGAGGTTCAACCCGGAGAGGGCGATGACGAGCGTGCGAGTCGTGGGGGCATCACCCAGGTGGGTGAACCCGCGCAGGATGCCGCGCAGCGCCGATTCCCGGTCGGCGCGCGCCAGAGCGAACCGCGGGCGCAGCCAGATCGCGATGAACGCGATCACGAGGGCGAAGGTGACGGCGTTGATCGACGCGCTTCCGGCGATGCCGGCGTAGGCGACCAGGAACCCGCCCGCGGCGGCACCGCCCATGGTTCCCAACCGCGTGGCGGTCTGCATGACGGCGCTGTACGACGGCAGATCCGCGGTGCGCACGAGCTGGCGCCCGATGGTCGCGGCGGATGGCTCGTAGAACGCGTCGCATGCGCCGAACGCGACGGCGGCGAGGAGCAGTACGAGGACTGTCGGCGGATGCGCCAGCACCCACAGCGCGACGCCGACCAGCACGGCGACCCGCGCCGCGTTGAAGACGATCATGACGCGCCGGGCATCGGCGCGGTCGGCGAGCACTCCACCGAAGAGGAGGATGAGCGCTCGCGGAACCGTGCCCGCCGCGACGATGAGCCCGGCGATGGCGGGTGAGGCGATCTGCACAGCGGTCCAGGCCAGCGCGATGCTCCAGATCGCGTCGCCGGCATCGGAGAGCGCCTTGACGACGATCCAGGAATGCACGCGGATGTCGTACGAGAACCGGGGCGGTTCGCGCAGCAGGGTCGGCTCGGTCGCGGTCATGGTGCTGTCGGGAATCCGTGTGCGAACACGAAGACGGGGCGGCGCTCGGTACCGTCTTCGGTGTCGATCGCGCGCCGCCAGGTGTCGATGGTCTCGGACACGGCCGCGGACAGTGCGGCGAGCTCGTCCGCAGAGGCCCAGGTGAGCGTATCGGTGCTGAACGCCCCTCGGCTCCAGGCGGGATCGGCATTGCCGCTGCGGTGCCAGGCGGAGAGGCGCCCGATCTGCGTGTTGATATTGGCGCGCTCCGCACTGCGGGCGAGCATCGCGTCGGAGGGCGAGTCGGCGAAGTCGTCGACGGACCACCGGAAGCTGGTCTTGGACTGCTGCCACCAGCTCGTGCGCTTGTCGCCGGTCGGGTCGTCGACCCGCTCGACGATCTCGGCGCGCTCCAACATGCGCAGATGGTGGCTGATGCTGCCGACCTGCTGCTCGAGAGCACGGGCCAGTGTGGTCACCTGACTCGCGCCGTACAGGCCGAGATAGTCCACGATGCGCCGCCGCAACGGGTGATGGACGGCGGTGATCGCCTCGATCGGTTCCATGCCGTCCACGCTAAGCGCGCGGCATGATTCTCACAAGACTTCTTGTATACCCCGGAAAATCAAGGAACTTCAGGGTTCGATCGACGGTTGCGTCGGCGGATGACCCACCAGACCACGAGGGCGATGATGCCGGCGACGGCGAGCCAGGGGAGCAGGAATCCGACCGCGATCACGAGCGCGTTCAGCGAGACGATCAGCCCGTTCCAGCCCGCGAGCAGCCCGTCGCCGAACCCGGCCGGCTGAGCGGGCTCGACCGTGGTGGTCCTGGTCAACTGCACCTGCAGCGATGACATGGCCACCTGATCCTCGAGCGCGGCGAGCTGCTGCGTGTACGACTCCAGTTCCGCCTGCCGGTCGGTGAGCGCGACCTCGGCGTCGATGAGCTCTGAGACCGAACCGGACTGCGACATCAGCTCTGTCAGTCGGTCGACCGACGCTTGAGTCGCCTTGACGCGCGCACGCAGATCGATGGCCGCCGAAGTGACGTCCTGCTTCGCGGTGGAAGACGACAGCACCGTGCCCGCATCGGCCAGGGAGGCGATCACCTCGGTGAGATCCTCGGCGGGCACGCGGATGCTGACCCACCCGTACTCGCCATCCGGTGCCGGCATGCTCGCATCATCGGACGTGCTCCCATCCGTCGACAGACCGGATGCCGACAGGTTCGTGGCCTCGACGTAGCCGCCGTGCTCGTCCGCGAGGTCCGCGATCTCCTCCGCGGCAGATGCGATGTCCTTCACCCGAACCGTCGCCTGCGCGCTGGCGATGATCTCCCGTCCGCTTTCCTCGGCGCTGGCCGCGACATCCATCGATGCACCCTCTGGCACCGCCATGCCGGCGCTGTCGCCGGACGACATGTCTGCCGCGCCTCCGGCCGAGCCGTCCGAGACGAACGACGTGGCTTCCTCTGAACTCCCCGCCGTGGTGTTCGTGACGTTGAGCAGCGGTGGGGTGATCATGACGCCGACGACGAAGGCCGCGGCGATGCCGGCGGCGGTCAGCCATCCGCGGCGACGTGTGCGACGCCTCGACGGCACAGCGGCAGCGGGAGCCGCGGGTGACCGGTCGGCGGCGATCTCGGACAGCACCGCCTTCTCGATCCTGTCGATGCTCGCCTGGGGCAGCTCCGGCAGCTCGGCCGCGGAACCCGCGGGAATCCGATCGTTCATGCGTCTCTCACTTCCTCGACGGCGCCCCGCAACTGGGAGCGCACCCGTGAGAGACGGTTCCGAACGGCACCCACAGTGACGCCGAGTTCATCCGCCGCGGCCTGATACGCGTAGCCCTCTGAGGCGCACAGGCGGAAGATCTCCCGATCGATCTCGCTGAGCGTGCCGATCTCCTCGGCGATGCGTTCTGCGAGTGCGGCGGTGATCACCTGATCCTCCACGTCCACGGTGTCGGCGATGCTCTCGTCGGGAGCCTCCGTCGTGTGAGCCTGCTCGTGCCGGCGCCTGCGCATCCGATTGGCGGTCTGGAAGCGGCAGATCGTCGCCAGCCACGGCAGCAACGACTCGCCGCTGAGCTCCAGGCCGGGAAGCTTCCGCCACGCCGTGACGAACGTCTCCTGGGTCACGTCCTCCGCGTCCGCGGGGGAGCGCAGGATGCCGTGCGCGATCCAGTACACCGGACGCACGTGCTCGCGGTACAGCGTGCGGAAGGCGCTCTCGTCGCCCGCCGCGGCTCGTGCTGCGAGATCCTGATCCTCAGAACGCTCCGACATCCGGTTCCCTTCGGTGTCTCTCACAGGAGAGTGTCGCGAGATGCCTCATCGTCTCAGAAATCTCCGGCGCGAGCAGTATCCGTGATCATCCCCCTCGAGGACTCGAGGAGTCGGCCTCCGCGGCTCGGTCGTCGCCGGATTCCTCGTGCAGGGTGACCCGCACTCCGGCGATGCGTCTGCGATCCAGTGATGTCACCTGGATCGTCGCGCCGGGTACGTCGATCGCGTCGCCGACGGCGGCGAGCCGCCCCAATCGCTCTGTGACGAAGCCCGCGATCGTGTCGGACGCTCCCTGGGGGAGGACCAGTCCGGTCGCCTCTTCGAAGTCCTGACGGTTCAGACGCCCGTCGACGATGCCGCCGGCTGTCGTCGGATCCGCGGCGGTGTCGTACTCGTCGAAGATCTCGCCGACGACCTCTTCGACGACATCCTCGAGCGTGACGATCCCGTCCGTTCCGCCGTATTCGTCGACGACGACGCCGATGTGATGTCCGTCTGCGCGCATGCGGGTGAGGGTCGGCAGGACGCGGGCCGTCGACGGGAGATAGCAGATCGGACGCATGAGGCTCACCAGGGGACGCGCCGGATCCACGGCAGCGGCCTCGAGCAGGTCACGGACGTGGACGAACCCCACGATGTCGTCGATCGACTTGTCGGCGACGGGATACCGCGAGAACGGGAGGTCCTTGACCTGGGCGACGGCATCCGCGATCGTCGCCGCCTCGTCGAGTGCCACGACTTCAGGACGAGGGCGCATGACCTCGCTGATCTGGCGTCCGCGGAGCGAGAGGACGTCGTCCAGGATGCGCCGCTCATCGTCGGGGATGCCCTGCTGCGTCGCGACGATGTCCCGGAACTCCTCCTCGCTCAGCTCGTCGACGGTCTTGTGCGGGTCTCCGCCGAGCAGACGCACGAGCGCGTTCGTGGAGACCGAGAGCAGCCAGATCACAGGGCGGACGACCGTGGCGAACCCGTCGAGGACGGGGGCGACCGCATACGCGAACTCCGCGTTGCGCTGAATGGCCAGACGCTTCGGAACGAGTTCGCCGAGGACGGGTGAGAGGTACGCGATGAGGAGCGTCAGCGCGATCGTCGCGGTGGTCGCCGCGAACTGCTCGGACAGACCCCAATGCATGAGCAGCGGCACGACCGATGGTGCGATCGAGGTCGCACCGTAGGCGGCCGAGGCGAATCCGGCGACCGTGACCCCGATCTGCACGGCGGACAGGAACGTGTTCGGATTGCGGGCGAGCGAGGCGACCTTAGAGCCGCGACGCCCTCGCGCCGCGATCGTGTTGATCTGACTCTCCCGCAGGGTGACCAACGCCATCTCGGTCGCGGCGAACACGCCGCCCACCAGGACGAAGACGATGACGAGCGCGATGTTCCAGAGCAGCCCGTCCATCAGCGGACGGCATCGACGGATCGGCGAGCGTCCGTGCGGGTCTTCAGCAGGCTGGCTGTGGTGGCGACGGCGATCGTCAGTCCGATGAACAGCAGCGAGAACCAGATCGGGATCTCGGGCGCCCAGAGCATCGGCTGGCCGCCGTTGATGAAGGGAACCTCGTTCACGTGCATCGCGTGGAACACGAGCTTGACGCCGATGAAGGCGAGGATCACCGCGAGTCCCTGCGCGAGGTAGACCAGGCGCTCGAGCAGGCCGCCGATGAGGAAGTACAGCTGACGCAGCCCCATGAGAGCGAACGCGTTCGCAGTGAAGACGATGTACGCCTCCTCGGTCAGACCGTAGATCGCAGGGATGGAGTCGAAGGCGAAGACGAGGTCGATGAATCCGATCGCGACGATGGTCAGCAGCATCGGCGTCACCCAGCGCTTGCCATCCTTCTTCACCGTGAGCCTGTCGCCGTGGTACTCGTCGGCCACCGGCAGCACTCTGCGGACCAGCCTCATGAACCAGTTGTCGGTCGGGTCGCTTTCGCCATGGCTGAACGCCTGCCGATACGCGAGCACCAGCAGCAGCGCACCGAACAGGTAGAACACCCAGGCGCCGCTCTCGATGAGCGTGGCACCGAGGGCGATGAAGATGCCGCGCATGATGAGTGCGATCACGATGCCGATCATCAGCACCTTCTGCTGATACATCTTCGGCACGGCGAACCCGGTCATCACGATGAGGAAGACGAAGAGGTTGTCGATCGACAGCGCCTTCTCGGTGAGATACCCGGCGAAGTACTCGCCTCCGTACGTCCACCCCGACATCAGACCGATGCCGACGCCGAAGAGCAGGGCGAGCGAGATGTAGAAGACCGACCAGCGGGCGGATTCTCCGATGGTCGGCTCGTGCGGCTTGCGCACGTGCGCGAAGAACTCGTAGACGAAGAACGCGATCGTGACCGCGATCGTGACGCCCCAGACGAAGGGGGTGATGTTCAAGAAAAGCTCCAATACCTGGCGTGACGGAATCACTGCCAAGGTCTTCTCCATTCCCGATCGGGAACCGGTGACCCGGGATGCGACGTGCATCCGTATTGACGAGCCGACCGTGTCGGAGTACTCCCCTTGCTGCATCCAGATTACACGACCGCGCCGGGTGACCGCGCAACGCGTTCATCGTCCGGATCCTCGACTACCATCGACTGAGCGAGAGGGAGTATCCCGGATCTCCGCGTTCGTCATCACGAGCAACGACAGTGTTGTTCCGGGCGCGGGCCGCGTATTGTGCGGGGGAGAGACTTTCGAACCTTCATCGACCCTCTCGAAAGGTGCAGCACGCCCTTGAACATCCCGGTTTGGTTCGAGATCACGGCGCTCGTGGTCCTGTCCGTCATCCTCCTCGCCGACCTGCTTCTGATCCTCAAGCGTCCGCACATCCCGTCGACGAAGGAATCCAGCCTCTGGGTCGCCTTCTACGTCACGCTCGCGCTCATCTTCGCTGCCGTGCTCTTCTTCGTCGGCGACTCGAAGACGTCCCTGGACTTCCTCACGGGCTGGGCCATGGAGTACAGCCTCTCCATCGACAACCTGTTCGTGTTCGTGCTGATCATGACGCAGTTCTCGGTGCCGCGGCGGTACCAGCAGGAAGCGCTCATGGTCGGCATCATCATCGCCCTGGTGCTGCGTGCGATCTTCATCATCATCGTCGGAGCGGCCGTCGAGCACCTCAGCCCGATCTTCTACCTGTTCGGCGCGTTCCTCGTGTTCACCGCCATCCGCCAGGCCATGCCGGAGAAGCACGAGGACGACAAGCAGACCGAGGGCTTCATCGTGCGGATGCTGCGCCGCGGAATCGACATCAGCGACGACTACGACGGCGCGAAGATCCGGACCGTGGTGAACGGCAAGAAGATGTGGACGCCGATGCTCATCGTCTTCGTCGCGCTCGGCGTCACCGACCTCATGTTCGCCGTCGATTCGATCCCCGCCATCTTCGGGGTGACGCAGGACCCCTTCATCGTCTTCACGGCGAACCTGTTCGCGCTGATGGGTCTGCGCCAGCTCTACTTCCTCCTCGGCGACCTGCTCGAGAAGCTCAAGTACCTGCACTACGGCGTCGCGTTCATCCTCGGATTCATCGGTGTGAAGCTGATCCTGCACGCCATGCACGAGAACGAGCTGCCCTTCATCAACGGAGGACACCCGATCGAATGGGCGCCCGACATCAACAACTGGGTCTCGCTCGGCGTCATCTTCGCGTCGATGGCGGTGGCGACGATCGCAAGCCTGGTCTCCTCGTCGCGTGAGAAGCGCGCTGCTCTCAACCAGTGAGCGGACGGACCACCCGTCGCCGGCGTGTAAACTGACCGACATGCGGCGGGTGGTTCTTCTCCTTAGCGGCCGCGACGAGACCTTGATCTAGGCCCTCCTCGTCGCGGCGTCCAGCGTGGCCGAACCGCCCAATACTGGAGAAAAGACATGACCGACGCTTCCTCGCACCGCCCGCGCACCCTGGCCGAGAAGGTGTGGGACGACCACCTCGTCGTCAAGGGCGAGAACGGCGAGCCCGACCTGATCTACATCGACCTGCACCTGGTGCACGAGGTCACCAGCCCGCAGGCGTTCGACGGGCTTCACACGGAAGGGCGGCCGCTGCGGCGGCTCGACCTGACGATCGCCACCGAGGATCACAACACCCCGACTCTCGAGATCGACAAGCCGATCGCCGATCTCACCAGCCGCACCCAGATCGACACTCTGCGCCGCAACGCCGAGGAGTTCGGCGTCCGGCTGCACTCGCTCGGTGACGCCGAGCAGGGCATCGTCCACGTCGTCGGCCCGCAGCTCGGCCTCACCATGCCCGGCATCACCGTGGTCTGCGGCGACTCGCACACCTCGACCCACGGCGCGTTCGGCTCCATGGCGTTCGGCATCGGCACGAGCGAGGTCGAGCACGTCATGGCGACGCAGACCCTGCCGCTGAAGCCCTTCAAGACGATGGCGATCACCGTCGAGGGCGAACTGCGCCCGGGCGTCACAGCCAAGGACATCATCCTCGCCGTCATCGCGAAGATCGGCACCGGCGGCGGGCAGGGGTACGTGCTCGAGTTCCGCGGCAGCGCGATTCGCTCCCTCTCGATGGAGGGGCGCATGACGATCTGCAACATGTCGATCGAGGCCGGTGCCCGCGCCGGAATGGTCGCCCCCGACGAGACGACGTTCGCGTACGTGCAGGGCAAGCCGCACGCACCGCAGGGCCAGGACTGGGAGGATGCCGTCGCCTACTGGCGCACGCTTCCGACCGACGAGGGCGCCGTCTTCGACGCCGAGGTCTTCATCGACGCGAACGAGCTCGAGCCATTCGTCACCTGGGGTACGAACCCGGGTCAGGGCAGCTCGCTGTCGGCCGCTGTCCCCGACCCCGCCGAGATCGACGACCCGAACGAGCGCGCAGCCGCGGAGCGCGCGCTGGAGTACATGGACCTCGCCCCGGGCACGCCGCTCAAGGACGTGCCGGTGGATGCCGTCTTCATGGGCTCCTGCACGAACAGCCGCATCGAAGACCTCCGGGCTTTCGCCTCGATCATCCAGGGCCGGAAGAAGGCCGATGGCGTGCGCGTCATGGTGGTTCCGGGCTCTGCCCGGGTGCGGCTCGAGGCCGAGGCCGAGGGGATCGATCAGATCGTCAAAGACTTCGGCGCCGAGTGGCGGTTCGCCGGCTGCTCGATGTGCCTGGGCATGAACCCGGACCAGCTCGCGCCGGGGGAGCGTTGCGCCTCCACCTCGAACCGCAACTTCGAGGGCCGTCAGGGCAAGGGCGGACGCACGCACCTCGTGTCGCCCCTCGTCGCCGCCGCGACCGCGGTGCGAGGCACGCTGTCGAGCCCGAGCGACCTGGTCGCAGCCGAGGAACTGGTGGGAGCCTGATCATGGAGAAGTTCACCACGCACACCGGCATCGCAGCTCCTCTGAAGCGCTCGAACGTCGACACCGATCAGATCATCCCCGCGGTCTTCCTCAAGCGCGTCACCAAGACGGGCTTCGACGACGCGCTGTTCCACGCCTGGCGTCAGGATCCCGAGTTCGTCCTCAACCAGGAAGCGTTCCAGGGGGCATCGGTGCTCGTCGCCGGGCCCGACTTCGGCACCGGATCCAGTCGGGAGCACGCCGTCTGGGCGCTGCGCGACTTCGGGTTCCAGGTGGTGCTGAGCCCGCGCTTCGCGGACATCTTCCGCGGGAACTCCGGTAAGCAGGGGCTGCTCGCCGCCACGATCTCCGAGGACGACCTCGAGAAGATCTGGGCGGCGATCGACGCGAACCCCGGCACGACCATCACGGTCGATCTCGAGGCGCGCACCGCCACGATCGCGGATTTCCAGGCCCCCATCGGTGTCGACGATTACACTAGATGGCGGCTCCTCGAAGGGCTCGATGACATCGGGCTCACGCTGCGCAACGAAGAGAAGATCGCGCAGTTCGAGGCCCGCCGCGAGTCGTGGCGGCCACGCACACTCCCTGTCCGCTGACCAAGAGTCCGCTGGCACCGAGCACCGTGAGCCTGGGGCATTTCCGCCCTGGCGGCCACCGCCGCGACCGTGAAGACGAAGTGAGGCTCATCGAATGACCACAAGTGTGCGCGCTGACCTCCAGGATGGGGCGATTGCTTTGACCGGAGACGTGCTGGCGATCCGCGGCGGGCGTCCGCTGCGCGGACGTGTTGATGTGAAGGGCGCGAAGAACCTCGCCACCAAGGCGATGGTCGCAGCCCTCCTCGGAGAAGAGCCCAGCGTCCTCCGCGACGTTCCCGACCTCAGCGACGTCGCCGTCGTGCGCTCCCTGCTCGAGGTGCACGGCGTCCGCGTCACCGAGGGCGACGAGCCGGGCACGCTGCACCTCGACCCCAGCGACGTCGAGTCGGCGCACATGGAGGAGATCGACGCGCACGCCGGTGCATCCCGCATCCCGATCCTGTTCTGCGGACCGCTTCTGCACCGCCTCGGCCAGGCGTTCATCCCCGACCTCGGCGGCTGCCGGATCGGCGACCGCCCGATCGACTTCCACCTCGACGCCCTGCGCAAGTTCGGCGCCGTCGTTGAGAAGCTGCCCAGCGGCATCCGGCTGTCAACGCGTGGAGGACGCCTGCACGGCGCGAACATCCACCTGCCGTACCCGAGCGTCGGGGCCACCGAGCAGGTGCTTCTGACCGCCGTGCGCGCCGAGGGCACCACCGAGCTGCGCAACGCCGCGATCGAACCGGAGATCATGGATCTCATCGCCGTGCTGCAGAAGATGGGCGCGATCATCTCCTACGAGCCCAATCGCGTGATCCTCATCGAGGGCGTCGAGAAGCTCCGCGGCTACGACCACCGCTCGATCTTCGATCGCAACGAGGCGGCGTCGTGGGCATCGGCCGCACTCGCCACCGACGGCGAGATCTTCGTCGGCGGTGCGAAGCAGCAGGAGATGCTGACGTTCCTCAACGTCTTCCGCAAGGCGGGCGGGTGGTTCGATATTCGCGAGGACGGCATCCTGTTCCGTCGTGAGGGCGAGATCCGTCCTGTCGTCGTGGAGACGGACGTGCACCCCGGCTTCATGACCGACTGGCAGCAGCCCCTCGTCGTGGCGCTGACGCAGGCCAACGGACGCTCCGTCGTGCACGAGACCGTGTACGAGAACCGGATGGGGTTCACGCAGGCGCTCGTCAAGATGGGCGCGGACATCGTCGTGCACCCGCACGGTCTGCAGGACGGTCCGCGCCGCGTCCCGCGCCGTGAGCTCGAGCAGGCCGCCGTCATCACGGGACCTACGCCGCTGCACGGGGCCGACATCGTCGTCCCGGACCTCCGCGGCGGATACAGTCACGTCATCGCCGCCCTCACGGCGACGGGCGAGTCGAAGGTCTCGGGGGTCGACATCCTCAGCCGCGGCTACGAGAAGTTCCTCGCCAAGCTTGACGCCCTCGGCGCCGACTTCGACGTCATCGGCTGATCCGCATGCCTCCCGCATCACCGGAGAAGACTCGTCCGAGCCTGTTCTGGGCGCTCGCGGTCGTCGTCGTCCCGATCGTGTCGTACCTGTCGAAGACGCGGTTCATCGGGCGTGAGAAGCTGCCGCGCACCGGGTCGTTCGTCCTCGCCCCGAACCACTACTCCGAGTTCGATCCGCTCATCGTCGCCGCGGCGGTGTGGCGGCTCGGCCGGGCGCCGCGGTTCATGGCGAAGGAGAGCCTGTTCCGGGTTCCTGTGGTCGGTGCGGCGCTGCGCGCAACCGGCATGATCCCGGTAGCGCGGTCGTCGTCGCGCGCGGCATCCGCGCAGACGATCGAGCAGTCCCGTCAGCTGGTCGATGCGGGCCGCGGCGTCATCGTCTATCCGGAGGGGACGCTGACCCGTGATCCCGACCTGTGGCCGATGCGCGGCAAGTCCGGCGCCGTGCGCCTCGCCATGGCCGGCGACATCCCCCTGATCCCCATGGCGCAGTGGGGAACGCAGAAGATCATGGGGCGGTATCAGAAGGGCCTCAGCCTCTGGCCGCCGCGCAAGCCGATCGACATCATCATCGGCGATCCGGTCGACCTCAGCGATCTGAAGGGCCGCCAGAACGAACCGGCGGCGATCACCGAGGCCACCGAGCGGCTGATGGCCGCGATCACGGCACTGCTGGAGCAGGTCCGTCACGAGAAGGCACCCGCTCAGCGCTGGAACCCCGCCGACCACGGCCAGAAGGAGACCGGTCGCCTTGACTCGTAAGAATTCCGCCTCCCACGGCCCCCGGGTCGCGGTTATCGGCGCGGGAAGCTGGGGGACGACCTTCGGGAAGATCCTCGCCGACGGCGGTGCGCAGGTGACGATGTGGGCGCGCAGGCCGGAACAGGCGCTCGAGATCGCCGAGGGCAAGCGCAATTCGAAGTACCTCCCCGGCATCAACCTCCCGCGTACGATGACGGCCACGCACGAGCTGTCGACGGCGATCGAGGGCGCGGACCAGGTCTACCTGTCGGTGCCGAGCCAGTCGCTGCGCGAGAACCTCAAGGGCCTGCGCCCGCTCATCGAGAACAGCGACATGCCGATCGTCAGCCTCATGAAGGGTGTCGAGCGCACGAGCGGTCTGCGCATGAGTCAGGTCATCGAGCAGGAGCTCGCCTGCGACCCGGCGCGCATCGCCGTGGCATCCGGGCCGAACCTCGCCCTCGAGATCGCGCGCGAGCAGCCCACGGCCGCCGTGATCGCATCCCTCAGCCAGGAGACGGCCGAGACGATCGCACGCGCGGCGCGCAACTCCTACTTCCGCACCTTCGTGAACACCGATGTCATCGGCACCGAATTCGGCGGCGTCCTCAAGAACCTCATCGCCGTCGCGATCGGCATCGTCGACGGCGTCGGCTACGGCGAGAACACCAAGGCCTCGATCATCACGCGCGGTCTGGTCGAGATGACCGATTTCGCCGTCGCGAACGGTGCGCAGCCGGAGACGCTGCAGGGACTCGCGGGGCTCGGCGACCTGATCGCCACCTGCCAGTCGCCGCTGAGCCGCAACAACACAGCCGGCCGCCTGCTCGGGCAGGGGTACAGCTATCAGGACGTCGTGAAGCAGATGAACCAGACCGCTGAGGGTCTGGCATCCGTGGCGCCGATCCTGCAGCTGGCCGGCGAATCCGATGTGCACATGCCCATCGTGGAGCAGGTGAAGATGGTGCTCGACGGCAGGATGAATCCCCGCGACATCGCGCCTCACCTCACGACCGACGACGACACTCCCCAGGAGGAGAGACGAAATCATGGACAAGCAGACGGTGGTGGTGCTCTTCGGCGGGCGTTCCAGCGAGCATTCCATCAGTTCCGCAACGGCGGGCGGAGTCCTTCAGGCGATTGATCGCGATCGCTACGACGTCATCCCCGTCGGGATCACGCGGGAGGGCGCGTTCGTGCTCGAGGCCGACGACCCGGCGAAGTTCGCCCTGGATGCCGCGCACCTGCCCGAGGTCGTCGACAACGGCTCCCGCGTGCTCTGGCCCGTGCCCGGCGGCACCAGGACGCTGCGCGTCGTGCAGGCCGATGGAGCACTCGCCGACCTCGGCGCGATCGACGTCGTCCTGCCGATCCTGCACGGCACCCACGGCGAGGACGGCACGATCCAGGGGTACTTCGACACGCTGGAGGTTCCGTACGCCGGCGGCGGCGTCCTGGACTCGGCCGTGTGCATGGACAAGCACTTCATGAAGGTCGTCCTCGAGTCGGCCGGCATCGCCGTCTCGCCCTGGGTGACGATCCGCAGGGCCGCGTGGACGCGGGATGCCGCGCCGCTGCGCGCGCAGATCGAGGCCCTCGGGCTCCCGGTGTTCGTCAAGCCCGCCCGCGCAGGGTCCAGCGTCGGGGTCTCCAAGGTCGAAGCGCTCGACGAGCTGGACGCGGCACTCGAGATCGCCTTCGCCGAGGACGAGAAGGTGCTCGTGGAGACGGGGATCACCGGCCGCGAGATCGAGGTCGCGATCCTGGAGTCCGCGGACGGCGTGCGCGCCTCGCTGCCCGGCGAGATCGTGCTCACGGAGCGCGGCTTCTACGACTTCGAGGGCAAGTACCTCGGCGGCGACGGCGTCGACGTGGTCTGCCCCGCCGAGCTGTCGGAGTCGCAGATCGCGGCCATCCAGGATGTCGGGATCCGGGCGTTCGAGGCCGTGGACGGACGCGGACTCGCCCGGGTCGACATGTTCCTCAGCGATACCGGCGACCTCGTCGTCAACGAGCTGAACACGATGCCGGGGTTCACGCCGATCTCGATGTTCCCCAAGTGCTGGGTGGCCTCAGGGCTCAGCTACGGCGACCTCATCAGCGAGCTGATCGAGGCGGGGTTGCGCCGCTAGCTCGAGGGCTTCTGATCCAGCAGGTCCTGAATGTCGCTGTCGAGCTCATCGGGCGTCGTGCACTTGCCGTCGGCCGGAACGCTCGTGATCGCTCCGACGAGACCGCGGTTGCTGATGACATCGTTGGAGCTCACCGCGCCCGTGTCGATGAACAGCTGCACGGCGGGGTCGCGTCCGTAGGTCGTCAGGCGCACGAACGGGGTCTCGGACGCATCGACCAACCAGTCGACGCCCTCGAGGGTCACGCACTGCAGATCGGCCGTGGGACCGGGAACCGTGACGCCGCAGCGCAGAATGATCGCGGAGTCGCCTCCGTCTGCACCCCAGGCCGCTGTCGCCTGCGCGTCGGTCCAGCGCCGATCGAGGTTCGCGATGCTCCCGGCGTTGTTCAATCCGACTGTGACATCGGCGCACAGCGGGTTGTTCGCATCCTCGGCCGGCTCGAGATGAACGGTCGTGGAGCATCCGGCCAGAAGCCCCGCTCCGAGAAGCAGGACGGCGGCTGCGGCAAGGCGGCGGGACATGATTCCAGGCTACCTTTGACAGCATGCCCTCTCGTTCCCCCGACGACGACCCGCGCCTCGGCGACGTCTCGGAAGGCACCGTTCTGCGCGCCATCCTGGCCCGAACGGCCCCTGCCTCGCACACGATCCTCGGCCCCGGCGACGATGCCGCCGTGCTCGCCGCTCCTTCCGGCTCGGTCGTCGCGACGACCGACACCCTCGTGCACGGACCCGACTTCCGGCTGGCATGGTCGAGCGGCTACGACCTGGGGTGGAAGTCGGCGGCGGTCAACCTCTCCGACATCGCGGCGATGGGTGCGCGGCCGACCGGGCTCCTCGTGGCGCTGGCCGTGCCGCGTGACATGCGGCTGTCGTTCGTCGAGCAGCTCGCCGACGGCTTCCGCGCGGCCTGCGAGGCGCTCGCGCCCGGCTGCTCGGTCGTCGGTGGCGATCTGACAGTCTCCGACGTGCTCACGATCGCCGTCACGGCGCTCGGCGATCTGGAAGGCCGCCGCGCCGTCACCCGCTCGGGCGCCCGCGTGGGTGACGCGGTCGCGATCGCGGGCGAGCTCGGACTCGCAGCGCACGGCCTCGCCGTGCTGTTCGGCCGGTTCCGCGACGGTGAGACGCCGACGCCGGTGGATGCCGCGCAGCTCGCCGAGGGCGAGGCGTCGGCTGTGGCCGCCCAGCTGCGCCCCGCACCGCCGATCGGCCTCGGCCCCGTCGCAGCCCTCGCCGGCGCGACCGCCATGATGGACGTCTCGGACGGCCTCGCCCTGGATGCCGGACGCATGGCTGCGGCATCCGGTGTCACGATCGATCTCGCGCGCTCGGCGCTCGGGGCGGAACCGGAGCGCGCGCTGGCCGGGGGCGAGGATCACGCGCTGCTCGCGACATTCCCGCCGGACGTCCTGCCTCCTGGCTTCCGGATCATCGGCACCGTGCGGCGGGCGGGAGAGGCCGGCGTCCTCTGCGACGGCGAGCCGGTGGACGTCGCCGGCTGGGATCCCTATCGCGACTGGGATGCCGCGACGGGCTGAGCCCACCACACGGCCGTGTCGCCGTAGGTCTTCTCGCGGAAGACCTCGAGCCCGGCCGCGGCCGCATCGGGAGGGGTCGAGCGCCGCGCGCGCTCGATGACGACCACGGCGTCCGCGGACAGCAGCGGAGCGAGCACGACGAGGTCCGCCGTCATCGCGGCATCGTCGAGGTCGTACGGGGGATCGGTGAAGACGAGATCCCAAGGGCCGACGGCGCGCTTGAGGAACGGCAGGACCGCGCTCTCGTGCACGCGTGGGGCCGCACCGGGGAGCGCTTTGCCGACCGATGCAGCGTTCCGCCTGACGACCGCGGCCGCAGGGCGAGACCGTTCGACGAGATCCACGCTCGCAGCGCCGCGGCTGAGCGCTTCGAGACCGAGTGCACCCGATCCGGCGTAGAGATCGAGCACTCGGGCTCCGGAGACGGCGTCGGCCGACTCCAGGGCGCCGAACAGCGACTCGCGCACACGGTCGCTGGTGGGGCGGGTGCCGCTGCCCGGAACGTCGAGGCGGAGCCCTCTCGCGTCGCCGGCGATGATCCTCGTCACCTCTCCAGCCTAGGAGAGTCCGTGGCGTTCTCTAGACTTCACCCATGGTCTTCTCGTTCGATACGCCGCTGGCGGAAGCCGTCGGCGGCACCGCTGCGAAGAAGCTCGAGAGGGCGTTCGAGATGCGCACCGTGGGCGACATGCTCGCGCACTATCCTCGTCGCTACGCCGACCCCGCCGAGCTCACGCCCATCCTCGATCTGCCGGTCGGAGAGACAGTGACGATCGTGGCGGAGGTGCTCTCGTCATCCGCGCGTCCGATGCGCAACCGCAACGGCGCGATGACGGACGTGATCATCGGCGACGGGCACGGACGAGTCTCGCTGACCTTCTTCGCCAAGGGGATCAAGCAGGCCGAGTGGCGCCGTGATCAGCTGCGCCCCGGGCGCCGCGGCGTGTTCTCCGGAAAGGTGGGCTCGTTCAACGAGGTCACGCAGTTCTCTCATCCTCAGTACGAGCTGTTCGACGACGACGAGGATCGCCGGTCCCAGGTCGAGGAGCGTGCGCACCGGCCGATCCCGATCTACCCGGCGACGTCGGCCGTGGAGAGTGGGCAGTTCCGTGAGCTCGTCGAGAAGGTGCTGCCCGCGCTCGGCGATGTCCCCGATCCGCTCACGGTATCGGTGCGCTCTGCAGAGGGGCTGCTCGATGCGCGCACCGCGCTGATCCAGGTGCACCGGCCAGAGACCAAGAGCGACGTCGCCCCCGCAGTGCGGACGCTCCGCATGCACGAGGCCCTCGTCCTTCAGACAGCGCTGCTGCAGCAGCGTGCGGCCGTCCGGGCACTGACGGCGACACCACGCGCGGCGAAGCCAGGGGGGCTCCTCGAACGGTTCGACGCGACGCTGCCGTACACGCTCACGCCCGATCAGCAGTCCGTCGGCGCGCAGGTCGCCGGCGACCTCACCGGCGAATGGCCGATGAACCGGCTCGTCCAGGGCGAGGTCGGCTCCGGCAAGACGCTCGTGGCGCTCCGGGCCATGCTGCAGGTCGCCGAGTCCGGCGGGCAGTCGGCGCTCATCGCTCCCACCGAGGTGCTCGCCGCGCAGCACTTGCGCTCCATCACGAAGATGCTGGGTCCGCAGCTCGCGCCCGAGCTCATGCCCACGCTGCTCACCGGTCAGATGTCGGCTCCCGAGCGGCGCAAGGCGGCGTTGCGCGTCGCTGCGGGACAGGCGCTGATCGTTGTCGGAACCCATGCGCTGCTGGGGGAGAAGACGACGTTCGCCGAGCTGGGACTCGTCGTCGTCGACGAGCAGCACCGGTTCGGCGTGGAGCAGCGCGAAGCCCTGCGGGCCAAGGGGTCGAGCCCGCACGCACTGGTGCTCACCGCGACGCCGATTCCGCGCACGGTCGCGATGACCGTCTTCGGCGACCTCGACACCTCGGTGATCCGCACCATGCCGGCCGGACGCGCTGGCATCGAGAGCTTCGTCGCGCCGCTCGCCGAGCACCCGGACTGGTTCCGGCGGGTCTGGGACCGCGCTGCCGAAGAGGTCGCGAAGGGGCGCCAGGTGTTCGCCGTGTGCGCCGCGATCGACACGACGAAGAAGTCGGGTGCAGCCGAAGAGGACGAGGCGGCGCTCCTGCCGAGCGAAGAGGGGGCAGCCGGCCCTCGATGGGGCGTCGTGCAGCTCGACCAGGCACTCGCGACCCACCCCACGGTCGGCCCGCTGCGCCGAGCCGTGCTGCACGGCAGGATGCCGTCCGATGAGAAGGACGCCGTGATGCAGGCGTTCGCCCGCGGTGACATCGACGTGCTCATCGCGACGACCGTCATCGAGGTCGGTGTCGACGTGCCCAACGCGTCGACGATGATCGTGCTGGACGCCGATCGCTTCGGCGTCTCGCAGCTGCATCAGCTCCGCGGCCGTGTCGGTCGAGGCTCGGTGCCAGGGCTCTGCCTGCTCGTCACGGAAGCGGAGGAGGGTTCGCTGGCCCGGGAGCGCGTGGATGCGGTCGCGGCGACGCTCGACGGCTTCGCCCTCGCCGAGGTCGATCTCGAGCTGCGCGGCGAGGGCGATGTGCTGGGAGCGACGCAGTCCGGTGCACGCTCGTCGCTGCGGCTGCTGAGAGTCGTCAAGGACTCGAAGCTGATCGCGCGTGCGCGCGAGCTCGCCGAGGGCATCCTCGACGAGGATCCGACCCTCGCGAAGCATCCAGGACTCCGGGACGTCATCGCCAGACGAGTCAGCGAAGAGGATCGTGCAGCGCTCGCGAAGAACTAGCGGATCGCGTGCAATAGGGTGAAAAGCGTTCTCGTACCGAGCGAACGGAGTGAGTCGAAGTGAGCAGCAGGATCGCCGTCGTCCCAGGATCGTTCGACCCGCCGACTCTCGGACACCTCGACGTGATCCGTCGTGCCGCTCGGCTGTACGACGAGCTGCACGTGCTCGTCGTGCACAACCCGGGCAAGGAGGCGATGCTGCCGATCGCGCAGCGGCTGTCGCTGCTGGAGCAGTCGATCCACGAGGACGGCATCGAGGGCAACGTGATCGTCGGTTCCTGGAGCATGGGTCTGCTCGTCGATTACGCACGCGATGTCGACGCCGGCGTGCTCGTCAAGGGCATCCGCTCGCAGATCGATGTCGCGTACGAGTCGCCCATGGCGATCGTCAACAGGCACCTCGCCGACATCGAGACCGTCTTCCTCCTGCCCGATCCTTCGCATGCGATGGTGTCCAGCTCGCTCGTCCGCCAGGTCGCCGGTCTCGGGGGCGACGTGTCGCCGTTCGTCCCACCGGCGGTCGCCGCCTTCCTCGACACGGGCGCCCGCGACCTCTGACACTGCGCCTCCCGGCGCGTCCGCCGGTACGATTGACTTGTGAAGACTCGACTCAACGGCCCCTTCGTGGTGCCCGTCCGCGACATCGCACGGCATCCGGGCGAGATGCGCGAGCATCGTTTCTCCGTGACCCTCGCCGACCAGTGGGGCGAGGGGATCGTCTCGTATCCGGCGGGCTCCGAACTCGATCTCGACGTGCGCGTCGAGTCGGTGCACGAGGGCATTCTCGTGTCGGGATCGGTGGATGCCGAGTACGTCGGCGTCTGCGGAAGATGCCTCACCGACATCTCCGAGCCTGTCGAAGTCGAGTTCCAGGAGCTTTTCGCGTATCCTGGAGAGGAAGAAACTGACTTCGAGGTTCAAGACGACCACGTGGATCTTGAAACTCTGGTCAGGGAGGCGACAGTTTTGGCGCTTCCGTTTCAGCCGGTGTGTCAGCCGGATTGCCCCGGGCTCGACCCGATCACGGGTGAGCGGCGGACAGAAGGCACCAGGGCAGAGGAAGAGGCGCCCATCGATCCTCGATGGAGCGCGCTCCGACAGATCACAGACCAGGGGAGTGCGGCACAGAGCCGCGATCCCGAGAACACAGAAGAGAGTTAGCCATGGCTGGTAACCCCCCGAAGCGCAAGGTTTCCCGTTCCAACACCCGTTCGCGTCGCGCGAACTGGAAGGCCGAGCCCACCGCGCTCGTCAAGACCGTCGAGAACGGCAAGGTCGTCTACAGCCGTCCGCACCAGGCGAAGGTCGTCACCGACTCGCAGGGCACCGAGCTGTTCCTCGAGTACAAGGGCCGCAAGGTCGCCGACATCTGAGCACGGTCTCACGATCGTGACAGACGTCCCCGGAGGGACGGCGTCGCTCGCAGCCAAGCTCAGGGTCGATATCGACCCTGAGCTGCTTGCGTTGGCGCTGACCCACCGCTCCTACGCGTACGAGCACGGCGGCATCCCGCACAACGAGCGCCTCGAGTTCCTCGGCGACTCCGTGCTCGGGCAGGCCGTGACGGTGATGCTCTTCACCACCAACCCCGACCTCGACGAGGGGCAGCTCGCCAAGCGGCGCGCCAGCGTCGTCTCCACCGTGGCGTTGGCCGAAGTCGCTCGCGGGATCGGACTCGGCGAGCACCTGCTGCTCGGTCGCGGTGAGGAGCAGACCGGTGGCCGCGACAAGGATTCGATCCTCGCGGACACGATGGAGGCGGTCTTCGGCGCGACCTACCTGTCGGCCGGCCCCGATGAGGCCACAGCCCTCGTTCTGCGTCTGACCCAACCGCTGCTCGCCGACCCCGAGAGATACGGCGCGGCGATGGACCCGAAGACGAGCCTGCAGGAGCTCGCCGCGCGCCTGGGCGCCGCAGCGCCCGTGTACGAGATCTCGGCGTCAGGGCCCGATCACGATCGGCGCTTCACGGCCACGGTCACGGTCGGCGGTGTCACCATGAGCGGCGACGGCACGAGCAAGAAGACCGCCGAGATGGCCGGCGCCCTCGCCGTGTGGCGCGTGCTCAGCGAACGTGCCTGAGCTGTCCCGTGCCTGAACTTCCGGAAGTCGAGGTCGTCCGCCTCGGTCTTGCGCCTGCTGTCATCGGCGCCGAGATCACCGGCGTCGCCGTGCTCGACGAGCGTGCGCTCACGCGGCATCCCGCCGGCGCAGCCGATTTCGCCGGACGCCTCGAGGGCTCACGGGTCACGGCGGCGTCGCGTCGGGGCAAGTTCCTGTGGTTGCCGCTGTCGGGCGGGACCGATGCGCTCACCGCTCACCTCGGGATGAGCGGCCAGCTGCTGCTGCGCACCCCGGATGCGCCGCAGGAGAGGCACGAGCGCATCCGGCTGGGTGTGCGTCATCCGCAGCACGGCGATCTCGCCGTCGTCTTCGCCGACCAGCGCACGTTCGGCTCGCTCGCCGTCGAC
The DNA here is from genome assembly GCF_040702785.1 of Microbacterium sp. NPDC077644. Taxonomy (NCBI): domain Bacteria; kingdom Bacillati; phylum Actinomycetota; class Actinomycetes; order Micrococcales; family Microbacteriaceae; genus Microbacterium; species Microbacterium sp. NPDC077644. The sequence continues at coordinate 850,815 of NZ_JBFBME010000001.1, forward strand.
GCCCTGGTTCACGACGGGCTGGGACTCACTCCGACGCAGGTGCTGCACATCGCGCGCGACCCGTTGGATGCAGCCTTCGACGATGCAGCGTTCATCGACGCCGTCCGCCGCCGATCGAGCGCGATCAAGCGCATCCTCCTCGATCAGACGATCGTCAGCGGCATCGGCAACATCTACGCCGACGAGTCGCTGTGGGCGGCACGCATCCACCCCGAGACGCCTGGCACGGCGCTGTCGGCGCAGGCCGTGCGACGGCTCCTCGGCGAGGTCCGTCTCGTGCTCGAGAAGGCCTTGGCCGAAGGCGGAACGAGCTTCGACGCCCAGTACGTGAACGTCAACGGGCAGGCGGGGTACTTCGCGCACTCGCTCAACGCCTATGGCCGGGGCGGCAAGCCGTGCCCGCGGTGCGGCGGAGAGATCCGTCGCGAAGCGTTCATGAATCGCAGTTCGCACTACTGCCCGCGGTGCCAGCGGCACCGCTCGGCGTGACCCCGACTTGACGGTCAGCCGCGGTAACGCACCTTCCCGACCGGAATCGGCGTGATGTTCTGGTCGACCCAGGTGACGGCGAGCTCACGCAGGCGTTCCAGATCCTCGTCGGCGGCCTGATCGGGTCGAAGCCGCTTGGCCAGCACCTTCAGGTCCGCAAGATCGGTGCGTGACAACGCGATGCCGGACTCGAAATACTTGGGCAGTGCGGCCAGCATCTTCTTGTGATCGCGGCCCCACCCGTCCTCTTCGTCGTCGTCACCCATCAGCGCCGTCTCCACTTCGGCGACGATCCTGATGACCTCGCCCTGCGTACTCGCGGCGATGCCGGCCGCCGGTACGAGCAGATCCCACAGTGCGTCGTACTGCTCCTGACGGGTGCCTCGCGGTACGACGATCGGCGAGACGCCGTCGTGCGTCACGTGCGGAGGGACGGGTTCGACGCCGAACACCGCGTACAGATGCGTGAGCGATGCGACCGTCTCGTCGAGATATTCCGGTTCGTAGTGCTCGCGCACGCGCTCGAACTCCTTGCCGAGGCGCGTGACCTCGCCCTGCATCGCGGTGGTGACCTCGTCGCCGGCATCCAGAAGCTGGACGGCGATGTCGAGCATCTGCGGGATGACTTCGTGGTCGGCGCTGTCGAGCGCGAGCTGCAGCACCGTGCCGTCCTCCGTTCCGGCACCGATGTCGACCCTGGCGCCATTGGCCAGCAGCACGCGCACGGTGTCCGCGTCGAAGCCCATGACGGCGCCTTCGAGGGGCCTGATGTCACTCTCATTCGCGAGCTCGACATCCGCGCCGAGCGACACGAGCAGGGGGATCTGCTCCGGCTCGCCCCACAGGACCCGCATCCACAGCGCGGTGGCACCGTTCTGATCTGTCGCGTTCATGTCGAGTCCGCGCCCCGCCAACCACGTGATCAGTTCGTCAGGGCATTCGGCGAACCCGATGGCCGTGCAACCGGTGGCTGCGTCGCGTGCATCGACGGGGAGGGTCTCGAACACCGCCTTGAGCTCATCGACGGATGCCGTGCGCAGTCGTCGTTCGAAGTCGTCGGGGAGTGCTGCGGGCGCGGTCATGGTGTCCTTTCATCGACGACCGATGGGATCTCATCGTTCGGACGCCAACGGCCCAGATTAGTCGGAAACGCCGTGCGGGAGCGGAAGCCTCCGCCGGGTCACACGGATCCGAACGCGCGACCCAGCAGCGGGCGGGTGATCCGCGTGCTCACCCAGACGATCCCGACCCCTGCCGCGAGCACGGCGACGATCGTGAGGATCGAGACGGGTTGGACGATCAGGGCGATCCCGATCAGCGGGAAGACGAGCACCGCAGCGCACAGTGCGGAGCCTATCGCCGTGAGCAGGAGCGGCGCCATCACAGCGCGCGTCCGCGCGGCATCGACCGTCGCCATCGGCACGCCGAGGAAGTGCAGACTCCCGTGCAGCTCGCGTTGGTCGAGGATGCCGGATGCCTGATTCACACCGACCGAGACCGCGACCATGAGGAACGACGCGATCAGCGTGATGATCAGGCCGGTCCGGATGTCGGCCCCCAGAAAGGCTTCGACGCCGGCCTGCGGCCCGCCCATGGTGTCGACCAGAGCGACGCCGGTTCCCGCGAACACGGCCATGAAGCTCGCCATCGCAACGCCGCTCACCTGGCGCCAGGCGGCCTTCGGCGATTCGAGCACGAGCCTGGCGGCCAGGAGTCGCGATGCTGATTCGGCGCGCCGCAGCGTCCGGTTCGCATGGACCTTCAGCGCCCACGGACCGACGAGGTTCAGCACGGCGAGAGCCGCCGCGAACATGCCGGCAACGACGATGATCGTGATCATCAGGCCGGTTGTGCCGGGAAAGAGCTGCATCGTCATGAACGCGGTGACGAGCACGACGACCGCGAGGACACCGCGCAGCCAGTGCACACGGGGCGCGGCAGCTCGGGTCCGCACGCTCAGAGGGGAGATCACAACCAGCCGCAGCCCGATCGCGGCGCTCACGCCGGCCAATGCGATCACTCCGGCGACGATGGTCGTGATCGCGAGCGGGGAGAGCAGGACGGCACCGGCGCCGAGCGCCTCGCCGCGGAACGGGATCAGGCCGATCAATGGCACCGCCGCGAGATACCCGACGACTCCGGCCGCTGCACCGGCCGCCGCGACCAGGGTCGATTCGACCACCGTCGCGCCGACGACGCCGGCGGGGGAGACGCCCAGCAGACGCAGGGTCGAGAGCCGCTCGTCGCGCCGACGAGCGGAGAGCCGGGCCGCAGCACCGCCGAGACCGACGAGCGGGACGACGAGCAGCACGAGCGCGATCGCGGCCAGTGCCTGATAGAGACCGGCATCGGGGTCCGTCCACGACCAGAACGCCTGCGCTCCGCCGACGACGATGAGCACGAGCGAGGTGACCAGGGCGAACGCGACGGCGGGGAGCGCTATGACACCGCCCTGACCTCGGCCGGGTCGCAGAAGCAGAGCGAGGACTTTGGCGTTCATGCCTGCACCTCGGCCGTGGCGATGCGGCCGTCGCGAACGCGCACGGTGCGCGAACAGCGTGCTGCGACTTCCGCATCGTGCGTCACGACGATCAGCGTGCGTCCCTGCCCGGTGGTCGACCAGAGCAGTGCATCCATGACGTCTGCGGAGGTGTGCGAATCGAGTGCGCCGGTGGGTTCGTCGGCGAAGACGACCTCTGCGCCGGTCACCTGAGCGCGCGCGATCGCGACCCGCTGCGCCTGGCCCCCGGACAGTTCGCCGATGCGTCGGTCCTCGAAGCCGGCGAGGCCGAGCGAGGCCATCCAGCCCGCCGAATGCTCGATCGCGGCGCGACGCGGTGCGCCGTTGATCATCATGGCGAGAGCGACGTTCTCGATCGCGGTGAGCTCGGGGATGAGGAGGCCCTGCTGGAATACGAAACCGAAGGACTCCCTGCGCAGACGCGATCGGTCGCGTTCGCCCAGCAGCGACACCTCGATCGGTGCACCGGCGGCGGGGGTGAATCGAACGCTGCCGGAGTCCGGTGCCGTGATCCCGGCGAGCACGTGCAGCAGCGTGGTCTTGCCTGACCCGGAGGCGCCCATGATCGCGACCGACTCGCCGCGCTGGACGGTCAGATCGACGCCTGCGAGAGCCGTGGTGGCGCCGAAGGTCTTGGTCAGGGATTGGGCTTCGATGACGGGAGTGCTCATGCTCTCCACGATTTCGCGCCGGCGGCATCCGCGTCGTCAACCTGCCGACGCAGATGGCCGGCCGGACATACACCTCGAGGATGATGTTCGGCCGGCCGGCCGCCCGGCGGCTCAGCTCAGACGCTTCTGCCACGCGCCGGCGTAGGACGCCGGGACGAAGCCGATCGCCTCGTTGATGTCGAGCATCGGCCGGTTCTCCTCGGCGTTGAACGTGGAGATCTTCGGCGAGTGCGGAGCGACGTCCCGCCAGCGCAGCAGGTTCGCGCACTTCACGATCGTGCCCAGGCGCTTGCCACGGTGCTCCTTCGTGACGAGCGTTCCCCACTGGTGCGTGACGCCGGCCGGGTCGGTGCCGATGACGAGCTCGTTGAAGGCGACCATGTCGCCGCTCGACTCGTGGATCACCGCGGCGACCGAGACCGTGTGGCCGCCGGCGAGGAACTTCGCATCGCGCCTGGCGACGCGACCCTCGTCCCAGATCTCCTCGTCGATCTGGAGATCGCCGCTGGGGACGTCCGTGGCCATCCGCGCGATCACGCTGCCGTAGCCGGCACGCAGATGAGCCGGTGTCGGCAGGGTCCACGTGACCACTCGATAGTCGGGACCTGCGAATGCGGTCGCCTCGGCGAGGCGGACCTCGACGGCATCGAGCGGCGTCTCCAGGGGGAGGATGCTGTTGCGTTCCACCTGCTCCAGCAGATAGCCGTTGGCTGCCAGCAGGTCGCTCAGCGCGGTCGGCGACACCTCGCCCCAACCGGTCGCCGGCTTCAGCAGCCGCTCGCCCGCGGGCGTCGCGGGATGCAGCGTCCACGTCATCAGCGCCGTGCGCCCGATCTCGCGGGCCGCCTGCTCGAGGCGCTCGAGCAGCGCCTGACCGACGCCGCCCTGCGCTTGCGGCGGGAGCAGCATGAACTCGAGCTCGGCGGAGGTCGTGCCCTCCGCCGTCGCGGTCGTGATCATGGCGACTCCGAGCACCTCTCCGTTCTCCCGCGCGACGAAACCGCGACGGAGCCGGTCGGTCTGGTCGAGCCAGTTCGGCAGCACCTGTTCCGCGGTGTCGCTGAGGTCGTCGATGCCCGCGTCGATCTCCGCGGCGCGGTTGCCCAGCTCGACCATGGCACGGAAGTCCGCACCGTCCTCCGCGTCGGCGCGGGACGGAATCACCAGGTCGGTGATGGTCGCATCGCTCATGTCAGTTCCTTCTTCCAGGCGCCCACGTACGAGACGGGCGCGAATCCGATGGCCTCGTTGATGTCGAGCATCGGCCGGTTCTCTTCGGCGTTGTACGTGATGACGCCGGGGGAGTCCGGGTATGCCGTCTGCCAGGTCATGAGACCCGCGGTCTTCACGAGCATGCCCAGTCGGTGACCGCGGTGCGATGCGAGCACCAGGGTGTCCTCCTGGTGCGAGACGACCGAGGTGTCGGCGTCGATCGCGAGCTCGTTGTAGGCGCACAGCTCACCGCTCGCGATGTGCTCGGCAGCCGTCACGAGCACACTGATCCCGCGCTGGGCATACCGGTCGTCATGCCGGGCGACGCGGTCGGCGTCCCACTTCTCCGCCGGCATGCCGAGGTCGGCGTCGGGCACATCCGTCGACATGTGCTCCTTCATCCAGGCGTACCCGGCGACGTGCTCGGGCGGTGTCGGCAGCATCCACTGCACGACGCGGTATCCGTCAGCCGCCTGCTCGGCGACTGCTCGGGCGCCGCGGATGCGGCCCTGCGCAGCGTCCGACCAGCGGAGCATGCTCACCCGCTCGACCTGCTCGAGCGAGTATCCGTGCCGGAGCAGGAAGCGCGCGTGATGATCGCACGGGATCGCGCCGAAGCCTGTCGGCGATGGCAGCGGCTCGGCGTCGGAGGAAGGATGCTCGACCCAGGCGAGCAGTCGGCTGACACCGGCATCCCTCGCCGCGCTCTCGAGGTGCGGAAGCACGGAGGATCCGAGGCCTCGCCCCCACGCACTGTGCAGCAGGCTGATGATCGTGATGGCGGTGGTGCCGCCCGAGTCGGCCATGATGTTCAGCGTCGCGACCCCGACCATCTCATCGCCCTCGGTCACGTACCACTGGGTGCGCGTGTACTCGGGGTTGGATCGCAGCATGGGCAGCAGCGATTCCGGTACGACGTCGTCGTCCGGGCGACCGGTCACATCTCGGATGGACCGGTTGCGCACGTCGGCGTACGCGCGGATCGTTTCGGTGGGCGCTGCATCCGCCCGTGCCGGAAGCACGAGCGGATGCAGCGCTGCGGTCTCGCTCAGCCGAATGCTCATCATGGACTCCTCGCGGATCACAGCATGTGCCGCTGCATATCGTGGGTGAGCATCGCCAGCATCTCGCGCTCGGTGAAGCGCTCGTCACGGGCGCTGCGCCGTGCATCGAGCAGGCGTACGGCTTCCTCCCGGCTCATCGTGTGCCGGCTCCGGCCCGAACGCTGTGTGCGCAGCAGGAGCCAGAGACCGAGACGCAGCGACAGCCGGTCGGTGAGAGCCAGGTCGTTCCGGTCGCTCGGAACGGTCAGTTCGAGGACCTCCTGGTCCTCGGGACAGGGTGGATGGGTGGTGCTGCGCAGCAGCGTTTCAGTACTCACGAGAGTGCTCGTTTCTTGTCGATTTCGCGGAGGGTTGATTGCGCTGAGCCCGGTGAAGCCGGGGCGCGGGCGGCGGTCGCGAAGGCGAGACGGCCCTGGATGCAGAGGTCGAACAGGTCGACCGATGCGTGGAAGCGGCGGGAACCGGCGGAGATCAGGCCGAAAGGGCGGGGATCTCAGGCTGCGGTTCTATGCGAGCGCGCTACGACGGACGCCGAAAGCCGAGGACGCATTGCCGGCAGCGCGCGCAGTATCGAAGCCTGCGATGGCCGGTGTGGTGATTGCGGTAATCATGAGCGTCCTCCTTTCGTGAGCGATCCGGGTTGCAAAGCTAGTACCTGCCGCCGCGGGACGTCAAGCATTTTCTCAGCCACCGGCGTGTCGGCCCGCGTGGCGATACGCACGACCGCCGCGCGGGATGCCGGAGAATCCGCGGGATTCCGATAGCGTTACGGCGTGATTCTTGCAGGCCGTCTTCTCACCCGTGGGGCGGTGCGCCCGTGCATCTGAAGAGCCTGACTCTCAAGGGCTTCAAGTCGTTCGCCCAACCGACATCGTTCGTCTTCGAGCCCGGTGTCACGTGCATCGTCGGCCCCAACGGCTCCGGCAAGTCGAACGTCGTCGATGCGCTCGCCTGGGTCATGGGCGAGCAGGGAGCCAAGACGCTGCGTGGCGGGAAGATGGAGGACGTCATCTTCGCGGGCACCTCGACCCGCGGGCCGCTCGGTCGTGCCGAGGTGCAGCTCACGATCGACAACAGCGATGGCGCGCTGCCGATCGAGTTCGCCGAGGTGACGATCAGCCGGACGCTGTTCCGCAACGGGTCGAGCGAGTACGCGATCAACGGATCGAGCTGTCGACTGCTCGACGTTCAGGAGCTGCTCAGCGACTCGGGCCTGGGCCGCGAGATGCACGTCATCGTCGGTCAGGGCCGCCTCGACACGGTGCTGCAGGCTTCGCCCGAGGACCGGCGCGGATTCATCGAGGAAGCCGCCGGCATCCTCAAGCACCGCAGGCGCAAGGAGAAGACCCTGCGCAAGCTCGACGCGATGGAGGCGAACCTCACGCGACTGAGCGATCTGGCCGGGGAGATCCGTCGTCAGCTGAAGCCGCTGGGTCGACAGGCCGAGATCGCGCGCGAGGCGCAGACCATCGCCGCGGTGGTGCGCGACGCCAAGGCTCGGATCTTCGCCGACGACGTCGTCGCGCTGCGGACCTCGCTGGCCGACCACGCCCGCACCGAACAGGAGCGTCACACCGAGCGACTCGTCCTCACGGAGCAGGCCGACACGGTGCGCGCCGGCATCGCGAAGCTCGAAGCCGACCAGAACTCGGCGGCGGTCGACGAGGCACGGCGGGTCGCCTTCGGTCTCGAGCAGGTGCAGGAGCGGATGCGCTCGCTGTACACCCTGGCCAATCAGCGGCTCGCACTGCTCGGCTCCGAGGAGGACGACGCGGCCGTCGCCTCGGTCACGGTGACGCAGGTCACGATCGACGACGCGAAGGACGAGATCGCGCAGGTCTCGGCGGGGCTGGGCGATGCGCAGGATGCGGCGTCGGCCGCCAGCCGCGAGGTCGTGAACGCCCGTGCCGAGCTCGACACCCTCGACGTCGACATCGCCGAGCAGAGCGCTCTCGTCTCGGAGCACGACATGCGCCTGACGGCGTTGCGCGGAACCGCGGATGCCACGGCATCCGCCCTCGCTGCCGTCCGCGGCGCGGTGCTCCGGCAGGAGAATGCGCTCGAGGCCGCGCACGAGCGTCGCCGCGAGGCCGCGGAAGCGCTCGAGCAGTTCGAGCATGCTGCAGCTCCCGAGGGCAGCGCGGCCGAGCACGCCGCCGCATACGAGACGGCCCAGCGCGACGCGACGACCGCTGAGACCGACCTCGAGGCGCTGCGCGAGCGTCTGCACTCCGCCGAGCGCGAGGCCGAATCGCTGACGGCGAAGGCGTCGGCGCTGTCGAGTGCGCTCTCGCTGTCGGGCGGGGCGGCAGAGGTCGTGAAGTCCGGAGCGACCGGCGTCCGCGGCCTCGTCGGCGACGCCGTGCAGGTCACTGCAGGGTACGAAGCGGCGATCGCCGCGGTCCTCGGCCCCCTCGCCGAGGGCGTGCTGGTCGACGACGCCGACGCCGCCTATCGGCTGGCCGTGTCGTCCTCCGAACAGAACCGCGGAGTCGTCGACTTCGTGATCGCCGACGCCCTGCGCGGTGCCGCCGCGCTGCCCGAGGTCGCCGGAGCGACGCCGGCGCACGCCGTCGTCACCGCGCCCGACGGCGTGCTCGGCATCCTCGCTCACGTGCTCGTCGCCGAGGACCTCGATGCCGCGCGGCGTGCGCGTGCTGCACTCGACGCCCTCGGCGAGACCTCTGCCACGATCGTCACGACGGGCGGCGACGTGATCACGGCTCAGACGCTGCGCACCGGGGCCGGAGGCGAGCGCTCCCGTCTGGAACTCACGGCCGAGCGCGATGCCGCACAGGAACGGCTGGCCGAGGTCCGCGTGATCGTCGACTCGCTGCGCGAGGCGCGCGAGGAGTCGGCCGAACGCGTCGAGACGACGCGCCGCCACGCGAGGGAGGCACTGCGTGCGCTCCGCGAGCACGATGCGGCGCTGGCGACCCACGCGGAGCAGGTGAACCGGGTGACCGTCCGGCATGAGTCCGCTGTGGCCGAGTGCGAACGCCTCGAGTCCGGCCTCGCCCAGGCGCAGGCCGCTGTCGCGGATGCCGAGACTGCGGCGACCGCTGCGAAGACCGAGCTCGAGCAGGCCGAGGCCACTCCGCGTCCTGTGCTGGACGCATCGGCGCGCGACGGACTCCTCGAGGCGCTCGAGACGGCGCGCGAGGGCGAGGTGCGTGCCCGGCTCGAGATCGAGACGCTTCGCGAGCGGATCCGTGCGGCGCAGGCGCGCGTCGCCGGCCTGGAACGTCAGCGTGAGCAGGAACGCGATGCGGCGGCCGAGGCGGCACGCCGTGCGGTGGTCCGGCGGGCGCAGCGCGAAGCGGCATCCGGCGTCGCAGCCGAACTGCCGCGCATCCTCGATTCGCTGGACCGGTCGGTGACCGAGGCGCGTGTCGCGCTCACCGAGGCGGAGAGCGCGAGGTCGGCGCAGAACGAGGAGCTCACCGCGCTGCGGGCGCAGGAGACCTCGTTGCGCGAGCGGCTCGCGGGACTGACCGAGAGCGTCCACGGGCTCGAGCTGCAGATCCACGAGAAGAAGCTGCACCTGACGAGTCTGCTCGAGCGCGTGGCATCCGAGCTGGCTCTCGACGAAGATATTCTCATTGCGGAATATGGGCCGGACGAGCTCGTTCCCCGGGACCCGCTGGCCGAGCCGGATGCCGAGGCGATCGACGGTGTCGATGCCACCGCGATCCCGTACGACCGTCGCATGCAGGAGCGCAGGCTCGCCGAGGCCGAGCGCAAGCTCACGCAGCTCGGACGGGTCAACCCGCTCGCCCTCGAGGAGTTCGCCGCGCTCGAACAGCGTCACGCCTTCCTGACCGAGCAGCTCGCCGATCTGACCCAGACGCGCCAGGATCTGCTCACGATCATCGCCGACCTCGACGAGCGCATGCAGACGATCTTCGCGAGCGCGTTCGAAGACACCAAGCAGGCGTTCGGCGAGGTGTTCCCGCTGCTGTTCCCCGGCGGATCGGGCAGCATCTCGCTCACCGATCCCGACAATATGCTCACGACGGGAATCGAGGTTGCGGTCAGGCCGGTCGGCAAGAAGATCGAGCGCCTTTCGCTGCTCTCGGGCGGCGAACGGTCACTTGCCGCCGTGGCTCTCCTGGTGGCGATCTTCAAGGCCAGGCCGAGTCCGTTCTACATCCTCGACGAGGTCGAGGCCGCACTCGACGACGCGAACCTCGGGCGACTGTTGAGCGTGTTCGAGCAGCTCCGGGAGAGCTCGCAGCTGCTGGTCATCACGCACCAGAAGCGCACGATGGAGATCGCCGACGCCCTGTACGGCGTCTCGATGCGTCAGGACGGCGTCTCGGCCGTGGTCGGCCAGCGTGTCGGCGACCGGGCCGCCGCCGCGAGCTGAGCATCCGGCGTCCGCCGCAACTGCACAGGGCCTAACCGCATAGGCTGGTGTCATGGCGGAGAAGTCCTGGTCCCTCGGCCGCGCACTGCGCGGCATGTTCGTCAAGCCCACGATCGATGAGACGACGTGGGAGGACCTCGAGACCGCGCTGATCACGGCCGACTTCGGTCCCGACATCACGGAGCGGATCGTCGACGAGCTGCGCGACAAGGTCGAGCGCTACCGCACGACGGACCCGAAGGATCTTCAGCGGATGCTGCGCGAGACGCTCGAAGAGCACTTCGCGAAGTTCGACACGACTCTCAAGCTCACCGAGCGTCCGGCGGTGGTGCTCGTCGTCGGCGTCAACGGCGTGGGCAAGACCACGACGATCGGCAAGTTCACGAAGTTCCTGCGCGGCTATCAGCGCAGCGTCGTCGTCGGTGCGGCGGACACGTTCCGGGCCGCCGCCGTCGACCAGCTCGCCACCTGGGCCCAGCGCGGGGGAGCGGCGATCATCCGACCTCAGCAGGAAGGTCAGGATCCGGCATCCGTCGCCTATCAGACGATCGAGTTCGCGCAACGCGAGGGCATCGAGATCGCGATCATCGACACCGCGGGGCGCCTGCACACCAAGGGCGGTCTGATGGACGAGCTGTCCAAGATCCGCCGTGTCATCGAGAAGCAGGCGCCGATCAGCGAGGTGCTGCTGGTACTGGATGCGACCACCGGGCAGAACGGCGTGATGCAGGCCGAGGCGTTCCTGCAGCATGCCGGCGTGACGGGCCTCGTGATCACGAAGCTGGACGGTTCGGCCAAGGGAGGCTTCGTCCTCGCGGTGCAGGAGCGCACCGGCATCCCGGTGAAACTCCTCGGTCAGGGCGAGGGGATCGACGACCTCACCGGATTCACTCCGCACGTGTTCGTGGCATCCCTTGTCGGGCAGTGATCGGACTGGTTTCATAGCGTTATGGCGATCGAACACGACTACTTCGGGCTCCTGTCGTCGGGGCCGGACGGCTCGATCTTCTGGAGCGAGACGGTCGATCTCGGAGACCAGACGGTCACGGTCGACCTGACCGCGCCCGATCAGGACGACATCTCGCCCGACGCCCTCGACATCGCCGCGGCGCTCATCTCAGGCCTGGAGAACGTGGATGCCGCGGCACGACGCGGCATGCTCGCGGAGGTCGACGATCGCACGAGCGAGGTGACCGAGTTCATCCTGCAGCAGCAGGAGGCGTTCGGTGAGGACCTGCCCGACATGCTGATCGACGTCAGCGGTGACGACGCGGTCGACATCATCCGGTCGTTGCGCCTCATGAGTATGACGATCCTCGCCGATGAGCACGGCGGCACCGAGCCGTTCGCCGTGCTCGAGTACGCCCTCGACGCCGACGACACGGACGAGGTGCTGCTCGTGAACCTCGCATCCGACGGCTCCGTCCAGTCCGTCATGAGCGCCGACTGATCGTCCGGACGGGCATTCAGAGCGGCGAGCGCGCGATCGCGGCGTAGCGGTCCAGAGCCAGAGCGCGGATGCCGCCGTCGACGGCCGCGGCGTCGCGGAGGCGCCGGGCATCCGGGTCGTCCGCACCGTCGAGGATCTCCTCGAGGTAGCCGCCCACCGCACGGGTCAGCGCGGCGTCCAGCCGTCCACGCGCTGCGATCGTGCCGTCGCGGTCGAAGGCGGCGAGCAGCATCCCGTGCTGCCGCGGCGTCGCGGCCGACAAAGCCGGTTGGAAGTACGGCAGGTCCAGCGCCAGCGCGCCGAAGCGGGCGTAGAACCGGAGCCGCGCAGCAGGATCGCCGTGCAGCGGATGAGGCGCGTGCGCGTCGGGTCGGTCGAACTCTGCCAGCATCAGCCCGGATCCCGGTGCCGGATCGGACAGCACGGCTTCGAGCAGGCCTGACCCGACACCCCTGCCTCTGGCAGCCGGAGACGCGACGAGGTACTGCAGCAGGACGAGGTCGGAGAAGTGCTCGACGACGGCGATTCCCCGCAACCGCCCCTCGTCGTCCCGTGCGAGCAGTGCCTCCGCGTGCCCGGGGAACTGGGCCAGGAAGGCGTCTTCTGACAGGAGCTCCCCCGGCCGGAAGGACGGCGTCAACAGATCGCGGTGCGCACTGCGCAGGGCATCGACGGAGGGCGCCGGGTCATAGGCGATCATCGTGTCGCGCTCCGCCGTGCACCCTGAGATCGACGTGGTCCGCGCCGTTGCAGGGACAGCACGACCATGAGAGCACCACTGCCAATGGCCACCGCGAGGATGATGATGAGGAACCACCAGGTGATGTCGCCCTGCAGTCCGAACCCGGCCTGCAGCACGGAGACGAGCCCCGACACTCCGATCACCGCGAGGATCACGCCGAGGACCCGCTCGACGCGCTCCGTGGTGCGTTCCCGCTCGGCCTGTCGAGCGTCGAGGATCCGCTCTATTCTGCGGTGGCAGACGTCCAGCAGCGGTTGCAGGCGCGAGCCGAGCACGTCGCGCACGGCTCGCTCGAATCCCTCGCGGAGCAGGTCGTAACGGTTCGATCGGAGCACCGTGTCGAGGTCGACACGCAGCGCCGGCGACGACACGATCGCCGGCGACTCCACGAACAGCATGATCGCCTGCTTGGACTGGACGAAGGACTGCAGTTCCAGCTCGGCGCGTTCGATGACCCGCACGAGGTCGCCGAGATCGTCGATGGCCTGCTTCTGCTGGTCCTGGTCGTCGTCGGCGCTTGCGGCGTCGGTTGCGCCGAGGAGGCGCTCGACCTCGGTCAGGAGCCCCGAGATGCTCTCGGCATGCTCGCGGACCTTGCTCTGCCAGGCCTGGTACATGCCGTGCATGCTGTGCGCGAAGGTGATGAAGCTCTCGATCTCGCTGACGGCGTAGTCGGGGGAGCGGAAGCTCGCGAGGAGGGTGACGTTGGAGTTCGCGGCGAGCAGTTCGTCGTTGAGGTGCAGCAGCTCGAACGGGTTCGCTCCGGCCACATCGTACATGGTCCAGTCGGCGACGCCGGATGCCCCCGCGGGCAGAGGATGCAGCAACGGCTGCGCTCCCCACAGGCCGCTGATCTCGCGCGCGGAGGCGAGCGGTGTGCGCAGGCCCCGTTCGTCGCTCGAGGCGCGTTCGACGGTCACGAGGACGCCGAACGAACCGGCGCGGGCGGAGATCGGGTCGGCGTAGGCTGACTTTCCGCGCGCGTTCGCGCGATCGTCACGGGCGCGCCGCAGCAGCGAGCGCAGGTCGTCGAGGATCGCGGCCACGACGTCGGCCAGCCGCGACAGCCGGGCGCGCGGATCCGAGCGCGGATGCAGATGCAGCACCCCGGGAATCTCGGTCAGGTCGCCGTACACCGGCGTCGCGAGGTTGACGATCTGCGCGACGTCGAACGCCGCGGCATCCTCCAGATCGATGTCGAACAGGACGGTGTGGTTGCCGAGCTCCGACAACTGCACCTGGGTGCGGATCCGGAGCCCGCCGGGTCCCGCCGCGTGTCCGTCGAGCAGAAGGTCCTCCAGCTGGAAGGTCGAGCCCCGGTAGCGCCGGCCGAGGCTGTCCGAGCCCTGCCAGACATCGCTGAGGGTCAGCCGCCGCAGCACCTTCGTCACCCGCAGCGGCCCCAGGCGGGCCTCCTGGCGCTGCGAAGCCACGAGCTCTCGGACGCCGTCGACGTCTGCGGTCATGTCCTCGGATCCGTGCTGCATGACCCCGAACCCGTAGACGATGCGCACGCGACCCTCGTCGATGTGCAGCCAGGGGCGCTCCGCCGCAGCGGCGACGGTCTGGAGGGAGGCGAGGTGACCGCGGAGCTCGCTCGCATCGATCGGGCGGAAGCCGCCGTCATCGATGAGTTCGCTGATGCGCACGATGTCTGCGCTGACGTCGTGCACTCGGCGGGCGAGGAGGGCCGAGGTGGCGATCGCGATCTCGTTGACCGCCCGGTAGTAGCGGTGCTCGGAGCGCGACTCGGCGATGAGGGCCGCGCGCGCCGGATGGGTGGGGAGTTCGCGCGCCGCCTGCCGCACCGGTGCGATCCTCTCGATCGCGTCCGCCGTCACGGCGATCACGGCGTCGAGGTTTCCGGTGAGCAGGGCGGCCTCGACGTCGAACTCGTGATTCATGAATCGCAGCAGATCCCAGGCGACGGCATCCGCGCCGGATGGGGAGAGTGCGGCCGCCGCGTCGGATGCCGCGTTCACTGCCGCGCGGATCAGCGAGTGATCCCAGTTGAGCTCCCACGCCTCGTTCACGAGATTGCGAAGATACATCGCCAGGACGACGCCGCCGAGCGGGACGGCGGATGCCGCGCGCACCGCGGGCGGGAGCAGGTTGCCGAGCCGGATGCCGTGCACGGTGTGCCCGTCGTCGACGCCGTCGGCGACCACGCTCTGCCACCAGTCGAGGCTCAGCACCTCGCGGATCTCCTCGTGCTGCTGTTCGGTCAGCGCGCTCTGCGACCCGTCATCGCGCTGGGCCGTGAAGGCGTCCGACAGCCACTTCTGCGCGGCGTCGGCGTCCTCGTTCGCGAGCGCGAAGATGCTCGCGTCGATCTCGTCGTCCCCAGTCATGCCTGCCCCCAGACAGCGCGGCGACCCGCGCTTCGTCCGATTGTGCCCGAAGGGCGGGCACGAGCACCATGCCTGCGGGACAAGTCAGACGGCCTGGGCGAACCCCAGTTCCGCGCCCTCGGCGATGTGCGCCAGGTGCGGGGGGATGTCCCGTCCCTTCGAGATCATCGACTGAGCCCACAGGCGTCCGGCCCGGTACGACGAGCGCACCAGAGGCCCCGCGAGCACGCCGAGGAACCCGATCCGCTCGGCCTCCTCCTTGAACTCGACGAACTCGGCCGGCTTCACCCACCGGGCCACCGGCAGATGGCGCGGTGTCGGGCGCAGGTACTGCGTGATCGTGATGATGTCGCATCCGGCCTCATGCAGGTCGTTCAGCGCCTGGACGACCTCTTCGGGCTCCTCGCCCATGCCGAGGATCAGGTTCGACTTCGTGATGAGTCCGGCTTCGTGCCCCTGCGTGATGACGTTCAGCGAGCGCTCGTACTGGAACGCCGGGCGGATGCGCTTGAAGATGCGTGGCACCGTCTCGACGTTGTGCGCGAACACCTCGGGCCGTGCGTCGAAGATCTGGCCGAGGAAGGCCGGGTCGCCGTTGTGCTCGTTGGCGAGCAGCTCGACCCCGGTATTGGGGTTCTCGGCGTGGATGCGGCGGACGGTCTCGGCGTTCAGCCAGGCGCCGGTGTCGGGCAGGTCGTCACGGGCGACGCTCGTCACGGTCGCGTAGCGCAGCCCCATCTGCTTCACGCTCTCGGCGACGCGGCGGGGCTCATCGGTGTCGTAGGCGTCCGGCTTGCCGGTGTCGATCTGGCAGAAGTCGCACCGGCGGGTGCACTGCGAACCGCCGATGAGGAACGTGGCCTCGCGGTCCTCCCAGCACTCGTAGATGTTGGGGCAACCGGCCTCCTGGCATACCGTGTGCAGGTCCTCGGTCTTCACGAGCGAGTGCAGGGCCTGGTACTCCGGCCCCATCTTCGCCTTGGTCCTGATCCACTCCGGCTTGCGCTCGATCGGGGTCTCGGCGTTGCGGACCTCGAGGCGCAGGAGCTTGCGTCCCTCGGGTGCGGCGCTCATGCGGGGACCGCCTCGTGCGCTGCGTCGGCGTATTCGCGTGAGAACGCCGTGCGCACGGCATCCACGATGTCGGCGGGCGAGACGATGCGGCCGGTCGCCTCGCTGACGGTGGTGACGCCGGCGTCCGTGATCCCGCACGGGATGATGCCGCCGAAGCCGGCGAGCGAGTTGTCGCAGTTGATCGCGAAGCCGTGCATGGTCACGCCGTTCTGCACGCGCACGCCGATGGCCGCGACCTTGTCCTCGCTGAGCGGGCGGCGCACCCACACGCCGCTGCGGCCCTCGACCTGATAGCCGTCGACGCCGAGAGGCCGGAGCAGGTCGATGAGCACGCGTTCGATGCGGCGCACGTGCGCGACGACGTCCATGGGCTCGGGAAGGCGGACGATCGGGTAGCCGACGAGCTGCCCAGGACCGTGCCAGGTGATCTTGCCACCGCGGTCGACGTCGATGACCGGGGTGCCGTCCTGCGGCCGCTCGTGATCTTCTGTGCGCTTGCCCGCGGTGTACACGGCCTCGTGTTCGAGAAGGATGAGCGTGTCGGGCCTTGTGCCCGTCACGACGTCGTGGTGGACCTGCCGCTGCAGTTCCCAGCCGTCGAGGTAGGGGACCAGATTCGGCGCGAGACCCGGGGTGAGGATGTCGAGCATGAGCACCTTCCGTATTCTTGGATGCCGTCTAACAATACATCCCGTCGGTGATGGTCGGGTGCGCGATACGGTGATGAGGTGAAGAACGAGCCTCGCCCAGGGCGTCCCCGCGCGTCGTCGCGCGAGACGCTGGCCGAGGCGGCCTGCGAGCTGTTCCTCGAGCAGGGGTACGACGCGACGTCCGTCGCCGACATCACGCAGCGTGCCGGGGTGAGCCGCTCGAGCTTCTTCAACTACTTCTCCTCGAAGAGCGATGTCCTGTGGTCGGGCCTCGATGCCCGCATCGACGACGCGCTCGGCGCGCTCGCCTCGCTCGGTCCGGATGCCGATGCCGACGCCGTGCACGGCATCTTGCTGGAGGTGGTCCGCGGCTTCGCTCCCGACCCGCTGGCGCTCGCGCTGCGCAACGCGACGGCGATGGGGCTGGAGGAGGAGCTGATCGCCGACACCGGCCTGCGCAGCGCTCGCCTGGCGGATGCCGTCGCCCAGGCCGCCCGCCGAGCGGGGATCGCCGAGATCCCGGCTGCCATCCTGGGCGCGGCGCACGCCACAGCGGTGCTGTCGTCGTTGCGGGTATGGGCCGAGCAGGGAGCAGGTCGGGGGTCTCCCGATGCGCTCGTGCGCGACGCGCTGGGGCTGATCCACGATCTGCCGTGGCGCGGCACTCGCATGCGCTGAGCGTGGAGGCTCCGCTCGCGTAGAATCGGGAGCACCATGGCTACATTTGGCACGCTCTCCGATCGGCTGACCGAAACCTTCCGCAATCTGCGCACGAAGGGAAAGCTCACCGCCGCCGACGTCGACGGCACCGTCCGCGAGATCCGTCGCGCGCTCCTCGACGCCGACGTCGCTCTGCAGGTCGTCAAGGATTTCACCGCCAAGGTGCGCGAGCGCGCGCTCGGCGACGAGGTCAACAAGGCGCTGAACCCGGCGCAGCAGGTCGTGCAGATCGTCAACGAGGAGCTCATCGGCATCCTCGGCGGCGAGCAGCGCCGCCTCGAGTTCGCGAAGACCCCGCCCACCGTCATCATGCTCGCCGGCCTCCAGGGATCGGGTAAGACGACCTTCGCCGGAAAGCTCGCCAAGCAGCTCGAGAAGGACGGCCACACCCCGCTTCTCGTCGCAGCCGATCTCCAGCGGCCGAACGCCGTGAACCAGCTGCAGGTCGTCGCCCAGCAGGCCGGCGCCACGATCTACGCCCCGGAGCCCGGCAACGGTGTCGGTGACCCGGTCAAGGTCTCGCGCGACGGCGTCGAGCACGCGCGTCGCCAGCAGCACGACGTCGTCATCATCGACACCGCGGGCCGCCTCGGCGTCGACGCCGAGCTCATGAAGCAGGCCGCCGACATCCGCAAGGCCGTCGACCCGGACGAGGTCCTGTTCGTCATCGACGCGATGATCGGTCAGGATGCCGTCAACACGGCCAAGGCCTTCCAGGACGGCGTCGACTTCACCGGTGTCGTCCTCTCGAAGCTCGACGGCGACGCGCGCGGCGGCGCCGCGCTCTCCGTGGCATCCGTCACCGGCCGTCCGATCATCTTCGCCTCCACGGGCGAGGGCCTGGACGACCTCGAGCCCTTCCACCCCGACCGCATGGCGAGTCGCATCCTCGACCTCGGCGACATCCTCACCCTCATCGAGCAGGCCCAGCAGGCCTTCGACGAGGAAGAGGCCAAGAAGGTCGCCGAGAAGCTCGCGAACGAGGCCTTCACCCTCGAGGACTTCCTCGACCAGCTTCAGCAGATGAAGAAGATGGGCTCGATGAAGAAGATGCTCGGGATGCTCCCGGGCATGGGGCAGATGAAGCAGCAGCTCGACGACTTCGACGAGCGCGAGATCGACCGCACCGAGGCGATCATCCGCTCGATGACTCCGGGGGAGCGTCGCAACCCCAAGGTTCTCAACGGCTCGCGCCGCCTGCGCATCGCCAAGGGCTCCGGCATGACGGTCACCGACGTCAACCAGCTCGTGCAGCGCTTCGACCAGGCCGCGAAGATGATGAAGACCGTCGCCCGCGGCGGCACCCCGAACATCCCCGGCATGGGACCGGTGCCCGGCATGGGGCGCCCCGGCGCGTCGAGCAAGCGCGGCAAGAAGGGCAAGTCCTCGGGTGGCTCGCGCTCCGGGAACCCGGCCAAGCGCGCGGCCGAGAACGCCGGGCTTGCGACCGCCCAGCAAGGAACGGGCAGCGGGTTCGGCCTGGGAGGCGCTCAGCAGGCGCCGAGCGAAGCGGATCTTGCCGAGATCCAGAAGCTCTTCGGCAAGGGCTGAGCCGGGCGGGGCTCAGACCTCGACGCCCTCCGACACCTCCACGCCGTGGGCGTCGCGCAGCTGCGCGGCGGCATCCGCGATCTCGGCGTCCACCTGCACCGCATCCCACCCCATGAGCGGGGCGAGGGCCTCTGCGATCGCGCGCACGACCGGCGCGTCCACGTCTCCCGTGAACGCGAGACTCGTGCGGCGGAAGATGACGTCCGCCACATGGCGCACGTGCTCGTGCTCCACCATCCAGGCCAGCTCGCGGGTGGACAGCGCGTCGCCGACCACCGGAGCGTCGTCGCCTGCGGCGATATACACGGCCACGTCGGCAGCGCGCGTGCCGTAGCGCTCGAAGAGGATGCGGCCGCGCTCGTCGTCGCCGACGTTGTCGCGCAGCCATTCGAGCTTGCGCCGCGGCGTCTTCGGGTAGCCGTTGCCTCCGCCGATGCGAACGCCCGCGGTCCCCGTGATGCGCGTGCGGCCGAGTTCGCCGAGCACGTTGTCGGCGAGGTTCTCACCGAGCGCGCGGAACGTCGTCCATTTGCCGCCGACGAGGCTGAACACCGTGGGCTGTCCGCTGTCCTTGCGGCGCTCGATGCGGTAGTCGCGCGAGACGAAGCCCGGCGCGGTGTCGTCGTGATGCGGCAGCGGCCGGATGCCCGAATACCGGTAGACGATCTGCGAGCGGTCGACGGCGATGGTCGGGAACACGTGCCCGATCAGATCGAAGAAGTAGTCGACCTCCTCCTCGGTGCAGCGTGCGGGCTCGCGCGGGTCGGCCTCGAGGTCGGTCGTGCCGACGAGCACGCGGCCCTTGAGCGGGTAGATGAGCACGATACGGCCGTCGGAGTGCTCGAAGAAGATCTCGCGGCCGCCGGTGGCATCGAGCAGTTCGGGGTGATCGAGCACGATGTGCGATCCCTTGGTACCGCCCATGAACGCGGTCTCGGTTCCGAGCTCCTCGTTGGTGAGGTCGGTCCAGGGGCCGGAGGCGTTGACGACGACGTCGGCCTGCACCGAGAACTCGGCGCCGGTCTCGCGGTCGCGGAGGCGCAGGCCGTCGGCGTCGAGTCCGATGGCCTCGACGTAGTTCAGGGCGCGCGCGCCCTCGTGGGCGGCCAGGCCGTCGCGCAGGACGTCGAGGGCCAGACGCTCGGGGTCGTGAACCGATGCGTCGTAGTACGTCGCCGTGTACTTGATGTTCGCATCGAGGCTCGGGAGCTGCTGGAGGGACTTCCTTCGACCGAGGAAACGGTGCCGCGGAACGCTGCCGCCGTCGCGCGAGAACGTGTCGTACAGGGTCAGCCCGACCTTGATGAGGAATGCGCCGCGCTCGCGCGGCTTGCCCGTCCCATGCGTGAGGAACCGCAGGGGAGCGGTGAGGATGCCGGAGAAGGTGGAGTAGATCGGGATCGTCGTCTGCAGCGGCTTGACGTAGTGGGGTGCGATCTTGAGCAGACCGTTGCGCTCCTGCACGGACTCCTTCACGAGACGGAACTCGCCGTTCTCGAGGTAGCGGATGCCGCCGTGGATCATGTGGCTAGAGGCCGCGGTCGCACCCGAGGCGAAGTCGTTCCGCTCGACGAGGAGGACGTCGACGCCCTGCATCGCGAGATCGCGGAACGTGGAGATGCCGTTGATGCCCGCACCGATCACGACCACGGTGGTCCGCCCCCTCGTGCGGACTGCGGTCACGTCTTCTCGCTCTGCAGGGTTGCTGACGGCGCTCATCGTGTCGTGCCTCCTCGGTGGCTTCTCCTATATCCTGAGCCGGTCAGCACACCTGCGCAAGCCGGTTGCACGAACGTGCAAGGAGGTCGAATGCCCACCCGTACGCCCGACGATCCCAAGGCGGCATCCGCGCTGCGTGCGGCGCAGCTCTACTACCTGCAGGACATGACGATGGATGCCATCGCCGGCGAGCTCGGGTTCTCCAGGTCGTCCGTGTCCCGGCTGCTGAGTCACGCGCGCGACACCGGCCTCGTCGAGGTGCGCATCCATCCGCCGCAGGGACAGGAGCTGCGACTGGAGGAAGCGATCCGGGCGCGTTTCGGCATCGCCGCGCACGTCGTGCCGTCTCCTCAGACGCTGTCGGACGTCGAGCGCTTCGAACGCGTCGCGATGAGCGCCGCTCGCCAATTGCCGCACTACGTCGACTCGAACATGACGCTCGGGATCGCCTGGGGCTCGACGCTCGATGCCATCAGCCGACATCTGCCGAAGAAGGAGACGCACAACTCGACGATCGTGCAGCTCAACGGCGCCGGCAACACCTTCACCAGCGGCGTGGACTACGCCAGCGAGATCCTCCACCGTTTCGGCCAGGCATTCGGGGCGGCGGTGCAGCAGTTCCCCGTCCCGGCGTTCTTCGACGACCCGAAGACGAAGGAGGCCATGTGGCGCGAGCGCAGCACGCGCCGGGTGCTCGAGCTGCAGGCTCGAGCCGACGTCGTTCTCTTCGGCCTGGGCTCGCCCTTCGCGGAAGTGCCGAGCCGGGTGCACATCGGCGGCTATCTCGACCGCTCCGATTACCGGAGCCTGCGCGACGAGCGGATCGTCGGCGATGTCGCGACGACCTTCTATCGCGAGGACGGCAGCTGGAAGGACGTCGAGCTGAACCGTCGGGCGACCGGGCCGGGGTTCACCGTGCTCTCCCGTGTCGCGCGCCGGATCTGCGTGGTCTCCGGTACGCAGCGGCTCACGAGCCTGCGAGGCGCCATCGCAGCCCGGCTCATCACCGACCTCATCCTCGACGAGCACCTCGCCGAGCAGCTCGTGGGCGGCTGAGCGCCGAACACCGGTGCACGTTCGTGCACGCGCACCGGCCGTCCGTGCCCCGTCGCCCTAGGCTGAAGGACAGTTCAGACAACGCCGTCACCGGCTGGAGAGACACATGCACATCGTCGCCATCGACCAGGGCACCACGAGCACCCGCGCCATCGTCTTCGATGCGGACGGAGCGATCATCGCGACCGGACAGCGTGAGCACGAGCAGATTTTCCCGCGCGCCGGGTGGGTCGAGCACGATGCGGCCGAGATCTGGAGCAACACCGCCGCCGTCATCGACGAGGCGCTCGATGCGGCCGGGATCACGGCATCCGACGTCGCCGGCATCGGCATCACGAACCAACGCGAGACCGCGATCGTGTGGGACCGGGCGACCGGCGAGCCGATCCACAACGCGATCGTCTGGCAGGACACGCGCACGCAGACGAAGATCGACGAGCTGGCAGCGGACGGCGGCATCCGGCGGTTCGCCGCGACCACGGGCCTGCCGCTCGCGACCTACTTCTCGGCATCCAAGATCGCGTGGATCCTCGACAACGTCGACGGTGCGCGCGAGCGCGCCGCGAACGGGGACCTGCTCTTCGGCACGCCGGACACCTGGGTGCTGTGGAACCTCACCGGCGGACCGGACGGCGGAGTGCACGCGACCGACGTCACCAACGCCAGCCGGACGCTCCTCATGGACCTCCGCTCGCTCGACTGGGACGACGAGCTGCTCGCGGCCTTCGACGTGCCGCGTTCGATGCTGCCGGAGATCCGGCCGTCGTCCGAGGTCTACGGCGAGGCGAAGGGGACCGCTCTCGACGGCACACCGATCGCCGCGATCCTGGGCGATCAGCAGGCCGCCACCTTCGGCCAGGCCGCCTTCGAACGCGGAGAGTCCAAAAACACGTACGGGACCGGGAACTTCCTCATCGTGAACACGGGCGAGGAGATCGCCGACAGCGAGAACGGCCTCATCACGACCGTCGCCTATCAGCTCGCAGGCGAGGCGCCGCGGTATGCGCTGGAAGGGTCGATCGCCGTGACGGGATCGCTCATCCAGTGGCTGCGCGACAATCTGGGCCTCTTCGATGAGGCCGCTGACGTCGAGCGGCTCGCGCTGAGCGTCGACGACAACGGCGGTGTCTTCATCGTCCCGGCGTTCTCGGGGCTGTTCGCCCCGCACTGGCGTCCGGACGCGCGCGGCGCGATCCTCGGACTCACACGGTTCGCGAACAAGGGTCACATCGCCCGCGCTGCGCTCGAGGCGGTCGCGTTTCAGACCAGGGAGGTGCTGGATGCCGTCGGCGCGGACACCCGCGTGAACCTCGACGAGCTGCGCGTCGACGGCGGCATGGTCGCCAACGACACCCTCATGCAGTTCCAGGCGGACATCCTCGGCATCCCAGTGGTGCGGCCGGCGGTGATCGAGACGACGGCGCTCGGCGCCGCCTATGCGGCCGGCCTCGCGGTCGGGCTGTGGGCGGACCGCGACGAGTTGCGCGCCATGTGGCGCGAGGACACCCGATGGACGCCGCACATCGAGGATGCCGAGCGCGCGAAGCTCATGGCTCGATGGGGCAAGGCCGTCTCGCGCACCCTCGACTGGGTGGACGAGGACTGAGCCCCGGTCACACCACCGGCGCTCCCGGCCCCGACCGGAACTCGCGGATGAGGTGGTGCACGACCTCGCGGAGATCGCCGTCCGCGGCATCGGCGATCTTCAGCTGGCGCTCGTAGCCGGCGCCGGCGTCGAGGATCTCGTGGACCGCAGAGAACTCCGCGGCGCAGTTCAGCTCCACGGCCACCGGCGCCAGCTCGTCGACCAGCTCTGCGACCTGATCGCGGATCAGGTGCTGCGTCCCGCCCTCGTCGGCGATCACGCGCGCGTCCAGGCCGTAGCGGGCTGCGCGCCACTTGTTCTCGCGGTGGAACCACGGAGGCAGCGTCGGCAGCGTCTCGCCGTCGTCGAGCCGGCGCGAGAGGTGCTCGACGAGAACCTGGACGAGGGCGGCGATGGACGCCATCTCGGTCAGCGTCGACAGGCCGTCGCACGCCCGGACCTCGATCGTTCCCCAGCGGGGAGCCGGGCGGATGTCCCAGCGGACCTCGGTGGCATCGGCCATGACCCCCGTGCGCACCATGTCGTCGAGATACCGCTCGAAGTCCGCCCAGGTGCGCAGCGGCCACGGCAGGCCCGCGGTGGGCAGCTGCTGGAACACCAGTGCGCGATTGGAGGCGTAGCCCGTGCGTTCTCCGGCCCAGAACGGGCTCGACGACGCGAGTGCCTGCAGATGCGGCAGGTACGCCGAGAGGGCGCCGATGATCGGCATCACCTTGTCGCGGTCCTCGACGCCGATGTGCACATGGATGCCCCAGATCATCATGTTGCGGCCCCACCACTGGGTGCGCTCGATGAGCTTGTGGTACCGGCTCTTGTCGGTGACGCGCTGGTCGTACCACTGCGCGAACGGGTGACTGCCGGCGGAGAGCAGCTCGATCCCCGCCGGATCCGTGCGTGACCTGACCGCCGCGATCGCGGCGGCGATGTCGCTGATCGCATGCGCCACCGTGTCGCCGATGCCGCTGGTCACCTCGATCGTGTTCGTCAGCAGCTCACCGGTGACGGTGTGGCGCTCCGGTGCGCTCTCGTCCTCGAGCGCCTGGACGAGCTCCGGAGCACGACCGACCAGGTCTCCGGTGTCGGGATCGGCCAGCATGATCTCCCACTCGAGGCCGACGGTCGAGCGCGGGGAGTGCGCGAACTCCTGCTTCACGAGCACAGTCTGACACGCGCTGCAGCGCATCCCGACATGCGTGTCGCACCGTTTCGCGCCGGGCTCCCGGATCTGGCAGAATAGAGGGTCGGACGGCGTTCTCGACCCTCTATCCAGATCGCGTCCTCCCATTTGAGCTTCCGCCGGGTGTGCACCCCACTCTCCAGGCGACCAGTTCGTTCCTTCCACACCATTCAGGAGAATCGTGGCTGTCAAGATCCGTCTCAAGCGCCTGGGCAAGATCCGTGCGCCCTACTACCGCATCGTCGTCGCCGACTCGCGCACCAAGCGCGACGGTCGTGTGATCGAGGAGATCGGCAAGTACCACCCCACCGAGCAGCCCTCGTTCATCGAGGTCGACTCCGAGCGCGCTCAGTACTGGCTGTCCGTCGGCGCTCAGCCGACCGAGCAGGTCGCAGCGCTGCTCAAGCTCACGGGCGACTGGGGCAAGTTCAAGGGCGACAAGGACGCGAAGTCCACCGTCCAGGTCGCAGAGCCCAAGGCCGCCTTCGAGGTCGACTCCTCGAAGAAGTCCGTGGTCAAGCCCAAGGTCGAGAAGAAGCAGGAGGAGGCTCCCGCTGCGGAGGCTCCTGCCGCTGACGCGGACGCCGCTGAGGCTCCCGCCGCCGACGCCGAGTAATCGCCGTGCTCGCCGCCGCGCTCGAACACATCGTGAAGGGGATCGTCGATCACCCTGACGATGTCCGCATCTCCGCTTCCACCTCGCCGCGAGGCGACCTGCTCGAGGTGCGCGTGCACCCCGACGACCGTGGACGGGTGATCGGGCGCGGCGGCCGCACCGCGAAGGCACTTCGCACGCTCATCTCCGCCCTGGCGGATGGGCAGCGCGTCCGCGTCGACGTCGCGGACGACTGACGTGGCCGGAAGCGACCGCGGCCAGGGCAAGAACCAGCTGAGAGTCGGACGCCTGGTCAAGGCGCACGGGCTCAAGGGAGCTCTCAAGCTCGAGCTGTACACCGACAACCCGGAGCGTCGCTTCGTGCCGGGAGCCGAGTTCACGTTGCAGGTGCCCGAGGCATCTCCGTGGCACGGCAAGTCCATCACCGTCCGCGAGTACCGGGTGATGAACGGCAACTCCGTCGTCTTCTTCGAGGGCGTCGATGATCGCGACGGCGCCGAGGGTCTCGTGCGCGCCATCCTCTGGATCGACCAGGACTCCGACGAGCCGGAGGACAACGCCTGGTACGACCACCAGCTCGTCGGGCTCGACGTCGTCCGCGACGGCACTGTCATCGGTGCGGTCGTCCGCGTCGAGCACCTTCCCGCACAGGATCTCCTCATCGTGAAGGCGAGCGAGAAGGAGGTCATGGTCCCGTTCGTCGAGGCCATCGTCCCCTCCGTCGACCTCGCAGCCGGTCGTGTGATCGTCACACCGCCAGCCGGCCTGTTCGAGGACATCGCCGACGCAGAGGAGCCCGGCCCCGAGGAGTCCGACGCCGCTGCCGACAGCGGGCAGTGACCGATCGATACGATCGACCCATGCGCGTAGACGTCGTCTCGATCTTCCCGTCGTACTTCGACGGTCTCGAGCTGTCGCTGCTCGGAAAGGCTCGTGCATCGGGCATCCTCGAGCTGCACGTCCACGACCTCCGGGACTGGACGAGCGACCGGCACCGCACCGTCGACGACACCCCGTACGGCGGGGGAGCGGGCATGGTCATGAAGCCCGAGCCGTGGGGGCTCGCGCTCGACGACCTGACCCGCGATGCGGGTGGCGACGCGCCGACGATCATCTTCCCGTCGCCTGCCGGCGAGGTGTTCCGTCAGGCCACCGCCCGCCAGTTCGCCGCTCGCGAGCACCTCATCATCGGATGCGGTCGCTACGAGGGCATCGACGAGCGCGTGTTCGAGTACGCCGCGACTCTCGGCGAGGTGCGTCTGATGAGCCTGGGCGACTACGTGCTCAACGGCGGAGAGGTCGCCGCCATGGCGATGATCGAAGCCGTCGGCCGCCTCATTCCTGGCGTGGTCGGAAACCCCGAGAGCCTCATCGAGGAGTCGCACGAGGACGGCCTGCTCGAGTATCCGTCATACACGAAGCCCTCGACCTGGCGCGAACGCGCCGTCCCCGACGTGCTCCTCAGCGGCAATCACGGGGCGATCGCCTCGTGGCGTCGGGAGCAGCAGATCGAGCGCACCCGGACGCGTCGACCGGATCTCCTGCCGGAGTGACACGGGGCAGGGTCAGACTCTGCTGTCGACCTCGTCGAGGAGTTCGTCCTCGGCGTCCGCGTCGCGATCGCGTCGCCGCGACGCCTTCACCGGAGCGGGGCGGCCCTCGGCCTCCTCGCGATGCTTCTGCACCTCCGTGCGGATCATGTAGAAGATGAAGACGAAGCCCATGATCCCGAACAGGATCCACTGGATCGCGTAGGAGAGATGCGGGCCGGGGTCATCGGTCGGCGCGTCGAAGCCACCCGGAACCGTCTCGGGCGCCGGGTCCTCGCTGACGAGCCGGCCGTAGGCGCTGACGATCACGTCGCCGTCCACGCCTGCCGCGATCGTCGGGAGATGGATGGTCGGGACCTGTCCCTCCGGAGCGCTGCGACCCGACGAAGGCAGCTGCTCTCCGGTGCGCAGGCGCACCACGACCTCGACCTCGCCCGACGGCACCGCAGGTACGGCATCCGGCTCCGAGCCTTCGCCGGGCGCGACCCATCCGCGGTCGACGATGAGGATGCGCCCGTCGTCATCGAGGAACGGAACGAGCACTTCGAAGGCGCTCGTCCCCCCGTGTGGACGGTTGCGCACCAGGACCTGCTCATCGGCGAGGTACTCGCCGCGGAGGACCACGGGATGCCATTCGTCGTCGGCGTCGAGCGCACCGTCTGCGCCGATGAGATCGGCCAACGGCACGGGATCGGCGTCGTAGTTCTGCTCGACGAGTTCGATCTCGGCGGCTCGGCTCTCGTTGCGATCGAACTGCCAGTTCGACAGGAAGACGCACCCGACGGCGAACGCGGCCGCGATGAGGAGATAGACGCCCCAACGGGCGTAGCGGTTGCTCATCCGGGGAGTCCGTCGCGCGTGGTCACAGGGAAGTCGCGGGCTGCGAGATAGTCGTGCAGGAAGCCGGCGTGCTCGTCGCAGGCGAGCCAGATCTTCTCCCGGTCTACCGCGTGGATCCGAGGGTTCCGCCAGACGATGTGCTGCGTCGCTTCACGCCGGCACCCGGCTCGGGAGCATTCGTGGGTCACGTCCGGTCTTCTCCCGGCGCGTCGGTCACCGATCGGCGCTCCTGCACGGTGATGACGGTCGGTTCCCCGGGCGCGGCCTCCGGAGCGGGCGCAGGGGCGCTCAGCTCCTGCACGGGCGACTCCGCCGGGGGCGTCGCGGTGGGGCTGACCGCATTCGCGAAGACGACGGCGATGTAGGGCAGCACCGCTGCGGCTGCTGCGAAGACCCACGTGTACCAGCCGTACGGCGTCACGAGCACCGTCAACGCGAAGCACGCCATGCGGATGCCCATGGTGATCCAGTACCGGCGCACGCGACCGGTCGCCTCGTCCTGCGGGGATTGCGGGAGCGAGGTCACCGGGGCTGCATGGGACTGTTTCACGATGCCTCCAGCCTACGCCGCGCGGCGGCTGTGGGCGTGCGGCGCAGGCATCGCTTCCAGGTCAGCCGCTGATGCCGTAGAGCAGGAACGGCAGCGAGCCGAAGAAGATCGCGGACAGGATGCCGAACACGATCGACAAGGCGAGGAAGGCAACGCCTGCGTAACCCAGAATGACGCCCGCGATGGCCATGCCGCGTCCGCCGATCGCGGTGTTCTCGCGGGTCTTCTTGAGCGCCATGTGCCCGGTGATCACCGCCGCGATCGAGGCGAGCAGCAGGACGAAGGTCCAGCTGAAGACGATGCCGGCGATACCGGTGATGAGCGAGGTGATGGCGAGACCGCTGGTCGGTCGTGCGGGTGCATACGGGTACGGCTGTCCCTGCGGGTATGGCTGCGTCCCGGGGTACTGCGGAGCGGGCGCGTACGGCTGCGGCGCGGAATACGGCGCAGGTGCCGCGTTCTGCTGCGGCGCAGGGTATTGCGGCACCGGCGGGTACTGCTGCGTGGCCGGATAGTGCGGCACGGGAGGACTCTGCGGCGCCGGAGCGGCGGCGGGCGGCGGTGAGTAGGGCTGGCTCTGCGGAGAGGGCACCGGGTGCCCGCCCGGGTTCGTGTCGTCGCTCATGGCGATCCCTTCATGGTCCTGCTGCGGTCATCTCCATCTTGGCGTGATTCTCGCGTCCCGTCGCGGGGGAGAAGTCCCCGGCTAGGATGATTCGGGTCCTTCAAGCCCCCTGGGAGTGCACACATGACTACAGAACGCGTCGTCCTCGTCACCGGCGGCAACCGCGGCATCGGCCGCGCGATCGCGGAGCGCTTCGTGCGCGACGGGTACCGTGTGGCCGTCACGGCTCGCAGCGGCGAGGGCCCCGAGGGCACGCTCACCGTCCGCGCGGACGTCACGGATGCCGCGTCCATCGACGCCGCGTTCTCCGAGGTCGAAGCCGCGCTCGGCCCGGTCGAGGTGGTCGTCGCCAACGCCGGCATCACGAAGGACACGCTCCTCATGCGCATGAGCGAGGACGACTTCGACAGTGTCGTGGCCACCAACCTCGGCGGCGCCTTCCGAGTCGTCAAGCGTGCGTCGAAGGGGATGCTGCGCGCCCGCTTCGGCCGCGTCATCCTCATCTCGAGCGTCGTGGGCCTGTACGGATCCGCAGGACAGGTCAACTACTCGGCGTCCAAGAGCGCCCTGGTCGGGTTCGCACGCTCGCTCACGCGTGAGCTGGGTGCGCGCGGTATCACGGCGAACGTGGTCGCCCCGGGATTCATCGAGACGGACATGACCGCCGAGCTTCCCGAAGAGACGCAGAAGCAGTACAAGGCGAACATCCCCGCCGCTCGCTTCGCCACGGCGGACGAGGTCGCCGGTGTGGTCACCTGGCTCGCCGGCGACGACGCCGGCTATATCTCAGGTGCGGTCATCCCGGTCGACGGCGGCCTCGGCATGGGGCACTGACCGCTCGCCGCTTCACCGCGGCGCCTCACCGCGTCGTCGCGACGGCGTCGACGATCAGCTCGGCAAGCCGCTGCGGCTGCGAGAACTGCGGCCAGTGCCCGCTCCCGATCTTCACCACGCTCGCGTCGGCGATCGCACGGAACTCCTCGCCGTAGGCGCCCCACTGATCGACCTCGTGCTCGACCTCGTCGGCATCCATGCCGCCCATGAGCAACGTGACGGGCACCCGGTGCCGTCCGCCGCTCAACGGCAGGGCATCGGTGGGGACACGCGCGGGCACCGAGTGGGTCAGCGGAAGCGTGCGCTCTCGTGCGGCCGCATCGAGGTCGTGCACGTCCTCATCGAGGTCGTGCACGTCCTCATCGGGGAAGAAGTCCCACCCGGGGAAGGGGATCACGCCGTCGACGATCTCGAACGCGGAGCCCCCCCGACATCGGCCAGCGGCCCCGGCGGGTCGGCCTGATCAGGGCAGGAGCGGGATGATCTCGCGCAGATCCTGCGGACCGACCACGAGGTTCGCCGACGCTCGGACAGCAGGCTTGGCGTTGAACGCGATGCCGAGGCCCGCGGCCGACATCATCTCGAGGTCGTTCGCACCGTCTCCGATCGCGATGGTGGCTTCGGGCGGCACGTCGAGCTCGCCTGCCCATTCGCGAAGGGATTCGGCCTTGGCGGCGGCGTCGACGATGGTGCCCTCGACGTGACCGGTCAGCACGCCGTCGATCACGGCGAGGCGGTTCGCCCGCCAGCGGTCGACGCCCAGATCGGGCGCGATGCCGTCGAGGATCTCATGGAATCCGCCGGACACGACGCCGACGACCCCGCCGCGCTCGTGGACGGCAGCTGTCAGTTCGCGCACGCCCGGCGTCGGCCGGACACGTGCCCTGACCCGCTCGAAGGCGTCCGTCCCGACGCCGGCCAGCGCCTGTACGCGGGAGCGGAGGCTGGTCGCGAAGTCGACATCGCCGCGCATGGCGGCCTCGGTGGCGGCCTGCACCTCTGCGCGGCGCCCGGCTTCATCGGCGAGGAGCTCGATGACCTCGTCCTGGATGAGGGTGGAGTCGGCGTCGAGGACGACGAGGAATCGCGCGGCAGTCACACGATCGAGCGTAGCGCGAGCGCGAGCCGCTCAGCGTTCGATCAACTCGCCCTTGCCGACGACCGTGATGCCGGACTCGGTCACCGTGAAGCCGCGTTCGAGATCGCGCTCCCGATCCACGCCGACCGTCGCCCCGTCGAGCATCACGACGTTCTTGTCGAGGACGGCGCGGTGCACGCGGGCGCCCTGACCGATCACGACGCCGTCGAAGAGCACCGAGTCTGTGATGGTCGAACCCCCTGCCGCGAGGGTGCCCGGTCCGATGACGCTGTGCTCGAGGTGCGTCCCCGACAGCACCGAACCCGGTGAGACGATCGAGTCGATGGCGTTGCCGATGCGTCCGACGGCGTCTCGCACGAACTTCGCGGGTGGCGCGTTCACGCTCTGCGTGCGGATCGGCCACAGCGTGTTGTACAGGTTGAACACCGGCAGCGTCGCGATGAGGTCCATGTGAGCGTCGAAGAACGAGTCGATCGTCCCGACATCCCGCCAATAGGCGCGGTCGCGCGGCGACGAGCCCGGCACGTTGTTCTGCTTCATGTCGTAGTACGCCGCTTCGCCGCGTTCGACGAAGTAGGGGATGATGTCGCCGCCCATGTCGTGGCTCGATGCGGCCACCTCGCCGTCGGCCTCGACGGCCTCGATGAGCGCGTCGGCGTCGAAGATGTAATTGCCCATGGATGCGAGCACCTCATGCGGCGAGTCGGAAAGCCCCGTGGCATCCGCAGGCTTCTCGAGGAACGCGCGGATCCGCCCCGATCCATCCGGGTCGGCATCGATCACGCCGAACTGGTTCGCCAGAGCCAGCGGCTGGCGGATGCCGGCGACCGTCGCTCGCGCGCCGGAGGCGATATGAGCGTCGACCATCTGCTGGAAGTCCATCCGGTACACGTGGTCGGCGCCGATGACGACGACGATGTCGGGCTTCTCGTCGTTGATGAGGTTCAGGCTCTGCAGGATGGCGTCGGCCGAGCCGGAGAACCAGCGTTTGCCCAGACGCTGCTGCGCCGGCACCGAGGTGATGTACGAGTCGAGCAGGGACGACATGCGCCACGTCTGCGTGATGTGCCGATCAAGGCTGTGGGACTTGTACTGAGTGAGGACGACGATCTGCCGGAGGCCCGAATTGATGAGGTTCGAGATGGCGAAATCGATGAGCCGGTACTGCCCGCCGAACGGCACCGCAGGCTTCGCCCTGTCCGCGGTCAGAGGCATGAGACGCTTGCCCTCGCCGCCCGCGAGGATGATGCCGAAAACCTTCTTTGGGGCTGCCATGGCTCCACCATAGAACCCGAACGCACCGCTGTACTAGCGTTCAAGCATGCGCATCGACATGATCACCAAGGAGTACCCGCCGGAGATCTACGGCGGGGCGGGTGTCCACGTCGCAGAACTCGTCGCGGCGCTGCGCGGATCGGTCGACGTGCAGGTGCGCGCGTTCGGCGCAGAGCGGTCCGAGACGGGCACGCACTCGTACCGGACGCCGGCTGAACTGGCCGGAGCCAACGCGGCTCTGCAGACGCTCGGGACCGACCTCGTGATGGTCGCCGATGTGGCCGGCGCCGACGTCGTGCACAGCCATACGTGGTACGCCAACTTCGCCGGGCACCTCGCCTCGCAGCTGCACGGCATCCCGCATGTCCTGACCGCGCACAGCCTCGAGCCGCTGCGTCCATGGAAAGCGGAGCAGCTCGGCGGCGGCTACGCCGTGTCCGGCGGGATCGAGCGGCTCGCCTACGAGAACGCGGCCGCCATCATCGCGGTCTCCGCCGGCATGCGCGCCGACATCCTCCGCAGCTACCCGCAGGTCGACCCGGCGCGAGTGCGCGTGATCCACAACGGCATCGACGTCGAGCGCTGGCGTCCGGTGCAGGACGATTCGTTCCTCGCCGGGATCGGCATGGACCCATCGCGTCCGTCGGTCGTCTTCGTCGGTCGCATCACGCGCCAGAAGGGGCTCCCGTATCTGCTCCGGGCCGCCCGGCTGCTGCCGCCGGACGTGCAGGTGATCCTGTGCGCCGGCGCGCCGGACACTCCCGAGATCATGGCGGAGGTGCAGGAGGGCGTGCGCCGGCTCCAGGCCACCCGCGAAGGCGTCATCTGGATCGAGCGGATGCTGCCCCGCGATGAACTGAGCGCGATCCTCGCGGCCGCGACGACGTTCGTCTGCCCGTCCGTGTACGAACCGCTCGGCATCGTCAACCTCGAGGCCATGGCGTGCGGTGCGGCCGTGGTCGGCACGGCGACGGGAGGCATTCCGGAGGTCGTCGACGACGGCGTCACGGGTCGCCTGGTGCCGATCGAGCAGGCGGACGACGGCACGGGGACTCCGGTCGATCCCGAGCGGTTCGTCGCGGACCTTGCCCGCGTGCTCACGGAAGTCGTCTCGGACACCGAGACGGCAGCGGCCTATGGACGCGCCGGCCGCGAACGGGCCGCACGGGAGTTCAGCTGGTCCGCGATCGCCGACACCACGCGCGCCCTCTACGCGGAGCTGACCACCTGAGCCGATAGGCTGGACGCATGCCGAGCGCTCTTGATTTCACCGATGTCGTCGTGCGCCGTGACGGGCGCAACATCGTCGATCGCGTGACCTGGCAGGTCGCCGACGATCAGCGATGGGTGGTGCTGGGGCCCAACGGTGCGGGCAAGACCACGCTGCTCCAGCTCGCCGACACGCTCATGCACCCGACCTCCGGAACGGTGACGATCCTCGGCGAGACGCTCGGGCGGACGGACGTGTTCGAGATCCGGCCCCGCATCGGCTTCGCCTCGACGGCCATGGCCCGGCGCATCCCGCGCGAGGAGACCGTGCTCAACGTCGTCCTCACCGCCGCGTACTCGGTCACGGGTCGCTGGAACGAGGTGTACGAGAACATCGACGAGCGTCGCGCGCTGCGGGTGCTGGGAGAGTGGAAGCTCGATCACCTCGCCGACCGCACCTTCGGGACGCTGAGCGACGGCGAGCAGAAGCGAGTGCAGATCGCCAGGGCGGTCATGACCGACCCCGAGCTGCTCCTCCTCGACGAACCGACGGCGTCCCTCGATCTCGGCGCGCGCGAGGAGCTGCTCGGGCTCCTCAGCGGGTACGCGTCGTCGCCGACCACCCCGGCCATGGTGATGGTCACCCACCACGTCGAGGAGATCCCCGTCGGGTTCACGCATGTCATGCTCCTGCGCGAGGGCGGTGTCGTCGCGGCGGGCCCGATCGAACAGACGCTGACGGCGGATGCGCTCAGCGAGGCATTCGGAATGCCGATCACCCTGTCGGCGGAAGACGGCCGCTACGCCGCCCGTGCGACGGCGTGAGCTGACGATCTGCTAAACTCGATCCTTGGTGCATTCGCGCCGCAGACTTCCCTCGATCCTGGCACAATCCAGGGCACCATATAAGGAATCCCATGAAGACTGACATTCACCCCGACTACAAGGACGTCGTGTTCCGCGACCTCGGCTCGGGCGAGACCTTCCTGACCCGCTCCACGGTCACCAGCGACAAGACCATCGAACTCGACGGCGTCGAGTACCCGGTGATCGACGTCGAGATCTCCTCGGCCTCGCACCCGTTCTACACGGGCAAGCAGCGCATCATGGACTCGGCCGGTCGTGTCGAGAAGTTCAACCAGCGCTTCAAGGGTTTCGGCGGCAGCAGCAAGTAAGCTTCCGATTCTTCGAAGAAGGCTCCGCTCCGGCGGGGCCTTCTTCGCGTTCGGGAGACCGTGGCTAGGCCTCGTGCACGGGCCAGGCGCCGTCGAGCGCGTCCTCCGGCTCGAGCCGGCCGATGCG
Source organism: Microbacterium sp. NPDC077644 (assembly GCF_040702785.1). NCBI lineage: Bacteria > Bacillati > Actinomycetota > Actinomycetes > Micrococcales > Microbacteriaceae > Microbacterium > Microbacterium sp. NPDC077644. Next base: position 885,137 of record NZ_JBFBME010000001.1, read on the forward strand.
GATGAAGTACTCGGTCAGGCTCTCGGCCTGAGAGCGTGCCCAGCCGATCTGCTGGGTGTGCAGTTCGCTCGCCGACGCTGCGAGCGGGAAGCTGCGTGCGATCGCCTGCGCGACCCGACCGGCCGCGATGGCATCGGCCGAGGCCTCGTGCGCGCCGTCGAGGACCACGCCGTAGTGCTCGGCGACCACCTCGAGCGTGCGCTTGCCTCTGCGGTAGCGATCCACGGCCTTGTCGATCACGAGCGGATCGATGACCGGTCCCGGGTTCTCGAGGACGGGCACGCCGTGACGTGCGCATTCATGCGCCAGCAGAGAGAAGTCGTAGGACGCGTTGTAGGCCACCACCGGCAGACCCTGCGCGAACAGCGAGCGCAACGACCCGGCGACCTCGGCGACGACGTCACGCGCCGGGCGCCCTTCGGCCCGCGCGTGCCTGGTCGTGATTCCGTGGACGGCCGCCGCGCCGTCGGGGATCGGGATGCCGGGGTCAGCCAGCCAGGATCGGGCTGCGATCTCGCGGCCCTTCGCGTCGAGGACGCCCACGTGGGCCGTCACGATCCGATCGGCTCCGACATCGACGCCTGTGGTCTCGAGGTCGAAGACGCCGACGCGTCCGAGCCATGCCGGTAGTTCGAGATCGGGTGCCATGGATCCTCCTCCGTCCCGGACAACGCTAGGGACGGCCTCCGACATCGCCGGTCAGGCGCGCCCGTAGACTGGATCCATGCCCGCGCATTCGCCCTACGCCGATCGCCTCGGCCGCATCCCGATCGAGCGGCGCGAGGTAGATGTGCGCGGCGGGCGCACCGCGTACTGGGTCTACGGGCCGCCCGAGGAATCGTCGAACGAAGGGCAGCCGACGACGGTCATCGCCGTGCACGGGTTCCGCGGCGAGCACCACGGTCTCGAGCCCGTGCTCGCCTTCCTGCCCGAGCTCCGGGTGATCGCACCGGATCTTCCCGGCTTCGGTGAGAGCGCGCCTCTGCCCGGCCGGACTCACGATCTCGACGAGTACGCGCAATGGCTGCGCGAATTCGCAGCGGCCGTCGCCCCCGGGGCGGTGGTCCTCGGGCACTCATTCGGTTCCATCGTCGCCTCGGCCGCCGTCGCCGACGGGCTCGAGACGCCGCGACTGATCCTCATCAACCCCATCGGTGCTCCGGCGCTCGAGGGGCCGAAGGGCGTCCTGACCAAGCTCGCGGTGCTGTACTACGGCCTCGGTGCGAAGCTTCCTCCGGCGTTCGGAACCGCGCTGCTGCGCAACGGGCTCATCGTCCGGGGGATGAGCATCGCGATGGCGAAGACACAGGATCCGGCCCTGCGCCGCTTCATCCATGATCAGCACGACACGTACTTCTCCGACTTCGCCGACCGCGACGTGCTGCGCGACGCGTTCGTCGCGAGCGTCTCGCACGATGTGCGCGCCTTCGCGCCGCGCATCGGTGCGCCGACGCTCCTGATCGCCGCTCAGCAGGACGACATCACGCCCATCGAGGCCGAGCGCCACCTGGCGACGCTGTTCCCTGATGCCGAACTCGTCGAGATCGCCGATGTCGGCCACCTCATCCACTACGAGACTCCGGCCGAGGCGGCGGGGGCGATCCGGCGATTCCTCAGGGTTCCCGTCGAGCGAGGCCGATGAGGCCGGCGACCCGATAGGGGATCACCTCGCCCATCGCCAGCGAGGTCTCCGTCCGCTCCACTCCCTCGATCGACAGGATGCGCGCATCCGTGTCGAACAGGTGCCTGGCGTCTCGGCAGGCGACACGCGCGAGCAGGTCGATGGATCCGCTGAGGCCGTGCACCTGCAGGACCTCGGGGATGCGGGCGAGCTCTGCGGTGATGCGCGGCAGCTCGGTCTGACGGAGACCGATGCTGATGAAGGCCTGCAGCGGGAAGCCGAGGACCTCGGGGGAGAAGGCCCGCTCGTACGACAGGAAGACCCCGCTCTGGTCCAGCCGCGCCATTCGCGCCTGGATCGTGTTGCGCGACAGGCCGAGCCGTTCGGCGAGGGCGACGACGGTCGTGCGCGGGTCTTCGGAGAGGGCACTCAGCAGTTCGAGGTCTACGCGATCGAGAGCGGACATAGTGCCAAACAGTAGCAGGTTCACCATCACCGAACTACGCAACATGCTCAAGCGCATCCCGAATGCTTGAGCGTGCTGACCAACGGACGTACCCTCGAATCAACCGATGAAGACGTCGGTGCACGGCGTGCACGCCCCCACAAGGGACACACACGACAGGAGGACGACGATGTCACCGCAGACCACTCCGATCGCAGACACAGCGCAGGATCTCGAACTCGCCGAGCGGTTGCTCGCGCCCGACGGGACACGTCTCAGCAATCCCGGACTCGACCCGTTCGTCGCCGACGTCGACGCGGCGCAGCTGCGTTCGCTGCACCGCGACATGGTGATCCTCCGGCGCATCGACGCCGAGGGCGTCGCCCTCCAGCGTCAGGGCCAGCTGGGCCTCTGGGCGCCCTGCAACGGCCAGGAGGCCTCGCAGATCGGCACGGCGCGTGCCATCGACCCGATCGACTTCGTGTTCCCCAGCTACCGCGAGACCGGCGTCATCTACGCGCGCGGTGCGCAACCCGGCGACTTCGTGCGCGTCTGGCGAGGCGAGGAGGGTGCGCCGTACGACCCCATGCAGATGCGCGTCGCCCCGCTGCAGATCATCATCGGCGCCCAGTCGCTCCACGCGGTCGGCTACGCCATGGGCATCAAGCACGAGAAGGCCCCCGAGGTCGCCGTCACGTACTTCGGCGACGGTGCCACCAGCCAGGGCGACGTGAACGAGGCTATGGTCTTCGCCGCGTCGTACCAGGCTCCGGTCGTCTTCGTCTGCCAGAACAACCACTGGGCGATCTCCGAGCCGGTCGCGCTGCAGTCGCAGTATCCGATCTCCGGCCGTGCGCCCGGCTTCGGTATCCCGAGCATGCGCGTGGACGGCAATGACGTCCTCGCGTGCATGGCGGCGATGCGCTGGGCGCTCGACCACGCGCGTTCCGGCAAGGGACCGGCCTTCATCGAGGCCGTCACCTACCGGATGGGACCGCACACCACCTCGGACGACCCCACCCGATACCGCGACCCGGCCGAGCTCGAGTCCTGGAAGACCCGTGACCCGATCGCCCGCGTCGAGGCGTTCCTGCGCGGACTCGGAGAGATCGACGACGAGCAGATCGCCGCAGCGCACGCCGATGCGGACAAGCTCGCTCGCGAGATGCGCGCCGAATGCCTCGGCATGGTCACCCGCGAGCCGCTGGCCGTGTTCGACAACGTGTACGCCGAGCCGCACTGCGGCCTCGACCGTCAGCGCGACGAGTACGCCGCGTACCTCTCGACGTTCGAGGAGGCCTGAGATGACGCAGCTCACTCTCGGCAAGGCGCTGAACGCCGGCCTGCGCAAGGCCATGCAGGACGACGACAAGGTCGTCATCATGGGCGAGGACATCGGCAAGCTCGGCGGCGTCTTCCGCATCACCGACGGTCTGCTCGACGAGTTCGGTGCGGCCCGCGTCATCGACACGCCGCTGGCGGAGTCGGGCATCGTCGGTACCGCCGTCGGCCTCGCCTACCGCGGCTACCGCCCGGTCGTGGAGATCCAGTTCGACGGCTTCGTGTACCCGGCGTTCGACCAGATCGTCTCGCAGGTGGCGAAGCTCCACTACCGCACGCAGGGCCGGGTGAAGATGCCGATCACGATCCGCATCCCGTGGGCGGGCGGCATCGGCGCGGCCGAGCACCACTCGGAGTCGCCGGAGGCCTACTTCGTGCACACGTCTGGTCTGCGCGTCATCGCCGTCTCGAACCCCGAGGACGCCTACCGCTGCCTGCGTCAGGCGATCGCCTCGGACGATCCCGTGATCTTCTTCGAGCCGAAGCGGCTCTACCACCACAAGGGCGAGGTGGACCTGGACGCCTCGCTCGCCGACGCGCCGCCGATGGGTCTGGCGCGCGTGGTCCGCGAGGGGACGGATGCGACGATCATCACGTACGGCGCGATGCTCACCACAGCTCTGGATGCCGCATCCGCAGCCGAGGACGAGGGCCTCTCGCTCGAGGTGATCGACCTGCGCTCGATCTCGCCGGTCGACTACGACACGGTCGCGGCATCCGTTCGCCGCACCGGACGCGTCGTCGTCGCGCATGAGGCCTCCCGCGAAGCCGGCGTGGCCGCCGAGGTCATCGCGAGCATCACCGAGCGGTGCTTCGAGTATCTCGAGGCGGCGCCCGTGCGCGTCACCGGGCACGACGTGCCCTATCCGCCGGCGAAGCTCGAGAAGTTCCACCTGCCCGACCTCGACCGGATCCTGGACGCCGTCGATCGCGTCCTCGACCGGCCGAACAGCCTGACGGGAGCCGAGTCATGATCCAGGAGTTCCGCCTTCCCGACCTCGGCGAGGGGCTCGCCGACGCCGAGATCGTCCAGTGGCTCGTCGCACCCGGCGACACCGTCACCCTCAACCAGACCCTGGCCGAGGTCGAGACGGCGAAGGCCGTCGTCGAGCTGCCGTCGCCGTACGACGGAACCGTCAGGACGCTGCACGCGGAGGCGGGCGAGACGGTCGACGTCGGCGCTCCGCTCATCGCGTTCGACGTCGCGGGGGACGAGCCGGCAGGACCCGCACCGACGGCCGAGGCCGCAGCGGACGCGACGGAGGCGGAGGCCGCGGAGGAGAAGACCCCGCCGAACCTCGTCGGCTACGGCGCTGCTCCGTCGAGCAAGGCGCGCCCCGCCCGACGCGCACGGCGTGCCGGAGTCGCGGCGCCGGTGGCCGACACGGCCGTGCTCGAAGCGGCGCCCCACGACGTGCTTCCCGAGGCTCCGGCATCCGTCCGGGAGGGGGAGCGCCCGCGCTCCACTCCTCCCGTCCGCGCATACGCCAAGCGCCTCGGCGTCGACATGGTCCTCGTCGCCGCAGAGGTCGGCGATCGGGTGATCACCCGTGACGACATCGACGCGTACGCCGATCGAGTCGGCGTAGGCACGGAGACCCCTGCTGTTGCCCCGGTGGTCCCCTCCGTGTTCGGCGACGCGAAGGAGCGCGAGACGCGCATCCCGATCCGCGGGGTGCGCAAGCACACAGCCGCGGCGATGGTGCAGAGCGCTTTCACCGCACCGCACGTCACCACCTTCCACACCGTCGATGTGACGGCCACGATGGATCTCATCGCGAGTCTCAAGACCGACCGCTCGCTGTCCGAACACCGGATCGGGCCGCTGGTCGTCGTCGCCAAGGCCGTGTGCCTGGCGCTCGGCCGCACACCCGGTCTGAACTCGCGGTGGGACGCGGAGGCGGGCGAGATCGTCCAGCCCCACTACGTCGACCTCGGGATCGCGGCGGCGACCGAGCGCGGGCTCATCGTCCCGAACATCCGCGATGCGGAGCGGATGACGCTCCCGCAGCTGGCGGATGCGATCGCGGTGCTCACGCAGACGGCGCGGTCGGGCAAGACTTCGCCCGCGGACCTCGCTGGCGGCACGTTCTCGATCACGAACATCGGCGTGTTCGGAATCGACGCCGGCACACCGATCCTCCCGCCCGGCCAGTCCGGGATCCTCGCCGTCGGTGCGGTGCGCCGGATGCCGTGGGAGCACCGAGGCGAGATCGCACTGCGTCAGGTGATGACGCTGAGCCTGTCGTTCGATCACCGCATCGTCGACGGTGCCGAGGGTGCTCGGTTCATCAAGGATGTCGCCGACATCCTCGAGGAGCCGGGACGCGCGATGCTGCTGGGGTGACGTCGTGCTCGTCGCCTGACGTCCGGCGCAGCCGCGTCAGGCGACGAGTGCAGCCAGCGCCATCGACGACAGGAGCGCCGCGGTCGACCTCTTCGACCGGGATGCCGCACGCGTGCTGTGCGGTGTCGAGTTGATGAGTCCGAAGCACGCCTGCACGCGCAGCCGCAGTTCGTCGGCGGGCGCGTCGTGCACCGGCGTGAGCGCCGCGATCCAGAGATCGATGTACTCGCGCTGCAGTCGCCGGACCTCTGCGCGATCCTCGTCCGACAGATGGGCGAGATCACGATCGTGCACGCGGATGACGTCGGCATTGCCCAGTGCGAAGTCGACGTGGAAGTCGATCAGCGCGCGGATGCGGTCATCCGTGGTCGCCGCCTCCGAGAAGACGCGGGTCCCGCCGCTGACGAGGTCCTCGCTGACCTTGACGAGCACGGCGCCGAGGAGCGCCTGCTTGCCGGCGAAATGGCGGTACACGGCCGGACCCGATACGCCGACGGCCGTGCCGATGTCCTCGAGGCTCACCCCGGAGTACCCGCGTGCCGCGAACAGCCGCGCGGCCTCGGTCAGGAGCGCGTCCGCGCGCTCGGCCTTGGCGCGGTCCCGTGCCGTGAGGGGGGTTGTCATTTCAGTTAACGCTCGCTAACCTAAATCATCGGGTTAGTGAACACTAACCGAAAACGTGTGCCGTACGCCACTGTGTGACGAGCCGCCACGTGAGTCGAGGAGGACGCCAGGATGCCCGTGACACAGGAGTCGCTCGCCGCCGAGCTGCGCGACAGGTTGAGCGCCGCGGCGGCCGGGGGACCGGAGGCGTCGCGGGAGCGTCACGTGGCGCGCGGCAAGCTGCTGCCCCGGGACCGGGTTTCGCGACTGCTCGACGAGGGCAGCCCGTTCCTCGAGGTCGCCCCGCTCGCAGCCGACGGCCTGTACGGCGGCGAGGTGCCCGGCGCCGGCGTGATCGCCGGGATCGGCCTCGTGCACGGACGCCACGTCATGGTGATCTGCAACGACGCCACGGTCAAGGGCGGCACCTACCTGCCGATGACCGTCAAGAAGCACCTGCGCGCTCAGGAGATCGCGCGGGAGAACCGGCTTCCCTGCCTGTATCTCGTGGACTCCGGTGGGGCCTTCCTGCCCAAGCAGGACGAGGTGTTCCCCGATCGCGACCACTTCGGCCGGATCTTCTTCAACCAGGCGCGGATGAGCGCTGAGGGGATCCCTCAACTGGCCGCCGTGCTCGGATCGTGCACCGCCGGCGGCGCCTACGTGCCGGCGATGAGCGATGAGACGGTGATCGTCCGGAACCAGGGGACGATCTTCCTCGGCGGTCCGCCGCTCGTGAAGGCGGCGATCGGCGAGATCGTCACCGCCGAGGAGCTGGGCGGGGGAGAGCTGCACGCCCGGCGCTCGGGCGTCGTCGACCACCTCGCCGAGGACGACGAGCACGCGCTCGAGATCCTGCGCGACATCGTCCGGACGCTCCCGGCTCCGGCCGAACCGGCGTGGGAGGTCACGGCGTCCAGGGCACCCGATGAGACATCGAGCCTGTACGAGGTCGTACCGGTCGACGTGAACGCGGCCTATGACGTGCACGAGGTGATCGCGCGTCTCGTGGACGGCGACTCCTTCCGCGAGTTCAAGTCCGAGTACGGCACGAGTCTCGTGACCGGATTCGCCCGGCTGCACGGGCATCCGATCGGCATCGTCGCGAACAACGGCGTCCTCTTCAGCGAGTCCGCGCTCAAGGGCGCGCACTTCATCGAGCTGTGCGATCAGCGCGGCATCCCGCTGCTGTTCCTCCAGAACATCACCGGCTTCATGGTCGGCTCCGACGCCGAGGCCGGGGGCATCGCGAAGGATGGAGCCAAGATGGTGACGGCTGTCGCGACCACGCGCGTGCCGAAGCTGACCGTGATCATCGGCGGGTCGTTCGGTGCGGGCAACTACTCGATGTGCGGGCGCGCGTACTCGCCGCGGTTCCTGTGGACCTGGCCCGCCAGCCGCATCTCGGTCATGGGCGGGAACCAGGCCGCATCCGTGCTCGCGACGGTCAAGGAGGACCAGCTCGCCGCGCGTGGCGAGTCGTGGGCGCAGGACGAGCGCTCCGCCTTCGAAGAGCCGATCCGCGCCCAGTACGAGACGCAGGGCGAGCCGTACTACGCCACGGCCCGCCTTTGGGACGACGGCATCATCGATCCCGATCAGACGCGTGATCGCCTCGGCCTCGCGCTCGACGTCATCGCACGCACCCCGCTGCCCGAACCGCGCTTCGGCGTCTTCCGGATGTGATCCTCATGAATTCTGAAACAGGCGTCCCGCCGGTCCACCCGGTCCCTGACGCTTCGACAAGCTCTGCGGTCGACGGGTTCGAGACCGTCCTCGTCGCCAACCGCGGCGAGATCGCCCGGCGCATCATCCGCACGCTCCGCTCGCGCGGCCTGCGCAGCGTCGCCGTGTACAGCGACGCCGATGCGGACGCCCCGCACGTGCGCGAGGCGGACACCGCGGTGCGGCTCGGGCCGGCGCCGGCCGCCGAATCCTACCTCGACGTGGACGCCGTCCTGCGGGCCGCGCGCGAGAGCGGGGCACAGGCACTCCATCCCGGGTACGGGTTCCTCTCCGAGAGCGTGGCACTGGCTCAGGCCTGCGCCGAGGCCGGGATCGTGTTCATCGGCCCGTCGACCACGGCGCTCGAGATCATGGGCGACAAGGTCACGGCTCGCGAACAGGTCGCCGCTCGCGGCGTGCCGGTCGTGCCGGGGTTCGACGCGACGGGACTCTCCGACGACCAGATCGCGCTGCGCGCCGCCCAGGTCGGCTACCCGCTGCTCGTCAAGCCCAGCGCCGGCGGCGGCGGAAAGGGCATGGAGGTCGTCGTCGACGAGACCCACCTGGATGCCGCTCTCGGCACGGCACGGCGCGTCGCGAAGGCGGCGTTCGCGGACGACTCGCTGCTGCTCGAGCGGCTGATCGCCCGCCCCCGTCACATCGAGGTGCAGGTGTTCGGCGACGCGCACGGCACGGTCATCGCCCTCGGCGAGCGCGAGTGCACGCTGCAGCGACGGCACCAGAAGGTCATCGAGGAGGCGCCCTCGGCCGGACTCTCAGGCGAGGTGCGCGAGCGGCTCTTCGACGCGGCGGTCCGTGCCGCTGAGAGCGTATCGTACGTCGGCGCCGGAACCGTCGAGTTCCTCGTCGACGCGGATGCTCCGGACGAGTTCTTCTTCATCGAGATGAACACGCGACTGCAGGTGGAGCATCCGGTCACCGAGGAGGTCACCGGGCTCGATCTCGTCGCGCTGCAGCTCGCGGTCGCAGCGGGGGAGCGGGTGCCGTCCGCACCGCCCGTGACCGGGCACGCCGTCGAGGCGCGCATCTACGCAGAGTCCCCCGAGCGGGGGTTCCTGCCACAGGCGGGGAGCATCCTGCGCTTCGACGCGCCCTCCGACGTGCGTGTGGATGCCGCCATCGAGACGGGCAGCGAGGTCACCGGCTTCTACGACCCGATGATCGCCAAGGTCATCGCGCACGGAGCCGATCGTGCATCCGCGCTGGCGCAGCTCGATGCCGCGCTGTCCGAGACCGTGATCCTCGGCGTGGAGACGAACATCGCCTTCCTGCGCGCACTCGTGACGAACGAGCGCGTGGTCTCCGGCGACCTCGACACCGCGCTCATCGAGACGCTGCTGCCCGTGTCGTCCGCCGCGCCCTCGGCGGGCATGCTGGCGGCCGCGAGTATTGCTCTGCACGACGAGAATGGCGCTGCCGATAGCATTCCCGAGGCGCAGGGGCATTCTCGCGGCGGCCGAGCGGGAGCCGTGTGGGCGGCGCTGACGGACGCGGGGGCGCGGGACGTGGCGTTCCTCACGGACGCGGGGGACGTCGCGGATGCGGGTGACGTCGCGGATGCGGCGGACGCGGAGGCAGCGGCTTCCCTCCCCACCGCGCTCGATGCCGACGGCGCCGTCTGGGTGAGCGAGGCAGGGCGCTCGGTGCGACTGCGTCCGCTCGACCGCCGAGCGCGGATGCTGCACCGCCTGTCCGCACGAGAGTCCGCCGCCGCAGCGACCCATCCTGACGCCCGCGCTCCGATGCCCGGCAACGTCGTCGCCGTGCACGTCGAGGACGGCCAGACCGTCGCGGCGGGCCAGCCGTTGGTCTCGATCGAGGCGATGAAGATGGAGCATCCCGTGCTCGCACCGCACGACGGCACGGTGCACCTGGCCGTCGCCGTCGGCCACCAGGCGCGCCGCGACCAGGTCGTCGCCACCGTCACCGCACATGATCCCGAAGCATCTGAACCCGAATCATCTGAAGGAGCAGCATGACCATCGACCTCACCGAGGAGGAGCTCGAACTCAGCGCCATGGTGCGCGAGTTCGCCGACACCGTCGTCGCGCCGCAGGCGTACGAGGCCGACCGCACGCACACCCTGTCGATGGACGTGGTCGCCCAGATGGGTGATCTGGGGCTGTTCGGGCTGCCGTTCCCCGAGGACGTCGGCGGACAGGGCGGCGACTACATGGCGCTGTGCCTCGCGATCGAGGCGCTCGGACGCGTCGACCAGTCGATCGCCATCACCCTGGAGGCCGGGGTCAGCCTCGGCGCCATGCCGATCTTCCGGTTCGGGAACGATGGGCAGCGCAGCGAGCATCTGCCCGATCTGCTCGCCGGCCGGGCTCTCGCCGGCTTCGGTCTCACCGAACCGGAGGCGGGCAGCGACGCCGGCGCGACCCGCACGACCGCCCGCCTGGACGGCGACGAGTGGGTGATCGACGGCTCGAAGCAGTTCATCACCAACTCGGGCACCCCCATCACGCGTTTCGTCACGGTCACGGCGGTGACCGGCAGCGCCGACGGGCGCAAGGAGATCTCGACGATCATGGTGCCCAACGGGACGCCGGGATTCACGGTCGAACCCGCCTACGACAAGGTCGGCTGGCACGCCTCCGACACGCATCCGTTGACGTTCGACGGCGTCCGAGTTCCGGCGGAGAACCTCGTCGGCGAGCGCGGATCGGGATTCAAGAACTTCCTCAGCATCCTCGACGAGGGCCGCATCGCGATCGCCGCACTGTCCACCGGTGCCGCGGAAGGATGTCTGGAGGCGGCCGTCGAGTACGCCAAGAGCCGCACGGTGTTCGGGACCGCGCTCAGCACGCGGCAGAACGCGCAGTTCACGCTCGCCCGCATGCGCGCCCGCGTGCACACCGCCCGCCTCGCCTGGCACCACGCGGCCCGGCTCCGCGATGCCGGCGAGCCGTTCGCGGAGGCTGCGGCGATCGCGAAGCTCACGGCGGGGGATGCCGCGATGGACAACGCCCGGGATGCGACCCAGATCTTCGGCGGCAACGGGTTCATGAACGAGTTCTCGGTCGGCCGGCACTATCGTGACTCGAAGATCCTCGAGATCGGGGAGGGGACGACCGAGGTGCAGCTGCTGGTGATCGCGCGCGGATTGGGGCTCATGTGACCGACACGGGTGAAAGAGACATCCTCCAGCGCGGCCTGTACTTCGAGGAGTTCGAGGTCGGGGCGCGCTATCTCCACCGGCCGGGCCGGACGGCCACCGAAGCCGACAACGTGCTGTTCACGACGCTGACCATGAACACCCAGGCGCTGCATCTGGACACCGCCTTCGCGGAGCAGCAGGAGTTCGGTCAGCGGCTCATGAACTCGATGTGGACGCTGTCGACCATGGTCGGTGCATCCGTCGCCCAGCTCACGCAGGGCACCCTGGTCGCGCAGCTCGGATTGGGGGAGGTCGGCTTCCCGCATCCGCTGTTCGCGGGCGACACGCTGTACACCGAGAGCGTCATCACGGACAAGCGCCGCTCGAACTCGCGCCAGGGTCAGGGCGTCTGCACGATTGCGCACACCGGTCGCAATCAGGAGGGTGTGGTCGTCGCCACGGCCGTCCGCACCGTCCTCGTCCATTGCGCACCCGAGGCGGACTGAGATGTTCGAGCTCGGCCCCGCACTGCTGTTCTGCCCTGGCGACCGTCCCGAACGCTTCCGGAAGGCCGCGGCGCGAGCGGATGCCGTCATCCTCGATCTCGAAGACGCCGTCGCGCCGGACGCGAAGGGGGTTGCGCGGGACCATGTCGCGGCATCCGACCTCGACCCCGCCCGGGTGATCGTGCGCGTCAACGCCCCTGACACCCCGGAGTTCGCGGACGACCTCGCCATGCTCGCAAGGTCGCCGTTCCGCACGGTGATGGTCGCCAAGACGGAGGATCCGTCCGCCCTGGACGCCTTCGACGCATCGTTCTCGCTCATCGCGCTCTGCGAGACGGCCAGGGGCGTCAGCGCGGCAGCGGCGATCGCTGCGCACGACCGGGTGGTCGCGCTCATGTGGGGCGCAGAAGACCTCATCGCCTCCCTCGGCGGCACCTCGAGCCGCCTTTCCGACGGCCGCTACCGGGATGCCGCCCGCTACGCCCGATCCCGCGTGCTGATGGAGGCCGGCGCGCACGGCAAGTCGGCGATCGACGCCGTGCACATCGACATCGAGGACGTCGACGGCTTGGCCGCCGAGGCGGCGGATGCTGCGGCATCCGGGTTCCGGGCGACGGCATGCATCCATCCCGGCCAGGTCGCGACGATCAGGGCGGCGTATGCCCCGGATGCGGAAACGCTGGCATGGGCCCGCGACGTCCTGGCGGCCGCCGAGGGGGAGCGGGGCGTCTTCCGGTTCCGGGGACGCATGATCGACGAGCCGCTGCTGCGGCACGCACGGTCGGTCGCCGGGCGCGGGGTCTAGACGGTCACCGGCTCCAGGAGGCGAAGCAGGCCCGGTGCCGCCGCGAAGCGGTGCAGGGAGCCGTTGCGGAGGATCTCGCCCTCGCGCGGGAGCGTGCCACCCGAGGCGTGATGCAGCAGCGACCGGATCACTCCGCCGTGCGTGACGACGATCACGGACTCCGCCAGCGGTGCCGAACGGCGCCGCGATGCTCGGGCGATGATGTCGAGTGCTCCCAGCGCCCGGTCGCGGACGACGCCGAGCGTCTCGGCACCGGACGGTGCGGCCTGCCAGTTCTCGAAGCGCTCGAGGTACTCGTCGACCAGCATGCCCTCGCCCTCGCCGAACTCGCGCTCCCGCATGTCGTGCGACAGCCGGGGTTCGGCGAGGCCGAGGCGGGCGGCGATGATGCGCGCGGTCTCCTGCGCACGGACGAGCGGACTCGCGTAGATCGCATGATGCTCGGTCGCGCCGAGCGCGTCGGCGGCCGCGGCGGCATCCGCCCGCCCGGTCTCGTTCAGTGCGATGTCGGTGGAGCCCTGGATGCGACGGGCGAGATTCCAGTCGGTCTGTCCGTGGCGGACGAGTGTGATGAGGGTCACTGGAGCAGCTCCTGCAGCTTGGGGATCACGTCACCGGTACCGCCGGCGAGGACGACGTGCGCCCACTGGTCGGCGCGCGTGGGCTCGCGGTTGACGATGATGAGGGGGATGCCGCGGCGACGGGCGCGCTCGACGAGCCGCACGCCCGAGTTCACGACGAGCGACGAACCTGCAACGATCAGCGCCTCGCTGCCGCGCAGCAGGGACTCCGCTGCGCGGAACCGGTCGGTGGGGACGAACTCGCCGAAGAAGACGACATCGGGCTTGAGCATCCCGCCGCAGACCGTGCACGCCGGCACGACGAAGCCGTCGCTGCTCTCGGGTGCGACGTCGCCGTCGGGGTTGAGGACGATGTTCTCCGGCACGGTGATCCAGGGATTGAGCTCCTCGATCTGCGTGGCGATGTCGCGGCGATCGAACACCTGGCCGCAGCGCAGGCACAGGACGCGGCGCATCGTGCCGTGCACCTCGACGACATGGGAGCTGCCGGCGCGCAGATGCAGGCCGTCGACGTTCTGGGTGATGATCCCCGACACGACATCGTCGCGCTCCATCTGGGCGAGGGCGAGATGCGCGGCGTTCGGTCGTGCGGACGCGAACGCCCGCCAGCCGAGGTGCCCTCCGACCCAGTACCTGCGCCGTGCGGACTCGTCGGCGAGATAGCGCTGACCGGTCATGGGATCCGCCCGCGTGCGCGCGCCCTCACCGCGGTAGGCGGGGATGCCGGAATCGGTGGAGATGCCCGCACCCGTGAGGACGGCGATGCGGCGACCGCGGAGGAGTTCGGCGGAGCGTTCGACGCCGTCTGCCAGCTCGGCACTCATCGTCACGCTCACGGAACCTCCTCGTCGAGTCTACGGTGAGGAGATGCACATCGAGCACGTCCACGACGCCGCAGACCCGCGTCTGGCGGAGTACCGCGGTCTCACCGACACGGCGCTGCGCCGCCTCCAGGAGCCCGAGGGCGGCCTCTACATCGCCGAATCCGCGAAGGTCATCGAGCGCGCCGTCGCCGCAGGCCACGCGCCGCGCTCCGTCATGACGCAGGCGCGCTGGGTGCCCGGGCTCGAGGAGACGCTCGCCGAGCTCGATGCGCCCGTGTACGTCGTACCGGACGCGGTCGCGGAACAGGTCACCGGTTTCGCGGTGCATCGCGGGGCGCTGGCCTCGATGCACCGACCCGCACTCCGCCCGCTCGACGAGGTCCTACGCGACGCCCGCCTCGTGCTCGTGCTCGACGATCTGATCGAGCACACCAACGTCGGAGCGGCGTTCCGCGCGGCAGCAGGCCTCGGAGCGGATGCCGTGATCGTCAGCGAACGCTGCGCCGACCCGCTCTATCGCCGCAGCGTCAAGGTGAGCATGGGCACCGTGTTCCAGGTGCCGTGGACCCGGCTCGCCGCCGGTGCGTCGCCGGCTGAGGCGCTGCGAGCCCAGGGATTCGACATCGCCGCGCTGGCGCTGCGCGACGACGCCGTGCCGCTGGACGCCTACGCCGCGCAGCGCCCCGCGAAGGTCGCGCTCATGCTCGGCACCGAGGGCGACGGACTCTCCGCGGCGGCGATGGCGGCGGCCGACGTCGTGGTCACGATCCCCATGCGCGGCGGCGTGGACTCGCTCAACGTCGCCTCCGCGGCTGCCGTCGCGATCTGGGAGCTCACGCGCCCGGAGCGCTGATCCGGCTAGTCGTTGTCGGCGACGAGGATCACCGGTGACGGCTCGGGCCGCTTGGCCGAGATCGCGTCGCCGGACGACTGGTGACGCAGGCGCCGGAGCACCCACGGCACGAGGTGCTCGCGCGCCCAGCCGAGGTCCTCCGCCCTCGCCTCGCGCCACGTGCGCACGGGGAGGGGATCGGGCTGCATGGCCTGCAGGTCGTTGGGCACGTTGAGGGCGCGCAGCACCATGCGGGCGACCTCGTGGTGGCCGAGCGCGTTGAAATGCAGACGGTCGTCGTCGAAGAAGCGCGCGTCCTGCACGGTCTTGAGCGCCCACTGATCGGCGACGATGCAATCGTGCCGCTCGGCGATCGCGCGGACGTTCTCGTTGTAGATCGCGACCTTGCCGCGGAACGGGCGGAACACCGGTGTGAAGCCGGTGTCGATGCCGGTGAACAGGATGATCGCAGCTCCGGTGGATGCCAGCCGCGAGACGGCATCGTCGAGCTGCGCGGCGATCTCGTCGGGGTCGGTGCCGGGGCGGATGACGTCGTTGCCGCCGGCGCAGATCGAGACGAGGTCCGGCCGCAGGGCGACGGCCGGCTCGATCTGGTCGGAGACGATCTGTGCGATCAGCTTCCCTCGAACGGCGAGGTTCGCGTAGGCGAAGTCGTCGACCTGCGCGGCCAGGACCTCGGCGACGCGGTCGGCCCAGCCTCGGTGGCCGCCCGGCGCATTCGGATCGGGGTCGCCGATGCCCTCGGTGAACGAGTCGCCCACGGCCACGAATCGGTGCCAGGGGTGCGGCCCGTCGTTCGCGACGAACGGTGTCCTGGAGGATTCCGGGTCTGTCATCACTTGCTCCTTCGACAGGCATCGAGCCTAGTACGCCCCATGTCTGCGACAGCGATTACCCTTGATCCGATGCTCTCTCCGTCCTTCCCTCAGCGCGCCCCATGGGGGACGGCGGACAAGCTCCGTGCGTGGCAGCGGGAGGCCCTGGACCTCTATTTCACGCGGGATCAGCGCGATTTCCTCGTCGCCGCGACCCCGGGTGCAGGCAAGACCACCTTCGCGCTCACGCTCGCCGTGGAGCTCCTGCGCATGGGCGAGGTGAACCGCGTGATCGTGGTGGCGCCGACCGAGCACCTGAAGACCCAGTGGGCCGACGCCGCGGCGCGCGTGCACATCCGCCTGGACCCCCGGTTCAAGAACAGTCACTGGGCGCCGTCGCGGCAATATCACGGCGTGGTCGTCACGTACGCGCAGGTCGCGGCCAAGCCGTCGGTGCACCGCCATCTCACCGAGGACGCGAACACGCTCGTGATCCTCGACGAGGTGCACCACGGCGGGGATGCGCTGAGCTGGGGCGACGGCATCCGCGACGCCTACGGGCCCGCCAAGCGCCGCCTGTCGCTGTCGGGCACGCCGTTCCGCAGCGACACGGCGCCCATCCCGTTCGTCACCTACGCGCCCGATGAGTCCGGTGCGCGCATCTCGACCACCGACTACGCCTACGGCTACGGCAGGGCCCTCGCCGACGGCGTCGTGCGGCCCGTGCTCTTCCACATGTACTCCGGCAAGATGCGCTGGCGCACCAGCGCGGGAGATGAACTCGAGGCGAATCTCGGGCAGGACAACACCAAGGACGTCACATCCCAGGCCTGGCGCACGGCCCTCGACCCCGAGGGCGAGTGGATGCCGGCCGTGCTCTCGGCGGCGGATCGCCGGCTGACCGAGATCCGCCATCATGTGCCGGACGCCGGCGGGCTGGTGCTCGCCACGGACCAGACCGTCGCCCGCGCCTACGCGAAGATCCTGCACAGCATCACCGGGCAGCAGCCGACGATCGTGCTCTCCGACGACGCGACAGCCTCTGAGCGCATCGAGAAGTTCAGTCAGAACGACTCACGGTGGATGGTCGCCGTGCGCATGGTGTCCGAAGGCGTCGACGTTCCGCGCCTCGCAGTGGGCGTCTACGCCACATCATCCTCGACGCCGCTGTTCTTCGCGCAGGCGATCGGCCGATTCGTGCGAGCCCGGCGCCGCGGCGAGGCGGCGAGCGTGTTCCTCCCGAACGTCCCGGTGCTCATGGGCCTCGCGAACGAGCTCGAGAAGCAGCGCGACCATGCTCTGGATCGTCAGAGCAAGGACGAGGACGGCCTCGAGGACTCCCTGCTGGAGAGCGCCAACCGCGAGGAAGAGGCGTCGGACGCCCTCACGCAGGAGTTCAGCTATCAGGCGATCTCTTCGCTCGCGCATTTCGACCGGGTCGTCTTCGAGGGCAAGGAGTTCGGGCAGCTCGCAGAACCGGGCACGCCCGAAGAGGAGGAGTTCATCGGCATCCCCGGCCTCCTCGAGCCCGAGCACGTGCACGAGCTGCTCATGCACCGCCAGTCTCGGCAGTCCAAACTCCGTGCCGCGCGCGAGGCCGCGGAAGGTCCGGAGCAGACGACGACACTGCCTCCGCCGCTGCACCGGACCCTCCGGGAGCAGCGTCAGCTCCTCAACAGCCTGGTCGGTCTGTACGCACGGCAGGCGGGAGAGCCGCACGGCGCCGTGCACGCTGAGCTGCGCCGGTTGTGCGGGGGGCCGGCGGTCGCGCAGGCCACGGTCGCCCAACTGCAGCAGCGCATCGATCTGCTGCGCAAGCGCGTCCGCTCCTGATCGGTCCCTGAGCCCGTCGAAGGGTTAGGAACCCCGAAATGCTGGCAATCCGGGGATTTCGGGATGATGCGCGACCCCCCGCGGCTAGCGTTGAGAGTGCCGGATGGCATCCTTTCCCACTCGACCTGGAGGACATATGAGCGCGCCCGCAAGCGCCCAGCCCACCGAGGCCGATCGACGCCGTTGGACGCGCTACCTCGTCGAGGAGCGCGCCGAGGGCCTGGTCTACCAGAAGCTCGCCGACCGCAAGACGGGGGAGGAGCAGGAGATCCTGCAGAGCCTCGCGGACGCCGAACGGCGGCACGAGCAGCACTGGCTCGAACTGCTCGGCGGCGAACCGTCCAGGCTCCCGAGAGCCGGGGTGCGGACGAGACTGCTGGCCTGGATGGCCGGGCGGTTCGGCTCGATCTTCGTCCTCGCGCTGGCGCAGAACGCCGAGGCGCGCTCGCCCTACGACACCGAGACCTACGCGACGCCCGCCATGCGCGCCGACGAGAAGATCCACTACGAGGTCGTGCGCGGTCTCGCCGCTCGTGGACGCCGACGGCTGTCCGGGTCGTTCCGGGCCGCGGTGTTCGGTGCGAACGACGGCCTCGTCAGCAACCTCGCCCTCGTGCTCGGCATCGGAGCCACGGGCGTCTCGTCGAGCTTCGTACTGTTCAGCGGCATCGCGGGCCTGCTGGCCGGCGCCCTGTCGATGGGGGCAGGAGAGTTCGTGTCGGTGCGATCGCAGCGCGAGCTCCTCGCCTCGACCGAGGCCAACGAGGACGCCGCGCAGTCGGCCGGTGATCTCGACATCGACGAGAACGAGCTGGCGCTCGTCTATCGGGCGCGCGGGATGGATCAGGGCGAAGCCCTCGCCCGCTCCCGCAGGATCATCGCGGCCGCTCAGGAGGGCGTGCGCCGCACGACGACCGGACCGATCCGTGCGCACCTCGGTGCCGATCACGAGATCGTGGGCAGCGACTGGACCGCCGCCCTGTCGAGCTTCGCGCTGTTCGCCTCCGGTGCGATCATCCCCGTGCTGCCATGGATCTTCGGCCTGCAGGGACTCACGGCGATCCTCGTGGCTCTGCTTCTCGTCGGTGTCGCGCTGCTGGCGACCGGCGCCATGGTCGGCATCCTGTCCGGCGGTCCGCCGCTGCGCCGGGCGCTGCGTCAGCTGGCGATCGGGTTCGGCGCCGCCGCGATCACCTACGTGCTCGGCCTCGTGTTCGGCGTCGGGGCGGTCTGACCCCCCCCTGCCGGCAGATACGAGAAAAGCCCCCGGTGAAGGGGGCTTTTCTGTCTGTGCGCGGAGCGGGACTTGAACCCGCACGCCCTATTCGGGCACTAGCACCTCAAGCTAGCGCGTCTACCATTCCGCCACCCGCGCAGGTGGTGAAGGCCGTTGCCGACCGAAGAGAAACATTACCAGGTTTCCCGAGCGCCGACGAACCGGGGCGCGCCCCGGGCGCGCCGATGCGCCTTCGATAGCCTGGAGGCATGTCCGAACCGCAGCATCCGGAGGTCGCCCTCATCGCGCGCGACCTGATCCGCATCGACACGTCGAACTTCGGCGGCGGACGGGCTGCGGGCGAGCGCGAGGCGGCCGAGTACGTCGGCGCGTACCTCGAGTCCGTGGGCCTGACGCCGGAGTATTACGAGCCGGTCCCGCGCCGCACCAACGTCATGGCGCGCGTGCCCGGCCGTGATCCGAGCAAGCCCGCGCTCGTCGTCCACGGTCACCTCGACGTTGTCCCCGCGATGGCGGAGGACTGGAGCGTCGACCCGTTCTCGGGCGAGATCCGCGACGGGATGCTGTGGGGCCGCGGCGCCGTGGACATGAAGAACATGGACGCCATGATCCTCACCTCCGTCGCCGACATCCTGCGCGCAGGGGAACAGCCGGAGCGCGATCTCGTCCTGGCGTTCTTCGCCGACGAGGAGAACGGCGGCGTGGAGGGCTCAGCGCTCGTCGTGAAGGATCGCCCCGAATGGTTCGCGGGCGCCACCGAGGCGATCAGCGAGGTCGGTGGATACTCGATCTCGGTCGACGACCGCCGGGCGTATCTGCTGCAGGTGGGGGAGAAGGCGCTCATCTGGATCCGGCTCGTCGCACAGGGCCGCGCAGGGCACGGCAGCCGTCTGCACGAGAACAACGCCATCGTGAAGCTCGCCGGAGCCGTGGCGGCGATCGGAGCGGCCCGATGGCCGATCCGCCTGACGCCGACGACCGAGGCCCTGCTTCGCGGTCTCGCCGACCTCACCGGCGGTTCGCTCGACGACCCCGACGCGCTTGCGAGCGCCGCCGGTCCCGCCGAGGCGTTCCTGCGGTCGACGTTCCGCACGACGACGAACCCCACGGTGCTCACCGCCGGGTACAAGCACAACGTGATCCCGGAGCGCGCCGAGGCGCTCATCGACGTCCGGGTGATACCCGGAACGGAGGACGACGTGCTCGCCGAGCTGCAGCACATCGTCGGCGACGACATCGTCATCGAGACCGTCGTCCGCGACATCGGCATGGAGACGCCGTTCGCCGGCGCCCTCGTCGACGCGATGGTCGGGGCACTGGGCCGTCACGACCCCGGCGTCCCCGTCATCCCGTACCTGCTCGGGGCGGGGACGGACAACAAGGCGCTCACGACGCTCGGCATCACCGGCTACGGCTTCGCGCCGCTGCGGCTGCCCGCGGATCTGGACTTCACGGGTATGTTCCACGGCGTGGACGAGCGCGTGCCCGTAGAATCGCTTGTCTTCGGTCAGCAGGTGCTGACCGACCTCCTGCGCACGTACTGACGCGCTCCGCAGACCCGACGCCCCCGCACTACCAGAAGGCCAACGCATGCATCTGCTCGAAGCGCTGTTCCTCGGCATCGTCCAGGGACTGACCGAGTTCCTCCCCATCTCGTCCAGCGCCCACCTGCGCATCGTCGGGACCTTCACCGGCTCCGGCGAGGACCCCGGAGCGGCGTTCACCGCGATCACCCAGATCGGCACGGAGGCCGCCGTCGTCGTCTTCTTCTGGCGCGACATCGTCCGCATCATCGGGCACTGGTTCCGGTCGCTGGTCGGCAAACTGCCGCGCAACGATCCTGACGCCCGCATGGGCTGGCTGATCATCATCGGCAGCATTCCGATCGTGCTCCTCGGGCTCCTGTTCCAGGACCAGATCGAGACGGTTCTGCGGTCGATGTGGATCGTGGCGATCATGCTCATCGCCTTCGGCATCCTGCTCGGCATCGCCGACTACGTCGGCGCCAAGCGGCGCCGCCTCGACCAGATCACCTACCCGCACGGCATCCTTTACGGCCTCGCACAGGCGCTCGCGCTGATCCCCGGCGTCTCGCGCTCGGGCGGAACCATCACGATGGGGCTGTTCCTCGGGTACGAGCGGGCTGCGGCAGCGCGCTACGCGTTCCTGCTCGCGATCCCCGCGGTGTTCGGCAGCGGCTTCTACCAGCTGTTCAAGAGCTGGGACGCGCCCGACCAGTACTTCACGATGGAAGAGACGATCGCCGCCACCGGCATCGCGTTCGTCGTGGCACTGGGCGTGATCGCGTTCTTCATGAACTGGATCTCCAAGCGGAGCTTCCTGCCGTTCGTGATCTACCGGATCCTGCTCGGCGTCACGCTGCTCGTGCTGCTCAGCACCGGCGTGATCGCCGGCTGATCGGCCCGTCGCTGACCCTTCGACAGGCTCAGGGGTCGAAGCGGGAGGCTACTTCTTGCGGTCGCCGGGGCCGTCGTCGCGGCGGCGGAGGTAGCGCTCGAATGCCTGCGCGATAGCGTCGCCCGACGCCTCCGGCGAATCCCACGTGTCGCGAGTGCGCTCGAGCTGGTGGATGTACTCGGTCATCTCCTCGTCGTCTGCCGCTGCGGCGTCGATCGAGGCCTCCCAGGTCGCGGCATCCGTCCGAAGGCCCTCGCGCGGCATGTCGACGCCTGTGAGCTCCTCGAGCCGGTCGAGCAGCGCCAGTGTCGCCTTCGGAGACGGGGCGGCGGACGCGACGTAGTGCGGCACGCTCGCCCAGAGCGTGGCGCTCGGTATGCCTGCGCCCTCGGCGAAGTGCTCGATCACGCTGAGGATGCCGACCGGGCCCTCGTAGAGCGATCGCTCGAGGCCCAGCGACTCGCGCACCTGCTCGTTGGAGCTCGCGGCGAAGATCGAGATCGGCCTGGTGTGCGGCACGTCGGAGAGCATGGCGCCGAGGAGGATGAAGCCGGTGACGTCGTCGCGGAGCGCGATGTCGATGAACTCGTTCGCGAACGCCTGCCAGGTACGGGCGGGTTCGACGCCGGTCAGCAGCCAGAACTCCGGTGCGCCGGCGACAGGTTCGCCGCGCGGGCGCCAGAGCGCCGCTTCAGGCCAGCGCAGTTCGCGCCTGCCCGTGGCATCCATCTTCGAAGACGGCCGGGTGTACTGGTAGTCGAAGTAGAGCTCGGGGTCGACGGAGTGGACGAGCTCGTAGTCGCCGCTCTCGCGCAGTGCCTCGACGGCGCCGCTGGCGGCTTCGCCGGCGTCGTTCCAGCCGTCGAAGGCCACCACGACGATGCGGTCTCCGAGTGCATCCATCCGGTCTCTCCCTTCGACGACGGAATGCGGCTATCCCTCCAGGCTAGTCCGCCCCTGGCGCTCCGGGCGGTGCACCCTGCCGGACAGCCGCGAAGGATCCCCCGGATAGCATGGTCGGGTGAGTCAGAAGCCGCAGGCAGTCCTCTGGGACATGGATGGAACGCTGGTCGACACCGAGCCGTACTGGATGGCGTCGGAGACCGCACTGGTCGAGTCGTTCGGCGGAACGTGGTCGCACGAGCAGGCGCTGCAGCTCGTCGGCAGCGGCCTCGACGAGAGCGCGGAGATCCTTCGAGCCGCGGGCGTCGACATGGCGGGTGACGCCATCGTCGACCACCTCACGGATGCTGTGCGCCGGCTTCTCGAGACGCGCGGCGTGCCGTTCCGGCCCGGGGCGCGGGAGTTGCTCCGCGACCTCCAGGACGCCGGCATCCCTTCTGCGCTCGTCACGATGTCGCTCGGCCGGATGGCTCGCAGCGTCGTCGACCTCATCGGCTTCCCCGCCTTCGACGTCGTCGTCCCCGGCGACGAGGTCGACAGCCCCAAACCGCACCCCGAGCCGTATCTGAAGGCGGCGCGGCTCCTCGACATCGACATCGCCGAGGCGCTCGTGATCGAGGATTCCCCGACCGGGCTGCGCGCAGGCCTCGCTTCCGGTGCCGTCACCCTCGGCGTGCCGCACATCGTCCCGCTCGACGGGCTCGGCGCCCACGCGCTGTGGCCGACGCTCGAGGGACGCACGGCGTCCGACCTGATCGACCTGCACTCCGCGGTCACGAGCGCGGGGGTGCGCGGATGACCGCCGCATCGCGCCCCAGCGGTCCGTTCCGCGAAGGGGACCGGGTCCAGCTGACCGGACCCAAGAACCGGCTGCACACGATCACGCTCACCGCTGACGGCGAGATGCACACGCACCACGGCGTGCTCTTCCACCGCGACCTGATCGGCCTGCCGGACGGATCCGTGGTGACCAACAGCTCGGGCCACGAGTACCTGGCTCTGCGGCCGCTGCTGCGCGACTTCGCGATGTCGATGCCGCGGGGAGCTGCGATCGTCTACCCGAAGGATGCCGCGCAGATCGTCATGCAGGCGGACATCTTCCCCGGGGCGACGGTCGTCGAGGCCGGGGTCGGTTCCGGCGCGCTGTCGCTGTCGCTGCTCCGGGCGATCGGTCCCGCCGGGCGTCTGGTGTCGTTCGAGCGACGGGACGACTTCGCCGATGTCGCGCGGTCGAACGTCGAGACGTTCTTCGGTGCGACCCCGGACACCTGGGACGTCGTGGTCGGCGACCTGCAGGCGGCCCTGCCCGATGCCCTTCCGGGCGGGAGCGTCGATCGCGTGGTGCTCGACATGCTCGCACCCTGGGAGGTCATGGACGTCGTCGCCGAGGCTCTGACGCCCGGGGGAGTGGTGCTCTGCTACGTCGCCACGGCCACCCAGCTCTCGCGCGTCGCGGAGTACATCCGCGGCACCGGACGCTTCACGGATCCCGACGCCTCGGAGACCATGGTGCGCGGCTGGCACGTGGAGGGCCTCGCCGTGCGCCCCGACCACCGGATGGTCGCTCACACCGGATTCCTCCTCACGGCGCGACGCCTCGCACCGGGGACGATCGCGCCGGAGGTCAAGCGCCGCGCATCGAAGTCCAGCTACGGTGACGAGGACGTCGAACTGTGGACGCCAGGCGCTGTCGGCGACCGCGACATCACCGACAAGAATCTGCGCAAACGTGCTCGGGAAGCGGCCAGGGCCGCCGAGGGCGCGCGCCGGGCCGCCGCGTCGCGCGACGGAGACGGGTCTGCGCAATAGACTGGAGCGCGTGCGTAAAACCTCAGCCGCTCTGGCCACACTCGCCCTCGCCGTCGTCGCCCTGACGGGATGCACCGCCGGGCCCGCCTATCAGGGCGCGAGCTGCGACCGGGTTGCCGCGAGCACCGGCATCGAGGATCTCGCGAACATCTCCGGCGAGATCGGCACGAAGCCGGATGTCGAGCTGTTCACGCCGGTCGGCGGCGAGTCCAGCACGTTCGGCGACGTCGTGGTCGGCGACGGGCGCGCACTGACGAGCCCCAGCCAGAGCGCGGTGTTCGAGTTCTCGCTGTTCTCCGGCAAGACCGGTGAGCCGGTCGCCGGCACCGCTTACGACGACGAGCGCGCGAGCCTGGCGAGCGTCGGATACTGGGAGCAGATCGTGCCCGCATTCGGGACGGCGCTCGAGTGCGCGACCGAGGGCTCCCGGGTCCTGTCCGTCGTCACGCCCGAGGACTTCGGCGCAGCGAACCTCGAGGGCTTCGGCCTCGACGCGGACGAGCCCGTCGTGGCGGTGTTCGATGTCGTGAAGGTGTTCCCCAGCCGCGCCGAGGGCTCGCCGCAGTACAACGACGCCGCCGGCATGCCGACCGTGGTCCGTGCCGCCGACGGGCGCCCCGGGGTCATCGTCCCCGACAGTTCGGCGCCCACCGATCTCACCGTTCAGACGCTCATCAAGGGCGACGGGCAGAAGGTCGCCGAAGACGACAGCATCCTCGTCAACTACACCGGTGTCCTGTGGAACGAGCGCACCGTGTTCGATTCGTCCTGGGACCGGGGCACGGCAGCCACATTCGACATGGCCGGAGTCATCCCCGGCTTCACCCAGGGACTCGCCGGTCAGACCGTCGGCTCGCAGGTGCTGCTCGTGATCCCCGCCGAGCTCGGATACGGCGAGCAGGGCGGCGGCTCGGTGCCGCCGAACTCGACGCTCGTGTTCGTCGTCGACATCCTCGGCATCGACCCTCCCGCCTCGGCGCAGCAGTGATGGCCGCCCGGATCCCGCCTGAAGAGCGTCAGACGAATCTCGTCGTGGCGCTCATGGCCACGGAGATCGGGCTGACCAAGCAGCAGATCCTCGACAGCGTGTCGGGCTATCGTCAGCGCGCCGAGACCGGCACGAGGACGGACGCCCTCGAGAAGATGTTCGAGCGCGACAAGGACGAGCTGCGCACGCTCGGCGTTCCGATCGAGACGATCGGCGATTCGAGCGACCCGAACGACCTGCGCGAGGCACGGTACCGCATCCCGAAGGCCGAGTACGACCTGCCGGAGGACATCTCGTTCAGCGCTGCCGAGCTCGCCGTGCTGCAGCTGGCCGGAAGCGTCTGGAGCGCGGAGTCCGCCTCGGCTGATGCGCAGGCCGGCGTCCGCAAGATCCGCGCGCTGGGGATCGACGGCGATGAGCCGATCATCGGGTTCGCCCCACGGATCACCACGCGTGAGAGCAGTTTCGCCCCGTTGCAGACGGCGATCGAGGAATGCCGGATCGTCACGTTCGAGTACCTCAAGCCCGGTGAGAGCGCTCCGCGCACGCGTACCGTCGCGCCGCTCGCTCTGCTCGACTTCGAGGCCCGCTGGCACGTGTACGGCATCGACCAGAATGCCGACGGAGAGCGCACGTTCCTCCTCAGTCGGATCGTCGGCGAGGTGTCGTCGACGCGCAAGAGCTTCGACCCCTCGCTCCGCGACGGAGCAGGGGAGCGCGCCCTCGCAGGCCTCGAAGAGGTCGCAGCACGCCATTCGGCGCTTCTGGAGATCACACCCGGCACCGAGGCGGCGCTGCGGCTGGGGCGTCGGGCGACCCCGGCGACGCAGGGGTTCAGCATCCCCTACGTCGACGTGCACATCCTCGCCGACGAGCTCGCGTCCTACGGTCCCGAGGTCAGGGTCGTCGATCCGCCGCAGCTGCGCGACGCGGTGATCGAGCGGCTGACGGCGATCGTCGCCGCCCACGCAGGGGAGGGGGAGTGATGGCGGACAAGCCCAAGCCCCTGCTCGCTGCGGATCGCGTGCGCGCGTACCTGACGCTCGTGCCGTATCTCCTTGAGCGCGGACAGGTCTCGCTCGAGGAGGCGGCCCGCGAGTTCGCGGTGTCCACGACCGACATGCGCGGCATGATCGAGAAGCTCACGGTCATCGGCCTGCCCGGCGACAGCGGCTACTGGCAGCAGCCGCACGAGCTGTTCGACATCAACTGGGATCTTCTCGACGACGAGGACGTCATCGAGATCACGAACGACGTCGGGCTCCGCCGCGTGCCCCGCTTCACCGCACGGGAGGCGGCTGCGCTGCTCGCAGGGCTCCAGATGGTCGCGGCGGTTCCCGCCGTCTCCGACTCCGGACTGGTCGCGGGCCTGCTGGCGAAGCTCGCGCGCGCAGCGGCGAACGCTCCTGCCGAGGTCGTCATCGCCCCCGGCGCGGTGGACGAGGTGCGCGACGCGGTCGCGTCAGCGCTGAACCAGGGCGTCGCGGTCTCGTTCCGCTATCACGCGCCGGATGTCGCGCCCACGACGCGCACGGTCGATCCGGTCCAGGTGCTCATCACCGACGGCCAGTGGTACCTGCAGGGCTGGTGCCACCTCCGCAAGGCCATGCGCACGTTCCACCTCGACCGGGTGAGCGAGCCCGCACTGACCGACATCCCGATCACGCACGCCGACGCGCCGGTGCCGGACGGCTTCGGTACCGGCGATGCCGACTCCGAGGTCACCGTGCGCATCCCCGGGCGCCTCGTGCCACTGCTGGGCGACTACGTCCGCGCGGACAACGCGACAGACGACGGCGACGACGTGATCGTCCGCATCCGCCTGTCCGACCCGCGCGCCATCAAACGGGTCGCCGGACGCTTCGGCGGGCAGCTCGAGGTCTCGGAGCCGCACGTCGCACGCACCGCGACGCGGGACTGGGCCGCGGCCGGACTCGCCCTGTACGCGAACCCGTGACGAAGGATGCCCGGGTAGACTGACAGCACGCCGCCCCAATCGAGGAGCAATCCATGGGTAACCTATTCGCCGGTCCGCATCTGTGGATCATCCTGATCATCATCCTGCTGCTGTTCGGTGCTGCGAAGCTTCCTGCACTCGCGAAGAGCATGGGTCAGTCGGCGCGCGTCTTCAAGGGTGAGATGAAGGCGATGAAGGAGGACGATGCGCAATCGGCGACGTCGACCGCCGCGGAGCCGCAGCCGACCAGCACCGTTCAGCCCCCGATCGACCGTCCCGCCGATCAGGACACGCCTCCACGCAGTTCGTAGCCGGTGACCGAGCTCGACGCACCGGCATCATCGGAGGGCAGACGCGACCGACGGATGTCGCTCGGCGCGCATCTGAAGGAAGCTCGGCGACGGCTGATCATCGCCGTCATCGGCCTCGCGGTCGGGATGGTGATCGCGTTCTTCGTGACCGATCCCATCATCTGGTACATCACTGAGCCGATCAGGATCCTGGACGCCAGACGCGGAACGGAGACGCCCTTCGCGCAGTTCGTCTTCTCAGGCGTCTCATCCGCGTTCGACCTGCGGCTGCGCATCTCGTTCGCCATCGGTCTGCTCCTGTCAGCTCCCGTGTGGCTCTGGCAGATCTGGGCGTTCATCATGCCGGGGCTGACGCGCAAGGAGATCCGCTACACGGTCTCGTTCGTCGGCGCCGCGATCCCGCTCTTCTTCGGGGGTGCGTACGTCGCGGTCCTCGTCGCCCCGCACGTCATCGAGATCATGTCGAACTTCGTGCCCGAGGGCGGCGTGAACTACTTCAACGCCAAGGAGTACTACGACTTCATCTTCAAGTTCATCATCGTGATCGGGGTCGCATTCGTCCTGCCGGTGTTCATGGTCGCGTTGAATTTCGCGGGGCTTCTCTCCGGTCGTGCGATGCTCGGCGGCTGGCGATGGGCTGTCCTGGTCGCTTCGCTCTTCGCCGCGATCGCGACACCAGCGGCGGACATCTTCTCGATGCTGCTCCTGGCCGGCATCCTCATCGTGCTCTACCTCGCCGCGAGCCTCCTCTCTCTCCTTCTCGACCGCAGACGGCGCAAACGCGCCGGACCCGACGGCCTCCTCCCGGAAACGGACGCATGAGCTCTCCCGCCGAACGCTACGCGGCCGCGCGCGACGCCGCGGCGCACCCGCAGACAGCCGCGTTCGCGGCGCGCCAGAAGTTCGATCTCGATCCTTTTCAGATCGAGGGCTGCCACGCGCTCGAGCGGGGCAACAGCGTGCTCGTCGCGGCCCCGACCGGCGCGGGCAAGACGATCGTCGGGGAGTTCGCGATCCACCTCGCGATGCAGACGCCGAACGACAAGGCCTTCTACACGACCCCGATGAAGGCGCTCTCGAACCAGAAGTTCCGCGAGCTCGTCGACGTCTACGGCGCCGAGAACGTCGGGCTGCTCACCGGCGACACGAACATCAACGGCAACGCCCGCATCGTCGTGATGACTACCGAGGTGCTGCGCAACATGATCTACGCGGACTCGGCGGCGCTGGGCAGTCTGCGCTTCGTCGTGATGGACGAGGTGCACTACCTCGCCGACCGCTTCCGGGGCGCCGTGTGGGAAGAGGTGATCATCCACCTGCCCTCGTCGGTCAGGCTCGTGTCGCTGAGCGCGACGGTGTCGAACGCCGAGGAGTTCGGCGACTGGCTCGACACCGTGCGCGGCGACACGGAGGTGATCGTCTCGGAGACCCGCCCCGTGCCGCTCGAGCAGCACGTGCTGGTCCGCGACGACCTGCTGCCGCTGTTCGACGACCGCGCCGGCGTCGCGACGGCCACGGTGAACCAGGAGCTCATGCGCATCCGCTCGTTCACCGGGTCGCGATATGAGAGCAACCGTCAGGCCCAGTCGTACAGCAGCGCACGGCACGCCGGGCGTCAGGCGCAGCGGCCTCCGCGCGGGGGCCGCCGACCCGTGCGATCGGCGAACGCGCAGCGGATCGAGCGGATGGACCGGCCCGACGTCATCCAGCTCCTCGAGCGCACGAATCTGCTCCCGGCGATCTTCTTCATCTTCAGCCGCGTGGGCTGCGACGCCGCCGTGCAGCAGGTGCGCAGATCCGGCATCAGGCTGACCACACCCGAGGAGCGGCGCGAGATCCGCGAGTTCGTCCAGGAGAGCACGCGCACGCTTCAGGATGAGGACCTGGGCGTCCTCGGTTACTTCGAATGGCTCGACAATCTCGAGCGCGGCGTGGCGTCCCACCACGCAGGGCTCCTGCCGGCGTTCAAGGAGGTCGTCGAGGAGCTGTTCCGCCGCAAACTCGTCAAGGTCGTCTTCGCGACGGAGACCCTGGCGCTGGGCATCAACATGCCCGCGCGAACGGTCGTCCTCGAGAAGATGGAGAAGTTCAACGGCGAGGCGCGCGTCGCCATCACGTCGGGGGAGTACACCCAGCTGACCGGCCGCGCAGGGCGCCGCGGGATCGACGTGGAAGGCCACGCGGTCGTGCAGTGGACCGAGGGCATGGACCCGCAGGCTGTCGCAGCCCTCGCCTCGCGCCGCACCTACCCGCTGAACTCCAGCTTCCGGCCGACGTACAACATGGCCGTGAACCTCATCGACATGTTCGGCCGCCCGCGCGCCAGGCAGATCCTCGAGTCGTCGTTCGCTCAGTTCCAGGCCGATCGCGCGGTCGTCGGCCTCGCCCGTGAGGTCCGAGAGGCCGAGGCCTCGCTCGAGGGATACCTGAAGGCGATGACGTGCGAGCACGGAGACTTCCTCGATTACGCCGGCATCCGTCGCGAGCTGAGCGACCTCGAGAAGAAGAACAAGCAGGACGCGCACGGGCCTCGCGCCGCGCGCGACAAGCGCCTGAAGAAGATCCAGTCGCTGCGCACGAGGATGCAGCGGCACGGATGCCACCGCTGCCCCGACCGCGAGGCGCATGCCCGCTGGGCGGAGCGGTACTGGAAGCTCAAGCGGCAGACCGATCGGACGCGGCGTCAGATCGAGAACCGCACCGGAACCGTCGCGCGCGTCTTCGACCGGGTGGTCGAGGTGCTCGCCGCTCTCGACTACGTCACGGGTGACGGCGACGAGACGGCCCTGACGGATGCCGGGCGCACCATGCGCCGCATCTACGGCGAACGAGACCTGCTCGTGGCCGAGTCGCTGCGTCAAGGGCTGTGGAAGGGGCTGGACGCGCCCTCGCTCGCCGCCATGGCATGCTGCCTGGTCTACGAACCCCGACGCGACGAGGCCGGGGCGGGGGAGCGCGGACTGCCGCGCGGAGCGTTCCGCAGCGCATACGAGAAGACCGCCGAGCTGTGGTCGGAGCTCGACGATCTCGAGCAGGCGCACAGCCTGCCGGGCAGCGAGCCGCTCGCGGCGGGACTCGCCGGTGCGATGCACTCGTGGGCACGCGGTGCTCAGCTCGATCGCGTCCTCGTCGATGCCGACATGGCCGCAGGAGACTTCGTCCGCTGGGCGAAGCAGACCATCGATCTGCTCGATCAGCTCTCGATCGTCGCCGAGGACCTCGGCATCGCGCGCATGGCGCGGCAGGCCCTGGACGGCGTGCGCCGCGGCATCGTCGCGTACTCCTCGATGTGAGGCCGGTACGGATGCCATCGACCTCTCCCGCTGAGCCCGCACGACGGCGCGCCCTGCTGCCGCTGTGGGCGGCCGTCCCGGTCGCGGCTCTCGCCGGCTGGCTCATGGATCTCGCGTACCCGTCGGTCGGCGCGTGGATCCTCGCGTTCCCCGCTGCAGGGCTGCTGCTGCTCGCGCTCATCGGGCGCCGGTTCTGGGCGGCGATGCTCGTCGGGCTCGCCTACGGCGCGGTGTTCTTCTTCCTGCTCGTGTCGTGGACCTCGCGCTACCTGGGCGTGATCCCGTGGGCCGCATTGGCGTCTCTGGAAGCGGCGCTCACGGCGGTCGCCGTCACCCTCATCACGCTCGCGTACCGGTGGATTCCCCGGGCGTTCCCCGGAACCCTCGCGCGTCTCGTGCTGCTTCCGGCTGTCGTGGGGGCGCTGTGGGTGCTCAGAGAGCTGCTGCTCGGTTCCTGGCCGTACACAGGGTTCCCCTGGGCCCGATTGGGGATGACGCAGTCCGAGAGCCCGCTCGCCGCGCTGTCGTCGTGGGTCGGCGTGAGCGGGCTGAGCTTCCTCATGGTGTTCGCCGTCGCGATGCTGATCGAGAGCGCGCGCCTCCGCCTCTGGCGGCGCCCGGTGCGCCTGATCGCACCGGCGGTCGTGCTCCTCGTGCTCTTCGCCACTCCGACCTTTCCCACCGCGGATGCGGGAACCATGCGCATCGGCGCCGTGCAGGGGAACGGTCCGACGGGCTACTTCGACGATCGAGAGCCGTACGCCGTCGTCCAGGCGCAGACCGATGCCACCCAGCCGCTGTACGGCGAGGACATGGATCTGCTCGTCTGGCCGGAGGGGGGCCTCGGCGGGGACCCGTTCCAGGACGAATCCCTGGCTCGCCGCATGACCCTCATCGCCAATCGTGTCGATGCGCCGTTGCTCGCCAACGCGGCGACCGCTCGCGGTGACGAGTTCTTCAACACCTCCATGCTGTGGCAGCAGGACGGCACGGCCGAGCAGACGCACGACAAGCGCTTCCCCGTGCCTTTCGGCGAGTACGTGCCCGACCGCGAGTTCTACAACGCGATCGTGCCGGACCTCATCGGCCTGATCGGCCGCGAGTACTCCCACGGCACCAATGCGCCGCTGGTGGAGGTGGACGGCGTGCCGGTCGGGCTCGCGATCTGCTTCGACGTGATCTACGACCAGGTGATCGCCGAGGGTGTCTCCGGCGGCGCGCAGGTGCTCGTCTTCCAGACGAACAACGCCGACTTCCGCGGCACGGACGAGAATCTGCAGCAGCTCGCCTTCGCCCGGATGAGGGCGATCGAGACCGGCCGCAGCGTCGTGAACATCTCCACGGTCGGGACGAGTCAGATGATCACCCCGAGCGGGCGGACGATCGCGTCCCTGGACGCAGATGAGGCCGGAGCCCTGCTCGAGAATGTCGAGCTCCGCTCCGGCCTCACCGCTGGTGTGATCCTCGGCCCCTGGGTGCAGCAGGTGCTGCTCTGGGGCGGTCTGGGCGCGCTCCTCGTCGGGTGGTGGCGCGCCCGGCGCCGCTAGGCGCCGATCTTCTCGCGGGTGGGGTCTTCCCCTGCTCCGCGGCGTGCGCGGATGAACGCGAGACGCTCCTCGAGGAGCTCCTCGAGCTCGGCGCGCGTGCGGCGCTCCATCAGCATGTCCCAGTGCGTGCGTGCGGTCTTCTCGTCGGCGGCATCCGGGGTGATCGTCTTGCCGTCGACGCTGAGCACGGCCTCGGCGCCGCAGGAGCGGCACTCCCACTTCTGCGGGGGCTCTGCGTCTGCGGCGAACATCAGCGATGTCGTGCTGCCGCAGGTGTCGCACTTGTAGGTGGTCTCGCGGCGTTCCATGAACACGACGCCCTCTTCGCTCTGTAGGCTCTGGGCGCCGAGTCGGATGCCGCGCAGGCTGCGATCTGCCATTGTGTGGTCCTCTCGTCGACCTCAGGTATACCGCTCTCGCCTGTGCGCGCGCTCAACGCTCCAGCGATCACGGCGGGATTCACAGTCGAATCCCAGCCCTCGCCGAGCGGAGGTCAGTTCAGGGTCCGCAGCGCGACATCCGCCCGATCGGTGACGATGCCGTCGACGCCGAATGCGACGAGGCGCTGCATGTCATCGGGGTCGTTCACCGTCCAGACGTGGACCTCGACATCGTGCCGGTGGGCGGCCCGCAGCAGACCCGGCGTGAGCACACGGACGGGGCCGTAGGTCTCAGGGATCTGCAGGGCGTCGATGTCGCGCAGAACGCGCGCCGGCGAGAGCCGCAGCGCCGTGAGCAGTCGCATGAGCATCATGCTCGAACGCCCGGCGGAGGTCGCGGGCCGCATCGTCGCCCCGGCATCCAGGACGGACGCGATCGCACGCCTCCGCCGGTCATCCGAGAAGCTCGTCAGGAGCACGCGCTCCGCATGCGGGGCGATGATCCGGCCCAGGGGAGCGGCGACGGCATCCGTCTTCACGTCGATGTTGAAGCGCGTCTCCGGGAAGGCCTCGAGCATCTCCGCCACCGTGAGGAGGCCGCCGTGCGGAGCGAAGATCTCGACGAGCTCCGCCGTCCGCACCTCGTCGACGCGGCGAGGGTCGCCGGCGACACGCTGAAGGTCGTCGTCGTGGAACAGCACGACGTCGCCGTCGGCCGTCACCTGGCAGTCGGTCTCGACGTACTCGGCGCCGGCCGCGTGCGCCGCGGCGAACGCGCCCGCCGTGTTCTCCCAGACGATCGGCCCGGTGCCCTCGCCCACGGCGAGACCGCGGTGGGCGAGGATGCGCGGGTGTCGTACCTTCGTGAAGTACGGGTGCGTCACGCGCCGGTCGGGGGCGTCTGGCCGCCGGGACGCGGCGTGAAGGCGCTGCCGATGCCCTTGAGCGCCTCGGTGAGCTCACTCGGAACGATCCAGAGCTTGCTCGACTCGCTGTCGGCGATCTTGGGCAGCATCTGCAGGTACTGGTACGCGAGCAGCTTGTCATCCGGGGCGCCCTGGTGGATGGAGGCGAACACGTTCTGGATCGCCTCGGCCTCACCCTGTGCGCGCAGCACCGCAGCCTGCTTGTCGCCCTCGGCGCGCAGGATCTCGGCCTGCCGCGCACCCTCCGCCTCGAGGATCGCGGACTGCTTGGTTCCCTCGGCGGTGAGGATCGCTGCGCGACGGTCCCGCTCGGCGCGCATCTGCTTCTCCATCGAGTCCTGGATCGACAGGGGCGGGTCGATCGCCTTGAGCTCGACGCGTCCGACGCGGATTCCCCACTTGCCGGTCGCCTCGTCGAGCACGACGCGCAGCTGACCGTTGATCTCGTCGCGGCTGGTCAGGGCCTCTTCGAGGTTCAGTCCCCCCACCACGTTTCGGAGGGTGGTGGTCGTGAGCTGCTCGACCGCGCCCAGGTAGTTCGCGATCTCGTAGGTCGCGGCCCTGGCGTCGGTCACCTGGAAGTAGACGACCGTGTCGATCGAGACGACGAGGTTGTCCTCGGTGATCACCGGCTGCGGCGGGAACGAGACGACCTGCTCGCGCATGTCGATGAGCGGACGCAGCCGATCGATGAACGGCACGAGGATGTTCAGGCCGGGTGTGAGGGTCTTGTGGTAGCGGCCGAGGCGCTCCACGACGCCGGCGGTCGCCTGGGGGATGATGCGGATCGATCGTGCGACGGTCACCACCACGAAGATGATGACGGCGATCGCAAGGATCCAGCCGATCGTTGTCGGGATGAACGATGCGTCGTTCACGGGGGTTCTCCTCGTCGTAGGGCGGTCTAGTCGTTGGCAGGTCGGACGACTGCTGTCGCGCCGTTGATCGCTGTGATGAGCACGGGCGATCCGAGCGGGATCGTCACGCCGCTCTCGGCGCGCGCCGTCCAGGTGTCGCCGTTGCTCACCTTCACCTGACCGGTGACCTGAGTGATGTCAGCGAGGGCGGTGCCGCGCAGGCCGATCAGCGCGTCGACGTTGGACTTCGTCGGATCCTCGCTGCGATGCAGACGCCGGAGCAGGGGAGGGCGGATGAAGAGGATGAACAGCGCGGCGGCGGCGGCGGCGATGATCAGCTGCGCCCACAGCGGCAGACCGACCAGGCCCATGATGAGGCCGACGACACTGCCGAGAGCGAGCATGAGGAACGTGAAGTCGAGCGTCAGCATCTCGATGACGAGGAACACGGCGATGAGAACCAGCCAGCCGATCCACGCCCATTCCGTGACCAGCTCGATGAAGACGGATGCGTCGTTCATGGCGCCCTCCTTTGCGGTCAACCTATCACGCGCCGATGCCCGATCGGCGGCGCGCATCGCCCCGTTGCTAAAGTGAAGTGGCCGTGTTCTCCGCGGCCTTCACCACGTATGAGGAGTCACCGTGACCGACGTTCTGCCCGCAGGTTCTCTGGCCGGAAAGGTCGCGCTGGTCACCGGTTCGTCCCGAGGGATCGGAGCGGACACCGTCCGCTACTTCGCCGAGGCGGGCGCCGACGTCGTGATCAACTTCCGCAACAAGGCACCGCGTGCCGAGAAGCTGGCTTCCCAGCTGCGCGAGCTGGGCGTCCGGGCGCTGGTAGTCGGTGCCGACCTGACCGATCCGGCATCCGTCGCCGCGATGTTCGAGCAGGTCCAGCAGGAGTTCGGCCGTCTAGACATCCTGGTGCTCAACGCCTCCGGCGGCATGGAGTCCGGCATGGCGGAGGACTACGCCCTGACCCTCAACCGCGACGCGCAGCTGAACGTGCTGGGCGCCGCGCGCCCGCTGCTCGGCGAGGGGTCTCGCGTCGTCTTCGTGACGAGTCACCAGGCCCACTTCATCCGCACGACGCCGACCATGCCCGAGTACGAGCCGGTCGCGCTGTCCAAGCGCGCAGGAGAAGACGCCCTGCGCGAGCACATCCCGTCGCTTGCTGAGCAGGGGATCGGTTTCACCGTCGTCTCGGGCGACATGATCGAGGGCACGATCACGGCGACGCTGCTCGAGCGGGCCAACCCCGGCGCGATCTCCG
This sequence comes from Microbacterium sp. NPDC077644, assembly GCF_040702785.1. Classification (NCBI taxonomy): domain Bacteria; kingdom Bacillati; phylum Actinomycetota; class Actinomycetes; order Micrococcales; family Microbacteriaceae; genus Microbacterium; species Microbacterium sp. NPDC077644. The sequence continues at coordinate 920,459 of NZ_JBFBME010000001.1, forward strand.
CACGTCGCGAGGACGCCGGGCGTCTCTACAACGTCTCCGAGTTCGCCGCCGAGGTCGCGCAGGCAGCCGTCGATCCTGTTCCGGCCGACAACACGCGCCTCGTCGGCGACGTCAGCGGTTTCGCGGGGGAGTAGGCGCCGGAGCCGAGCGCTCAGGCTCCGAGGTTCGCCTCGTCCGCCGGTGCGCTCGGGGCGGTGAGCTTCGCCGCGTCCTTGCCGAGGGTGATGGCACGGACGATCTGGACGATGCCGAGCGCCACCAGCGTGATGCCGAGCACCCACCAGAGTGCGGCGGCGGCGAGCAGCGGCGCGAACAGCACGATGACACCGGCCGCGATGCTCAGGATCGCGTAGATGATCGTCCAGGCCCGCGAGCCGTCCTTGTTCAGAAGCGTGAGAGCGACGACCCCGTCGAAGATCCAGCTGACGCCGAGGAAGATCGCGGTCACGGCCGCGAGCGTGAGGGTCGCGGCCGCGAGGTTCGTGAAGGCGATGATGCCGGCGGCGATGTAGAGGAGGCCGAGCAGGATGTGCCCCAGGCGCGCCCAGCCGCCCTTCTTGCCGGAGAAGATGCCCAGACCGACGTAGACGATTCCGGCGATGATCAGATAGGCGGCGATGATGCCGGTGACGATGACGGCGGTCTTGAGCGGCCAGATGAGCAGGACGATGCCGGCGATGAGGGCGATCGCGCCGGAGACGGCGAGCGTGACGCGGATGGATGTGAACAGCGACTTCGGCTCGGTGAGCGATTCAGACATGACGTGCGCCTCTCTGAGAAGATCCTGTGAACGATGTGCACAGCGTAGCGCGGTGCACGTCCCCGATGGGGGGAGGTGCGTGGGAGGATCTTTCGCATGACCGATGCCCTGCTGCCCGCTGACTCTCACGATCTGATCCGCGTCCAGGGGGCTCGCGAGAACAACCTGAAGGACGTCAGCGTCGACATCCCCAAGCGCAGATTGACCGTTTTCACCGGGGTCTCCGGCTCGGGGAAGAGCTCGCTCGTGTTCGACACCGTCGCCGCAGAATCGCGGCGCATGATCGATGAGACCTACAGCGCGTTCGTGCAGGGCTTCATGCCCTCGGTACCGCGTCCGGACGTCGACGTGCTCGAAGGGCTCACCACGGCGATCATCGTCGATCAGGAGCGTCTGGGGGCGAACCCGCGTTCGACCGTCGGCACGGTGACCGACGCGAATGCGATGCTGCGCATCCTCTTCTCCAAGCTCGGACAGCCGTACATCGGCGGACCGACGGCGTTCTCGTTCAATATCCCGACGCAGAAGGCGAGCGGCGTGATGACGGGGCCCGGCGGTGAGAAGAAGATCGTGAAGGACGCCATCTACCTCGGCGGCATGTGCCCGCGGTGCGAGGGCAGGGGTGCCGTTTCCGACCTGGATCTCGCGCAGATCGTCGACGAGTCGAAGTCGCTGGACGAGGGGGCGATCATGGTGCCCGGGTACACGGCGGACGGGTGGATGGTGAAGGGCTTCTCGCAGTCGGGCTTCTACCCGGCCGACAAGCCGATCAAGGACTTCACCGAGAAGCAGCGGCACCTCTTCCTCTACGGCGAGGTCACGAAGGTCAAGATCAGCGGCATAAACATGACCTATGAGGGCCTGATCCCCAAGATCACGAAGGCGATGCTGTCGAAGGACCTCGAGGCGCTGCAACCGCACATCCGCGCATTCGTCGAACGTGTGGCATCCTTCGCGACCTGTCCGGAATGCGACGGGACCCGCCTCACGGAGGGAGCGCGCTCCTCGAAGATCGCAGGCATCAGCATCGCCGACGCCTGCCGGATGCAGGTGACCGATCTCGCGGCGTGGGTGAAAGGTCTGGACCTGCCCGGTGCCGGTCCGCTGCTGGACGCGCTCAAGGCGAATCTGGAGGCGTTCGTGACGCTCGGCCTCGGGTATCTCAGCCTGGAGCGTCCGTCCGGCACGCTGAGCGGGGGAGAGGCGCAGCGGATCAAGATGCTGCGTCATCTCGGGTCGTCGCTGACCGACGTGACCTATGTCTTCGACGAACCGACGATCGGGCTGCATCCGCACGACATCCAGCGGATGAACTCGTTGCTCCTCAAGCTTCGGGACAAGGGCAACACGGTGCTCGTCGTCGAGCACAAGCCCGAGACGATCGCGATCGCCGATCATGTCGTCGACCTGGGTCCTGCCGCCGGGAGCGGGGGAGGGGAGATCTGCTTCGAGGGGACGGTCGAGGGCCTGCGCGGGAGCGGCACCATCACGGGTCGCCATCTGGATGATCGCGCGACGCTGAAGTCGTCCGTTCGCTCGGGGACCGGCGCGATCAAGGTGCGCGGCGCATCCGCGAACAACCTGCAGGACGTCGACGCCGACATCCCGACGGGCGTGCTCACGGTCGTGACGGGGGTCGCCGGCTCGGGCAAGAGCTCGCTGATCCACGGTTCGGTAGCGGGTCGCGAGGGCGTCGTGGCCATCGACCAGAGCGCGATCAAGGGCTCGCGCCGCAGCAATCCGGCGACGTACACCGGAATGCTCGAGCCGATCCGCAAGGCGTTCGCCAAGGCGAATGGCGTCAAGCCCGCATTGTTCAGCGCGAACTCCGAGGGCGCCTGCCCGTCCTGCAAGGGCTCCGGCGTGATCATCACCGAACTCGGCTTCATGGACACGATCGAGACGCCGTGCGAGGACTGCGGCGGCAAGCGGTTCCAGGCGGCGGTGCTGGAGTACAAGCTCGGCGGCAAGGACATCACCGAGGTGCTCGATCTGCCGGTCGCCGAGGCGCGCGAGTTCTTCGCGCAACCGGAGTCGAAGATCCCGGCTGCGGTGGCGATCCTGGAGCGTCTCGACGACGTCGGCCTCGGCTATCTCTCCCTGGGCCAGCCGCTCTCGACCCTGTCGGGCGGCGAGCGTCAGCGCGTGAAGCTCGCGATTCAGATGGGCGGACAGGGCGACGTGTACGTGCTCGACGAGCCGACCTCAGGGCTGCATCTGGCGGACGTCGACAAGATCCTGGGGCTGCTCGACAGGCTCGTGGATGCCGGGAAGACGGTCATCGTCATCGAGCATCATCAGGCCGTCATGGCGCATGGCGACTGGATCATCGATGTCGGTCCCGGCGCGGGCCATGACGGTGGTCGGGTGGTGTTCGAGGGAACGCCCGCCGACCTCGTCGCCCAGAAGAAGACGCTGACGGGGGAGCACCTCGCCGAGTACGTCGGGGCCTGAGCAGGCGGAGACGGAGGGCGCCGCCGCGGACCTGGGCATCCACGCGCACTTGGGTGACGCACGCGATCTTCCGTTCGACAACGCTTCGTTCGACGCGACGCTGATGCTCGGACCGCTGTACCACCTGCGTGACGCCTCCGACCGTCGTCGCGCGATCAGCGAGGCGCTCCGGGTGACCGCCGCGGGTGGGTGGATGTTCGCCGGCGCCATCTCGCGATATAACGCGTTCGGGCAGATCTTCCTGACGCGAGATCCCGCTGCCGCCGACACCGACGAATGGATCGCGCTGCTGCGAGACGGCGTTCCGTCGACGCGACTGAGATTCCCGGCCGGACTTTTCCACACGGCGGAGTCCCTGGAACGCGAGTTGCTGGATGCCGGCGTCGTCGACGTCCATGTCCATGGTGTGCAGGGGCCGGCCGGCGTGCTCATGGCTCGCGAGCACGATGATGGTAGCACCGATAATGCACATTATGTCAGATCAGTCAATGAAACCGCTCCCCACTCACGGTTCGCCGCAGCTCACCGAGCAGAAGGCGGAACGCCCAGAGCGCGCAGCGCCTGGTGCCGTACGCGCTCGTTCGCATCGCCGACGAGCGCGGTGATGCGTGCGTGCGGGTCATCCAGTTCGTGCCGGACGACGACCTTCAGCGCCATCTCCCGTACGCGCCAGGAATCATCCTCCAGAGCGTCGAGGACGACCTCGGGACGAGTCGGCGCTCCGATGTGGAGAAGGCCGCGTGCGCCCCAGACGCGAGCCCAGTGCTCGGGCCATCCGATCGTTCCGCACAGCCAGGCGATATCGGGATACCGCGGATCGTCGTCCACGGCGCTCCCCTCCAGCAGCTCCTCGCACCACTCCACGACCGCATCGCGCCCGAAACGTGCTGCAGCGTTGCGCACGTTCGCCGCGGGGCCGAGTCGACGATCCGGAATGGCGTCCATGATCGCCACAGTAGCGCGACGTCGACGTCGATCGCTCATCCGTTCCCTGTCCTTCCAGCTGGTCGCCCCGAATGCTCTGCTCGATACGATCGCGGGATGGACGTTCGCGTGTGGACCGGATCAGATGATGAGCTCAGGCGGGCTGCGGATGTGTACGCGGCCGTGTTCGCGGAACCGCCGTACCACGACGATCCCGACCGCAGCCGCGCGACCTTCCTCGACCGCGTGCGCAATCGTCGAGAGACCAGACCCGACTTCCGGCTCGTGCTCGCGCTCGAGGAAGGCGCGGTGATCGGCCTCGCCTTCGGCACGGGGATCGCGGAGGGCGACTGGTGGCGCGACCGCATCGTCCCGCAGCTGGATGCCCGGACGCGCGATGATTGGTTCGGTGACGAGGCGTTCGTCATCGAGGAACTGGCCGTCGCCGGCGCCCATCGCCGACGCGGGATCGCGCAGGGTCTGATGCACGCACTCCTCGATGACGTGCCCTACATGACTGCGGTGCTGAGCGCCTACGCGGATGCCGAGAGCGCGCAGCTCTTCTACCTGCGACAGGGCTGGACGCCGTTCGCGACCGGCCTGCGGATCGGCGACTCCCCCGAACTGTGCCTGTACGGACGGCGCTTGGTCGGTCCGGTGCGGGAGTAGCGTAGAGGAGTGCCCGACGTCATCCGCTCCCCCGCTCCGACTCCCGGGTGGCGCAGCTGGCTGATCTGGTCCGTCGGCGTCGCGGCGTACGTGCTCGCGATCGCGAACCGCACCTCCTTGGGCGCCGTCGGCGTGGACGCCGCGGAGCGCTTCGACGCGGATGCCGCGACGCTATCGCTCTTCGCCGTCGTGCAGCTCGCCGTCTACGGCGGGATGCAGATCCCCATCGGCGTCTTCCTCGATCGCTACGGTGCGCGACCGATCATCACCCTCGGCATGGCGCTCATGGCAGCCGGTCAGCTCACCATGGCCCTCTCCCCCAGCATCGGCATCGCGATCATCGCCCGTGTGCTGCTCGGCGCCGGTGACGCCATGGTCTTCCCCGCTGTGCTGCGACTGGTCGCGACCTGGTTCCCCGCCCAGCGCGGCCCGCTGATGGTGCAGCTCACCGGCGTCATCGGACAGGCCGGGCAGCTCGTCGCACTCATCCCTGTCGCGGCGCTCCTGCACGCCACGACCTGGACCATCACCTTCGGAAGCATCGCCGGGCTCGGCGTCCTGTTCGCCATCCTCGTGTTCGTCGTGATCCGCAATCGCCCTCCGGAAGCAGCCGCCGACGTCAGCGTGAACACAGAGACAGGCGTCGTGCGAGTCGTCACCTCGGCCATCGACACCGGTGTCGGCATCCGGGCGGCGTGGGCCCATCCGGGGACACGACTGGCGTTCTGGTCGCACTTCGCGACGCCCTTCGCCGGCACCGCGTTCGTGCTCCTGTGGGGAATGCCCTTCCTCACGGCAGGCGAGGGCCTCTCCCCCGCCCAGGCGGCAACGCTGATCTCTGTATATGTCGCTGTCGGAATGCTCCTGGGCCCGGTGCTCGGCGAACTCTCACGACGTATTCCGAACCGGCGGTCGATCGCGCTTGTGCTCCCGACGGTCGCCGTCCAGCTGATCGCCTGGGTGGCCGTTGTCGCGTACCCCGGACCTGCGCCGCTGTGGCTGCTGTACATCCTCGCCATCGCTCTCGCATCGGGCGGACCGGCATCCATGATCGCCTTCGACCACGCCCGCACGCACAACCCGGCCCACCGCCTCAGCACCGCGACAGGTCTGACGAATGCCGGCGGCTTCATCGCCGCCCTGTGCGCAGTCTTCCTCATCGGCGTCGCCCTCGATCTGCAGGGCGCGGGCACGCCGGCGACTTACTCCCTGGATGCGTTCAGGCTCGCGTTCCTCACCCAGGTGCCGCTGTGGCTCCTCGGAATGACCTTCATCATCGTCGAGCGCAAACGGACTCGCATCCGGATGGGACTCGATCAGGAACGTCGCCCACGTTCGCGGTGACGCGGGTCAGAGGCCCGCAGCGTCGTCCGGTCCGCTCGTGGTGCGCCGCGTCGTCTGAGAACCCGATGCCGGGTCGACGGAGGTCTGCGTCACCGAGTTCGTCTGCCGACGACGCGCGACGAGGATGAGCCCGATGATGAACACGAGCGCGCCCGCCCCCATGAGGATGTAGCCGATCATGTCGAGGTTCGCCCATTCGACCTCGACGTTGATCGCGAACGCGAGGACCGCGCCGATCACGAACAGAACGATTCCGGAGCCGATGCTCATGGCCATTCCTTCCCGGTGCCGTCGAACGGCACGTCTCTCACGGGCATTCGCCCTGCGAGGATGATGGCAGGAACACGGGCGCGGTGCAACGGTTCACCACGGCGCGTCGCGCATCGCGTCAGTGCAGCAGGGCCTGGAACGTCTCGAGGATCAGCTCGAGGCTGACGCGCTCGGGGACCTTGGGATCGCCGTACTCGAACTCCGCGAGCTCCGCTCCCCTGACCTGTTCGCGCAGCGCCGAGAACAGGGCGGCGATCTGATGCGGCAGCAGCCCGTTCGGCACCCGGTACGCGGCGGGGATGTAACCGGGTTCGAGGACGTCCCAGTCGACATGAATCCACACATCGCGACCCGCGACGAGCTCAGCGACGCTCTGTGCTACGTCGGGCGCCGGTGGGAGGACGCGCACACCGGCCGCTGAGAGCAGCTCGGCCTCCGCCTTGTCGATGTCGCGGCCTCCGACAACGATGACCTGTTCGGGATCGAGCCCGGCGCCGTGGCCGCTGTCCCAGAGACCGCATGCCGCCGCGAGCACCATCCCGCCCAGGTAGCCGGACTCGGTCGTCTCCGGGGTGTTGAAGTCGCCGTGCGCGTCGACCCAGAGCAACACGGCGTCCGGGTGCCGCGCGGCCACGGTCGGCAGCGTGCCCAGGCTCGCGGCACAGGTGTTGGTGATCAGGAGCGGGGTCTCGCCGGCATCCAACGCCGTGCCCAGTGCGTCGCGTAGGCCTGTCAGCGTGTCGTGGGCGGCGGGGAGCGCCGCGCTCCAGTCATCGGTGAGGATCGGCGACGGCGTTCCGACGACGCGCGGTTCGATGCCCAGGTAGTCGCCGAGCGCGTCCGCCGTCGCGCGTGCTCCGCGCAGTGCGCCATCCGTGCGATCGGCGACCCGGCCTTGCGACACGATCAGCCCGAAGTCTGCGTTCATGTTCTCTCTCCTCGTCCTGTCATCGTCCGCGCGGAGTCCATCCGAACGGCAGCTCGCTGCCGGACACGGCGCGCGCAGCATCCACCGCCGCAGACCATCCCTGCGCCTCTCTCTCGGAATCGAAGCCGCCTCGGGCGAGACGCATGCCGACGTCCTCGTGGTGCATGCGCGGCGCGCCGCCGCGGCGCACGGATGCGCGAACGCTCCAGGCATCATCCGCATAGCCGCCGCCGCGGAACACGCGGTACTCGTCGTAGCGTGCAGGGTCGAGCAGGTCCCAGCACCACTCCCAGACGTTGCCGAGCGTGTCGAACAGACCGTTGAGGTTCGGCATCCGTCCCCCGACGTCCTGCGGGGTCCTCACGCCGTCGGCGGCGGTCCATGCGATCTCGGGCAGCCGACCGTAATGCGGCGCGGTCGACCCCGCGCGGCAGGCGTACTCCCACTCGGCCTCGGTCGGCAGTCGATAGCCGTCGCTGTCGACGTGCCACGTGACGTCCTCGCCGTCGAACGTGTAGGCGGGATCGAGGCCTTCCCACTCGGATGCCGCGTTGCAGAATCGCACGGCGCGCAGCCAGCTCAGATCGGATGCCGGACGTCGGGGATGCCGCGAAGCGACCCCGAGCACCTCCGCGAACTGCTCCTGCGTGACGGCGTAGACGCCGATCTCGAACGCCTCCAGCTCGACGGTGCGATGCTCCTTGCGCCGCGCATCGTGCAGTCTCACGGATCCGGCCGGGATCCGCGCCATCTCGAAGTCGGTCATGCGGTGACGCTCGTCCGATCAGCGGGGAGGCGGATCGCGAAGATCCGCAGGAAGTACTGGCACAGCGGTCCGACGAGCAGCGCGAAGGCGAGCGTGCCCACACCGACGTTGCCTCCCAGTGCCCAGCCGACAGCGACGACGACGACTTCGATGCCCGTGCGAACCGCCCAGATCGGCCACCCGGTGCGCTTGTGCAGCCCGGTCATCAGGCCGTCGCGGGGACCGGGGCCGAAGTGCGCCCCGATGTACATTCCGGTGGCGGCGGCGAGGACGACGAGTCCGATGACGAAGAACCCGATGCGCAGCCAGAGCGGCTGCCCTGTCGGGATCAGGAGCAGTCCGACATCGGCCGACGGCCCCACGAGCAGCGCGTTCAGCAGAGTTCCGATGCCGTACCGCTGGCGCAGCGGCAGCCAGAGCAGCAGCACGACGACGCTCGTGAGAATCGTGATCACGCCGAACGTCAACGGCACGTGCGTGGCGATGCCCTGCGTCAGCACGTCCCACGGTGCTGCGCCGATCTCTCCGCGCACCATGAACGCGATGCCGACGCCGTAGAGGAAGAGCCCGATGAGAAGCTGCGCGATCCTGCGCGGGAGCCGGCGGCCGCGCACGCGCATCACTGCGGCGCCCGTTCGACCCAGGTCGGGAACTTCGGCGTGCGGCCGTCGCCCGAGGAGGTGCGGGTCAGCCGGCGCCGCACCCAGGGCCCGACGTGCTGGCGGTAGTACGCCATCCCCTGCGCACCGTCGCGCTCCGCGGCCGGAGCCCACCACTCGGAGGGCGGCTCGTATCCCAGAGCGCTGAGCACGCGGGCCGCCACGCGGTGATGGCCGTTGGCGTTCATGTGCAGACGGTCCTCCGACCAGTACGCACCGCTCGACAGCTCGCGATCCGGCCAGTTCAGCGCACGGATGACGTCGGGACGGTCCGCGATCCGGCGGAGCACGGCGGCAGAGAGCTCGTCGCCACGCCGCTGGATGAGAGAACCCATCGGCAGCTGACCCGCGGGGTTCGCGCCTGACAGGACGATCAGCGTGACGCTCTGCTCGTCGCAGCGGCGCAGCACCCGCGAGAACGTGTCGGCGATGTGCTCGACGTCGGTGCGGGGCCGGAGCATGTCGTTGCCGCCGCCGTTGAACGACAGATGGGTCGGTCGCAGAGCCAGAGCGGGCTCCAGCTGCTCCTCGACGATCGGCCAGGCGAGCTTCCCGCGGATGGCGAAGTTCGCGTACTGGATCGGGTGCCCTGCGGCATCCGCCCAACCCTGCGCGGCGATGTCGGCCCAGCCTCGCACGCGACCGTCGGGAAGCTCGTCCCCGACGCCCTCCGTGAACGAATCGCCGATCGCCACGAACCTCACACCACTCACCTCCCCAGCCTATTGCCGCCGGGGCGAGCGGGCGTCACCTGTCGTCGAGCGCCTGCCCGCGACGATCGACGAGGCCCCAGGCTGCACCGGCGGCCACGACGAAGAAGGCCGCGAACACCACGAACAGCAGCGGCGCTCCCCCGAGGCCGAGGAGGACGGGCACGAGCAGCGGAGCGACGATCGAGGCGATCCGGCCCACTCCGGCTGCCCAGCCGGATCCCGTGCCGCGCAGCGATGTGGGATAGATCTCCGGGGTCACGGCGTACAGCGCGCCCCATGCGCCCAGGTTGAAGAACGACAGGGCCATGCCGGAGGCGATGATCGCCGCAGGTTCCCCCGCCGTGCCGAAGAGCACCGCCGAGACGGCGGAGCCTGCCAGGAAGACCGACAGGGTGATCCGACGGCCCCATAGCTCGATCAGCCAGGCGGCGACCGCGTACCCCGGCAACTGTGCCAGCGTGATGATCAGCGTGAAGCCGAACGAGCGCACGAGGTCGTAGCCGGCATCGACGAGGATGCTGGGGATCCAGATGAACGCGCCGTAGTAGGCGAAGTTCACGCAGAACCAGACCAGCCAGATGCACAGCGTCCGAACGCGGAACTCGGCCGACCACAGGGTGCCCAGGCGTGCAGCGGCCGTCGCGGCGATGACCCGGGTCGACCCTGTGGCCGGTGCTGGGTTCGCGATGACGCCGGCATCCGTCTCGAACGTGCCGACGATCCGGTCGGCCTCGGCGAACCGCCCGCGGGAGGCGAGCCACCGAGGCGATTCGGGCAGGCCCCAGCGCACGAGCAGTGCGTATGCCGCGGGCACGGCTCCGAGCGCGAACGCCCACCGCCAGCCGTCGTCGGATGCGGGGATGACGAAGTATCCGATCAGCGCCGCCGCCGTCCAGCCGACCGCCCAGAACGCCTCGAGAATGACGATGAGCCGGCCCCGGATGCGGGCTGGAGCGAACTCGCTGACGTAGGTAGAGGCGACGGGCAGCTCCGCGCCGAGACCCAGGCCGACGAAGAACCGCAGGACGAGCAGGATCGCCACGCCGCCCGCGAGCGCACTGGCGCCTGTCGCCAGCCCGTACACGAGCAGCGTGATCGCGAAGATCTGCCGCCGGCCGAACCGGTCGGCGAGCAGCCCGCCGAGGCTCGCGCCGAGCGCCATGCCGATGAAACCGACCGAGGCGATCCATCCGCTCTCGGCCTTCGTGAGGTCCCACTGCTGGGCGAGTGCCGCGAGGATGAACGAGATCAGTCCGACGTCCATCGCATCCAGGGCCCACCCGAGACCCGAGCCGGTCAGCAGCCTGAGGTGCCGACGGGTGAAGGGCAGGTCGTCGAGCCTGTGCGCGAGCGTCGCCCGAGAAGGCACGGCCTCGGTCATCGGCTAGTTCTTCACGAGCGCGGTGCGCAGCGTGTCGAGCCCGACACCGCCGAGATCGAGCGCCCGCTTGTGGAACGTCTTGATGTCGAATGCGTCGCCCTGCTCGGCCCGGTAGGCGTCGCGTACCTGCTCCCAGATGCGCTGGCCAACCTTGTACGACGGGGCCTGCCCCGGCCATCCGAGATAGCGGTTGACCTCGAACTGCACGAACTCGTCCGACATGTTGACGTTCTGCCGCATGAACTCGAGGGCGTAGTCCGCATCCCAGACACCGGACCCGTCGAGCCGCTCCTTGCCGAGGTGGACGCCGATGTCGAGGACGACGCGAGCGGCCCGCATGCGCTGCCCGTCGAGCATGCCCAGGCGGTCGGCGGGGTCGTCGAGGTAGCCGAGCTGCTGCATGAGGCGCTCGGCGTACAGCGCCCAGCCCTCGGCGTGACCGGACGTTCCGGCGAGGAGGCGGCGCCACGAGTTGAGCTCGGCGCGGTTGTACACGGCCTGCGCGATCTGCAGGTGATGCCCGGGGACGCCCTCGTGGTACACCGTCGTCAGCTCGCGCCAGGTGTCGAATTCGGTGACGCCCTCCGGCACGGACCACCACATGCGGCCGGGCCGCGAGAAGTCGTCCGTGGGACCCGTGTAGTAGATCCCGCCCTCCTGGGTCGGGGCGATCATGCACTCGATCGTGCGGATCTTCTCAGGGATCTCGAAGTGGGTGGCGGCCAGCTCGGCGACCGCGCGATCGCTGGTCTCCTGCATCCATTTCTGCAGGGCGTGGGTGCCGTGCAGCTTGCGTGACGGGTCGGCTTCGAGGTGGGCGACGGCCTCTTCGACGGAGGAGCCGGGGAGGATCTCGTTCGCGATCGCGGTCTGCTCGGCGACCATGCGGGCGAGTTCTTCACGGCCCCACTCGTAGGTCTCGTCGAGATCGATCTTCGCGCCGAGGAAGCGACGCGAGTTCAGCGCGTACATGTCGCGCCCCACGGCGTCGACCTCGGATGCCGCGGGGGCGAGCGTGGTCGTCAGGAATGTGCGCAGCTCGTCGTAGGCGACGCGGGCGGCCGCGGCGCTGTCCGCGAGGTCGCGGGCGAGGGATGCCGGCAGACCGCCTTCGTCGGGTGCGGCCTCGGCGACGAACGAGGCGAAGAATCCGTCGTCGGCGGTGTAGCGCATGATCTGGGCTGCGACCTCGGTCACCTGGCGCCTGGCGGGAACGACGCCCCGGTCGATGCCCTCGCGCAGCGTTGCTGCATAGCCGCGCAGCGCATCGGGCACCGCGGCGAGGCGCTTTGCGATGACCTCCCAGTCGCCGGCGGAGGCCGTGGGCATGAGGTCGTAGACCTGGCGGACGTCCTGCGCCGCGGAGGCGATCACGTTGAGGTCCCGCAGGTGCCATCGGGCATCGTCGAACTCGAGCTCGAGGTCGAGCTCGCTCAGCAGATCCGTCTTCGTGACCTCGTCGATGGCGTCGACAGGAGATGCCGCAGCCAGCGCAGCGCGGGTCTTGCGCACCGCTTCGACCTGGCGCTCGTGCCCTTCCGGGCTGAGGTCGCCGTAGCGGTCGTTGCCGGCGTCGCGGCCGATGTACGTGCCGAGCGTCGGGTCGAGGTCTGCCAGGGTGTCGACCCACTCGTCGGCGATCTTGTCGATGGCGGTGGGGGTGCGCGGGGTTTGCGTCATGGAGTTCAGCGTAGCGGCGTGCGCCGCAGGCGCTAGTGAGCGGCCTCGTTCCAGTCGCGTCCTCGGCCCACCTGGACGTCCAGCGGCACCGACAGCTCGGCGGCGCCCGCCATCTGCGTGCGCACGATCTGCTCGGCGGCATCCCACTCGCCGGGGGCGACCTCGACGACGAGTTCGTCGTGGATCTGCAGAAGCACCCTCGAGCGCAGGTCCGCAACGCGGAGGTCCGAGTGGATCCGGAACAGCGCGATCTTCATCACGTCGGCCGCACTCCCCTGGATCGGGGCGTTGAGCGCGGCGCGCTCGGCGTTCTCGCGCAGCACCCGGTTGGGGCTCGTCAGGTCGGGGAACGGACGACGGCGACCGAAGATCGTCTCGGTGTACCCGTCTTCCTTCGCCTTCATCACCGAGGCGCGCAGGTAGTCGCGCACCGCACCGAACCGCGCGAAGTACTCGACCATGAGCTGCTTGGCCTCGGATTGCTCGATGCGCAGCTGCTTGGAGAGCCCGAATGCGGAGAGTCCGTAGACCAGGCCGTAGGACATCGCCTTGACCTTGGTGCGCATGGCCGAAGTGACATCGGCCGGTTCCACGCCGAACACGCGAGCCCCGACGAACCGGTGCAGATCCTCACCGCTGTTGAACGCCTCGATCAGGCCCTCATCACCGGAGAGGTGCGCCATGATCCGCATCTCGATCTGCGAGTAGTCGGCCGTCAACAGGGTCTCGTAGCCCTCGCCGACCTCGAAGGCGCTGCGGATGCGGCGGGACTCCTCGGTGCGCACCGGGATGTTCTGCAGGTTCGGGTCGGTGCTGGACAGGCGCCCGGTCTGGCTGCCCGTCTGCACGTAGGTCGTGTGGATGCGGGCATCGTCCGGAGCGACGCCGTTCTTGCCGATCGCGCTGTCGAGGGACTCGATGATCTGGCGGAGCTTCGTCGCCTCGCGGTGTTGGAGGAGCAGGTCGAGGAAGGGGTGCGGGTGGCTCTCCTGCAGATCGGCGAGGACCGCGGCATCCGTGGAGTACCCGGTCTTGGTCTTGCGCGTCTTGGGGAGCTGCAGGTCTTCGAAGAGCACCTCCTGCAGCTGCTTCGGCGACCCGAGGTTGAACTCGCGCCCGACGAGCGCGAACGCCTCGGTCGCCAGCCCGTCGGTGCGTGCTCCGAGCTCGGCGGAGAAGGTCGAGAGCACGTCGTGCGAAACCGCCACGCCGGCGAGTTCCATGTCGGCGAGCGTCAACAGCGTCGGCAGCTCGATGTCGACGAGGACGGATGCCACGGACTCGGGCAGGTCCTCGCGCAGCGCCGCGGCCGCGCGGAGCGTGAACCACGCCTCCTGCGCCGGCGTCGCGCCGTCCGTCTCGGGCACGAGCTGGGTCGGATCGGCGACCGGCATCTTCTCGCCCAGGTAGCGGTCGACGAGGTGCGAGAGCGTCTTGTCGGGCAGGCTCGGGCGCAGCAGCCAGCCGGCGAGCAGCGTGTCGTAGGCGAGACCGCCGATGCGGATGCCGGCGCGCAGGAGAGCCTTGACCTGCGGCTTGGCGTCGTTGAACACCTTGGGCGCGTCGGACTCGAACCACGGGCGCAGAGCGGCAGCTGCCTCCTCCGACCAGCCGGTCTCGCGGAGCTCGGTGAGCCCGGCGAAGCCGACGCGGGTCGGGGAACCACCGCTCACGACGATGGAGACGGCCACCTCGCCCTCCTGGGCATCCAGCCAGGAGACGACATCGGCGACCGTGCTCTCCACCGGGTCGGGCAGTTCGACGGCCGGTTCGGAATCGGCCGGGTCCTCCCCCGTGCCGACGGCGTCGAACACCCGCGGCAGCAGCGTGCGGAACTCGAGCCGGGCGAAGATGTCGCGGATGGCCTGGACGTCGGCCGGGACCACGGCGAGCTCGGCGGGCCCCACCGGCAGCTCGACGTCGTCGAGGAGCCGGTTCAGCTTGCGGTTGCGGCGGACGTCGTCGATGTGGTCGCGCAGATTGCCGCCGACGACCCCCTTGATCTCGCCAGACCGCTCGAGAAGCTCATCGAGCGACCCGAACTGGGTGAGCCACTTGACCGCGGTCTTCTCCCCCACCTTCGGTACACCGGGGAGATTGTCGCTGGTCTCGCCCACGAGGGCGGCGATGTCGGGGTACTGCTCCGGCCGCACGCCGTAGCGCTCCTGCACGGTGACCGGGTCGTAGCGCTTGAGCTGCGACACGCCCTGCACCGACGGGTACAGCAGCGTGACCTCGTCGTTCACGAGCTGGATCGTGTCGCGGTCGCCCGACACGACGAGCACGTCGAAGCCCTGCTCGGAGCCCTGCTTGGCGAGCGTTGCGAGGATGTCGTCGGCCTCGATGCCCTCCTTCGTCAGCACCGGGATCGACATCGCGGCGAGGCAGTCCTGCAGCAGCGGAATCTGACCTTTGAACTCCTGCGGCGTCTCGGATCGGGTCGCCTTGTACTCGGGGTACTCGTCGGTGCGGAACGAATGCCGCGACGTGTCGAAGGCGATCGCCATGTGCGTGGGCTGCTCGGCCTTGATGAGGTTCACGAGCATCGACAGGAACCCGTAGATCGCGTTCGTGTGCTGGTTGTCCTTGGTCGTGAAGTTCTCGACCGGGAGCGCGAAGAAGGCGCGGTACGCGAGCGAGTGGCCGTCGACGACCATGAGGGTAGGCTTTGCGGAGTCCGTCACTCTGACAGCCTAACGAGGACGGCAGACACCCGCCGAGGAGGATCCGTGACCGATACCCAGATGACCGGGATGGAGTGGGCCATGCAGCGCGGTATGGGCGCCCTCGCGGAGAAGATGGGCATCGAGTTCACGGAGTTCACGGTCGAGCGCAGTGTCGCGACCATGCCGGTCGAGGGCAACACGCAGCCGGTCGGTCTGCTGCACGGAGGCGCCTACGTCGTGCTCGGCGAGTCGCTGGGATCGATGTCGGCGAACCTCGCCGCCGGCCCCGGCAAGCTCGCCGTCGGGGTGGACATCAATGCGACGCACACCCGTTCGGCGACGTCCGGGATCGTCACGGGCGTGTGCACGCCCATCCACCTCGGGCGCAGCATGATGGTCCACGAGATCGTCGTGACCGACGATCAGGGTCGCCGTTGCTCGACCGTCCGCATCACGAACATGATCAAGGACCTGCCTCAGGGCTGAGACAGGTCCTCGACGCGACGGACGCGATCCGTCAGGACTTCTTCGGCGCCAGCTGCTCGATGATCGCCTTGGCGACGTCCTGCATGGTCAGGCGACGGTCCATGGATGCCTTCTGGATCCAGCGGAATGCCTCGGGCTCGCTGAGTCCCATCTTCTCGTTGAGCAGGCCCTTGGCGCGGTCGACGAGCTTGCGGGTCTCGAAGCGCTCGACCATGTCGGCGACCTCGGCCTCGAGCGTGATGATCTGCTCGTGACGGGCGAGGGCGATCTCGATCGCGGGAAGGAGGTCGTTCGGGGTGAAGGGCTTGACGACGTAGGCCAGGGCGCCGGCCTCGCTGGCACGCTCGACGAGCTCCTTCTGGCTGAAGGCCGTGAGCAGGACGACCGGGGCGATGTTCGCCTTGTGCAGGCGCTCGGCCGCGCTGATGCCGTCGAGCTGCGGCATCTTGACGTCCATGATGACGAGGTCGGGACGCAGTTCGGTGGCCAGCGCCACAGCCGTCTCGCCGTCTCCGGCTTCGCCGACCACGTCGAACCCGTTGTCGCGGAGGATCTCGACGATGTCGAGGCGGATCAGCGACTCGTCTTCGGCGACGACCACGCGTCGCGGGGCGGATGCCGTGGGCTGCTCAGACTGTTCTTCGGTCACGATTCCCATTCTAGGGGACGGCATGCTCCGTACTCGCAGCATCCACGCGGGAGCGTGCGGGCGGGCGTGGAGCGCTGCGCTAAAGTCGAAGACGCGACATCCGCGCCGGCGTGGCGGAATGGTAGACGCGGAGCACTCAAAATGCTTTGTCCGAAAGGACGTGTGGGTTCGA
Source organism: Microbacterium sp. NPDC077644 (assembly GCF_040702785.1). Taxonomy (NCBI): domain Bacteria; kingdom Bacillati; phylum Actinomycetota; class Actinomycetes; order Micrococcales; family Microbacteriaceae; genus Microbacterium; species Microbacterium sp. NPDC077644. Next base: position 936,980 of record NZ_JBFBME010000001.1, read on the forward strand.
GTCCCACCGCCGGCACAGCGCAGAAGGGCCGTCCATCACCGGGCGGCCCTTCTGCGCAGATCCGTCCGCACCGAGAGGAGCTGTCATGGCGCAGCCGCCCCGCGAGGAATCGCACTCCCGTCGCACCGGCGTGTTCCGGCGCCGTGCCGGCACGGGGACGGAGCCGGACGCGGTCTCCACCCGGCGCACCCGGTACATCGACGACGGGCATCTCGTCGTGGCCCCGCGCGAGACGAGCGTCGAGGACACCCTGGCCTTCACCGAAGCGGACGAGAACCGCACGGCGCTCCTGCTGTATCCGAAGCCGACCCAGGAGGACGTCGCCGAACTGGCCAGCGCCTGGGAGCTGCATCCGCTGCTCGTCGAGGATCTGCTGCACGCCGGCCAGCGCCCGAAGCTCGAGCGGTACGGCGACGCGCTCTTCATCGTCGTGCGCTCCGCGTGGTACGTCGACGACGCGGAGGACGTCGACTTCGCGGAGTTCCACATCCTCGTCCGGCCCAGGGCGATCGCCGTGTTCTGTCAGGACGGCCGGTGGATCGACGGCCTCGACGCCGACGATGCGTCTGGCGCCGCAGATCGCGGCGATAGGACTCTGCTCGAGGACGAGCGGCTGCTCCAGCACGGCCCGGAGGCGATCGTGTACCGGCTCCTCGACGCGATCGTCGACGGCTACGCCCCCGTCATCCGCGGACTCGCGATCGATCGCGAGCAGATCGAGCGCCAGGTGTTCGGCGGCGAGGCCTCGGTCACCGAGCGCATCTACCGGCTCAGCCAGGAGATCATCGACCTCCAGCAGGCCACGTCGGGTCTCGCAGAGGTGCTCGCGGCGCTCCGTGGCGGCTTCCACCGGTACGACATCCCCGACCCGCTCCGCACCTATCTGCAGGACGTGGCCGACCATCTCAGCAGGGTGCACACCCGGGTCGGCGAGCTCCGCGACTCGCTCTCGCAGATCCTGACCGTCAACGCCACGCTCGTCGCGCAGCGGCAGAACGAGGACATGAAGAAGATCTCCGGCTGGGCGGCGATCCTGTTCGCCCCGACGCTGATCGGTGCGATCTACGGGATGAACTTCGACAACATGCCCGAACTGCACTGGGCGTTCGGCTATCCGCTCGCCGTCGGGGCGATGCTCGCATTCGCTCTCCTGCTGTACGTGATCTTCAAACGTCAGAAGTGGATGTGACGACGGAAGGACCGCCCCGGTGGGACGGTCCTTCCTCGTGCGGCGCTTACGCTCCGGCTTTGTAGATCGGGGCTGCTCCGTTGACGGCATCTCCGACCTTGTGGACGCGGATGTCGTTGGTGGAGCCGATGATCCCGGGAGGCGATCCGGAGATCACGACGACGCGGTCGCCCTCGACGGCCATGCCGTTGCCGAGCAGGTACTCGTCGACCTGGTGGTACATGAGGTCGGTGTGCTGCACCATCTCGACGAGCGTCGAACGGATGCCCCAGGTCAGAGCCATGCGGCGCTGGATCGTGGGCTCCGGCGTGAACGCGATCATCGGGATGCGAGAGCGCAGGCGCGACAGACGGCGAGCGGAGTCGCCGGACTGCGTGAACACGCAGAGGAACTTCGCCTCGACGAACTCCGCGACTTCGAGGGCGGCGAGCGTGATCGCACCGCCCTGCGTCCTCGGCTTGGTGGTCATCGGCGGGATCCGCTCCAGACCGTGCTCCTCGGTGGAGTCGACGATCCGTGCCATGGTCTCGACGACCACGATCGGGTACTCTCCCACGCTCGTCTCTCCGGAGAGCATGACGGCGTCCGCGCCGTCGAGTACGGCGTTGGCGACGTCGGAGGTCTCCGCACGCGTCGGGACGGGGCTGGAGATCATCGACTCGAGCATCTGCGTGGCGACGATGACGGGCTTGGCCATGCGACGCGCCGCCTCGATCGCCCGCTTCTGCACGATCGGCACGGCCTCCAGCGGAAGCTCAACGCCCAGGTCGCCGCGCGCGACCATGATGCCGTCGAACGCGTCGACGATCTCTTCGAGCGCGTCGACGGCCTGAGGCTTCTCGATCTTGGCGATGACAGGCACCTTGACGCCCTCTTCGGCCATGATCTCGTGCACGCGGGTCACGTCCGATGCGTTGCGCACGAACGACAGCGCGATGATGTCGGCGCCGGTGCGCAGACCCCAGCGGAGGTCTGCCTCGTCCTTCTCGCTGAGCGCCGGAACGTTCACAGCGACGCCTGGCAGGTTGATGCCCTTGTTGTTCGAGACGGCGCCGGCGACGACGACGCGCGTCGTGACGACGGTTCCGTCGGTCTCGACGACCTCGACGCGGACCTTGCCGTCGTCGATCAGGAGGAAGTCGCCGGGCTCGACATCCTGCGGCAGACCCTTGAAGGTCGTCCCGCAGATCTCGCGGTTGCCGATGATGTCCTCGGTGGTGATCTTGAAGATGTCGCCCTCGGCGAGCTCGTACGGGCCCGCCTCGAACTTGCCGAGGCGGATCTTCGGTCCCTGCAGGTCGACGAGCACGGCGACCGCGCGCCCGGCGTCGTCGGCGGCGCGACGGACGTTGGCGTAGTTGGCGTCGTGGACGGAGTAGTCGCCGTGGCTGAGGTTCAGACGTGCGACGTCGACCCCCGCCTCGATGATCGCTCGGACGTTCTCATAGCTCGATGTTGCGGGGCCCAGTGTGGCGACGATTTTCGCGCGTCTCAAAAGCTTCTCCAGAGTGAAGAGGTGGGGGAATCATGCGGCGACGGTGCCTTCGCCAGCCTACGCGGGCTGCAGACCGATTGCGACATCCGACGGCGCGACGGGCGAGGGCAGCACGGTGCTGCCCATGAGGTACTCGTCGACGCTCGCCGCGGCGGCACGGCCTTCCGCGATGGCCCACACGATCAGCGACTGACCGCGCCCCGCATCGCCCGCGACGAACACGCCGGGCACGGACGACGCGTAGGCTCCGTCGCGTTCGAACGCACCGCGGTCGGTGGTCTCGGGCCGCGTGTCGTCCGTGAACGATGCGGTCTCCGGTCCCGTGAAGCCCATCGCGATGAGCACGAGGTCTGCGGGGATCTCGCGCTCCGTGCCGCTCTTGGGCACACGGCGCCCGTCGACGTACTCGGTCTCTGCCACGCGCAGGGCGCGGACCTCGCCGGCGTCGTTCGCGAGGAACTCGACGGTGGATGCCAGGTACTGGCGCTCTCCGCCCTCCTCATGCGCGGACTGCACCTCGAACACGGTCGGCATCATCGGCCATGGCTGGTGCTCGGGCCGCTCGGCGCCGGGCTGCTTGCCGATCGCGAGGTTGGTCACGCTCAGCGCGCCCTGGCGGTGGGCGGTGCCGATGCAGTCGGCACCGGTGTCGCCGCCGCCGATGACGATGACGTGCTTGCCCTCGGCCGTGATCTGGTTGGCCACGGCGTCTCCGGCGGCGACCTTGTTCGACTCCACGAGGTACTCCATCGCGAAGTGCACTCCGTCGAGCTCCCGCCCGGGGATCGACAGATCGCGCGGCACCGTGGCGCCGGTCGCGAGCACGACGGCGTCGTAGCGGGCGCGGAGGTCGGCCCAGCTGATGTCCTTGCCGATCTCGACACCGGCGCGGAAGCGCGTGCCCTCCTCCTGCATCTGTCGCAGGCGCGCCTCGACGTGGCGCTTCTCCATCTTGAAGTCCGGGATGCCGTAGCGCAGCAGGCCGCCGATCCGATCATCCCGCTCGAACACGGCGACCGTGTGACCCGCGCGGGTGAGCTGCTGCGCGGCGGCGAGCCCGGCAGGTCCTGATCCGACCACGGCGACCGTCTTGCCCGTCAGGCGCTCCGGCGGCTGCGCCTCGACCCAGCCCTGCGAGAACGCCTCGTCGATGATCGAGACCTCGACCTGTTTGATCGTCACGGCGGGCTGGTTGATCCCCAGCACGCACGCGCTCTCGCACGGCGCGGGGCACAGCCGCCCGGTGAACTCCGGGAAGTTGTTCGTGGCGTGCAGGCGCTCGATCGCCGAGCGGTCCTCCCCGCGCCAGGTCAGGTCGTTCCACTCCGGGATGAGGTTGCCCAGCGGGCATCCCTGATGGCAGAACGGCACGCCGCAGTCCATGCACCGCCCGGCCTGACGGCGCAGCACGTTCTTGTCGCCCGGCTCGTAGACCTCTTTCCAGTCCATGATGCGAACGGGCACGGGGCGGCGAGCGGGCAGCTCGCGCTCCGTCACCTTGAGAAAGCCCTTGGGATCAGCCACCGGTCACCTCCAGGATGCGGTTCCAGACGGTCTCGCCGTCCGGGTCGATGCCGGAGGCCTCTGCCTCCTGGCGCATGGTCTGCACGGCCGCGAAGTCGCGCGGCAGCACCTTGACGAACTCGGATGCGACGGTCTCGAAATCGGCCAGCATGCGCGCGGCGAGCGGCGAATCCGTGCGCTCGACGTGCTCTGCGAGCAGGCTCCGCAGCACTTCGAGGTCGGCGCGGTCGAGACTCTCGAGGCGCAGCTCTCCACTGTCGCGGGACTGCTGGTTGACGTCGTCCTCCGACAGTCTGTGCACATAGGCGATCCCGCCCGACATCCCGGCGCCGAAGTTGCGACCGGTCGAACCCAGGATCACAGCCAGCCCGCCGGTCATGTACTCGAGCGCATGATCGCCCACGCCCTCGACGACCGCCGTCGCGCCGGAGTTGCGAACGAGGAACCGTTCGCCTACGACACCCGAGATGAACATCGATCCGGAGGTCGCCCCGTAGCCGATCACATTGCCCGCGATGACATTCTCGTGCGGTGCGATGCTCGCCCCGCGGGCCGGCCGCACGACGATGTCGCCGCCGGAGAGGCCCTTGCCGACGTAGTCGTTGGCGTCGCCCTCCAGGCGCAGCATGATGCCGGCGGGGAGGAAGGCGCCGAGCGACTGTCCCGCGGTGCCGTGCAGGATGACGTCGATGGTCTCGCGGGCGAGCCCCTCGGCGCCGAAGCGCGACGTGACCTCGTGTCCGAGCATGGTTCCGACCGCGCGTTCGGTGTTGCGGATCGGCAGCTCGATCATGACGGGCGCGCGATCGTTCAGGGCGTCCTGGGCCATCGCGATGAGCTGCACGTCGAAGTGCTCGTCGAGCTCGTGATCCTGATCGCGGCCGTGGCGACGCGGCTCGGACGCCGGGAACTCGGGGCCCTCGAGGATCGGGGCGAGGTCGAGGCCGTCGGCCTTCCAGTGCTCGATCGCGGCATCCGCCTCGATGAGGTCGGCGCGGCCGATGATCTCGTCGAGGGAGCGGAAGCCGAGTTCGGCGAGCAGCTCCCTGACCTCTTCGGCGATGAACTCCATGAAGTTCACGACGAACTCGGGCTTGCCGGTGAACCGCTCGCGCAGGGCGGGGTTCTGCGTCGCGACGCCGACCGGGCAGGTGTCGAGGTGGCAGACCCGCATCATGATGCAGCCGCTGACGACGAGCGGTGCCGTGGCGAAGCCGAACTCCTCGGCCCCGAGCAGGGCGCCGATGATGACGTCGCGGCCGGTCTTGAGCTGTCCGTCCACCTGCACGACGACGCGGTCCCGCATGCCATTGAGCATGAGCGTCTGCTGCGTCTCGGCGAGCCCCAGCTCCCACGGCGTTCCCGCGTGCTTGAGAGAGTTCATCGGGCTCGCGCCGGTTCCGCCGTCGTGGCCGGAGACGAGGATGACGTCGCTGAGCGCCTTCGCGACGCCCGCGGAGACCGCACCGATGCCCGACTGGCTGACGAGCTTGGTGTGGATGCGGGCGTTGGGATTCGCGCGCTTGAGGTCGAAGATGAGCTGCTTGAGGTCTTCGATCGAGTAGATGTCGTGGTGCGGGGGCGGCGAGATGAGACCGACGCCGGCCGTCGCGTGACGCGTGCGCGCCACCCACGGGTACACCTTGGTCGGCGGCAGCTGACCGCCCTCGCCCGGCTTCGCGCCCTGGGCGAGTTTGATCTGGATGTCGTCCGACTCGGTGAGGTACAGGCTCGTGACGCCGAAGCGGCCCGAGGCCACCTGCTTGATCGAGCTGCGGCGCTCGGGGTCCATGAGGCGGTCGACGTCCTCGCCGCCCTCCCCCGTGTTCGACTTGCCGCCGATGCGGTTCATCGCGACGGCCAGCGTCTCGTGCGCCTCGCGCGAGATCGAGCCGTAGCTCATCGCGCCCGTCGAGAACCGCTTGACGATCTCGCTGACCGGCTCGACCTCGTCGAGCGGGACGGCGGGGCGGGTGCCGGTGCGCAGCGAGAACAGGCCGCGCAGAGTCTTCAGCTCCGCGGCCTGATCGTCGACGAGGCGGGTGTACTCGCGGAAGATGTCGTAGCGGCGCGTGCGCGTGGAGTGCTGCAGGCGGAACACCGTCTCCGGGTTGAACAGGTGCGGCGAGCCGTCCCGCCGCCACTGGTACTCCCCGCCGGTCCACAGGCGCTCGTGGGCACGTGCGGCGGCATCCTCGGGGTAGGCGTAGTCGTGACGGGCCTGGTTCTCGGCGTAGACGTGCTCGATGCCGATGCCGCCGAGCTTGGTCTCGGTGCCGGTGAAGTAGGCGTCGACGAACTCCTGGCTGAGCCCGACCGCCTCGAACACCTGGGCGCCGGCGTAGGACGACACCGTCGAGATTCCCATCTTCGACATGATCTTCAGCACACCCTTGCCGAGCGCGTAGATCAGGTTGCGGACGGCCTTCTCTGGAGTGACACCGGTGATGAATCCGGTTCGCACGAGGTGCTCGACGGTCTCCATCGCCAGGTACGGGTTGACCGCCGACGCGCCGTAGCCGATGAGCGTCGCCACGTGGTGGACCTCGCGCACGTCGCCGGCCTCGACGAGAAGCCCCACCTTCATGCGGTTCTCTCGACGGATCAGGTGATGGTGGATGGCCGAGACCATGAGCAGCGACGGGATCGGGACGAGATCCTTATTTGAGTCGCGGTCGGAGAGGATGATGAACTCCGCTCCGTCCTCGATCGCGGCATCCACCTCCTCGCACATCTCCTCGAGGCGCTCCTGCATGGAGTGCGCGCCGGCGTCGAAGTGGTACAGGCCGTTCACCGTCACGGCCGAACGACCGGGCAGAGCCTTGTCGATGTGACGGATCTTCGCGAGCTCGTCGTTGTCGATCACCGGGAAGTCGACAGCCACCGTGCGGGTGTGGTCCGGTCCCCAGGCGAGGAGATTGCGCTCCGGACCGAGCGAGGAGCGCAGGCTCGTGACGACCTCTTCGCGGATCGAGTCCAGCGGCGGGTTGGTGACCTGGGCGAACTGCTGCGTGAAGTAATCGAAGAGCAGCCGCGGCCGTTCGCTGAGGACGGCGATCGGCGTGTCCGAGCCCATGGCGCCGAGGGGCTCGGTGCCGGTCTGGCCCATCGGGGTCAGCAGCAGCCGCACCTCCTCCTCCGTGTAGCCGAAGGTGCGCTGACGACGGGTGATGGATGCCGGCGGGTGCACGATGTGCTCGCGCTCCGGGAGATCGGCCAGGCGCACGGCGCCGTCGTCCAGCCACTCCTGCCACGGGTGCAGGTTCGCCAGCTCGCTCTTGATCTCGTCGTCCTCGACGATGCGGTGCTCGGCGGTGTCGACGAGGAACATCTTGCCCGGCTGCAGGCGCCCGCGGCGCTTGATGCGCTCCGGCTCGAACTCGAGCACACCGGTCTCGGAGCCGATGACGACGAGTCCGTCCGTCGTCTCGGTCCAGCGCCCTGGACGCAGGCCGTTGCGGTCCAGGGTCGCACCGACGAGCGTGCCGTCCGTGAAGATCAGGGCGGCAGGGCCGTCCCACGGCTCCATCTGGTTCGAGTGGTACTCGTAGAACGCGCGCAGCTCGGGCGACAGGTCCGTCTGCTTCTCATACGCCTCGGGAACCATCATCATGATGGCGTGCGGCAGGCTGCGCCCGGTGAGGGTCAGGAGCTCGAGCACCTCGTCGAACGAGGCCGAGTCGCTGGCGCCGGGAGTGCAGATGGGCAGGAGCGGACGGATGTCGCCGAGCAGCTCGGACTCGAGCTGCGACTGGCGGGCGCGCATCCAGTTGCGGTTGCCGCCGACGGTGTTGATCTCGCCGTTGTGGGCGAGCATGCGCAGCGGCTGCGCGAGCGGCCAGGACGGGAAGGTGTTCGTCGAGTAGCGGGAGTGCACGACGGCGAGCTCGGAGGCGAACCGCTCGTCCTGCAGGTCCGGGTAGAACGGCTCGAGCTGGAGCGTGGTGACCATGCCCTTGTAACCGAGCGTCCGGCTGGACAGCGAGACGAAGTAGGCGCCGAGCTCGTGGCCCGCGCGCTTGCGCAGACGGTAGGCGACGCGGTCGAGCGCGACGCCGGAGAGCCGCTCCCCCGCGCCGGAGGCGACGAAGAGCTGCTCGAACGCGGGGCGGGCCTCGTCGGCGAGCTTGCCGAGGTTCTCGTTGGCCGTCGGCACGACGCGCCATCCGAGGACCTCGAGGCCCTCTTCGCGGGCGATCCGCTCGACGCCGGCCTTCTGGCTGCGGCGCTCAGAGGCCTGCAGCGGGAGGAACGCGAGCCCGGCGGCGTATTCGCCGGCATCGGGCAGGTCGAAGTCGGTGACCTCGCGCAGGAACGCGTCCGGCATCTGGGTGAGGATGCCCGCGCCGTCACCGGTGCCGGCGTCGGAGCCGATCGCACCGCGGTGCTCGAGGTTGCGCAGCGCCTGAAGCGCGAGCGCGATGATGTCGTGTCCTGCGGTGCCCCGCAGGGTGGCGACCATGGCCAGGCCGCAGGCATCCTTCTCGAATGCCGGGTTGTACATGCCCTGCTTCGGGGGGTAGGCGCCGGAGGCACCGTAAGGAGGCTGGAAGTACATCTGTTACCGCCCTCTGGTAATCAGTTGACACCGGGGACGCCGTCGGCCCGCTCGTTCAGTGGATTCCTCACTCGAAGAGTGAGGCGCTTATCGGGAGCTGGCCTCGCTCTGGGGAGCAGTGCTTGTGGCGGTGGCTCCGACGGTGACTTCGGCGGGAGGCTCGCTCACGTCGACGAAGTCATCGAGATCGTTCTGCGATTGTACATCAGCGCCCGCATCCTTCCGGCCGCGGCCGGGCATGTACGGGCCGGCCTCGACGCCCGTGTGGCGGCGGGTCTGGACGATGATGATGACGATGCCGACGACGACGCCGAGGATCGCGGCCCAGACGTTGCTGCGGAGTCCGAGGATGATCTCGCTGGGGTCGATGCGGATCGACTCCCAGAGGATGCGGCCGGCGCTGTACCAGATGAGGTACACGGCGAACTGCTTGCCCCACTGGAGCCGGAGGCGGTGCCCGATCCACAGGATGAACAGCACGCCGAGCGTGTTCCAGATCACCTCGTAGAGGAACGTCGGGTGGAAGAGGGTTCCCTCGGCCAGCCCCGGGGGGAACGCGGCGTTGTCGGACTCGATCTCCAGGCCCCACGGCAGATCGGTGGGGAGGCCGAACAACTCGTGGTTGAACCAGTTGCCGAACCGGCCCATCGCCTGGGCGAGCAGGATCCCGGGGGCGAGCGCGTCGGCGAAGGTCCAGAACCGGATGCCGGTCCACCGGCACCCGAGGTAGGCGCCGACCGCGCCGCCGATGAGCGCGCCGAAGATGGCGATGCCGCCCTCCCAGATGGCCCACACCGAGCCCGGCTCGAAGGGGTTCCAGGTGTTCTTGCCCTCGCCGAAGTAGAAGTTCGGGTGCGTCAGCACGTGGAAGATGCGCGCGCCGATGATCGCGAGCGGCACGGCCAGGATCGCGATGTCGATGACCACCCACGGCTCGGCACCGCGCTTGGTGAGGCGGTGGTTCGTCATCAGCGTGGCGACGATGATGCCGGCGATGATGCAGAGCGCGTAGAAGTGGATGCGCACCGGCCCGAGATCGAAGTAGCTGACGTCGGGACTCGGGATGCTGGTGAGCACGCCGGTGATGCTGTGAAGCGCGAGGGACATGGTTGCGATTCTAGTTCTCGTGTGAGCGGACTGCGGACGGGGTGCCCGCAGCGAGGTTCCTGGTCACCTCGGCGAGGGCGGGGATCCCCCCGTCGCCGAGGGCCCTGACCAGGGCGGTGCCGACGATCGCGCCGTCGGCGTAGTCGGTGACGGCGGCGATCTGGTCGGCCGTGGAGATGCCGATCCCGACGCACGCGTTCTCGGCCCCGTGCTCCCGCAGGCGCGCGACGAGAGTGCGCGCGGCCTTGTCGAGCTCCTGCCGCTCACCGGTGATCCCCATCGTCGAGACGGTGTAGACGAAGCCCGTCGAGGACTTCACGACGAGATCGAGCCGTTCGTCGGTCGACGAGGGCGCGGCGAGGAAGATCCGGTCGAGGCCCGTGCGCTCACTCGCGGCGATCCACTCCGCAGCGGCATCCGGGGTGATGTCGGGAGTGATGAGTCCTGCGCCGCCGGCGGCGAGCAGATCGTCCGCGTAGCGGTCGACGCCGTACTGCATCACGGGGTTCCAGTACGTCATGACGACGACGGGGACGTCGGTCTCGGCGCTGATAGCCTGCACGGCCGTGAACAGATCGCGCATCCGGAACCCGCCGGCCAGCGCCGCCTGCGTCGCCTGCTGGATCACGGCGCCGTCCATCACGGGGTCGCTGTAGGGCGGACCGAGCTCGATGATGTCCACGCCGTTCTCGGCGAGCGTGACCGCGGCACGGATGCTGGTCTGCAGGTCGGGGAATCCGACCGGGAGATACCCGACGAACGCTCCGCGCCCATCGGCCTTCGCGCGTGCGATGGCGTCGGCGACGCGACTCATCGGGCCTCCTCCACGCCTTCGTCGTACAGCTGGAAGTACTTCGCAGCCGTGTCCATGTCCTTGTCGCCGCGGCCGGAGAGGCACACCGCGATCACGGCATCCGGACCCATCTCGCGGCCCAGGCGCAGCGCGCCGGCGAGGGCGTGCGCGGATTCGATCGCGGGGATGATGCCCTCCGTGCGGCTGAGCAGCCGCAGCGCCTGCATCGCCTCGTCGTCGGTGGCCGGGATGTACTCGGCGCGGCCGATGTCGGCGAGCCAGGAGTGCTCCGGACCGACGCCCGGGTAATCGAGCCCCGCCGAGATCGAGTGCGACTCGATCGTCTGGCCATCCTCGTCCTGCAGCACGTACGTCTTCGCGCCGTGCAGCACGCCGGGCCTGCCGCGTTCGATGGATGCCGCGTGCTTGTCGGTGTCGACGCCGTCACCGGCCGCCTCGACGCCGAAGAGCTTGACATCGGTGTCGTCGAGGAACGCGTCGAACATTCCGATCGCGTTGGAGCCTCCGCCGACGCACGCCACGACCGCATCGGGCAGTCTGCCGATCTCCTCGAGCAGCTGCGCGCGGGCCTCCTCGCCGATGATCTTCTGGAAGTCGCGGACCATCGCCGGGAACGGATGCGGCCCTGCCGCGGTGCCGAAGATGTAGTTGGTCGTCTCGACGCTCGCGACCCAGTCGCGGTAGGCGTCGTTGATCGCGTCCTTCAGCGTGCGGGCGCCGGTCGTCACGGGGACGACCTCGGCGCCGAGCAGCCGCATGCGAGCGACGTTGAGCGCCTGGCGCTCGGTGTCGACCTCGCCCATGTAGATCGTGCAGTCCATGCCGAACAGGGCGGCGGCGGTTGCCGTGGCCACACCGTGCTGGCCGGCGCCCGTCTCGGCGATCACCCGCGTCTTGCCCAGTCGCCTGGTCAGCAGAGCCTGCCCGAGCACGTTGTTGATCTTGTGGCTGCCGGTGTGGTTGAGGTCCTCGCGCTTGAGGAACACCCGCGCTCCCCCGGCGTGCTCGGCGAACCGCGGCACCTCGGTCAGTGCGGACGGACGGCCGGCGTAGGAGCCGAGCAGGCCCGCGAGCTCGGCGCGGAACGCCGGGTCGGCGACCGCCTGCTCATAGGCGACGGTCAGTTCGTCGATCGCGGCGATGAGGGATTCGGGCATGTACCGCCCGCCGAACTCGCCGAAGAAGGGACCGGGCTGGTCCCGGAGGCTCGTCACGATGTGCTCCTCTCGTCACCGGCTGCGAGGAAGCTCTGCAGCGTCGCGACGGGGTCGCCTGTGACGAGCGCCTCGCCGATGAGCACGACGTCGGCGCCGGCGTCCCGGTAGTGCGCGACGTCGGCCGGTGCGAGAACGGCCGACTCGGCGACCTTCACGGTTCCCGCGGGGATGCGGTCCACGAGGCGTCCGAACAGGTCGCGGTCGAGTTCGAACGTCGAGAGGTTGCGGGCGTTCACGCCGATCAGCGAGGCGCCCAGGTCGATGGCCGTCTCGAGTTCCTCGGCCGTGTGCGTCTCGACCAGCGGTGTCATTCCGAGTTCGAGCACGAGGGAATGCAGTTCTTCGAGCGTCCTGCGCTCGAGTCCCGCGACGATGAGGAGCGCAAGATCGGCGCCCGCGGCGCGCGCCTCGAGCACCTGATACGGCGTCGCGATGAAGTCCTTGCGCAGCACGGGCAGCGACACGCGCTCCGTCACCGCTTCGAGGTCGGCGAGACTGCCGCCGAATCGGCGCTCCTCGGTGAGGACGCTGATGGCGGATGCCCCGCCGGTCTCGTAGAGCGAGGCCTGGTGCGCGGGGTCGGGGATCTCGGCGAGGGCTCCGCGCGAAGGGCTTGCGCGCTTGACCTCGGCGATGATCTTGACGCGGGATGCCGGAGCCAGTGCCGCCAGAGCGTCCTGCGCCGCCGGGCGCGCCAGTGCGGCCTTCTCGACCTCGACGAGGGGACGCAGGAGGGCGCGCCGTTCGGCGTCCTCCACCGCGCCGGCCGTGAGGTCGGCGAGGACCATCAGTGGCCCTTCGGCGAGTACTTGGGTCCGTTGACGCCGTAACCGGCCTTGGCGAGAATCCAGCCGAGCACGAGGCCGACGACGATGATGCCGACCGAGACCCACACGAACACGGGCTGGTCGAGGCAGAACGCGACGGTGCCGGCGAGGAAGCCGAACAGCATGACGATCACAGCAGTCCAGGCCGCAGGCGAGTGTCCGTGGCCGGGGTCGGCGATCGGGTTGGTCATGTTCTCCTCCGAGGCGGTCGTGGGTGTTGTGCTCAGTCTATCGGGGTCACCGCGTGGGGTCCGTGCCACGCGACAGGTCGTCCCAGGAATCGATCGCATCGACCGGTCCTTCGTGCTCGGCGTGCGCGGCGGCATCCGTGCGGTACTTGCGCCCGCCGCTGCGCCAGCGATGCGCGGTGGCGACGGCGAATCCGGCCGCGAGGATCAGGACGACCCAGCCGACCAGGGCGATGACCGGCCACGCGGACGGTTCGATCGACGCGATCGTGTCGGCCACGGCGGTGCCGCCGGCAAGACCGGTCGTCTCGGTGACCGTCGGCGCGACGGCCGAGACCGGGGCCGCGACGAGGATCTCCGCGGTCCACCACGCGAGCAGCACCCCGGCGGCCAGCGAGAGCACGGCGAGCACATGGCGCAGCACGCGGCCGACGAGCGCGAGCGCCGCACCCAGGGCGAGGACCGCGAGGCTCAGCGGCGCGAGCAGAGGCATGGCATCGGCACCGGGCACGAGGATCGGGTCACCCGCATCCGCGCGGACCACGGTCAGCCACGTCTGCGTCGACGAGATGATCCCGACGCCTCCCGCGAGCAGCAGTCCCAGGACGCTGATGCTGCGTCCGCGGCGCGCGATGCCCTTGTCCTGCCCGGTCATCCGGTCACGCCGTCCACGGCCTCGAGGTCGGACGCATCGAAGCACGTGCGCGTGCCGGTGTGGCACGCGGGGCCGGTCTGGTCGACGAGCAGCAGGATGGCGTCGCCGTCGCAGTCGAGGCGCGCCTCTCGGATGCGCTGGATGTTGCCGGAGGTGTCGCCCTTGCGCCAGTACTCCTGGCGGGAGCGCGACCAGTACGTCACGCGCCCGGTCGTCAGCGTTCGGCGCAGCGCCTCGGCGTCGACCCATGCGAGCATGAGCACCTCGCGCGTGTCCCACTGCTGCACGATCGCCGGGGCGAGGCCGTCCGCGTTCCAGACGACCTGCGCGATCCGCGTCTCGACGTCGCTCATCGGACCAGCACCCCTTCCGCACGCATCGCCTGTTTCACGTCGCCGACGGTGAGAGCTCCGGAGTGGAAGACGCTCGCGGCGAGCACGGCATCGGCCCCCGCCTTGATGGCCGGTGCGAAGTCGGTGACGGCCCCTGCTCCGCCCGAGGCGATCACCGGGACGGAGGCGACCTCGCGCATGAGCCGGACGAGCTCGAGATCGAAGCCGTCGCGGGTGCCGTCGGCGTCGATCGAGTTCACCAGCAGCTCCCCGGCACCGCGCTCGATGGCCTCGCGCGCCCAGTCCAGTGCGTCCAGCGTCGTCTCCGTTCGGCCGCCATGGGTCGTGACCACGAAACCGGATGCCGTGGTGGGTGCCCGCTTGACGTCGAGCGAGAGCACGAGCACCTGTGCCCCGAAACGGTCGGCGATCTCGCCGATGAGGTCGGGGCGTGCGATCGCGGCGGAGTTCACGCCGATCTTGTCGGCGCCGACGCCCTGCAGGCGTGCGACGTCTTCGACGCTGCGGATGCCACCGCCGACGGTCAGCGGGACGAACACGTTCTCGGCCGTGCGCTGGACGACCTCGTACGTGGTCGAGCGGTCGTCGACGGTCGCGGTGACGTCGAGGAACGTGATCTCGTCAGCGCCCTGCTCTGCGTAGAGCGCCGCGAGCTCGACGGGATCGCCCATGTCGCGGAGGTTCTCGAAGTTCACGCCCTTCACGACCCGGCCCGCGGCGACGTCGAGGCATGGGATGACGCGGCTGGTGAGAGTCACGGGAGCCTCCGCCGTCACAGTCTCGCGGCGTGGATGGCCGTGACCAGCAGCGCCCTGGCGCCGATGGCGTACAGGTCGTCCATCACCTGGTTGATGCCCTTGCGGGGCAGCATGACGCGCACGGCGACCCACTCCGGGTCCTGGAGCGGCGAGATCGTCGGGGATTCGCGTCCCGGCGCGATCGCCGCCGCCTCGTCGACGAGCTTCGCGGGCAGGTCGAAGTCGAGCAGCACGAACCGTCGTGCGACGATCACGCCGCGCAGCCGCCGCAGCAGCCGTTCGGTGCCTTCGGCGTCGCCGGGCCTGCTGATGAGCACGGCCTCGGATTCGATGATGACGGGGCCGAAGATCTCGAGGCCCGCCTGCCGGAGCGTGGTGCCGGTCTCGACGACGTCGGCGATCGCGTCGGCGACGCCGAGCCGCACGGCGGACTCGACCGCGCCGTCGAGCGGCACGAGGGACGCCTCGACGCCGTTCTCGCGCAGAAACGCGTCGACCAGGCCCGGGTAGGCGGATGCCACCCTGACACCTGCGAGGTCCTGGATCGTCGAGAAGCGACCGGCGGGCGCCGCGAAGCGGAACGTCGACTGGGCGAAACCGAGGGCCTCGATCTCGCGGGCCGGCTGCGGCACGTCGCGCAGCAGGTCGCGGCCCGTTATGCCGACGTCGAGCGCGCCGGATGCCACGTAGGTGGCGATGTCGCGCGGGCGGAGGAAGAAGAACTCGACGTCGTTCGCGGCATCGACGACGTGCAGTGTCTTGGAGTCGCGGCGGCCGGCGTATCCGGCCTCGGCGAGCATCTCGGCGGCGGTCTCGGCGAGCGAGCCCTTGTTGGGAACAGCGATGCGCAGCATGGGGGGGCTTTCAGATCAGAGGAACGAGACGGAGCGCATCAGAGATGTCGGTACACGTCTTCGAGGCTCAGCCCCTTCGCGAGCATGAGGACCTGCAGGTGGTACAGCAGCTGCGAGATCTCCTCGGCGGCCTCGGCATCCGATTCGTACTCGGCCGCCATCCAGACCTCGGCGGCCTCCTCGACGATCTTCTTGCCGATCGTGTGCACACCGGCGTCGAGCTCGGCGACGGTCCCCGATCCCGCGGGACGGGTCTCGGCCTTGACGCTGAGCTCGGCGAACAGCTCGTCGAAAGTCTTCACGATTCCAGGCTAGCGGCTCGCGCGCGCTCCCGGAGCCCGGTGACGGCGGCCTCGATGTCGTCCGCCCCGTACACGGCGGAGCCCGCCACGAACGTGTCGGCGCCCGCCTCGGCGGCCTGCGAGATCGTCGCGTCCGAGATGCCGCCGTCGACCTGGAACCAGGTCGACGAACCGCGACGCCGCGCCTCGTCGACGAGCGCGCGCAGCTTCGGCATCGTCTCGGGCATGAAGCTCTGACCGCCGAAGCCGGGCTCCACCGTCATCACGAGCACCTGGTCGAACTCGTCGAGGATCTCGTACAGGCTCTCCCCCGCCGTGCCCGGCTTGATGGCGACGCCGGCGCGGGCGCCGATCGACCGCAGTCGGCGCGCGAGCGCCACCGGGTCGGCGGCGGCCTCGAGGTGGAACGTGACGCTGGCGGCGCCCAGCTCGGCATAGCCGGGCGCCCAGCGGTCCGGGTCGCTGATCATCAGGTGCACGTCCAGCGGGATGGGGCTGGTGGCCTGGATGCGCTCGACCATCTGCGGGCCGAACGTGAGGTTCGGGACGAAGTGGTTGTCCATGACGTCGACGTGAGCGAAATCGGCGGTCGCGATCCGGGCGAGATCGCGCTGCATGTTCACGAAGTCGGCGGACAGGATGCTGGGGTTGATGCGCGGTGCTGACGGAAGACTCACTGATCTTCTCCCTTCGGGGTGCGCTGCAGGAGCGCGAGGAACATGGCGTCGGTGCCGTGGCGGTGCGGCCACAGCTGCACCCGTCCGGTGCCGTCCGAGCCGAGGTCCATCGGGCTGCGGGCGACGGAGGCGAGCACGGCGGCGGCATCCAATTCGGTCACGTCGTCACGGGTGCGCAGCACCTCGGCGACGACACCGGTCGTCTCGGCGAGATGCGGCGAGCACGTGACGTAGGCGACCATCCCTCCGGGGACCACGGCGTCGAGGGCCCCCGCGAGGAGCTCGGTCTGCAGGCCGGTCAGCTCGGCGACGTCGGCCGGCGACTTCCGCCACCGGGCCTCGGGGCGCCGGCGCAGGGCTCCGAGGCCCGTGCACGGCGCATCGACGAGAATGCGGTCGAACCGGTTTTGGTTCGCGGCGGTGAGCTCGCGGCCGTCCTGCTCGTGGACGACGACCTCGCCGGGCACCGCCTTCAGGGCGCCCCGGACGAGCCCGGCGCGTGCCGGGACGACCTCGTTGGCCTCGAGGGCGACGCCGTTGTGCCAGGCGATCGCGGCGAGCAGGGCCGTCTTGCCGCCGGGTCCGGCGCACAGGTCGAGCCACCGCTCGCCGGCCTCGATCGGACGGGCCGCCGCAAGGGCGAGGGCGACGAGCTGCGAGCCCTCGTCCTGCACGCGGATCGTGCCGCCGGAGGCGCTGATGACGGCGTGCGGGTCTCCCCCGGGCGAGGCGAAGGCCGTCGGCGCGTAGGGACGGCGCGGCTCTCCCGCCTCGGCGAGGCCGGGCAGAGCGACCAGCGTCACCTCGGGAGAGGCGTTGTCGGCATCCAGCAGGTCTTCGAGCTCGTCGGCGCGTCCCTCGGCCGAGAGTGCGCGGCGAAGTGCACGGATGATCCACACCGGGTGGGCCGTGCGCAGGCCGATGCGCTCGTCGTCGGAGCGCGCACCCGCCTCGATCCGCTCCTGCCACTGTCCCGGCGTGTCGCGCGAGATGCGGCGGAGCACGGCGTTCGCGAACCCCGCAGGGCCTCGGCCGACCGCGCCCGCCACGAGGTTCACGGATTCGTTGACGGCCGCGTGGGAGGCGACGCGGGTCGCGAGCAGTTGATGTGCCGCCAGCCGCAGGGCATCGAGCACTGCCGGGTCGATGTCGGAGACCGGGCGACCCGCCGCCTCCGAGATCACGGCGTCGTAGGTTCCACGGCGGCGCAGAGCGCCGTACGTGAGCTCGGTCGCGAGTGCCGCGTCCTGCGGGCTGAGGCCGGCCTCGGCGATCGCGGACGGCAGCAGCAGGTTGGCGTAGGCGTCGGAGTCGCTCACGGCCCGCAGGACGTCGTACGCGACGCGCCTGGCCGGCTGCACGCGGCGGGGCGGCTGACCCTGCCGGGTGCGCGCGCTCTGCCCGCCGTCCTGGCGACGACGCGGCCGCCGATCCTGCGGCGCGCTCACGCGCCCGCTCGCACGGCGTCGTCGGCGCGCAGCCCGCGCCACCAGTCCGTCGCGCTCATGGCGGCCTTCCCGGCCGGCTGCACCCGCGTCACGGCGAGCGGCCGAGTCGCGGTGCCGATGAGGACGGCCTGCTTCGTGGCCGTGATCTGGCCAGGGTCCAGCGCTTCGGCATCTGCCGCCGGGGCCGCCTCGAGCACCTTCACCCGAAGGCCGCCGATGGTCGTGTGCGCGCCGGGTTCGGGGGTGACGCCGCGGAAGCGGGAGTACACCGCCTCCAGCGGCAGGTTCCACTCCAGTGCCCCGTCGTCGATCGTGAGCTTCGGCGCGGTCGTCGGCTCGCCCCGTTGCGGCACAGTGCGCGCCGTGCCGTCGGCGATGCCGGCCACGACCTCGGCGGTGAGGGCTGCGCCGTCCTCGGCGAGCACGTCCAGCGCCACGTCCGCCGTGGCATCTGCCGGGACATCGACCGTCCGCATCGCGAACACGTCGCCGGCATCCAGCACGGGAACGAGCTGGAAGACGCTGGCGCCGAGCTCGGCGTCGCCGGCGATGAGCGCCCGCTGCACCGGAGCCGCGCCCCGCCACTGCGGCAGGAGCGAGAAGTGCAGGTTGATCCATCCGTGCGCCGGAGTCTGGAGCAGCGGTTCGCGCACCAGCCCGCCGTAGGCGACGATGACCCCGAGGTCGGGGCGCAGGGCGGCGATCCGAGCCGTGACCTCATCGTCCAGACGCGCGGCCTTGATCACGGGCAGGCCCAGCTCGTCTGCGACCTGGGCGACCGGTGACGGCGTGAGCACGCGCTTCCGACCGAGCGGCGCATCGGGGCGCGTGATCACGGCCGCGATGTCGTGAGATCCGGCGAGGGCGCGCAGGGTCGGGATGGAGGCCGCCGGTGTGCCGGCGAAGACGAGTCGCATGAAGGTGCTCCGGAACGATGGGTTCTCACGTGGGGTGGATCGCCACGGCGATCACAGCTCGGGATCGAGCATATCGAGGCGCACCGAGAGCGGCACGCGGTTGCTCTGACCGCGTCCGCGCCGTCGCTTGACCGCCTCTGCGACCACGGCGGCGCGCAGCGTCGTCGCCACGGACGGCCCCGCGGCGTACTCGAACCGCACGAGCGCGCGCACGCGGCCGTCCTCGCCCTCGACGGGCACGGGGCCGAGCACGGCGTCCGCCGGCAGGGGCAGCCGGCGCAGGTCGTCGAGCGCGCGCGCCACGGATGCCGGCACCCCCTCGACGAGAGCGACGCGCGTCGCGGGCGGCAGGTGCAGGGGTGCCCTGCTCTCGAGCTCGGAACGCGCGTACGCCGGCTGCGTCCACGTCGCCAGCGCCCGGCCGACGGGTCCGTCGACGCCGACGAGGTGGATCGGCGCACCGGGAGCTGCGAGGGCGGCCGCATTCGACCACCACCGCAGGCAGGATTCGCCGATCCGCAGATCCGGCGCCTGCAGCATGCGCGAACCGTCCAGCAGCAGCACGGCCCGGTATCCGCCCGCGGCGATCGGTTCCGCCCCGCGGGTGGCGATGACCAGCGCGGGCTTCTCGGAGACGTGCTCGACGGGGTGCGCGCCGTCGGCGACGATCACGCGGACTCCGGGGAACGCCCGACCGAGCTCATCGGCGGTCCGCTCACTGCCGGATGCCGCGAGGCGCAGCTGCGTGGAGGAGCAGGACGGGCAGTGCCAGGCGCGCCCCGCGCGGCCGCACCAGCCGCAGACCGGCACAGCGCCGCGATGCGATGCCCCCAGCGGGCCACCGCAGTGCGCACAGCGCGCCGGTGCCCGGCAGTCCGCGCACACCAGCGTCGGCGCGAAGCCGGGACGAGCGACCTGCACGAGGACCGGCCCCTCTGCGGTCGCGGCTCGAGCCGCCGTGAAGGCGCCGGAGTGCACACGCTGGGCCGGCTGCTCCATCTCCTGCGGGCTGCTCAGCACGATGCGCGGCGTCACTCGGCGCTCGGCGCGGACGTCGGCGAGCCAGCCGCGCTGCACGAGCCGTTCGACATCGCTCGTGCGCGTGTGGCCGGCGAACAGCAGCGCCGATCCCTCCTGCTCCTGGCGGACGAGCACAGCATCCCGCGCGTGCACGTACGGGGCGAGCGGTTCGCTGTAGAGCGGGTCGCCGTCGTCCCAGACGGCGACGAGTCCGGCCCGCACCGGCGCGTACACGGCCGACCGGTTGCCGACGACGATGCACGGCGCGTCCTCGAGCGTGCGCAGGAAACCGCGGTAGCGCTCAGGATTGGTCTGCCGGGAGTCGTGGCGGACGATCGCGTCTTCGGGGACGAAGTCCGCAAGCGCCGCGAGCAGCCGGTCGAGGTCGCGGTGATCGGGTACCGCGAGGATGACGGATGCGCCGGATGCCAGCACCCTGGACGCCGCGGCGGAGAGGAGCCGGGTCCATGGCAGCGCGTCGCCTGTGACCCCGGGTATGGCCTCGACCGCACCGCGGCCGCGTTCGTCGAGCAGCGCCGCGAGTCCGCTGTACTCGGCGAGAACGGCGTCAGTCCGCTCCTGTGCCTCATCGGACGGCATCGCGACGACGGCATCCGCCTTCCACGCCTTCTCGACGCGGACCTGACGCTTGGGGATGACCAGGCGCAGGACGTCGGATGCCGAACCGGCCGCGCGATCCGCGACGCGGCGCGCCAGCCGGTACAGGCGCTCGGGGAGCACGGGAACCGGTGAGATCACGCTCTCGACGGTGGACAGCGCGCGTTCGGTGTCGCTCTCGGCATCGAGTTCGACGACGAACGCGTCGACCATGCGGCCGGCGGTGCGCAGCGGCACGCGGACGCGGGCGCCGATGGGCACCTCGCCGAGCTCGTCCAGGAGGACGTAGTCGAACAGGCGATCGAGCTGCGGCAGCGGCGAGTCCAGCAGCACCCGCGCGATGCGCCGACTCACCGCAGCGCCCCGAACGTGCACGCGTGCGCTGCGCGCGCCGGCATTACAGCCCCGCGGCGCGGCGGAGGTCGGAGGCTCGGTCCGTGCGCTCCCAGGTGAAGTCGGGCAGTTCGCGGCCGAAATGACCGTACGCCGCCGTCTGACGGTAGATCGGACGCAGCAGATCGAGCTGTTCGATGATCGCCTGCGGCCGCAGGTCGAAGACCTCGCGGATCGCATTCGTGATCACCTCATCCGACACCTTTCCGGTGCCGAACGTCTCGACGTAGAGCCCGACGGGCCGCGCGACGCCGATGGCGTAAGCGACCTGCACCTCGAGCCGGTCCGCGAGACCTGCGGCCACCGCGTTCTTGGCCACCCAGCGCATGGCGTACGCGCCGGAGCGGTCGACCTTTGACGGGTCCTTGCCGCTGAACGCGCCGCCGCCGTGACGGGCGGCCCCGCCGTAGGTGTCGATGATGATCTTGCGCCCGGTGAGACCGGCGTCCCCCTTGGGGCCGCCCGTGACGAAGGGCCCGGCGGGGTTGATGAAGTAGCGATCTGCCGACGGCATCTCGAGTCCGGTGTTCTCGAGCACGGGGTCGATCACGAGTCGCCGCACCTGGTCCTGGAGCTCGTCCTGCGAGATGTCCGGGTGGTGCTGCGTCGAGAGCACGACCGCATCGATCGTCTTCGGAGTGAAGCCCTCGTAGCCGAGCGTGACCTGCGTCTTGCCGTCGGGGCGCAGGAAATCGAGCTCACCAGAGCGGCGCACCTCAGTGAGGCGCTCGGCGATGCGGTGCGCCGTGTGACCGGCCATCGGCATGAGCTCGGGCGTCTCGACCGTCGCGAAGCCGAACATGATGCCCTGATCGCCGGCGCCGAGGCCGTCGAGCGCATCGCTGGACGACCCGTCGCGGTGCTCCTGTGCGAGGTCGACGCCGTGCGCGATGTCGCTGGACTGCTCCCCCACCGAGACGCTGACGCCGCACGAGTCGCCGTCGAAGCCGGTGTCGCTCGACGTGTAGCCGATGCCGCTCACGACCTCGCGGACGATCGTGGGGATGTCGACGTACGCCTCGGTGCGGATCTCACCGGCGACGTGAACGAGGCCCGTGGTGACGAGCGTCTCCACCGCGACACGGGATGCCGGGTCCTTGGCGATCAGTCCGTCGAGGATGCTGTCCGAGATCTGGTCGCAGATCTTGTCCGGGTGCCCCTCGGTGACGGATTCAGACGTGAAAAGGCGCAGCGCGCTCACCTGGGAAGCCGCCCTCACTCAGCGTGGCGAAGGCGGAGCTTGTCCTCGTTGATCTCGTGCAGCGCGATGGTCAGCGGCTTGTCCTCGACGGACGAGTCGACCAGAGGGCCCACGTTGTCGAACAGGTTGCCCTCGTGGAGGTCTGCGTAGTAGTCGTTGATCTGCCGCGCACGCTTGGACGCGTAGATGACCAGCTCGTACTTCGACTCGACGCGGTCGAGCAGGTTGTCGATGGGCGGGTCGATGATGCCCTTGGTGTGGTGTCCGGCCATGGTGGGACCTCCAGATCAGGCGACGGGTTCGTCGCGAAAGTCGAATCGGCGGGCGCGCGAGAGCGATCAGCGCGCTGGTGCCTCAGACAATTCTACGACCTCGCGCGCGGCGGCGGCGACATCCGCGTTCACGACGCTGCCGTGAGGTTCGCTGCCATGCTAACCATGCTAACCAGTCGCGATGGTCATACCCATTTCACTGCTGATGGTCACGCTTCCCACCCAAACCACGTTGGTGAAGCACTTGGTAGTTGAGTAGCGCACCACCGGGCATGTCCCGCTTCCGTAACCGCCGAGAATCGTTCCCATGGCCCGGAATTTGCCGCTAGATTGCGGATAGGCGACCGGCCCACCGCTATCTCCGCCTACGACAACGACAGAGCCGACAGAGACATGGCCGCGAACCAGACCGTGAACTGTACTGCCCTGATCGGAAATGTACTGGGCGTAGTTCGCTTGATCAATCTCCACGCAATGAACCCCTGAGTTTGCACCGTCGGCGCAGGCGAATGCTCCAACGACATTGCCGCCAACGGCGCCGACGATCTCTAAGTTCGCCGTTGACCAGGTGCCGTGATAGATGCGCGGTGTGATCGATTGAGTCGTCGGACGGACTAAGGCAGCGTCAAGGTCGGGGTGCCGGTAACCTGTCCCGGTGTAAGCGATGCCCCACGTTCCCACATCATTCGACACCGAGACCGTCGTGTCGGACGGGAAGCAATGATTCGCTGTCAAGAGGTACTTCGTGCCAGTCGCGTTGCTCGTCACCGGAAAACTCGTCGAGCAGATTAGGCCTCCGACGTAGTATCCACCGCCGCCCTTGTACGGAGCAGTGCCGTTCCATCGTGCTGTGGATTGGATCTCTTGGCCGACGGAGACGGTGGTGATGTCTACTTTCGCCAGACGAGCCGCCAACGCTGCGACCGTATCGGGTGCGGCGGTCCCCGTGTATTCGACCCAGATTCCATTCCCGCTGGTGTCGGGTCCCGCAGCGGAGATCATCGACGACGACGCGCCGCTTTCGTCGATGGGCATGCCGACGACACGGTCCACCGCGTCAAGCATCTCGAAAAGAGTGAACTTCGCCGGATGCACTCGCACCGTCACCTCTGAGGGCGCATCATCCAGCATTCGCTGCACATCAACCGCGACCTCTCCAACCCAAAAGAGATCGACGACGCGTGCGACGGGGTCGACCATCACCCCGGCGTAACCATACTCGACGCCGTCAGCAGAGACTCGGGAGCCGCCCTCATTCGGATTGACCAGATCCAACACTGGCTGAACCACGGCCATGACCATATCTTGACCGACAATCGCGTCATCAGTCGGCAACCCCAGCGCATCAACACCATCATCCGCAGGAGCGCTCGACGCTACACCGGCGCCAAGCCCACCACCGAAAACGAGCGCAAGAGCAACAATCCCGCCAGCCGAAGCGACCATCCAGCGTGCAATACCACGTGGGCGATCTATCCGCAGAACAGCTCTCATCGTGCTGTGGATTGGATCTCTTGGCCGACGGAGACGGTGGTGATGTCTACTTTCGCCAGACGAGCCGCCAACGCTGCGACCGTATCGGGTGCGGCGGTCCCCGTGTATTCGACCCAGATTCCATTCCCGCTGGTGTCGGGTCCCGCAGCGGAGATCATCGACGACGACGCGCCGCTTTCGTCGATGGGCATGCCGACGACACGGTCCACCGCGTCAAGCATCTCGAAAAGAGTGAACTTCGCCGGATGCACTCGCACCGTCACCTCTGAGGGCGCATCATCCAGCATTCGCTGCACATCAACCGCGACCTCTCCAACCCAAAAGAGATCGACGACGCGTGCGACGGGGTCGACCATCACCCCGGCGTAACCATACTCGACGCCGTCAGCAGAGACTCGGGAGCCGCCCTCATTCGGATTGACCAGATCCAACACTGGCTGAACCACGGCCATGACCATATCTTGACCGACAATCGCGTCATCAGTCGGCAACCCCAGCGCATCAACACCATCATCCGCAGGAGCGCTCGACGCTACACCGGCGCCAAGCCCACCACCGAAAACGAGCGCAAGAGCAACAATCCCGCCAGCCGAAGCGACCATCCAGCGTGCAATACCACCCATGACGCCTCCTAGGTGAGTTCGCGGTCATTATATACCCTCGCACAACGCACCGGGGAAGTACTTCACGGTCATGCTACCGCTCTGACTGCCGCTTTTGAGCTCGTAAGTCGTCGCCGACGGCGTGGCGTGCGGCTCTACGCCTCCACGACACACCTATGACGCACTCGATGGGCGAGTCACTGCGCTGCGGACCGATCACGCCTGAGTGACCGACTTCGAGCGCCCCGAGAAATGGGACTGTACTCCGCCGGCAGGCGGATCGGGGCGGGGTGGTGCCCCTTCCACAGGCGTAGGGCTCAGTTCGGCGTGCGAGGCTCAGGGATCGGTTCAGCGCGCGGGAGCCTCAGATAATTCTACGACCTCGCGCGCGGCAGCGGCGACATCCTCGTTCACGATGCGGTAATCGAACTCGCTCTGCGCGGCCAGTTCGACCTTCGCCGTCCGCAGGCGACGGGCGCGCTCCTCCTCGTTCTCCGTGCCCCGGCCGACGAGCCGGTGCACCAGCTCGTCCCAGGTCGGCGGAAGGAGGAAGATCAGCGTCGCCGAGGGCTCGGCGGCGCGCACCTGGCGCGCACCCTGCAGATCGATCTCGAGGAGCACCGTCCGGCCCTCGGCGAGGGCGGCGTCGATCGGCGCGCGCGGCGTGCCGTAGCGCGACTTGTTGTGCACGACGGCGTACTCCAGGAGCTCGCCCTCCGCGATGAGCCGGTCGAACTCGGCGTCGTCGACGAAGTAGTAGTGCACGCCGTCGATCTCACCGGGACGCGGTGCGCGGGTCGTCGCCGACACCGACAGGTGGATCTCAGGATGGTTATCGCGGATGTGCGCGGCGACCGTGCCCTTGCCCACGGCGGTGGGTCCGGCCAGGACGAGCAGCCGGCTGCGCCCCGTGCGCGGCTCCGGGGCGGGGAATCGCTCGTCGAGCCAGTGCAGAAGGCTGGCGCGCTGTCGGACGCCGAGCCCGCCCAGTCGCTTCACCGGCGAGATGTCGAGTTCCGTGAGGATGCGGTCGCGCTTGCCGACGCCGATCGCCGGGAGGGCGAGAAGGAAGTCGGTCACCCGCATGGAGCCGGCGACGGAGTCCGCATCGGCGAAGGCCAGCTCGGCGACCGTCTGCGGCGTCGTGACGCGCATGCCGAGGTCGCGCTTGAGCGATGCGCGGGCCTGACGGCGTTCGACCGCTCTGCGCGCGGCGGCCGCGCGGTCCACCTCGGGGACGCTGCGCTCAGGCATCGACCCTCCTGCGGTACTCGTCGACGCGTGCGTCGATCGCTGCGGCGATGCCGGCGGGTCCCGCCTGGAGGATGCTGCGGCTCTCGGACGCCACGACCAGCGGTGCGCTCGTGCCGAAGCGTGCGACGAGGTCGTCGGGACCCGCGCCCTGCGCGCCGAATCCCGGTGCCAGGATCGGGGCCGGCGGCGTGAACGGCGACAGACCCGCGTGCGCCCAGTCGACGGTGGCGCCGATGACGAAGCCGAGGCTGGCCCACTCCCCCTCGGCTGTGGTCTCGGCGTTGCGTGCGCTGACCTCGGCGACAACGGCGGCGGAGATCGTGTTCTCGGACTCGGAGCGGGCGCGCTGGACGGTCCCGGCATCCGGGTTGCTCGTCGCGGCGAGGACGAACGCGCCCTTGCCGTGCTCCTCCGCCAGCACGAAAGTGCTCTCCAGTGCGCCGATGCCGAGATACGGGTTGACCGTCACGGCGTCCGCCTCGAGGGGCGACCCGGGCGTGAGCCAGGCCGCGGCGTACGCGTCCATCGTGCTGCCGATGTCGCCGCGCTTGGCGTCCGCGATCACGAGAAGGCCGGCATCCCGTGCCGCCTGCAGAACGTCCTCGAGGGCGGCGAAACCGGCCGATCCGAAGCGCTCGAAGAACGACACCTGCGGCTTGACGACGCCGACGCGCTCAGCCGCGGCATCCACCGTCCGCAGTCCGAACTCGCGCGTGCCCGCCGCCGTGTCGCCGACGCCCCACGCAGACAGGAGCGTCGCATGCGGGTCGATGCCGACGCACAGCGGACCGCGCGCGGCCAGCGCCGCGCGCGTCCGCTCCCCGAAGCTCGCTGTCACAGTGCCGCCTGCCGGTCGAGCGCGTACTCCTGCAGGCTCCTGACCTCGAAGCCCTCATCGGCGGCATCCATTCCGCTCACCGCGGCGCCCAGCACCGCCATGGTCGTGAACAGGGCCTTGTCGGCCGCGACGGCCGCGGCGCGGATCTCGTAGCCGTCGGCGCGTGCAGCACCGCCGGATGGCGTGTTCACGACGATGTCGATCTGGCCCGCGTTGATGAGATCGACGATGTTCTCTCCCCCCGAGGACTGCGTCTCGCTGAACTTAGACACGACCGTCACGGGGATGCCGTTGCGGGAGAGGATCTCGGCCGTGCCCTCGGTCGCCACCAGCGTGAAGCCGAGCTGCTGCAGGCGATGCGCGGGCAGGATCACGGCGCGCTTGTCGGCATCGGCGACCGAGATGAACACGGTGCCCGAGGTCGGCATGCCGCCGTAGGCCGCGGCCTGGCTCTTCGCGAACGCGGTCGGGAAGTCCTTGTCGATGCCCATGACCTCGCCGGTCGAGCGCATCTCCGGGCCGAGGACCGAGTCGACGATCTTGCCGTCCTTGGTGCGGAACCGCTTGAACGGGAGCACGGCCTCCTTGACGGAGACGGGGGCGTCCATCGGCACCCGCGATCCGTCAGCGGCCGGAAGCAGCCCCTCGGTCTTGAGCTCGGCGATCGTGGCGCCGGCCATGATCCGGCTGGCGGCCTTGGCCATGGGGATGCCCAGGGCCTTCGACACGAACGGCACCGTGCGGCTGGCGCGCGGGTTGGCCTCGATCACGTAGAGCACGCCGGCGCTGATCGCGAACTGCACGTTCAGGAGACCGCGCACGCCCACGCCCTCGGCGATCGCCAGGGTCGCCTCGCGGACCCGGTCGACGTCGCTGCGGCCGAGCGAGACCGGCGGCAGGGTGCAGCTGGAGTCGCCGGAGTGGATGCCGGCCTCCTCGAGGTGCTCCATGACGCCGCCGATGTACAGCTCGGTGCCGTCGTAGAGCGCGTCGACGTCCAGCTCGATCGCGTCATCGAGGAAGCGGTCGACGAGCAGCGGCGTGCCGGGACCGACGATGACCTCGCCGGCTGTGCGCACGAAGTAGTCGCGCAGGCTCGGGGTGTCGTAGACGATCTCCATGCCGCGCCCGCCGAGGACGAAGCTCGGTCGGACGAGCACCGGGTACCCGATGTCCTCCGCGATCGCGACGGCGCCCTCGACATCGATCGCCGTGCCGTGGCGGGGCGCCACGAGGCCGGCCGACGCGAGCAGCTGCGAGAACAGTTCCCGCTCCTCGGCGATGTCGATGGCTGCCGGGCTCGTGCCGAGCACCGTGTAGCCGGCCGCCTCGATGCCCTTGGCGAGACCGAGCGGGGTCTGACCGCCCAGCTGGCAGACGACGCCGAGGATGGTTCCGCTGGCGGCTTCCGCGTCGAGCACCTCGAGCACGTCCTCGAGCGTCAGCGGCTCGAAGTACAGGCGGTCGGAGGTGTCGTAGTCGGTGGACACCGTCTCGGGGTTGCAGTTGACCATGACGGTCTCGTACCCGGCATCCGACAGCGCGAACGACGCGTGCACGCACGAGTAGTCGAACTCGACGCCCTGCCCGATGCGGTTGGGGCCCGAGCCGATGATCACGACCTTGGTGCGCTCTGACGGCGCGACCTCGGTCTCGAAGTCGTAGCTCGAGTAGTGATACGGGGTGAGTGCGGGGAACTCGCCCGCGCAGGTGTCGACCGTCTTGTAGACCGGGCGGATGCCCAGGCCGTGCCGGACGCCGCGGATCTCCGCCTCGTCCTCGCCCCGGAGCTGTGCGATCTGCGCGTCGGAGAAGCCGTGCTCCTTGGCGTAGCGCAGCACGTCGGCGTTGAGCTCCTCGGCGGTGCGGACCGTCTCTGCGACCTCGTTGATCAGCACGATCTGGTCGAGGAACCAGGGGTCGATGGCCGTGGCCTCGAACGCCTGCTCGATCGTCGCGCCCTTGCGCAGCGCCTGCTGCAGCACCACGATGCGGCCGTCGGTCGGCGTCTTCGAGACCTGGAGCAGCTCCTCGACGGAGCGGGACTCCTCGCCCCAGTGGAAGCTCGAACCGCGCTTCTCGAGCGAGCGGAGCGCCTTCTGCAGCGCGGTGGCGTAGTTGCGGCCGATCGCCATGGCTTCGCCGACCGACTTCATGGTGGTCGTGAGCGTGGCATCCGCCGCGGGGAACTTCTCGAACGCGAAGCGGGGCACCTTGACCACGACGTAGTCGAGGGTCGGCTCGAAGCTCGCCGGAGTCACGCCCGTGATGTCGTTCGGGATCTCGTCGAGGCGGTAGCCGAGCGCGAGCTTGGCTGCGAGCTTGGCGATCGGGAAGCCGGTCGCCTTCGACGCCAGCGCCGAGGAGCGCGAGACGCGCGGGTTCATCTCGATGACGATGATGCGCCCGTTCTCGGGGTTGACCGCGAACTGGATGTTGCAGCCACCCGTATCCACGCCCACGGCCCGGATGATGTCGATGCCGATGTCGCGCAGCTTCTGGTACTCGCGGTCGGTCAGCGTGAGCGCCGGCGCGACCGTGATCGAGTCGCCGGTGTGCACGCCGACCGGGTCGACGTTCTCGATGGAGCAGACGACGACCGTGTTGTCCGCCGTGTCGCGCATGAGCTCGAGCTCGTACTCCTTCCACCCGAGGATCGACTCCTCGAGCAGCACCTCGCTCGTGGGCGAGTCGTGGAGACCTGCTCCGCCGATGCGACGGAGGTCCTCCTCGTCGTAGGCGAAGCCGGATCCGAGCCCGCCCATCGTGAAGCTCGGGCGGACGACGAGCGGGTAGCCGAGCTTCTCGGCGCCCGCGAGCAGCTCGTCCATGCTGTGGCAGATGACGGATGCCGCGACATCCGCTCCCGCTTCGAGGACGAGCTCCTTGAAGATCTGGCGATCCTCGCCCTTCTCGATCGCCTCGACCTTGGCGCCGATGAGCTCGACGTCGTACTTGGCTAGGATGCCCTGCTTGTCGAGGGCCATCGCCGCGTTCAGCGCGGTCTGACCGCCCAGGGTCGGCAGGATCGCGTCGGGCTTCTCCTTGGCGATGATCGTCTCGATGACCTCGGGGGTGATCGGCTCGATGTAGGTCGCGTCGGCGAAGTCCGGGTCGGTCATGATCGTGGCCGGGTTGGAGTTGACGAGGATGACGCGGACGCCCTCCTCGCGGAGCACACGGCACGCCTGGGTGCCGGAGTAGTCGAACTCGCAGGCCTGACCGATGACGATCGGGCCCGACCCGATGACGAGGACGGAGTTGATGTCGTCGCGCTTCGGCATTACTTGGTGTCTCCCTGCTGTGCGACGACCATGTCCTTGAACCGGTCGAAGAGGTAGTTGGCGTCGTGGGGGCCGGCGGCGGCTTCGGGGTGGTACTGCACCGAGAAGGCCGGGATGTCGAGGGCGCGCAGGCCCTCGACGACGTTGTCGTTGAGACCCACGTGGCTGACCTCGACCTTGCCGTATCCATTGGGGCTGTCGAACGTGCCCTCCAGCGGTGCATCGACGGCGAAGCCGTGGTTGTGGGCCGTGATCTCGACCTTGCCTGTGCTCTTGTCGAGCACGGGCTGATTGATGCCGCGGTGGCCGAACGGCAGCTTGTAGGTGCCGAGACCCAGGGCGCGCCCGAGGAGCTGGTTGCCGAAGCAGATGCCGAAGAACGGCAGCCCGTCGTCGAGGACGGCGCGCAGGAGCGCGACGTGGTCGCCGGACGCCGCCGGGTCGCCGGGGCCATTCGAGTAGAACACCGCGACGGGGTCGATCGCCCGGATGTCGTCGATCGTCGACGTCTGTGGCAGGACGTGCACGTCGAACCCGCGAGCGGCGAGGTTGTCGATCGTGGCCTGCTTGACGCCGAGGTCCAGGACGGCGAGGTTGCCGACGCGCTCCCCGATCGCCGTGGTGATGGTCGCGACGTCGACCGACACCTGCGAGGAGAGGTTCTGGCCTGCCATCTGCGGCGCCTCGACGACCTGACGCAGCTGCTCCTCGGGGTCGAGGCCTGCATCGGCGCCCGAGAAGATGCCGCCGCGCATGGAGCCGGCGGAGCGGATGTGCCGGGTGACCGCGCGGGTGTCGATGCCGCTGATGCCGACGATCCCGTCGCGGACGAGAGTCTCGTCGAGCGACGCGTTGGCCCGCCAGTTCGACACGACCCGCGAGGGGTCGCGGACGATGTAGCCGGCGACCCAGATGCGCCGGGATTCCGGATCCTCGTCGTTCATGCCGGTGTTGCCGATGTGCGGCGCGGTCTGCAGCACGATCTGGCCGGCGTAGGACGGGTCGGTGATCGTCTCCTGGTAACCGGACATGCCGGTGGCGAAGACGACTTCGCCGAGCGTCGTGCCCTCGGCGCCGTACGCGCGGCCGTTGTGACGGGTGCCGTCTTCGAGGACGAGGACGGCCGGGGCCGGCATCCGGTGCGCTGTGCTGTTCGAGCTGGTCAAGACGTGGCTCCTGTGTGGTCGGCGGGGATGACCCG
Organism: Microbacterium sp. NPDC077644; assembly: GCF_040702785.1. Classification (NCBI taxonomy): domain Bacteria; kingdom Bacillati; phylum Actinomycetota; class Actinomycetes; order Micrococcales; family Microbacteriaceae; genus Microbacterium; species Microbacterium sp. NPDC077644. The sequence goes on from NZ_JBFBME010000001.1 coordinate 968,040, forward strand.
CTGGATCTCTGAGATGAGGGTGTCCGGCGCCCCGGAGGTGGACCGCAGATAGGAGTCGACGATGGTGTCGGCATCCACGTTCCAGGAGAGGCGGACAAGACCGCCGGGCTCGACGACCCGGTCGATCGTGACGGTGGCTCGGTCGACGCCGGCGAGCTTGTCCTTCGACAGGAACACCGTCGGCGCCCCGTCGAGGCAGAGCGCCGCTCCGCGATCGGTGACGGCCAGCTCGCCGCGTGCGCGGTACGCGAGCGGCGCGATCGCCAGGCGCTCGAGCGGTTCGTCATGGCGCGTCGTCGACACGTACAGCACTTCGTGGCGGCTGAGGACCTCGGCGTGCTCGGGGACGCCCAACGGCGCGGTGTAGACCGCGTCGCGCCGGATTCGTCGACGCCAGGCGAAGACCATCGACAGCAGGATCAGAACGGCGACGCCGATCGTGATCGCGACGGCGAGGTCGCGCATGCTCATCGGACCAGCTCCTCTGCGACGGCGCCTTCGGCGAGGGTGACGACGCCGTTGTGGATCGTCCACTCCACCCGGCCGGGCAGCTCACGGCCCAGGTACGGCGAGTTCTCGCTGCGGCCGTGCAGTTCGGCCTGGGTGAACCTGCCGGCGACGGCGAGGTCGTACAGCGTGATGTTCGCCGGACGGCCGACCTCGAGCGGCGTGCCGTGCCCGTCGAGCATCCCGATGCGCGCCGGGGCCGAACTCATCACGCGTGCGATGTCGTCCCACTCGAGCAGCCCCGTCTGAACCATCGACTGATGCACGACGCGCAGGGCGCTCTCGAGCCCCACCATGCCGTTCGCGGCGGCCTGCCACTCGCACGCCTTGCTCTCGCTCGGGTGCGGGGCGTGGTCGGTGGCGACGATGTCGATCGTGCCGTCCGCGAGGCCCTCGCGCACGGCCAGGACATCCTCCTCCCGGCGCAGCGGAGGGTTGACCTTGTAGCGGGCGTCGTAGCCGCGGACGAGCTCGTCCGTCAGCAGCAGATGATGCGGGGTGACCTCGGCGGTCACCTGGATGCCGCGCTTCTTGGCCCATCGGATGATGTCGACCGAGCCGGCCGTGGAGAGGTGGCACACGTGCAGACGGGAGCCGACGTGCTCGGCGAGGAGCACGTCCCGGGCGATGATCGACTCCTCGGCGACGGCGGGCCAGCCGGCGAGGCCGAGTTCGGCCGAGACGACGCCCTCGTTCATCTGGGCGCCCTCGGTCAGGCGCGGGTCCTGCGCGTGCTGCGCGATGACGCCGCCGAAGGACTTCACGTACTCGAGCGCACGGCGCATGATCAGCGGATCGAAGACGCAGAAGCCGTCGTCGCTGAACACGCGGACCTTCGCGCGGGATCCGGCCATCGCACCGAGCTCGGCCAGGCGCTCGCCCTTCTGCCCCACCGTGACCGCGCCGATCGGCTGGACGGTGGCGTAGCCGGCCGCCTCGCCGAGGGCGAGCTCCTGCTCGACGACACCGGCCGAGTCGGCGACCGGAGAGGTGTTCGGCATCGCGAAGACGGCGGTGAATCCGCCGGCCGCCGCGGCACGGGTGCCGGTGAGGATCGTCTCGGATGCCTCGTATCCGGGTTCGCGCAGGTGGGTGTGCAGGTCCACGAGGCCGGGGAGCGCGACGAGTCCGTCGGCGTCGATGACGCGGGCGCCGTCACGGCTGAGCCCCGCGCCGATCTCCGCGATCACTCCGTCTTCGACGAGGATGTCGGCGCCGTCCCTGCCCAGGACCCTGGCCCCTGCGATCAAGAGGGTCTCGGTCACAGGTCTCTCCCTCGTTCGTCGTCTCGTTCTCCTGCCAGCAGCAGGTACAGCACGGCCATCCGCACGGACACGCCGTTCGCGACCTGCTCGAGCACCGTCGAACGCGGCGAATCCGCCGCCTCCGATGAGATCTCGAGGCCGCGGTTCATGGGTCCGGGGTGCATCACAATGCTATCGCCCGGAAGCGTCGCCGCGCGCACGGCGTCGAGCCCCCAGGTACGGGAATACTCCCGCTCACTCGGGAAATACGCCGCGTTCATGCGTTCGAGCTGGATGCGCAGCATCATCACGGCGTCCGGGCCCTCTGCGAGCGCCTCGTCGAGCGAGTAGAGCACGCGCACCGGCCACGCCGACACGTTCTGCGGGACCAGCGTCGGGGGCGACACGAGCGTGACCTCGGCGCCGAGCGTTGTGAGCAGCCAGACGTTCGAGCGGGCGACCCGCGAGTGCAGCACGTCGCCGACGATCACGACGCGGACGCCGGCGAGGTCGCGGCCGCGGCTGGCTGCACCGTAGCGGCGCTTGCGGATCGTGAAGGCGTCGAGAAGCGCCTGGGTCGGATGCTCGTGCGTCCCGTCCCCGGCGTTGACCACACCGGCCGAGATCCAGCCACTCGTGGCGAGAGTGCGCGGCGCGCCGGATGCCGCATGACGGATGACGACGGCATCCGCCCCCATCGCCTGGAGCGTCTGGGCGGTGTCCTTCAGGCTCTCGCCCTTCGAGACGCTGGAGCCCTTCGCGGCGAAGTTGATGACGTCGGCCGAGAGCCGCTTGGCCGCGGCCTCGAACGAGATGCGCGTGCGCGTGGAGTCCTCGAAGAACAGGTTCACCACGGTCTTGCCGCGCAGCGTCGGCAGCTTCTTGATCTCGCGCGACTGCGTGTCCGCCATGTCCTCGGCGACGTCGAGGATGCGCAGGGCCGCTGCCCGCTCGAGGCTGTGGGTGTCGAGGAGGTGCCTCATGCTCCGATCGTCACCTCGTCCGCGCCGTCGTTCTCCGTCAGGCGCACGTTCACTCGCTCCGTCCTGGCGGAGGGGATGTTCTTGCCGACGAAGTCCGGGCGGATCGGCAGCTCGCGGTGCCCGCGGTCGACGAGGATCGCGAGACGCACGATCGCGGGGCGTCCGATCGATCCGAGCGCGTCGAGGGCTGCGCGGATGCTGCGCCCCGAGAAGAGCACATCGTCCACGAGCACGACGGTCTTGCCGTCGATGCCGCCGGCGGGGATCTCGGTGGGCTGCGGCGACCGTGTCGGGTGCTTGGCGAGGTCATCGCGGTACATCGTGACGTCGAGCGATCCGACGGGTACCGGGGTGCCGGTGATCTGATCGATCAGCGCGCCGAGGCGCTGCGCAAGGGCGACGCCGCGCGTGGGGATCCCCAGCAGCACCAGGTCAGCCGCACCCTTGTTGGATTCGAGGATCTCATGGGCGATGCGGGTCAGAGCCCGCGAGATATCGGCTTGCTGCAGCACAGTGCGTGCGCTCATCAGCCGCTCCCTTCTCCGCCTCTCCGGACGGTGTTAAAGGTTGCTTGCAGGCACCACTCTACCGTCAGCCGAGCTTCAGGGCGTCCTCGGTGACAGGGCAGCGCTCGGCGCGGATCGCGTGGCCCGTCGTCGTCAGGCACTTGCCCGTCTTCAGGTCCCACTTCCAGTCGTGCATGCTGCAGGTGAGGATGCCGTCCTCGTCGACCTTGCCGGTCTTGGTGAGGTCCGCACGCAGGTGCGGGCACCGCCGCTGCACGACCCAGTCGCCGATCTCGGCGTCCTCGGTCTGGTCGGTCTGCTCGGAGTACCAGTTCTCGACGTACTCGATGCGGTCGACCGACAGGCACTTGAGGAACGTGGTGAGGAACTCGTTGAACTTTCCACTGCGGCCGACCGAGAACTGCATCGACAGGAAGATCGAGTTCGACCAGTCGATCTCGCGGTCGCGAATGTTGGTGGAGACGAGGTCGGCGGGGATCGTGTACCAGTAGATGCACTCCTCCCCCGCGTACTCGCGCACCTTGGCGCGGGGGAAGTCCACGACCATGTCGAGGTCGCCGATGCGGAAGCGCACATTGCCCCCGACGCCGAGGCGGATCGTGCGCGACTTCTTCAGCAGCGGCTCCCACCAGGCCTTGAGCTCGGCGAGGATCTCCTCCGCCGACAGCTCGGGAGCGCGGGATGCCTCCTCGTCGCGGATCTCCTGCTGACGCTGGGCCCGCTGCTCCTCGAGGTAGTCCCACTTCTCGTCGAAGATGTGGTCGATCTCGTCGTTCGTGTACAGCGTCTGCTCGACAGAGACGAGTTCGCGGTTCTCGAGGGTCACCACCGTGCCCGGCACGAACAGCTGCCCGTCGTACTGCGGGGCCTGCTCCTTCATGTGGGCCAGGAACTGCTTCTGGTCGGTGAAGATCGACTCGCCGTTGCGCCCGGTGCCGTTGAAGTCGAACAGGTCGTCGCGCAGGAACATCGGCGGCCCTGCCATCGGGAACACGTGCGGGGCGTCGACCTTCTCGATGTAGAACATCGCCCGCTTGTTCTGCGCGTCGCGCTTGAGCTGCGCGAAGTTCTGCTTGGCATCCAGTGGCAGGTCGTAGACCATCGGCCACCAGATGGCGCCGGAGACCTGCGTGAAGTACGCGTCCGGCTTGCCGAAGTCGAGGAGCTTCTCGAGGTCGAGCGGGTGCGAGTCGTTCTGATTGAGCACGGAGCCCGTGCCGTCGTCGACGCTGAGCGAGGAGTCGCCGATCGGGCCGTCGCTGGGTGCCCGAAGAGGGGTGATCATGATCTTCAGATCGCCGCGCTCGATCACCCGGCCGGCGGGTGCGTAGGTGATGTTCGTGTAGCCGAGGGCGCGGATGTCCTGCTCGAGGTCGTCGATCGGGTACTCCGGGAGGAGCACCTCGATGTCCTTGCGGATGTAGCGCTGCAGCAGCTTCGGATCGAAGTGGTCACGGTGACGGTGCGAGATGTACAGGAAGTCCGCCTCGCGGCCGAACCGCTCCCAGTCGAGGCCCCGGTTGTCGGGGAACGGGAACCAGGAGCCGAAGAACGAGGGGCCCAGGACAGGGTCGCAGATGATGTTCCCCCCGGCCGTCTCGATGAACATCCCGGCGTGGCCGAGTCCCGTGATCCGCATTGCGCTCCTCCTGTGGTGGACTGCACGATTCTACCGGCGGGATGCTGTGCGCACCCGGTGCCGGGCCGGGGAAAAGCCACAGGGGCTCAGGGCTCGAACAGTCCGCGGATGTCGTCGGCGGTGAGCGAGCGGGCGAAGAGCTCGTCGTCGTCCATGACCGCGGTGAACAGGCGCGCCTTGCGCTGCTGCAGCGCGAGCACCTTCTCCTCGATCGTTCCCTCGGAGATCATGCGGTAGACCATCACGGGGTTCTGCTGGCCGATCCGGTGCGTCCGGTCGATGGCCTGCGCCTCGGCGGCCGGGTTCCACCACGGATCGAGCAGGAAGACGTAGTCGGCCTCGGTCAGCGTCAGCCCGAACCCGCCGGATTTCAGGCTGATGAGGAAAACGGGCTGCACGCCTGCCCGGAATCCGTCGATGACCTTCTGGCGGTCGCGGGTGGAGCCGTCGAGATGGGCGTAGGGGATGCCGGCCCGATCGAGCCTCGCTGCGGCGAGCTCCAGGAACGAGGTGAACTGACTGAATACGAGCGCACGGTGCCCCTCGGCGTGCAGCTCTATCACGCGCTCGGCGAGGACCTCCAGCTTGCGCGAGGCGATGCGCGCATCCCCCTCGTCGATGAGTCCGGGGGCGAGAGCCAGCATCCGGAGCATCGTGAGCGACCGGAAGACGATGAACCGGTTGCGATCGAGGTCCTGCAGCAGGCCCAGCACCTTCTGGCGCTCGCGCTGCAGCACGGTGTCGTACAGTCCGCGGTGCGCAGGCCCCAGTTCGACGTGCAGCAGCTGCTCCTGCTTGGCCGGCAGCTCCGGGGCCACGAGGCCCTTGGTGCGGCGGAGGACGAGGGGCCGGATCCGCCGGCGCAGGCGCTCCAGACGCCGCCGGCGGTACTCGCCGCCCTCCTCGTTCTCTGGCACCTTGCCCTGTTCGATCGGCTGGATGTAGTCCTGCCGGAACCGTCGGGCGGAGGCGAACAGCCCCGGGGCTGTGAGCTTCAGGAGAGCCCAGAGGTCGCCGAGGCTGTTCTCGAGCGGAGTACCGGTGACGGCGATGGTGACGTCCGCCGGCACGGCGGCGACGGCGGCGTGCCGCCCTGCCTCGGGGTTCTTGACGAACTGCGCTTCGTCGAGGACGAGCACCGCCCAGTCGCGCGCACTGTACTCGTCGGCATCCAGGCGGATGAGCGTGTACGAGGTCACCACGACGTCCGCGTCCTGCGCGATCTCGTCGATCGACGCGCCGCGACGCGCACGTGTGCCGTCGACCACGCTCACCCGCAGACCCGGCGCGAATCGTGATGCCTCCTCGCGCCAGGTCTGCATCACCGAGGTCGGCGCGACGACGAGGAACGGGCGCCGCTCCCCGTTCTCACGGGCGTGCAGCATGAGCGTGAGCAGCTGGATCGTCTTGCCGAGACCCATGTCGTCGGCGAGCACGCCGCCGAGGCGGTGGCTCCACAGGAAGGCGAGCCAGTCGAATCCCTGGCGCTGATACGGGCGCAGTTCGGCGCGCAGGCCGGCAGGAACGGGCACCGGCGGAACGGTCGTCGCCTCGCGGAGGCCGCCCGCCGTCTCCCGCCAGGCCACCGCGGGTCGAGCCTCGTCGGCGAGATCTTCGAAGTCCTCCCAGAGCGCGGTCTGGTAGCGGCTGATCCGCGGGCCGGTCTCCCATTCCGAGAGTTCGGTGGCCTCGTCGATGAGCTCGCGCAGCGCGTCGAGCGCCGGATGCGCGAGCGAGAACCAGCTGCCGTCGACGAGGAGGAGCTTGGTACGGCGCATCGACAGGGCGGTGAACAGCGGGGTGAACGGGATGCTGCGCCCGTCGATCTTCACGAGCACACCCAGATCGAACCAGTCCGGGTCGGTCGTCTCCACGGTCGAGACCGTGATCTCGGGTGCGCCGCTGAGCTCGCGGTACGTGCGCGGGCGCCCGGCGATGACGACGTCGATGCCGCGCTCCTTCAGCGCCGGGACGACGTGGGTGACGAACTCGCCCGCGTCGACGTCGTGGACGCTTCCTCCGCCGGTGAACCGCTCCCCCGTCACCTCCTCCCACAGCCGCGCGAGCGCCTCGCCGGCCGTCGCCTCGGCGTCGGCATCCCGGATCGCGTCGGGGCTCGGTGCGGTGCCGAACCGTCCGTAGCCGCGGTAGGTCCACTCGAAGGCGTAGTCGACGGTGTCACGCGGGCGGTGCGTGACGACGAGCGTGGCGACCGGTGGTGGAACCGCCGGCAGTTCGACGGCGCCGACTGCCCGGACCTCGACGCGGCGGGCGATCGCAGGATAGGCGTCGCGCAGGAACGCGTTCTCCTCCGCCGCGGGCACGGAGAGCGCCGCCTGCGCGCCCAGGAGAGCGTGCACGGCAGGGCTGAGCGGGATCTCGGCGAGCGTCACGCGCGCGCGGGCACCGAGCGGGGTCACGGCGTAGAGGCCGGTTCGGCCGATCGTGCGCACCTCGCGAACATCGACGGCGCGCCCGTCGAGGGTCACGTCGGCTGCGACGGAGAGGCCGGAATCGGTGCGCTCGACAACGGCGGTGACCGCTCCGCTGTCGGCGAAGACCACCTCGAAGCTCTTCTGGATCGTCAGGATCGGGATGCCGCGATCCGCGGCTGCGCGCAGGTGCGACCAGAGCAGCCCCGACTCGACGGTGTCCAGGACGAGCCAGTCGCCCGCCGTCCCCGACAGCAGCGAGTCGCGGGCGATGCTGAGCAGCTCGCCGAACCAGCGGGCCTGCTCCGGTGCGAACGCCGACCCCGGCCGGCGCACGGCATCCCAGGACGCCGTCCCCTGCACCCAGGCTCCGGTCGATTCGCTGCGCATGAGCGGGCGGATGCCGAAGAGCAGATCGCCCTCGCCGCGCACCACGTCGCGGACCGTCGCGGTGCGTACCGGGCGCGGGGCCCACTGGTGCGCGCCGACCGACGCGCGCTGCCGCACCTCGATGCCGAGCGCGAGCGGTGTGCCGCCCTTCGGCACGGCGGCGTCCGCCAGGAGCAGGCGCCAGTCGGCCATCAGCTGGAGCGTGCCACCCGGGCCAGGACGCCGTGGACGAACGCGCCGGAGTCCTCGGTCGAGAGCTCCTTGGCGAGCTCGACGGCCTCATCGATCGCGACCGCCGTCGGGACCTCGTCGTTGTAGAGGATCTCCCAGACGCCGATGCGCAGCAGCGCCCGGTCGACGGCGGGCATGCGCTCGAGCTTCCAGTCGCGACTGTGCGTGACGATGCTCTCGTCGATGTCTCCGCGGTGGTCGATGATCCCGTCCACGATCTCGCGGGCGTACAGCCACGAGGCCTCGCGGGCGGGCTCGCTGGCCGCGCGCTTCGCCTCGGCGGCGAGCGTGACGGCGATCTCGTCCCCTCGGACGTCCGATGAGAAGAGGATGTCGAGTGCGCGCTTGCGCGCCTTCGTCCGGGCGCTCACGCCTTACTTCTCGCGGCCGAGGTAGTCGCCCGTGCGGGTGTCGACCTTGATCCGGGTGCCGGTCTCGACGAACAGCGGAACCTGCATCTCGTAGCCGGTCTCGACCGTGGCGGGCTTGGTGCCGGCCGAGGAGCGGTCGCCCTGCAGACCCGGCTCGGTGTAGGTCACCTCGAGGATGACGGAGGCGGGCAGGTCGATGTACAGCGGGTTGCCGTTGTTCAGGGCGATGGTGACCTGCTGGTTCTCGAGCAGGAAGTTCTTCGCCTCGCCGACGACGACATCGCTGAGCGTGATCTGGTCGTAGTCGGTGGTGTCCATGAAGACGAAGCCGTCGCCGTCGGCGTACAGGTACGTGAAGTCACGACGGTCGACGTTCTCGATGTCGACCTTGGCGCCGGCGTTGTACGTGCGGTCGACGACCTTGCCGGTCACGACGTTCTTGAGCTTGGTCCGCACGAACGCGCCGCCCTTGCCCGGCTTGACGTGCTGGAACTCGATGACGCTCCAGAGCTGTCCGTCGATGTTCAGGACGACGCCGTTCTTGATGTCTGCGGTGGATGCCATGCGGGGAAGTTCCGTTCGTTAGAAGTAAGGGGCCGGTCGCCGAGCAGGTCGAAGCGCGCGGCCGACAGTAGATTCTACGGGATGAGCGCCGTCAGCTGTGCGACGGCGCTCGCATAGCCGTCGACGCCCTCGCCGATCACCCGGACCGCGGCGACGTCGTGCAGGTACGAGAAGCGGCGGAACTCCTCCCGCGCGTTGACGTCGGAGATGTGCACCTCGGCGAACGGCAGGCTCACGCCGGTGAGGGCGTCGCGCAGCGCCACGGAGGTGTGGGTGAGGCCGCCGGGATTGATCACGACGCCTGCGCAGTCCTCTCGGGCGGCGTGGATGGCGTCGATCAGCACGCCCTCATGGTTCGACTGGATGCTGCGCACCTCGAATCCGACCGCAGTAGCGGCCTCGGCCGTGATCCGCTCGACATCGGCCAGGGTCGACGTGCCGTAGACCGCGGGGTCGCGGACACCGAGCAGATTGAGGTTCGGGCCGTTCACGAGCAGCAGCCGGCGGGTCATGCCCCCACCTCCTGGTAAGCGGCGAACAGGAGCGACTCGTCCGGTGCCTGCAGCACGGTGGGCTTGGCGATGTCGTCGAGCAGGATGAAGCGGAGCATCCCTCCGCGCGCCTTCTTGTCGCGCTGCATCGTCGCGAGCAGGGTCGCCCATGCACCCGCGCGGTAGGTGGTCGGAAGACCCAACGACTCGAGGATCGACCGATGCCGGTCGACCGCCGCGTCGGAGAGCCGGCCCGCCAGCCGCGACAGCTCGGCCGCGTACATCATGCCGATCGAGATCGCGGCTCCGTGCCGCCAGCGGTAGCGCTCGGCGTGCTCGATGGCGTGGCCGAGCGTGTGGCCGTAATTGAGGATCTCGCGCTGCCCCGCCTCGCGGAAGTCCTCGGACACGACGCGCGCCTTCATGTCGACGGCCAGCTCGACCGAGCGGCGGAATCCCTCGGTCGTGGTGTCGACGGCCGCTGCCGGGTCCGCTTCGATGATGTCGAGGATCTCGGGCGCCCAGATGAAGCCGGCCTTCACGACCTCGGCGAACCCGGCCGTGGCCTCGTGGGCGCTGAGGCTGCCGAGCTCGTCCAGGTCGCCGATCACGGCGCGCGGCGCCCAGAAGGCGCCGACGAGGTTCTTGCCCTCGTTCGTGTTGACTCCGGTCTTGCCTCCGACCGAGGCGTCGACGAGTCCGAGGACGGTCGTCGGCACCTGCACGACCTGCACGCCGCGCAGCCAGGTGGCCGCGACGAAGCCCGCGACGTCGGTGACCGCTCCGCCGCCGTAGCCGATGACGGCGTCGGTGCGGGTGAAGTCGGACTGTCCCATGATCTGCCAGCAGAAGGCAGCCACCTCGATGCGCTTGCCCTGCTCGGCATCCGGGATCTCGGCCAGCAGCACCTCGCGCTGTCCGTTCGTCGTGTCGGCGAGCAGGCGGTCGCGCAGCTCCGCGGCGCGTGCCGCGAGCGTCGGGGGGTGGACGACGAGGATCTTGCGGACGGCGGGATCGAGCGCACCGGACACCTGATCGAGGATGCCGCGGCCGATGCTGATGTCGTAGGCCGCCTGTCCGGTCACACTGATGGTCGTCGTGCTCATGCCTGCTCTCTCCTCCATGCCGCGATCTCTTCGGCGATGCGCTGCATCGGCCGTCGAGACGTGTCGAAGGTCGCATCGGCGACCTCCTCGTACCAGCCGCGGCGCTGCTCGTAGATCTCGTTCCACCGCACCATCGGATCCTCGCCCCCGGCGAGCATGGGCCGCCCTCCGCCGCTGATGCGGCGGGCGACCGTCTCGGGCGAGACGGTGAGGAGGACGACCGGGTGCCGACGCAGCAGCGCCCGCGTCTCGGCCGAGGTCACTGCTCCTCCGCCGACCGAGACCACACCGCCCTCGGCGAGGGCCTGAGCGACCGCTGCGCGCTCGAGCGCCCGGAAATGCTCTTCGCCGTAGGCCGTGAACAGCTCGGGGATGGGCCCGTGCTCGATAACGATCCGCCGGTCGGTGTCGATGAACGGCACCTGGAGCTTCTTGGCGACCCGGCGCCCCACACTGGTCTTCCCTGCGCCCATGGGACCCACGAGCGCGAGCGTCAGCGGCTCAGGACTGCTCATCGTGGGCGATCAGGGCCGCCTCGGAGGCGGGGGCCGTGCGCAGCTCCGCCGGGATGGCGGCGAGGTAGCTCTCGAGGTTGCGGCGGGTCTCGCGGATGCTGTCGCCGCCGAACTTCTCGAGCACGGAGTTCGCCAATTCGATGGCGACCATGGCCTCGGCGACGACGCCGGCTGCGGGAACCGCGCTGATGTCGGAACGCTGGTGGTGGGCGGTCGCGGCGTCGCCGGTCGCGACGTCGATCGTCCGCAACGAGTGCGGCACCGTCGCGATGGGCTTCATGCCGGCTCGCACGCGCAGCACGGTGCCGGTGGACATGCCGCCCTCGGTGCCTCCGGCGCGGTCGGAGGCTCGCGTGATGCCCGCGTCGGCGGCGAAGAGCTCGTCGTGGGCTGCGGAGCCCCGGCGGCGCGTCGTCTCGAAGCCGTCGCCGATCTCGACGCCCTTGATGGCCTGGATGCTCATGACCGCCTGCGCGAGACGACCGTCCAGGCGCCGGTCCCAGTGCACGTGGGAGCCGAGCCCAGGGGGCAGCCCGTACGCGAGCACCTCCACGATGCCGCCGAGCGTGTCGCCGGCCTTGCGGGCGTCGTCGATCTCGTCGACCATGCGCGCGGATGTCTCGGCGTCGAAGCAGCGGAGCGGATCGGCATCCAGCGCGTCGACGTCGTCCGGCGTCGGCAGGGCGCGCCCCTCGGGAACCTGGACCGGTCCGATGGAGAGCGTGTGGCTGACCAGGCGGATGCCGAGCTCGCCGAGGAACGAACGGGCCACGGCGCCGAGCGCGACACGGGCCGCGGTCTCGCGTGCGCTCGCCCGCTCGAGGATCGGACGGGCCTCGTCGAAGTCGTACTTCTGCATGCCGACGAGGTCGGCGTGCCCCGGCCTCGGGCGGGTCAGCGGCGCCGAGCGGCCGCGCGACTTGTCGGTGATCTCGACCGGCTCTGGGTTCATCACCTCGACCCACTTGGGCCACTCGGTGTTGCCGATGCGCAGGGCGATCGGGCTGCCGAGACTCCTGCCGTGGCGGACGCCGCCCGAGATGGTGAGCTCGTCCTGCTCGAACTTCATGCGCGAGCCGCGGCCGTAGCCGAGCTTGCGGCGCGCGAGGTCGGCCTGGATCGCCTCGGAGGAGATCGGGACGCCAGAAGGCAGCCCCTCCATGACGGCGATGAGTTCGGGGCCGTGCGATTCGCCGGCGGTGAGCACGCGGAGCATTGCTCCAGTCTCCCACGGGTTCAGACCACGATCGGTCCGTATGTCGCAGACCGCCTCGTCAGAGCGCTTCGCGCATCGCGGTCAGCACGGCGTGCTCATCCGGGAGCGGTGCCGCCGGGTCGCCGTTCACGAAGGTCCGCACCTGGCGGACTGCCTGGTGAAGGAGCATCCCGAGGCCGGAGATCACCGGTCCCTCCTGCCAGACGGCGCCGAGCGCCGACGGCCACGGCGCGTAGGCGACGTCGAACAGTGCTCCGCCGTCCGCGGAGAGCGCCCGTGCGACGCTCTCCTCCAGATCGGCGCCACCCGGGAGCGTGGAGATGGTCAGATCGACGGCAGCCGGTGCGGTGTCGAGGACGTCCACGTCGACCGGAACGCCCAGGCGCCCGCCCAGTGCGATGAGCGCCGAGGCGCGCTCGGGTCGCCGGGCGCGGACGTCGACGTGCTCCGCCCCGAGTTCAGCGGCCGCGACCAGGGCGGATGCCGCGGTCGCTCCGGCGCCGAGGATGCGGACGGACCGCACCCCGGTGATGCCGTCGTCGCCGAGTGCGTCGACGATCCCGCCGACGTCGGTGTTGAAACCCGTCGGCCGCTCCCCCAGCAGCAGCGTGTTCACAGCCCCCGTGAGCTCGGCATGCCGATCGACACTCGCGGCCGCCGCGAACGCCCGTTCCTTGAGCGGCATCGTGAGCGAGAGGCCGTGCCACGCGTCATCGAGTCCGGCCAGAGCGTCATCGAAGGCCTTGGCCGTGACCTGTCGACGGTCGTACAGCCAGTCGAGGCCGAGCACGCGGTAAGCCGCGGTGTGGAGCTGCGGCGACCTCGAATGCGCGATCGGGTCGCCCCAGACCGCGAGGCGGGGGCGTATCGTCATCGTCTCAGCAGCCCTGGTCGGGGTTGTCACGGCACCACTGCTGCCATGTCCCGATCGCCGCCTGGTGCTCCTCGTAGGTCGTCGAGAAGACCGTCTCGCCGGTCTGCGGGTTGATCGTGACGAAATAGAGCCACGGACCGTCCGCCGGATGCATGGCCGCGTCGATCGCAGCGTCACTGGCTGTGGCGATCGGGCCCATCGGAAGCCCGTCGATCACATAGGTGTTCCACGGGTTGTCGTCGAACTGCGCCTCCTCCGACGTGCTGACGACCCCTGCGTGCAGTTCGCCGTAGCCGAACTGCGCGGTGGAGTCCATCTGCAGCTTCATCCCGTCGTCGAGACGGTTCTGGATGACCCGCGACACCTTGTCGAAGTCGTCTGCCCTGCCTTCGCGCTGGATGATCGAAGCGATCGTCAGGATGCGCTGGGCATCGGCCTCGGGAACATCCGCGGCCGCGAGGGACTCCCGCGTCCGGTCGACCATCCGCTGGATCACCTGCTCGGCGGTGACGTCCGGGTCGAAGGTGTAGACGGCGGGGAACAGCCAGCCCTCCAGGCTGTCCGCTGCCACGCCGTAGGTGCTCGGGTTCTCGACGGCCGCCTGGAAGTCCTCCACGGGCATCGCCAGCCCGTCGGCGATCAGCGGGAGCATCTGCTCGAGGGTCGACCCCTCCGGCACGGATGCCGTGTTCTCGGCCTTGTTCGCCGGATCCTGGATCGCCTCGAGCGCGGCCTGCGCCGTCATCTTCTCCTGCAGCTTGTACACGCCGGGGTAGAAAGTCACGGCGATGTTCTCGTCGACCAGGTAGTCGTAGAAGACGTTCTCCGTGCGTGTGACTCCCGCCTCGTACAGCGCGGTCGACACCGGCGCGCCGGTGTCGCCGTCGCGGATCGTGACGAACACCTCGCCGGTCGCGATGCCGGCCTCCCAGTCCTCGGGCGGGCCCCAGCCCATGACGTCGCTGATCTTGTCGCCGTAGGTGTTCCAGACCCAGAATCCGCCCGCGGTCAGACCGCCGAGGATCGCAAGGAGGATCACGAGGGCGACGAGGCACCCGGTGCGCCGCTTCTTCTTCTCCTTCTTCGAGTGGACGACCTCGCTGTGGTCGGCTTCGAACAGGTCGTCGAGCGTCGCCGCACGGGGCTGCGCGGCCTGCGCCGGAGCGGCAGGCTCTTCGTCCGCGTCCGCGTCCTGCTCGTGTGCTGCCGCCGGTGCAGGTTCCTCCGAAAGCGCGGGCACGGGCAGAGACACGGCGGGTGCCTCGCTCACGATCGGACGCGTGCGCGTGCTGTCGTCGTCACCCGACTGCGCGGCCTCACGACGCGCCCGGCGCGAACCGGGAGCCGGCGGCGCCGATTCGGACGACGGCGCACGGTGCGAGGGCTCCGGCAGCTTCGAGAAGAGCTCGTCGGACAGACTGTGCGAACTCGACTCTGCGTTCTCACGATCGGGCATGGTCAGGCGGGCTCCTCGGGGGTCGGGGCCACGGAACCGGCCGGGCTGCCGGTGCTCTTCTCCGTGTCGATCGCGTGCTGCAGCAGGACCACAGCGGCGACCTGATCGACAATGCTACGAGAGTTCCGCTGGGTTCTTCCAGAGGAGCGCAGCGCCGCATGCGCCGAGACCGTGCTCAGACGCTCGTCGACAAGCCGTACCGGGATGGACGTCAGCACGGCCAGCGCGGACGCGAAGTCCCTGGCATCGGTCGTCGACGGAGTGTCCTCGCCGTGCATGTTCACGGGGAGGCCGACGACGAACTCGATCGGCTCGTACTCCTTCGCGATCTCGGCGAGACGCTGGAGCGACGCATCCGTGCGCGGCACCGTCTCCACCGGGACGGCCAGCATCCCGTCGGGGTCGCAGCGCGAGACGCCGACGCGGGCCCTGCCCACGTCCACGCCGAGTCGCACGCCGCGACGGAAACCGGTCACGCGCTCCGCAGCTCGGTCGTGATTGCGTCGAAGGCCGCCGGAAGGGCCGCGGCATCCGCTCCGCCGCCCTGGGCGACGTCATCGCGCCCGCCGCCACCGCCGCCGAGCACGCCCGCGGCGCGCTTCGCGAGCGCACCGGCCTTGGCGCCGGCGGCGCGGGCCGCCTCGTTCGTGGCGACCACCACCACGGGCCGCCCGCCGGCCACGCCGCCGAGGGCGACGACCGCGGGCTCGGAGCCGAGGCGTTCGCGCACGCTCAAAGCGAGGTTCCGCACGTCATCCCCCGAGGCGACCTCGCCGATCGACACGGCGGCCACGCGGAAGGCGCCGATGCGCTCGGCGGCGTCGGCGATCGCCGGCACCCGGCCTTCGCGCTCCTTCGCCTCGAACTGCGCGATGCGCTTCTCGGCGGCCTTGAGGTTCGCGGCGATCTCGGCGATCCGGTCGGGCAGCTGCTCGCGCGGGGTCTTCAGCGCCGAGGTGAGCTGCGAGACGATCGCGCGCTCGGCGGCGAGTTCGCGGAAGGCATCCTGACCGACCAGGGCCTCGATGCGGCGGTTGGATGCGCCGACGGAGGACTCCCCGACCACGCTGACCAGACCGATCTCGGCGCTCGAGCGCACGTGCGTGCCGGCGCACAGCTCGCGCGACCACGGTCCGCCGATGTCGACCATCCGCACGACGTCGCCGTACTTCTCGCCGAACAGGGCCATGGCGCCGGCCTCCTTCGCCTCGTCGAGCGAGACGATGCGCGTGGTCACCTCGAGGGCGTCATGCACGGCGCGGTTGGTGATCTCCTCGATCTCGGTGCGCGTGTCGGTCGACAGCGGCTGCGACCACGAGAAGTCGAAGCGCATGTAGCCGGCGCGGTTCAGCGATCCGGCCTGGGTGGCGCCCTGGCCGAGCGTGTCGCGAAGCGCCGCGTGCACGAGGTGGGTCGCGGAGTGGGCCTGCCGGGCGGCACGGCGGTTCGCCGCGTCCACGACCGTCGTCGCGCGGTCGTCGACCGCGACCGTGCCCGTGCTCACCTGCACGGTGTGGCTGATGAGGCCGGGAACCGGCTTCTGGACGTCGAGGACCTCGAGCTCGTAGCCCGGTCCCACGATCGTGCCCTTGTCGGCGACCTGGCCGCCGGACTCGGCGTACAGCGTCGTCTCGGCGAGGACGATCTCGGCGACCTGGCCTTCGCTCGCCGACACCGCCGGCTGTCCGTCGACGAGGATGCCCAGCACCCGCGACTCCGTCTCGAGGTCGTCGTAGCCGGCGAACGCCGTCTCGCCGAGCGCACGCAGGTCGCGGTAGACCGAGACATCTGCGAGCTGGCGCTTGCGGTTGCGGGCGTCCTCCTTGGCGCGCTGGCGCTGCTCCTGCATGAGCGCGTCGAAGGCCGAGCGATCCACGGAGAGACCCGCCTCCTCCGCCACTTCGAGGGTCAGATCGATCGGGAAACCGTACGTGTCGTGGAGCAGGAACGCCTCGGGGCCGCTGAGAGTGCTCCCCCCGGCGCTCTTGGTCTGATCCAGCGCGAGGTCGAGGATCGTCGAGCCCTGAGCGAGCGTGCGACGGAAGGTCTCCTCCTCGGCGAAGGCGGCGGACGACAGCACCGACCAGTCCGTTTCCAGCTCCGGGTAGGTCGCCTTCATCGCATCGCGCGATGCGGAGAACAGCTCGGGGAAGGACGGCTCATCGACGCCGAGCAGGCGCATCGCCCGGACCGTGCGACGCATGAGGCGGCGAAGGATGTACCCGCGCCCCTCGTTCGACGGCCGGACGCCATCGGAGAGCAGCATGAGCGACGAGCGCACGTGGTCGGCGATGACCCGGAAACGGACATCGTCCTCGTGGGCCGCGCCATACCGGCGACCGGACAGCTCGATCGCGCGGTCGAGAACCGGACGCACCTGGTCCGTCTCGTACATGTTCTCGACACCCTGCTTGAGGAATGCGACGCGCTCGAGGCCCATGCCGGTGTCGATGTTCTTCATCGGCAGCTCGCCGACGATGTCGAACTCGGTCTTTCCGCGGATGTTGTCGATGAAGTCCTGCATGAACACGAGATTCCAGATCTCGAGGAACCTCGAGTCGTCGACAGCGGGGCCGCCGTCCTGGCCGTACGCGGGCCCGCGGTCGAAGAAGATCTCCGAATCAGGGCCGCCGGGGCCGGGCTGCCCGGTGTTCCAGTAGTTGTCGGCCCGGCCGAGCCGCTGGATCCGCTCGGGCTTCAACCCGATGATGTCGCGCCAGATCGCTTCGGCTTCGTCGTCGGTCTCGTAGACGGTGACCCAGAGATCCTTCTCGTCGAAGCCGAGACCGCCGTCGGACTCGGAGGAGGTCAGCAGCTCCCACGCGTAGCGGATCGCGCCCTCTTTGAAGTAGTCGCCGAAGGACCAGTTGCCCAGCATCTGGAAGAAGGTGCCGTGACGGGCGGTCCGGCCCACTTCCTCGATGTCGTTGGTGCGGATGCACTTCTGGACGTCGGCGATCCGCGGATGCGGCGCAGGAACGACTCCGGTCAGGTACGGGATCATCGGCACCATGCCGGCGACGGTGAACAGCAGCGACGGATCGTCGCTGACCAGGGATGCCGAGGGGACGATGAGGTGGTCGTTCTTCTCGAAGTAGGTGAGGTAGCGCTGCGCGATGTCCGCGGTTTTCATCAGGGTGTTGCTGTCCTTGTCAGTTCTCACGGGGCTCGACGAGCCGCGCCTCCTGGTCGCGATACGCGTCCCCGAGAATCGCGGTGAACTCGGTGATCCGGGCGTCGACGTCGGCCAGCAGGTCGTGGCCGCGGGGGTCCTTGTTCATGAAGTGCGCGGCGACGAAGCCGCCGATCACGCCGATCAGGAACCACAGCACGTTCTTCATGTCGTCATCCTCGCGATTGGGTCCGCAGAGCGCGGTCTTTCCATCGTAGGCGGAAACAGCCCTGGGTACGACGAGAGGCGCCGGGATGAACCCGACGCCTCTCGTTCGGCTTTCGCCGGTCGCTGAGCCTGTCGAAGCGTCAGCGAGCCGCGTAGTACTCGACGACGAGCTGCACTTCACAGGTCACGGGGACCTCGGCGCGCTTCGGACGACGGACCAGGCGTGCCTGCAGCTTGTCGAGCTCGACCTCGAGGTAGCCGGGAACGGGAGGCAGGACCTCGGCGTGACCGCCGGCGGCTGCGACCTGGAAGGGCTCAGTGCCCTCGCTGCGCGGCTTGACGTGGATGAGCTGACCCGGCTTCACGCGGAAGGACGGGCGGTCGACGAGCTGACCGTCGACCATGATGTGACGGTGCACGACCATCTGGCGGGCCTGTGCGGTGGTGCGGGCGAAGCCCGAACGCAGCACGAGCGCGTCGAGGCGCATCTCGAGCAGCTCGACCAGGTTCTCACCGGTCAGGCCGTCGACGCGGCGGGCCTCGTTGAACGCGATGCGCAGCTGCTTCTCGCGGATGCCGTACTGCTCGCGCAGACGCTGCTTCTCGCGGAGGCGGACGGCGTAGTCGCTGTCGGCCTTGCGCTTGGTGCGGCCGTGCTCGCCCGGAGCGTAGGGACGCTTCTCGAGGTAGCGGGCGGCCTTCGGGGTGAGTGCCACGCCGAGGGCGCGGGACAGACGGACCTTGCGGCGGTCCTGGGACTTCGTGACCACGAAGCATTCCTTCCGATGACGTGGACGTGTCTTTCACGTCGCACGGACGTATCTCCCGCGCTCTGCCTGAATCGCGCACGCCGGGGCGCGAAGAAGGTGGGGTGTGAACGTAGGGATGCCCGAAAACTCGGTTTCGAGCCGATCAAGTCTAACAGACGCGCCGTGCGCCCTCAGCGGCCGTCGAGGATGCGGCGGATCCGCTCGAGCCGGGATGAGATGTCGCGCTCGGCACCGAGGTTCTTGGGCCGGTAGTAGCGACGCCCGTCGAGCTCGTCCGGGAGGTACTGCTGCGGCACGATGCCGTGCTCGTTGTCGTGCGGGTACGCGTAGCCCTTGCCGTGACCGAGTCGTTTGGCTCCCGGGTAGTGCGCGTCGCGCAGGTGCGGCGGCACCCGCCCGAAGCTGCCGGCGCGCACATCGGCGATCGCCGCGTCGATGCCGGCGTAGGCCGCGTTGGACTTCGCCGTGGTCGCGAGATAGACGGTCGCCTCGGCGAGCGGGATCCGGCCCTCCGGCATCCCGATGAAGGCCACGGCATCGGCGGCCGCCGTGGCGATCACCAGACCCTGCGGGTCGGCGAGCCCGACGTCCTCGGCTGCCGAGATCACCAGACGTCGGGCGATGAACCGCGGATCCTCCCCCGCCTCGATCATGCGCGCCAGGTAATGCAGCGCGGCGTCCGGGTCGGAGCCGCGGATCGACTTGATGAACGCACTGATCACGTCGTAGTGCTCGTCGCCCTGTCTGTCATACCGCAGGAGAGCCCGATCGACGGCCTGGGCGACGTCGTCGGCCGTGACGGACGGCAGCGCCTCGTCGCCGGCGGCCTGCGACGCCGCGACGGCGGCGGCGGCCTCCAGCCCGGTCAGCGCACGGCGCGCGTCGCCGGATGCCAGACGCACGAGCGCACCGCGCGCGGCATCGTCGATCTCGACCGAGCCGTTCAGCCCCCGCGCATCCGAGACCGCACGGTCGATGAGCACAGCGATGTCGTCGTCGGTCAGCGGCTGCAGGGTGAGCAGCAGCGAACGCGACAGCAGCGGCGAGATCACCGAGAACGACGGGTTCTCCGTGGTCGCGGCGATGAGGATGACCCAGCCGTTCTCGACACCGGGAAGAAGGGCATCCTGCTGGGCCTTCGTGAACCGGTGGATCTCATCGAGGAACAGGATGGTCGTCTGGCCGTACAGGTCGCGCTGCGTGATCGCCTCCTGCATCACCTCGCGCACGTCCTTGACGCCGGCGGTGATGGCCGACAGCTCGACGAAGCGCCGCCCCGACGATCGCGCGATCGCCTGCGCGAGAGTGGTCTTGCCCGTGCCGGGCGGCCCCCAGAGGATGATCGAGACCGCGCCGGGAGAGGCGGCGTCCGGGTCGGCGAGGGCCACGATCGGCGAACCGGCGCGGAGCAGATGCTGCTGCCCGGCGACCTCGTCGAGCGAGACGGGGCGCATGCGGACGGCCAGCGGGGTCTGTCCCGAGAGCAGCGGCGCGGATGTCATCCATCCAGGCTAATGCGCACCGCGGACAGGCACGCCGGTAGGCTCGCCTGTGGCGCGGGCAGCCAGCGCCGAGGGAAGGGACATGATGGCCGGTCGCGGATCGAAGAGCGCACAGCGCACCAGGGCATCGAGCGAGCGCGCGCGGCTGTACGCGGCGCGCACGTCCTGGCACGAGGGACAGATCAGCCGCCGCGTGCGCGACAACACCGCGGCCGTGATCATCGGAGCCCTCATCGTGATCGGGGCGGTCGTGAGCCAGTCCGTCCATGCCGCGGTGACGGCGCCGGATCCGGCACCGACGGACGCCCCCACGACCGGACCGGTCGAGAACCCGTTCGCCGACCTGTTCACGACGGCGCCGGCGGACTGAGGCCGTGATCCTCACACCGACTCGTCCGCGATGTGAGGGAATCGCTCCACACTCGTAACGCGACCGGTCCCTGGCGGAAACGCCGGTGAGTGACGCTGGAGAGCAGACCAGCACTGCTCATCGCATCGTCCAGGAGGTTGCCCGTGTCCTACGTCAAACCCGCCGATCTCGTCGTCCGCATGGTGGATGCGGGTGCCTACAAACTGCAGCTGTCCACCCGCGACACCCTCGTGCGCGCCTTCATGGGCGCAGCACTCCTCACCCTCGCCGCCGCATTCGCGGTGACCGTCTCGACCAACACGGGCCAGCCGCTGCTCGGCGCACTGCTGTTCCCCGTCGGATTCGTGATCCTGTACCTGTTCGGCTTCGATCTGCTCACCGGGGTGTTCACCCTCGGCCCGCTCGCGGTTCTCGACCGACGCCCTGGCGCGACCGTGGGCGCCCTGTTCCGCAACTGGGGCCTGGTGTTCATCGGGAACTTCGGCGGCGCGTTCATGGTGGCGATCCTCATGGCCGTCTATTTCACGTACGGCTTCTCCACCGAACCCAGCGCCGTCGGCCACGCGATCGGAGAGATCGGCCACGGCCGCACCGTCGGCTACGCGGACCACGGGGCAGCGGGCATGCTGACGCTGTTCATCCGCGGCGTCCTGTGCAACTGGATGGTCTCCACCGGCGTGGTGCTCTCGATGGTCTCCGACAACGTCATCGCCAAGATGGCCGCGATGTGGCTCCCGATCATGCTCTTCTTCTACATGGGCTTCGAGCACTCGATCGTGAACATGTTCCTGTTCCCCTCCGGCCTGCTGCTCGGCGCCGACTTCACGATCATGGACTACCTCATCTGGAACGAGATCCCCACCGTGATCGGCAACCTCGTCGGCGGTCTGCTGTTCGTCGCCCTGCCTCTGTACATCACGTACGCCAGGCCGACGACGCGCCGGATCCGCGTGAAGAAGGCCAAGGCGGAAGCGCCCGCAGCCGCGGGCATCACCACCGTGCCGACGACACCGGCACGCGAGCCCGTCAGCGTCGTCTGAGGACGCTCATGTGCGCCCCGGTGAGCAGCTGCTCACCGGGGCGCACGAGCGTCGCGGAACCTCTCGACCACGACCGCCGCGATACGGGCGTCGGGGGCGAGCGGCGCGGACACCACGTCGCCGCCGGCCCCGGCGACGAGCCGGGCGAAGAAGCCGGGGGCGAGAACATGACTGGCCACGACGACACGCCGCGCACCCGCGCCGCGTGCGGCTGCGACCGCCTCGCGCACACGCGGAGTGCTGGCAGAGGCGTAGCCGATGCTCACCGGCACAGGCAGCCGGTGGCGCAGCGCCGCCGCGACCTGCGCGACATCCGCTTCAGCGGCGGGATCGGTCGAGCCGGCCGCCGCGAGGACGACGTGGTCCCCCTCTAGCCATCCTCCGGGCACGGCGCTGTGCAAGCGATCGAGGAGCACGTCCACGATGAGCGGGTGGGTGCCCAGCGGGAGCGTTTGGCGGGCGCCGGGATGTGCCTGGACGGCCTGAGCGATGTCGACCCCTGTGTGGTATCCGACGGAGAGCAGCAGGGGGACGACCACGACGTCGTCGGCGATGATCTCGCGCTGGAGCACCTCGGGGATCTGCGGCTCTTCGACGTCGACGACGGTCCCCACGACGCGGATGCCCGGCAGAAGCGAGCGCACGTCGTCGATCACCGCCCGGATCGCCTCCTGCCCCGATGCATCGGCGGTGCCGTGCGAGCACGCGATCAGTGTGGTCATCCGGGTTCCTCCACGGCCAGGCGGTATCCCCGCTTCACCACGGTCTGCACGACGTCCGCGCGGCCCAGCGCTTCGCGCACCCGCGCGACGGCCATCTCGACGGCATGGGAGTTCTGTCCGCCCCGCGGAAGGTGCCCCGCGATCTCATCGCGGGTGAGGACGCGACCGCCGCCGTCGAAGAGCGCGCCGATGAGCCCGGCTCCGGCTCGCGAAAGAGGAATGAAGGCGCCTGACAGCACCACGCCGCCGCTGCGCACCGACAGGACGCCGGCTGCGGTGTGCAGTCGTGGTGCCCCGCCGTCCTCGCCGAAGAAGGCGATCACGCAGCGGGCCAGCGATCCGAGTCGGCCTCGATCCGCAATCACCGTCCGCAGCCGCTCCGCGTGCAACGGCGCAGCGGTGATGGGTCCCACGGCTGCGATGAGGAGCCGCCCGCGCTCGGCACGTGCCCTGATCGCCTCCGTCGCGTCGAGGGCGGCGGCCGTCCGCAGCCATTCGCGCGCCGCCGGCGCCGACGTGAACAGGACGGCGTCGACCTCGCCGATCGCGGCCTGCAGCACCGAACGGCGCACGAGCTCCGGCTCCGGCGGCGGCCCCCAGCGGTAGACCGTGAGCGCGACAACGTCGGCGCCCGCGGCGATCAGCATCGAGTCGAGACCGTCAGATCCGGCACCATGATGCTGGACGGCGACGCGTGCGCCTTGCAGCGGCGTGGTCAGCAGGTACTCCCCGACCTCTGCCGCCGTCTCGGATTCGGCCACCCAGTCCGCGATGAACCCCGCCTGCTGGATCGCGCCGTGCGCTTTGGGCCCGCGCGCGATG
Source organism: Microbacterium sp. NPDC077644 (assembly GCF_040702785.1). Lineage (NCBI taxonomy): Bacteria > Bacillati > Actinomycetota > Actinomycetes > Micrococcales > Microbacteriaceae > Microbacterium > Microbacterium sp. NPDC077644. Next base: position 991,152 of record NZ_JBFBME010000001.1, read on the forward strand.
AAGACCGCGCCGCTCAGCGCCGAGGTCAGCTGCTCGTCCAGCCCGTGCTCGTGCGCCGCATCGATCCATCCCCGGAAGCCGACGCCCGTGGTCACCACGACGACGTCCGGAGGATGCGCGATGAGCTCCTGGGTACGGCGGATCAGTTCCTCGTCGTCCGCGTTCGGGACGATGCTCAGCGCGGGTGCGCGCTGGACCTGCGCACCGCGCCGCTGCAGTGCGGAAGCCAGGTCGCCGGCACGTCGATCTGCGGCCACGATGATCGTGCATCCCGCCAGGGCTGTGTCGAGGATCCGGCCGGGGGTCACTGCAGGACGCCCCCGACCGCCGGCGCAGACGCGGGCACGAGCAGATCCGCCCGCGCGACATCACCGAACACGATGACCGCGGGATTGCGCACCTGCGCGCGCGCTGCGTCTTCCACGGCCGCTGCGAGCGTCGTGCGCGTCGTGCGCTGGCGCGCCGTGTGGCCGTTCTCGACGATCGCGACCGGCAGATCGGCGCGGATGCCGTGGCGGAGAGCCGCGCTCACCACGCGGGGAATCGCGGCCACGCCCATGAGCATCACGGTCGTGGTCTGAGCATCCCCCAGCGTGTTCAGCGTCGCCGCGGACACCTCGCCGTGGCCGCTCACGACGTGCACGGACGTGGCCGTGCCCCGGTGCGTGACGGGTATCCCTGCGGCCTGAGGCACGGCGATGGCGCTGGAGATGCCCGGGGTCACCTCGACGGTGACACCGGCACGGCGACAGGCGATGACCTCCTCACCGCCGCGGCCGTACACGAACGGATCGCCGCCTTTGAGCCGCACGACGCGCTTGCCCGTCCTGGCGTGCCCGACCAGCAGCGCGTTGATCTCCTCCTGCGGGACGGGGTGATGGTCGGGACGCTTGCCGACGTCGATCACGAGGACCCCCGGGTCGAGCTCGGCGAGCACCTCGGCGGTGGGGCCGAGGCGGTCGGTCACGACGACATCGGCCTCGGCGATGAGGCGTCGCGCGCGGACGGTCATGAGGTCGATCGGCCCTGGGCCTCCCCCGATCAGATCCACGCGACCGCTGAGACCGGGCCGGCGTCTGCGCAGCGGCAGGCTCCCGGCGTCGGCGAGCCCGGCGACCGCATCGCGGACGGCGACGACGCGACGCGGGTCGGCCCCCACTTCGCTCGCGACGGCGATCACGACGTCGCCGGCCGACGTCTGCGCGGTCATGCGCGCGGTGCCGTGGGCGCCGTCGCCGGCGTTGATGCAGAACACGCGGCGCTGCTCGCAGGCGTCCGCGACCTCGCGGTCGACAGCGGGTACCCCTGTGGCGGTGTGCACCAGCCAGGCGTCGTCGATGTCAGCGGGCTCGAACGTCCGCGGCATCCACTCGACCGCGTGCTCGACGACGAGCGCGCGCGTCTGCGGTGCGAGGTCGGGAGCCACCAGCCGCACCAGGGCGCCTTCGGCGAGGAATCCGCCGAGGCGACGTGCCGCGACGGCGCCGCCGCCGACGAGCACGACCCGTCTTCCGGTCAGCGAGAGTCCGAGAATCGTCGTCATGTCAGTTCCCTCCCCGGGACTCGGCCGGCGGAAGCACCAGGACGTCGCCGCCCTCGATCACCACCTGCCAGACCGGCAGATGCTTCGGGTCCTTGCCCTGACTTTCGAGGCATTCGCCCGTGCGCAGGTCGAAGATCTGCTTGTGCATCGGCGAGGCGATCGTCGGCACCGCTCCCCTGGTGCCGACGATGCCGCGCGAGATGACATGGGCTCCGCTGTACGGATCGAGGTTGGACACCGCGTGCACGCCGCCGTCGGCGAGACGGAACAGCGCGACCTGCTCATCGCCGACGAGTGCCGCACTGCCCCGTTCGACCACGAGTTCGTCGATCGTGCACACCCGGACGGCGATGCTGCGGGCCGCCGCGGGGACGCTCATCGCCGCACCGCCAGCGTCGAGCCGGCGATGAGCACATCGCCCGCCGCCCTCTCCTGCGCGGAGGCGGGCCGCACCTGACCGCGCGTGGCCACATAGGCGAGGGAGGGGTCCGGCGTGTCCGCCGCGTTGATGAACGATCGGAAGCGCGCGAGTTTCTCGGGATCGCGGAGGGTCGCCGCCCATTCGTCCTCGTACGCGTCCACGTGCCCGGCCATCGCGCGATCCAGATCGGCGCAGATCCCGAGCGCGTCATCGAAGATCACCGAGCGGAGTCCGTCGAGGCCTCCCTCAAGCTCCTCGCACCACGGCGCGGTCCGCTGCAGCCGGTCCGCCGTTCGGATGTAGTACATGAAGAAGCGGTCGATCGCCCGGATGAGCTCGTCGTCCGAGAGATCGGAGGCGAGCAGCTCGGCGTGGCGGGGCGAGAACCCTCCGTTGCCGCCGACGTACATGTTCCAGCCGTTCTCGGTCGCGATGACGCCGACGTCCTTCGACCGCGCCTCGGCGCACTCGCGCGCGCATCCAGAGACCCCGATCTTGAGCTTGTGCGGAGCCCGCAGGCCGCGATAGCGCAGTTCCAGGTGCACAGCCATGCCGACGGCATCCTGGACGCCGAACCGGCACCATGTCGACCCGACGCAGGACTTCACCGTGCGCAGCGACTTCCCGTAGGCGTGACCGGATTCGAATCCGGCATCCACGAGCCGTCCCCAGATCACCGGCAGCTGCTCCAGCCTCGCGCCGAACATGTCGATGCGCTGTCCGCCGGTGAGCTTGGTGTACAGGCCGAACTCCTCCGCGATCCGTCCGATCGCGACCAGGCCCGCCGGCGTCACCTCTCCCCCGGGCATGCGCGGCACGACCGAGTACGTGCCGTCCTTCTGCATGTTCGCCATGACGTGGTCGTTGGTGTCCTGGAGTGCGGCGTTCTCGCCGTCGAGGACGTGGGCGCCGACGAGGACGGAGAGGATGCTCGCCAGGGCCGGCTTGCACACATCGCAGCCGCGTCCGCGTCCGAAGCGTTCGATGATCGCGCTGAACGTGGTGAGCTCCGAGACCCGCACGGCGTCGAAGAGCTGCCGCCTCGACAGGTCGAAGTGCTCGCACAGCGCCTGCGAGACGTTCTCGCCGAGGGCCGTGAGCTCCCGGCCGACGATCTTCTTCACCATCAGCACGCACGACCCGCACGTCGCTCCGGCCTTCGTGCAGGCCTTGACCGCCCCGGCGTCCCGGCATCCCTCGTCGTGCACGGCCTCGCGGATGCGTCCGGCCGTCACATTCGAGCACGAGCACACGACGGCGTCGTCGGGGAGATCGGCGGTCGGGGCCTCCACCCCGCCCGCGGGCAGGAGGTACGCGGCGGGATCGCCGCCCAGACGCGCCCCGACGAGAGGGCGCAGCGCCCCGTACGCCGACGCATCGCCGATGAGGATCCCGCCCAGGAGCGTCTGGGCGTCGTCCGACAGCACGAGCTTCTTGTACACCCCGGCCACCGGGTCGGCGTAGACGACGTCGAGCGCCTTCGGCGTCTCGGCCATGGCATCGCCGAAGCTGGCCACCTCGACGCCGGACAGCTTGAGCTTGGCGGACTCGTCGTAGCCGGGGAACGCCGCCTCACCGCCGAGGATCCCGGTCGCCGCGACCTCGGCCATCGCGTACCCCGGCGCGACCAGACCCACGCTGCGTCCGTCGAAATTCGCCACCTCGCCGATCGCGAGGATCGAGTCGTCGCTCGTCCGGCATCTCTCGTCGATGACGACACCGCCGAGTGGATGCACATCGAGCAGCGCGTTGCGCGCCAACTCATCGCGCGGGCGGACGCCCACGGTGAACACGACCACGTCGGCGCGCTGGAAGCTGCCGTCCTGGAACTCCAAGGCGGTGACGGCGCCGGATTCGTCCGGGTCCAGTCGCGTGGTGCGGCACTGCGTCCGCACGCCGATGCCCCTGGTCTCGATCAGCCTGCGCAGCATCCCCCCGCCCGCGCCGTCGAGCTGAGCGGACATCAGACGGTCTGAGGACTGGATGACGGTGCAGTCGACGTCGAGGCTCTGCAGAGCTCCCGCGGCTTCGAGTCCCAGCAGCCCTCCTCCGATCACGGCACCGCGCAACGACCGGCCGAGTTCGGCCGAGCGCTCCTGGACGAACCGGCGCAGCGCCTGCACATCGTCGAGGGTGCGGTACACGAAGCATCCGGGAAGATCGGACCCGTCGACGGCCACGCGAGCCGCGTACGAACCGGTGGCGAGAACGAGCGAGTCGTACCCGAGCGTGCGCCGCTCGCGCGTCGTGACCGTCTTCGCCGACGGGTCGATGCGCACGACGCGCTCTCCGGCCAGGAACTCCACGCGCTCATCACGGAGGACCTTCGCGTCGAGCGCGAGCTCGTCGGGCGTCGTTCCGCCGAAGTACGAGGTGAGACCGACGCGGTCGTACGGAGCGCGGCCCTCGTCGCCGATCACCGTCACGTGCAGGGAATCGTCCGCCCGGCTCAGCAGACTCTCCACGAAGCGATGCGCGACCATGCCCGCGCCCACCACGATGATCCGCGTGATGCTCTCTGTCCGGTCGCTCATGCCGCCTCCTGCCGTCGGTGATGACCAGACACTACGAGCGCGATGTTTCGGGGAAGTCGCGGCGGCTGTTACGCGCGTCGAAAGTTCTCCTCACAAACGTGTAACGGTGTTGTGAGGAGGCGGAGGACTCCGGTGCGCTCGCTGTCGGATGCGAGGCGCGCGCATACTAGGCTGAACGAAGTCCTTTCCACCCTCACGCGGGCTGACCGCGCAAGGAGCACATCGTGTCTGCAGACGAGACCCCGAAGCCGACCCCGCCCGTCCCCGCGCCCCCGCGCGTGCCGATGCCCCCGCGCACTCCGGCGCCGGCGGCTGCGCCTGCCGCACCGGCATCTCCTGTCGCGGCCGCCGACTCCGCCGACTGGGGTCGTGTCACCGAGGACGGAACCGTCGAGGTCCGCGAGGGCGACGACTGGCGCGTCGTCGGCCAGTACCCGGACGGAACGCACGAGGAGGCGCTCGCCTACTACGTGCGCAAGTTCGACGACCTGGCCTTCAAGGTGCACACGCTCGAGCAGCGTCACCAGTCCGGAGGCGCATCCGCGAGCGACCTGACCTCGCAGGCTCAGAAGCTCGTCACCGAGATCACCGGTGCTGCGGCGGTCGGCGATCTCGCCTCGCTGCACGCACGACTGACCGGGCTCACCGAGACACTCTCCGAGGCCCGCGAGGCCGAGGCCCGCGAGGCCAAGGAGCTCGTCGACAAGGCGATCGCCGACCGCACGGTCGTCGTCGAGGCCATCGAGGCCATCGCCGCGCGCGACCTCGGCAAGGTGCAGTGGAAGCAGGTGACCGAAGAGGTGAGCGCACTCTTCGACACCTGGCAGTCCCAGCAGCAGAACGGGCCGCGGCTGCCCAAGGGGATCTCGCAGCAGCTCTGGAAACGGTTCCGCGATGCGCGCGCCGTGGTCGACAAGGGCCGTCGCGCGTTCTACGCCGAACTCGACGAGACCCACAAGGCCGCCCGCGATCGCAAGAACGCCCTGATCGAGCGGGCCGAGGCGCTCGCTCCCAAGGGCGTCGACGGCATCCCCGCGTACCGCGCGCTTCTGGATGACTGGAAGGCCGCCGGTCGCGCAGGTCGCAAGGCCGACGACGCGCTGTGGGCTCGGTTCAAGGCCGCCGGTGACGCGCTCTACGCCGCGCGCGCCGAGCAGTCCGCCGCGGAGGAGGCCGAGTCGGCGCCGAAGATCGAGGCGCGCAAGGCGCTCCTCGAAGAGGCGAAGGCCGTCGCCGACGAGGCGAACATCAAGCAGGCGCGAGCGCTGCTGACGCGGATCCAGCGTCAGTGGGACGAGGTCGGCCGCATCTTCCCACGCGAGCAGGAGCGTGCGCTCGACGACAAGCTCCGCGTCATCGAGCAGGCGCTCAAGTCGCGCGAAGAGGTCGACTGGAAGCGCAACAACCCCGAGACCAAGGCACGCGCGAACGACATGAGCCAGCAGCTCCAGGACGCGATCGAGAAGCTCGAGTCCGAGCTCGCCGCAGCCGAGAAGTCGGGGAACAAGAAGGCTGCCAAGGAGGCCGCAGACGCCCTCGAGGCGCGTCGCGCCTGGCTGAACGCCCTCGGCGGCTGAGCTTATCCACAGACGCCCCGGGGCGAGGACCCGCCGGGCACACTGAGAGTGTGCATCCGACGTTGTTCTACCGCCCCGGGGCGCTGCTGTCCGCCTCGGAGCTCAGCGCCGCGCGCATCGACGGCGTGCTGATCGAGGTCGGTGAGGGCTACATGCCCCCGGACGTCCCCGAGGACGCCGCCGCGCGCGCCGCGTCCCTGCTCCCCGTCCTCGCAGACGGATACGCGCTGTGCGGCCCGACAGCCGCCTGGGTGCACGGGGTCGGCGACGCTCCCCCGTCGTGCCACCACCTGCAGCGCATCGTCGAGCGACGGCGGCGCGTCACCGGTGAGCGCACGGTGATCCTGCACGAGCGCAGGATCGAGGCATCCGACATCCAGTGCCTCGGCGGCGTGCCGGTGACGACGCCCGTGCGCACCCTCACCGACCTCGTGCTCGGCTCCGACGCGCCGCACTCCGAATGGATGCGCGGGCTGGCAGCGCTGTCGCCGGGGCTCGTCGGTCAGGTGCGAGAGCTCATCGCCGCACGGCATCGGATGCCGGGCAAGCGCGCCGCGCTGCACCGACTGGCCGCACTCGCAGAGCAGCCGCCGGGCTACGAGGACGTCACGCGATAGACGTCGTAGACCGCGTCGATGCGGCGGACCGCGTTGAGCACCCGATCGAGGTGCACGGAGTCGCCCATTTCGAAGACGAACCGGCTGATCGCGAGACGGTCGTCGTTCGTGTTGACGGTGGCGGAGAGGATGTTCACATGATGCTCGCTGAGCACCCGCGTCACATCCGAGAGGAGCCCCGAGCGGTCCAGCGCCTCGACCTGGATCTGCACGCGGAACACGCTCTTGGTCGTCGGCGCCCACTCGACCTCGATGAAGCGCTGCTCCTGGTCGCCGAGGGCCTTGACATTCACGCAGTCCGCACGGTGGACCGAGACGCCGCTGCCGCGCGTCACGAACCCCACGATGGGGTCGCCGGGCACGGGCGTGCAGCACTTGGCGAGCTTGACGAGGATGTCGGCCGCCCCGCGGACGAGGATGCCGGAGTCACCGGCGCGCGGCACATGCGTGCGCGGCTGCGTCGGCAGGTCGATCGCGCCGGTGCTCGTGTCGTTCGCGGCGACCAGCGCGGTGACCTTCTCGAGCACGGACTGGGTCGACACGTGCCCTTCGCCGACCGCCGCGTACAGCGCCGAGACGTCCTCGTAGCGCAACTGGTGCGCGACATCCGCGAAGGAGTCCTGGCTCATCATGCGCTGCAGGGGAAGGTTCTGACGGCGCATGGCGCGCGCGATCGACTCCTTGCCCTGCTCGATCGCCTCTTCGCGGCGCTCCTTGGTGAACCAGCCCTTGATCTTGTTGCGCGCCCTCGTGCTCTTGACGAAGGTGAGCCAGTCCTGACTGGGTCCGGCATCGGGGTTCTTCGACGTGAACACCTCGACGACGTCTCCAGTGCGCACCTCGGTCTCGAGCGGCACCAGGCGCCCGTTGACCTTCGCGCCCATGGTGCGGTGGCCGATCTCGGTGTGCACGGCATAGGCGAAGTCGACGGTCGTGGCCCCCGCCGGCAGGCCGATCACGCGCCCCTTCGGGGTGAAGACGTAGACCTCCTTCGCGCCGATCTCGAACCGCAGCGAGTCGAGGAACTCGCTGGGATCGGCCGTCTCGGCCTGCCAGTCCGAGATGTGCGCGAGCCAGGTCATGTCGGTGTCGGTCGGACCGTCGACGGGCTTGCCGCCGGCCATCCGCTCCTTGTACATCCAGTGCGCCGCGACGCCGAACTCGGCCTGCTGATGCATCTCGTGCGTGCGGATCTGGATCTCGACCGTCCGCCCGCTCGGCCCGATCACGGTCGTGTGCAGCGACTGGTAGAGGTTGAACTTCGGCGTGGCGATGTAGTCCTTGAACCGGCCGGGCAGCGGCGTCCATCGCGCGTGGATGGCACCGAGGACCGCGTAGCAGTCCCGGACCGAGTTCACGATCACGCGGATGCCGATGAGGTCGTAGATGTCGTCGAACTCGCGGCCCCGGATGACCATCTTCTGGTACACCGAGTACAGCTGCTTGGGGCGGCCGCCGACCTTGCCGCGGATGCGCAGGTCGTGCAGATCCTCATTGATCGACTCGATGACCTGCTTCAGGTACTTCTCGCGCTGCGGCGTGCGCTGTGCGATGAGGCTGTTGATCTCGGCGTAGATCTTCGGGTGCAGGACCGCGAAGGAGAGGTCCTCCAGCTCCGATTTGATCGCCTGGATGCCGAGTCGATTGGCCAGCGGCGCGTAGATCTCGAGCGTCTCGCGGGCCTTCGGCTCGGCCTTCTCGGGCGGCACGAACCCCCACGTGCGGGCGTTGTGCAGCCGGTCGGCGAGTTTGATGAGCAGGACGCGGATGTCCTTGGACATCGCGACGATCATCTTGCGGACCGTCTCGGCCTGCGCGCTCTCGCCGTACTTGACCTTGTCGAGCTTGGTCACCCCGTCGACGAGCATGGCGACCTCGTCGCCGAACTCGTCGCTGAGCTCCGAGAGCGCGTAGCCCGTGTCCTCGACCGTGTCGTGCAGGAGCGCCGCGGCGATCGCGCGGGGGCCGAGCCCCATCTCGGCGAGGATCTGCGCGACTGCGAGCGGATGCGTGATGTAGGGCTCGCCGCTGCGGCGCTTCTGCCCCTCGTGCTTGTCCTTGGCGACCTGGTAGGCGCGCTCGATGATCGCGAGGTCGCCCTTGGGGTGGTTCACCCGGACAGAGCGGATGAGGTTGTCGAGGTCGTTGATGCGGGGGGCGCGCGAGAAGATGCGGGGTACGAGTCGTCTCAGGCTCGATCCCTGCGTCTGTGCGGTCGCCTCCGCCATCCATTCACCTCCGGGTCAGATCATCCTACGCGCACGGACGGGGCCTCAGCCGCGCCCCTGGCGCGGCCTCAGGCGCCGACGGCCGCACGCTCGCGCAGCTCGAGAACGCGACGGTCGCGCTCGACGATCTGCGGCTCGCGTTCGCGGAACAGCGAGTACAGCGGCGCCGCGACGAACAGCGTCGAGTAGGTCGCCACCAGGATGCCGACGAAGATCGACAGCGAGATGTCGGTGAGGGTCTCGGCGCCCAGCCAGAACGACCCGATGAACAGGATCGCGCCGACCGGAAGGGCTGCGACGATCGATGTGTTGATCGAACGCACCAGCGTCTGGTTCACGGCGAGGTTGACGGATTCGCCGAACGTCCGGGCGGAGTTCTCCCCGTCTTCCGTCGTGTTCTCCCTCACCTTGTCGAAGACGACGGTGGTGTCGTACAGGGAGTACGCGAGGATCGTCAGGAATCCGATCACAGCAGCCGGCGAGATCTCGAATCCGGCAAGGGCGTACACGCCGATGGTGATGACGAGCACGTCGAGCAGACCGAGGATGGCCGCGACGGACATCTTCCAGGTGCGGAAGTAGATCGCGAGGATCAGGAAGGTCAGTGCGAGGAAGATCGCCAGGCCCCACAGCGACTGCCGGGTGACGTTCTCTCCCCACACCGGGCCGATGAACGACGAGGTGACCTCGTCGGCGGGCACGTCGTAAGCCTCGGCGAGGGCGGCGGCGACCGCCTGCGTCTGCTCCGGCGTCATCTGCGAGGTCTGCACGCGCACATCCGTGCCGTTGACGATCGCGACCTTCGCCGCGGCCTCCGCGACGACGGATTCGACGGCTCCGGCCGCGACGGACTGGTCCGTGGACTCCGGCCCGACCACGGTGAACTGCGAACCGCCGGTGAACTCGATGGAGAACTGGACAGGACGCAGCAGCGGGACGAGGGCCGATGCGAGCACCAGCGCGATCGCGATGATGAACCACAGGCGGCGCTTCGCGACGAACGGGAAGGACGTCTTGCCCGTGTAGAGGTTGTTGCCGAACTCATTCATGGAGGCCATCAGCGCTCTCCCTCGCTTCCGGCGTCGGTGGATCTGTCGCCCGCGAGCGCCTCGGCCCGCTTGCGCTCGGCAATCGTCTGGCGGCGCTCCGCCTCGCCTCGCGAACGCGTGTTCCTGGCTGCTCGTCCGCCCTTCGCCGGCGTGATCTGCCGGAACTGCGAGCGGGTGTGGTACACGGCGCCGAGCGCGTCGGGGTCGAGCCCCGAGAGCTTGTGGCCACCGCCGAAGAATTTCGTCCTGGCGAGGATCTGCATCACCGGGTGCGTGAAGATCACGAAGATGAAGACGTCGATCAGCGTGGTCAGTCCGAGGGTGAACGCGAAGCCCTTCACCGTGGAGTCGGCGAGGATGTAGAGCACCACGGCGGCGAGGATGTTGATCGACTTCGAGATGTAGATCGTCCGCTTCGCACGGCCCCAGCCGTCCTCGACCGCGCCGGTGATGGACTTCCCGTCGCGCAGCTCGTCGCGTATGCGCTCGAAGTACACGATGAAGGAGTCCGCAGTGAATCCGATCGACACGATCAGGCCGGCGACGCCCGCGAGCGACAGGCGGAAGCCCATCCGCCACGCAAGGATGCAGATGATGATGTACGTCAGCACGCCCATCACGGCGATCGAGGCGATGATCACGGTGCCGAGGGCCCGGTAGCTGATCAGCGAGTAGACCGCGACGAGCGCAAGACCGATGAGGCCGGCGATGAGGCCGACCTGCAGCTGCTGGCTGCCGAGGGTGGCCGAGACGGTGTCGGAGCTCTCGGTGGTGAAGCTCAGCGGCAGCGCGCCGTACTTGAGCTGGTCGGCGAGCGTCTGCGCGGTCTCCTGCGTGAACGACCCAGAGATGCTGGGGCGGCCGTCGAGGATCTGCGCGTTCATCTGCGGCGCGGAGATGACCTTGCCGTCGAGGACGAAGGCGAACTGGTCGCGCGGGCTGAGCCCGTCGAGCTGGTTCTGGTACAGGCGCTGGCTGATCTCGCCGAAGACCTCGGTGCCGTGGCCGTTGAGGCTCAGGTTCACGGTCCAGGCGCCGGACTGCTGGTCGCGGCCGCTCGTGGCGTCGTCGATCGCGTCACCGGTGAGTTCGGTCGGTCCGAGGATGTACTTGACGGGCTGCTCGGCGTCGCACGTGATCAGGGGCTGATCGGCCGGAGCCCCGGAGGGGTCGTTCTCGGGATCGGCGCAGTCGTAGGCGAGGAATTCGGCCTGCAGCTTCGGCGTGATCCACGACGTGTCGCTGCCGTCGGTCGGCTCGGCCGTCGGCGTGGCCTCGAGCGTGGGGTCGGGCGTCGGGTACGGCGTCTCGTTGCCGTCCTCGCCGACGAACTGCGTGGCCGGGTCGCCCGCGTAGAGCACGGAGCGGAACTCCAGCTGCGCGCTGGCCTGGATGCGCGCCCGCGTCTCGTCGTCGGCGACCCCCGGGATCTGGACGACGATGTTGCGGCCGCCCTCGGTGGTGATGTCGGCCTCGGCGACACCCGACGCGTCCACGCGCTGGCGGATGATCGACACCGCCTGAGCGAGCTGCTCCGGCGTCGGGTCTGCGCCGTCCTCGGTCACGGCGCTGAGGACGATCTGCGTTCCGCCCTGCAGGTCGAGGGCGAGTTCAGGCGTCCAGGAGCTCTTCTGGAAGCCGTACACCCCCAGCGCATTGATGCCGAACAGGGCGGCCGTCACGAGGAGCAGACCGAGGAGCACCTTCCACGCATGGCGGACAGGAGAGGATGAGGCCACGTACGTTCAGCTTTCTGAGAGTCCGATCGAACCGAGTCGGTGCAGCGCGGGACTACTTGCCGTCGGAGTCGCGGTCGAGGCGGGCGCGCGTCTCCTCCGGAGTCTCGAGCGCGACCTCGGGTGCGGTCTCCTCGACGACGGCGTCGTGCGACGAGGCCGCGAGGTCGGCGTCCGCGACGGTGTCGGTCGGCTCGACGACGCGGAGGATCGCCTGGCTGTGCACCTCGATCACTGTGCCGGGCGCGATCTGGACGAGCGCCGGGGAGTCGAGGTCGTCGTGGTCGTAGGCGACGATCGTTCCATAGAGACCGCCCTGCAGCAGCACCTTGGCGCCGGGGACGGTCTTGGTCGCCTTCTCCTCCTGCTCGGCCTTCATCTGCTTCTGACGCTTGCGCGTGTTGAAGAACATGAAGACGAGAAGAACGGCGAGGAGGCCGAAGAGGACGATTTCCATCAGGCGGAGCCTTTCACAGTGCGCACGCCGACGATGGACGCGCTGAGGGTTCGGGGGGTGAAGTCTTCAGCGATTATAGGTCATCGAACAATGCGGCCCCGTCGGGGTGCGGGAGCCCGAGGTGCCGGTAGGCGTCGGGCATCGCGACGCGTCCGCGCGGCGTGCGGCCGAGGAACCCGATGCGGACGAGATACGGCTCGACGACGCTCTCGACGGTCTCCGCCTCTTCGCCGACGGCGACGGCGAGTGTGCTCAGGCCCACCGGGCCGCCGCGGAACCGGCGCACCAGGATGTCGAGGACGGCGCGGTCGAGGCGGTCGAGGCCGATGGGGTCCACATCGTAGAGCTCGAGGGCCGCGTTGACATCGGCCACCGCGGCGCTTCCCTGCGCTCCGTGCACCAGCGCGTAGTCGCGCACGCGTCGGAGCAGCCGGTTCGCGATCCGGGGCGTCCCGCGCGAGCGTCGCGCGATCTCGTGACGCGCATCGTCGGGGAGTTCGACGCCGAGCACGCGCGAGGAGCGGTGGATCACCTTCTCGAGATCCGTGTCCTCGTAGAACTCCAGGTGGCCGGTGAACCCGAACCGGTCGCGGAGCGGATTCGGGAGGAGCCCGGAGCGCGTCGTCGCGCCGACGAGAGTGAAGGGCGCGAGATCCAGCGGAATGCTGGTGGCACCGGCGCCCTTGCCGACCATGATGTCGATGCGGAAGTCCTCCATGGCGAGGTAGAGCATCTCCTCCGCGGAGCGCGCCATGCGGTGGATCTCGTCGATGAACAGCACCTCGCCGGGCACGAGGCTCGACAGCAGGGCGGCGAGGTCGCCCGCGTGCTGGATCGCCGGTCCGCTCGACAGCCGCAGCGGTCGCTCGCTCTCGTGTGCCACGATCATCGCGAGCGTCGTCTTGCCGAGGCCCGGAGGCCCTGCGAGCAGGATGTGGTCGGGCGGTCGGTTCTGGATGCGGGCAGCGTCCAGGAGCAGCTGCAGCTGCCCGCGCACCTTGGGCTGGCCGACGAACTCGCCCAGGCTCGCGGGGCGCAGCGCGCCCTCGATCGCGAGCTCGGTCTCGTCGATGGCCTCGGCGGGATTGCGCCCGCCCTCGTACTCGTCAGCCACGTGCCCCGCCCGTCTTCGCAGGCCCCAGGGCGGCCAGAGTCTGCCGCAGCAGCGCGGGCACCGAGGCGCGGTCGGCGTCGCTCGCGGCATCCGCGGTCTCTGCGGCCGCGTCCGTGGCCACCTTCTCCGACCAGCCCAGCCCGACCAGGGCCGCGGTGACCTGAGCGATCACGGCGTCCGCCGCAGGGCCCGAGCGGCCCGCGGGCGTCGCCGTCGGCGGCTGCAGCTTGCCGGCGAGCTGCACGACGATGAGCTTCGCCGTCTTGGGGCCGATGCCCGACACCCTCCGGAACGGGGCGTCGTCGTCATCGGCGACCGCAGCGGCGATCTGATCGACCGTGAGGTGGCCGAGGACGCCGAGTGCGGACTTCGGGCCGACACCGGTGACGCTGAGCAACTGGGTGAACACGTCGAGCTCTGCGCGCTCTGTGAAGCCGAACAGCGTGAGCGCGTCCTCGCGCACGATCAGACTCGTGTGCAGTCGCAGCTCGGAACCCGCGCGCGCCGTGTGCGCCACGTCGCCGGGCACGAACACGAAGAAGCCCACGCCGCCGACCTCGACGATCACATGGTCGGCACCGGTGGACAGCACGGTGCCGCGCAGGGAGGAGATCATTCCCCCACCCTACGTCGTGGATCGTATGTATGTTCGAGCGACACGCTCCGCCTCGGCCCAGGCACGCTGCGCGGGGGTCTGGGCGCCGCCGTCCTGCCGCGTGTCCGCTCCGCGGCGCCAGGCGTGGCACAGGGCGATCGCGAGAGCATCGGCGGCGTCGGCGGGCTGCGGCGGAGCATCCAGCCGCAGGATGCGGGCGATCATCGCCTGCACCTGCTTCTTGTCGGCCGAACCGTAACCGGTCACGGCCGCCTTGACCTCGCTGGGCGTGTGGGTCGCCGCGGGCAGGCCCGCCTCTGCCGCCAGCAGCAGGGCCACGCCGCTCGCCTGGGCCGTTCCCATGACAGTGTGGCTGTTGTGCTGCGCGAAGACACGCTCGACGGCGACGGCGTCCGGCGCGTGCTCGACGAGGACGGAGCGGATGCCCTCGGCCACGGCGGCCAGCCGCTCTCCGATCGGCGCGTCGACGGGCGTGCGGATCACGCCGACGTGCACGAGGTCGGCGCGCCGGGATCGATCCACGTCGACGATGCCGACGCCGCACCGGGTCAGGCCGGGGTCGATCCCGAGCACCCGAAGAGAAGAAGCCGCCACTCCCCCAGGCTATGCGCGCGGGGGGCGGCGGCTTCGCAGACTCGCAGGTGTCGGGTGCGACTTACTCGTCGTCCTCGAGCTCGGCCTGGACCTCGGCCGACAGGTCGAAGTTGCTGAAGACGTTCTGCACGTCCTCGCTGTCCTCGAGGGCGTCGATGAGACGGAAGACCTTGCGCGCGGTGTCGGCGTCGATCTCGACCTTGAGGTTGGGCACGAACTCCACATCTGCGGAGTTGTAGTCGATGCCGGCGTCCACGAGCGCCGAGCGCACCGCGACCACGGAGGAGGCGTCGGTGATGACCTCGAACCCGTCGGCGTGGGGCTCGATCTCCTCGGCGCCCGCCTCGAGCGCCGCCATCATGACGTCGTCCTCGGTGGTTCCCTCGCCGCTCACGACGATGACGCCCTTGCGCTCGAAGTTGTAGGCCACGCTGCCGGGGTCCGCGAGGTTGCCGCCGTTGCGGCTGAGAGCCGTGCGCACCTCGGCAGCAGCACGGTTCTTGTTGTCGGTCAGACACTCGATCATGAGCGCCACGCCGTTCGGGCCGTAGCCTTCGTACATGATCGAGGTGTACTCGACGGCCTCTCCGCCGATACCGGCGCCGCGCTTGATCGCGCGGTCGATGTTGTCCTTCGGGACAGAGGTCTTCTTCGCCTTGAGCACCGCGTCGTAGAGCGTCGGGTTGCCCGCCAGGTCAGCGCCGCCGAGCTTCGCGGCGACTTCGATGTTTTTGATGAGCTTGGCCCACGACTTCGCACGGCGCGCGTCGATGACGGCCTTCTTGTGCTTGGTCGTCGCCCATTTGGAGTGCCCGGACATATGTCTCCGCTCGTCGAATCCGCCCGAGGCGTCGCCAAGGGCATCGTCCATTCTAACGAACGGCACCGCCCGGGCGTGCGCCGCCCGCCCGCGTCACCCCTCGAGGCTGGTGCGTCCTGTGCGCGCGCGTGCCGCCCGCATGGCCTCGATGTCCGGCAGCGGCACCGGCGCATCCATCGCGGCATCCGTCATCCAGCGATCCCAGCCCTCGTCGAGCGGCCACCCTCCGTCGGCGATGAATTCGCGCGAGGCATGGTCGGCGATGGCCCGGATCGCCTCCGCCTGCTCCGCCGTGAACCGCCCCTGGACGACCACCTCATCGAGCTCGTCGGCATCCTTGAGCCACATGTCCTCCGAGCCTGCGTGCTCTGCGTCGATCCAGACATCCAGCACGAGGTCGCGCGTGAAGATCGCAGGCGCCTCTCCCCCGATCCGGCGGTGCGGCAGTTCAAGATTCACGTAGGCGCCGTCCGGCGTGCCGTCGGCGCGGCGGAAGAACCACACCGACCACGGCCGTCCTGCAGGCGCGACGCGCACGACGCCGGGCCCGCGCCACCGGTTCTGCGTCATCACCCACGGCGCGCGGAATCGCTCAGCCAGCGGGACGTCGCGGTGGCGGCGGCCATCCGCCGGCGCAGGCTCCAGGCGTGCCGATCCGGAGGGGATCCAGACCACCAGCCCTCTGGCATCGTCGCGGACGACGCGCACTGCTTCGATGTGACGCCCGTAGCGCCACAGTATCTCCTGACCCAGCGCGAACCGCGGCACGTCGTCGCCCGCGGAGAGGACGGCTGCCTCGAACGCGGGGTCGTCGTGCGCCGGTCCCTGCTCCGCCTCCCCGAGAACCGCCACGGCCTCAGCCAGCGGCATGCCGTGCGCCGCGATCCGCTGCCATCCGTCGCCTCGTCGGCCGATCAGCTCGACGCTGCCGCCGCTCGCACTGACATCCGTGGATCCGATCGGCAGGCGCATGGGTCACACGCTACAGGGCGGCGAGCAGTCTCCTGTGGAAGCGATCCTCGCCGCTGATCTCGGGATGGAAGCTCAGCCCGATGAGACCGCCCTGCTCCACGCCGACGATGCGTCCGTCCGGGAGCGAGGCGAGGACAGAGGCCGAACCGCCCACCGTTTCGATCACGGGACCGCGGATGAAGGCGGCGCGCACGGGATCGCCCTCGATGCCGGACGTGACGAGCTCCGCCTCGAAGGAGTCGACCTGCCGCCCGAAGGCATTGCGTCGGACGACGGCGTCGAGCCCGCCGAACGACTCCTGCCCGTCGATCGCATCGATCACGGTGTCCGCGAGCATGATGAGTCCGGCGCACGTGCCGAGCATCGGCATGCCGTCCGCGATGGCCGCGCGGATCGGGCCTCGGAGCCCGAACGTGCGCGACAGCTTGTCGATCACGGTCGATTCACCGCCGGGGATGACGAGCGCCTGCACACGATCGAGCTCTTCCGGGCGCCGGACGCGCAGAGTGTCGGCTCCGAGCGCCTGCAGGACGTGCTCGTGCTCTCGCACGTCGCCCTGCAGGGCCAGGATGCCGACGCGCGGACTACCAGCCACGCTCGGCGAGGCGGTGCGGGGCCGGCAGGTCCGACACGTTGATGCCGACCATGGCTTCGCCGAGGCCCCGCGAGACGTCCGCGATCACCTTGGCGTCGTCGTAGAAGGTCGTCGCCTTGACGATCGCGGCGGCGCGCGCGGCGGGGTTGCCGGACTTGAAGATGCCCGAGCCGACGAACACGCCATCCGCACCGAGCTGCATCATCATCGCGGCATCCGCGGGGGTCGCCACGCCGCCGGCGACGAACAGCACGACGGGGAGCTCGCCGGTCTCGGCGATCTCGGCGACGAGCTCGTACGGCGCCTGCAGATCCTTGGCGGCGACGTAGAGCTCGTCCTTGGACAGTGCGCCGAGGGCCGCGATCTCGCCGCGGATCTTGCGGATGTGCTTCATCGCCTCCGAGACGTCGCCGGTGCCCGCCTCGCCCTTGGAGCGGATCATCGCCGCCCCCTCGTTGATGCGCCGCAGCGCCTCGCCGAGGTTCGTGGCGCCGCACACGAACGGCACGGTGAAGTCGTACTTGTCGATGTGGTTGACGTAGTCGGCGGGCGAGAGCACCTCGGACTCGTCGATGTAGTCGACGCCGAGCTCCTGCAGCACCTGCGCTTCGACGAAGTGCCCGATGCGCGCCTTCGCCATCACGGGGATGGAGACGGCGTCGATGATGCTGTCGATCATGTCGGGGTCGCTCATGCGCGAGACCCCGCCCTGTGCACGGATGTCGGCGGGCACGCGCTCGAGGGCCATCACCGCGACGGCTCCCGCGTCCTCGGCGATCTTCGCCTGCTCGGCGGTGACGACGTCCATGATCACGCCGCCCTTGAGCATCTCGGCGAGTCCGCGCTTGACGCGGGCCGACCCGGTGGTGGTGTTCTGCTCTGCGGCCATGGTGGATCCCTTCGTGCATCCAAACGTGCTTTTGATCTATGCCAAAAGATACCACCGCGCGACCGCACCCTAGACTCGGATGACGGGAGGTGTCGTGAACGAGCAGATCACCGGGCGAACGGCCAGCGAGATCGCCACCAGCGTGCGCGAGATGCGGGAACGCGGCGTGCTCTCCCCCGGCACGGTGCTGCCACCGGTCCGCGAGCTCGCGGCTCGCCTCGGCGTCAACCGCAACACCACGGTCGCCGCCTACCGTCAGCTCTCGCAGGCCGGGCTCGTCGTCACCCGCGGCCGCGCAGGGACCATGCTCGTCGAGCACGACGCCGTGGCGCAGGAGGGATATGCGCAGGACACCGTGCTGCGCGACGTCGGAACCGGCAACCCGGACCCCGCTCTCATCCCCGATCCGTCGAACGTGCTCAGTCGTGTGCTCGGCCGCCCCGTCCTCTACGGCGAGCCCGTCATCGATCCGTCGCTCGACGCGTGGGCGCGCGAGTGGGTCGCCCCCGACCTCCAGGCGCCGGATTTCCGCGTGACGATCACGAGCGGAGCGGTGGATGCCGTCGAGCGCCTGCTCGCGCAGGCTCTGATGCGCGACGACGCGGTCGCGCTGGAGGACCCGTGCTTCCTCGCCAGCATCCACACGGTTCGTCTGGGCGGTTACCGCGCCGTGCCCGTGCCCGTCGACGACGAGGGCATGACCGTCGACGGGCTGCGCGCGGCGCTCGATGCCGGAGTGCGGGCCGTCATCTCCACACCGCGCGCTCAGAACCCGACCGGTGTCAGTCTCTCCCCCGAACGGGCTGCTGCTCTGCGCGCACTGCTCTCGGAGCATCCGTATGTCCTGATCATCGAGGACGACCACTTCTCGATGCTGTCCGAGCGGCCGTACGAGAGCCTGATCGGCCCGGAGCACCGACGGTTCGCGCTGCTGCGATCGGTGTCGAAGTTCCTCGGGCCCGACATGTGCCTGGCGATCGCGGCGACCGATCCCGAGACGGCTGAGCGCCTCGCGATGCGCCTCAGCCCCGGCACCACGTGGGTGAGTCATCTGCTGCAGAGGTTGACGATCGGCATGCTGACCGACGAGACGTCCGCCGCGACCATCCGCGAGGCCCGCGCCCACTACGCGGAACGCAACCGCGCGTTCGCGGCCCGCCTCCGAGACCACGGAATCGACGCCGAGTACGTCGACGGCATGAATCTGTGGGTGGGGCTTCCGCGTCCGGCCCGCGCTGTCTCGGAGCAGCTGATGCGTCGCGGATGGCTGGCGCGCACCGGCGACGAGTTCCTTCTCGACGAGGGCGCAGGCCCCTCCCATCACATGCGTCTCACCGTTCATGCACTGAGCGATGAGGACGCCGAACAGCTGGCGGCAGACATCAGCGGCGCTGTGCGGTGATCATGCGGCGCGGGTGAGAGGATCGAGGGATGAAGATCCTCTCGATCCAGTCCGCTGTCGCCTACGGTCACGTCGGCAACTCCGCCGCCGTCTTCCCGCTGCAGCGCATCGGCGTCGACGTTCTGCCGGTCTACACCGTGAACTTCTCCAACCACACCGGCTACGGCGCCTGGCGCGGACCGCTCATCGATCCTGCTGACGTCCGCGACGTCATCACCGGCATCGAGGAGCGCGGCGTCTTCGGGCAGGTCGACGCGATCCTCTCCGGATACCAGGGCGGCGAGGGCATCGGCGACGTGATCATCGACGCCGTCGCCCGGGTGAAGGCCGCGAACCCGGACGCCGTCTACGCGTGCGACCCGGTGATGGGCAATGCGAAGAGCGGATGCTTCGTGGCGCCGGCGATCCCCGAGCTCCTGCGCGAGAAGGTCGTCCCCGTCGCCGACATCATCACCCCGAACCAGTTCGAGCTGGGCTTCCTCACCCGCACGGAGCCGGACACGCTCGAATCGACCCTTGAGTCCGTGGATCTCGCCCGCGCCATGGGACCCCGAACCGTGCTGGTGACGAGCGTCGAGCGCCCCGACCGCGACGAGGGGACGATCGAGATGCTCGCGGTCGACGACCAGGGCGCATGGATCGTGCAGACGCCGTTCCTGCCCATGAAGGCGAACGGTTCGGGCGATGTGACCGCGGCGCTGTTCACGGCGCACTACGTCGCGACCCGGAGCGCGCAGGTGGCGCTGGAGCGCACGGCGTCCAGCGTGTTCGACCTGCTGACGCTGACTCTGGACTCGGGTGAGCGCGAGCTGGCGCTCATCGAGGCGCAGGAGTCCTACGCGCACCCGAAGATGCAGTTCGCCGCGCGTCAGGTCAGGTAGTCGGCCAGGCGTTCGCGACGGCCTCGCGGACGTCGCCGAGCAGCTGCGGCAGCGCCTTCGTCTTCGCGATGATCGGGAAGAAATTCGCGTCCGAGCGCCAGCGCGGCACGATGTGCTGGTGCAGATGCGCGTCGACGCCGGCGCCGGCGACGGCGCCCTGGTTCATGCCGAGGTTGAAGCCGTCGCAGTTCGACACCTCGCGCAGCACCCGCATGCCGGTCTGAGTCAGTGCGCCGATCTCGGCGACCTCCTCGGGGCTCGCCTCGTCGTAGGTCGCGATGTGCCGGTACGGGCAGACGAGCAGGTGCCCCGAGTTGTACGGGAACAGGTTCAGCAGCACGTACGCCGTCTCGCCGCGGGCGACGATCAGGCGCTCCGCATCGGGATGCTTCGGAGCCTCGCAGAACGGGCACTCCTCGCGCAGCGGCTCGGGCCCCGCTTGGATGTACGCCATTCGGTGCGGCGTCCACAGTCGCTGGAACTCGTCGGGAACGCCGGCGAGATGCCCGGCATCCTCTGCCTCAGTCACGAATCGGTCCCTGAGCCTGTCGAAGGGTCACGCGAGGTCCTCGACCGTGTGCACGAGCGCGTGCGAGTCGATCGCCGCGCGGATCCGGGCCACGGCATCCGCGATCGGCACGCCGTTCTGCTGCGTGCCGTCGCGGAAGCGGAACGAGACCGTCCCGGCATCCCGGTCCTTCTCACCCGCGATGAGCATGAGCGGCACCTTGCCGGTGGTGTGGTTGCGGATCTTCTTCTGCATCCGGTCGTCGGACGTGTCGAGCTCGGCGCGCACGCCGCTCTCGCGCAGCGTGCGGATCACGTCGCCGAGGTAGTCGGTGAAGTCCTCGGCGACGGGGATGCCGACGACCTGCACCGGCGAGAGCCAGACGGGGAAGTCGCCGGCGTAGTGCTCGAGCAGAATGGCGAAGAAGCGCTCGATCGACCCGAACAGCGCGCGGTGGATCATGATCGGCCGCTTCTTCTGACCGTCGCGGTCCATGAACTCGAGGTCGAAGCGGTCAGGCAGGTTCGGGTCGACCTGGACGGTCGACAGCTGCCAGGTGCGACCGATGGCGTCACGGGTCTTCAGGTCGATCTTGGGCCCGTAGAAGGCGGCTTCGCCCGGTACCTCGGTCAGCTTCAGTCCGGATGCGACGGCCACCCGGCGCAGCGCATCGGTCGAGCTCTCCCAGAACTCGTCCGTGCCGATCCACTTGGACTTCTCATCGTCCTTCATCGAGAGTTCGAGCTCGAAGTCGGTCAGGCCGAAGTCGCGCAGCATCGACAGGATGAACTCCAGGACCTTGCCGACCTCCTCCTCGAGCTGATCCGGGGTGACGAACAGGTGCGAGTCGTCCTGGGTGAAGCCGCGGACGCGGGTGAGGCCGTGCAGAGCGCCGGAGAGCTCGTTGCGGTACACCGTGCCGTTCTCGGCCAGACGCAGCGGCAGATCGCGGTAGCTGCGCGCGCGCTCCTTGTAGATGAGGATGTGCATCGGGCAGTTCATGGGCTTCAGGTAGTAGTCCTGGCCCTGCTTGGTGATGTTGCCCTCGTCGTCGCGCTCCTCGTCCATGACGATCGGCGGGAACATCCCGTCCTTGTAGGTGACGAGGTGGTTCGAGGTGAGGAAGAGGTCCTCCTTCGAGATGTGCGGCGTGTACACGTAGGTGTAGCCGCCCTCGATGTGGCGCTTGCGGGCGTGCTGCTCCATCTCACCGCGCACGACGCCCCCGCGGGGGTGCCAGACGCTCAGGCCCGAGCCGATCTCCTCGGGGAACGAGAACAGGTCGAGCTCCTTGCCGAGCCGGCGGTGGTCGCGCTTGGCGGCCTCCTCGAGGCGGTGCTGGTACGCGCGCAGCTCGTCCTTCGACGGCCATGCGGTGCCGTAGATGCGCTGCAGCTGCGGGTTCTTCTCGCTGCCGCGCCAGTAGGCGGCGGCGATGCGGGTGAGGTCCCAGCCGTTGCCGATCATGCGGGTGCTCGGGAGGTGCGGGCCGCGGCAGAGGTCCTTCCAGACGACCTCGCCGTCGCGGGTGGTGTTCTCGTAGATCGTCAGGTCGCCGGCGCCGATCTCCGCCGAGGCGCCCTCGGCCGCGTTCGCGCCCGAGCCGGGCCCGCCGGCCAGGTCGATGAGCTCGAGCTTGAACGGCTCATCGGCCATCGCCGCTCGTGCCTCGTCCTCGGTGACCACGCGACGGACGAACCGCTGGCCCTCGCGGATGATGCGCTGCATCTCCTTCGAGATCGCCTTTATGTCCTCGGGTGTGAACGGGGTCTCGACGCCGAAGTCGTAGTAGAAGCCGTCGGTGACCGGCGGTCCGATGCCGAGGTTCGCCTGCGGGTTGATGCGCTGCACCGCCTGGGCGAGGACGTGAGCGCTCGAGTGCCGCAGGATCGCGAGCCCGTCTTCGCTGTCGATCGTGACCGGCTCGACGTCGTCGGTCTCGGTCAGGGTCGTCGCGAGATCCCTGAGCTCGCCGTTCACGCGCATCGCGACGACGGATCGGTCAGAGAACAGGGCGAAGCCGTCGCGGGCGGCGGCGGCGGGCTCGTCGATTTCAGGCACAGGTCACTCCATCTGGGTCGCCCTCTAGGCTACTCGCCCTCCGAGGGCGGACCGCGCGCCCGCGGCCCTGGCGGATCACCGCGAAGTGTCGGGACTTCGCGTGGGTTCCCGGACTCAGCCGCAGCGTTCGCAACAATGGGGAGATGTCTTCCGCATCGCTTGTCTGGCTCCGCGACGATCTTCGTCTGGCCGACAACCCCGCGCTCAGGGCAGCGATCGACAGGAACGAGCCGGTCGTCGTGCTGTTCATTCTCGACGAGGAGTCCCCCGGTTTTCGCCCGCTGGGGGGCGCCGCCCGGTGGTGGCTCCACTACTCGCTCGCCTCCCTGACCGAGCGGCTGAAGAGTGTCGGCGCGTCTCTGGTGCTGCGTCGAGGACCCGCCGCCCGTGTGCTGCATGAGACGGTGACGGACACCGACGCCGGTGCGGTGTTCTGGAATCGGCGGTATGGCGGAGCAGAGCGCGCCGTGGATGCCGCGCTCAAGGATGCTCTGCGGGCGGAAGGGCGAGAAGTCACATCGTTCGCGGCCTCGCTGCTGCACGAGCCGTGGACGGTGAGGACCGGAAACGGCACGCACTTCTCGGTGTTCACTCCGTTCTGGCGCGCCTGTCTTGCGCTGCCCGCGCCGCGCGCGCCATTGCCGGAGCCACGGTCCATCGACGGGGTTCGTCGCTCACCGGCATCCGACGATCTGGACGACTGGAAACTGCTCCCGACCCGCCCCGACTGGGCCGAGGGTCTCCGCGAGACGTGGGAGCCCGGCGAACCCGCGGCACGCGCGCGGCTACGGTCTTTCCTCACCGAGGATCTGACAGCATACGACGACGCTCGAGACGTACCGTCTGCCGGCTCCACCTCGATGCTGTCACCCCGCCTGCGCTGGGGCGAGATCAGCCCGTACACCGTGTGGCAGGAGGCGATCGCTGCTGAGGGCGCCGGCGGATTCCTGTCCGAACTAGGATGGCGCGAGTTCGCCTGGCACACGACATACCACCATCCGGACCTCGCAACCCGCAACCTGCGCCGGGAGTTCGACGCGTTCCCGTGGCCGAGGATGAAACCGACGCACTTGTCCGCGTGGCAGCGCGGCGAGACCGGCGTCCCCTTCGTCGACGCCGGTATGCGCGAGCTCTGGCGAACCGGGTTCATGCACAATCGCGTGCGCATGGTCGCCGCCTCGTTCCTCACGAAGAATCTGCTCATCGATTGGCGGCACGGCGAGCAGTGGTTCTGGGACACTCTGGTGGACGCCGACGGGGCGAACAACCCGTTCAATTGGCAATGGGTCGCCGGTTCAGGTGTCGACGCCGCCCCGTACTTCCGCATCTTCAATCCGGAACTGCAGGCCAAGAAGTTCGACCCGCAGGGACTGTACACGACGCAGTGGGCGGCGGACGCTCCCCGGACGCCGATCGTCGATCTCGGCGAGACCCGCAAGGCCGCGCTCGCTGCGTATGACATCGTCAAACGGGCCGGCAGGGCTGACGCTCCCGACTGAGGACAAGCCTGATGAACGCGGGAGCGGATTCACCGCCCCGTCAAACGAAGAAACCCTCGGCGAACCGAGGGTTTCAAAGTGTGCGCGATACTGGGATCGAACCAGTGACCTCTTCCGTGTCAGGGAAGCGCGCTACCGCTGCGCCAATCGCGCCCGTTGGGGCTTGTTCAATTGTATGAGAGGTGGCGACGGGATTCGAACCCGTGTAAACGGCTTTGCAGGCCGGTGCCTAGCCTCTCGGCCACGCCACCGCGAGGTGGATTCGAACCCACATGCCGAAACCCCCTTGCGGGGGCTCCTGCACTCGAGCGGATGACGAGATTCGAACTCGCGACCCTCACCTTGGCAAGGTGATGCGCTACCACTGCGCTACATCCGCATTTCGTGTTCCGGCGTCCCGGGCACTTGTAAAACATTAGCCGATGATTCCCGACCTGCAAAACCGGACACGGATCTCGCGCGTGTCCGGCGGAATGGTCCGGAGCGGCTCGAACGTTCCGGTAGTATCGATTCTCGACCCCAGGTCATTGGGCGATTGGCGCAGTTGGTAGCGCGCTTCCTTCACACGGAAGAGGTCGTCGGTTCGAGTCCGGCATCGCCCACCACATCTTCTCATCGATCGACCAGTCGGTTGTCCCTGCCTCCGCGTAATCTCGGCGCATGCCGAACGACACCGCGCTTCCCGGTCCGTGCCAGCTCTGCGGCGGCATCCGCGGTGCGCGTCGGCGCGACCGATGGTTCTGCGTCGCATGATCGAACAGCGGCGCCACCGCGAATTCGCATCCATCCGCGAGGGCGGCGAGTGGTTCACCTTCACGCCGGATCTCGAGGCTCATATCAACGCGCTGCGACGAGGCGGTGACCCCTGGATCCTCTACGCCCGCTGGCTCAGCGCCGCGCTGCAAGCAGGTACCGTGAACGGATGATCCGACACATCGCACGGTGGGCTCTTGCACTCGGTCTCGCCTTCATGGGCGTCATGCACTTCGTGCAGACGCGCGGGTTCCGGGGTCTCATCCCGGACTGGGCCACCCGCGTCACCGGGCTCGACAAGGACGGCGTCGTCGTCGCATCCGGTGCCGCAGAGCTCGCCCTCGCGACAGGACTCATCGCCCTGCCGAAGGAGCGCCGGCGCATCGGCTGGGCGACCGCCGTGTTCTTCGTGGCCGTCTTCCCCGGAAACATCGAGCAGTGGCGCACCCACCGATCCGCTCCAGGGCTCGACACGGACACGAGGCGGCTCGTCCGCCTCTTCCTGCAGCCGGTGCTCATTCTGTGGGCGCTCTGGAGCACGCGGGCTCGCTGACGTACCACGGCGCGCACCTCACCCGTCTCATCGACGGGGAGATGCGCGCCGGGGCCCCCGTTTCTCAGGCGCGCGCGGCGGTCCGCGACGCGGTCCCCTCCGGCTGAGGCTTCGAGAAGATCACGACCACGATGACGGCGGCACCGACGACGACGTGCGGCAGCCAGACGTTCACCGCCGCGCCCGCGAACCCGAAGATCCACGGCGACAGCGCGAGGAAGAGGCTCGCGACGATGTCGAACACGAGATGCACCGGCATCGGGATGAACCCGAAGGGTCCCCATTCGTACTTCGTGAACAGGCTGTAGACGATGAGCCCGACGCCCAGGACGATCGGGATGACGACGGCGGGACCGCCGACGCCGGCGAAACCGAACAGCCAGGGGGCGACGATCAGGGCGATGCCGACGAGGTAGTCGAGGACACCGTGGACCTTGGTGGGGATGAAGCGCATGATTCTCCTCCTTGCGTGAGGCCGCGGGAAGCGGCTGACACAGAGAGTTCGGAGCGCTCGGCGATTCGGATCGGATCGCGCCGCGCTCAGCGCCTGGCCCACCCGTAGCGGCGCACCAGCGCTTCGGCCACGCGATCGTATCGCCCGTGGTCCAGGACCGCCGCCTCGCGGCGCATCCCGCTCTCGTGCACGCTGTACAGCTGCTCGATGTCGACCCAGGACTCGCGTCCCTGGGAGTCCCATCCCCCGCTGCCGATCGACAGATAGTCGCGATCTCGATCATGCGGCTTGCTGGTCATCCGCACGGCATACACGCGATCGGCGGACTCGCGTCCGATCACGAGCACTGGACGGTCCTTGCCGCGGCCGTCGTTCTCCTCGTACGGCACCCAGGTCCAGATCACCTCGCCGGAATCGGGAGCGCCGTCCCGCGACGGCGAGTACTCGACTTTCAGACCGCGAATGCCGTCCGGGTCGATGCGAACGGTCTCTCTCCCCCGCATGCGCCCCGGCTCGTCCGCGCGGACGGACGCAGCAGAACGTCCCGGCTCCTCTGCGTGGGGAGTCCGGGACGTCCTGCTGCTGAACGACTTCAGAAGGAGGTCGAGGAGCTGACCGAGGATGTTCTGGGAGGAACTCACCCCGTCACTGTATCGATCAGCATCCGGTCGCGCTCAGGCGTCGACCAGCGCGTAGCCCTCCTCGCCGTGAACCACCGAATCGACACCGGCGATCTCGTCTTCGTTCGTGACGCGGAACCCGATCGTCTTCTGGATGGCGAAGCCGATGATGAACGCGACGACGAACGAGTAGATCAGCACACCGAGGGCCGCGATCACCTGGACGACCAGCTGGCGGGCGTCGCCGCCCACGAACAGGCCGGTGCCGGTGGCGAAGAAGCCCAGGTACACGGTTCCGATGAGGCCGCCGACCAGGTGGATGCCGACCACGTCGAGCGAGTCGTCGAAGCCGAGGCGGAACTTCAGCTCGACGGCCAGGGCGCACACGATACCGGAGATCGCTCCGAGCAGCAGCGCCCAGCCGGGGGTCAGGTTGGCGCAGGCGGGGGTGATCGCGACGAGACCGGCGACGGCACCGGATGCGGCGCCGACCGAGGTGGGCTTGCCGTCCTTGATCTTCTCGATGAGGATCCAGCCGAGGATGGCCGCCGCGGTGGCACCCAGGGTGTTCAGACCGATCAGGCCGACACCGCCCATGTCCTCCGCGAGCCACTCCGCACCGGCATTGAAGCCGAACCAGCCGAACCACAGCAGAGCGGCGCCGAGGAGCGTCAGCGGCACGTTGTGGGGCTTGAGGATGCCCTTCTGGAAGCCGATGCGCTTGCCGAGGACGAGCGCGAGGGCGAGAGCTGCCGCGCCGGCGTTGATGTGGACTGCCGTTCCTCCGGCGTAGTCGATCACGCCGATTCCGCTGTCGGCGCCGAACATCGTCGTGCCGAGCTCCATGATCCAGCCGCCGCCCCAGACCCATGCGGCGATCGGGAAGTAGCCGACGGTCGCGAAGACGCCCGCGAAGATCAGCCAGCTGCCGAACTTCGCACGATCCGCGATGGCACCGGAGATCAGGGCTACGGTGATGATCGCGAACGTGGCGCCGTACGCGACGCCGATGAGCGCGACGTTCGAGCCTTCACCCGACGCGAGTCCGCTCAGGCCGAAGTCGGCGAACGGGTTGCCGGCGAACGCGGTCGGGCTGTCGACGGCACTCATCGAGAAGCCGTACAGGATCCACAGCACGGCGACGAGGCCGATCGACCCGAAGCTCATCATCATCATGCTGACGACGCTCTTCGCCTTGACGAGTCCGCCGTAGAAGAAGGCGACGCCGGGCGTCATGAGCAGCACGAGCGCCGTGGCGGTAATACCCCAGGAGATGTTGCCGGGAGCATCCATAGGAAAACCTCACATCCGAAGTAGTTGAGAGCTTCAGTGTGACGAGGCTCCGTTTCCGGAATGCGCGCTCCCCGTTTCGAGGGTGTTACAGCGCAGGCGCCCGTGTGAACATCGCGTTACGGCGCGCTTTGCAGCTGCGCAGAATGAGTCAGCGCGTTCAGCCGCGATATGGCGCGCAGGTACTTCTTGCGGTATCCGCCGCCGAGCATCTCCTCCGCGAAGACCTGGTCAAGGGATGTGCCGGTGGCGATGATCGGCACCTGCGCGTCGTACACGCGGTCGACGAACGCCACGAACCGCAGCGCCTCGGACTGGTCGGTCAGAACCTGGACGTCGCGCAGTCCCACCATCGAGACGCCGTCGATGAGGCGGATGTACCGCGAAGGGTGCACCTTCGCGAGGTGGCGGACCACGTCGGCGAACGCGTCGTCGGACGCCGTGCCTTCGGTCGCCAAGAGCTCGCGCTGATAGGCGGCGTCGTCGAGGACGACGGCCTTGCCGTCGAGCGCGCGCTGGCGGAAGTCGACGCCGTCGATGCGGATCGTCTGAAAGCTGTCCGACATCGCGTGGATCTCGCGGAGGAAGTCCTGCGCGGCGAACCGCCCCTCGCCGAGCGCGTTCGGCGGCGTGTTCGAGGTCGCCGCCAGGCGCGTGCCCGATGTGACGAGCTCGCCGAGCAGCCGGGTCATGACCATCGTGTCGCCCGGGTCGTCGAGCTCGAACTCGTCGATGCAGAGCAGATCCGCGCCGCGCAGCAGATCGACGGTGTTCTTGTAGCCCAGCGCGCCGACGAGCGCTGTGTATTCGATGAACGAGCCGAAGTACTTCCGTCGCGCAGGCATCGCGTGGTAGATCGACGCAAGCAGATGCGTCTTGCCCACGCCGAATCCACCGTCGAGGTAGACGCCGGGCTTCATATCCGGCTCCTTCTTCGCACGACTGAAGAATCCGGCCTTCTTCGCGGGGGCGCCGCGGCCGGCGAACCGCTGCAGCAGTTCCTTCGCCTCGGCCTGCGACGGATAGGCGTCATCGGATCGATAGCTGTCGAAGGTGGCGCCGTCGAACTGCGGCGGCGGCACGAGGCTCGCCAGCATCTCGGGTCCCGTGACGACGGGTTCGCGCGAGGTGAGGTGGATCGGTTCGGTCATGCGATTCCTGTGTCGAAGTCTTACGGATCCGGCGCCGGGCGCACCGAACGGCTCTAGGGTCGAGGGGACGGGTCAACACTACGCCGTCCTGCACCCCTGCCACCCACCCGAGGAGCACCCATGACCATCGAGTCCGACACGAGTGTCGCGAAGTTCGCCGAGTACGCCGAACCGGGTCGCCTGGTGAGCACCGAGTGGCTGGCCGCGCACCTCGGCGATCCCGGCCTCGTCGTCGTCGAATCCGATGAGGACGTGCTTCTCTACGAGACGGGCCACATCCCCGGCGCCGTCAAGGTCGATTGGCACACCGAGCTCAACGACCCCGTCGTCCGCGACTACGTCGACGGGGAGGGCTTCGCCGACCTGCTCGGCCGCAAGGGCATCGAACGCTCCGACACCGTCGTCATCTACGGCGACAAGAACAACTGGTGGGCCGCGTACGCCCTGTGGGTGTTCTCGCTGTTCGGGCACGAGGACGTGCGCCTGCTCGACGGCGGACGCGATCGCTGGATCGCGGAGGGCCGTGAGATCACGACCGCGCCCGCAGACCGCCCCGTGACCGAATACCCGGTCGTCGCCCGCGACGACTCGGTCCTCCGCGCGTACAAGGACGATGTGGTCGCCTTCATCGGCACCGGCCCCCTCATCGACGTCCGCTCCCCCGAGGAGTACAGCGGCGAACGGACGAGCGCACCCGCCTACCCGGAGGAGGGCGCGCTGCGCGCCGGACACATCCCCACAGCGCAGAGCGTTCCGTGGGCGAAGGCGGTCGCCGAGGACGGCGGGTTCAAGAGCCGGGCCGAGCTCGACGCGATCTACCGAGAGGGCGCCGGCATCGCCGACGGCGACGATGTGATCGCCTACTGCCGGATCGGCGAGCGGTCCAGCCACACCTGGTTCGTGCTCAAGCACCTGCTCGGCATCGAGAACGTCCGCAACTACGACGGCTCGTGGACGGAGTGGGGCAGCGCCGTCCGCGTCCCGATCGTCACGGGAGCCGAGCCCGGCACGCTGTGAGCCTCGTTCGTGGGGCCGTGGGAGGATTGAGGGGATGAGCACCACGCACGTTCCCGAGACTCTCGCGGAGATCCGCGACGACTTCCTCGAGCTGCCGGAGGCCGAGCGCCTGCAGCTGCTGCTGGAGTTCTCGAACGAGCTGCCCGCCGTCTCCGACGAGGTGGCGAGCCATCCCGAGATGTACGAGCGCGTCGCGGAGTGCCAGTCGCCGGTGTACATCCACGTCGACGTCCAGGACGATGTCGTCACGATGCACGCGACCGCACCTCCCGAGGCGCCGACCACCCGCGGGTTCGCGAGCATCCTCGTCCAGGGCATCACCGGCCTCAGCGCGGACGAGGTCATCGCGATCCCGGACGACTATCCGCAGTCGATCGGCCTGACGCGTGCTGTCTCTCCCCTGCGCATCGCCGGGATGACGGGCATGCTCCTGCGGGTCAAGCGGCAGGTCGCGCAGAAGCGCTGATCAGCCGGCGTCGGCGAATCCGTTCGCGCTCATCCACTCGGTGATGGCGGCCGTCCACCCGACCTGGTCGTAGTTCCAGAGCTTGGTGTGGCGGGCGACCGAGAAGGTCGGCATCGTGACGAGGTCGGGGCGCGCCGCAGCGAGAGCGTGCGATGCGTCGGCCGGGACGAAGCCGTCGTCGTCGCTGTGCAGGATCAGGGTGGGAACCGTCAGCTCGCCCGCCCGAGCCACCATGTCCAGCCGGTCGAAGGGGATCGCATCCTCCGCGCCGCTCAGACGTGCCGTGAGCGGCGAGGAGAGTGCATTCATCGCCAGTGCCGGCAAGGGATCGACGATGCCGGACTCGTGCGCCTGGAACTTCAGCACGGTGCGCCAGTCGACGACGGGCGAATCGAGGATGAGGCCGGCGATCGCCTGGCGGTTGCCGGAGGACAGGGCGGTCTGCAGCGCGATCGCGCCGCCCATCGACCAGCCCATCAACAGCACGCGCACGGCGCCGTGCCGCAGCGCGTACGCGATCGCTGCATCGACATCCCGCCATTCCGAAGCGCCCAGCGCGTAGGATCCGCCACGGCTGCGCGGAGCCTCGCCGTCGTTGCGGTACGAGACCACGAGGTTCGGCAGACCCAGGGCGTGGAAGACCGGGACCGCCCGGAGGCACTCGGCCCTGGTGACGCCGCGGCCGTGCACCTGGACGACCCAGGTCGACGAGTCCGCCGGGAAGAACCAGGCAGGGCACGGTCCTGCCGGCGATCCGATCAGCACCGGTTCCCATGGCAGATGCAGTTCCGTCGGCGAGGAGTAGTACCACCCGCTGAATCCGGCGGCGCGATCGATCTTCGCGCCCGGCTCGATCTGCGTGAGCAGCTTGCGCCGGACGCTCTTGGCATCCGCGCTGAGCACGGCGCCGAGCTTGACGTATCCGTACGTCCCCGTCGTGAACAGACCGTACCTGCCGGGAAGCTCGGTGTCGGGATTCCGGGTCAGCTCGATCGTCTGCGCGCCGGTGTCGACCGACAGGATCTCGGTGTCGGCGACCCGCGAGCGCGGGGTGACGACCCGGCGGCCGATCGAGAACACGAGCAGCGCCGCGCCGGTCGCGAACGCGAGCAGCGCGGGCACCAGGAATGCAACGGCGTGCCTGAGACTCTTCATCGCCTCCTGACTCTAGCCTGACACCGTGAGCGCACACCCTGACGCCGGAGCGTGGTTCGACCGCGTCGCCGACGACCTGCGCGCGACGACCTTCCGCAGCGACATCGTGGTGCACGAGATCGCCGCGCCTCAGGGCCTCGCGCCGTTCTCGATCGCCCTCGCCGCCGAGGTCAGGCCCGACGAGCACGGCACCTCGATCTACGGGAGCGGACGCTTCGTACTGCTGCACGATCCGGACGAGCCCGGAGCATGGGGCGGCCCGTGGCGCATCGTCGCCTTCGCGCAGGCCCCGCTCGAGCCCGAGATCGGCACGGACCCGCTCCTCGCCGATGTCACATGGTCATGGCTCGTCGATGCCCTCGACTCACGGGATGCCGGGTATCACTCGGCATCCGGAACGTCGACGAAGACCCTCTCGAAGGGATTCGGCGCTCTGGCGTCGGAGGGCGACGGCGCCCAGATCGAACTACGCTCGTCTTGGACGCCGGAAGAGCCGTTCCGGCCGCATGTCGAAGCATGGGCCGAACTGGTCGGCATGCTCGCCGGTCTCCCACCCGGCTCAGAGAACATCGCCGTGTTCGGCGCGCGAAAGGCAGGTCGTGACTGAGTACTCCGTCATCGACGAATTCTCCCGTTTCGAAGAGGCATGCCGGATCCTGGCCGCAGGCACGGGCCCGGTCGCCGTGGACGTCGAACGCGCGTCCGGCTTCCGCTACTCGCAGCGTGCATACCTCGTGCAGGTGTACCGCCGCGACGCCGGGGTCTTCCTGTTCGATCCCCCGGCGCTGGGCGACTTCTCCCCCTTGCAGGCAGCCATCGGCGACGCCGAATGGGTGTTCCACGCCGCCAGTCAGGATCTCCCC
Source organism: Microbacterium sp. NPDC077644 (assembly GCF_040702785.1). NCBI lineage: Bacteria > Bacillati > Actinomycetota > Actinomycetes > Micrococcales > Microbacteriaceae > Microbacterium > Microbacterium sp. NPDC077644. The sequence goes on from NZ_JBFBME010000001.1 coordinate 1,023,587, forward strand.
TCGCTGCGCGAGCTCGGACTCGAGCCGTCCGTCATCTTCGACACGGAGCTCGCGGCGCGTCTGCTCGGTCACGAGCGCGTCGGCCTCGCGGCGGTCGTCGAGGACACCATCGGCATCACGCTGAAGAAGGAGCACTCCGCGGCGGACTGGTCGACCCGCCCGCTCCCCGCCTCCTGGCTGGAGTACGCGGCCCTCGACGTCCTGCACCTCGTCGACGTGCGCGACCGGATCGCCGAGGAGCTCGAGGAGCAGCAGAAGGTCGAGTTCGCCGCCCAGGAGTTCGCCGCCATACTCGCCCAGCCCCCGCGTCCTCCCCGTGAGGATCCGTGGCGCCGGCTGAGCGGTCTGCACCAGGTCAAGGGTGCGCGCAATCTGGCCGTGGCACGGTCGCTGTGGGAGGCGCGCGAGGAGTACGCGCAGCAGCAGGACACGTCGCCCGGTCGGCTGGTCCCCGACCGCGCGCTCGTCGCCGCGGTTCTCGCCGGTCCCCAGTCCAAGCAGGCGCTGGCGGGCGTCTCCGCGTTCACCGGGCGCGCCAGCCGGACCGAGCTCGACCGCTGGTGGAAGGCGATCGTCCGCGGGCGCGAGACCGAGGACCTCCCCAAGACCCGAGTGCCGAGCGACGCGCTCCCCCCGCCTCGTGCCTGGTCGGACCGCAACCCGGAGGCCGACGCGCGCCTCAAGCTCGCTCGCCCGGCGATCGAAGAGGTCGCCGAGGGTCTGCACATGCCGACGGAGAACCTTCTGAAGCCGGAATCGCTGCGCAGACTCGCCTGGGCTCCCCCGGCGCTGACGACGGACGCGGTCGCCGCGGCACTCGAAGCACTGGGTGCTCGCCCCTGGCAGATTGAGCAGACTGCACAGAAGATCGTGGATGCCTTTGTAGAAGCTGCTCAATCGCCTGACCCGGCCCTCGCTCCCGGATCGTAGGTTCGATCCAACCGATTCCTGCCGCCCCGCACCGGCTCCTAGGCTGAGATCAATCCCAACCCTTGGAGGCAGAGTGGCCGAGATCTCGGACGTCTACTTCGTCGATGGAATGCGTACGCCTTTCGGCCGCGCCGGCGAAAAAGGCATGTACTGGAACACCCGCGCGGACGACCTCGCCGTGAAGGCGACGATCGGCCTGATGGAGCGGAACACCGCGGTCCCCGCCGACCGCATCGATGATGTCGCGATCGCCGCGACCTCGCAGACCGGCGACCAGGGCCTCACGCTCGGACGCTCCGTCGCGATCCTCGCCGGGCTCCCGAACACCGTGCCCGGCCTCGCCGTCGAGCGCATGTGCGCCGGAGCGATGACGAGCGTGACGACCATGGCCGCGTCCATCGGCATCGGCATGTACGACTTCGCCCTCGCCGGCGGCGTCGAGCACATGGGCCACCACCCGATCGGCGTCAACGCGGATCCGAACCCCCGCTTCGTCGCGGAGAAGATGGTCGACCCCGGAGCGCTCAACATGGGCGTCACCGCCGAGCGCATCTTCGACCGCTTCCCGCACTTGACCAAGGAGCGCTCGGACCGCTTCGGCATGCTCAGCCAGCACAAGGTGCAGGCCGCGTACGACGCCGGCAAGATCCAGCCCGATCTCGTCCCGGTCGCAGTGAAGGATGCCGCGGGCTCGTGGGGTCTCGCCACCGAGGATGAGGGCCGCCGCCCGCAGACCACGATGGAGGACCTCGCGGCTCTCAAGACGCCGTTCCGTCCGCACGGGCGCGTCACGGCCGGAACCTCCTCGCCGCTCACCGACGGCGCGACCATGTCGCTGCTCGCCGGCGGAGGCGCCGTGAAGGAGTTCGGCCTGCAGCCGAAGATGAAGCTCGTCTCGTTCGCCTTCGCGGGCGTGCAGCCGGAGATCATGGGCATCGGTCCGATCCCGTCGACGGAGAAGGCCCTGAAGAAGGCCGGCCTCACGATCGACGACATCGGACTGTTCGAGCTCAACGAGGCATTCGCCATCCAGGTGATCTCGCTGCTCGACCACTTCGGCATCGCCGACGACGACCCTCGGGTCAACCAGTGGGGCGGTGCGATCGCGCTGGGCCACCCGCTCGCGGCATCCGGCGTCCGCCTGATGATCCAGCTGGCGGCTCAGTTCGCCGAGCGCCCGGACGTCCGCTACGGCCTGACCGCGATGTGCGTCGGTCTCGGGCAGGGCGGTTCGGTCATCTGGGAGAACCCGTTCTACGACGGCAAGAAGCGCAAGTGAGGGATGCAGGAATGACCGACTACGACAAGATCGACTTCTCGTCCATCGTCGACCCGGCCGAGGGCGTCGAGGTCGTCACGCACTCCACCGTGCGCGACGTCCGCCTGCCCTCGGGCAAGGTCCTCGCTCTGATCACGCTCGACAACGGGCGCGACCACACCCGGCCGAACACCCTGGGTCCCGCGACGCTCACCGAACTCGGCAAGACGCTCGAATCCGTGAAGGCCAGGGTCGCCGCAGGCGAGATCCAGGCGGTCGGCATCACCGGCAAGCAGTACATCCTCGCCGCCGGTGCCGACCTGTCCGACATCTCTATGCTCAAGTCCAAGGAGCAGGCGCTGCTCATCGCGCAGCTGGGCCACAAGGTCATCGGGTCGCTGAGCGACCTCGGCGTGCCCTCTTTCGCGTTCGTGAACGGGCTGGCGCTCGGCGGCGGTCTCGAGATCGCCTTGAACTCGACTTACCGCACGGTGGATGCCTCGGCCGCGGCCATCGCTCTCCCCGAGGTGTTCCTCGGCATCATCCCGGGCTGGGGCGGTGCCTACCTGCTGCCGAACCTCATCGGCATCGAGAACGCCCTCGAGGTCGTGATCTCCAACCCGCTCAAGCAGAACCGCATGCTGAAGCCTCAGCAGGCGTTCGACCTGGGCATCATGGACGCGATCTTCCCTGCCGCGAACTACCTCGAGAACTCGCTCGCATGGGCCGACAGCGTGCTCAGCGGCAAGACCAAGGTCGAGCGCAAGAATGAACCGGGCAAGATCGAGCGGCTGACCAAGTGGCCGATCGCGATCAAGGTCGCGCGAGGCATGCTCGAGTCGAAGATCGGCACCATGCCCAAGTCTCCGTACGCGGCTCTGGACCTGCTCGACAAGGCCAAGAGCGGCACGAAGGCCGAGGGCTTCGCCCGCGAGGACCAGGCGCTCGCCGAACTCGTCACGGGCGATCAGTTCGCGGCATCCATGTACGCGTTCGATCTCGTGCAGAAGCGGGCGAAGCGTCCGGTCGGGGCCCCGGACAAGGCGCTGGCGAAGAAGGTCACCAAGGTCGGCATCATCGGTGCGGGTCTCATGGCCAGCCAGTTCGCGCTGCTGTTCGTGCGCAAGCTGCAGGTTCCGGTACTCATCACCGATCTCGATCAGGCGCGCGTCGACAAGGGCGTCGCCTACATCCACGACGAGATCGGCAAGCTCGAGCAGAAGGGCCGTCTCGACTCCGATTCGGCCAACAAGCTGCGAGCTCTCGTGACCGGCACGACGGACAAGACCCAGTACGCGGACTGCGACTTCGTGATCGAGGCCGTGTTCGAGGAGGTCGGCGTCAAGCAGCAGGTGTTCGGCGAGATCGAGAAGATCGTCGCCGAGGACGCGATCCTCGCCACGAACACGTCCTCGCTGTCGGTCGAGGAGATCGGCGCGAAGCTCGCTCACCCCGAGCGCCTCGTCGGCTTCCACTTCTTCAACCCGGTCGCAGTCATGCCGCTGATCGAGATCGTGAAGACGCCGACCACCGATGAGCAGACCCTGTCGACCGCGTTCGTCGTGGCGAAGGGGCTCGGCAAGAACGCCGTCCTCACCGCCGACGCCCCCGGGTTCGTCGTGAACCGCCTGCTCGCGAAGGTCATGGGCGAGGCCGCACGCGCCGTCTACGAAGGAACGCCGGTCGCCGACGTCGAGAAGGCGTTCGCGCCGCTCGGCCTGCCGATGGGGCCGTTCCAGCTCATCGATCTCGTCGGCTGGAAGGTCGCGGCCCACGTGCAGGACACCATGGTCCGCCACTTCCCCGACCGGTTCTACGCGAACGAGAACTTCCACTCCCTCGCCGAGCTCGACCAGGTCGTCGAGAAGGATAAGGGCGGTCGTGTGACCGGCTGGACGAAGACCGCGGAGAAGACGATCAAGGGCGCGGTGGGATCGTCCCCCGCATCGGCCGAGACGATCCTCACCCGTGTCCAGGACGGTCTCGCTCAGGAGATCAAGCTCATGCTGGACGAGAAGGTCGTGCCCGAGGTCGAGGACATCGACCTGTGCCTGATCCTCGGCGCCGGCTGGCCGTTCATCGACGGCGGGGCCTCGCCGTACCTCGATCGTGAAGGAGCATCCGAGCGCGTGTTCGGGGCGAGCTTCCACACCCCGCAGATCCGCGGCATCGGGGACTGACGCTCACACGGACGGGGCGGGGTCGGGCGTTTCGCCCGGCCCCGCCCTTCTTGCGTAACACCGGGGAAAATCATGGTGAACACCTCGTCGTGAAGGCGCCGGGCGGCATCAGCGCACCGCGGAATGGGCGAAGGTGGAGCCATGGACGCGTTCTTCTCGATCTTCAGCAACGCCGGGATGTCCACGCTCGTGAAGAGCGGAACCGCGGTTCTCACCACGCTGCTGGTCGTCCCGATGCTCCTGAAGCTCTTCCTCGTCACGGTGGACGAGGGGTGGGCGGCGATCCGGACGCGCAACGGCAAGCCGATCATCCGGCGGGCGAGCTCCCGGGCGGTGCGCACCGGACGCGGGACGGCCGGTGAGGTCGTGGTCCTGCAGCCGGGCACGCACGGCGCGTTCCCGATGTTCTACTGGTACAAGCTCATCGACGTGCGGGTGCGATCGACCGATCTGCCGGCCAGACAGCTCACCGGGGCGACGGGCCACCAGCACCTCGTGCACGCCTCCTTCGAGTGGCGTCCGATCGCCACGGGGCGCGACCTGCGCGTGTTCGAGCTCGACGTCGTCAACGTCAAGGAGCGCGCAGCGAACATCGTCAGTGCCGCGCTGCGCGACGTCATCCGCACGCTCGAGGGCGACGAGCTGCCGCACAACTCCGAGCTCGGCATCCGCGTGCTCCAGGAGTGCGCCGAGAAGACCCTGCACGCGTGCGGCGTCGAGGTGCTCTCCGTCATGATCACCGGCGACGCGCTGACCGACGGGCATCTGCTGTCGCAGGCGATGCGCGCCGGCGACCGCCACCACGAGGCCGTGGCCGCCCTGCACGCCCTGAACTGAGCGGCGCCGTCCAGCCTCAGTGGCGCTCGTGAAGCGGCAGGTCGATCGCGCCGGTCTCCCCCGCGTTGCGAGCGACCGGGATGCGGGTGCCGAGCACCTGTGCGACGACGTCCTGCGCGATCTTGGGGGCCGTGAGCCCGGCATCCGCAAGGATCTGATCGCGCGAGGCGTGATCGATGAATTCGTCGGGAAGGCCCAGCTCGTCGACGGCGGTGTCGATGCCCGCCTCGCGCAGTACCTGGCGCACGCGGGTGCCGATGCCTCCGACGCGGATGCCGTCCTCGAGGGTGATCACGAGGCGGTGCCGCGCTGCGAGCTCGACGATCGAGGGCTGCACGGGGATCGCCCAGCGCGGGTCCACCACGGTCGCGCCGATGCCCTGCGCACGCAGCCGCGCCGCGACGTCCATCGCGAGGGCCGCGAACGGACCGATGCCCACGATGAGGACGTCCTCGCTCTCACCGCGCGAGAGCACGTCCACGCCGTCGTCCAGCCGCTCGATCGCGTCGATGTCGTCGGCGACCGCGCCCTTGGGGAATCGGATCACGGTGGGTGCGTCATCCACGGCGACGGCTTCGTCCAGGGCCTCGGCGAGACGCACCCCGTCCCGCGGCGCGGCGATCCGGATGCTCGGAACGATCTGCAGCATCGCGAGGTCCCACATGCCGTGATGGCTCGGACCGTCCGGCCCGGTGACTCCGGCGCGGTCGAGGACGAACGTCACCCCTGCCTTGTGCAGGGCGACGTCCATGAGCACCTGGTCGAACGCGCGCCCCATGAAGGTCGCGTACAGCGCGACGACGGGATGCAGACCGCCGAACGCGAGGCCGGCGGCCGAGGCGACCGCGTGCTGCTCGGCGATGCCGACGTCGTACACGCGATCGGGGAGCCGCTCGGCGAACGGCGCGAGACCTGTCGGACGCAGCATCGCGGCCGTCATGGCGATCACGCGAGGGTCCCGTTCTCCGACGCGGACGAGCGCGTCGGAGAACACGTCGGTCCATCCCGTGCTGCTCGAGCCCAGAGGCTCGCCCGTGGCCGGATCGATCCGGTTGACGGCGTGGAACTGATCCGCCTCATCGTCGAGGGCCGGCTGGTAACCGCGGCCCTTCTCGGTGATGGCGTGAACGATCACGGGCGCACCGTAGGACTTCGCCAGTTCGAGCGTCTCGATGAGCGCCCGGATGTCGTGCCCGTCGACCGGGCCGAGGTACTTGATGTCGAGGTTGGAGTACAGCGCCTCGTTGTTCGTGAAGCGCGAGAGGAACCCGTGCGTACCGCCGCGGACGCCGCGGAAGAGGGCACGGCCCACCGGTCCGAAGGCGCGGAACAGCCGATCCGAGCGGTGGTGCAGGTCCTTGTAGGCCGCAGCCGTGCGCACACGGTTCAGGTACCGGGACATGCCGCCGATCGTCGGCGCGTAGGAGCGGCCGTTGTCGTTGACGACGATGACCAGGTTGCGGTCGTTGTCGTCCGTGATGTTGTTGAGCGCCTCCCACGTCATGCCGCCCGTCAGCGCGCCGTCGCCGACGACGGCGACGACGTGGCGGTCGTCGCGGCCGGTGGCCGAGAGCGCACGGGAGACGCCATCGGCCCAGCTGAGCGAACTGGACGCGTGCGAGGACTCGACGACGTCGTGCGGGCTCTCGCTGCGCTGGGGGTAGCCGGCGAGGCCACCGCGCACGCGCAGGGCGGAGAAGTCCTGGCGGCCGGTCAGGAGCTTGTGGACGTAAGACTGATGCCCGGTGTCGAAGATGATCGGATCGTCGGGCGACTCGAAGACCCGATGCAGCGCGATCGTCAATTCGACGACCCCGAGGTTGGGGCCCAGATGCCCACCCGTGCGCGAGACGTTCTCGACGAGGAACGTCCGTATCTCACCGGCGAGCGTCGTGAGCTGAGACGTGCTCAGCCGGTCGAGATCGCGCGGTCCGGTGATGCCGGGAAGAATGGGCATCAGCACCTCCTGAACGTCTTCACCGGTCGTCTTCTCGGGATGGAGGACGACCTCTCGATGCTACCGCCGGCACCCGGGAATACCCCGAGCGGGAAACGCGGAAGGGGTTCGGATGCCGGAGCATCCGAACCCCTCCTGCGGTGTCAGACCAGCGAACGCAGCACGTACTGCAGGATGCCGCCGTTGCGGTAGTAGTCGGCCTCACCGGGTGTGTCGATGCGGACGACCGCGTCGAACTCGACCGTCTGCTTGCCCTCGGGCGAGTGCTCGCTCGGCTCCGCCGTCACGCGGACGGTCTTGGGCGTGGTGCCGTTGTTGAGCTCCTCGAGACCCGTGATCGAGACGATCTCGGTGCCGTCGAGTCCCAGCGACTCCCAGCTCTCGCCGGCGGGGAACTGGAGCGGGACGACGCCCATGCCGATCAGGTTCGAGCGGTGGATGCGCTCGAAGCTCTCGGTGATGACGGCCTTGACGCCCAGCAGGCTCGTGCCCTTGGCTGCCCAGTCGCGCGACGAGCCGGAGCCGTACTCCTTGCCGCCGAACACGACCAGCGGGGTGCCCTCCGCCTGGTAGTTCTGGCAGGCGTCGAAGATGTACGACTGCGGAGCATCCGGCTTCGTGAAGTCGCGGGTGAAGCCGCCCTCGACCTCGACGCCGTCGTTGACGGCACGGACGAGCTGGTTCTTCAGACGGATGTTCGCGAACGTGCCGCGGATCATCACCTCGTGGTTGCCTCGGCGCGAGCCGAACGAGTTGAAGTCCTTCTGGCGCACGCCGTGCTCCTCGAGGTACTTCGCCGCGGGCGTTCCGATCTTGATGTTTCCGGCCGGGCTGATGTGGTCGGTCGTGACCGAGTCGCCGAGCGTCGCCATGACGCGCGCGCCGGTGATGTCGGTGACCGGGGTGAGGTCCATCGACATGCCGTCGAAGTACGGCGCCTTGCGGACGTACGTCGAGTCCTGGTCCCACTCGAAGACCGGGCCGGTCGGCGTGGGCAGGTTCTTCCAGCGCTCGTCGCCGTCGAACACGGTGGCGTACTGGTTGATGAACTGCTCGCGCGAGATCGACGAGTCGATGATGTCCTGGATCTCGGCCGGGGCGGGCCAGATGTCCTTGAGGAACACCTCGTTGCCATCGGCGTCGGTGCCCAGGGCATCCGCCTCGAAGTCGAAGTGCATGGAACCGGCCAGCGCGTACGCGACCACGAGCGGCGGCGAGGCGAGGTAGTTCATCTTCACGTCGGGGCTGATGCGTCCCTCGAAGTTGCGGTTTCCGGAGAGGACGGCCGTGACCGCGAGGTCGTGCTCGTTGACCGCGGTGGAGACCTCTTCGATCAGCGGACCGGAGTTGCCGATGCAGATCGTGCAGCCGTAGCCGACCGTGTAGAAGCCGAGGCCCTCGAGGTCCTTGTCGAGGCCGGACTTCTCGTAGTAGTCCGTGACGACCTTCGAACCGGGGCCGAGCGTCGTCTTGACCCAGGGCTTCTGCTTCAGGCCCTTCTCGCGCGCCTTGCGTGCCAGGAGGCCGGCGGCGATCATGACCGACGGGTTGGACGTGTTCGTGCACGAGGTGATGGCCGCGAGGGTCACCGCACCGTGGTCGAGGATGTAGCTCTCGCCGTCGGGCGTGGTGACCGGCACGGGCTTGGAGGTGCCGTTGACGCCGCTGGAGATGTGCACGGGACGGGTGTCGTGGTCCTCATCGCCGGGACCGGCGCCCGGGTCGGATGCCGGGAAGGAGTGCTTCGACTCGAGGTCGACGAGCGAGTCCGAGGTGGACGGCTCGGCGTAGTTGACGATGTCCTGCTCGAACTGGCTCTTCGCCTCGGAGAGGAGGATGCGGTCCTGCGGACGCTTGGGGCCGGCGATAGACGGCACCACGGTGCCGAGGTCGAGCTCCATGTACTCGCTGAAGACCGGCTCGTTGTCGGCGTCGTGCCACAGACCCTGCAGCTTCGCGTACTCCTCGACGAGGGCGACGGCCTGCTCGTCGCGGCCGGTCAGGCGCAGGTAGTCCGTGGTGACGTCGTCGATCGGGAAGATCGCGGCGGTCGAGCCGAACTCCGGCGACATGTTGCCGATCGTGGCGCGGTTGGCCAGCGGCACGGATGCCACGCCTGCTCCGTAGAACTCGACGAACTTGCCGACGACGCCGTGCTTGCGCAGCATGTCGGTGATCGTGAGGACCACGTCGGTGGCGGTGACGCCGGCGGGGATCTCGCCGGTGAGCTTGAAGCCGACCACGCGCGGGATGAGCATGGAGACGGGCTGGCCGAGCATCGCGGCCTCGGCCTCGATGCCGCCGACGCCCCAGCCGAGCACACCGAGGCCGTTGACCATGGTCGTGTGCGAGTCGGTGCCGACGCAGGTGTCGGGGTAGGCCTGCAGGACGCCGCCGTTGGTGCGGTCGTAGATGACCTTCGCCAGGTGCTCGATGTTGACCTGGTGGACGATGCCGGTTCCCGGGGGGACGACCTTGAAGTCGTTGAACGCGGTCTGGCCCCAGCGCAGGAACTGATAGCGCTCGCCGTTGCGCTCGTACTCGATCTCGACGTTGCGCTCGAGGGCGTTCTCGGTGCCGAACAGGTCGGCGATCACGGAGTGGTCGATGACCATCTCGGCGGGCGAGAGCGGGTTGATCTTGTTCGGGTCGCCGCCGAGGGCGGTGACTGCCTCGCGCATGGTGGCGAGGTCGACGATGCAGGGCACACCGGTGAAGTCCTGCATGACCACGCGGGCCGGCGAGAACTGGATCTCGGTGTTGGGCTCGGCGGCGGCATCCCAGGATCCCAGCGCCTCGATCTGCTCCTTGGTGACGTTCGCACCGTCCTCGGTGCGGAGCAGGTTCTCCAGTAGCACCTTCAGGCTGAACGGCAGCTTGTCGAAGCCGGGAACCGTGTCGATCCTGAAGATCTCGTAGTCGGTGCTGCCGACCGTCAGGGTGCTCTTGGCACCGAAGCTGTTCACCGTGGACACGAATCCGTCTCCTTCTCATCTGTGGGAGCGACAGGCGCTTCCATCTTGCTCGCCCGGGCCGCCCGCGGCTAGCAAGGGGCACCTAACAGTGTGCGCCTGAGCTGACCGCGGCGGAAGACCGTAATTTATCTTGATGTCAAGATAAATCTATCACGGCTGCGATGCCGGTTCCTCCGTCGACGCGCGGGGGTAGAGCGCGCGGACCACGAGCCAGGTCACGGCGATGAGAGGTGCGAACAGCGGAAGACCCATCACGAGTTTGAGTGTGCCGAGCGCCGTGACCTGATCGGTCAGGTACAGCGGGAGCTGCACGGCGAGGCGGGCGAAGAACAGCGCCGCCCAGGCGATCGCGAGCCAGCGGAACGCGCGGCGCTTGCGGCGGTCGGAGCGCCAGCCCGTGGCATCCCCCATGAGGAACCCGGCGGCGATCCCGATCAGCGACCAGCCGATCAGCGCGGAGACGAGGAACGCCGTGCCGTACACGGCGTTGGTGATGAGGCCGGGGACGAAGTTGTCCGCTCCGCGGCCGGTGAACAGCGCGAGCGCGGCCGCCGCGGCAGCGGCGATGAGCCCGCCCAGCGCCGCGGACGGCGGAGACTTCTGGATCAGACGCACGATCGTGAACACCGCGGCGAGTCCGACCGAGACGCCGAGGGAGAGGATGAGCGGTTCGGGGCTGATCGTGAAGAGCGTGACGAAGGCGAGGCTCGGGAGCACCGACTCCAGGATGCCGCGCCACCCGCCCATGGCGGACCAGACGACCTTCTGGGTGCTGGCATCCTCGGCAGGATCGAGCCCCGCCTTGCGCGCCGCACCGCCCAGGGCCGCCCCGATGATGTCGGACGCGGATGCCGGCGGGGGTGTCTGGTCGTCCGAGGTCACGCCGAGCCCGGAGTCGCCGGCATCTTCAGCGGGATCAGATCACGCGGCGGCATCGGAGAGCCGCCGCGGACGACGACGATCGAGCGGAACAGGTCCTCGACCTTGGCCGCTGCTTCGGGGTCCGACGCGGCAGCGCCGCCGATGACGCCGCGCAGGAACCAGCGGGGGCCGTCCACGCCGACGAACCGGGCCAGGTGCAGGTTCGATCCCTCGGAGGCGGGGCCGGGGACCTCGGCGAGGAGCTCCTTGCCGAGCGGACCCTCGCGCTCCTCGACGCGCCCGCCCTGCTGACGGACCTGGTCGACGAGCTGCATCCGGGTCTCGTGCCACAGGCCGAGCGAGCGGGGTGCCGCGAACGGCTGCACCTGCAGCGAGGAATCGGCGTAGTCGAGACCGACCGCGACGATGCGCTTGGACTGCTCCTCGACCTCGAGGCGCAGGTTCAGCCCCTCCCGGGGCAGGATCTTGATGCCGCCGAGGTCGATGTACGGCCGGACCGGGTTGGCCTCGGACTCGTCGAACGGGCCTTCGCTCGCGCGGTTCGCCGGAGCGGACTTGGAGGTCGGCTGGGTGGTCTCTTCTTCAGTCATCTCGTGGTTCCTGCCTGGTCGGCGCTCTGCGCCTGGTACCCCGTCGAGCCGAAGCCCGAAGCGCCGCGCGCGCTGTCGTCGAGTTCGTCGACCGGGATGAATCTCGCTCGGGTGACCGGCATGATGATCAGCTGCGCGATCCGGTCCCCGACCGCCACATCGTACGCGCTCGAGCTGTCGGTGTTGAGCAGACTCACCTTGATCTCGCCGCGGTAGCCGGCATCCACCGTGCCGGGAGAGTTCACGATCGTGATGCCGTGCTTGGCCGCGAGGCCGCTGCGCGGGACGACGAACGCGGCGTAGCCGTCCGGGAGCGCGATCCGCACGCCGGTGGGCACGAGCGCCCGCTCCCCCGGCTCGAGGCGCACGGCCTCGGCCGCGACCAGATCCGCACCGGCGTCGCCGGGGTGCGCGTATGCGGGCGGGACAGACGCGATAATGGGGAGATCAATGGAATCGCTCACCCCACGAGGCTAATGCAGAACCCCACCGCCGAAACCCGCATCCGCTATCGAGAGCGGCTGTCGCCGAGCCTGTGGATGCTCGTCACGGCCGCCGTCGCAGCGCCCATGGTGATGCTGACGTTCACGCCGCTCGGCTCTCTGCCGGCGCTGCTCATCGGCATCGCTGCGGCGCTCGCGCTGATCGTGGCGCTCATCGCGGGCTCTCCGGCCATACGCATCGAGGGGACCACCCTGCACGCGGGCCGCGCGAAGATCGATGCGCGCTGGCTCGGCGATGTGACGGAGCATACCGGTGAGGAAGCACGCACTGCCCGCGGCATCGGCCTTCCGGCCCGCGGCTGGCACCTGCTCCGCGGTGGCATAGACGGCGTCGTGGTCGTCGAGAACACGGACCCTGACGATCCTGTGCCCAGCTGGACGATCTCCACACGGACGCCCGACCGGCTGGCCGCGGCGATCCGCGAGGCCGAGGCCGACGCCCGCTGAGACGACGATGCGCCCTGGCCCGAGGGGCCGGGGCGCATGAACGTCAGCGCGTCTGCGGTCAGGCAGCGCACTCCTTGCAGATGGGACCGTCTGCACCTTCGTGGTCCAGCTGCGAGCGGTGCTTCACGAGGAAGCAGCTCATGCAGGTGAACTCGTCCTGCTGTGCGGGCAGCACGACGACGTCGAGCTCGAGGTCCGAGAGGTCCGCTCCCGGGAGGTCGAAGCTGGACGGGTTGTCCGAGTCCTCATCCCCGGTCGCGCCGGACAGCTTGTCCGGCACACGCTCCTTCAGGGCTTCGATCGACTCGGAGTCGTCTTCGCTCTTTCGGGGGGCGTCGTAATCGGTTGCCATGCGGTAGATCTCCACTTTCATGGTGCTAGTGGGCGGTGCGCCGTCGGGTAAGCGGCGGCCATAGTTTGCACGATGACGGCACGTTTGGCAAATGCCGCTTCGCGTCACTGATCAAACTGACGGCGCGCCCGGTGTATTCCCGTTCCCATCCGACCTTGCGTGGCACCATGAACGGACAGCCATCAGAGGGGCATTCGCATGGAAAACGTCACGATCGTCGGCACGGAAGACGACCTGCTGATCCTCGCCACCGGTTCCGGCGAGCGGTTCGCGCTCGCCATCGACGATGTGCTGCACCGCGAGATCCGCCGGGCCCGCCGCCGCGACGACGATGAGAAGCCGCGCGTCACCGTCAGCCCGCGCGAGATCCAGGCGCACATCCGCTCCGGACTCTCGGCCGCCGAAACCGCCGAGCTGCTGGGAGTCGGCGTCGAACTGGTCGAGCGCTTCGAGGGCCCCGTGCTCGCCGAGCGCGAGCACGTCGTCGGTCAGGCGCTCGCCGTTCCGGTCCTCATCGGCAGCGAGGTCGAGCCCGATGCGCAGCCGACGTTCGGCGCCGCGATCCGGGCCAAGCTCTCGGATGTCTCGGCCGAGGCCGAACGCTGGGCGAGCTGGAAGGAGGAGTCCGGCTGGATCATCAAGCTGGAGTTCACCGCGAACGAGGTCGCCCACGACGCCCGCTGGAGCTTCGATCCACGACGCAGCGTGCTCTCGCCGCTGAACGCCGATGCGACGCAGCTCTCCCGTCAGGGATCGCTCCCCGACGGGCTCATCCCGCGGCTGCGCGCGGTGGATCCGGCGAAGACGGAATCCCCGTACAAGGACGACAGCAGGTTCGACTCCGGCGCCTTCGGGCCTCGGCTGCTGCCTGCACCCGAGGCCGAGGTCGAGGAGCCGTCGCTTCCCGAGCGCTCGGACCCTGCCGCCCAGGCCGCCGCGATCAACCGGGCGCCCGATCAGACCACCACGAGCGCCGAGACTGCCGACCTGCTCGAGGCCCTGCGGCGTCGCCGCGGGCAGCGCGAGAGCGCGCCGATCGTCGACGAGTTCGACGAGGATGCCGCGCCCGCGCGCACGTCCAGCCCGATCGCGCTGTTCGACGCTCTCGACGAACCCGACGACGAGCCTGAGGTCCCCGAGGAGCGCCCGGCGGCGAATGAGTCCGCACAGGACTCCGGCGGTCGCCGCCGGCGCCGCAACGCCATGCCGTCCTGGGACGAGATCGTCTTCGGCGCGCGGACCGACGACTGACCCGCTGCCGGCGAGGAGAAACCCGCCGTTCAGGTTGCGAACGCACCCCTGCGGATGAACGGAACCTGTCGCTCCTCCGGCGTGACCGATCCGTGCTGACCGATCATGCCGCGTGAGCGCTGGTCCTGCGCTGTTCCGTCGTAGAAGGCCTTGTTGCCGCGTGCGGCGACGAGCAGGTCTCCGATCCGCTCCTGCGCGGCATCCGTCACCTCGGTGCCGAAGAGTCCGGCCGCGATCGCTTCTGAGCGGGAGACGACGTCCGCGTCGCCCTCGCTGAGGGCGCGCCAGCGCTCCAGTGCTGCGATTGGATCGGCGTCGGGCTTGAGATAGACATGGAGCATCCGGGGCTCTCCGCCGATGTGGCGGATGCCGTCCAGGCGGACGTCGCCCTCGTCGAGCACCACCTGGCGGTGCGCGGGCACGTCGACCATGCCGTGATCGGCGGTGATGAGCACGCCGACGCCCGCAGGAGGATGCGGCGCCAGCGCCTGGTCGACATCCTCGAGCGCCGCGATCCATTCCGGCGAGTCGACGCCGTACCGGTGCCCCGCCTTGTCGATCTCCGGCACGTAGCAGTAGATGAGCGATCCCGGAACGTCCGCCGCCAACTGGTAGGCGACGCTCAGGCGCTCGGCGGCGGTGGTGACCCCGACGAACTCGGCGCCGCGGAGGGTCGCCTGGGAGAATCCGCTGCGAGCGTAGGCGGCCAGTCCGATCGCGTACGCGGGGTTCCCGCCTGCCGAAGCCGTCTCGAAGATCGTGGGGCGGGGCTGCCAGGCGAGCGGGTCGATGTGATCGCTCTCCCATCCGGAGAGCAGGTTCACCAGGCGGTCGCGGGTTCGGTCGAGCACGCGGTAGCCGACGAGACCATGGCTGCCGGGGTCGGCACCCGTCAGCAGCGATGTCAGGGCCGAGGCCGTCGTGCTCGGGAAGACGGAGTGCGCGACGTCCTTCCTGCCCACCCCCGCCGTGAGCCGACGGGCATGCCCTGCATGCGCGCGCAGCTGGATGGCACCCAGCCCGTCCACGACGACGATCACGACAGAACGCGCCGGTGCGAGGGATCCCGTCCCGCCGCGCAGAGCACCGAGGAGGTCGGCCGCCACCCCGCTGATATGCCGGGCCGTGGCTGAGGTGATCGGTAGAATCGAAGACACCCGAGTCAGTCTTTCACAGGCTCCGCGACGTTCCAGGAAGTCCATGCCCCGCACCGAATCAGCCGAGCCCGTCGAGGAGCGCATCCAGGACATCGACCTGGAAGGCGAGATGCAGGGCTCGTTCCTCGAGTACGCCTACTCGGTGATCTACTCCCGAGCGCTCCCCGATGCACGCGACGGCCTCAAGCCCGTGCAGCGCCGCATCCTGTACCAGATGGCCGAGATGGGGCTGCGCCCCGACCGGGGGCACGTCAAGAGCGCCCGCGTCGTCGGCGAAGTGATGGGAAAGCTGCACCCGCACGGCGACTCGGCGATCTACGACGCGCTCGTGCGCCTGTCTCAGGACTTCGCCCTGCGCGTCCCGCTCGTCGACGGTCATGGCAACTTCGGCTCGCTGGATGACGGGCCGGCGGCGTCCCGCTACACCGAAGCGCGTCTCGCGGCCCCGGCGCTCTCCCTCACCGAGAGCCTCGATGAGGATGTCGTCGATTTCGTGCCGAACTACGACGGCCAGTTCCAGCAGCCGTCCGTGCTTCCGGCCGCCTTCCCGAACCTGCTCGTCAACGGCGCGAGCGGCATCGCGGTCGGCATGGCCACGAACATGGCCCCGCACAACCTCATCGAGGTCGTGGCCGCAGCCATCCACCTGCTCGAGAACCCGGATGCCACGACCGAAGAGCTCATGGAATACGTGCCGGGCCCGGACTTCCCGTCCGGCGGCATCCTCATGGGCCTCGACGGGGTCAAGGACGCCTACGCGAACGGCCGAGGCGCTCTGCGCGTGCGCGGAAAGGTTGCCGTCGAGCAGATCGGTCCGCGGCGCACCGGCATCATCGTGACCGAACTGCCCTACATGGTCGGACCGGAGCGGCTGATCGAGAAGATCCGGGATGCCGTCCAGGCGAAGAAGCTGCAGGGCATCAGCGACGTCAACGATCTGACCGACCGGCAGCATGGTCTGCGCGTGCAGATCGGCATCAAGACCGGGTTCGATCCGAACGCCGTCCTCGAGCAGCTGTACCGGCTGACTCCGCTGGAGGACTCCTTCAGCATCAACAACGTCGCCCTCGTCGACGGTCAGCCCCGCACGCTCGGGCTCAAGGAGATGCTGAGCGTGTACGTCGGCCACCGCCTCGAGGTGATCACGCGTCGCAGCCGCTTCCGTCTGGCGCGCCGTGAAGAGCGTCTGCATCTCGTCGAGGGGCTCCTGATCGCGATCCTCGACATCGACGAGGTCATCCAGGTCATCCGTTCCTCCGACGACTCGGATCAGGCGCGCAGTCGGCTGCGCCAGGTGTTCGACCTGTCGGAACTCCAGGCCGAGTACATCCTCGAGCTGCGGCTGCGCCGGCTGACGAAGTTCTCCCGCATCGAGCTGGAGGCCGAGCGCGACAAGCTGCAGGCCGAGATCGCCGAGCTGCGCGAGCTGCTGGCGAGCGAGCAACTGCTGCGCGCCCAGGTCGCCAGAGAGCTCGACGCCGCCGCAGAGGCGCACGGCACGCCCCGGCGCACGCTGCTCCTCAACGCCGCTCCCCCGAAGGCGCGCAGCGCCAAGGGACCGATCGACCTGCAGATCGCCGACAGCCCGACCGTCGTGGTGCTGTCCACCACGGGCAAGGCCGTGCGCGTCGATCTCGCAGACGGGCAGGTGCTCACGCCGGCGGCTCGCCGCAGCAAGCACGACGCCGTCCTGGCATCGATCGCGACGACGACCCGTGGCGAGATCGGCGCGGTCACGAGCGCCGGCCGCGTGCTGCGCTTCTCGCCCGTCGACCTCCCGTCCGTGCCGTCGTCGTCAGTGCACCTGTCGGCCGGCGTCGCCCTGCGCGACTACATCGGCCTGCTCGACAAGAGCGAGCGCGTGATCGGCCTGCTGCGCTTCGACGACGACACGCCGTACGCGATGGGCACACGCACCGGCGTCGTGAAGCGGATCGTGCCGAGCGCCCTTCCTGTGCGCCCGGAGACCGAGGTCATCGGCCTCAAGGCCGGGGACGCCCTCGTCGGCGCGGCATCCGCCCCGGACGCGGCCGAGATCGTCTTCGTCACATCGGATGCCCAGTTGCTGCACTACTCGGCGTCCTCCGTTCGCCCGCAGGGCGGGCCGGCCGGCGGCATGGCCGGCGTCAAGCTGGGCTCGGGTGCGGACGTCATCGCCTTCTCCGTCGTCGCGAGCACCGCGGACGCGATCGTCGTGACGATCTCGGGAGCGGACGGCACGATCGCCGGGACGGATGCCGGACGCGCGAAGGTCTCGGCCTTCGCGGAGTTCCCCGCCAAGGGACGCGCGACCGGCGGCGTCCGTGCGCATGCGTTCCTCAAGGGCGAGGACCGGCTGCGCCTCGCGTGGGCGGGACCCGCCGACGCACTCGCCGTCGGAACGGACGGAGCCGCGCGCACACTTCCGGAGTCCGGTGCGAAACGCGACGGATCCGGTCAGCCGCTGGACGCCGTCATCGGGTCCGTGGGGACGCAGCTCGGCGCCTGAGCGTCACGGCCTGCGCCCGCCGCTCAGGCGTCGATCGACTCGCGCGAGAGCTGGTCGGCCGATTCGATGATGAACTCGCGGCGCGGGGCGACCTCGTTGCCCATCAGCAGCTCGAAGACCCGGCCGGCGGCCTCGGCATCCTCCATCCGCACACGGCGGAGCAGGCGGCCCGACTTGTCCATCGTGGTGTTCGCGAGCTGGTCGGCGTCCATCTCGCCGAGACCCTTGTACCGCTGGATCGGCTCGTGCCAGCGCTTGTTCTGCTTGCGCAGCTTCGCCAGCAGGGCGTGCAGCTCCTGCTCTGTGTACGTGTAGATCGTCTCATTGGGCTTGGAGCCGGGGTTGATCACGATCACCCGGTGCAGCGGGGGCACGGCCGCGAACACGCGGCCCTCCTCGATCAGCGGACGCATGTAGCGGAAGAACAGCGTGAGCAGCAGCGTGCGGATGTGCGCGCCGTCGACGTCGGCGTCGCTCATCAGGATCACCTTGCCGTAGCGGGCCTGCTCGATGTCGAAAGTGCGTCCGGAGCCGGCGCCGATCACCTGGATGATCGCGGCGCACTCCGCGTTGGAGAGCATGTCCCCGATCGACGCCCGCTGCACGTTGAGGATCTTGCCTCGGATGGGCAGGAGCGCCTGGAACTCGCTGTTGCGGGCGCGACGGGCCGTCCCCAGCGCCGAGTCGCCCTCGACGATGAACAGCTCGCTGCGGGTGACGTCGCTCGAACGGCAGTCGACGAGCTTGGCGGGCAGCGACGAGGACTCCAGCGCGTTCTTGCGCCGCTGGGTCTCCTTGTGAGCCCTGGCGGACACACGCGCCTTCATCTCCGACACGACCTTGTCCAGCAGCTGGCTGGCCTGGTTCTTGTCGTCGCGCTTGGTGGAGCTGAACCGGGCGCCGAGCTCCTTGCGCAGGACCTGAGCGACGATCTGACGGACCGCGGGAGTGCCGAGCACCTCCTTGGTCTGGCCCTCGAACTGCGGCTCGGGAACCTCGACCGTGAGCACCGCGGTCAGCCCCGCGAGCACGTCGTCCTTCTCGAGCTTGTCATTACCGACCTTCAGACGCCGCGCGTTCTGCTCGACCTGGGCGCGCAGCACCTTGAGCAGCTCCTGCTCGAAGCCCTGCTGGTGCGTGCCGCCCTTCGGCGTGGCGATGATGTTCACGAACGACCGGGTCACGGTCTCGTACCCGGTCCCCCAGCGCATCGCGAGGTCCACCCGGCACTCGCGCTCGACCTCGGTGGAGACCATGTGCCCATCCGGCTGCAGGACCGGAACCGTCTCCTTGAAGGTTCCGGAGCCCTGGATGCGCCAGGTGTCGGTGATCGGCGGGTCGATCGCGAGGTAGTCCACGAACTCGGAGATCCCGCCGTCGTAGTGGAACGACGTCTCCTTCGCCTCGCCGCCCTCGGCGGTCTCGCGCTCGTCGCGGATGACGAGCTCGAGGCCCGGGACGAGGAACGCGGTCTGGCGAGCTCGCGTCTCGAGCTCGCCGACCTGGAACGCCGCGTCCTTGGTGAAGATCTGGCGGTCGGCCCAGTACCGCACACGGGTGCCGGTGACTCCGCGGGGCGCCTTGCCGACCACGCGCAGCTCGCTGCTCTTCTCGAAGGGCGTGAAGGGCGCATCCGGACGCTTCTCGCCCGAGTCCTGGAAGAGACCCGGCTCACCGCGGTGGAACGACATCGCGTACGTCTTGCCGCCGCGGTCGACCTCGACGTCGAGTCGCTCGGAGAGCGCATTCACGACCGACGCGCCGACGCCGTGCAGACCGCCGGAGGCGGCGTACGAGCCGCCGCCGAACTTCCCACCGGCGTGCAGCTTGGTGTAGACCACCTCGACGCCGGTCAGACCCGTGCGCGGCTCGATGTCGACGGGGATACCGCGACCGCGGTCGTGCACCTCGACGCTGCCGTCGGGGTGCAGGATCGTGTCGATGCGCGAGCCGTTGCCGGCGACGGCCTCGTCCACGGCGTTGTCGATGATCTCCCACAGGCAGTGCATGAGGCCCGGCGAACCGTTCGACCCGATGTACATGCCTGGGCGCTTGCGGACCGCTTCGAGCCCTTCAAGCACCTGAAGATGGTGGGCGGAATACTCGGCGGTCACAAGGATCGATTCTATTCGCGCATGCACCTGCGCGCCCGCAGACACTCCCCGGTGCGCCTGGACCCGGAGCCGGCGCGTACGCGGTGAGCGAAACACGCCGTCTTCCGGGCATGACTCCCAGCCCGGCGTGGTTGTATTGAGCACATTCCCGAACGGAAGCCGATACCCGAGGAGGCACCGAGATGAACGCGACAACCGAACGTGAGACCTCCACCGTCGAGTACCGACTGACGGCCATGGACCGTTGCGACTCGTGCGGCGCACAGGCGTACATCGCCGCAGAGGTCAACGGCTCGGAGCTCCTGTTCTGCGCTCACCACGGGCGCAAGTACGAGGAGAAGCTCCGCAGCATCGCCACGTCGTGGCACGACGAGACGGCTCGTCTCGTCGATGCCGTCTGACAGACGCCGTCGATCGCAGATCCGACGCCCGGGCCGCAGGCTCCGGGCGTCAACTGTATCTGCGGGGAACCAGCGGCGACACCCGGGTGAGGATCTCCTCACCGACCGTGTCGATGCGCTCGGCCAGGTCGGTCGCGCTCGGACCGTCTCCGCCGAACACGGTGACGCTGTCGCCTGTTGAGGCCCCTGCCCACCTGCTGAGGTCCGTCCAGGTCCCGTCCACGTGCAGGATCCGCGGCGCGTCCGGTCCGCCCAGAGCCGCACTGCCCAGGACCGCACCGCCCAGGACCGCACCAGCCAGATTCGACGGCAGCCCGTCCAGCGCTCCCACGTCGATCCTCACGCGATCGTCCTGCACGTCCACGGTGTCGGCACGAAGCGACGCGGCGGGCCTGATGCCGTCGAGGTCGGGGCCGTCGGCAGAGCGGATGCCGTAGCAGAATGCGCCGATCCGGCTCAGCGTGCCACGCAGCTCGGGACGCGCCCAGGAGGCGGCGGATGCGGTCAGGTGCAGGTGCTCCGGTGTCCCGCCGGCATCGCGGAGGACATCGACGGCGTGGGCGAACTCACCCCTCGCGGCGTCGTCCTCGTCATCGCTCGCCTCCGCGAGATGACTCCACACTCCCGCGACGTGGAGCAGACCGGCATCCTCGGCGCGCCGCGCCTCGGTGACGGCATCCGCCCAGTCCTCGGGGCGGATGCCGTTGCGGTGCAGCCCCGTGTCGATCTTCAGGTGGACCAGGGCACGGCGCCCGGTCCGCTCCGCCTCGGCGATGACGCGTCGCAGATACCCGGCTGTGCCGACACCGAGATCGACGCCGGCCCGGATCGCCTCGGCGACCTCATCCGCCGACGACGTCTCCCACGCGAAGATGCGGACGTCGGGCAGAAGGGCCCGGACCCGCAGCGCCGACGGCACGTCGTAGGACCCGATCCAGCGGGCGCCGACGGCGTACGCCTCCCGCACCGCCCACTCCAGCCCGTGCCCGTAGGCGTCGTCCTTGGTGACGAGCATCATCTCGCCCGGCGCGACGCGCCCCATGACGGCCCTGACGTTGTCGCGGAAGATGCTCGTGCTGATCTCGAGGCGCGCGGGCATTCAGTTCTCCTCGGTCCTCGTGGCGTGGAGCCCTGCGGCGCAGGCGAGTTCCGCCGCGGTGAGCCCGGTCGCCGACACCCACTCCGCGAGGAAGCCGCGCGCGGGTCCTGCTCCCCCGAAGTAGGTCACCTCGTCGCCCTCGACAGCTGCGGCATCCGGCGACTCCAGGTCGATCACGCACACGTCCATGGCCACGCGCCCGACGATCGGGTGCGCGCGCCCGTTCAGTTCGACATGAGCGCGGTTGCCGAGCGCCCGCACGACCGCCTGCGCGTATCCGCCCGTCACGAGCGCGACCGTCGTGTCCCGCTCCGCGCGGTGCGTGTAGCCGTAGGAGACGGCCTCGCCCAGGCGCAGCGGCTTGGTGGACATCACCCGCCCGGTCAGGCGCATCGCCGGGCGCTGGTCCGTGCCGGTCGCGGCCGGGAAGCCGTACAGCACGGCCGGGTCCATGTCCGGCTCGGCGGTCGCGCTCGCGCTGAGGCCCTCGGCGCTCAGCATCCGCACGGCGTCCTCGTCATCGACGCGCACGCCGTCCGCACCCGCGAGAAGCACTTCTCGCGCCACGGTGAGCAGGCCGTGCCCGTACGCGTCCCTGCGCAGATCGGCGACGCGGCCGCCGTCCTCGACGAGGCTCTTCGCGTGTGCGGCCAGGGCAGAGCGGGAGATCACGGCGCGAGTCGCCGTGCTGCGAGGAATGACCACCCGTCGAGTCTACGGGCCCTCGGCCGCGCGGCCTGTGAAGCGGTCTCGCAGGAGCGGCCCGCCTAGAATGAAGAGTCCGCGACGAATCTGGAGAATCCATGCCTGCCCAGGGCCTCGGCGTCATGCCCCGCCTGCGATACCTCATAGACCGCGCTCGCCGCATCGATGTCGGATCGGTGTTCGAGCGCGCCGGCGAGGTGCGCGATCAGCACGGCAAGGCTGTTCCGCTCGTGGTCGTCGACATGCTCTGGAGCGCGGCATCCAAGAACGTCGGGTTCCAGGACTACGTCGACTACGACTTCGCGATGCTCACCGCCGCCGAGCGCGCGACGTACATGACGCATCCGGTGTCGAACCAGCTCTCGCAGCGCTACGACGCCGAGCCGTACCGTCACATCTTCCACGACAAGCTCGAGTTCAACCGCCGCTTCGACGCGTACCTGCGCCGCGAATGGCTCGAGGTGACCGCCGGCAACGCCGCCGAGCTCGAGGAGTTCACCCGCAAGCACGGCACGATCATCGCGAAGACCCGGATGGGCCAGGCCGGCAGCGGCGTCAAGCGCTACCACGCGGCCGACGTCTCCGACTGGGCCGGGTTCCACAGCGGACTGTTCGAACGCGGCGAGGTCGTCATCGAGCAGGTCATCTCGCAGCACGCCGATCTCGCGGCCGTCTGCCCGGGAACCGTGAACACCACTCGGGTGACCGCGTTCTTCGACGGGCAGAAGACCCACATCCTCGCCGTCGCGCAGAAGTTCGGCCGCGGCGAGGTCAGCGACCAGATGTCCTTCGGCGGCTTCTACACGATGCTCGATCCCGAGACCGGGCACGCCCGCTCGGCCGGCTACGACTCGCACGGCCACGTGCACGTCGACCACCCCGACTCCGGGTTCCGCATCGCCGACTTCCAGCTGCCGCTGTTCGACGAGGTGGTCGCTTTCGTCGACACCGTCGCGCGGGTCGTTCCGCAGATCCAGTACGTGGGCTGGGACATCGTCGTGGGTCCGGACGGCCCCGTGCTCGTCGAGGGCAACTGGGGTGCGGGCGTGTACGAGAACAAGCCCTCCGTGTCGGGCATCCGCACCGGCAACAAGCCCCGCTACCGCGCCGCGATCGGATTCTGACGCGCCGGACGGGTGCGGGCGTCAGCGGCGCCGCAGCATCCGGATCGCGGTCGTCAGCTCCGGCACGCGGAACAGCGCCAGCAGCGCGACGAACACGATGCCCGTGACGACGGCGATGAGCGCGGCTCCCAGCGCGCCCTGCAGCATGCCGCCGAGCATCCAGCCGTCGACACTCCCCATCAGCAGGAAGAGCCCCCACCCCGCGCCTGCGGCCGGAATCGCGAGCAGGACGAAGCGTCCGAGGGCCAGCATCGTGCCGCCGAGACCGAACGAGCCGAACTTCCGCCTGAGCATCACCGCCGCGATGACGGTCTGAACCGTGCTCGCCACCGATTGAGCGAGCGCGACCATCGCCGCACGCTGTTCGAGCGGCGTCGTCACGGCGACCACGAGAGTCAGCACGACGAGCAGCGCCGCCTGGATGAGGGTGTAGACGAACGGAGTGCGCGCGTCGCCGTAGGCGTAGAACGTGCGCTGGACGATGAAGAGGACGGCGAGGGGCAGCAGGCTGACCAGGTAGGCGAGGAGGACGGGCGCGATGAGCACCGCCTCGTCGGCCGAGCTGCTGAAGATCCGCGCCGCCGGGACCGAGGCGACCGAGATCGCGGCCGTCGCGACGATCACCAGCAGCCCGAGGATCCGGATCGCCTGCCGGGCCGTCTCGCGCAGCTCCTCATGCTTCTCGGCGGCCGCGTGCTCGCTGATCCGGGTGAAGTACGGAGTGCCGATTGCGAGGACGATCGTGGAATAGGCGACCATGAAGACGAGCCAGGTGTATTGGGATGCCGCGACAGACGCGTTCTCGCCGGACGCGGGAGTGATCACCCTGGACTGCACGAGCCCGACCACCTGACCGGCGAGCGTGGTCAGGAACGTCCAGAACGCGAGCTTGCCCATGTGGCCGAGGCCCATGCCGCGCCATTGGAAGTCGAGTCGCAGCGGGATGCCGATCCGGCGCCAGAACAGGAGCAGCACCACGGTCTGCGCGACCACGCCGAGGGTCGCCGCCCCCGCCAGCAGCGTGATCATCTCGGTGCTCCAGCCATCGAGACCTGCACGGCTCTGGCCGAACAGGACCATGAACAGTGCGAATCCGGCGATCGAGACGATGTTGTTGATGATCGGCGCCCACGCGTACGGGCCGAACACGCGGCGGGCGTTGAGGATCTCCCCCAGCAGTGCGAACATCCCGTAGAAGAACAGCTGGGGCACGCACCAGTACGCGAAGCGGACGGCCAAGGCCGACTGCTCAGGGCCGAAGCCCGGGGCGTACAGGTCGATCAGCAGCGGCGCGCCGATCGTCGCCACGAGGGTGATCGAGCCGACGATGAGCGTGCCGAGGGTCAGCAGTTTCGCGAGGAAGGCATGACCGCCGTCCTTCTGCGCGCTGGCCCTGACCACCTGAGGCACGATCACACCGGTCAGGACTCCGGCGGAGATGACCTGGTAGATGCTGTTGGGCAGCTGATTCGCGACCGCGAACGCGTCGGACGCCATACCGACGGAGCCGATCGCCGCGACGAGCACGACGGCGCGCAGCAGACCGGTGAGCCGGGACACCAGGGTCCCGGCTGCGATCACAGCGCTGGCGCGTCCGATCCCCATCAGGCGGCGCGGATGATGCCCATCGGGGTCGACTGGTGCCCCTGTCCGAGCGGATTGTCCTTCAGGATGCGGACCAGGCGATCCTCGCCGGCACGATCGAGCGTCGAACCCAGGATGTTGCCGCCGAGATCGTTGATGTCGACGACGGCGACGTCCGCCTTCCCGCCGATCAGCGTCTTGACGTGGGCGGCGACGCCGTTCGGGTCGGTCGGACCCAGGACGACGGCCTGGTTGTAGGGCGGGATCGTCCCGGAGGTCGGGCCGTCGATCGCACGGGCCTTGTCGCCGGCGATGCGGTAGAAGTCGCCCTTGCGGCCGAACGCCTTCGTGACGGCGGCCACTGCGGCGGCGAACAGGATGCGCGGCGTGCCGCACTCCCGCAGCGCCATCTCCATCGTCTCCGGCATCCCGAGGCCGATCCCGTGCGGCGTGCGCGTGACGTACTTCGAGAGGAACAGCGCCAGCCTGCGGGGCTGGATCTCGTCGAGGCGGTAGGAGCGCCCCTGCGTGATCGCGACGATCTTCTCGGTGACGAAGAGGATGTCCCCCGGCTCGACCGCGTCCGCGGCGTACTCGGTGATCACGGCATCCAGGTCGTCATCGGGCATGACGACCCTGGTCTTCAGCGGGATGCGCGCGTAGCTCGTGCCATCGACGCTCGCCTCGAGCGCCTTGCCGTCGTTCGGCTGCATCACTCGAGGTAGTCCCGCAGCGACTGCGAGCGGCTCGGGTGGCGCAGCTTCGCCATCGTCTTCGACTCAATCTGGCGGATGCGCTCGCGCGTGACGCCGAACGTGTCGCCGATCTGGTCGAGCGTCTTGGGCTGGCCGTCGCCGAGGCCGAAGCGCATGCGGATCACGCCGGCCTCGCGCTCGGAGAGCGAGTCGAGCAGCTGCTCGAGCTGACGCTGCAGCATCGTGAATCCGACGGCATCCGCCGGGACCACGGCCTCCGTGTCCTCGATGAGGTCACCGAACTCGCTGTCGCCGTCCTCGCCGAGCGGGGTGTGCAGCGAGATGGGCTCACGGCCGTACTTCTGCACCTCGACGACCTTCTCGGGCGTCATGTCGAGTTCGCGGCTGAGCTCCTCGGGGGTGGGCTCGCGCCCCAGGTCCTGCAGCATCTGCCGCTGAACGCGGGCGAGCTTGTTGATGACCTCGACCATGTGCACCGGGATGCGGATCGTACGGGCCTGGTCGGCCATGGCGCGCGTGATCGCCTGACGGATCCACCAGGTCGCGTAGGTCGAGAACTTGAAGCCCTTGGTGTAGTCGAACTTCTCGACGGCGCGGATGAGACCGAGGTTGCCCTCCTGGATCAGATCCAGGAACTGCATGCCGCGACCCGTGTAGCGCTTGGCGAGCGAGACGACGAGGCGCAGGTTGGCGCCGAGCAGGTGGCTCTTGGCGCGCTGACCGTCGCGGGCGACCCACTGCAGGTCGAGCCCGAGCTGGCCGGTCTTCTCGGCCGCCGACATCGCCGACAGCTTCTCCTCGGCGAACAGACCCGCCTCGATGCGCATCGCGAGCTCGACCTCTTCGGCCGCGTTCAGCAGCGCGACCTTTCCGATCTGCTTCAGGTAGTCCTTGACCGGGTCGGCCGTCGCGCCGGTGATCTGGGTCGAGTAGACGGGAACGTCGTCCTCGTCCTTCGAGGTCAGGACGATCGCGCCGGTGGGCAGCGGCTCGGTGAAGACCGGCTTCTTGTCCTCTTCCTCGGAGTCCTCGGGAACGACGTCGGCCTCGGCCTGGGCCTGATCGACGATGTCGTCCGCCTTCTTGCGGCGTGCGGGAGCCTTCTTGGCCGCCGGCTTCTTCGCCGCGGCAGGCTTCTTCGCGGCCGTCTTGTCGGCAGCGGCCGTCTCTTCCGCGGCTGCGGCGTCGACGTCGGGCTCGGCCGTCGTCTTCTTCGTCCGGGTGTTCTTGGTCGCGGCAGGAGTCACGTTTCGCCTTTCACGGGGCGGGCGCGCAGCCCCGGGACATTTCGGACACTAGTAAGACCCTTGTCAAGTCCGCAGCGCAAGCGCGGGCCATTGACAATGGGTCGGATAACCAGTATCGCACACGAATCGGGCGCAGGACGCATCCGACCGGAAGTCGGCTCAGGAGCGGGGGCGCTTGTCGTCGTCGCCGGGCGGACGGGTCGCGAGATAGCGTTCCAGTTCGGCCGCGAGCTCGTCGGCGCTGGGCAGGTCCCGCTCGTCGAATCCGCCCTCGTCGAAGCGGTCGGCGTCCTCCGGATCGCGACCGGCCATGTAGGCGTCGTAGCGGTTCTCCAGGGTCTGCACCATCTGACGCAGCTCGTCGTTGCCGGCGACCTGCTCGTCGACCTTGGTGAGGAAGTCCTCGCGGCTCTCGCGCAGGTCGTCGAGCGAGAGGACCAGGCCCGTCGCGCCCATGACGCGATCGGCGGCCGCGATGACGGCTTCCGGGTTCTCGGTCTCGGCGAGATAGTGCGGCACGAGGAGGACGAATCCGACCACGCGGTCGCCGCGCTCGGCGAACCGGTACTCGAGGAGATGGCCCGCCGTACCGGGGACCTGCGTCCGCGGGCGCCATACCGACAGGCTCGCCGTGATCTCCTTGCGATTGCCGCTGACGGTCGTGCTGATCGGTCGGGTGTGCGGCACCGGCATCGCGATCGAGTGCACCCAGCTGACGCCGGACACCTCGAACTCGTCGGCGAAGTCGAGCACGCTCTGCGCGAAGGCGTTCCACGCGAAGTCCGGCTCGTACCCCGACAGGAGCAGGAATCTCTGCCCGAGAGCATCGTGCGCGATGGAGAGTTCGAGCCGGGCGGGGCGAAGCTCGGTGAGGTGGTCCTGCTCGAACACGAAGATGGGCCGACGCGCCCGGTAATCCAGGAGCAGGTCGTTGTCGTACACCGCGACCGGCTGCGGGTCCGCCACGTCGCGCAGGTGGTCGATCAGACCGGATACGGCGCTGCCGGCATCCGTGAATCCGGTGAGCAGGATGACCAGGGGCAGTCCCTGCGGGACGGCGGGCGCGTTCGCGACGCGTTCGTACAGCTCTCCGGAGACGGGCATGCCTCCATGCTACGAGCCGGAGCGGATGCGGGGCGCGCCGCGGTCTTGCTCACAGCGAACAGGCCTGGGGGCCGCACCCGCGGCGGTGCCTAGGATGGAGGCATGACGCTTCCTGCGCTCTCGCACACCGACAGTCCATTTCCCGGGAGCGCTGCCGACGCCGCAGTGCTCGTCGTCCCGGATCTCGAGGCGTTCCCCGACGCTCTGGACGCGTTCCCGGGCCTGAAGGACGTGCTGCAGGCCATCGGCTTCACGGGCGCCGCATCCTCGTTCACCCGCGTCCACGCCCCCGAGGTGACCACGCTCCCGTTCGCCGTCGTCGGCGCGGGCAAGACCGCGGACGCCGCATCCGTGAGGGATGCCGCCGGCACGGCGCTGCGCTCGCTCACCGGGTTCGCCGATGTCGCCCTGGCGGTCGCCGCACCGCTCGACGATTTCGCTCCTGCCGCGGCCGAGGGGGCTGTCTACGGCGGCTACCGCTTCGACGGCTACCGCGCGAAGCCCGGCAAGAGCCGCGCCGAGTCCGTCACCGTGCACAGCTCCTCGATCACAGCGGCCGACATCGAGCGCGCCCGCGTGCTCGGGGACGCGCTCGGGCTCGTGAAGGACCTCGTCTCGGTCCCCGCCGAGTGGCAGAGCCCGGCTGATCTCGCCCAGAGCGCGGTGGATGCCGTCGCAGATCTCGACGTCTCCGTCGACGTCCTCGACGAGCAGATGCTCGCCGAGCAGGGATTCGGCGGCGTGCTCGGCGTCGCGCAGGGCTCCGACCGCCCGCCGCGGGTCGTCCACCTCGACTACTCCCCTGCCGGCGCCACGACCCACATCGCCCTCGTCGGCAAGGGCATCACGTTCGACACCGGCGGGCTCTCCCTCAAGCCCGCAGCCTCCATGGTCGGCATGAAGTTCGACATGGCGGGATCGGCGACCGTCCTCGCCGCACTGCGCGCGATCGCCGAGCTGAAGCTCCCCGTCCGCGTGACGGCGTGGATGTGCATCACCGACAACATGCCCTCGGGCAGTGCGACCAGGCCCGGTGACGTGCTGCGCATGCTGGACGGCCAGACCGTCGAGGTGCTCAACACGGACGCCGAGGGCCGGCTGGTCCTCGCCGACGGGCTCGTGTCGGCCAGCCGCGAGAATCCCGACGTGATCTTCGACGTCGCCACCCTCACCGGCGCGATCCTCGTGGCCTTGGGACACCGCCACACCGGTGTCATGGGCGACGACGATGCGGTCGCCGAGTACCTGGCAGCCGCTGAGTCGGCCGACGAGCTCGCGTGGGCGCTGCCGCTGCCGGAGTACATGGAGGACTCGCTCGAGAGCCCCATCGCCGACATGATCAACGCCAACATGGGCGACCGCTCCGGCGGCTCGATGTTCGCGGGCCTCTTCCTGCGGCGCTTCGTCGGCCGCACCGGTGAGGCCGAGGACGCCCCGCGCATCCCGTGGGTGCACCTGGACATCGCCGGCTCGTCGGAGCACGCCGGCTCCCCCTACGGATTCACGGACAAGGGCGCGACCGGCGCGACCGTCCGCTCGCTCGTCGCGTTCGCCGAAGCACGCGCCAAGGAGGCCTGATGACCACGCACACCTTCGATCTCGTCGTCCTCGGCGGCGGCAGCGGCGGGTACGCCGCAGCGCTCCGGGCCGCCGAACTCGGCAAGAGCGTCGCCCTGATCGAGAAGGACAAGGTCGGCGGCACGTGTCTGCACCGCGGCTGCATCCCGACCAAGGCGCTGCTCCACGCGGCAGAGGTCGCCGATCATGTGCGCGATGCCGCTTCGGTCGGCGTCGGCGCGACGTTCGACGGAGTGGATGCCGCCGGGGTCCGCACCTACCGCGAGAACATCGTCGCCAAGAAGTACAAGGGACTCGAGGGCCTCATCAAGGCGCGCGGGATCACGACCGTGTCCGGCACCGGTCGGTTGAACGCCGACCGAACGGTGTCGGTCGGCGACGACGTGTACTCCGGCACCGACGTCGTGCTGGCGACGGGGTCGTACAGCCGCTCGCTGCCCGGGCTCGACATCGGCGGGCGCATCCTCACCAGCGAGCAGGCCCTGGCCCTCGACGTGGTCCCCGAGCGCGTCCTCGTACTCGGCGGAGGCGTCATCGGCGTCGAGTTCGCCAGTGTCTGGCGCTCGTTCGGCGCCGAGGTGACGATCATCGAGGCCCTGCCGCACCTCGTCCCCAACGAGGACATCGCCCTGAGCAAGGGGCTCGAGCGGGCGTTCCGCCGCCGCGGCATCCAGTACTCGCTCGGCACCCGCTTCCAGACCGCGACGCAGGACGACCAGAGCGTCACGGTCACGCTGGAGGACGGCAAGACGTTCGCCGGCGACTACCTGCTCGTGGCCGTCGGGCGGGGCCCCGCGACCGCGGACCTGGGCTTCGAGGAGGCGGGCGTCACGCTCGACCGCGGCTTCGTGATCGTCGATGAGGAGTTGCGCACCGGCGTCCCGAACCTGTGGGCCGTCGGCGACATCGTGCCGGGCCTGCAGCTCGCGCACCGCGGATTCCTGCAGGGAATCGCGGTCGCCGAACGCATCGCCGGCCTCTCCCCTGCGCCGATCCCCGAGTCGCAGATCCCGAAGATCACGTACTGCAACCCGGAGGTCGCCTCGGTGGGCGTCACGGAGCAGGCCGCCGTCGACGAGCACGGCGCGGATGCCGTCGTCTCGTACGAGTACAACCTCGCCGGCAACGGCAAGAGCGAGATCATCGGAACGGCGGGCCTCGTCAAGGTCGTCCGCCTCAAGGACGGCCCCGTCCTCGGCGTCCACCTGCTCGGCGATCGTGTCGGCGAGCTGATCACCGAGGGTCAGCTGGCCGTCGCGTGGGAGGCCCACCCCGAGGACATCGCTCCGCTCGTCCACGCGCACCCGACCCAGAGCGAGGCGCTCGGCGAGGCCTTCCTCGCCCTCGCCGGAAAACCACTGCACGCCCTCTGACACCAACCGGTGCCAGGGTCACTAAGCTTGAACACGTCATTCACATTCTTGAAGGAGACTCCGTCATGAGCACATCCGTGGTCCTCCCCGCTCTCGGAGAGAGCGTCACAGAGGGTACGGTCACCCGCTGGCTGAAGCAGGTCGGAGACACCGTCCAGGCGGATGAGGGCCTGCTCGAGATCTCGACCGACAAGGTCGACACCGAGATCCCCTCGCCTGTCAGCGGCGTGATCGAGGAGATCCTCGTCGCCGAGGACGAGACCGTCGAGGTCGGGGCCCTTCTCGCCCGTATCGGCGACGGCAGCGCCGCTGCCCCGGCTTCGGATGCTCCGGCCGCCGCTGAGCCGGCCGCCGAAGAGGCACCTGCCGAGGCCGCGCCTGCGCAGGAGGCGCCCGTTGAGGCGGCCCCCGCCGCGGAGGCACCTGCTGCGGAGGCGCCCGTGCCTGCCGCCGCGCCGTCCGGCGACGCGACCGACATCCGCCTGCCGGAGCTCGGAGAGAGCGTCACCGAGGGCACCGTGACCCGCTGGCTGAAGCAGGTCGGCGATGAGGTCGCTGTCGACGAGCCGCTGCTGGAGATCTCGACCGACAAGGTCGACACCGAGATCCCCTCGCCGGTCGCAGGCGTCCTGCAGGAGATCGTCGCTGGCGAGGACGAGACCGTCGAGGTCGGCGGCGTTCTGGCTCGCGTCGGCTCCGGCGCGGCACCCGCGGCTCCCGCCGCTGAGGCTCCGGCGCCCGCTGCCGAGGCTCCCGCCGCTCCGGCGCCCGCTGCCGAGGCCGCCCCGGCCGCCGAAGCTTCGCCGGCTCCCGCAGCCGAGCCGGCTCCTGCACCCGCAGCGGCCGCGCCCGCTCCTGCACCCGCCGCGCCCGCTCCTGCACCCGCCGCGCCCGCGGCACCGGCCCCAGCGGCTCCCGCCGCGGAGTCCGCTTCGTCGGGCGACGACAAGGGCTCGCTCTACGTGACGCCGCTCGTGCGCCGCCTCGCCTCCCAGCAGGGCGTCGATCTCGCAACCGTCACCGGTTCGGGCGTCGGCGGACGCATCCGCAAGGAGGACGTCCTCAAGGCCGCCGAGACGAAGGGAGCCGCGCCCGCTGCCGCAGCCGCAGCGCCCGCTCCGGCCCCGCTCGAGGTCTCGCCGCTGCGCGGCACGACGCAGAAGATGTCGCGTCTGCGCAAGGTCGTCGCCGAGCGCGCCGTCGCCTCGATGCAGCAGACGGCGCAGCTGACGACCTTCGTCGAGGTCGATGTCACGGCCCTCGCGAACTACCGCACCAGCGTCAAGGACGACTTCCAGAAGAAGACCGGCGACAAGCTGTCCTTCCTGCCGTTCTTCACGCTCGCGGCCGCCGAGGCGCTGCAGGCATTCCCGATCATCAACGCGACCGTCGACGGCGAGAACATCGTCTACCCGGCGACCGAGAACATCTCGATCGCCGTCGACACCGAGCGCGGCCTGCTCACTCCCGTCGTCCGCGACGCGGCGACGAAGAACCTGGCCCAGCTCGCGCACGAGATCGCCGATCTCGCTGCCCGCACCCGCGACAACAAGCTCAAGCCCGACGAGCTCGCCGGCGGCACCTTCACCGTGACGAACACGGGTTCGCGCGGCGCGCTGTTCGACACGCCGCTGGTGTTCCTGCCGCAGTCCGCGATCCTCGGAACCGGAACGGTCTTCAAGCGTCCCGGTGTCGTGACGGTCGACGGTGTCGACGCGATCGCGATCCGCTCGTACGTGTACCTCGCGATCTCGTACGACCACCGGATCATCGACGGTGCGGACGCCGCTCGCTTCCTCGGTGCGATCAAGCAGCGTCTCGAGTCCGCGGACTTCGCGGGCAACCTCGGGGCCTGATCACAGCTCAGCATCTATTCCGGCTGGTGCGCGACGTCGTAGACGTCGCGCACCAGCCATTTCTCGTCCCGGCGCTCGAGCACGAGCATCTGCTCCGCTGCTGAGGATCCGGCCGCGGTCGCGGTGAGCCGCACCACGGCGACATCCCCGTAGTCGTCGACCAGTGTCGCCGTGCTGGCGTCCGCTCCCTGCGCCGCCAGCCCGTCCGTCGGCGCGGCGACCCCGTCGCCCAGCGCTGACGGACATGTCTCAACCTCAGCCGCAGCGCAGGTCTCGAGCGCATCGAGGATCGCGGGGACGGCCGACAGCGCGTCCTCGGGGTCGTCGACCGGTTTCGGTGCTTCGGAGTCGTCCGTCTCGGGTTCGTCCGTCTCGGGTTCGCCTTCAGGCTCCGCGGTGTCCGGAGCGGGACCAGCGCTCGGCTCGGGTGCCGTCCCACCGACGTCCGCCGAGTGCTGGGCGGCTTCCGCCGCCCCGGTGTCCTCTCCCTGCGGCCACATCAGGCCGGCGATCAGCACGACGGCCGCGAGGGATACAGCGAGCATCAGCGGGCGTCGATGAGATCGCCGCGCAGGGGCAGGAGCCCTACCGCGCGTCCGCCAGCCGGGCCGGGGGAAGCGAGTGAAGAGCAGAGACAGCCGTTCGACGACGCCCAGCGCGGCGGCTCGCGCCGTCTCGACGAGGCGGCGGTACGGCGAGGGATGCGCGCGCGTCGGCCGGTGCCGAACCCGCACGGCGCTCCTCCCACCCGTCGCCGGGCCGGCATCCCTGCGCGCTCCGACGTCGAGGGCGCGTTCGGGGGCGAACACATCCAGACGCAGCGCACGGGGCGCCGCCTGCGCGAAGAGCTCCTGTTCCCAACGGATCTCGTCGTCTGCGTGATGACGACGTTCCCGCAGCGCACCGGCCATCTCGTCGATCACCCTGATCGTCGGGCGATCTGCGGTGTGCTCCCCGACGCGGTCGAGGAGCGCGGCCGTCTGCGCCCTGGCCGCACCGCCCTCGCCCTGCACGAACAGCGGCCGTCCTTCGCCGGTCAGCCACCAGTCGCCGCAGATGCCCTCCGCGTCGGATCCGAGTTCGCGGATGCCGCGCAGAAGGCTCGCCACGAGCGTGGCGATCTCGCCGGGTGACAGCTTCTCGCCTGCCGCCTGCCTCTTGCCGAGGAACGCCTCGACCCGCTGCGTGCACCATGGCAGAAGCGCTTCGTGCCCGTCGCGTGTGCGGCGCACGTCAAGCACTCCGCACACGTGATCGGCGCCGGAGCGGGCCCACCCGTCCCACCCCGCCAGCTCTGCGACGTCGACGCTCACCGCGACGCCGTCCTCATGCCCCACGAGTGCGCCCTCGAACGGCCCCTCACTCCCGCGGAGCGCACGGATCAGTCGGTGCGCCCCCGGTACGAGGCCGGTGCGGTCGGCGTCGGCATCCATCTCGGTCATCGCATCATCGAACCGCAGCCCGCCGGCGGCCACGACGCCCACCCCCACGAATGTGGACAGCGCACATGGCGCGGCGCCCGGTGCAGAACGAGTGCGCCGCCCGCGAACGCGCGCGTGGGCCGGCCCCGGACTCGGTATCCTGGTCGGTATGGCTAAGCGTGCTCCCGAACCCGAAAAGCGTCCTGGGTTCTTCTCCCAGATCAAGTCCCTCTTCCGGTTCACACGTGAGGTCTACCCCTGGCTGCCGTGGGTGCAGATCGCGATCCTCGTCGCCGGCATCCTGCTCGGCCTCGTCGTCGGCTACCTGATCCCGCCGTTCCAGATCTGGTCTCTCATCCTCTGGGCGATCACGGGTCTGATGGTCGGCGTGCTCGGCGCGCTCTTCCTCATGACACGTCTGTCGACGACGGCGATGTACCAGAAGATCGACGGAATGCCCGGCGCGACCGGTCACATCCTCAGCACGAGCCTCGGCCGCAAGTGGCAGGCCTCCGACACTCCGGTCGGCATCAACCCGAAGACGCAGGAGGCCGTGTACCGCGCGATCGGCCGCGGCGGCATCGTCGTCGTCGGCGAGGGCGCCCGTGGCCGCCTGACCCGCCTCATCAACGAGGAGCGGTCCAAGGCGCAGCGCGTGGCGAACGGCGTGCCCGTGAACGTCTACTACGTCGGTCACGGAGACGACGACGTGTCGATCTCCGACCTGTCCAAGACGATCAAGAAGCTGCCGAACGCCATCGACAAGACGACCATGGCGGCCGTCATCCGCCGGATCGACTCGGTGTCGCAGTCGGTGAGCTCCCTCCCCATCCCGAAGGGCATCGACCCGACCAAGGTCCGCGCTCAGCGTCCGCGCTGAGCCTCGACGGGCCCAGCGAGACTGCGCTCAGCTGAGCGCTTCCTTGGGGAGCCTGCGCACCTTGGCGCGGCGGCGCCTGCGCTCGGGGATCATCGAGCGCATCTCGTCGAGCTTGCCGAAGCACAGCAGGCGGTCGTCCGCCTCCAGCACCACGTGCTTGCGCGGGTTCGGGATCACGCTCACGCCGCGGTGCAGCGTCAGCACCGTGATGTCCCGCTCCCACAGCCCTGACTCCCCCAGCGTCTTGCCGACGAGTTCGGCGGCGTTGTGCACGAGCAGCTCTGCGACGCCGTACCCGGTCGACACCGTCAGCCGTTGCCGGACATCGATCTCGGGGAAGGCGACCTGGTTCGCGATGTAGTCGATGATGGCGCCGGCGACGTCGAGCTTGGTCGCCTGCTCGATCCCCTGCAGGCCGGGTGAGGAGTTGACCTCCATCACGAGGGGCCCGTCGTCGCCTTCGAGCATGTCGACGCCAGCGACGCGCAGACCCATGATCTGCGCCGAGCGGACGGCCGCCTGCTCGTAGACCGGGTCGAGCTGCACGGCCTCGACACTGCCGCCGCGGTGGACGTTCGAGCGGAACTCGTCTCCGGCCGCCACCCGGCGCATGGCTGCAACGACGCGGTCACCGACCACGAGCGCGCGGATGTCGCGGCCGCGGCTCTCGGAGATGAACTTCTGGATCAGCACGTTCTGCTTGGTCGAGTGCAGCGTCTCGATGATCGCCTCGGCGACCTTCACCTGCGGGGCGAGGATCACGCCGATGCCCTGGGTGCCCTCGAGCAGCTTGATGACAACAGGAGCGCCGCCCACGCGTTCGATCGCCGGGCGCACATCGGCGCGGTTGCGGACGAAAGCCGTCGCCGGCATCGCGATGTTGTGCCGGGAGAGGATCTGACTCGCCCGCAGCTTGTCGCGTGCGCTGGAGATGCCGTTGGCCGTGTTCGGAGTGTAGACGTCCATCTGCTCGAACTGCCGCACCACCGCCGTGCCGAAGTACGTGATCGAGCTGCCGATGCGGGGAAGGATCGCGTCGTAGTCGCTGAGCGGCTTGCCGCGGAAATGCAGATCGGGCTCATCCGCGGTGAGGTCGATCGCGAACTTGAGCGTGTTGAGCACCTTCACGTGGTGTCCGCGTTGCAGTGCGGCTGCGCGCAGCCGCTGCGTGGAGTATGCCTGGGGGGCGCGGGAGAGTACGGCGAGCTTCACGTGGTTTTCCTGCCAAGATGTATCGCGTGGTTAAGACATCTCATTCAAACACTCTTACGGGGTGGCGTGAATGGGTGAGCCTGCCCGACGCCGGCGTCGATTGGATCAAAGCGAAGATCGACACCGGCGCGCGCACCTCATCGCTGCACGCGTTCGACGTGGTCGAGTTCGAGCGCGAGGGCGAGGCCTGGGTGCGGTTCCGCGTGAACCCCTGGCAGGACACGAACGCGGACGCCACGATCGTCGAGTGCCCCATCCACGACCGCCGGGAGGTGCGCAGCTCCTCGGGGCATGCTCAGGAGCGCCTGGTCGTGCTCCTCGCGATCCGCATCGTCGACCAGCTCGTGGTCTCGGAGGTCACGCTCAGCAAGCGCGACGAGATGGGATTCCGGATGCTCATCGGTCGCGAGGCGCTCCGCCGCGGATTCATCGTGGACCCCGCCCGTTCGTTCCTGGGCGGACGCGCTCCGAAGGAGATGCGCCGCCGGAACCGCGGACGCGTGTGAGCCCCTCGACAGGCTCAGGGATCACGCCCTGATGAGGGCCGTTCCGACGGCCTTGTCGTGCAGGCCCCGCTGATCGGCGTCCCAGATCACGGCCGGGATGACGAGGGCCAGCAGGACCGTGCGCACGATGGGCCGCCAGAGCCCCACCCAGGCGCCGTTGACAAGCACCAGTCGCATGCCGAGGATGCGGTGACCGGGGCTGCCGCCGAGTGTCGGGATGAAGAGGATCTGCACCACGACGAAGATCAGGAGCGTCGCCAGCGAGTCGTACTGGAAGAACGCGATCGAGATGACCACCGCAGCGGCCCAGTCGATGGCCAGGGCGCCGATTCGGCGACCGATCCGAGCGATGCTTCCCGGGCCCTCCGCGGGGTAGCCGAGACGCTCTCCTGGGTACGTGTTCACCGGGTCAGCCACAGATCGATCCTATCGGCGGTCTGTAACATGGCCGAAACAAAGCGGACACGGGAGGGAAATCCCCTCGCCCTACTGTTCAGGCAGGCCTGAAGGCCCCGATCCGCGTCATCCAGGAGTGATACATGTTCACCGATTCGTCCGAGGTGCTGAGCTACATCAAGGAGAACGACGTCAAATTCCTTGACATTCGTTTCACCGATCTGCCGGGGGTGCAGCAGCACTTCAACATCCCGGCATCGACCGTCGATGAGGCGTTCTTCACCGATGGTCAGCTGTTCGACGGCTCCTCGATCCGCGGCTTCGCCAGCATCCACGAATCGGACATGCAGCTGATCCCCGACGTGTCGACCGCCTATCTCGACCCGTTCCGCGAGGCGAAGACCCTCGTGATGATCTTCGACATCTACAACCCGCGCACCGGTGAGATCTACTCGAAGGACCCGCGTCAGGTCGCCAAGAAGGCCGAGAAGTACCTCGCATCCACCGGCATCGCCGACACCGCGTTCTTCGCCCCCGAGGCGGAGTTCTACATCTTCGACGACGTGCGCTATTCGGTGACCGCCGGCGAGAGCTTCTACAAGGTCGACTCCGAGGAGGCCGCGTGGAACACCGGCCGCGAGGAGGAGGGCGGCAACCTCGCCAACAAGACCCCGTACAAGGGCGGCTACTTCCCCGTCTCCCCCGTCGACAAGACGGCCGATCTGCGCGATGACATCACGCTGAAGCTCATCGACGCCGGTTTCGTCCTGGAGCGCTCGCATCACGAGGTGGGAACGGCCGGTCAGCAGGAGATCAACTACCGCTTCGACACGATGGTGCACTCGGCGGACGACATCCTGAAGTTCAAGTACATCGTCAAGAACACGTGCGAGCAGTGGGACAAGGTCGCGACCTTCATGCCCAAGCCGCTCTACGGCGACAACGGCTCCGGCATGCACACGCACCAGTCGCTGTGGAACGACGGCAAGCCGCTCTTCTACGACGAGGCCGGCTACGGCCAGCTCAGCGACATCGCCCGCTGGTACATCGGCGGCATCCTCAAGCACGCCCCGGCGCTGCTCGCCTTCACCAACCCGACCCTGAACAGCTACCACCGTCTGGTGAAGGGCTTCGAGGCCCCGGTCAACCTCGTCTACTCAGCCGGAAACCGCTCCGCGGCCATCCGCATCCCGATCACCGGCTCGAACCCGAAGGCCAAGCGCATCGAGTTCCGCGCTCCGGATGCCTCGGGCAACCCGTACCTCGCGTTCGCCGCGCAGCTCATGGCCGGCCTGGACGGGATCAAGAACCGCATCGAACCCCACGAGCCGGTCGACAAGGACCTCTACGAGCTGCCGCCCGAGGAGGCCAAGAACATCCCGCAGGTGCCGAACTCGCTGCTGGACTCCCTGGAGGCCCTGCGCGAGGACCACGCGTTCCTCACCGAGGGCGGCGTGTTCACCGAGGAGCTCATCGAGACCTGGATCTCGTACAAGATCGAGAACGAGATCCTCCCGATCGCCCAGCGTCCGCACCCGTTCGAGTACGAGCTCTACTTCGGCGTCTGACGCCCGATCAGCGCAGAGGCCGCCCCGGTTCGATCGGGGCGGCCTCTGCGCGTCTCAGAGCACGCGCAGCGCGCCTGCCTGCACCCGGACCTCGAACGCCGAGACCTCTCCGACCTCCTCGCCGTCGATCTCGAACTGCTGAGGCCGCGCCAGCTCGACCCGCACGCGCTCGGCCGTGTGGAAGTGCGTCGAGTCCGTGCTCACGGCGGACTCGCCCCCGGTGAGAAGGCGGCGGATGCCGTTCTCCCACACGACGGAGCGGACCGTATCGATCCACTGGAGCGCGCCCTCCGAGCTCACCAGCAGCAGATCCAGGCGGCCGTCGTCGAGCTTCGCATCCGGCAGCAGGCGCAGACCGCCCTGGACCATGCCGCAGTTCCCGATCAGCATCGTGTGTCCGCGCACCTCCCGCGGCTCGTCGTCGTCGATCGTGACCGACACGTCGGTCATCTCCGTGCCGGCCATCGCGCGCCCCATGGCCTCGACGTACGCGAGCCAGCCGGCCTTGCTCTTGAGGTCGTCGTCGGTCTCGACGAGCATCTGCGCGTCGACGCCGAAGCCGACCATGACGGCGAACGCGCGCTCGTCCTCGTCGCCGTGACGCACCCACCCGAGGTCGATCCGACGCTCGTCGCCCTGTGCGATCCGCCGCAGGGCGGCCGGGATGTCATCCAGCGGCACCTCGAGGTTGCGCGCGAGCAGGTTGCCCGTTCCCTGCGGGACGATGCCCAGCGCCGCGTCCGTCCCGGCGAGGGCCTCGGCGACCGCGCGCACGGTGCCGTCGCCGCCGACGGCGATCACCGTGGAGCATCCGTCCGCGGCGGCGTACTCGGCCATTCCGCGTCCCGGGTCCTCCTCGCTGGTCTCCCACCAGCGCACGTCATCGCCGAGATGATCGGCGACCGCCGCCCTGAGAGTGTCCTCGTCGATCTTCGAAGGGTTCCACACGATGCCGTAGGAGTGCGCAGTCATGTGCTCAACCGTAGAACAACTGCTCGAAGACACGGCGCGCACGGCGCGTCGTCCCGAGATAGTCCTCCTCCACGGCGCTCGCCGAGCGCTCGGGATACCCGAGCAGCCGTCCGAGCGCATCGAGCTCCCGCCGGTCCCAGGGGAGGACGTCGCTGGTCCTTCCCGTCTGCAGCGTGATCGCCGAGCGCAGTCGCGACGCGAGGCGCCAGGCCTCACGCAGCAGCTCCGCATCCGTCTCATCCATGAGCCCCGCAGCGACGGAGGCCTCCAGAGCCCCGAAGGTGGACGTCGTGCGCAGCGCGGGAACACTGTGCGCATGCTGCAACTGGATGAGCTGCACGAGCCACTCCACGTCGCTCAGGCCACCGGGCCCGAGCTTGAGGTGCCGATGCGGATCGGCACCCTGCGGCAGGCGCTCGCCCTCGACGCGTGCCTTGATGCGCTTGATCTCGCGCACGCCCTGATCGTCGACCTCGGCGGGATAGCGGATGCTGTCCGCCATGGCCATGAACCGCGCGATGAGTCCTTCGCTGCCGGCGACCCCTCGCGCGCGCAGGAGCGCCTGGGCCTCCCACGACACCGACCACCGGCGGTAGTACTCCGTGTACGCGCCCAGAGAGCGCACGACGGGCCCGCTCCGGCCCTCCGGCCGCAGGTCGGCGTCCAGGTCGAGCGGCACGCGGTTGTCGGTGAGGTGCTCGCGGAGCCCTGCGACGATCTGCGTCGCGAACTGCTGCGCCCTCTCGGGCGCCACATCCGCGGCGTCGTAGACGAAGAGGATGTCGGCATCCGACCCGAATCCGAGCTCGGCGCCACCGAACCGGCCCATCCCGATGATCGCGAACTCGAACGCGTCGTCCTCGGGCGGGACGACCTCGCGACGCACGGCTCGAAGCGCCGCCTGGATCGTCGCCTCGGTGATGGAGGTGAGGGCCGCAGCGACCTCTTCGATCGTGATGACGTCGAGGACCCCGCCCATCGCGGTCCGCAGCAGCTCACGCCGTCGCAGTGCCCGCACCGCCTTCAGGGCCGAGGTCACCGAGGCGTGCCTGGTCTGGATCGCGCGCGCCTCCTCGTCGAGCTTCTCGGGGCTCCTGGGCCGCAGCCGATCGGTGCTGTCCAGCCAGGCGACCGACTCGGGGATGCCCTCGAGGAGCTCTCCGATGTACCGCGACGACGCCAGCAGCATGGTGAGGCTCTCGGCCGCTCCGGCGGAGTCGCGCAGCATCCGCAGGAACCACGACGTGTCGCCCAGGCGCTCGCTGATGCGGCGGAACGCGAGCAGCCCGTAGTCGGGGTCGCTGCCGTCGGCGAACCAGCGGACCATGACCGGCATGAGATGCCGCTGGATCGTGACCTTGCGGCTGATCCCGGACGTGAGCGCCCCGATGTGCCGCAGCGCGCCGGCGGGATCGCGGAAGCCGATCGCGGCGAGGCGGTCGTGCGCCTGCTCGGTCGACAGGGTCCTCTCCCCCTCCGGCAGAGCCGCCACGGCGCTGAGCAGCGGCCGGTAGAACAGCCGGGTGTGGATGTCGCGGACTTCGCGGCGCACCTGCTCCCACAGGCTCCAGATGCCTTCGGCCGTGTCGGCCAGGCCCGTGGCACGCGCGAGCTCCCGCTGTCCCTCCGGCGTGCGCGGCATCAGGTGCGTGCGCGTGAGGTCCTTCAGCTGAGCCCGGTGCTCCATGAGACGCAGCGTGCGGTAGTCGGCCGCGAACGTCGCGGCGTCCGCGCGGCCGATGTACCCGCCGGCGACGAGCGCGTCGAGGCTCTCGAGCGTGCCGCGGGTGCGGATCGTCTCGTCCGTCAGACCGTGGACGAGCTGCAGCAGCTGCACGGTGAACTCGATGTCCCGCAGCCCCCCGATGCCGAGTTTCAACTGGAACGGGGCATCCTCGGGGTCGACGTGCTCGGTCACGCGCTCGCGCATCCGCTGCACGCTGTCGACGAAGTCCTCGCGCGCCGCGCTCGACCAGATCTTGGGCTGCACCGCTTCGAGGTACGCCGCTCCCAGCGCCTCGTCGCCTGCGATCGGGCGGGCCTTCAGCAGCGCCTGGAACTCCCAGCTCTTCGCCCAGCGGTCGTAATAGGCCAGGTGCGAGCCGAGCGACCGGACGAGTGCGCCCTGCTTGCCCTCCGGGCGCAGGTTCGCATCGACTTCCCACAGCGGCGGCTCCACCTCGATGCCGGAGATGCCCTTGATCGTCTCGCGGGCGAGCCGTGTCGCGATGTCGATCGCCCTGCCCTCCTCGAGGGCCTCTTCGTCGACGCTGCCCCCGACGAAGATGACGTCCACGTCGCTGACGTAATTGAGCTCTCGCGCTCCGGCCTTGCCCATCCCGATGATCGCCAGCTGCGTGCGCGCGACGTCCTCGGCCGGGTACGCCGATGACACCCGGACGCGGGCCACGGCCAGCGACGCCTCGAGCGCTGCGCCCGCAGCATCGGCGAGGGCCGCCGAGATGGCGGCGATCCGGGATGCCGGCTCCGGGGTGCACAGGTCGATGGCCGCGATCTCGGCGATCGCGCGGCGGTAGGCGATCCGCAGGGCCACCCACGCCGACTCGTCACCGGAGGATGCGACCCCGTCTACTGCGCCCACCGCTGCCAGCATCCGCTCGCTGAGCGCGGGCGCACTGGGCACGAGCGAACCCACCTCGGCGAGGATCGAGAGCTCGTGCGGATGCCGCAGGAAGAAGTCGGCCAGGCCGTTCGAGGCGCCGAACACGCGCCACGCGATCGGACGCGTGCGTCCGTCAGCGAGCAGCTCCGCGAGCGGACTCGTCGCACGACGCGCGATCCGCAGCATCCGGGCGACCGCCGCATCGGGGTCGGCGGCGACTGCACCGTCGATGAGGTCGGCAGGTTCCACGCCCAGCGTCGTCGACAGGTCGTCGATTGCCTCGGCGCCGGTGCTCAGCCCGGTGAAGCCGAGCCTGGCCAGCGCAGACCGCGACAGCGCCGATTCCGAGCGAGCCATCCTCTCAGAGCAGCTCGAGGTTGCTCTTGAGCTCGAACGGCGTGACCTGCCCGCGGTAGGCCTCCCACTCCTTGCGCTTGTTCAGCAGCACGTAGTTGAAGACCTGCTCGCCGAGAGTCTCGGCGACGAGCTCCGACGCCTCCATGTACTCGAGCGCGTGGTCGAGGCTGGCCGGCAGCGACGAGTATCCCAGCGCCCGGCGCTCGGCATCGCTGAGCGACCACACGTTGTTCTCGGCTTCTGCGGGCAGCTCGTACTCGTCCTCGATGCCCTTGAGGCCGGCGGCCAGCAGGAGCGCGTAGGCGAGATACGGGTTCGCAGCCGAATCCAGTGCGCGGTACTCGACACGCGAGGACTGGCTCTTGTTCGGCTTGTACATCGGCACGCGGACGAGCGCGGAGCGGTTGGCATGACCCCACGTGACGAAGCTCGGCGCCTCGTCGCCGCCCCACAGCCGCTTGTACGAGTTCACGAACTGGTTGGTCACGGCCGAGATCTCGTGCGCGTGCCGGAGGAGACCGGCGATGAAGTGTCTGCCGACCTTGGAGAGCTGGTACTCGGCGCCCTCCTCCCAGAAGGCGTTCTGGTCGCCCTCGAACAGCGACATGTGCGTGTGCATGCCGCTGCCCGGCTGGTCGCTCATCGGCTTGGGCATGAACGTGGCGTAGACGCCCTGCTCGATCGCGACCTCCTTGACCACGGTGCGGAAG
Organism: Microbacterium sp. NPDC077644; assembly: GCF_040702785.1. Classification (NCBI taxonomy): domain Bacteria; kingdom Bacillati; phylum Actinomycetota; class Actinomycetes; order Micrococcales; family Microbacteriaceae; genus Microbacterium; species Microbacterium sp. NPDC077644. The sequence continues at coordinate 1,066,940 of NZ_JBFBME010000001.1, forward strand.
GTCATGACGTTGTCGGCCGTCGTCAGTGCGTCGGCGTAGCGGAGGTCGATCTCGTTCTGACCGGGCCCGCCCTCGTGGTGGCTGTACTCGACGGAGATGCCGAGGTCCTCGAGCATCCGCACCGAGCGGCGGCGGAAGTCGTGCGCTGTGCCGCCTGGCACGTTGTCGAAGTAGCCGGCGGAGTCGACGGGGACGGGGCCCTCGGGGCCGATGACCGACGACTTCAGCAGGTAGAACTCGATCTCGGGGTGCGTGTAGAACGTGAACCCGGCATCCGCGGCCTTCGCGAGCGTGCGCTTGAGCACGTTGCGGGGGTCGGCCACCGCGGGCTGACCGTCGGGGGTGGTCAGGTCGCAGAACATGCGCGCGGTCGGGTCGATCTCGCCCCGCCACGGCAGGATCTGGAACGTGGTCGGGTCGGGCTGGGCGAGAAGATCGGACTCGTACGTGCGCGTCAGACCCTCGATCGCCGAGCCGTCGAAGCCGATGCCCTCCGCGAAGGCGCCCTCGACCTCGGCCGGGGCGATCGCCACCGACTTGAGCGTGCCGATCACGTCGGTGAACCAGAGTCGGACGAACTTGACGCCGCGCTCCTCGATGGTGCGGAGAACGAAGTCCCGCTGCTTGTCCATGCTCATGGGGCGCTGCTACTTCCCGTCCACATCGGTGGCCTTGCGCCAGTCGTCGTCGATGCGCTCCTCGACGGCCCACGCCTCCGAGCGCTCGCGCAGGGTCTGCATCGCGTTCGCCGCCGCCTCGGCGGTGTCGAACGGACCGACACGGTCGACGGACGGCGAGATGTACCCGTACTCGACCTCGCCCGAGGTCGTGTTGTACCAGTACTTGCGCTCACCGCTCGACATGTACGAATCTTCTCCCCGAGTCATGGCAAATCCCTTCGTAAAGGCTTCGTCACGATCCTAGTGGCGCCGCCGGCTCTGGCTAGGCTATTCACCATGGCAAAAGCGATTGGCGTCGACATCGGCGGCACAGGCATCAAGGCAGGAATCGTCGACCTCGAGCACGGCACGATGGCGTCGGACCGCGTGCGCGTCCCCACCCCTGAGGGCGCGTCCCCAGAGGACGTGCTCACGGCCGTGAAGACCGTCCTCGAGAAGCTCGACGTCAAGACCGCGATGCCGCTCGGCGTCGCCTTCCCCGCGATCGTCAAGCGCGGCAAGACGCTGTCCGCGGCGAACGTCTCGAAGCAGTGGCTGGACTTCGACGCCGAGCGCTTCTTCCGCGACGGCCTCGAGCGCAACATCGTCTTCGTCAACGACGCCGATGCGGCTGGAGTCGCGGAGGCGCGGCACGGCGCTGCGCGGGATGTCCGCGGCCTGACCCTGATGACGACGCTCGGCACGGGCATCGGCTCGGCGTTCATCTACGACGGCGTGCTCCTTCCCAACACCGAGCTCGGACACCTCAACTTCCGCGAGTTCGAGTCCGTCGAGCAGTGGGCGGCGACGTCGGCGCGCGAGCGCGAAGGCCTCAGCTGGGCCGAGTGGGCGGAGCGCCTCCAGGCGTTCTACTCGCACATCGAGTTCCTGTTCAGCCCCGACCTGTTCGTCGTGGGCGGCGGCGTCTCCAAGAACGCCGACGACTTCCTGCCGCTGCTGGAGCTGAACACTCCGATCGTGCCGGCCATCCACCGCAACAACTCCGGCATCATCGGCGCAGCCTCCCTCGCGGGCGACTGACCCTCCAACCTGCAAGGCCGCGCCGAGACTGCGCCGATTCGGCGCAGTCTCGGCGCGGCCTTGCGGTGTGGGTGCGAATGGGGCGGCCTGTACGCCGGGTTCTGTTCCGGGGCCCCTCTCGGGGCATCCCTTCGACGGCCATCTCTCTCGGCGACACGTTGCCGTGCCGCTCCAGCGGTCTACCCGAGGACTCGGCGAGCCGCGTCATCATCCTCTGTCTGACCTTGCTCCGGACGAGGTTTACCTGGCAGGCCGTGTCACCACGGCCCCCGGTGGTCTCTTACTCCACCCTTTCACCCTTACCCCGCGCGCCGAAGCGCGGAGGCGGTCTGCTCTCTGTGGCACTTTCTCGCGGATCACTCCGGGTGGGCGTTACCCACCGTCCTGCCCTGCGGAGCCCGGACGTTCCTCGGTGCGGTTGCCCGCAACGCGACCGTCCAGCCGCCCCATTCGCACAGCCAGTCTACTTCTCGGCGGTCCGCACGATCTTCAGATCGAGGGGCACATCGATCGGGAAGTCGCCGAACAGACGGCGAGTCGCGACGGCCGCCGCCTCGCGCACGGCGGATGCCGCGGCATCCGCCTGTTCCTGCGGCACATGCAGGATGACCTCGTCGTGCAGGAAGAACGCCAGATGCGCCTGCCGCGCGAACGGCCCGGATGCCGGCACCGGCGACGCCGCATCGGGGAGCTGTCGCAGCCGATGCCGGATCTCGGCGAGCCAGATCAGAGCCCACTCCGCAGCCGTTCCCTGCACGACGAAGTTGCGGGTGAAGCGACCACGATCACGAGCCCTGGCCCGGGCGCGCTTCACGTCGCCGAGAGCCGCGTCGGCCGCCGTGGCCGCGGCCTGCTGAGCCTGCCAGCCGGCATCCGGCCGCGGTGACGACCGACCGAGCCAGGTCGAGACGACGCCGCCGTCCTCGCCGATGCGCGCGGCCTCATCGACACGGTGCATGGCTCGCGGGTAGACCTTGCGCAGCCGCGGCACGAGCCTGCCGCTGTCCCCCGTGGTCGCGCCGTACATAGCGCCGAGCACGGCGTACTTGGCCTCTTCACGGGTGGCGACCGCTCCGGACGCCACGACGCCGGCGTAGAGATCCTGTCCCCGCGCTGCCTCCGCCATCGCACGGTCGGACGACATCGCCGCGAGCATCCGGGGTTCGAGTTGAGCGACATCGGCGACCACGAGCGTCCATTCGGGGTCGGCGCGGACGGCGGGCCGCAGGATGCGCGGCACCTGCAGCGCTCCCCCGCCCGACGACGCCCAGCGACCGGTGACGACGCCGCCGGGGATGTATACGGGGCGAAAGCGTCCGTCGCGCACCCATTCGGCCAGCCACGCCCAGCCGTTCGCGCTCATCAGGCGCGAGAGCTTCTTGTAGGCCAGCAGCGGGGCGATCACCGGATGCGAGATCTCGCCGAGCTCCCACTGGCTCGTCGACTCGACGTTGACGCCGACGCGGTGCAGGGCACGCAGGAGCTTCGGGTGGCTGTCGAGGTGCAGGCCGGGGGCACCGAGATGGAACCGCACCGCCTCGGCGTGCGCGAGCATGTGCGCGGGCATCCCGCCTCCCGCGGGTCGCGCACCGAGAACCTCGGTGAGGATGCGGTCGTGCTCGTCGGCGTCCCAGGGCAGACCCGCCGCACGCATCTCCTCAGCGATGAGGCCACCGGCGGATTCCGCGGCGCACAGCAGCGCGAGCCGGCCCGTCCGATCGGATTCGATCACCCGCACCTGCTCCCGGTACTGCGCCACGAGTTCGGCGATCGGCATCGGCCCGCCTCGCTCATCGGCATCGAACAGGGCCGGCTCCGCCGTGTCCGGCTCGCGCGGGATCCAGTCCTCGGACGGGGCGAGCGGGCGGGCGACGACGTCCGTGTCGCGGAGGATCGCGTGGCACAGCACGAGGTCGTGCGTGCGCGTCAGGCGGACACCGGCCGCGAGCAGTCGCGGGTAGAGGTCGCGTGCGCTGCGGATGACCCATCGCGGACGCCGGAGCTCCTCGACCTCGGCGACCCACCCCGCGGCGTCCGTTGCGGTGAGATCGGTGCTCTCTCCCTCCGCACCGCCCGAGGTCAGGGGCACGGCGACGAAGCCCGTCTCGGTCTGTGCCAGCAGGATCCGCTGATCGGCTGCCGGCTCGCCGCTCACAGCCCGGATTCGTCGGTGCGCACGAGGATCGCGCCGCACTCCGGGCACGAGATCACGGCGTCCGCGGCGGCCTGGCGGATCTCGCCCAGGTGCGTCCCGGAGAGCATCATGCGGCAGCCCTCGCACGTGCCGCGCCGGAGCAGTCCGACGCCGATGCCGCGCGAGGCACGGCGGGTGTACTCGGCCAGGAGATCGGCGGGCACATCCGCCGTCACGGCCTCGCGGTCCCGCGTGAGCTGCTCGATCTCGGTGGTGGCGGCGGCGATCTGCGCCTTGGCCGCCGCGGTGAGCTGCTGTCCCTCGGCGGTGGTCGTGTCGATGAGGGCCTGCTGGGCGGCGACGGCCGCATCGGCCTCCTCGAGGCGTCCCATGACGTCGAGCTCGGAGTCCTCGAGGTCGCTGATGCGGCGCGCGAGGCTGGCGAGCTCGTGCTCGAGCGCCTGCGCGTCCTTCGGATTCGTGGATGCCGCCAGGCGCTCGGTGTCGCGCGTGCGCCGCTGCTCGGTGACCTTGACGTCGGACTCGAGCCTGGTCAGTTCCGTGCGGATGTCTTCGCGGCTGCCGGTGAGGGCTGTCAGCTCGCGCAGCTGCTCCTGACGCTCCTTGGCGAGTTCGTTGATCCTGGCGCCCTGCGCCGGGGTCGTCCGCTGCTTCTCGGCCTGCTCGAGGCGTCGGTCGAGTTCGGCGACGTCGAGGAGGATGCGCTGGTGCTCGGGGCTGGCGTTCACACGTCCAATCTACCGTCCAGGTACAGCCACGTCCTGTTCTCGCGGACGAAGCAGCTCCGCTCGCGCATCGAGCCCGGCGCGCCGTCCTCACGGAAGAACGCTTCGAACTCCACGATCCCCTCCGCGTCGAAAGGACCTCCGGCGACGGTGTCGAGGATGTCGAGCCGTCTCCAGCGCATCTCGGGGTCGAGATCGAGTCCGGCCGGCCTCGTCGAGGGATGCCAGGAGCGCAGCAGATGCTCGGCGTCGCCGGTCGCGAACGCCGTGAAGCGCGAGCGCATCAGGCGTACGGCTGTGGGCGCGGCGATCGCGCCGGACAGGATCGGGCCGCAGCATCCGTCATAGGTGTCACCGGACGTGCAGGGGCAGCGCATGCGTCCATCATGCCCCGTGCGGACATGCCCCGTGCGGACGGGGCCGTACGCTGTGAGGATGACCGCTCTCCCCCTCCGCACCGCGCACAACGGCTTCACCCTTCCGGCGATCGGCCTCGGCACCTACAGGCTCAACGGCGACGCCGGGGCGGCGGCGATCGCGGCCGGCATCGACGCGGGCTACCGTCTGGTCGACTCCGCCTTCAACTACGAGAACGAGGGCACGGTGGGACGCGGCGTCGCGGATGCCGCCACCGATCGTGCCGAGGTGATCGTCACGACGAAGCTGCCAGGGCGCCACCACCCGTCCGAGAAGGCGCGCTGGAGCATCGAGGAGAGCCGCTTCCGTCTCGGCCTGGATGCGACGGACCTGCATCTGATCCACTGGCCGAACCCGATCCAGGACGAGTACGTCCAGGCGTGGGCCGCTCTCGTCGAAGCACAGGAGCGCGGCACCGTGCGCCAGATCGGCGTGTCGAACTTCCTCCCCGAGCACCTCGAGCGCCTCGAGCGCGAGACGGGCGTGCTGCCGGTGGTCAACCAGATCGAGCTGCACCCGTACTTCCCGCAGACCGAGCAGCTGGAGTATCACCGCGAGCACGGCATCATCACCGAGGCGTGGAGTCCGATCGGTCGGGCGAAGGCACTGCTCGACGAGGCGGTGATCGTCGAGGTCGCACGCGCACACGACATCGCCCCCGCTCAGGCAGTCCTCGCCTGGCATGTGGCACGGGGCAGCGTCGCGATCCCGAAGGCGTCGTCACTCGAGCACCAGAAGGCGAACCTCGCCGCGGCATCCGTCGTGCTGGGCGACGCGGAGGTCGAGGCGATCACCGCGCTGGGGCGCCCGGACGGCCGTCTGTTCGACGCGGATCCGCGCACGCACGAGGAGTCCTGAGGATCCGAAGAGGTGGGCCCTGCCGGGATCGAACCGACGACATCCACGGTGTAAACGTGGCGCTCTACCAGCTGAGCTAAAGGCCCTGACCCGTCCAGTCTAGCGGCGCGTCTTCGTGCGCGACGCGAGCGGCGAAGAGGGATAGGCTGAGAACAGCGCGCGTTGTGCGGAGACGACAACACTCCCCCGCGTCGCTTCCCGTTTCCTTGGCAAGACCTGCCAGCTTGACGAAAGGCTCCACGTGACCGTCCACGATCAGGATCCGTACTCCCAGGGCCCCCTCGACAGCGATCCGGAAGAGACCGGCGAATGGCAGCAGTCGCTCGACGAGCTCGTCGACGCGAAGGGCCATGGCCGTGGCCGCGAGATCATGCTCAGCATGCTCAAGCGCTCCAAGGAGCTGCACCTGAACGTCCCGATGGTTCCGACCACGGACTACATCAACACCATCGCATCGGAGAACGAGCCCGAGTTCCCAGGCGATGAGGAGCTCGAGCGCCGCTACCGCCACTGGATCCGCTGGAACGCGGCGATCACGGTGCACCGCGCCCAGCGCCCCGGCATCGGGGTCGGCGGACACATCTCCACGTACGCGTCGGCTGCCTCGCTGTACGAGGTCGGCCACAACCACTTCTTCCGCGGACAGGACCACCCCTCCGGCGGAGACCAGATCTTCTACCAGGGCCACGCGTCCCCCGGCATGTACGCCCGTGCGTTCCTCGAGGGCCGCCTGACCGAGGCTCAGCTCGACGCGTTCCGCCAGGAGAAGTCCGGTGCGCCCAACGGCCTGCCCTCGTACCCGCACCCGCGGATGATGCGTGAGTTCTGGCAGTTCCCGACCGTGTCGATGGGCCTCGGCCCCATCAACGCGATCTACCAGGCGATGACGAACAAGTACCTCGCCAACCGCGGCATCAAGGACGTCGCCGACTCGCACGTGTGGGCATTCCTCGGCGACGGCGAGATGGACGAGGTCGAATCGCGCGGCCAGCTCCAGGTCGCGGCCAACGAGGGCCTGGACAACCTCACCTTCGTGATCAACGCCAACCTGCAGCGCCTGGACGGACCGGTCCGCGGCAACGGCAAGATCATCCAGGAGCTCGAGTCGTACTTCCGCGGCGCGGGCTGGAACGTCATCAAGGTCGTCTGGGGCCGCGAGTGGGACGAACTGCTCGCCCGCGACACCGAGGGCGCGTTGCTGAACCTCATGAACGTCACCCCCGACGGCGACTACCAGACCTACAAGGCCGAGAACGGCGCGTTCGTGCGCGAGAACTTCTTCGGTCGCGACGAGCGCACCGCAGCCCTGGTCAAGGACTACACCGACGACCAGATCTGGAAGCTGCGCCGCGGCGGCCACGACTACCGCAAGGTGTACGCGGCGTACAAGGCCGCGATGGAGCACAAAGGCCAGCCGACGGTCATCCTCGCCAAGACCGTCAAGGGCTACGGCCTCGGTCCGCACTTCGAGGGCCGCAACGCGACCCACCAGATGAAGAAGATGACGCTGGACGACCTCAAGCTCTTCCGCGACACCATGCAGATCCCGATCACGGACGCGCAGCTCGAGGAGAACCCGTACCAGCCGCCGTACTTCCACCCCGGTGCGCAGGACGAGACGATCCAGTACATGCTCGAGCGTCGTCGCGAACTCGGCGGGTTCCTCCCAGAGCGCCGCTCCACGCACGTGGACCTCGCCCTCCCCGAGGACAAGGACTACGCGTTCCCGAAGAAGGGCTCGGGCAACCAGGAGGTCGCCACGACGATGGCGTTCGTCCGGATGCTCAAGGACCTCATGCGGGTCAAGGGCTTCGGCGAGCGGATCGTCCCGGTCATCCCCGACGAGGCGCGCACGTTCGGAATGGACGCGTACTTCCCGACCGCGAAGATCTACAACCCGAACGGCCAGAACTACACGGCCGTCGACCGCGAGCTGCTCCTGGCCTACAAGGAGAGCCCGCAGGGCCAGATCATGCACGTCGGCATCAACGAAGCAGGCGCCACGGCCGCGTTCACCGCGACCGGCACCGCGTACTCCACGCACGGCGAGCCGCTGATCCCGGTCTACATCTTCTACTCGATGTTCGGCTACCAGCGCACCGGCGACGCCTTCTGGGCCGCCGCCGACCAGATGGCCCGCGGCTTCGTGATCGGAGCGACGGCAGGCCGCACGACGCTGACCGGTGAGGGCACGCAGCACGCCGACGGCCACTCGCCGCTGCTCGCATCGACGAACCCGGCGACGATCAGCTACGACCCCGCCTACGGCTACGAGGTCTCGCACATCGTCCAGGCCGGAATCGAGCGGATGTACGGCGGATCGCACCCCGACCCCGACGTCATGTACTACCTCACGGTGTACAACGAGCCCCTCAAGCAGCCGGCGGAGCCCGAGGACGTGGATGTCGACGGCATCCTCAAGGGCATCCACCGCGTCTCCGAGGGCACCGGCGACGGACCCCGCGTGCAGCTGCTCGCGTCCGGTGTCGGCGTGCCGTGGGCGATCGAGGCCCAGGAGCTGCTCCAGAGCGACTGGGGCGTCGTCGCCGACGTCTGGTCCGTCACCAGCTGGAACGAGCTGCGCCGCGACGGCCTCGCCGCCGACGAACACAACTTCCTCCACCCGGAGGAGGAGCCGCAGGTCGCGTACCTGACGCAGAAGCTGCAGTCGGCCGAGGGCCCGTTCATCGCCACGAGCGACTACATGCACGCTGTGCAGGACCAGATCCGTCAGTGGGTTCCGGGCGACTTCTACACGCTCGGCGCCGACGGTTTCGGTTTCGCCGACACGCGTGCGGCCGCCCGTCGCTTCTTCAAGATCGACGGTCCGTCCATGGTCGTCCGCGCCCTGCAGGGTCTGGCCGATCAGGGCAAGGTCGACCGCTCGGTCATCGCTCAGGCGATCGTGAAGTACGACCTGCACAACGTGAACGCCGGCACGAGCGGAAACGCCGGCGGCGAAAGCTGAGCCGGGTGTGACCGCATCGTCTCCGGCGTCGATGGACAAGGCTGCGACGCTCGCCTGGCTCCGACGCATCTCGGGTGATCTCGCGACGGCCACGATCCAGCGCCTCGAGGACACGCTGCCCTGGTACGCCGACATGCCACCGGCCCGCCGCTCCGCGGTCGGGCTGGTGGCTCAGGCCGGCATCACCTCGTTCATCCAGTGGTACGACGACCCGACGTCGACGCCGTGGATCGCCGCCGACATCTTCGCCGCGGCTCCTCGTGAGCTGCTGCGCAGCGTCAGCCTGACCCAGACGCTTCAGCTCATCCGCGTCACCGTCGAGGTGACGGAGGAACGGGTCGCCGGCAAGGGCGAGTACCTGCGCGAGGCGATCCTGCTGTACTCGCGCGATGTGGCCTTCGCCGCCGCCGATGTCTACGCCCGCGCCGCCGAGGCGCGCGGTCTGTGGGATGCCAGGCTCGAGGCCCTCGTCGTCGACTCCATTCTCACCGGCGAGGCCGACGAGGAGCTGCCCAGCCGAATCGCCGCCCTCGGGTGGCACGGTCACGGCGAGGTGTGCGTGCTGGTCGGCACGACTCCCCCGCAGTTCGATGTCGATCACGTCCGCCGCACCGCACGCAAGCTCGCCGTCGACGTCCTCATCGGCGTGCAGGGGTCGCGCCTGGTGCTCGTGCTCGGCCGCGCTCAGGCACCCGGCAAGGAGGATGCGGACGACGAGCTCGCGTTCGACGAGATCGCGACGCGGCTCGAGCCGTCGTTCGGACCCGGATACGTCGTGCTCGGGCCCCCGGTCGCAGCTCTCGTGGATGCCGGCCAGAGCGCCCGCGCGGCGCTCGCCGGATTCGCCGTCGCCCGGGCATGGCGCACGGCGCCACGGCCCGTCGAGGCCGACGATCTGCTGCCGGAGCGCGCTCTCGCCGGCGATCCGCTCGCCAAGCACACGCTGATCGAGCGGATCTACCGTCCGCTCCAGGCCCACTCGACGGACCTCGTCACGACGCTGTGGAGCTATCTCGACAACGGACGATCCCTCGAGGCGACCGCCCGCGAGCTGTTCGTGCACCCGAACACCGTCCGCTACCGCCTCAAGCGCGTCAGCGAGGTGATCGGCTGGGATGCCACGGGACCCCGCGAGGCGCTGATCCTGCAGACCGCGCTCATCCTCGGATCGATCGGAACCGCCGACACCGTCCGGCGCCGGCCGGCGGCCCGCCGGACGCGCTGATCGCGACGATGTACGCCACGCACAAACGAATCCACGAATCTTGTGAGGGTGCATCCACCGTTTCGGGCTGATCGTTGGCAGACTGGGGAGGTGATTGTCGCCGCCTGCCCCGGACAGGGCTCTCAGACCCCCGGCTTCCTGACACCCTGGCTCGAGCTCGACGGCGTCGAGGAGAGCCTCCGCCGCTACTCCGAAGCCGCCGATGTCGACCTGATCCTGCACGGCACCGAATCGGACGCTGACACGATCCGCGACACGCGCATCGCTCAGCCCCTCATCGTCGCAGCATCGCTGATCGCGCTGCAGGCCGTCGTCGATCGAGCCGGCCGCACCGCGGACGGGATCGCCGGGCACTCGGTCGGCGAGCTCGCCGCCGTCGTCGGCGCGGGCGTCATCCCGGCCGAGGAGACCATGCGTCTCGTCGGCATCCGCGGCCGGGCGATGGCGGATGCCGCAGCCCAGACCCCGACCGGCATGTCGGCGGTCCTGGGAGGCGACGAGCAGGCGGTCCTCGACCGGCTCGCCGAACTCGACCTGACACCTGCGAACTACAACGGCGGCGGACAGATCGTCGCCGCAGGTTCGTTGCCGGCTCTGGCCTCCCTCGCGGAGGAGCCTGTCAAGGGCACCCGCGTCATCCCGCTCCAGGTCGCCGGCGCGTTCCACACCTCGTACATGGCGTCCGCCGTCGAGGCGCTCCGCGACGCGGTCGCCGGGACCACGCCCTCCGACCCCGGAGTCACGCTCTGGACGAACCGCGACGGCTCCGTCGTCGCATCCGGCGCACAGGCTCTCGAGTTCATCGTCGAACAGGTCTCCTCCCCTGTCCGCTGGGATCTCTGCATGGCCTCCTTCGCGGATGCCGGCATCTCCGGCATGATCGAACTCGCACCTGCGGGCGCCCTCGCGGGCCTCGCGAAGCGCGGACTGCGCGGCACGCCCGTCGTCGCCGTGAAGACCCCCGATGACCTCGATGCGGCCGCAGCGCTGCTGAACGGAGCCGCAGCATGACCCCCGCACTCAAGCAGACGAGCGGCCCGCAGTACACGCGCATCCTGTCCTACGGCGCCGCGCGCGGCGAGATCGCCGTTCCCAACGAGGACCTCATCGGCCCTATCGACTCGAGCGACGAGTGGATCCGTCAGCGCACGGGCATCGTGACGCGCACGCGCGCCGTCAAGGAGACCGACGCCATCGACCTCGCAGCCATCGCGGCCGCCGAGGCGATCGAGAAGTCCGGAGTCGCGGCATCCGACGTCGATCTCGTCATCGTCGCCACCATCAGCAACCCGAAGCAGTCTCCGTCCGTCTCGGCGATCGTCGCCGACCGCGTCGGCGCGAACCCCGCAGCGGCATACGACGTCAACGCCGCGTGCGCGGGCTACGCCTACGCGATCGCGCAGGCCGACGCGCTGATCCGCGCCGGTGCCGCCAAGCATGCTCTCGTCATCGGCACGGAGAAGCTCTCCGACATCGTCGACCCTGCCGACCGCAGCATATCGTTCCTGCTCGGCGACGGTGCAGGCGCCGCCCTCATCGGTCCCAGCGACACGCCCGGCATCGCGCCGGCCGTCTGGGGCTCCGACGGGTCGAAGGCGGATGCCGTCGGCATGAACCACACTCTGACCGACTACCGCGACGGCGACGGCGACGTGCCGTGGCCGACCCTGCGCCAGGAGGGTCCCACGGTCTTCCGCTGGGCCGTGTGGGAGATGGCCAAGGTCGCCCGTGAGGCGCTTGAGGCCGCCGGCGTCGAGGCTGCGGACCTCGCGGCGTTCATTCCGCACCAGGCGAACATGCGCATCATCGACGAGTTCGCCAAGCAGCTGAAGCTCCCCGAGACGACGGTGATCGCCCGCGACATCGAGACGACCGGCAACACGTCGGCCGCCTCGATCCCGCTCGCCAGCCATCGGCTGATGGCCGAGCACCCCGAACTGTCCGGCGGTCTCGCCCTGCAGATCGGATTCGGCGCCGGACTCGTCTTCGCCGCTCAGGTCGTCGTCCTCCCCTGAACTCCGCATGCCGTTCCCTAGACTGGGCACGGTTCCGAACCCAACCGCAAGAAAGAGGAAATCCACATGGCTTTCACCAACGATGAGGTCCTCGCCGGCCTCGCCGAGCTCGTGACCGACGAAACCGGCATCGACAGCTCCGAGGTCGCGCTCGAGAAGTCCTTCACGGACGACCTGGACATCGACTCGATCTCCATGATGACGATCGTCGTCAACGCCGAGGAGAAGTTCGGCGTCACGATCCCGGACGACGAGGTCAAGAACCTCAAGACCGTCAAGGACGCGGTCGACTTCATCGTCGCCGGCCAGGAGTAACACCTGACGGATGCCACCCCCGTACCCGCGGGGCGTGGCATCCTCCTGCCCCCTCACCTAAGGAACCACACGCACATGACCAAGCGCATCGTCGTCACGGGCATCGGCGCCACCTCCGCCATCGGCGGCACCGCGCCGGAGAACTGGACCAACCTGCTCGCCGGAGTCTCCGGTGGCCGCTCGCTGGAGCACGACTGGGTCGCCGAATACGACCTCCCCGTCACGTTCGCCGCCGAGGCCATCGTCCGCCCGGAGACGGTGCTGGCCCGCCCGCAGGCGAAGCGTCTGGATCCGTCGTCGCAGTTCGCGATGGTCGCGGCCATGGAGGCCTGGGAGGACGCTGGCTCCCCCGACGTCGACCCGGAGCGCCTGGGCATCGACTTCGCGACGGGCATCGGCGGCGTGTGGACCCTGCTGGACGCGTGGGACACGCTCCGCGAGAAGGGACCGCGTCGCGTCATGCCGATGACGGTGCCCATGCTCATGCCGAACGCGGCAGCGGGCAACCTCTCGCTGCACTTCCAGGCGCGCGCGTTCGCTCGGACGGTCGCGTCGGCCTGCGCCTCGAGCACGGAATCGCTCGTGAACGCCTACGAGCACCTTCAGGCCGGACTCGCCGACGTCGTCATCGCCGGTGGCACCGAGTCGGCCATCCACCCCATCACGGTGGCTTCCTTCGCGTCCATGCAGGCGCTGTCGCGTCGCAACGACGACCCGGCCACCGCGTCGCGCCCCTACTCCGTCGATCGCGACGGGTTCGTCATGGGCGAGGGCGCCGGAGTGCTCATCCTCGAGACCGAAGAGCATGCCAAGGCGCGCGGCGCGAAGATTTACGCCGAACTCGTCGGCGGCGGCGTCACCGCCGATTCCTACCACATCACCGCGAACGACCCGGAGGGCCGCGGCGCCGAGCGCGCCGTGCGCCTGGCACTCGAGGTCGCCGGCCGCACTCCCGACGAGATCACCCACGTCAACGCGCATGCGACCTCGACCCCGGTCGGCGACCCGAGCGAGTACATCGCGCTGAAGAACGTGATCGGCGACCGCGTGCACGAGATCCCGGTGTCTGCCACCAAGGCGTCGACGGGCCACCTGCTCGGCGGCACGGGCGCTCTGGAGGCGATCTACACGATCCTCGCCATCCGCGACCGCGTCGCTCCCCCGACGATCAACATCACCACGCAGGACCCCGAGATCCCGCTGCGGGTCTCCGGCGATGCGCAGCCGCTCGGCGACGGACCCCAGCTCGCGATCAGCAACTCCTTCGGCTTCGGCGGCCACAACGCCGTGGCGGCGTTCACGGACTACGAAGGCTGATGGACGCGGTCCCCGCGCACGCCGCCTTCTGGGAGGAACTGCGGCGGGGTCGTCCCGACCTGCCCGAACCCGTCCCCGAGGCATGGGCGTTCGGTGCGACCCCTGAGCACGCCGACGGTCTCCTCGAGCTCGTCCTCGCCGGAACGAAGACCGGGACGGCATCGTCGATCTGGGACTACGAGGCCACCGGGGATCCCCTGCCCGTCGTTGGCGAGTTCAGCATCATCCTCGACGGCTCTGGTGTTCCGCGTGCCGTGATCGAGACGACCCATCTGCAGACCGTGCCGTTCGACCGGGTGACCGAGGAGCACGCACACGCCGAAGGGGAAGGCGATCGGACGCTGCGGCACTGGCGCGCGGTCCACGAGCGCTTCTGGCGCGAGCACTCCGAGAACCCGCGCGGTTTCGAACCGGACATGCCGGTTCTCTGCGAGCGATTCCGGCTGGTTCATCCGAACTGATGGCGGGGCGCGGGCCGAACTGATGGCGGGGCGCGGGATTCGCGTTCTCAGCCGCCGGGATGAACACCGGCCGCCGATACTTGCGCCTCCCTGCGCCCCGAGCTGTGCGTCAGCCGACCTTGTGCAGCCAGACGACGCTGGCGTCGTCGCTGGCGTGGCGGAACGGCTCGAGCTCCTCGTCCCATGCGGAGCCGAGGGCGACGTCGAGTTCGCGCTGCAGTTCGATCGCGCTGCCCGCTGCGATCTCCATCGCGTAGCGGATGCGGTCCTCACCGACGACGATGTTGCCTGCGGCGTCGGTCTGCGCGTAGTGGATGCCGAGATCAGGCGTGTGCAGCCAGCGCCCGCCGTCGCTTCGGGGCGTGGGGTCCTCGGTGACCTCGAACCGGAGGTGCTCCCAGCCGCGGATCGCGGTCGCGAGAGCGGCGCCGGTGCCGACCGGGCCGTCCCAGTAGAACTCGGCCCGACGAGAGCCCTCGAGCACGGGCTGTTCAGCCCAGTCGAAGTTCACCGCACGACCGATAGCGCGTCCGACCGCCCATTCCAGGTGCGGGCAGAGCGCGCGAGGTGCGGAGTGGATGAACACCACTCCGCGTGCGTATGCCGTCGCCATGATCTCTCCGTTTCATCAGGTGCGTCTTCCCCTACGACCTGATCCACGAGAGCGGCGTTTCTGTGCGGTTATACGGCGATTATGACGCAGAAACCGCCGAATCACAAGCGTGTGATTCGGCGGTTCCGTGTCGTTCCCTGAGCCTGTCGAAGGGGTCAGGCCTCGCTCATGGCGAGCTTGGCCTGCTGGCCCTTCGCCGCGTAGTACGCGGCGCGTGCGGCATCCTTGCGTGCCTGCTCGGCGTAGCCGGCCTCGAGGACGTCCTGCGGGACCTCGACGTTCCTGACGTCATCGGTGCCGTTGTACTTCTCGATGTAGGCGTCCAGCTCGGGGCCCGAGGTCCACGAGGTGATCAGGCAGTAGCGCGGCTCGGTGCCGACGTGCGTGGCGGCGTGCCACAGACGCTGCGTGTCGACGATCAGCTGAGCGCCGGCGGGCAGAGCGATGCGGTACTCGATGCTCGGGTCGGTGCGGTTCTCACGGAGGACGAAGAAGCTGTCCTTGTCATCGGTGAGGTTGAAGAACCCGCGGACGACCCAGCCGGTGCCGTCGGGGTTCAGACGGTTGTTGTCGTCCTGGTGGAGGTTGTAGAGGCACTCGCCGTACGGCGTCGGCTGCAGCTCGATGACGCGGCAGCGACCGACGTTGGCGCCGGGCTCCTGCGCGCGACGGGTGAGGTTGGGCGCCTTCTCGGTCTGCGAGGGGATCCAGACGCCGTCCTTGTCGGTGCGCGGCGGCTTGTGGTTCCAGAAGCCGTTGCACTCGATGTCGCCCTTGGCGCTGGCCAGCGGCGCGAAGCGGGTGTCACCGGAGGACTTCCAGTCGTTGTACTCGATGTCGAGCCATTCCTGGGGGTCGAGCTCCTGGTTGTAGCTGTCGAGGACGACGAAGCCCTTGTCCTCGAGCGCTGCGGACTTGATGTATCCCATGATCGAGTCATGTCCTTTCATCGGGGGCCAGCACGTTTTAACAGGCCCTGATAAGGCAAGCCTAACAGCGGGCTCCTGCGGCGCCCCTGGACACGGCCGTGAAAATCCGCCGCCGATTAGACTCGTTCACGGCGGAGCGTCCGCAGCCGCCGATGTGAGGAGCTGAAGCGAACAACATGGCAACCGCCACGAATGTCGAAGCGAACGCGGTGAACACCATCGATTGGCTCTCCGCTCCCGGCACCACGATCGTCGTGCCGGTGTACCAGCGCCAGTACCGCTGGGACATCGGCGGATGCGAGCGGCTGCTCGCCGACATCCGCGCCGTGGCAGGGGCAGGAGATTCGCATCGCCACTTCATCGGCTCGATCCTCTCGGCCGCGGACGACGCCGAAAGCGACCTCATCCTCATCGACGGGCAGCAGCGCCTCACGACGATCATGCTGCTGGTCGCAGCCCTCCGCCACACGGTGCGGGACTCCGATCCGACGATGGCAACTGAGCTGGAGCGCGTGCTCGTGCGCGCCGATGACGGCACCCGCACCAAACTGCGACCGCATGATGCCTGGGCCGATCTGTACGAGTCGGTCGTCCTCGACCGCCGGGACGACACCGAGCGGGAGTCCCGTTTCGACGACAACTACGCGTTCTTCCGCAGCCAGGTGCACGCGGACGAAGCGCCGGATATCTGGCGCGGTCTGCAGCGGCTCGAGCACGTCTCGATCACCCTGGGCGCTCAGGCGAACGCGCAGCAGATCTTCGAGAGCCTGAACTCCACCGGCGAGCCGCTGCGCGATCACGAGCTGATCCACAACTACGTCCTCATGGGGCTCACGCACGCGGAGCAGCTCGATGTCGAGGAGCGCTTCTGGCTGCCGATCGAACACCACACCGGCGAGATGATCGGCGCCTTCTGGCGGCACTACCTCGTCATGACGACCGGCCGTGAGGTGTCGGCGGACGGCGAGCACGGCGTGTATGCGGCGTTTCGGCGCTCGTTCCCGAGCGTCGACGTCGCGCATCTGCAGGCGGATGCCGAAGTCTGGCGCCACTACGCCGAGATCTACGGCATCCTGCTCGATCCCTCGCGCGAGAAGGACGAGGAGATCCGCCGGCAGCTCGGGTACATCAACACGTTCGGACGCGCCGCCTACCCCCTCGCGATGAGCGCGTACAGCGACCACGCCCGGGGGCTCATCGCTCGCGAGGAGCTCATCGAGACGCTCGAGTGGACGCAGGCGCTCTACCTGCGCCGAGCGCTCGTCGGGCTGCCGCCCGAGCGCCTGATCGCCCGCCTCTGCCGCGCGCGCGCTGAGGGTCGCGACGCCTTGATGCGCGCCTTCGCGCGCATCACCCCCTCGGACGAGCGCGTGAGTGCGGTGCTCAAGTACGTCGAGCTGCCGCACGCGGCGTACGTGCTCGGGCGCCTCGAGGGCGTCGATGACACTTCCGAGGTCGACATCGAGCACATCGTCCCCCTGATGCCGAGTGAGGCGTGGTCCGGAGACGGCAAGCGCCGGTGGAGCGAGTACTCCGAGGACGAGCAGAACAGTCATCGCGCTCTGGCGCCGACGCTCGGGAACCTGACCCTGCTCGAACAGGGCCTCACCGAGCGCGTGTTCGGGGCGTCGTTCGCCGACAAGCAGCGCGACGCCTATGCCCGCAGCTCCGTCGACGAGACGCGCTCTCTTGCCGATGCGGCCGGTTGGGGCACAGCGGCGATCACGGAGCGCACGGTGCGGCTCGCGGCATCCCTCCTGCGGATCTGGGCGCGCCCCGCGCTGCCCGAGATCGACGACGACGGCCTGACGCCCGTCCTGGATGCCGTACGCCGACGCGGGTGGCCCGCCGGATGGGACCGCGAATTCGACTACGTCGAGTACCGGGGCGAGCACTGGGAGATCAAAGACGTCCGCGCGCTGTTCAATCGCGTCTTCCGCCGGGCCTGGACGGACGATCGGGACTCGGCTCTGGCCTACAGCGCTGCTCACGGCGGGCCGATCTACGCCGGCACGGCATGGAAGGGCCACTGGGATGCGCTCGACGAGACGCACTTCCTCTACATGGGGTGGGACTCGAACTACATGATGAACGCGCTGCAGGGTGTTCTCGAGGAATCCGGGATCGCCGCCGAGGTGTTCGTCAAGTACTCCTATATCGGGAACGTGATGTGATGCGGCAGGATGCTCCTATGGACCTGGAGTTCGCCGACCTCGCCCTCGGCTGGGACGAGGACGTGCCCGTGGAGTGCGAGTGCGATCACGGCGATGAAGAGGCGTACGCTCCGTGCGGGCGCCGGGCGAAGTGGCGCGTGACGATCGACTGCACGTGCGGCGAGGACCATCCGCGCACGGTCGAGCTGCTGTGCACCAAGTGCCTGCGCACCGCGCGCAAGGACCTCGGGAACGAGGCCATCACGGCGCGGCCGCTGTAGCGGACGTTCGGTAGGGCGGGTGGGACTTGAACCCACGATCGTCGGGTTATGAGCCCGCTGCCTTGACCAGCTTGGCCACCGCCCCTAGCGGATCCACTCTATCCGAGCGGTGCGGCCTGCTCGTGCGTCCGCAGGTGCTCATGGTAGATCTCGGCGTTGCGGAAGAGATCGGCCCGCTCATCCTCGCTCAGCTCCCGCCTGACCTTCGCCGGCACGCCGGCGACGAGCGAGCCGTCGGGGATCTCGGTGCCGCCCAGGACGACGGCCCCGCCGGCGATCAGGCATCCGCTGCCGATGACCGCGCCGCTGAGGACGACCGACCCCATTCCGATGAGGGACCCGTCTCCGATCGTGCAGCCGTGCACGACCGCGTTGTGCCCGATCGAGACGTTCTCGCCGATCACGACGCCGTGGCCGCTGTCGACGTGCACCGAGACATTGTCCTGGACGTTGCTCCCCCGCCCGACGACGATGCCCGCCGAATCGCCACGGAGGACGGCGTTGTACCAGACGCTGGAACCGGCCTCGAGTGCGACCTCGCCGACGATGCGCGCTCCGTCTGCGACGAACGCGTCATCCGCGACCTTCGGAGTCCTGCCGGACAATGCGAGTACGGATGCCGACGACGAGATGCTCATGAGGTGAGACTACCCTGACTTCCGCGTGATTCCGGGGATTTTCGGGCCGATAAGCCGAGCCTCAGCTTGCTTGCGGAATGTCTGAGGCTGAGTACCGTTAGATCCATCAGGCATCCGAAAGCCGTACTGGAGGCAGAAAAATGAGCAAGGCGCAGACCGTTTCCACCACAGCCAGCGACCCGACCGTTGCCGCAGCGGCGGCCCAGTTCCTCTCCCCCGTCGTCCTCGGGCTGCAGGCGCTGACGATCAGCGGAAAGCAGGCCCACTGGCACGTCCGCGGCGCGAACTTCATCGGCGTCCATGAACTCCTCGACTCGGTCGTCGCGAATGCCGGCGGCTTCGCCGACACGGCCGCGGAGCGCATCGTCGCCCTCGGTCTCCCGATCGACGCCCGCGTCAAGGCCGTCGCCGAGAAGGGCGCGTCGTCCGCTGTTCCCGCCGGCTTCACGCAGTCAGCAGAATTGATCCGCAATGTCATCGCGGACATCGATGCGATCCTCGTCGACACCAAGGCGGCCATCGACGGTCTCGACGAGGTCGACCTGACCAGCCAGGACGTCGCGATCGAGATCATGCGCGGTCTCGAGAAGGACCGCTGGTTCCTCCTCGCGCACATCGCTGAGTAAGCACCGCGCTTCACTGTCCGCAGAAAACGGCACCGGTTCTCCGGTGCCGTTTTCTGCTGTCGCTCAGCCGACGCCGTTCTCGATCGCAGCCTTCAGAGCTGCGGTGTACTGCGGCGCGAGAGTGTCGACGAACGTCACGGTGAGGTGATCCTGGTCGCGGTAGAGGCTCGCGCCGCCCACGACCGGGAAGCACGTGTCGTCATCGCAGTACACGTCGGTGAAGTCGAGCAGCGTGACGCCTTCGGCGCCCTCGGCGGCATCCCGGATCGGGTCGTGCTCGACGAGCACGTCGGAGCGCGCACCGTTGCAGTCGGCCTGCGCGCGCGTACGGAGGCACTTGTTCGGGTCGGTCTCCCACCCGGGGTTGTCGACGACGGTGACGACCGGGATGCCCCGGTCCGTCATCGACGACCATGCCTCGCGGTATCCCGCGACGGCGGCGTCGAACGCCGAGTCGTGGCCGGCGGCCGAGTACGGCGTGTTGGAGATCGCTGCAGTGAAGACCGCGTCGAACTCGCTGTCTGCGAGCTTCGACTCGACGCCGGCGCGCCAGTCGGCGCAGGCGGCGCCGAACGATCCGGCGGTCGACAGCGGCGTCGTGTTCCAGGGGCACGCGCCCTTGAAATACGTCGTCAGGTGCCAGCCCTCACGCTCCGCGATGCTCTCGAACGTGGACAGCAGCTGATAGGCGTGGCTGTCGCCGACGAGCGCGATGCGCGGCGCATCCGGGGCGTCGGAGCCGAACTCGCACGACACGGGCCGTGAGTCGTTGAGCTGGATGAAGCACTGCGGCTCGTCCGGGCGGTCCGCGCCGGCGAACCCGGGTGCGGGCAGGATCGTGTCGGGCGCGTCTCCGGTGCAGGATTCGTCCAGAATGCTCGCCGCTCCGAAGCACGCAGGCGGGTTCTCGCGCACGTCCTGGATCGCCTGGACTCCCTGCTGGTACGTCGGGGCGTTGACAGCCCAGCCGCCGGCGGCGACGGCCGCGACGAGGACCATCGCACCCAGCGAAGCCCAGAGCGTGACACGCGGCCTGCGGGAGGTCAGCGGCTTCCAGGAGCGGACAGGATCCTCCACGAACCTCTTGGTCAGCCAGGCGAGCACGAAGCAGATGACCAGCAGCGCGACGCGATGGTAGATCGTCAGGCCCCAGAACGGCACGGACGGCGCGATGATGATGAGCGGCCAGTGCCAGAGGTACAGGCTGTACGAGATGTCGCCGGTGAACCGCATGGGACGGATCGCGAGGAGCCGGGTGGGATACCACCAGCGCTCCGTGTTGGATGCCGCGATGATCGCGGCGGCGCCGAGGGTCGGCAGCAGCGCCATGTAGCCGGGGAACGGCGTCTGACCGTCGAAGGTGAAGGCGGTGTATAGCAGGACGAGGATGCCCGCCCAGCCGAGCACGAAGCTGACGATCGCGTTGCTGACGCGAAGCCTCGGCACGAGCGCGATCAGCGCGCCCACTCCGAACTGCCACATGCGCCCGAACGTCACGAAGTACGCCGGCGCCGGGTCGGTGATCGTGTAGACCACGCAGAAGATGAAAGACGCCGCCGAGACCACGCCGATCGCGATGATCGCCGCGCGCAGACGGGAACCGCGGAAGAACTTCACCGCGATCCATGCCGCGAGCAGCATGATGAGCGGCCACAGGACGTAGAACTGCTCTTCCAGCGAGAGCGACCAGTAGTGCTGGACGGTCGTGGGCTCGCCGGTGAGCGCGAGGTAGTCGGCGGAGTTGAACGCCAGGTACCAGTTCTCGACGTAGAACGTCGAGGCGAGGATCTCGCGCACCTCGGCGGGCATCGCCGACGTCGGAGTCAGCAGCGGCGTGGCCGCGGCCACAGCGCAGAACAGCAGGACCAGGAGCGACGCCGGCAGCAGACGCCGGGCGCGGCGCGCCCAGAACTGGCCGAGGTTGACGGTTCCCGTCGAGGTGAGCTCGCGCGCGAGGTGCGCCGTGATCAGGAAGCCCGAGATGACGAAGAAGATGTCGACCCCGACGTATCCGCCGCTGAGGCGCCCCGGCCAGAAGTGGTAGAGCACCACGAAGAGCACCGCGATCGCGCGGAGACCCTGGACATGCGGGATGAAACGGCTGGATGCGGCGTGCTCCGGAGACCGGTCACGTCGGAGCCGGGCGCGGGCGGGCGAGGGCGTCTGCGGGGCGGATGTCACCTTACGACGGTACCTGGTGCATCGCGGAACGCGTGACGCCGCCCCGCGTCGTTCCGCGACCGCTCAGAGCCTGCTGATCCAGGCGTGGCCGGGGATCGTGCGTTCGAGCGCACCGCGCAACCAGTCCCGCCGACGTCCGTCCAGGTGCGGAGTCGTGGCGGAGAAGTCGGCATCGTCCTTGGGCCGCTGGCCCCTCGCCTTGTACAGGAGTTGGATCTCGGGCTGGAGATAACGGATTCCGTCGCGCTCCCAGAGCGCATCGCCCAGCGGCATGCGGATGCTCGGGTCTCGCCGATAGATCCACTCCTGGGCTGTTCCCGGCGAGAGGAGGATGTCGTACTCCCACGGATGCTCGGCGGTGCGTCTCGTCCAGAGCTGGTGCGTGCCGTCCGGGAGCACGTCGTCCGCGTCGGCATCCGGTCGGTCATCAGGAAGGAGAGGCCACAGTGCCCCGGATGCGGCCGTCCACACGTGAAGCCGCTCGGCGAGGTGACGACGCAGCAGAGGCAGCTCCGCGCTCAGAACGCTGGGGTCGAGATCCTCATGGTGCCGCTCCACGCCGGTGAAGGCCTGCAGCGCCCACCCGCCGGCGATCCACCAAACTCCGCGGTAGCCGTCGAAGAGTCCGGCGGCATCCTGCGGCGTGCGTGAGGCCCAGCGGCCGTAGACCGCCACGAACTCGGAATCGCTCAGCATCGCTCCAGGCTACGGTCAACGCGATCCCGCATGGCGCACGCGACCGTGTTCAGAACGGCGCAGGTTCGGGGATGCGTTCCTGCATATCCTCGAAGGTCACGCTCGTCACCATGCCAGGGGGCCGGTCGACGTGGATCCTGCCGGTGGGGCTGGTCCATTCCAGACTCCCACCGCCGAGTTGTCGGACCTTCCACGGGGTGCAGTGCTTCGTGACGTGATGTCGCCGGCACAGGTCGGAGAGATTGCCGACCTCTGTCGCACCGCCCAGCGCGTAGTCGATGGTGTGGTCGCCGTCGCACAGTCGCGCGAGCATCCGGCACCCGGGGAACCGGCAGCGACGATCCCGCGCTCGCAGGTACCGCCGCATCTCGGCGGACGGCCGGTACCGGTCGACGGCGAGAACCGATCCGGTGCACGGATCCGTGAGCACGCGATCGAAGCCCGGCGCATTGCCCGTGAGGATCCGCGCCGTCGCAGGATCGATCGGACCGACGCCTTCGAGATGCGCTGCCGCCGCGTGGTCGTCGGCATCCGTCAGCGTCAGCACCGGCACGGTCACGTCGATATGCGCTGTGATCTCGCCGAGCAGGCCGTCTTCTGTGCTGTGCCCCGTCGGCGTACCCGTGAGCACGAGATCGGCAAGAAGATCGAAGCGGAGCTGAGCGGTGGTGCGCTGATCGGCGAATTCGTCCGCCGGGATCCCGTCGGCGGTCTTCGCGTTCTCTGTTTTCACGGCCGCAGCCATCTGCGTCAGCCGATCGTGCTCTGCGTGGATGATGGCGCTCGGCCCGTACTGCACGAGTTCGGCCATGCCGTCTTCACGCGAACGGACCCACGCGCCCCGCTTCTCGCGCGCCTCGCGATGCCGCTCGGTGAACGAGAGCTCGCGCATCTGCTCCGCAGTCTGCTTGACGAAGGGGCGAAGCCGATTCGGCGACTCCGCCTCGGCCCGCGGCACGACCGCCGACTCGAACCGCGCCCGCGCCTCGGAGGTTTCGATCGGGACTCCGGCTTCGAGGATGATGCGCACATGCGACAGCGAGATGCGCCCGGACCCGAAGGACGCTGCCGTGCGCGGGAAGTCGCGCACGAGCAACGCAGCATCGCCCATCTGGCCCTCGACGACGCGGTCACTGATGCGCAGGACGGCGGCGATCTCGGCTGCCACCGCCCGATGCGCCAGCTCACGCGAATCGACGGAGTCGAAGGGCTCGTCGTCGGCGATCCGCGCGGCCGTCGCGAGCATGGTCGTCTTGACCGCGACCAATTGGTTGATGGTCTGATCGACCGACGCGATCGTGCCGACGAGGTCGTCAAGGAGAGCGTTGAGCTCCGGTGACGTCATCGCTTCGGTGGCCATGCATCCATTCAACTCGGGGCCACCGACATTCGAATACAGATTCGACTCCAACCTTCAACCTCAGGTTGAAGTCGGTTCACCCCGAGTGCGTGACCCGCCCGCCGAGCAGAGTCGCCACCACCGGCATTCGGCGCACAGTCCCCTCCGATGCCGTGCGCGGATCCGCAGCGCACACCACCAGATCGGCGCGCTCCCCCGGCCTGACGGCGCTCCGGACACTCGCACGGATCGCCTCGTCGAACGAGAGACGCTCCTCGGCATGCCATGCATCCCGTTCATCGTCCGTGCGGTGCACGGCCGCGGCGATCGCGTGCCACGGATCCAGAGGCGCCACGGGGGCGTCAGACCCCAGACGCAGCTCGACCCCCGCTCGGAGCAGAGTGGCCATCGGATAACCGAGTGACGTCTGCTCCGCCCAGTACGCGCCGGCGACGTCGCGGTCGTCCAGGGCGTGCTGGGGCTGGATGCTCGCCGAAAGTCCGAGACGCGCGATCCGCGCGACGTCCGCGTGGCGGACGAGCTGCGCGTGCTCGATGGTCCCGGTCGCTCCGGTCGTCGTCACCGCGTCCAGCGCCGAAGACACGGCACGGTCTCCGATCGCGTGCAGAGCGACGCCGAGCCCGCTCCCGGTGGCGCGGGTGAGCAGATCCACGAGCTCGTCCGGCGAGACGTTGAGCACGCCGTGGTCGGCCTCCTCGCCCGGGTACGGCTGCGAGCACGCCGCCGTGCGCGTGCCGAGCGATCCGTCCGTGATCACCTTGAGCGAGCCGATGTGCACGAGCCCGTCGCATCCGTCCAGGGCCTCACCGGTGCGGAGCCCCTCCGCGATCGCCCGCGAGAGGTCCGCGGGGTACACGGCGAACTCGACGCGCTGCGAAGCGAATCCGCCGTCGACGCGCCGCCGCCAGGCGTCGGCATTCCACGCCAGGTCGAAATCCACGAGACCCGTCACGCCGCGCGAAGCCGCCACGTCGCCGGCCGCCGCCACCGCCCGATCGCCGCGGGCTGGATCGACGGCGTTCAGCCGCTTCGAGATCTCGAAGGCATCGTCCTCGCGCAGCATCCCGTCCGGCGAGTCGAAGCCCTCGCGCGCGAGGGCGGCCGAGTTCAGCCAGACGCTGTGCACGTCGGCGTTGATGAGGTACGTCGGCGCAGCGCCTGTCGCGGCATCCAGGACCGGCAGCGACGGCGCGTCCGGCCACAGCGCATCACGGAATCCGACGCCGATCCGGCGACCGTCCGCGAGCGGTGCCGCCGTCGCCATGCGCGCCGCGGCATCCGCCGCCGACGCCGTCTCCCGCAGCGCGACACGCTCGGACGCGAGTGCCCACTGCAGCGTGTGCACATGGTTGTCCCACAGGCCGGGTACGACCCAGGAACCCTGTGCGTCGATCGCCTCGCCTGCGACCGGAAGCGCTCCGGCAGGAGCGATGTCGACGATGCGCTCCCCCGCCAGGTGGATGTCGACGGGCTCGTCGCTCGGCAGATGCTCCTGCCCCGGGCCGACGATCCGCGCGTTTCGGATCGCGGACACTCCGTCGGATGCCGTCATGCCTGCTGCGCCCGTGCGGCCAGGCGAGCATCGTGCGCGCGCCGCATCTCGGCCGCCAGCGCGGGATTCGGATGGGACTCATCGCGCGACAGCTCGAGGATCACGTTCTCGATGATCTCGTCGGGCTTGTTCTGGCTGAGCTTGCGCTTGGCCGTCACCCGCGTGGGCGTCAGACGGAACCCGATCGTCCCTCCTTCGAGCCGGCGCACGAACGCCTCGTCGTTGGGCGGCGTCCACATGCCGCGCGGAGACGGGAAGCGGTTCTCGAAGTGGTCGACGAGATGCTCCAGGACCCGGAGATTCTCCTCGGCATCCAGCACCTCGGGGACCCCGGACAGGTGCACGGCCACGTAGTTCCAGGTCGGCACGGCGGCCACGTCGCCGTACCAGCCCGGCGAGATGTAGCCGTGCGGGCCCTGGAAGATCACCATGAGCTGCTGCTCGGGACGGCCCAGACCCAGCACCAGGTCGTCCGGGCGCCCGACGTGGCCGACGACCGTGAGGTCGTCGCGCTCCGGGTCGAGCAGGATCGCGTAGTGCGACGCGGTCATGCCGTCGGCATCCCGACCGACGAGCGTGGCCCACGGGTTCTCGCCGATGACACGGCGCAGCTCGGCCACATCGGTCATCGCGAAGCTCGGATTCTGGCGCATGGCTCCAGCCTAAGCGCCCGGCGAGGGCGAGCGCCGAGCGGGGCTCAGCGCTGCTTCGGCAGCGGGATGGCCTGCGTCTTCCACTCGTCCCAGCCGGGTGTGCCGGCCATGAACGCGTCGATCTGCTCCTGCGACGCCTCGAGCTTCGGATCGTTGCGCAGATACTGCTTCGTCTCGCGCGCGATCAGTCCCGACAGCACGAGCAGGCCGATGAGGTTCGGCAGCGCCATCAGTCCGTTCATGACGTCCGAGAACGCCCACACCACGCCGAGCTGGACGGTGCAGCCGATGTAGACGACCAGGGAGAACACGATCCGGAACGGCATGACCGCGCGGCGTCCGAACAGTCGCTCGACGTTGCGTTCGCCGTAGTACGACCAGCCGAGGATCGTGGAGCCGGCGAACATGACGAGACCGATCGTGACGATGTAATGGCCCCATTCACCGGGCAGCCCGTGCGAGAAGGCCTCACCGGTCATGAGCGCCGCACTGATCTGCTCGCCCGTCTCGGGATCGGTCATGTTCCAGACGCCGGTGGTGACGATCACCAGACCCGTGCACGTGACCACGATGATCGTGTCGATGAACGTCTGCGTCATCGACACGAGACCCTGGCGGACCGGATGGCTGGTCTTGGCGGCCGCCGCCGCGATGGCGGCCGAGCCCATGCCCGACTCGTTCGAGAAGATTCCGCGTGCGACGCCGAACTGGACGGCGATGATGATCGCCGAGCCGGCGAAGCCGCCGATCGGCGCCGTGCCCGTGAACGCGTCGGTGAAGATCAGACCGAACGCGGCCGGCACGTCGCCGATGTTGGCGATGAGGATGTACAGCGCGCCGAGGACGTAGAAGATGATCATGATCGGCACGAGACCCGCGGTCACCCGGCCGATGGACTTGATGCCGCCGACGAGCACGATCAGCGCGAACGCGGTCAGCACGAGACCGGTGACCCAGGTCGGAACGCTGAAACTGTTCTCCATGTTCGTGGCGATCGAGTTGCCCTGCGTCATGTTGCCGATGCCGAAGCAGGCGAAGACGGCGGCGATCGCGAAGAACAGGGCGAGGACCTTGCCGAAGCGGTTCGGGATGCCGCGTTCGAGGTAGTACTGCGGGCCACCGCTCTTCTCGCCCGCGTCGTCCGTCTTGCGGAACCGGACGCCGAGGAACGCCTCCGAGTACTTCGACGCCATGCCGAGTAGGCCTGTGATCCACATCCAGAACAGCGCGCCGGGGCCGCCGATGCCGATCGCCGTCGCGACGCCGACGATGTTGCCCGTGCCGACGGTCGCTGCGAGGGCGGTCGTGAGCGCCTGGAACTGCGAGATGTCGCCGTCCGAGCCCGGGTCCTTGCGCTTGATCAGCCCGAGACGGAGCGCCGCGCCGAGCCGGATGAACTGCAGTCCTCCCAGGCGGATAGTCAGGTACAGACCGGTTCCCAGCAGCAGCGGGATGAGGAGCCACGGGCCCCAGATCCATCCCGAGAGCGTTTCCAGAGCTGTCTGAAGGCCGGTGAGATCCATGAGGCTCCTGTCAGTGCCGCGGTGCAGAGAACAGGCTCCACCTAATCACGCCTGGCAGCGGGGACACCAGTACAGCTTGCGCGCGCCGAGTTCTTCGAGAACGATCTCCGTGCCGCATGTGCGACACGGGAGCCCTGCCCGGTGATACACCCAGTGGCGGTCATCGCGGCTCGCCATCGCGGCGCGGTAATCCTGCGGCGAGAGGTCGTCCATCGTCATCATCTGGCCGGTCTCGACGCCGATCGGCAGCAGGCGCGCCCAGTCGCGCCAGAGCTCGCGGACGATCTCCTCCGGCACGTGCTTGCCCGGCGTGTGCGGGTTCAGCCGCGCGCGGTAGAGCATCTCGGCGCGGTACACGTTGCCGATGCCGCTGACCACCGACTGGTCCATGAGCAGCAGCGCGATCGGCACGCCGCGGCGACGCACGGCGCGGACGAAGCGCTCCTCGTTCTCGGCCGGATCGCCCACGAGCGGATCAGGACCGAGCTTGGCGACCGTTGCGAGCATCTCGTCCGGTGTCTGGAGCTCGCACGCGGTGGGCCCGCGCAGGTCGGCGGCCGTGATGTCGGTCATCAGCCGCAGCCGCACCTGGCCGACGACCGGGGGCGGCCACTCGGCGCCCTCGTCGGCGAGCCCCTTGGTCTGCTCCGACATGCGCACGTGCACGCGGGTGCGGCGCGGTGCGCCGATGGATGCCAGCGAGTTCTCGCCGGCGTCGTCGAGGATCGCGGCATCCAGATCGGTTCCGCGCTGGTTCGTCTGGCCCATACGGCCGTTGGCGGAGGCGATCGTCGGATCGAGCAGGATCTCGCCGGCGAAATCCCACGCTCCGTAGAGTCCGAGGTGCACGCGCAGCCAGAGGTCGCCCTCGGCCTCGAGGAACATCTGCTTGCCGACCGCCTTGACGCCGACCGCCGTCCGCCCGTCGAGCACCGCGGCACCCTCGGCGAAGCGGCCCTGCGGACTCGAGGCCGACATCGTCCTGCCGACGAAGTTGCGATCGAACTGCCGGGCGATCCGGTGGACGGAGTGACCCTCGGGCATGTCAGGCTCGCGGGTCGGGCAGCAGGGATCCGTCGCGCTCGAAATCAGCGATCTGACCGATCCGTCGCACGTGGCGCTCGTCGTTCGAGAACGGCGTTCTGATGAACCGCTCGATGAACGAGACGACCTCCTCGAAGGTGTGCTGGCGCGCACCGATCGAGATCACGTTGGCGTCGTTGTGCTCGCGGGCGAGCTCGGCCGTCGAGAGGTTCCAGACGAGGGCGGCACGGATGCCCTGGACCTTGTTCGCCGCGATCTGCTCACCGTTTCCCGAGCCGCCGAAGACCACACCGAGCGCCTCGACGCCCGCGGACTGATCGGCGACGACGGCCTGCGCTGCGCGGATGCAGAACGCCGGATAGTCGTCGAGGGCGTCGTATTCGACGGGTCCGTGGTCGACGACCTCGTGGCCCAGCGAGCGCAGGTGGTCCTGCAGCCGGGTGGAGAACTCGAGCCCTGCGTGATCGGTGGCGATGTGGATGCGCATGCAGACCATCCTAGGAGCGGTCAGGGCACGAGCCCGGAGGCTGCGGGCTTGAACCCGAGCCGCACGTTCTCGCAGTCGCCGGGGCGCGCGATGTCGTACCAGGGCCCGAGTGCGCTCACGTGCGGACGCTGCGCCGCAGGCGTTCCCTCCACACGCTCCAGCACGAGATCGATCAGACCTGATACGAACGCGGGGTGGATGCCGGGCGTCGGCGTGCGCACGGCGAGCAGCCCCGCCTCCTGTGCGCTCTCGATGGCCTCGGTGTCGAGATCCCAGAGCACTTCCATGTGGTCGCTGACGAAGCCGAGAGGCACGATGACGACAGCCTTCGCGCCCGCGGCCGGCAGCTCCGCGATCACGTCGTTGATGTCGGGCTCGAGCCAGGGCTGGGTGGGCGGGCCGGAACGCGACTGGAAGACCAGCTGCCAGGGGACGGTCGTGCCCCCCGTCACAGCGCCGAGCTTCTCGACGATGTGCTCGGCGACGGCGCGGTGCTGCGCGACGTATGCGCCGCCCTCGCCCCAGTCGACATCGCGGGGACCGGAGCGCTCGGCATCCGCCGTCGGGATGGAGTGCGTCGAGAAGAGGACGTGGATGTCGGATGCCGCGATGCCCTGCTCCAGGAACGACGCGACTGCGGCATCCACGCCTTCCTGGAAGGGAGCGACGAAGCCGGGGTGATCGAAGAACAGCCGCACCTTGTCCGCGGTGACCCGGTCTTCGAGGCCGGCATCCGTGATCGCGCGCGCGATGTCCTCGCGGTACTGACGATCGCTGGAATACGAGCTGTAGGCGCTGGTGGCGAGCACGAGAAGCGTGCGATGCCCGTCCTCCGCAGCCTGCGCGAAGGCGTCCTCGAGGTAGGGAGCCCAGTTGCGGTTGCCCCAGTAGACCGGCAGATCGATGCCGCGCGAGGCGAGTTCGGCCTCGAGCGCGGCCTTCAGCTGACGGTTCTGCTCGTTGATCGGGCTGACGCCCCCGAAGTGCCGGTAGTGATGGGCGACCTCTTCGAGCCGCTCGTCGGGGATGCCGCGGCCACGGGTCACATTGCGCAGGAACGGGATGACGTCGTCCTGGCCCTCCGGGCCGCCGAAGCTCGCGAGCACGACAGCGTCGTAGTCGACCGGGGTCTCGACGAACTCGGCACCGCTGGCGGCGGCGGGCGAGGCGAAGGGAACAGGACTCTGATCGGGAGCAGTCACTCCCCCATCCTCGCATCTCCGCGCGCACCCCCGCGCAGTCCTGGCGTAGGCTGTCATGGTTGCCGTCGGCGCCAGCAGCGTCGACCCGAGGCGACACCCCCCGAACCCCTGGGAGAAACAGCTGTGCCTGGAGAGAACCTCACCCGTATCGAAGCGCAGGAGCGCCGCGAGCTCATCGAGACTCAGTCTTACGAGATCTCGCTCGATCTGACCAAGGGCGCCGAGGTCTTCGGCTCGCGCAGCGTGGTCCGCTTCACCGCGAAGCCCGGCAGCTTCACCTTCATCGACCTGATCGCCCGCGACGTGCGCGAGATCTCGCTCAACGGCGAGCTGCTGGATCCCGCCGAGGTGTTCGCGGAGTCGCGGATCGCGCTGACCGACCTGCAGGCCGAGAACGTGCTCGTCGTCGATGCCGATTGCCTCTACACCAACACGGGCGAGGGCCTGCACCGCTTCGTCGACCCGGTCGACGGCGAGGTCTACCTCTACTCGCAGTTCGAGGTGCCCGACTCCCGGCGCGTGTTCGCTGTCTTCGAGCAGCCCGATCTGAAGGCCACCTTCCAGTTCACGGTCACCGCACCCGACACCTGGAAGGTCGTCTCGAACTCCCCGACCCCCGAGCCCATCAATCACGACGAGAGCAGCACGGCGACCTGGGGCTTCGAGCCCACGCCGCGCATCTCGTCGTACATCACCGCGATCATCGCCGGCCCGTACGAGTCGACGTTCTCCGAGCTGACGAGCGCCGACGGCCGTGTCATCCCGCTCGGCGTGTACGGCCGCAAGAGCCTGTGGGAGCACCTCGACGCCGACTACATCTTCGACAAGACCCGCGAGGGCTTCGCGTACTACGAGGAGAAGTTCGGCGTCCCGTACCCGTTCGCCAAGTACGACCAGCTCTTCGTCCCCGAGTTCAATGCGGGCGCCATGGAGAACGCCGGTGCGGTGACCTTCACCGAGACCTACGTGTTCCGCAGCAAGGTCACCGACGCCGTCAAGGAGCGCCGCGTCGTCACGATCCTGCACGAGCTCGCGCACATGTGGTTCGGCGACCTCGTCACCATGAAGTGGTGGAACGACCTCTGGCTGAACGAGTCGTTCGCGGAGTGGGCGTCGACCATCGCCACGGCTGAGGCCACCGAGTGGACCGAGGCGTGGACGACCTTCAACGCGATGGAGAAGACCTGGGCGTACCGCCAGGATCAACTCCCGTCCACCCACCCCATCACGGCCGAGATCAACGATCTCGAAGACGTGCAGGTGAACTTCGACGGCATCACGTATGCCAAGGGCGGATCCGTCCTCAAGCAGCTCGCCGCCTGGGTCGGCATCGACGCGTTCTTCGCCGGCGTCGGCCAGTACTTCCAGAAGCACTCGTGGGGAAACACCGAGCTCAGCGACCTGCTCACCGAGCTCGAGGCCACCAGCGGCCGCGAGCTGACGACCTGGTCGAAGAAGTGGCTCGAGACCGCGGGCGTCAACACCCTCTCGCCGGTCATCGCCGACGACGCGGACGGCGTGATCTCGCGCTTCGCGATCACGCAGACCGCCCCGGCCGACTACCCGACCATCCGACCGCACCGTCTGGGCATCGGCTTCTACAACCTCACCGGCGGCGCGCTCACCCGCACCCACTACGTGGAGATCGACGTCGACGGCGACCGCACCGAGGTGCCGGAGCTGCAGGGCCTGAAGCGCCCGGACCTCGTCCTGCTCAACGACAACGACCTCGCCTACGCGAAGATCCGCCTCGACGAGCGCTCGCTCGAGACCGCGATCGCGCACCTCGCCGATGTCTCCGACCCGCTCGCCCGCTCGCTCGTGTGGGGCGCCGCCTGGGACCAGACCCGCGACGCCGAGAGTGCGGCATCCGACTACATCGACCTCGTCCTGGGCAACATCGGCCGCGAGACGGAGTCGACCACGGTCCGCACCACTCTCGCCCAGCTGCGCACGGCCGCGAACCTGTACGTCGCCCCCGAAGCCCGTGGCGCCGCGCGTTCGAAGATCGCGGACGGCCTGTGGGAGCTCGCCCAGGGCGCGCAGGCCGGTAGCGACAGCCAGCTGCAGTTCGTCACCGCGTTCGCCTCGTCCCTCGTCAGCGCCGAGCACGCCGGCATCGTCGGACGCCTGCGCTCGGGCGAGGAGACGCTGCCCGGCCTCGAGATCGACACCGACCTGTCATGGCAGCTGCTCGTCGGCCTCGCGTCCGTCGGAGCGACGGACGCGGCAGCCATCGACGCCGCACTCGCAGGTGACAACACCTCGAAGGGCGCCGAATTCGCCGCCCAGGCCAGGGCCGCGCTCCCCACGGCCGAGGACAAGCGCACGGCATGGGCATCGCTGGTCGACAACGCCGACCTCCCGAACACGATCATCCGCTCAGCCGCGCTCGGCTTCGTGCACCCGAACAGCACCGAGGTCCTCGGCGAATTCGTGCAGCGCTACTTCGACATGCTCGTGCCGGTCTGGGAATCGCGCACCTATCAGATCGCGAACTACCTGATCGTCGGCCTGTACCCCACGCCCCTCGCGAACGCCGAGCTGCGCGATGCGACCCGCGCGTGGCTGTCGGCGAACAGCGACGCGGCACCGGCGCTGCGGCGCCTGGTCAGCGAGGGTCTCGCAGACGTCGAGCGCGCGCTGTCGGCGCAGGCACGGGATGCCGAGGACGCGTCCTGACTCAGGGTTCGCAGACCTCCGATCAGTAGGATCGAAGGGTGTTGGACATCCCGTTTGAGACCGCGCCCGCACCTCAGCTGCCGTCGTGGCTGGTGGACTTCTGGTCGCGCACGCTCGCCTGGCTCATCGAGGCCGGCGGGAATCTGCTGAACGTCCTGCTGATCATCGTGATCTGCGTCGCGATCGCGTTCGCTCTGCGCTTCGTGATCCGCCGGGTCGTGCACCGCATCGTCGACAGCGCGAAGTCGAAGGCCAACGTCGAGGACACGCAGGCGCTGGAGCGCTCGCCGCTGTCGGACATGCGGCTCGTGCAGCGCACCCGGACGCTCGGGACCATCCTGCAGAACATCGTGAACGTCACGGTCGGCATCGTCGGCATCGTGCTGATCACGAACGCGCTCGCACCGGACCTCGTCGGCTCGCTCACCCTGCTCACCGCCGCGCTGGGCGCCGGCCTCGGCTTCGGCGCCCAGAACATCGTCAAGGACGTGCTGAACGGGCTGTTCATCGTCGCGGAGGACCAGATCGGCATCGGCGACATGGTCGACATGGGCCTCGCCTCAGGCGTCGTCGAGTACGTCGCCGTCCGGATCACGCACGTGCGCGACGTCAACGGCACGCTCTGGTACGTCCGCAACGGCGAGGTCACCCGGATCGGAAACATGTCGCAGGGATGGGCGCGTGCCATCGTCGACATCGGCGTCCCCGTCGACGCCGATGTCCCGGTCGTCGAGGAGGCTCTGCTGGAAGCCGCGCAGGGGCTTGCCAAGGACCCGAAGTGGCGCACCCGCATCATCGAGCGCCCCGAGGTCTGGGGTCTGGAGTCCATGGACGGAGATGCTCTCGTCATCCGCGTCGTCATGAAGACGCGGGCGACCGCGATGGACGACGTCGCGCACGAGCTGCGGATGCGCCTGAAGGATGCCGTCGAGAAGCTCGACCTCGCCGTCCCCTCCCTGGCATCGGTCGTGCCCGAGGGCACCGCGGGCGCACGGCGGGTGCGCGGTGCGAACCCGCCCAAGACCCGCCCGAATGCCGTGACCGGTGTGCCCCCGGCACGGGGCATCTGGCGCAAGAAGAACCCGAAGCAGCAGCCGGAGCCACCGGAGTCGAAGCCATGACGTTCTACGACGAGGTCGGCGGACACGCGACCTTCGAGCGGATCGTCGACGTCTTCTATCGCGAGGTCGCCCTCGACCCCGTCCTGAAGCCGATGTACCCGGAAGAGGACCTCGGACCCGCCGCCGAGCGGCTGACGATGTTCCTTGTGCAGTACTGGGGAGGGCCTGCGACGTACGGTGAGCGGCGCGGGCATCCGCGGCTGCGCATGCGGCACATGCCGTTCCGCGTCGACCCCGACGCCCGGGACCGCTGGCTGCGCTGCATGCGCATCGCCGTGGACGAGGCCGAGCTCTCGCCGCTGCACGAGGCGACGCTCTGGGACTACCTCGAGCGGGCCGCATATGCCATGGTGAACACCATGGAGCGGTCCGGCATCGGCCCTGCTCCCGGCGGGCGGCAGACGCTCGAGACGCGAAGCACCAGTCAGGATTCAACGGAGAACGCATGACGACCACCCCCGTGTCCGCAGACGTCCTGGTCATCGGATGGGGGTTGTCGGGCCTTGTCGCGGCGGCTGAGGCGACCGCTGCCGGCAAGACCGTGATCATCCTCGACCAGGAGCCCCGCTCGAACCTGGGCGGACAAGCCTGGTGGTCCTTCGGCGGCCTGTTCTTCATCGATTCGCCCGAGCAGCGCCGGATGGGCGTGAAGGACTCGCTCGAGCTGGCGTCCCAGGACTGGTTCGGCAATGCGGGCTTCGACCGCGAGGAGGACGAGTGGCCGCGCCGGTGGGCGCAGGCGTACCTCGAGTTCGCAGCGGGCGAGAAACGCGCATGGCTGCGCGAGCGCGGCGTCGGTTTCTTCCCCGTCGTCGGCTGGGCCGAGCGCGGCGGCTACGGCGCGATGGGCCCAGGCAACTCGGTGCCCCGGTTCCACATCACGTGGGGCACCGGACCCGGCATCGTCGCGCCCTTCGAGGAAGCCGCACGGCGCGCCGAGGATGCCGGGACGCTGACGATCCTCCCCCGCCACCGCGTCACGGAGCTGATGGTCGCAGACGGCGCCGTGGTGGGCGCTCGCGGCGACGTCCTCGCCGACAGCGGGGCCGAGCGAGGCGTGACCTCATCGCGCGATGCCGTCGGCGACTTCGAGGTCACGGCGGGCGCGACGATCGTCGCCTCCGGCGGCATCGGCGGCAATCACGAGCTCGTCCGCTCGGCATGGCCGGAGCAACTCGGCGCCCCGCCCGCGCACATGCTGTCGGGCGTGCCCTCGTACGTCGACGGCTCCATGCAGACGGTCTCAGCGGCAGCCGGCGCCCGCCTGATCAACGGCGACCGCATGTGGCACTACGTGGAGGGCATCCAGAACTGGAACCCGGTCTGGCCGATGCACGGCATCCGCATCCTGCCCGGTCCGTCGTCACTGTGGCTGGACGCAACCGGCAGACGGCTCCCCGTTCCGCTGTTCCCCGGCTTCGACACGCTCGGCACGCTCGAGCACCTGCGCACGACCGGCCACGACCACTCGTGGTTCATCACGTCGCGGCAGATCGTCGAGAAGGAGTTCGCTCTCTCGGGCAGCGAGCAGAACCCCGACCTCACCGGCAAGGACGTGAAACTGCTGCTGAAGTCCCGCCTGGCGAAGGGACCGACCGGACCCGTTCAGGCGTTCCTGGACGAGGGGGCGGACTTCATCGTCGAGAACGACCTCGAGTCGCTGCTCGAGCAGATGCGGCGGCACGACGGCGGCGACGTCCTCGACGTCGACCGGGTGAGGCGCGAGGTCATCGCGCGCGACCGGGAGATGGACAACGACTTCACGAAGGACGCCCAGATCGGGATGCTGCGCTCCATGCGCGGGTACCGGGGCGACAAGCTCATCCGCACCGCGGCGCCGCACCGTCTGCAGGACTCGGCTGCCGGGCCCATGATCGCCGTCAAGCTGCACGTGCTCACCCGCAAGTCGCTCGGAGGCATCAACACGGATCTGGAGGGTCGCGCCCTCGGCTCCGACGGCGCGGTCATCCCCGGACTCTTCGCCGCGGGCGAGGCGAGCGGATTCGGCGGCGGCGGCGTGCACGGCTACCGCGCGCTCGAGGGCACCTTCCTCGGCGGATGCCTGTTCTCGGGGCGTCAGGCCGGCCGCGCCGCGGCGCGCTGAGCCTACTGCCCGGTCGCGGGGCCGGTCGATGCGCCGGTGGGCCGCACAGCGGTCAGACCGCTGGCGACGGGACCGCGTGCCAGGACGTGACCGCGGCGGAATCCGAGCCGGGTCCACCGACCGGACCGCGTCACGGGCACCTGCTCCTCCCCCGAGATGAATCCGAAGGCGTGGGCTGCGAATGCGACACCGCGCGGCAGTCCGTCGAGGTGCTCATCCGGCTCGCCCCAGATCGCCGCGCGCAGCGCGCGGACGGCCTCTTCACCGGAACCGGGGGTGGCGCCGCGTGCGACGGCGGAGATGCCCCACTGCGCCCGCTCGGCCACCGTGGCGGCGCTGACGGCTGCCGCGCGCTCCCAACCGCCGCGCGGGGGTGAGACTCCGGCCCAGGCCGGTGATCGCCCCGTCTCAGGCAGACGCAGCATCCGCTCGTCGTCGTCACGGGTGAGCTCGTCGACGACGATGTCGCATTCGAGCTCGGGGTCGGCATGCACGATGCGCATCGCGAGGATCGTGGGCGTCTGGTCGAACAGTCCCTGCGGCGCGAGCGCCGCAGCGGTCAGCGCGAGAACACCGCCGTGCGCCTGCAGACGGACACCATCGTCCGAGATCTGAGCTGCACGCCCGACGAAGGTGAGCACATCGCTCGCGGTTCCGGAATCGGCGAGGACGAGGCGTGGCTGCACACGTTCCAAACTACCGGGTTCTCTAGACTGGGAGGGTGCGATGGACGTCGCGGGGAGGAGCGCCGATGAGCGCAGAGGCACAGGCTCGGGCATCCGTCGATCAACTCCTCGACGTGCTGGATCTGGATGCGAGTCGGGCCAGGACCACGGAGGACATCTTCACCGGCCGCTCGCACAGCATGCCGACCGGTCGCATCTATGGCGGCCAGGTACTCGGGCAGTCGCTCCTCGCCGCCGAGCGCACGATGCCGCCCGACCGCGCTGCCCATTCGATGCACGGCTACTTCCTGCGCCCCGGTGACTCGGCGCAGGGCGTCACGATCTCGGTCGATCGCATCCACGACGGCCGCTCCTTCTCGACGCGGCGCGCCCAGGCTTATCAGAACGGCGTGCCGATCTTCTCGATGATCGCCTCATTCCAGGACGAGGCTCCGGGGCTCGAGCATGCGGCGCCGATGCCGACCGGCATCCCGGAGCCTGAGGACCTTCTCCCCGATGAGGACCTCGTGAGCGGAGCGGGAGCGACGGCCCTGCGCATGCTCACCGAACGGCCGGTCGACACGCGGCACGTGCAGTCCCCGATCTATCTCACCGCCGATGGGGAGCGCGCGGCACACCAGGCGGTGTGGATGCGGATGCGCGCCCCGATGCCCGATGATCAGCGGCTGCACAGGGCCGCGCTCGCGTATCTCAGCGACATGACGATCCAGGAGTCGATCCTGCGCGCGCACGGCATCGCATGGGCCACGCCCGGCCTGAAGGTCGCGAGCCTCGACCACGCGATGTGGTGGCACCGCCCCGTGCGCGTGGACGATTGGATGCTGTTCGTGCAGAAGTCCCCGAACGCACGAGGCGGCCGGGGCCTGGCGACAGGGCGCATCTACTCCCGCGACGGGGTTCTCGCAGCCAGCGTGACGCAGGAGATCATGATCCGCGTTCCGGAGGCCGGCTGACCGCTGCCGCTATCGGCGGTGGGTGTAGACGATCGGTTCGCCGAGGTAGGGGTCCCACGCCTCGCGCATCTCGTCCGTCAGGCGCGTGGGCCGGCCGGACTGCGCGTCCACGAGGACGACGACAGCCGTCGATCGGGCGTAGAGGACGCGTTCGGGGTTCGACGGGTCGTTGAACACCTCGTAGCAGACCTCGATGCTCGAGCCACCGAGCTTGCCGAACCACATCTGCACCTCGAGCGGGTGCCGCTGGTAGGGCACCGGGGCGAAGTACTCGATCTCCTGACGGGCGATCAGCGTGAGCACACCCTGATCGATACCGGATTCCAGGACCGCCGTCTCCGGAGCCTCCTCCCCCGGGCCCGCCTTCCAGAACGCGCGCACGCGCGCCTCCTCGAGGAGTTTGAGCATCGAGGTGTTGTTGACGTGGTTGAACGCGTCCAGGTCGCCCCATCGCAGGTGGATGGGGATGTGCAGGCGGTTTCCGGCGCCTGCGGTCGAGGCTTCAGTCACGGGTCAGCTTGCGGTGCGTGGAGCGGTGCGGGTTCGCGGCGTCCGGTCCGAGGCGCTCGATCTTGTTCTTCTCGTACGCCTCGAAGTTACCCTCGAACCAGTGCCACTGCGCCGGATCCTCGTCAGTGCCCTCGTAGGCGAGGATGTGGGTCGCGATGCGGTCGAGGAACCACCGGTCGTGGGTGATGACGACGGCGCAGCCGGGGAACTCGAGCAGGGCGTTCTCGAGCGAGCTCAGAGTCTCGACGTCGAGGTCGTTGGTCGGCTCGTCGAGCAGCAGCAGGTTACCGCCCTCCTTCAGGGTGAGGGCGAGGTTGAGACGGTTGCGCTCACCACCGGAGAGCACGCCCGCCTTCTTCTGCTGGTCCGGCCCCTTGAATCCGAACTTCGACACGTACGCGCGCGAGGGGATCTCGGTCTTGCCCACCGTGATGAAGTCGAGGCCGTCGGACACGACCTCCCACAGCGTCTTCTCCGGGTCGATGTTCGCGCGGGACTGGTCGACGTAGCTGATCTTGACGGTCTCGCCGATCTTCAGGTCGCCGCCGTCGAGAGGCTCCAGGCCCACGATCGTCTTGAACAGCGTGGTCTTGCCGACGCCGTTGGCGCCGATGATGCCGACGATGCCGTTGGGCGGAAGGCTGAAGCTCAGGCCGTCGATGAGAACCCGGTCGCCGAAGCCCTTCTTGAGGTTCTTCGCCTCGATGACGACATTGCCCAGGCGGGGCCCCGCCGGAATCTGGATCTCCTCGAAGTCGAGCTTCCTGGTGCGCTCCGCCTCGGCAGCCATCTCCTCGTAGCGGGCCAGGCGCGCCTTGGACTTGGTCTGGCGGCCCTTGGCGCTCGATCGCACCCAGTCGAGCTCGTCCTTGAGTCGCTTGGCGAGCTTGGCGTCCTTCTTGCCCTGGATGTCGAGTCGCTCGGCCTTCTTCTCGAGGTAGGTCGAGTAGTTGCCCTCGTATCCGATGAGGCGCCCGCGGTCGACCTCGGCGATCCACTCGGCGACGTTGTCGAGGAAGTACCTGTCGTGCGTGATCGCGATGACCGCGCCCTTGTACGACTTCAGGTGCTGCTCGAGCCAGAGCACGCTCTCGGCATCGAGGTGGTTGGTGGGCTCGTCGAGCAGCAGCAGGTCCGGCTTCTGCAGGAGCAGCTTGGCGAGGGCGACTCGCCGCTTCTCACCACCGGACAGCGGGGCAATCGCGGCATCCCCCGGCGGGGTGCGCAGCGCGTCCATGGCCTGCTCGAGCTGGGAGTCGAGGTCCCATCCGTCCGCGGCGTCGATCTCCTCCTGCAGCACGCCCATCTCGGCCAGGAGCGTGTCGAAGTCGGCGTCGGGGTCTGCCATCTGCGCCGAGATCTCGTTGAAGCGGTCGAGCTTCGCCTTGATCGCGACGCCGTCCTGCACGTTCTCGAGCACGGTCTTGGTCTCGTCGAGCTCCGGCTCCTGCATGAGGATGCCGACGCTGAATCCGGGCGTGAGCTTCGCCTCGCCGTTGGACGGAGTGTCGAGCCCCGCCATGATCTTAAGGATCGTGGACTTACCGGCTCCGTTCGGGCCGACCATGCCGATCTTCGCCCCGGGGAGGAACGACATCGTCACGTCATCGAGGATGAGCTTCTCGCCCACCGCCTTGCGCGCACGAACCATCGAGTAGATGTACTCAGCCACCGAGAACCGCTCCTTCTGTCAGCGTCGAGAATCGACTCTCCAGCCTACCGGCTCCGCGTCACCAGTCGATCGGGCGGGTCTGCCCCACCAGGCACCGTCCTTCGGCGAGCTGATCCATGACCATCGTGACCGGTTCTCCCGTGGAGGGTCCGACCTGCCCGACCAGGCACTGACGGTCACCCCATCGGACGGAGAACTGGATGCTCTCGGCGGCGTTGCCGACGGTCGTGAGATCCTCGGTGACCTGCATCGCGGCCTTGTCGAAACCGGCGTCGACGAGAGCATCGATGTACGCGCGCCCGGACGAGCTGCCGGTCTGAGCCCACACGCCTGCCGTGACCTCTGCGAACAACGGCAGATTCTCCTCGGCCGTGCCGTCCGGGTGCAGGACGGGCGTGTCCGGTGTCGCCGCCGGCTCGTCCGTCGCCGCCGGGGCTTCCGTCGCCGTTCGGGTCGGCGACGGGCTGGGGGCGACGCTGGGCGTGCACGCTGCGAACCCCCACGATCCTCCCGCGAGAAGTGCGACGACGGCGATGCGCGCGCGGAGGACGGCGGGTCGACGGGTCACGCTCCGATCCTATGCGCGTCCCGTCGACCGGGGCTGACCGCACGCGCCTGCACCGCGCGCGCTCAGACTGTGACGTTCCACACCTCGGCGCGCTCTTCGGACGTCGGCTCGATGAAGTCGTCTTCGAGCGGACCGGCGTCCTCGTCCTGTGCGGAGGCAGCAGCATCCGCGCGGGCCGGAGTCGGCTTCGAGGCGTTCGCCGTCGGCGCCTTCGCGAAGGCAGCCGTGCCCCAGCGCAGATCGTGTCCGATCGCGTCCGCCTCGATGTCGGCGCTCATCCCCTTCTTCCCTCCGCTCTCCCACTCGCGCAGCTTGAGGCGCCCGGTAACGATCACGGCATCGCCCGAGCGCAGCGACACCTTCGCGTGCTCGGCGAGACGCCGGAATGCCGAGACGTTGTACCAGTTCGTCCCGGTCTCGACGAAAGTCTGGTTCTTCGCGTCGTACCAGCCCTGCGGGCTCGCGACGCGGAAGTTCAGGACGGGCACGCCGCCCGCCGTTCCGCGGTTGGGGTCGCCGCCGACGCGGCCATGGATCGTCACAGTGTCGTTCATCTTTTCTCCTTCGTGGTCCGGGTGAGCCCGGGTCACCTCAGAGTGCTACGGGTCGCCGACCTGCATTGCGCCCGATCCCGCTGCCAGTGGAGAAGTTGCGTCCCTACCCCATCGGTGCAGGGCGGGTGAGTGATGCCCGCAGATCGAATGTCCGTGGTCGGTCATATGTTCGAATCGAAGGGAGAAGATGATGATCACCACCCAGAAGCACCCCGTTCCCGAGATCCCCTATGCGGCGCCGCGACTCGCCTCCGATCGTGAACATCTGGTGCGCGCAGCCGACCATCTGTGGCGCGTGCAGAACGACGCAGGCCGCATCCTCGGCCATCTGCGCATCGTCGCCGATCCGCTGGGCCTGCACTACCGCGCCGAGCGCCTCCATCTCGCGACCGGCGCGTTCCGGCTCGTCGGCGACTTCTGGCGTCCGGACGACGCTGTACAGGCCCTCCGCAACGGGTGAAGCGCCCCCGGCAGGAATCGAACCTGC
Source organism: Microbacterium sp. NPDC077644 (assembly GCF_040702785.1). Classification (NCBI taxonomy): domain Bacteria; kingdom Bacillati; phylum Actinomycetota; class Actinomycetes; order Micrococcales; family Microbacteriaceae; genus Microbacterium; species Microbacterium sp. NPDC077644. The sequence goes on from NZ_JBFBME010000001.1 coordinate 1,108,371, forward strand.
GACCAACGGATTAGAAAGCCGATGCTCTTCCTCTGAGCTACGGAGGCGTACCTTCCTACGGTACCAAAGCCGGTGTCGGCACCCTCACTACAATGAGGGCATGGTATCTGCGTCCGAGAACGACCGCCTCGTCTGGATCGACTGCGAGATGACGGGACTCGATCTCTCGGTCGACGAACTCGTCGAGATCGCCGTCGTCGTGACCGATTTCGAGCTCCGTCCCCTCGACCCCGGGTTCCAGGTCGTCATCAAGCCGAGCGAAGCCGCGCTGGCGAACATGGGCGAGTTCGTCACCGACATGCACACGACGTCCGGGCTCATCGACGAGATCCCGCACGGCGTGTCTCTGGCTGATGCCGAAGAGCAGACCCTCGAGTACATCAAGCGGTTCGTCCCGGTCGAGCGCAAGGCTCCCCTGGCCGGCAACACGATCGGCACCGACCGGATGTTCCTGGCCAAGTACATGCCGCAGATCGACCAGTGGCTGCACTACCGCAATGTCGACGTCTCCAGCGTCAAGGAGCTCTCGCGACGCTGGTACCCGCGCGTGTTCTTCCAGGCTCCCGCCAAGGACGGCGGTCACCGAGCGCTCGCCGACATCCTCGAATCGATCCGCGAGCTGCAGTACTACCGTGAGGCCGTCTTCGTCCCCGAGCCCGGCCCCACGAGCGACGAGGCGCGGGCGATCGCAGAGCGCACCGTGTCATCGTTCGCCTCCGACGTGTAATACACTTGAGGGGTTGTCCGCTCAACGGACACATGGTGGCTGTAGCTCAGTTGGTAGAGCACCGCGTTGTGGTCGCGGGGGTCGCGGGTTCAAGCCCCGTCAGCCACCCGAAGCGAGTGAGGCCGCGGATGCTCGCATCCGCGTGCCGAGCGAGCGAGGGTAGAAGCGCCGAAGGCGCGACACCCCACTTCCGAGATCGAGGTTCCGATCCGTGTCCCTGACGGTCTGGCTCTCCCTGCTCACAGCATCCGTCGTGATCAGCTTCACGCCCGGCGCCGGCGCCATCAACACGATGTCGAACGCGCTCGCGCACGGGTGGCGCCGATCCGTCTGGGGCGTGATCGGCCAGCAGCTCGCGCTCATCGTGCACATCATCATCGTGGCCGCCGGCGTCGGACTGCTCGTCTCCCGCTCCCCGATCCTGTTCGACATCGTGCGCTACGCCGGTGCCGCCTATCTTGCATTCCTCGGCATCCGGATGATCCTCGCCCGCGTGCCCGAGCCCGCCGCGTCCGACGGCACTCCTCCGCCCCGCGAAGGCCGGTTCGCGATGATCCGCCGCGGCTTCTGGGTCAACGTGCTCAACCCCAAGGCGATCGTCTTCTTCCTGGCGTTCGTCCCGCAGTTCATCCGTCTCGACCAGCCCGCGCTCCCGCAGTATCTGATCCTCATCGGCACCGTCATCGTCGTCGACGTGATCGTCATGTGGGGGTTCTTCGCGACCGCTGCCAGACCGTTCCGCGCGCTGACCCGGACCCGGCGCGGAGTGCGCACCCTGAACATCGTCTTCGGGGCGCTGTTCCTGTTCGTGGCTGCGCTCCTCCTGTTCGTCCACTGACCCGTCACGGGCCGTAGGCTGGACGCGATGGAGATGGATGCCGCGACCTTCGAGAAGCTCGTCGTCGACGAGCTCGACCTGCTGCCGGAAGAGATGGTCCAGGACCTCGACAACGTCGTCTTCGTCGTCGAGGACCGGCCCGAGGACGGCAGTCTCGACCTGCTGGGCTTGTACGACGGGCTCGCCCTCACCGAGCGCGGCCACTACGGCATGGGCGAACTGCCCGACCGCATCATCGTCTATCGCGAGCCGCACCTTGCACAGGCCGAGAGCGAGGAGGATCTCCGCGACGAGGTGCACACCACGCTCGTGCATGAGATCGCGCACTTCTTCGGCATCGACGACGACCAGTTGCACGAACTGGGGTGGGCATGAGCACCCCGGTCGCACTCCCCGATCTCGACGAGACGCTCGACCTTCAGGCCGCGCCCCTCGAGCCGTGGCAGGTCGTCGTCTGGAACGATCCCGTGAACCTCATGAGCTACGTCGTGCGGGTGTTCCGCACCTACTTCGGCTACACGGCGGAGCACGCGACGACACTCATGCTCGCTGTGCACCACGATGGACACGCGATCGTCGCCACCGGAGCGAGGGAGACCATGGAGGTGCATGCGCAGGCCATGCACGACTACGGCCTGTGGGCGACCGTGCGGAAGGCACCGCAGTGACCGCACGCACGATCTCGTTCCGCCTCGCGCCGATCGAGGTTCAGCATCTCGCCGCTCTCATCGACCAGCTCACCGCGGTGATCGCCGCGGCTGACGAGCATCCCGATCCCGCCGTCGACCGGCTCGTCCCGGCACCGTATCCCGACGATCCCGACGCCGCCGAGGAGTTCGCCGCAGCGACCCGCGACGACCTGCTCGACCGCCGCACCGCCGACGCCGCGACCGTTCGAGGAGCGCTCTCACCGTTCATCGACGGCGACGACGACCCCGACGACGAGCGTGAACACGTCGATGTCGCGATCCGCGTCGTCGACATCGATTCCTGGCTGCGCACGATCACCGCGCTGCGCCTGGTCATCGCCGGCCGCCTCGGCATCACGACCGACGACGAGCACGACCTCGATGATCCGCGGTTCGGCGTCTACGACTGGCTCGCGTACCGCCTCGACGGCCTGATCGCGATCGCCGACGGACTGGACGATGCCCGCGACCTGGGCTGAATCGCCTTACGGGATGGCGACGGTGAGCGTCGCAAGCGCGCGCGGATCATCACGCTGCAGATGACGCTCCTCTTGGGCCGCCCAGCGGTCCCAATGCGGGCGGAATCCGTCGCCGTCGCGGTCCAGCGCGCGGCGCTTGCGCGACGGCGTCGGCGACTCGACCCACACCCGCACATCCGCCACGCGGGCGGATGCCGCATTGAGAGCTCCGCAGCCCTCGAGGATCACCCCGAGCGCGGGCGTGACGGCGTAGGCCTCCGCCTCCACCTCGTCCTCCCAGTCCCAGCGCCGCCACGTGCTCAGCAGACCGCGTGCGTGCGGGCGCAGGATGTCGTGCAGCGCACGCTCGGCACCCGCGTCGAGACCGTCCCAGCCCGGGTACAGCGAGTCCAGGGCGATCAGCTGAGGCCGCCCGGCGACAGGCCAGTTCGCGGCGACCATGCGCGACAGGGTCGTCTTCCCCGCCCCCGCTCGTCCGTCGATCAGCACGACCGGATTGGATGCCGCAACGGCGACGACGGCTTCGATGACCTCTGCGGCGCCGCGGCGGAGCGCCTGTTCGACGGGGTCGTTACTTCTTGAGGGCACGGATCACGCGCGAGAGAGCCCGCCCGGCGACCCAGACGAACGGAATGCCGACAGCGAGCAGCGCGACGATGTTCGGCTCGAATCGCAACCCTTCTTCGCGACGGACGTATACGCCGAGAGGAATGGAGACGCCGCCGCCTCCTCCGCCGCCGTTCTGGTCCTGGTCGGCGCCGCCGCCGAACCCGGCCCAGGTGAGGGCGACAGGGGTGATGCTCACGCCGTCGACGTCCTGCGGCTCGCCGTAGGCGGCCTTCACGCCGAAGGCGGAGATCTGCTTTCCGAGGTCCAGTGCGATGTTCGGCATGACTCCACGGTACAGGGCGAAACGCCGCACCGGGGAGTTCAATCGACCCCGTGATCCTTGGGATGCCGCGCGGCGCCCCGCCCGTCGCCGCGGCCGATGTGCCGGGCGCGGGTGATCGTGGCGTTGCCGAACCGGGCCCGCGCGTCATCCAGCGCTCCCTCGACCTTGCGCCAGTGCTCGTCGTCGTCCCACAGGGCGAAAGCGGCGCTGCCCGCCGGCCGCAGCTTCTCGGCGCGCACCCCGATCAGGCGGATCGGATCGCGCCGGTCGATCGACTCGTAGAGGCTCTGCGCGGCCTCGCCGATGCGCTGCCCGACGGAGGTCGGCTCCGCGAGGGTCTGCGACCGGCTGAGAGTGGTGAAGTCGTCGAAGCGCACCTTGATGGCGACCGTGCCGCACTCCCATTCGGCTCGGCGCAGCCGCACCGCCACCCGATCGGCGAGTCGCAGGAGCTCGGCACGGAGGAACTCGCGGTCGGTGATGTCGACGTCGAAGGTCTCCTCATGACCGACGCTCTTCTCCACCCGCTCCGTCTCGACCTCGCGCGCATCCATGCCGCGCGCGAGCTGCGCTATGCGCGCGCCCAGGGCAGGTCCGACGGCACGGTCGAGCATGTCCTGCGGCGAGTTCCTGATGTCACCGATCGTGCGGATGCCGCGTGCCTCCAGCGCCTCGGATGCCTTCGGACCCACGCCCCACATCGCACGGACCGAGCGCGGCGCGAGGAAGTCGAGCGTATCGGCCGCTGCAACGATCAGCAGGCCATCGGGCTTGGAGAGCGTCGAGGCCATCTTCGCGACGTGCTTGGTCGCGGCGACGCCGACGCTGCACGTGATCCCGACCTCGGCGTGCACGCGCTCGCGCACCATGCGCGCGATCCGTCCTGGGCTCCCCCACAGCCGGCGCACCCCCTGGACATCGAGGAACGCCTCGTCGACGGACAGCGGTTCCACGAGCGGTGTGATCGACTCGAACACCGCCATCACCTGCTTCGAGACGGCCTGGTAGCGCTCGAAGTGCGGCATCACGATCTTCGCCGTCGGACACAGACGCATGGCCTGGCCGACCGGCATCGCTGCGCGCACACCGTAGCGACGAGCCTCGTACGAAGCGCTCGAGACGACCGAGCGGCCGTCCGGCGCCCCGATGATCAGCGGCAGTCCGCGCAGCGACGGGTCATCGAGCACCTCGACGGCCGCGTAGAAGGCGTCCATGTCGACGTGCAGGATGCGCGTGCCGCTGTCGTCCGCACCGTCGGGTGAGACGATGCGGCCACGTCCGTCACCGCGCCCCATGGGTCCATTCTCGCCGAGGCCACCGACATCCGCGCGACAGTCCGGGGGCCGAAGCGACGAATGTCGGACCGATCGCGTGAATCGGTCCGACATTCGTGCCGGTGGCCCCCAAAGTGTCGGGGCACGAGGCGACGCTCCTGCGCGGCGCGCTCGAGACTTCGCCTAGGCTTCTGGCTCCGCTGCGCGGGCCAGAACGAGCTCGCGAACGCGCGCGGCATCCGCCTGCCCCTTCATGGCCTTCATCACGGCGCCGATGATGGCACCTGCGGCCTGCACCTTGCCGTCCTTGATCTTGGCCATGATGTCGGGCTGAGCGGCCAGCGCCTCGTCGATAGCGGCGATGAGGGCCCCGTCATCCGAGACGACAGCGAGCCCGCGGGCATCCACGACCTCCTGCGGCGTTCCCTCGCCGGCGATGACGCCCTCGAGGACCTGGCGTGCGAGCTTGTCCGTCAGGGTTCCCTCGTCCACGAGCTTCTGCAAGGCGGCGACGTTCTCAGGGGTGACCAGTGTCGCGGCATCCTTCTCCTGCGCGTTCGCCAGACGGGTGATCTCGCCCGTCCACCACTTGCGGGCCGCGGCAGGCGTCGAACCCGCGGCGATCGTCGCCTCGACGACGTCGACCAGATCGCTGTTGCGCACGTCCTGGTATTCGAGGTCGGTGAATCCCCACTCGGCCTTCAGACGCCGACGACGCGCCACCGGCTGCTCGGGCAGTGCCGCGCGCAGCTCCTCGACGAGCGAGGCGGCCGGCTGCACTGGGAGCAGATCCGGCTCCGGGAAGTAGCGGTAGTCGTCGGCATCCGACTTCGGGCGACCGGGCGAGGTCGTGCCGGTGTCCTCGTGCCAGTGACGGGTCTCCTGCGTGATCGAACCGCCATCGGCGAGGATCTGCGCCTGGCGCTGGATCTCGTAGCGGACTGCGCGCTCGACCGACCGCATGGAGTTGACGTTCTTCGTCTCGGTGCGGGTGCCGAGCGGTGCCGGCTCCTCGCCCGGGGCCGTACGCGGCCGCAGCGACACGTTCGCATCGCAGCGCAGGTTGCCGCGCTCCAGGCGCGCCTCGGAGATCCCGAGACTCCGGACGATGTCGCGGATCGTCGACACGTAGGCCTTGGCGACCTCCGGCGCACGGTGATCGGCGCCGAAGATCGTCTTCGTCACGATCTCGACGAGCGGCACGCCGGCGCGGTTGTAGTCGACGAGAGAGTACTCCGCTCCCTGGATGCGGCCGGTGGCGCCGCCCATGTGGGTGAGCTTGCCCGCATCCTCCTCCATGTGCGCGCGTTCGATCGGAACGGTCACGAGCGTGCCGTCCTCGAGCTCGACCTCGACGGAGCCCTCGTACGCGATCGGCTCGTCGTACTGCGAGATCTGGTAGTTCTTGCCGAGGTCCGGATAGAAGTAGTTCTTACGCGCGAAGCGGCTGGACTCGGCGATCGAGCAGTTCAGCGCGAGGCCGAGGCTGATCGACGACCGGATCGCCGTCTCGTTCACGACCGGCATCGCCCCGGGGAGTCCGAGGTCGACCGGCGCGATGAGCGTGTTCGGGTCTGCGGCGTGATACTTCTCGTTGGCCGGGTTGGGTGCGGCCGAGAACATCTTGGTCTCGGTGTTCAGCTCGACGTGAACCTCGAACCCGAGCACCGGCTCGAACAGCTCGAGCGCCTTGTCGAAATCCATCAGCTTTGCCGCGGCCATCAGCGGTTCCCTCCTGCGAGCTCCGGGGCTCGGGTGAGCAGCGGCGCTCCCCACGAGTCGACGAGCAGTGTTTCGAGCGCGGCGCCGACCCGGTACAGCCGCGCGTCTTCGCGTGCGGGCGCGAGGAACTGGATGCCGACGGGCAGACCGTCATCATCGGCGAGGCCCGAAGGGATCGAGATGCCGGGGACGCCCGCGAGGTTCGCCGGGATCGTCGTGACGTCGTTCAGATACATCTGCAGCGGGTCGTCGATCCGCTCGCCGATCTTGAACGCCGTGGTCGGAGCCGACGGCGTCGCGATGACGTCGACCTGCTCGAACGCGCGGTCGAAGTCCTGCTGGATGAGCGTGCGGACCTTCTGCGCACTGCCGTAGTACGCGTCGTAGTACCCGGCCGACAGCGCGTATGTGCCGAGGATGATGCGGCGCTTGACCTCGTCGCCGAACCCGGCGTCGCGCGTCGCGGACATGACGTCCTCGACGGTCGCATTGCCTTCCGGCGTGACGCGGAGGCCGAAGCGCACGGAGTCGAACTTCGCCAGGTTGCTGGATGCCTCGGCCGGGAGGATCAGGTAGTACGCGGCGACACCGTATTCGAAGTGCGGTGTGGAGATCTCGACGATCTCGGCGCCGTGCTTCTCGAGCAGGTCGAGCGAGGCACGGAAGGATGCCGCGACGCCGGACTGGAATCCGGAGTCCGGGAGCTCCTTGATGACGCCGACTCTCAGACCCGTCAGCACGTCTCCGCGCGCGCCCTCGCGGGCAGCATCCGCGAACGACGGCCAGGCGTCGGTGAGAGAGGTCGAATCGTGCGGATCGTGCCCGGCGATGACGTCGTGCAGGAGACCCGAGTCGAGCACCGTGCGCGTGACGGGGCCGACCTGGTCCAGGCTCGAGGCCAGCGCGATCGCGCCGTACCGGCTGACGCCGCCGTACGTCGGCTTGACACCCACGGTCCCTGTGACGTGCGCCGGCTGCCGGATCGACCCGCCGGTGTCAGAACCGAGCGCGAGGGGTGCTTCGAACGCGGCGACCGCTGCCGCCGATCCGCCGCCGGATCCGCCGGGGATCCGGTCGAGGTCCCAGGGGTTGCGCGTGGGGCCGTAGGCGGAGTGCTCGGTGGACGAGCCCATCGCGAACTCGTCCATGTTCGTCTTGCCGAGCGGCACGAGTCCGGCGGCGCGGGAGCGGGCGACGACCGTGGCGTCGTAGGGCGACATGTAGCCCTCGAGGATCTTCGAGCCGCTCGTGGTGGGCTGATCGGTCGTGACCAGCACGTCCTTGATCGCGAGCGGGACGCCTGCGAGCGGGTGCAGCTGCTCTCCCGCCGCGCGGGCCGTGTCGATCGCGTCCGCGGCGGCGAGAGCACCGTCGTTGACGTGCAGGAAGGCGTGGACGTCGCCGTCGACGGCGGCGATGCGGTCGAGGTGGGCCTGCGTGGCCTCGCGACTGGAGACCCCGCCCGCGGTCAGCTTGTCGGCGAGCTCGGCTGCGGTCATGCGGATGATGTCGCTCACTGCTCCTCCCCGAGGATCGCGGTCACGCGGAAGCGGCCGTCGGAGGCATCCGGCGCGTTCTGCAGCACCTGTTCGTGGGTGAGCGTGTCGCCGACCTCGTCGGGTCGGAACACGTTCGCCAGCGGAATCGGATGGCTCGTGGCCACCACGTCGGGCGTCGCGACCTGCGAGACCTTGGCGATGTTGTCGACGATGGCGTCGAGCTGGCCCGTGAGCCGCGTCACCTCGTCGTCGTTCAGCTGGATGCGCGCGAGCACGCCGAGATGGCGCACGAGATCAGGGGTGATTTCAGACACTCCCCAAGTCTAGTTCCACCCGCGCCCGCACCCGGATCGGGATGCGGATCGCTTGCGCGTCATCTGACTAAACAGTAAGGTATGGGCAATGGAGCACAACGACAGAGGAGTCATCATGCCCAACATCGCCCGCTCGCTCGACATCGCCGCACGCCCCAGCCAGGTGTGGCGCCATCTGGCCGATCAGGAGGGACTCCGACGGTGGATGCTCCCCGATCTCGAGATCGATCTGCGACCCGGCGGTGCGTACCGCGCCACGGGCGCCGACGGCACCGGCATCACCGGCACCGTGCTGGAGATCGTCCCGGAAGGGCGCCTGATCCTGTCGTGGTTCGAGCAGGATGCGGGCTGGGTCCACCCCGCGCGACTCGTCGTGTCCCTCCAGGCCATCTCCACCGGATGCCGGGTAGAGCTGGTGCACGACGGTTTCGCGGGCATCGGCACCGACCGCTGGCAGCAGACAGAGGCTGCATACGAGCGCGGCGCCGACGCCCATCGCATCCTTCCCGCCCTGGCCGATGTCGTCGAATCCGCCGCCTGACGCGACCGATGACGCGTTCCGCGCGCTCGCGGACCCGACGCGACGCCGGATCCTGGACCTCATCGCGGAGCATGATCGGCTGTCGGTGGGAGAACTGGCCGCGCACTTTCCCGCGCTCGTCGAATCGGGTATCTCCAAGCATCTGATGGTGCTGCGTGCAGCGCATCTGGTCGTCGCGGAGCGCGAGGGCCGGCGGCGCATCTACCGACTCGACGGCGAGGGCCTGGCACGCGCTCTGCAGCCGTGGATGCGACGGTACGAGAACCTGTGGGATCGCCCTCTGGCGCTGCTGCAGTCCCTCGCCGAGGACACGAGCACCTGACGTCGGGAATAGGCTGAGACCATGACGACGTACGTGCCTCCGCGTCCCTGGATCGCCAGCTATGCGGACGGTGTTCCCGAAGACCTGTCCCCCGTCAGCGGCTCGCTCATCGACATCGTGGCGGCCTCTGCGCGGGACTACCCGGATGCCCCGGCGCTGGAGTTCTTCGGACGGACGACCTCGTACGCGCAGATGCAGGAGGCTATCGGCCGTGCGGCATCCGGCCTCCACGCTCTCGGCGTGCGCGCCGGCGATCCCGTCGCCATCGTGCTTCCCAACTGCCCGCAGCACATCGTCGCCTTCTACGCCGTGCTGCGTCTGGGCGCGGTCGTCGTCGAGCACAATCCGCTGTACACGGCGCGCGAGCTGCGCAAGCAGTTCGAAGACCACGGCGCCAAGCACGCCATCGTGTGGAGCAAGGTCGTGAAGACCGTGCAGGACTTCCCTCAGGATCTTGCGGTGACCTCGCTCATCTCCGTCGATGTGACCACGGCCATGCCGACGCTCACCCGTCTCGCCCTGAAGCTGCCGATCGCGAAGGCCCGCGAGTCGCGTGAAGCGCTCACCGAGAAGGTCCGCGGGGCGATCTCCTGGGAGCAGATCGTGCGCTCCGAGCCGCTGCCGGCATCGCACCCGCGTCCGGCCACCGACGACCTCGCGATCATCCAGTACACGTCCGGCACGACGGGCACGCCCAAGGGCGCCGCGCTCACGCATCGGAACCTGCTCGCCAATGCGGCCCAGGCCCAGTCGTGGGTCCCCTCGATCACCCGCGGCAACGGCTGCGTGGTGTACGCCGTGCTGCCGATGTTCCACGCCTACGGGCTCACGCTCTGTCTGACGTTCGCGATGTCGATGGGTGCGCGGCTCGTGCTCTTCCCCAAGTTCGATCCGGATCTCGTCCTCGACGTCGTGAAGAAGCATCCGCCGACGTTCCTGCCCCTCGTGCCCCCGATCGCCGAGCGTCTGCTGGCTGCGGCCACCGCGAAGGGCATCTCCTTGGCGGGGACCGAGGTCGCGATCTCGGGCGCCATGGCGTTGCCGCATGAGCTGGTCGTTCCGTTCGAAGAGGCCAGCGGCGGGTTCCTCGTCGAGGGCTACGGGCTCAGCGAGTGCTCCCCCGTGCTCATGGCGAATCCCGTGGCCGAGAACCGCGTCGCCGGAACCGTCGGGCTGCCGCTCCCCGGAACGGAATGCCGGGTCGTCGACCCGGACGAGCCGACGAAGGATGTCGAGCCCGGCACCCCCGGCGAGCTCGTCGTCCGCGGGCCGCAGGTGTTCTCCGGGTACTACGGCAAGCCCGAGGCGACGGAAGAGGCGTTCGTCGACGGCTGGTACCGCACGGGCGACATCGTGACGATCGATGACGCCGGCTTCGTGCGGATCGTCGACCGGATCAAGGAGCTCATCATCACCGGCGGCTTCAACGTCTCGCCCACCGAGGTCGAGAACGTGCTGCGTCAGCATCCGTCCATCGAAGACGTCGCCGTCGTGGGCCTGCCCAGCGGCCACTCGGGTGAAGAGGTCGTCGCCGCCGTCGTGCTGGATGCCGGCGCAGAGCTCGACGAGGACGCCATCCGCACCTTCGCCCGGGGCATCCTCACCCCGTACAAGGTCCCGCGGCGCATCTTCGTCGTCGACGAGCTGCCCAAGTCGCTCATCGGCAAGGTGCTGCGCCGCCAGGTCAAGGAGAAGATCACAGCCCTCACCGGCAGTTGACGCGCGTTCTCCCAGACAAGCGCGGGTGCGGGGCGCTACCTTTGATCAGTGACCCCTGAAGACGCACCCCGCACCGAGCCCGCCGACGAGTCGAACACGACCCCCGGATTCGAGGAGCTCGGCATCACCGGGCCCGTCCTCAAAGCCATCCGCGACCTCGGCTACGAGACGCCCTCGCCGATCCAGGCGGCGACCATCCCGCTGCTGATCCAGGGCCGGGACGTTCTCGGCACCGCGCAGACCGGAACGGGCAAAACCGCCGCCTTCGCGCTGCCCGTGCTCGAGAACCTCGACCTGTCGCAGAAGACTCCGCAGGCGCTCGTGCTCGCGCCGACCCGCGAGCTCGCACTGCAGGTGTGCGAGGCGTTCGAGGCCTACTCGTCGCGCATGAAGGACGTCCGCGTGCTGCCGGTCTACGGCGGTCAGGGCTACGGCGTGCAGCTGTCGGCGCTTCGGCGCGGCGTGCACATCGTCGTCGGCACGCCGGGGCGCATCATGGATCACCAGGCCAAGGGCACGCTCGACCTCTCCGAGCTGAAGTACCTCGTCCTCGACGAGGCCGACGAGATGCTCAAGATGGGCTTCGCCGAGGACGTCGAGCAGATCCTCGCCCAGACTCCGTCGGACAAGCAGGTCGCGCTGTTCTCGGCGACGATGCCCGCCGCGATCCGGCGCCTCGCCCAGCAGTACCTGAACGCGCCGGAAGAAGTCGCGATCACGGCGAAGACCACCACCAACCAGAACATCACGCAGCGCTACCTCGTCGTCTCGTACCAGCAGAAGGTCGATGCCCTCACCCGCATCCTCGAGGTGGAGAACTTCGACGGGATGATCGTGTTCGTCCGCACCAAGAACGAGACCGAGACGCTCGCCGAGAAGCTGCGCGCCCGCGGATACTCGGCGGCGGCGATCAACGGCGACGTACCCCAGGTGCAGCGCGAGCGCAGCGTCAACCAGCTCAAGGACGGCAAGCTCGACATCCTCGTCGCCACCGATGTCGCCGCGCGCGGGCTGGACGTGGAGCGCATCAGCCACGTCGTGAACTTCGACATCCCGACCGACACCGAGTCGTATGTGCACCGCATCGGCCGCACCGGCCGTGCGGGCCGCTCGGGAGATGCGATCAGCTTCATCACCCCGCGCGAGCGCTACCTTCTCAAGCACATCGAGAAGGCGACTCGCCAGCAGCCGGCGCAGATGCAGCTGCCGACCACCGAGGATGTCAACACCACGCGGCTCGCACGCTTCGACGATGCGATCACCGCTGCCCTGGGCGAAGGCGACCGCATCGAGAAGTTCCGTGACATCATCGCCCACTACGTCCGCAACCACGACGTGCCCGAGGCCGACGTCGCCGCGGCCCTCGCCGTCGTCGCGCAGGGAGAGACCCCTCTGCTGCTCGACCCCGAGAACGATGAGCTGACCGCCGCTGTCGCCCGCGACAACCGTCCGCCGCGCGAGGGCCGTGACCGCGACCGCCCGGCACGCGAGCCGCGCGAGCGCCGCAGCCGCGGCGACTACGCGCCGTACCGCATCGAGGTCGGTCGCCGTCACCGCGTCGAGCCCCGCCAGATCGTCGGCGCGCTCGCGAACGAGGGCGGCCTCGGCCGCGACGACTTCGGCGCGATCAACATCCGGCCCGACTTCTCGATCGTGGAGCTGCCGTCGAACATGCCGGCATCCGTGCTCGAGAAGCTGCGTGACACCCGCATCTCGGGACGCGCGATCGAGATCAAGCCCGATCGCGGTCCGCGCGGAGGCGGCGCGCGCCGCCCGCGCGAGGATCGCGACGGCGGCTACGAGCGCCGCGACCGTCCGTCGTACGACGACCGCCCGGCGCGCAAGCCCCGTCACAAGGGCTGATCCGCGCCCCCGCCGCACGTGTGAAACAGGTCTTGTCGCCCGAAACACGGCGTGCCACGGCCTGTTTCGACGGGCTGCACCTGTTTCGCAGATGCAGACGAGGCATGCTGGAGGCATGACATCGGTGCGGCTCGTCGTTCGGGGGCGCGTGCAGGGCGTCGGCTTCCGCTGGTTCGTGCGGGATGCCGCGGACGCTCAGGGCGTCACAGGCTGGGTGCGCAATCTCCGCGACGGCTCGGTCGAGGCGGAGCTGCACGGTTCGGATGCCGCCGTTCAAGCGGTCCTCGACGCGATGGCCGCGGGACCGCTCGGTTCACGCGTGGACCGCGTCGACGTCACGGCAGCCGCGGCACAGCCGGGGGCGGGCTTCAGCATCCGCTCGACCTGACCTCGAGAATCGCCTTGCACGTCGAGAATCGGAATCGCAGAGCAATTCTCGGCGCGTAACACAATTCTCGCGATGTCAGTCGAGCGCTGCCGGGCCCTCGGTCACGAGGATGTGGAACTGTGCGGCATCCAGGATGCGGATGCCGAGTTCCTCCGCCTTCGCGAGCTTGGAGCCGGCCCCGGGGCCCGCGGCGACGAAGTCGGTCTTCTTCGAGACACTCGATGCAGCCTTGCCGCCGGCCTTGATGATCGCCTCCTGCGCGCCGTCACGCGTGTAACCGTCGAGGGAGCCGGTCGCGACGACCGTGAGTCCGTCGAGCACTCCGCCCTCGACCGTCGCAGCACCCGGCCCCGGATGCCCCGGCGTCGCCCACTGGACGCCTGCCGCAGCCCACTGCTCGACGATGTCGACGTGCCAGTCGACCTCGAACCAGTCCCGCAGCGAGTCGGCGATGATGCCGCCGACGCCCTCGACAGCCGCAAGCTCCTCGCGGGATGCGGCCCGGATCGCATCCAGCGACCCGAACCACTGTGCGAGCGCACGCGCGGCCACGGGCCCGACGTGCCGGATGTTCAGCGAAACGAGCAGGCGCCACAGCTCCTTGGTCTTGGCCTTCTCGAGCTCGGCGAGCAGCGTCTGCGCCTGCGACGACGGCTGGGGCCCCTCGATCCCGCGCTTCTTCTCCGCAGCGGTGGGATTGCGTCGGAACGGCGCGCGCGTCTTGACGACGCCCTCGTCGTCCTCCTTCGGCAGCCCCGTCTCGGCATCGCGCACCACGACCTCGATGGGCACGATCTGCTCGAGCGTGAGGGTGAACAGACCTGCCTCGGTGTCGAGCGGCGCGACGGCGGGCGGTTCGGCCTGGGTCAGAGCGGCAGCGGTCACCTCTCCGAGCGCCTCCACGTCGAGGGCGCCCCGCGAACCGATGTGCTCGACGCGGCCGCGCACCTGCGCAGGACACGAACGCGCGTTCGGGCAGCGCAGGTCGATGTCACCCTCTTTCATGGGCCGCAGCGGCGTACCGCACTCGGGGCAGTTCGCGGGCATGACGAACTCGCGCTCGGTGCCATCTCGGCGTTCGACCACGGGGCCGAGCACCTCGGGGATGACATCCCCCGCCTTGCGCAGGACGACGGTGTCGCCGATCAGCACGCCCTTGGCCTTCACGACGTCCTTGTTGTGCAGGGTGGCCTGCCGGACCACGGACCCCGCGACGTGCGCAGGCTCCATCACCGCGAACGGCGTGGCGCGCCCGGTGCGACCGACGGAGACGACGATGTCGAGCAGCTTCGTCTGCACCTCTTCCGGCGGGTACTTGTAGGCGATCGCCCACCGCGGCGCCCGCGAGGTCATGCCCAGTTCATCGTGCAGGGCGAGTTCGTCGACCTTGACGACGATGCCGTCGAGCTCGTGCTCGATGTCGTGACGATGCTCGCCGAAGTACGCCACGAACTCAGTGACCTCATCGATCGACGTGCAGACCTTCGAGTGCGGACTGACCGGGAGCCCCCACGACGCGAGGAGGTCGTACACCTGGCTCTGGGCGGCGACGGGCGGGTTCGTCCATGCGCCGATGCCGTGCACGTACAGGTCGAGCGACGCGATCCGCAGCAGCCCTGCCTCGAGTTCGAGCCCGTCCTTCTTGTCGATCTGCTGGCGCAGGCCACCGCTGGCGGCGTTGCGCGGATTCGCGAAGGCCGGGAACCGGCGAGCCGCAGCGCTGCGCGCCTTCTCCTCCTCGAAGGGACGCTTCGCACCGCCACGACCCTCCCAACGGGCGAGCGCATCGGAGTACGCCCGTTCGCGGAACTCGGCCTGTGCGGCATTGAGACGCTCGAACGCCGCGACCGGGATGAACACTTCTCCGCGGACCTCGACGATCTCGGGATGCCCCTCGCCGCTGAGCCGCTCGGGGATCATCGGCAGCCGCAGCGCGTTCTCGGTGACGATCTCGCCCACGCGCCCGTCGCCGCGCGTCGCGGCCGAGGTGAGCACGCCGTTCTCGTAGCGGAGGTTGATCGCAAGACCGTCGATCTTCAGTTCGGTGAGCCAGGCGACGTCGCGCCCGGCAGACGCGCGGGTCTTCGCGGCCCACTCGCGGAGCTCTTCGATCGAGAAGACGTTGTCGAGGCTCAGCATCCGCTCGGCGTGCTCGATGGTCGCAAGTCCCGTCGCCTGCGCAGCGCCCACCATCTGGGTCGGCGAGTCCTGCCCCTGCAGCTCGGGGTGCAGACGCTCGAGTTCTTCGAGCCGGTGCATCCAGCCGTCGTACGTCGCATCGTCGACCAGCGACGTGTCGCGCCCGTAGTACGCGTCCTTCGCTTCGAGGATGCGTGTGGTCAGCTCTTCTGCCTCGACGCGGGCGTCTTCCAGCGAGATGTTCTCCGGCACTGTCTCAGTTTAGGAGCGCACACCGACATTCTCAGGCCGAGACGGGAACCGCCGACACGGTCCGGTCGATCGTGAACTGGCCGAGCACCCGGGTGCCGACGTAGAGCACCGCTGTCTGGCCCGGGGCGACGCCGTCCAGCGGCACATCCGGCACCACCGTCACCCCGACGGCCGAGACCGACGCGTGCGCGGGGACGGGTTCGGAGTGCGCACGGATCTGCACCTCGCAGTCGAACTCGTCCGACGTCGGCGCGGCGCCTGCCCACGAGTGCCGCTCCCCCGAGATCTCGCCGATCGCGAGCGCCTCCTTGGGGCCGACGACGACCGTGTTCGACACCGGGCGCACCTCGAGGACGAAGCGGGGCTTGCCGTCGGGTGCGGGGATGCCGAGCTTGAGGCCGCGTCGCTGACCGACGGTGAACGCGTGCGCGCCGTCGTGCGATCCGACGACCTGACCGTCGCGGTCGAGGATCTCGCCCTGTTCGGCCCCGACCTTCTCTGCCAGCCAGCCGCGCGTGTCGCCGTCGGGGATGAAGCAGATGTCGTGGCTGTCGGGCTTCTGCGCGACGCTGAGGCCGCGCTCGGCGGCTTCGGCGCGCACCAGCGCCTTCGAGGGCGTCTCGCCCAGTGGGAAATAGGTGTGCGCGAGCTGCTCGGCCGTCAGCACGCCGAGAACGTACGACTGGTCCTTGGCGTCGTCTGCGGCACGGTGCAGCTCGAGCCCCGTCTCGGTGGAGACGAGGTTGGCGTAGTGCCCGGTGCACACCGCGTCGAAGCCGAGTTCCAGCGCCCGCTCGAGGAGGGCTGCGAACTTGATCTTCTCGTTGCACCGCATGCACGGGTTGGGGGTCCGGCCGGCCTGATACTCCGAGATGAAGTCGTCGATCACGTCGTCGCGGAAGCGCTCGGAGAAGTCCCAGACGTAGAAGGGGATGCCGAGCAGGTCGGCGGCACGCCGGGCATCCATGGCGTCCTCGATCGTGCAGCAGCCGCGACTGCCCGTCCGCAGCGTCCCTCCGGCCCGGGAGAGGGCGAGATGCACGCCGGTGACGTCGTGGCCCGCCTCCACGGCACGTGCAGCCGCGACGGCGGAGTCGACGCCACCGCTCATGGCCGCAAGAATCCGCATGACTCCAGTCTACGTTTCTCGCGCTTCGACAGGCTCAGCGAGCGTTCAGCCGCCCGGACGCCCGCGCGTAAGCATCGGCGATGGCATCGAGCACGGCGTCGACATCCGCGTCGGTCGACGTGCGGCCGAGCGTGAAGCGCAGGACGCTCCTCGCGTCCTGCTCGCTGCCGCCCATCGCCAGGACCACGTGCGAGGGCTCGGCGACGCCTGCCTGACAGGCGGATCCCGTGGATGCCGCGACACCGGCGACGTCCAGGAGGAAGAGCAGGCTCTCCCCCACGGCCCCCGGAAACAGGAAGTGCGCGTTGCCCGGGAGCCGGTGTCTGGGATCGCCGAGCAGTCGGGCTGAGGGCACCGCCGCACGGATGCCGTCGATGAGCCGGTCGCGGAGCCCGGTGAGCCGCACGTTCTCGACGTCGAACTCGGACCTGGCCGCCACGAGCGCGGCCGCGAACGCCGCAGCACCCGGAACGTCCTGAGTGCCGGCGCGAAGACCGCGCTGCTGCGCGCCGCCGTGCAGCAGCGGAGCCATCCTGGCCGTCCGAGCCACCACGAGCGCCCCGACCCCGACCGGCGCACCGATCTTGTGCCCGGCGACGCTCATGGCCACCAGACCCGCACCGGCCGCGGCATCCGACCGCAGATCTCGGAAGGAGAGCGGAACGTGCCCGAGGGCCGCGACGGCGTCGAGATGCAGCGGTACGCCGGCAGCCGCTGCCGCTGCCGACAGCGCGCGCGCGTCGTTGAGCGTTCCGACCTCGTTGTTGGCGACGAGCGCGGTGGCCAGCGCGGCACCGGGGAGCGCGTCGGCGAATGCCGCCGGCTCGATCCCCCCGAGCGGCGTCAGTGCGACCGGGCGCACCGCCGCGCCCGAGGCCGCCAGCGCCGTGACGGTGTCCATGGTCGCGTGATGCTCCCCATCGGGGAGGACGACGGCATCGGCATCCGCTGCCCGCGATGTCCACATGCCGTGCAGGGCCGTGTTGATGGACTCGGTGCCGCCCGACGTCAGCACGACCTCGATCGGGTCGCACCCGAGCGCCTCTGCGATCGTCTCGCGCGCATCCTCGAGCAGTCGGCGGGCGTCCTGGCCCGCCCCGTGCGTCGACGCGGCGTTGCCCACGACGTCAGCGGCCGTGAGCCATGCCTCGCGCGCCTCCGGACGCAGAGGGGTCGTCGCCGCATGGTCGAGATAGAACCGCATCCCTCAACTCTCCCCCATTTCGACCGGCGCGGCATCTGGAACCGGGTCCCGGATCCGGCGAGACCCCAGCGCATCGCCTCTATTCTTTACTCATGCCCGATTTCACAGCTCCTGGCGGTGCTGCCCTCGATCACCTCGGCGTGCACCTGCACGACGGCGTCGCGACCCTGCGCGTCTGGTCGCAGAACGCCTCGTCCATCGAGCTTGTCGTGTTCGACGAGACCGACCTGGACTGGGTCACCGACGAGGCGGCCCTCGAGCGCCGACCCGGAGGGGTGTGGGAGATCACCACTCCCCTGCTGCAGCCGGGCACCCGGTACGCGCTGCGGGTGGGCGGCCCGCACGGGCCCGGCAACACGTTCAATCCCGAGACCCTCCTGCTCGACCCCTACGGACGCGGACTCGCGCAGGGCACGGGCTACGAGGACTGGCGCTCGGTCGTCATCGAGGACGGCTTCGACTGGGGCGGGATCCCGAAGCCCCGCGTCCCCCTGGACCGCACCGTGATCTACGAGGCCCATCTCAAGGGCGTCAGCAAGCGGCATCCCGACATGCCGCCGGCACTGCACGGCACGTACGCGGGCCTCGCACACCCCGCGATGATCGAGCACTTCCGCTCACTCGGGGTCACGTCGATCGAGCTGCTGCCGGTGCACGCCTTCGTGCCCGAGCCGCGCCTGCTCGAGCGGGGCCTGACGAACTACTGGGGCTACAACACCCTCAACTTCTTCACCCCTCACGCCGCCTACGCCACCGACGAGGCGCGCAAGCAGGGCCCCGAGGCTGTGCTCGCCGAGTTCAAGGGCATGGTGAAGCTGCTGCACGAAGCCGGCCTCGAGGTGATCCTCGACGTCGTGTACAACCACACCTCCGAGGAGGGCATCGGCGGACCGCGGTCGAGCCTGCGCGGCATCGACAACGCGAGCTACTACCGCCAGCAGCCCGACGGCGCGTACATCGACACCACGGGATGCGGCAACACCCTGAACACCGCGACGGATGCCGGCGCACGTCTGGTCCTCGACTCGCTCCGCTACTGGGCGAACGAGATGCAGATCGACGGATTCCGCTTCGACCTCGCCGCTGCGCTCGGCCGGGATGCCGCGCACGAGTACTCCCGCGAGCACCCGTTGCTGCTGGCGATCCGGGACGATCCGGCTCTGGCAGACGCCAAGCTGATCGCCGAGCCCTGGGATGTCGGGCTCGGCGGCTGGCAGACCGGCAACTTCGCGCCGGGCTGGCACGAGTGGAACGACCGCTACCGCGATCGGGTGCGCAACTTCTGGCTCAGCGACATCGACTACGCGCGGCGGGCATCGGCACCGGTCGGCATCGGCGGATTCGCGACGCGCCTCGCCGGCTCGTCGAACACGTTCAGCAAGGAGCGCGGACCGCTCGCCGGGGTCAACTTCGTCACCGCGCACGACGGCTTCACGTTGCACGACCTCGTGAGCTACGACATCAAGCACAACGAGGCCAACGGCGAGGACAACCGCGACGGTGCCGACACGAACAGGGCGTTCAACCACGGCGTCGAGGGCCCGACCGACGACCCCGTGATCGGCGCCGCCCGGCGGAAGGCCATGCGCAACCTCCTCGGCACGCTGCTGCTCTCGGCGGGCATCCCGATGCTCACCGCCGGCGATGAGACGGGGCGCACGCAGCGCGGCAACAACAACGCCTACGCGCAGGACTCCCCCATGACCTGGCTGAGCTGGGAGCTCGAGCCCTGGCAGGAGGACCTGCGCGCGCACGTGGCAGCGCTCACGCGCCTGCGGCGCGAGAACCCCGCGCTGCGGCCGTCGCGGTACGCGCGGCGCGACGTGCACACCCCCAACGCGTCGGTCATGGACTGGTACAACCAGAGCGGCGAGACGATGGATGAGACGCATTGGACGGATCCGGGAAGCCGGACGCTGCAGTACGTGGCCGAGTCCACGCCCGTCGATGAGCCGATCAACCGCATCCTGCTGATCGTGCACGGCACGGAGTCCGCCACAGACGTCCGGCTGCCGGAGATCGAGGGGGCGACGTCGTTCGTCTCGCTGTGGTCCAGCGCCGATGAGCGGCCGAGCGACGCGATGGAGAAGTTCGCTCCGGGTGATGTCGTCCCGACCCCCGGCACGTCCATGCGGCTGTTCCGCGTCGAGTAGCCGGCGCGCGGCCGCCGACGGGTTCTGCACGGCACCGCGGCACGGTACATTCAGGGTGTGGCAGCACGTTCTGGCAAACGTCCCGCGGCGCTTCGGAGCCCCGCTCAGATCCCTCTGCGGCCCCGGGCCGCGACACCGTCGCCGGGAACACTGACCGGTCGCATCCCCCTCGCGGATGCGCGACCCGCCGTCCCCGGTGGTTTCGCGGCGAAATCCTTCGCAGGAGAGGTCGTGCCGTTCAGCGTCGTCGCCTTCCGGGAGGGGCATGACCGGATCGGCGTGCACGTGCGTCTGACTGCACCGGACGGCGAGAAGTCGCTGCACCGCCTGACGGCGCTGGCCGACGGCACCGACCGCTGGTCGACCGACATCGCCCTCGACGCGCAGGGCGCGTGGCGCTACCGCTTCGAGGCATTCGCGGACGACTTCGCGACATGGGCTCATGCAGCGGCGGTGAAGATCGCCGCCGGCGTCGACGCGCCGGTGATGGCGGCGCTCGGACGCGACCTTCTCGCCGGCGCCGCGACCGACAGGACCCGCCCGGCGGCCGAGCGGGCGACACTGGCCAGGTTCTCCGCGTTGCTCGACGATGCGGATGCCGCGACCGCCCTGGCCGTCGCCACGGATGCTGAGCTGGCGACGTTCTTCACCGAGCGGCCGCTGATGTCGCTGTCGTCCCAGACGAAGGAGCACCGCCTCATCGTCGAGCGCACGATCGCCGGAGCCGCCGCCTGGTACGAGTTCTTCCCTCGCTCAGAGGGCGCGAAGCGGGAGAAGGACGGGAGCATCACGAGTGGAACGTTCCGGACCGCCGCAGCCCACCTCCAGCGCGTCGCCGACATGGGGTTCGAGGTGCTGTACCTCCCGCCGATCCACCCCATCGGACGGACGCACCGCAAGGGTCCGAACAACACGCTGAACGCCGGCCCCGGCGATCCGGGCTCGCCCTGGGCCATCGGCGCCGCGGAAGGCGGGCACGACGCCGTCCATCCCGATCTCGGAACGCTCGCCGACTTCCGGCATTTCGTGGAAGAGGCCCGCCGCAGGGGCATCGAGGTCGCCCTGGACCTCGCGCTGCAGGCATCCCCGGACCATCCCTGGGTCCTCGAGCACCCGGACTGGTTCACTGCCCTCCCCGACGGCACGATCGCGTATGCGGAGAACCCGCCGAAGAAGTATCAGGACATCTATCCGCTGAATTTCGACGGCGATCCGGACGGCCTCCGCCAGGAGGTGCTGCGCGTGGTCCAGCACTGGATCGCGCAGGGCGTGCGGATCTTCCGCGTCGACAACCCGCACACCAAGCCGCTGCAGTTCTGGGAGTGGCTGATCGCCCGCGTCACCGAGACCGATCCTGACGTCGTCTTCCTCGCCGAGGCGTTCACCCGTCCCGCTCCGCTGCGGGGGCTGGCCGCAGCGGGATTCCAGCAGAGCTACACGTACTTCACGTGGCGGAACACCAAGCGCGAACTCGAGGAGTTCCTCACGGGACTGGCCGTCGACACCGCCGACTATCTGCGCCCGAACCTCTTCGTGAACACACCCGACATCCTCACGGAGTACCTCCAATTCGGCGGGCGCGCCGCGTACCGGATCCGCGCGGCCATCGCGGCGACCGCCGCCCCCACGTACGGGGTGTACGCGGGCTACGAGCTGTACGAGAACGTCGCGCGACCCGGTTCCGAGGAGAACATCGACAACGAGAAGTACGAGTACAAGCTGCGGGACTTCGCCGGAGCCGAGGCCGCCGGCGATTCCCTCGCACCGTACCTCCGCCGACTGAACGAGATCCGCCGCGCCCACCCGGCGCTGCGCCAGCTGCGCAACCTCAGCGTGCACTGGAGCGACGACGACGCCGTTCTGGTGTACTCGAAGCATCTGGACGCGGCATTCACGGGCACCGGCGCCGCCGACACGCTGATCGTGGTCGTCAACGTCGACCCGCACTCCGTCCGTGAGACGACGATCCATCTCGACACGCGGGTGTGGGGGGTCGAACCCGGTGAGCCGTTCGAGGTCGAGGATCTCATCACCGGCGCGACCTGGACCTGGACCGATCACGACTACGTCCGGCTCGACGCGTTCGCCGAGCCCGTGCACATCCTCCACGTGAAGGGTCGTCCATGAGCGCCATGACGAACTCGCATGTGCCCGCCGACTGGGCGGCGGTCGCCGCGGGCGCCCACCACGCACCGCATGACGTCCTCGGTCCCCACCCGACCACCGATTCCGCCGGTCGCACATCGACGAGGATCCGAGCCCTGCGGCCGCTGGCCGACAGCGTGGTCGCCGTCCTGAAGAACGGCACACGCGTCTCCCTCGAGCATGTCGCTGACGGAATATGGCAGGGCGACCATCTCGGTGCGCCGGTGCCGTATCAGCTCGTGACCGTCTACGACGGCGGAGACGAGCAGACGGCGGGCGATCCATACCGTCACCTGCCATCGATCGGCGAGCTCGATCTGCACCTCGTGAGCGAGGGCAGGCACGAACGACTGTGGGAGGTGCTGGGCGCGGGCGCGCACCTCCTGGACGGCGAGATCGGCGTGGCGTTCGCCGTGTGGGCCCCGAACGCGCGGGCGGTCCGCGTCGTGGGAGACCACAACGGCTGGAACGGCCAGGGGCACAGCATGCGCTCGATGGGCTCGAGCGGCGTCTGGGAGCTGTTCATCCCCGGTGCGAGCCCCGGAATGACCTACAAGTACGAGATCCTCACACCGGACGGCGCGTGGATCCTCAAAGCCGATCCGATGGCGCAGCGCACTCAGGTGCCGCCCGAGACGGCCTCGGTCGTACCGTTCTCCGCGTACGGCTGGAAGGACGGCGCCTGGATGACGCGCCGCGCGGCGACGCACGCGGTCGCCCAGCCGATGAGCATCTACGAACTCCACCTCGGATCCTGGCGTGAGGGACTCGGCTACCGCGAGATCGCGGATCCGCTCATCGAGCACGTCACCGAGACGGGATTCACCCACGTCGAGTTCATGCCTCTCGCGGAGCATCCGTTCGGGGGGTCGTGGGGCTACCAGGTCACCGGCTACTACGCCCCGACGGCCCGGTTCGGAACGCCGGACGACCTGCGGTATCTCATCGACCGGCTTCATCAGGCCGGGATCGGCGTCATCCTGGACTGGGTTCCCGGCCACTTCCCCAAGGACGACTTCGCGCTGGCACGGTTCGACGGGCGGCCGCTCTACGAGCACCCGGACCCCCGCCGCGGCGAGCACCAGGACTGGGGCACTCTGATCTTCGACTACGGGCGCCCCGAGGTGCGCGGTTTCCTCGTGGCGAACGCGTTGTACTGGTTCGAGGAGTTCCATATCGACGGACTGCGTGTGGATGCCGTGGCATCCATGCTGTACCTCGACTATTCGCGCCGTGACGGCGAGTGGGAGCCGAACGTGCACGGCGGGCGCGAGAACCTCGAGGCGATCCGGTTCCTGCAGGAGGTCAACGCCACCGCGTACCGCACCCACCCCGGGATCATCATGATCGCCGAGGAGTCGACGAGCTTCCCCGGCGTCACAGCCCGCACCGATCAGGCCGGCCTCGGGTTCGGGTTCAAATGGAACATGGGCTGGATGAACGACTCGCTCCAGTACATCGCCCGCGATCCGATGTACCGCTCGCACCACGAGGGCGAGATGACGTTCTCGTTCGTCTACGCCTTCGGCGAGAACTACCTTCTGCCGATCAGTCACGACGAGGTCGTGCACGGCAAGGGCAGTCTGCTCTCGAAGATGCCGGGCGACCATGCGCACAAGCTCGCGAACGTTCGCGCCTATCTCGCGTACATGTGGGGCCACCCCGGCAAGAACCTGCTGTTCATGGGTCAGGAGTTCGGGCAGCTGTCCGAATGGTCCGAGAGCCGCCCGCTGGACTGGTGGCTGCTCGATCAGCCGTCGCATGCGCAGCTTCAGCGGTTCGTCGGCGCCATGAACGCCGTCTACCACGGCACCGCGCCGCTGTGGGAGCGAGACGGCGACAGCACGCGCTTCCGCAGGCTCGGTGCCCCGAGCTGGGACCCAACGGTGATCGTCTTCGAGCGGCGCGACCTGCACGGCGGACGCGTCGTCGTGGCCAGCAACTTCGCCGGCGTCGAGCGCGCGAACCTCGAGATCGATCTGCCTGTGGCCGGTGTGTGGGAGGAGATCCTGAACACCGACGCCACCGAGTACGGCGGATCCGGAATCGGCAACTACGGGCGCGTCGCCGCGCACAGGTCGGGCGACCACGGCACGCCCAGGGCGAAGATCACCCTCCCCCCGCTGTCGACGCTCTGGTTGCGGTATCGGCCGGAGCGTGGCTGACGACCGGCGTCAGAACAGCAGCGACGAGAGCCTGTTGCGGGCTGCGGTGACGCGCGGGTCGTCCGCGCCGATGAGGCCGAACAGCTCGACCAGACGCTCGCGCACGGGTGCGCGCTGGTCGGACGGCAGTGCGGCGAACAGGTCGAGGAGCCTGCCGAAGGCGTCGTCGACGTGCCCGCCCGAGATGTCCAGGTCGGCCACAGCGAACTGAGCCTGCACGTCCTGCGGTGCTGCCGCCGCGGCTGCGCGGGCCTCCTGCAGATCCAGGCCCTGCACGCGGTCGAGCAGGCGGACCTGTCCGAGCCCTGCACGGGCATCCTCGTCGCGCGGATTCTCCGCCAGCGCCTTCTCATACGCCGTGATGGCAGCGGCGTAGTCGCCGCGCTCGATCGCGGCGAACGCCTCCGCATGCAGCGGAGGAAGCGGAGCCTCCTGAGGCTCGTCGGCGCCCTGCGCGTCCGCCTCGCCCGTGACGTCGACGCTGCCCGTCACGCCGTTCTGCGCCGCGACCTGAAGGAGCTGGTCGAAGACCTGCCGCACCTGCTCCTCGGGCACGGCTCCCGTGAACATCGGCACGGGCTGCCCGGCGATGAGAGCCACGACCATCGGGATCGACTGCGCCCGGAAGCTCTGGGCAAGCTGCGGATTGGCGTCGACATCGACCTTGGCGAGCACGACGCGTCCGGAAAGCTCCGTGACGACCTTCTCGAGGATGGGGCTGAGCTGCTTGCAGGGCCCGCACCACTCGGCCCACAGGTCGACGACGACGGGGACGGTGCGCGAGAGCTCGAGGATCTGGCCGAATGTGGCATCCGTCACATCGACGATCAGCCCGCCCTGCGCAGGATCCTGGCCGCTATCGGGCGCGGATGCCGGATTCGCCGGGGCCGCCGGCCGATTGCGCAGGGACGAGAGGTCGACGGCGCCTCGCAGGGCGGCCGGGGAGATGTCGCTCACTTGATCACTTCCACGTCGAGGATGTCCTGGTGCACGGCGAGCAGGCGGACCTGCTCGGTCGAGCCCTGGCTGGGCACGGAGAAGAACAGCTGCAGGCCGTAGGTCGTCACGACGCCCTTCGACGCCTCCTCGGCACCGGTCAGCGTCTTCGCCTCGGGGTTGTCGCCGAAGCGGATCACCGCGTCTGACGTCTTCGGCGTGATCTTCTCCTGATCGACGAGCGAGACTGCGACGATCGCGCCGCTGTCGAGAGTCGCCATCGCGACGGCGGGATCGTCGCTCGGAGCGACGTCGAAAGCCGCCTGCGACGTCTCGGTTGCGCCGCTGTCGGCCAGGGCCTGCGTCACGGCATTGCGGCTCTGCACGATGGAGTCGGCGAGCGAGAGCGCGACCGGATCGAACGAGTCGTAGTACTCGCTCTTCTCCCCCGCATCGACGACGTCGGCGAACGCCGCCGCGAGTTCGTCGGGCGCGAGGGTCAGGAAGGCCGCAGCGTTCTCGGTGATCAGGCTCGTTCCGAGCCACGCCGGCGCGAGCTGCGGGATCTCGGTGGACGCCTGCATCTCGGCAATGTTCGTGACCGTGTAGTTCGACCACGGATCGGCCTGGGTCATCGTGAGGATGGTCGGCGGGATCGTGTCGTCGCTCTTGCTCTTGCTGAGCACGAGCACGGTGCGCGGCCACTCATCGGTGGCCTGTGGGAGCAGGACTTCGATCGCCTCGGTCGGGATGGCGGCCGGCGGCTCACGATCGGTCAGGGTTCCGCGCAGCGTGTAATCCGTGCTGCGGGCGTCGAGCGCCATGCCCGAAATGCGGGTTCCCGCGAGATCGATGTCGCGGTCGGCGTCAGCCTGCTCGATCGTCGCGGCGACGCTCTGCAGGATGCGAGAGGCCTGCGCCTCGGTCACTGCCGGCGGCTTCTGGTTCTCGGGAGTGATGACCGTCTGGGTCGGTGTCGGCGTCGGCGTCGCCGCGTCGAACTGCGGCCAGGAGTCGCTCGAGCACCCGGCGAACATGAGGCCCGCCAGGCCCAGCGCGGGCAGCACCAGCAGTCGGCGGCACTTCAGCGCCCGTCGCTCCGTGCGCGTCCCCTTCGCATCGGCCGCCGGCTCGGACTCCGGTTCGGATGCGGCATCCGCGCCCTTCGGCTCCTCCAGCGCTTCACGAACCGGTGCCGGTTCCACCGAGAGGTCGATCGGCTCGGTGGCAGGCAGCGGCCCTGGTCCCTTGCGGCGCGGGCCGCGTCCGCGTCGCTGATGACGGATCGCGAGCACGTATAGCACGAGGCCGACCAGAAGCACGATGCCGCCGGCGGTGATCAGCGGCCCGACCAGCGGGGTCGAGCGGTCGACGGGCCACGAGACCATGATGTCGGACGGCGCGGGCTCTGTGCCGTCCTTCGCGATCAGGATGCTCATGCCCTCGGGCAGCTGCATGTCGGTGATCAGCTGATCGGATTCGCTGAAAGAGTCCAGCCACAGGTCGGATCCGGCCGGGTTGCGCCCCGCCTGCTCCGTCTCGCCCTCGGTCGTCTCGCCCTCCGTCGACTCGCCCTCGTCGGGCTGCACCGTGGGCTCGACGACCGTGCTGGTGGGTTCGCCGTCGGCGTCCAGATCGATCGCCGTGTAGGTGGCGTCCGAGAGCCAGGCCTGCATGTCGGCCGTGCGCCCGTACGCGGCGAAGAGATCGCCGTCGCCGCGGACGAGCAGCGTCTGCTGGCCCGGGTTCTCGCGCAGAACGGCGCCGTCGACGAGCACGAACGGGGTCGAGTCTTCGACGCTCAGCTCGACCTGTTGAGCCGCGGGGCCCATGAAGATCGTTCGCTGAGCGATGCCCGCTCCGATGAGAAGCGTGGCCAGGACGAAGGCCACGACGGCCCAGACGAAACGCACGAAAAAGTCTCCTTACGCAACCCGGACTCCCAGTCCGCGTCACCGCTCGACGTTTCAGACTATCGAAACAGCCTGAGTGTTGACTACGAGGGCCGCCCGAGCCCCGGCACGTCGGCGCTGCGGCGGCAGGTCAGCCCACTAGCCTGAGATCAGTCTTCCGGAGGAGAGCAGATGAAACTCCACAATCCGTTCCGCACCGCGCTGGTCGCGACGCTCGGCGTCGGGCTGGGCATCCTGCTGATCGGCAGCATCCAGTCGTTGTCGACGGTGCTCCTGTACGTGGGCACCGCTCTGTTCATCAGCCTCGGTCTGGATCCGGTCATCTCATTCCTCGAGCGCCGCAAGCTCCCCCGGTGGCTCGCCGTCCTCATCACCCTCATCCTCGTCCTCGGCGTGTTCGCAGGCATCGTGCTGATCGTGCTGCCGGTGCTCGTCTCCCAGGTCACGCAGCTCATCGAGCAGATCCTCGATCTGGTGACGCGGCCGACGTTCGCGTCGGATATCGAGGAGTGGATCACCGGGATCTTCCCCAACCTCGACATCGAGCGCGTGCTGACCGAGGCCCAGGACTGGCTGATCGCAAATCTCGGCGACATCACCGGCGGGGTCATCAACGCCAGCGTCTCGATCGTCGGCGGACTGTTCGGGGCGTTCATCGTGCTCATCCTGACGATCTACCTGACCGCCTCCACGCCGTCGCTCAAGCGCTCCGTCTACCAGCTCGTCCCCGCTTCGAAGCGACCGCGGTTCATCGATCTCGCGGAGCAGATCACGGACTCGGTCGGGTACTACGTCATGGGCCAGGTCACGCTCGGCGTGATCAACGGCATCCTCAGCGCGATCTACCT
The DNA here is from genome assembly GCF_040702785.1 of Microbacterium sp. NPDC077644. Lineage (NCBI taxonomy): Bacteria > Bacillati > Actinomycetota > Actinomycetes > Micrococcales > Microbacteriaceae > Microbacterium > Microbacterium sp. NPDC077644. Next base: position 1,136,522 of record NZ_JBFBME010000001.1, read on the forward strand.
CAACATCATCGGCGCCCCGTTCGCCGCCGTGCTCGCCGTGATCGCCTTCTTCTTCTCGCTCATCCCGCTCGTGGGAACGCTGACCGGGTCGACGATCATCGTGCTGGTGTGCCTGATCCCCGGGCTCGGCTCCCCCGCGACCGCCCTCGCCGCCGGGATCTACTACCTCATCTACATGCAGATCGAGGCATACGTCATCTCGCCGCGCATCATGAGCCGAGCCGTCTCGGTCCCCGGCGCGGTCGTCGTCGTCGCCGCCCTCGCCGGCGGGTCGCTGCTCGGACTGCTGGGCGCGCTGATCGCGATCCCGGTCGCCGCGAGCATCCTGATCATCTACCGCCAGGTGCTGATCCCGCGGATGAACGAGCGCTGACGCCGCGCCGCGCCCGTCAGGCCGGCCACTCCGTCGGCAGAGGGAGCGCGTCGGGGTTCACCGCCGCGACGATCTCGGTGAGCACGCGACGGGTCTGCGTCTCGCCGACCCAGAGATGCTTGCCGCCCTCGACGTCGATCTGCGTGAGATGCGGGACGGAGGCGAAACGCCTGCGCGCCTCGTCTGGGCGCAGATAGTCGTCGAACTCGGGGATCAATGCGATGATGCGTCGCGATTCACCCGCCCAGGCCGCGACCTCCGCCTCGGTGGCGCGATGGAGCGGCGGCGAGAGCAGAATGACGCCCTCGACATCGTGGTCCCGTCCGTACTTCAGGGCGAGTTCCGTCCCGAACGACCAGCCGATCAGCCAAGGCCGGGGAAGGGACCGCTCGTGCACGGCATCCATCGCCGCCGCGACATCGAACTGCTCCGCCGCTCCCCCGTCGAACCGGCCCTGGCTCGTGCCCCGGGGTGAGGACGTGCCCCGGGTGTTGAACCGCAGCACCGCGAGCTCGGCGATGGCCGGGAACCGGGCGGCGGTCTTGCGGAGGATGTGCGAATCCATGTTCCCGCCCGCCGTGGGCAGCGGGTGCAGCGCGACGAGCGTCGCGACCGGATCGACGTGCAGAGGCAGAGCGAGCTCGCCGACCAGGGTGAGGTCGTCGGCTGTGGTCAGCTCGATGTCCTCGCGACGCGCGGGCAGCTCCAGCGGCCCGCGGATCTGAATCGTCACGCCGCGCCCCAGCACTGTGTATGCCAGTGCCTGCGGGCGGCGAGGTCTGCGGCATCCCCGAGCACCCCGTCCGCGCGCCAGACGACCTGGTGCGGCGTGCCCGGCGCGATCGTGCGGTGGCAGCCGGGGCAGGTGTACTCCTTCAGCGCCTGCCGGGCCGAGACGGGCTGCACGGTCCATTCGCGGCCCCGGCGCACCTCAGTGCGCTTCCACCCGGCCAGGAGCCGCTGGAACGAGTCGTCAGTGTCCTGGCGCTCCGGACGCCGTCGGTTCGAGCGGGGCATGGCGGAGCATTACCACCAGTGATTCGCGGTCCAGAACGCGTACGCGTTCGCCCAGCTGCCGTAGCGACCGGTCGCGTAGCCGTTGCCCCAGCGCAGGTTGTCGACCGGGTCGTAACCGTTGCCGGGCACCTTGCTGCACGGGAGCGCCTGGACCAGGCCGCACGCGCCGGAGGACGCGTTCGTCGCGTTCGGGTTCCAGCCGCTCTCCTTGGAGACGATGTAGTCGACGTAGCCCCAGTCGCTCGAGGCGATACCGGCAGCGGCCATCCATTCCGCCGGAGCGCCGCCGCCGGTGTAGAAGACGGGGCCGGGCGCACTCGACGAGGACTGCGTCGACGTCGACGCGACAGCGGGGGCCGGCTTCGGCTTGGGCTTCGGTTTCACGTACACCTCGAAGCTACCGCGCTCGACGGGAGCGATGGTCGCGCCTTCGACGGTGACCGTCAGGTCCTGGGTGTCCTCGACCGCGAGCGAGAACGCCGTCGCGGTGTCGGCCTCGGGCTGCTCGGCAAGCGCCATACCGGTCGGTGCGATGACGGCAGCGGCCATGGCGACGACGCCGAACGCCGCGAGGGCGCCGGTGATGCCGCGCCTGCGGATCCAGGGTCGCTTCGTGGTGGTCGGGAGCTTCGGGGCTGCCGACGCGACCTGCGCGGAGGCACCGCTGACGGGGTCGATCTCAGTACCGGGAGTCACAATGGAGTCGATTCTAGCGCGAGCCGCCTGAGTTCACCATGAGAGCACTCACCGGACGGCGAGCATGACCTCGATGGCGGCGTCGAGCAGGGCATCGACCTGCTCCTCGCGATAGCCGTGGCGCTGCATGCGGAATGCCGCCGATCGCAGCTGCTCAACGCTCAGCGCGTCGCCGTCGCGCAGGAAGCGGACGATGCGGTTCGCGACGTGGTCGACCTCGTCGACGCGGTACCCGAACGACAGGAAACCCGCACGGGCGAATCGCTGGCGGCGGGGACGTGCGAGATGGTCGAGGATGATCTGCGCCTCGGATCGCGCGTGCTGCACCCACTCCTCGGCACGGCCGTCGCGGATCGCCTCCTCACGCCGGCGCGCGGCGAAGGCGTCCTCGATGCGCCCGAGAGCGGCATCCACGTCGCCGATCGCGTACCCGCCTTTGACCAGAGGGAACGATGCGATGCGCACGTCCTCGGCCGAGAGCTCTCCGGAGTCGGACTCGAAGCTCTCCCTGGCGGCAGCAAGGAACGTGTCGACCGCAGCGCGATGATAGCCGCGCTCGCGCCCGGTGGCGATGCGGAAGGACGGGGCGCCGGCCTCGGGGGCCGCCTGCTCCGGGGCGTCCGTGGTCATCATGCGAGCACCGCCCATGGGGAGAGGAGGAAGTACAGGGTCACAGCGGGGACGGTCGATGGCAGGATGCTGTCGACCCGATCGAGGATGCCGCCGTGTCCCGGCAGCCACGAGCTCATGTCCTTGATGCCGATGTCGCGCTTGATCATCGATTCGCCGAGGTCGCCGACCGTCGCGGAGACGAGGATCGCGATGCCGAAGACGAGACCGGCCCACCAGGGCAGATCGAGCATGAACAGCGCAAGGAGCACGCCGGCGGCGGCAGCGGCGACAACCGCACCGCCGAAGCCCTCCCATGTCTTCTTGGGGCTGATCCGCGGCGCCATCGGATGGCGGCCGAAGGCGAGTCCGGCCGCATACGCGCCGGTGTCCGACGCGACCGCGACGACGATGAACGCCAGCACCCACCACTGTCCGCCGTCCTGGCGCAGCAGCATGAGGGCGAGACTGGTGAGGAACGGCACGTAGATCTGCACGAACCCGCCGACGAGCGCGTCGGTGAGGACGTCGCCGTACGTGCGGCCGTCCTTGGCGATCATCTGCGCGACCAGGCGCCAGACGATCACGAACGATACCGCGAACAGGAGCGTGACCCAGCTGAGCCAGGCGGGCGCGAAGTAGCCGGCCAGCACCAGCAGGACACCCGCCGCGACCTGGGGGACGATGTCGACGCGGCGCTGCGCGGTGCGCAGCGCACGGGTCAGCTCGAAGATCCCGAGGACGGCGACCGCCAGGGCGATGAGGAGGAAGAGCTCCTTGACGAACAGCAGAGACCCCAGCAGCACGGCGCCGAAGGCGAGGCCGACGAGGATCGCGAGGATGAGGTCGCGACCCGTGCGCGCCTTGATGCGCTCGTTGGCCTGGTCCAGGTGCTCTCTGGCCTGATGCGCGCGGATCTCGAAGTCCCCGCGCGCCTGGCGCAGCTGCTCTCGCATCGCCGACCCGGTGTCGGTCGGGAGCTCCGCGGACTTCGGGAGCGGCGGGATGACCGACTCGTCGATCGGCACGCTCTGCGCCGGCGCCGGCTCCGGGGCCATGTCAGGGGTCGCCGCTTCGCGGGCCTCTCGCCGCGTCAGCGGCTGCCCTTCGGCGTCTCCGACCTGATCGTCCATGCGCTCTCAGACCTCGAGGAGCTCGGTCTCTTTGCGCTTGAGGGCGTCATCGATGAGGTCGACGTGCTGACGCGTGAGAGCGTCGAGCTCCTTCTCGCCGCGCGAGACCTCGTCCTCGCCGACCTCGTCCTTCAGCGCGTCCAGCTCGTCCTTGGACTTGCGACGGATGCCGCGCACGCGCACCTTCGCGTCCTCGCCCTTGCTGCGCACGAGCTTGACGTACTCCTTGCGGCGCTCCTCGGTCAGCTCCGGCATCGTGACGCGCACGATGTTGCCGTCGTTGGTCGGGTTCGCGCCGAGGTTCGGCATGTCGCGGATGGCCTGCTCGATCGCCTTGAGGGCCGACTTGTCGTACGGCGTGATGATGAGCGAGCGCGCCTCGGGGTTGGCGAGCGACGCGAGCTGAGCGAGCGGAGTCGGCGAGCCGTAGTAGTCGACCATCACCTTCTGGAACAGCTGCGGGTTCGCACGTCCCGTGCGCACAGTGGCGAAGTCCTCCTTCGCGGCCTCGACGGCGCGCGACATGCGAGTGGTGGTTTCAGCGAGGACGTCCGCGATCACGGTGGCTCCTATCATCAGGGGGTTCGTGCAATTCTATCCGGGCACGGCCTTCGCACCCTGGCAAGCGGCGTCACGCGGTGACGAGCGTGCCGATCTGCTCGCCGAGCAGGGCGCGGGTGACGTTGCCTGCCGGCTCCATCCCGAACACGCGCATGTCCATGCCGTTGTCCATGCAGAGGCTGAAGGCGGTCGAATCGACGACCTTGAGCCCCTGCTGCAGCGCGTCGCGGTACGTCACGGTGTCGATGCGGGTCGCCGTGGCGTCCTTGTTCGGGTCGGCGGTGTAGATGGCGTCGACGCCGTTCTTGGCCACGAGGACCTCGTGCGCACCGATCTCCAGCGCGCGCTGGGCGGCGACGGTGTCCGTGGAGAAGTAGGGCAGGCCCGCACCGGCGCCGAAGATGACGACGCGGCCCTTCTCCATGTGGCGCTCAGCGCGCAGCGGGATGTACGGCTCTGCGACCTGCGTCATCGAGATCGCCGACTGCACGCGCGTGGGGGCGCCGGCCTGCTCGAGGAAGTCCTGCAGCGCTAGGGCGTTCATGACGGTGCCGAGCATGCCCATGTAGTCCGCTCGGCCGCGGTCCATGCCGCGCTGGCTGAGCTCTGCGCCGCGGAAGAAGTTGCCTCCGCCGACGACGATGGCGACCTCGACGTGCTCGACCGCCGCGGCGATGTCGCGCGCGATCTGACCGACGACGTCGGGGTTCACCCCGAGCTGTCCCCCGCCGAAGGCCTCTCCGGAGAGTTTGAGAAGGACGCGACGGCGTCCGGTGCGTTCAGTCATGGGTGGATGTCCTCTCGTCCCGATTCAAGATAGTGCCTTCTGGGCACGAAGAAGGGGTTCGGACCCTGGTGGATCCGAACCCCTTGAGAACTGCTAAGCGCCGACCTTGAAGCGCGCGAAGTCCGTCACGGTGATCCCGGCGTCCTTCGCCACCTGGGCGACGGAGAGCTTGTTGTCCTTCGCGTAGTCCTGCTCGAGCAGGGCGACCTGCTTGATGAACGCGGACACGCGGCCCTCGACGATCTTCGGCAGGGCCGCCTCGGGCTTGCCCTCGTTGCGGGAGATCTCGGTGACGATCTCGCGCTCCTTCTCGACGGCCTCGGCCGGAACGTCCTCGCGGCTCAGGTACGACGGGTTGGCGAACGAGACGTGCTGCGCGATGCTGCGCGCGGTCGCCGCGTCGTCACCCGTGTAGGCCACGACGACGCCGATCTGCGGGGGCAGGTCCTTGCTCGTGCGGTGCATGTACACCTCGAGAGCGTCACCGGTGACGGTGCGAACCTGGCGCAGCTCGATCTTCTCGCCGATGATCGCCGCCTCGTCCGAGATCAGCTCGCCGACGGTCTGAGCACCAGCGGAAGCCGCAAGCGCGTCCTCGACTGAGTCCGCCTTGACGGCGGCGATGGCGTCGGCGACCTTGTCGGCGAGGGCGATGAAGCGCTCGTTCTTCGCGACGAAGTCCGTCTCGCAGGCCAGCTCGATGAGCGTGACGCTGCCGTCCTGCTCGCGCGAGACGACCAGGCCCTCGCTGGTGGAACGGTCAGCGCGCTTGGCGTTGCCCTTCGCGCCCTTCAGACGCAGGATCTCGGTGGCCTTCTCGACGTCGCCGTCGGCCTCCTCGAGCGCCTTCTTCGTGTCGACCATTCCGGTGCCGAGCTGCTCACGCAGCGCCTTGATGTCGGCGATGGTGAAGTTGGCCATGTGTGGTGGCTCCTTGCCTCGTTAGGTGTGTGTACGCGGATTACTTGGCGTCAGCGGCCTCGGCCGGAGCCTCGGTCTCCGGTGCGGCCTCAGCGGCGGGCGCCTCCTCGGCGGCCGGCTCCTCGGCGGCCGGCTCAACGGCGGCTTCCTCGGCAGCGGCGCCCTCGGCGGGAGCCTCGAGAAGCTCCTTCTCCCACTCGGCCAGCGGCTCGGCGTCGCCCGACTCGGGGTTGTGCTTCTGCTGCAGGCCGTCGGCCGCGGCGTCGGCGATGATGCGGGTCAGCAGCGAGACGGAGCGGATCGCGTCGTCGTTGCCGGGGATCGGGTACTGGAAGTCGTCCGGGTCGGCGTTGGTGTCGAGGATGCCGATCACCGGGATGCCGAGCTTCTTGGCCTCGTCGATCGCGAGGTGCTCGCGCTTGGCGTCGACGACCCACAGGGCGGACGGCGTCTTGGTGAGGTTGCGGATGCCACCGAGCGACTTGTGCAGCTTGTCGAGCTCGCGCTTCTTGAGCAGGAGCTCCTTCTTCGTGAAGCCGGAAGCAGCGGGGTTCTCGTAGTCGAGCTCCTCGAGCTCCTTCATGCGGGCCAGGCGCTTGGCGATCGTCTGGAAGTTCGTGAGGAGGCCACCCAGCCAGCGCTGGTTGACGTAGGGCTGGCCGACACGGGTCGCCTGCTCGGCGAGGATCTCCTGCGCCTGCTTCTTGGTGCCGACGAAGAGGATCGTGCCGCCGCGGGCGACCGTCTCCTTGACGAAGTCGTAGGCGGCGTCGATGTAGCCGAGCGACTGCTGCAGGTCGATGATGTGGATGCCGCTGCGCTCGGTGAGGATGAAGCGCTTGACCTTCGGGTTCCACCGGCGGGTCTGGTGTCCGAAGTGAACGCCGCTGTCGAGCAGCTGGCGAATGGTGACCACAGCCATGGTCTTCTCCTGGTTCTGACGCTTGCGCGTCCTTGAGGTTGTTCTCGCCGGTCAGGCGACCGGTGATCCTGGTGCCCGGCTCACGCCCACCCGCTCTGGAGAGCGGGACCTGAGGGAGTGGATGCCGCAACCGGTGTCCGTGAGGACGATGATCGCTTTGGGCACGCGTAGTCACCCCGGAATCGAGGTGCGACCTCAAGTGTACAGGATCGGAGCCTTCCCACCGGCGCTGCACAGGCGCCGATTCCCGCGTGTTCTGCACGGTTCGCGCCCGCCCCTCCGGCGGGGCGTGCGCCGACGTCGGATCATGGACGGATGTCGACAGCGAATCCCCACAGACGCCGCTCGCGCGGAGCAGGGCGGACCGCCCTCATCGCGGCGCTCGTCGCCACGGTTCTGACGCTGCCGCCGTCCGCGGCCGCGGCCGACCCCGCATCGCCGTCCGACCCCGCACCGCCGTCCGATCCGGCGTGGTCGTGGCCGACGGCGGGAAAGCGTGAGGTGGTCGAACCGTTCCGCGCCCCCGCTCACGACTACGGTCCAGGGCATCGCGGCATCGACATCGGAGCCGGTCAAGGCGCCCCGATCACGGCGCCCGCGGACGGCGTCGTCGCGTTCCGCGGAGTCGTCGTGGATCGCCCGCTGCTGACGATCGATCACGGCGACGGCCACGTGAGCACGTTCGAGCCGCTCGCGTCCGACCTCGCTCCGGGCGCCGTCGTCCGCGCCGGAGACGAGATCGGCACGGTCGCCGTCGGCGGGCATGCGCCGGCCGGGACGCTGCACGTCGGCGTGCGCCTGAACGGCGTGTACATCAATCCGATGCTGCTGTTCGGCGGGGTTCCGCGTGCGGTCCTGCTCCCCTGCTGCGCGTCGCCTCCGCGGTGAGCCTCAGGCGCGCGGGTGCGCCAGCCGATAGGTCGCAGCGAGGCGTTCGGACGAGACGTGCGTGTAGATCTGGGTCGTCCCCAGGCTCGCATGCCCGAGGATCTCCTGCACCGCGCGCAGATCGGCACCGCCGTCGAGCAGATGAGTGGCGGCGGAGTGGCGCAGCGCGTGCGGACCGACGGCATCCGAGCCGATGATCGGGCCGAGGGCGGACGCGACGAGTGCGTACACGGCGCGCGGCCCGATGCGCGCGCCGCGGGCGCCGAGGAAGACGGCGGGAGACGTCGTCGCGGCCCGTGCGATCAGCACCGTACGGCCCCGCGTGAGGTACGCGCCGATCGCGGCGGCCGCGGGCGTGCCGAACGGGACGACGCGCTCTTTTGAGCCCTTGCCCCACACGCGTGCCGTGCCTCGGTCGAGGTCGAGATCGTCCACATCGAGCCCGCACAGCTCGGACACCCGCATCCCCGAGCCGTAGAGCAGCTCGAGCATCGCGTGATCGCGCAGAGCGACGGGATCGCCGCCCGCCGCGCTGCGGGCGCGTTCGTCGAGCATGTGGCGCAGGCCCTCCTTCGAGGCGACCGCCGGCAGCGTCCGACCGCGCTTGGGGGCGATCAGGCGCAGCGCCGGATCCACGACGATGAGCTCCTCGTCCTTCGCCCAGGCGAAGAACGACCGTGCCGCCGCAGCACGACGCGCGAGCGTCGAGCGCGCGTCGCCGCGCTGCGTGGCGCGCCAGAGCCAGTCCCGCAGCGCTTCGAGGTCGACCTCTCGCAGCGGCACGGCGCCGACGGCGTCAGCCAGATCGCGCAGATCGGACCGGTACGCGCGCACGGTCGCAGCGGACAGGCGACGCACCTGCTCGAGGTGCGTCGTGAACGCGTCTGCGGCGGACGGAAGATCCATGGATACAGCTTGCCGCGTCCCGCAGGCCCGGCGCAGATGCCCCGCCGACACGCAGCCGCCCCGGCGTGGGACCGGGGCGGCTGCGCCTGGGGCTGGATCGCTGGGGAGGCGACCCGTAGGGGGCTTTGTTCAGTCGGATGCCGCGCTGGCGACGGACGCGGCGCTCGGAGCCGACGCGGGGCTCGGGGCGGAAGCAGGGCTCGGGGCGGGCGCGGGAGCCGGTGCCGGGGCGGACGGCGCGCTGGCGACGCTCTGCGGGCTGGGGGCGCTCTGCGGAGTCGGCGCGCTCTGCGGCGTGGGGGCCGACTGCGGCGTCGCCGCGGACTGGACCGTGGCTGCCGAGGGGGTGCTCACGACCGTCACCGACGAGTTCGTCTCGCGCATCTGGATCGCCTTGCCGGTGAGGACGCCGCCGCTGTTGGTGATCGCCCCTCCGGGAACGACGGTGCCGTCGGTGGTCCTGAGGTCCATCGTTCCCGCTGCGGCGGCAGCGCCGCCGGCGACGACGCCGAGACCTGCGAGTCCGGTGATGCCGTAGACGATCCACTTCTTGCTGTTCATGTCATCTCCTGTCTGTGCGCCGGCGTTGCGGCTTCGGTGAGGATGTATCCATCGTCCGCGTCGCCGCTAAGGGCATTCGAAACCGTCCATGAGAGCGTTCTTAGCCGTGTGGAGCCGACGGACGGCCACCGTTCACGATCGCGGAGGCCACGGCGGTCAAGCCCCTCGCGTACGCCTGGTCGCCGCGTTCGGCAGCGGAGATGATGTGTCCGGCGAGATGGACCACGACGAGGCCGCGCACGCGCGCGGTGCCCCAGCGTTCCGCGGCGAGATCGGCGAGCTCCCATGCCCGCGACTGCGCCGGACCGTGCGTGAGGAGGGCGCTCGCGGTCGCGTGCGAGAGGAAGGCGGCGGGATCCTCCGCCGGGTCGCCGACCGCGAGCGTGTCGATGTCGATCATGCCGCTGATGAGGCCCGCGCCGAGAAACAGCTGCCCGAAGTGCAGATCTCCGTGGACCACTGCCGGCGCCGCCGCCTGCTCGGACTCGATCAGGCCTCGTGCGGCAGTCAGGAGCGCCCGGGTCCCGTCATCCGCGCGTTCGGCGTACCAGTCCAGACGCGCCGCGATCCCGGGGGCCGCGTGCGTCCACTCCACTTGCGCGAGAAGCGCGCGCAGGTGCTCGACCCGGTCGATGAGATCGGCGGGGTCCCACTCCACGTCCTGCGCGGGGGTGCCGGACGCCTGCGCCATGACGATCAATCCGTCGCCCGACCACGCGTGCAGAGGCGGCACGGGCAACCCGCCCCTCTCCGCAGCGGCGTGCGCGCGGACGATCCGGTCCACGCGCGATGGTCTGACCACCTTCAGCCAGACCCGCGCCGCACCCGAGCCGATACGCAGGACCGCCCGCCGCCCGGGCCGGTAGGCGACGATCTCGGGCCGCGCGTCCGTGTGGATCCCCAGCCGAGCCAGCAGGGTCTGCGCGGCCGAGTCGAACGCGACGGGTGCGAGCGCGGGAAGGTGCGGGTCGGCGGGGTGCTGCCAGATGCGCACTGCTCCCGCGTCCTCGCTCGAGCGCAGCCCCGTCTCGGCGGGGACCTCGAGCCCGGAGGTGTCGACGTAGTACGGCGCCGGCTCGTCAGCAACCTGGAGTCCGGTCACCGAGCCCGCGCCGAGCGGCTCGCGGGAGTGGAACCCGATCGTGTCGGCGGGGACCGCGAGCGCGGATGCGAGCATCGACACGTCTGAGTCCGGCTTTCCCATCCTTCGATCGAAGCACGTCGCGGGCGCCGGGCGGATGAGATCTCTCTTAGGGAGACGACGTCGGCGCGCCCGGATCGGGATACTGGGTGCTGTGAGCGAACCGGATGCCGTCAGCGCGCGCCGCCGCCGGCGGTGGCCGGCGATCTCGGTGCGCACCCGGATCGTCGCCGCCATCACGCTCGTCGCGGCGGTCGGGCTGCTCGCCGTGGGTCTGTCGGTGTACTTCGTCGAGCGGCAGGTGATCCTCGAACAGGTCGACGCCCGCCTGCACGACAACCTCGACTCGGCCCGCTTCATCGTCGGCGAAGGGGACGAGGGTGCCGCGTGGTCCTCGTCGTCGGCCGCACTCGCCGCCGTCGTGCAGCGCATGAGTCCGGACGACAACACCGGTGCCATGGGCATGACCGCGGGGGTCATCACCACGGTGCCCGGCATCCAGCTCGACCTCGATCTGCAGGATGCCGCGGAGTTCGCCGCCCATGTCGATCGCCTTCTCTCCGGCGAGCAGCCGCTTATCGGCACATACGCCGAGGACGGCTCGACATGGCGCTATCTCGCGGCCCCCATCATTGTGGAGGGCTCCCCCGATCCCGCCGAGGTCGTGTTCGTGCTCGTCTACGACCTCGAGGCCGAGCTCGCCGAGATCAACGACTCGGCGGTCATGTTCCTGTGGGCCTCGGCGATCACCCTCATCGTCATCGCGGCGACGGGATCGATCGTCGCGACCCGCCTGCTCCGGCCGCTGCGCCAGATGCGTCAGACCGCCGAGCGGATCTCGGCGCAGTCCCTCGACGAACGGCTCCCCGTCGACGGGAACGACGACGTCGCGGAACTCTCCGAGACCATGAACGACATGCTCGATCGGATCGACGCTGCGCTCGAATCGCAACGGCAGCTGCTCAGCGACGTCGGCCATGAACTGAAGACGCCGATCACGATCGTGCGCGGGCATCTCGAGGTGATGGACCCCGCCGATGCGGAGGACGCCACGCAGACCCGCGACCTCGCCGTCGACGAGCTCGAGCGGATGGGACGCCTGGTGCAGGATCTCGCCTCGGCCGCCGCGCTGCACGGTCCGAGCCCGGTGCAACTCCAGCCCGTCGACGCCGCCGAGCTGCTGACCCAGATCGTGCGGAAGGCGCAGGGCATCGACGGTGCGGACGTGACGCTCGGACCCGTCGCCGGACGCACGGCGATGCTGGATCCGGCACGGATCACGCAGGCGATGCTCCAACTCGCCCAGAACGCCGTGACGCACGGCGGCGGGAGGATCGAGATGGGCAATGCGGCCGTCGCCGACACGGTGGAGCTGTGGGTGCGCGATCACGGACCCGGGGTGGCTGATGAGGCGAAGTCGCAGGTGTTCGAGCGGTTCCAGCGCGGCACGGAGGCGCAGGTCCGCAGCGGCAGCGGGCTGGGTCTGCACATCGTGCAGGTGATCACCAGGGCGCATCACGGGGCCGTCCGCGTCGAGGACGCCCCCGGGGGTGGAGCGCTCTTCATCCTCAGCGTGCCCGCGCCCCCGGCGGTGCAGCCGCCGCAGGACCCGGCAGGTGACGTGGTGATCCCGCCTCGCCCGCCGCTCCCCCATGACAACGAGACCTCGAGTGCCGGAAGACGATGACCGTGGCATCCATTCTGATCGCCGACGACGAGCCGCGCATCTCGGGGTTCATCGAGAAGGGACTGCGCGCAGCGGGGTTCGCGACACGGGTCGCCGCGACCGGGCCCGACGCGCTGGAGCTCGCGCAGACGGACAAGTTCGACCTGCTCGTGCTCGACGTGAACCTTCCCGGGTTCGACGGCTTCGAGGTGCTCGAGCGGTTGCGCGGCTCGGGGTCGAGGCTCCCGGTGATCATGCTGACGGCCAGGGTCGAGCTGCATGACACGATCGCCGGTCTCGAGGGCGGCGCGGACGACTACCTCGGTAAGCCGTTCCGCTTCGACGAGCTGCTCGCCCGCATCCGGATCCGGATGCGCCGGGAGGAGCAGGTGGCGACGGGCGATCTGTCGCACGGGGAGCTGCACCTCGACATCCGCACGCGCAGGGCCAGAGTCGGCGATCACGCCGTGGAGCTCTCGGCACGTGAGTTCGCGCTCGCGGAAGAGCTCATTCGGCATGCCGGGCAGGTCCTGAGCCGCGAGCAGCTCCTGAGCCGAGTGTGGGGCTACGACTTCGACCCCGGCTCGAAGGTCGCCGACGTGTACATCGGGTATCTGCGGCAGAAGATCGGCGCCGAGCGGATCGAGACCGTCCGCGGGGTCGGATACCGTCTGACCTGACCGCCCGCCGCTGATCAGGTGCGCGCACGTCGCCACCCGTTCTCGACCTGCTCCACGGTTCCTTCGAGGCTCAGCGTCCCGAGCAGCGCGCGGGTGCGTTCGACGGACAGGCCGGACAGACGCGCGAGTTCGAACGGCGGATGCGCCGTACGGGCGCTCAACGCGTCGAGCAGCCGGATCTGCTCCGGGTCGGTCCGGTAGGTCTCGGCAGCCGGCGCGGCGTCGTTCCCGAGCAGTTCACGGACCTCGGCCGCAGTGGTGACGCACACCGCATCGTACTCCCGCATGAGCCGGTGGCAGCCGGCCGACGCCGCGCTCGTCACGGGCCCGGGAACGGCGCCGAGAGGTCGGCCGAGCGATGAGGCGTGCCCGGCGGTGTTGAGCGAGCCGCTGCGCCACCCGGCCTCGACGACGACTGTCGCCGCGCCGAGGGCGGCGATGAGCCGGTTCCGGCTCAGGAAACGGAACTTCGTCGGAGCGGCACCGCACGGCAGCTCGCTGACGACCGCCCCGGACGAGCGGATGCGTTCGAAGAGCTGCTGGTGACCTGCCGGGTATGCGCGATCGACGCCACCGGCGAGGAACGCCACGGTCGCTCCCCCGGCGCCCAGCGATGCCCGGTGCGCGGATCCGTCGATCCCGTAGGCTCCGCCGGAGACCACCACCGTGCCGCCCGCCGCGAGATCGCCCGCGAGCTCCGCCGCGACGGAATCCCCGTACGCCGTCGCCGCACGGGCACCGACGATCGCGACCCGACTCGTGGCAGCCAGATGCGACGCCTCGCCGCGGACCCACAGCATGGTCGGGGCATGGTCGCCGAGATCGTCGACGGCGGACGGCCAGTCCGCATCCCCCGGCAGCAGAACGTGCGCGCCGACCTCCGCAGCTCCCCGCAGGGCGTCGCGGACGGCGCGCGGATGCGCCCGCGGCATCCACCGGCGCCTCCCGTCCTGCACGGCCTTCTCCGCCAGTCCGAAGCTCTCGTCGGACAGCCCGAACCGCAGCGCCTCGGACGCACCCAGTTGCGCGATCAGGGCTCCTGCGACACCGTCTCCCGGTTCGGCGATCACGCTCCAGGCGGCCCGCGCCAGCGTCTCAGCGGGCTCGTCGCCCGGCCGCGCGCTCGCCGCGGCCCGTCGGATCTCGCGGTCGTTCATCAGCGCATCGATCATGCGATCAGTCCTCTCTTCAGGAACAGCGCCCGCCCGAGCTCATCGCCGCCCGGGGCGTCCGCGCCGGCGAGATCCGCCATGGTCCAGGCGAGACGCAGCACTCTGTCGTAGCCGCGCAGGGTGAGCTGCCCGCGCTCGAGCGCACGATCCAGCGGCGCCCGGACAGCAGGAGCGAGCCTCCGGTCGCCCTGGCGCAGCCATGCGCCGGCGACCTCGGCGTTCAGGCGCCACGGCGTCCCCGCCCATCGCTCGGCCGCCCGGCCGCGTGCCGCGGCCACCTGCGCAGCGGCCTGGGCGCTGGTGGTGCCCGCCCGATCCACGGAGGTCGCCCTGGATGCCGCGACGCGGGCGACTTGGAGATCGATGTCGATGCGGTCGCGGAGCGGCCCGGACAGGCGCGCCCCGTACCGGCGGATCGCCACGGGCGGACAGATGCACTCCGCGCCGCGCACGCCGTAGTTGCCGCACGGGCACGGGTTGGTCGCCAGCACGAGCTGGAAGCGCGCGGGGAACCGGGCGCGGAATCCGGCGCGATCGATCTCGATCGCCCCGGACTCGAGGGGCTGCCGCAGCGCATCCAGGGCCACGCGCGAGAACTCGGCCGCCTCGTCGAGGAACAGCACGCCGCGGTGGGCTCGGACGATCGCGCCGGGCCGAACGGCGCGCGACCCTCCGCCCACGAGCGCCGCGACCGATGCGGAATGGTGCGGAGACTCCAGCGGCGGCAGGTCGTCGAGCGCGTTCACGACCGCCCCGGACAGAGAGCGGACGGCGGCGACCTCGAGGGCCTCCTCCTGCGTGAGCGGCGGCAGGATGCCGGGCAGTCGGCGCGCGAGCATCGTCTTCCCCGCGCCGGGCGGGCCGCTCATCAGCAGGTGATGCCCACCGGCCGCGGCGGCGATCAGCGCCTCGACCGCCTCCTCCTGTCCGACGACGTCCGCCAGGTCGAGCGGCTCCGCCACCGGCGCCGGTGAGATCTCGGCTCCGACAGGTTCGACCTCGGCAACGGCGAGATCGGCGCCGTGCCACATCGCGACCTCGGCGAGTGTGGTGGCTGCCTGCACCTGCATTCCCGGCACCAGGCGCGCCTCCGCCTCATTGGCGTGCGGCACGATCACTCGGTCGAAGCCCGCCCTCGACGCCGCGAACACGGCCGGCAGGACGCCCGGGACGGGCCTGACCCGCCCGTCGAGGCCGAGCTCGCCGATGTGCACGGTCCGCGCGATGGATGCGGCATCCAGCACCCCGCCCGTCGCCACCGCTGAGACCGCGATGCCGAGGTCGAATCCGCTGCCGTGCTTGGGCAGACTGGCGGGTGAGAGGTTCACCGTGAGCCGGCGACGGGTGAGCTCGAGCTGCGCGTTCGTGACCGCGTTGTGCACGCGCTGCGCCGCCTCGCCCAGCGCCTTGTCGGGCAGCCCGACGATCTTGAACCCCGGCGTCTGATTCGACACGTCCGCCTCGATCTCGACGAGGTGCCCGTCGACGCCGGTGAGCGCTACGGCCCACGTGCGCGCCGTCTTCATCGGAGATCCACCAGATGCTCGAGCACCGCGTCCACCGGGTCTGGGCCGACGATGCCGATGACCTCGAGCCGCAGCATCCGGTTCCCGGCCAGTTCGGGGTGCGTCCGACACCAGGCGTACCCGAGCCGCCACAGCCGCTCGCGCTTGCGGTCGTCGACGGCCTCGAAGGGGTGGCCGAACGCGATGCTGCGCCGGGTCTTGACCTCGACGACGCAGATCGTGCCGGCGGTCTCCGCCACGATGTCGATCTCGCCCTGGGAGCACCGCCAGTTGCGGTCGAGCACGCGATAGCCGTGCGTGCTCAGATGAAGGGCGGCACGGTCCTCACCGGCTCGTCCGAAGTCGTCTTTCGCTGCCATGCCGACAGCCTGCAGTCAGCAGGCCGTGCCATGGGTCCCGATTCGCGCGACTCGTGCACACCTGCCCAGACCGGAGCAATTGTGCGCTCTAGTCAGTTGCCGTCGAGCGAGAGCTCCTCGGGGAGTTCGAATTCGCGGCGCTGCAGCTCCTCGACGTTGACGTCCTTGAAAGTCAGCACGCGGACGGCCTTCACGAACCGATCGGCGCGATAGATGTCCCACACCCAGACATCCGCCATCGAGATCTCGAAGTAGAAGTCGTGCTCGGTGTCGCGGCGGACGACGTTGACCTCGTTGGCGAGGTAGAACCGCCGCTCGGTCTCGACGACGTACTGGAACTGACCCACGACGTCGCGGTACTCGCGGAACAGCGCGAGTTCGAGTTCGCGGTCGTAGTCGTCGAATGCCTCTTCATCCATGATGAGTCCATCCTATGAGTCAGAAGAGGGTCGGGGCGTCCGCGATCGCCCACGACGAGCGGTGGAACGGCGACAGCCCTCCTTCGCGGATGGCCGCGCGATGCTCGGAACTCGCATACCCCTTGTTGCGATCCCACTGGTATGCCGGGTGCTCGACATGCAGGTCGCCCATGTGGGCGTCTCTGGAGACCTTGGCGATGACGGATGCCGCCGACACGGATGCGCAGTCGCGGTCGCCCTTGATGACCGAGCGCACCTGCAGCGGCGTGTGATGGACGCGCGAGACGTAGTCGTGGTTGCCGTCGAGGATCACCAGCGCCCCGCCCAGCGCGGCGCCCTGCGCCACCACCGCGTCGATCGCCCTGGACGCCGCGAGACCGAGCGCGCGCATGATGCCGACCTCGTCGATCTCCGCGGCGCTCGCCCAGCCGACCGAGGACGCCTGCACCCATGCCGCCGCGCGGGCGGCGACCTCCGGGCGGCGCCTCTCGGTCACGAGCTTCGAATCGCGCAGGCCCTCCGGCACGCGGCGACGGGAGCCCGCGGCATCCATGACCGCGGCTCCGACCGCGACCGGGCCCGCGAGGGCTCCTCGTCCGACCTCGTCGAGCGAGATGATCAGGTCGTACTCGGCCAGGAGCTTGCGCTCCAGGGTGAGGCGGGGCGCGACGACGGTCATTCTTCGGGGTCCGGCACGCCGTTGAAGACGTCGTGTTGACCGTCGATCGTGCCGATCCTGGCGAGCGGCCACGTGGTCAGGAACGCCTTGCCCACCACGTTGTCGAGCGGCACGAAGCCGCCGCTGGGCAGGTCCTGGTGCGCGCGGGCGTCCTGCGAGCGGTCGCGGTTGTCGCCGAGCACCCAGATCGAGTTCTCGGGAACGGTGACGTCGAACGGCTCGTTCGACGCCGCCGTGTCGCCGTCGGGAAGATTCAGGTACGACAGCTCGTCGATCGGCGCGTCGTTGATCGTGATCTGGCCGAGCGAGTTGCAGCACACGACGTGGTCTCCGGGCAGGCCGATCAGCCGCTTGACGAGGTGGTCCTCGCTGTCGGACGAGGAGAGCCCGATGAGCGTGAGCAGGCCGTCGACCCATTCCAGGACGACCGGTCCCCGCGGAGCCTGCGGCTGCACCGGGAGCCACCCGCCGGGGTCCGCGAACACGACGACATCGCCCCGTTCGTAGCCGGTCCACCGCGGCGTCAGCTCATCGACGAGGATGCGGTCGTTGACGAGAAGGGTCTTCTCCATCGACGCGGACGGGATGTAGAACGAGCGGACGACGAAGCTCTTGACGAGGAACGAGACGAGCGCGGCGATGACGATGATCACGAGCACATCGCGCAGGAAGATCCAGAACCCGCGCCTCGGCTTGTTCGGGGCGTCCGCGGCGGATTCAGTGGTCATCGCATTCCTTCAGTGGGTCTCATCACCGCACGGCGACGGCAGCTTCAAGGTTCGCACACTCCGGATGAAACGAAGCACCCCGGGACGCTGTGTCCCGGGGTGCTTCGTGTGGAAGACGCGATCAGTTGTCGCGCTTCTCCTTGATCTTGGCCTTCTTGCCGCGCAGGTTGCGGAGGTAGTAGAGCTTCGCGCGGCGCACGTCACCGCGGGTGACGACCTCGATGTGGTCGATCACCGGGGAGTGCACCGGGAAGGTGCGCTCGACGCCCACCTGGAAGCTGATCTTGCGGACCGTGAAGGTCTCGCGCACGCCGTCGCCCTGGCGGCCGATGACGACGCCCTGGAAGACCTGGATACGAGAGCGGCTGCCCTCGGTGATGTTGACGTGCACCTTGACGGTGTCGCCGGGACGGAACTCGGGAATGTCGGAACGGAGCGAAGCCGCGTCGACGGCGTCCAGGATCTGCATGATCGTCTCTCTCTGCACTCGCCACAGGTCGGGATGCAATGGATGGAAGGAATACGTGAAGTATGTGCCGAACGGCGCATGATGCGAACGCGGGCTCCCCTGAGGCAGAGCCGGTCACGGCACAAGGAACCATTCTGCCATGGATCCGGCTGCCGGCCAAAACACGTCAGCGCTCGGAGGCGGGCTTCTCCTGGATGACGAACACGTCGCCGTCGGCCGGCGCGCGGCGCGGGGCATCCGGCTGCGCATCCGGAGTGACCGAAGAGGGGAAGCGGATGCCGACGCCCGCGGTGCCCGCCTCGCTCCACAGCTGCCGCAGCACCAGCCAGAACAGCCCGAGGCCGACGACGATCGCCGCCGTCAGCAGCAGCGGGAACCATGTCTGCGGGTAGCATCCGATCGCGATCGTCAGCGCGTGCCACACGCCGAAGCCGAGCACGTCCCACCAGGACGCGGCTCCGGTCTCGCGGGCCGAGGGCCGCGCGCGCTGCAGCAGCGTGAGTGCGAGCTGCCCGACGAAGACCGAGGGGATGGCGATGAACAGGACCCACAGGAATGCCCAGCCGCCCGCATTGAAGATGCCCCAGCCGACGAGCAGCCACAGCGGCAGCACGACGACGGCCGGGAACATCCAGCGGTAGAAGGCTCGTCGCAACCACATACTCCGATGGTAGGCGCGCCCGCTCCGCGCAGGCGGGATGTTCGCTGTGAGCGCTCCTCGGCGATCTCGGGGAGAATGGGAGGGACGAGAGGAACACCATGATCGAACTGCGCACCCCGGCCGAGATCGACGAGATGCGAGCTGCGGGACGTTTCGTCGCCGAGACCCTGGCGACGCTGCGCGACGAGACGAAGGTCGGCACGAATCTGCTCACGATCGACCGCAAGGCGCACGATCTGATCCGCAAGGCCGGCGCCGAGTCCTGCTACATCGATTACGCCCCCTCGTTCGGCAACGGCCCGTTCGGCAAGGTCATCTGCACGTCGATCAACGACGCCGTGCTGCACGGACTCCCCCACGACTACACCCTGCGCGACGGCGACCTCGTGTCGCTCGACTTCGCGGTCGCCGTCGACGGCTGGGTCGCGGACTCCGCCGTCTCGTTCGTCGTCGGAACCGCTCGCGATGAGGACCTGCGCCTCATCGACACGACCGAGCGGGCGCTGGATGCCGCGATCGCCGCGGCCACCGTCGGGAACCGCATCGGCGACATCTCGGCCGCAGTGGCTGCGATCGCGCACGGCGAGGGCTACTCGATCAACACCGATTTCGGCGGCCACGGCGTCGGCCGCACGATGCACGGGGACCCGCACGTCGCCAACGACGGGCGGGCCGGCCGCGGCTTCCCGCTGCGCGACGGCCTCGTGCTGGCGCTCGAGCCCTGGTTCCTGGCGACCACCGACGAGCTGCGCACCGACGAGGACGGCTGGACTCTGCGCAGCGCCGACGGCTCGCGGGGCGCGCACTCCGAGCACACCGTGGCGATCACCGCGGACGGCCCGATCGTCCTGACCGACCGCAGCTTCCTCGGCGTCAAGTAGTTCGCCTCCCTCCTTACCTCCGCGAAACAGGACGTGCCGCCCGAGACAGGCCCCGGCACGGCCTGTTTCAGCGGGCAGGGCCTGTTTCGGGGGAATCGCGCGCTCCCAGCTCGCCACCGGGCCGGGGACGACCCGGAACAGCGGGTGCGGGTCCGGCGCGGCCAGGTTCTGCCACCGGGCGAGGACCTCGGGACTCCGCGCCGCCAGCTTGGCGCGCAGATGCGCCCATTCGAGCGCGAGCTGGCCGTCCGTGACGTCGATCCGCCGAACCTCGGCGCCCGTCACGGGGATGCGGGTGCGGTCGAACCGTAGCCACGGGCGTCGGCCTCGTGGGCGAGACCCTCGAGGTACACGCCGACGGATGCGACGGGGTCTGCCTGCGCCTGGAACCGCTCCAGCTGCGGATGACGCGTGTATCCGCGGGTCTCGCCGGCGAGCACCTTCTGCGCCAGCAGCGTCTCCCGCCAGCAGGCGATGAGCGCCTGACGGTCGAGGTGACGCGGATGGACCGACCATATCCTCATGCGGCGTCCGCGCGATAGACGAACACATCGGTCACCATCGGCAGCGTGAAGTCGTCACGACCAGCCGTCGCCGGATCGGCGTCGAGGATGCTGTCGAGTTCCGCGACCATGCCGGCGCGGGTGTCGTCATCTGCAGTGAGGAAGCTGCTGACCGTCAACCACCGCCGGATGTAGTCCTCCCGCGTTATCCGTTCGGACCAGCCGAGCTCGGCGCGGTGGTCGAAGACGAACCCGGGGAGCTCGTCGGCGGCGGACTCCGTCGTCGCGTCCGCGGAGTCGCTCACGGCGGGGTGCGCGACGCGATGGCACGCGCGGTCCCAGGAGCATTCCGGGTCGGAGTGGTTCCACAGCAGGCCGAGCGTCCCGCCCGGCACGAGCACCCGCCGGATCTGGGCGCACGCGGCATCCCGATCGAACCAGTGGAACGCCTGCGCGACGGCGACGGCATCCATCGATCCGCCGGGCAGAGGGATCTGCTCCGCACCGCCCTCCAGCGCTTCGACGGTCGGCAGCTTCGCCCGCAGCACGTCGAGCATCGCGACCGACGGCTCGACCGCGATCACGCGGTCGGCACGACCGACCAGCAGCTCGGTGAACTTGCCCGTCCCGGCGCCGAGGTCGAGGACGGCATCCACCCGGTCCGGCAGGATCGCGTCCGCCGCGGCGACGGGGAACCCCGGCCGGTAGCGGTCGTAGTCCTCGCCGATGCCCTCGAACGACTTCGCGAGTTGCTGATGATCCGCCATACTCCGACGCTACCCCGCCCGAGACAGGTCCTACGCGACGAAACAGGCGGTGCCACACCATGTTTCAGAGGGCAAGGCCTGTTTCGGGGTGGGCGCCTGCGCGCTACGCGAGCTCGATGAGCTCCTGGTACTCCTGGCTCCAGATGTCCTCGACGCCGTCGGGCAGGATGAGCACGCGCTCGGGGTTCAGCGACTGCACGGCACCCGGGTCGTGCGAGACGAGCACCACGGCGCCCTCGTAGTGCGCGAGCGCGCCGAGGATCTCCTCACGGGACGCGGGATCGAGGTTGTTCGTCGGCTCGTCGAGCAGCAGCAGGTTCGCCGACGACACCACGAGCGTCGCCAGCGACAGGCGGGTCTTCTCACCGCCGGAGAGGACGCCTGCGGGCTTGAGCACGTCGTCGCCGGTGAACAGGAACGACCCCAGGACCTTGCGCGCCTCGGTCTCGGTGATGTGGGGCGCTGCCGAGACCATGTTCTCGAGCACCGAGCGGTTCACGTCGAGGTTCTCGTGCTCCTGCGCGTAGTAGCCGACCTTGAGTCCGTGCCCCGGCTCGAGCTGACCGGTGTCGGGCTGGTCGACGCCCGCAAGCATGCGCAGCAGCGTCGTCTTGCCGGCACCGTTGAGGCCCAGCACGACGACCTTGGAGCCGCGGTCGATCGCCAGGTCCACATCCGTGAAGATCTCCAGCGATCCGTACGACTTCGAAAGGCCGGATGCCATGAGCGGCGTCTTGCCGCACGCGGCCGGCTTCGGGAACCGGAGCTTGGCGACGCGGTCGGCCTCGCGGACCTCCTCGAGACCCGACAGCAGCTTCTCGGCGCGCGCGACCATCTGGTGCGCCGCTGCCGCCTTGGACGCCTTCGCGCCGAACCGCGCCGCCTGCATCTGCAGCTGCGTCGCCTTCTTCTCGGCGTTCGCGCGCTCCTTCTTGCGGCGCTCCTCGTCGGCGACGCGCTGACGCAGGTAGTTCTTCCAGTTCATGTTGTACGTGTCGATGAGCTGACGGTTCGCGTCGAGGTAGAACACCCGGTTCACGGTCTCGCCGACGAGCTCGACGTCGTGGCTGATGACGATGAGTCCGCCCTTGTATCCCTTGAGGAACTCGCGCAGCCACACGACGCTGTCGGCGTCGAGGTGGTTGGTCGGCTCGTCGAGGATCATGGTCTGCGCGTCCGAGAACAGGATGCGCGCCAGCTCGATGCGCCGGCGCTGACCACCCGAGAGGGTCTTGAGCGGCTGGTCGAGGATGCGGTCGGGCAACGAGAGGTTGTTGGCGATGGATGCCGCCTCGGCCTCGGCCGCGTAGCCGCCGAGCGCCTCGAACCGCTCGGTGAAGTTCGCGAACTTCCGCATCGCCTTCTCGGCCACCGCCGCGTCGTCGGATGCCATGTCCTCGGCGGCCTTGGCCATGCCGAGCTGGATCGAACCGAGCCCGCGCGCGTCGAGGATGCGGGTCCTGGCGAGCATCTCGGGATCGCCGGACCGCGGATCCTGCGGCAGATAGCCCAGCTCTCCGGAGCGTGTGACCTTGCCTCCCGAGGGCAGGACGTCTCCCGCGAGCACCTTGGTCAGGGTGGTCTTGCCCGCGCCGTTGCGCCCGACGAGGCCGATCTTGTCGCCGTCGGCGACGCGGAACGACACGTTCTCCATGAGGAGGCGCGCGCCCACGCGAATCTCGAGGTCCTGCACGGCAAGCACAGCGGAAGTCCGTTTCTTCAGGGGGATGCGGCCGAACGGCCAGCCTCCCAGTATAGGTCGACCCGCCGGGACCGACGGCGCACCGAAGACCCCTCTGAAGTATGACGCGGTCGATACCTCAGGGTGATGCGCCCGCATCCGCCCGATACGTAGGTTCTCCCCGTGGACATCATCAACGAGCTCATCATGCAGGCCGTGGCATCCCCGTGGCTGTACCTCGTCATGTTCGCGACCGCCGTGATCGACGGCTTCTTCCCGCCGATCCCGAGCGAGACGGTGCTCGTCGCCGCGGCGGCGGTCGCGGCATCGACCGGCGGCACCGACATCCTCCTCCTGTGCGCCGTTGCGGCCCTGGGCGCCCTGATCGGCGACAACATCGCGTATGCCATCGGACGTTCGGTCGGCACGACGCGCTTCTCGTGGATGCGGCGTCCGCGTGTCGCCGCCGCCTTCGACATGGCACGGCGAGCCCTGACCCGCAGCGGCGCACCTCTGATCCTCGGCGCGCGCTACATCCCGGTCGGCCGCGTGGCGGTGAACATGACCGCCGGCGCCCTCGGCTATCCCTGGCGGCGCTTCCTGCCGCTGAGCGTGCTCGCCGCGATAACGTGGGCCGCCTACAGCGCCGGGATCGGTCTGCTCGCCGGCCAGTGGTTCGAGGACCAGCCGCTGCTGAGCGCCGTGATCGGCATCGCCGCGGCCCTCGTCATCGGGCTCGTGATCGATCGTGCGACCGCCTTCCGTCGCCGCAGGCGAACCCGCGCCGCCCACGATGCGACCCCGCACGACGAGAGCGAGGTCGCCGGGCACGCATCCGTGGAGGTGGCAGGATGACACCCATGCGGATCAAGAAGGCGCGTGAGCCGCGGCCGCCGGGACGACTGCGGCTGTGGCTGACCGACCGCACGCGGGTCATGGTCGTGATCCTCGCCGCGATCGCCGTCGTCCTGTACTGCGTGCTCGTGCCGCTGCATGCGGCGGCCTACGGCGCACCCGTCGCCGTGACGATGGCGCTGGCCGTCGCCGCGGTCGGCTCCCCCGCCATCGGCGTCCGCTATCCGAACGTGTCGATCATCCTCTTCACGGGTTCGGTCGTCCTCATCCCGCTGATGATCTCGCGCGACGCCGTCGCGGGAGCACCGTGGCCGTGGTCGGTGCCGATGCTGATCGCCTTCGCGGTCCAGGTCGCGGCGATCACGATCCGGCAGGGGTGGCGCTCCGGACTCATCCAGTTCGCCATCGGCAGCGCGGCGGGCGTCACCGCTGCCGTCATGCTCCCGTCGGTGCCGAGCGGGAACTCGCTCATCGTCACGACCTCGGTCGTGGGCGGGATCTACCTCGTGGCGGTCCTCTTCGCCGGGCGTCTGCGCCTGGGGGACGAGCTCACGCGCGAACGCGCGCACACCGCCCAGGAGCAGGCCCGCCGCGAGCTCGTCGAGGAGCGCACGCGCATCGCACGCGAACTCCACGACGTGGTCGCCCACAGCATGTCGCTGATCCAGGTCCAGGCGTCCACCGCACGGTACCGGGTCACGGAGCTGCCGGAAGAGGCGGCGGCAGAATTCGACGACATCGCAGCGTCCGCCCGCGGGGCCCTGACCGAGATGCGGCGGATCCTGGGCGTGCTGCGCACCGAGGACCACGCCGCCGAACTCGCCCCGCAGCGCGGGATCGACGATGTCCCCGCGCTGGTGGAGACCACCCGGCGCGCAGGAGCTGCGGTGTCGCTGAGCCAGGCGGTCAGCGACGAGGTCTCGACGGCGACGCAGCTGGCCGTGTACCGGATCACGCAGGAAGCGCTGAGCAACGCCGTGCGTCACGCCCCGGGCTCGGCGATCTCGGTATCGTTGACCGCGGATGCCTCGGACGTGCACCTGCGGGTCCGCAACGACCATGACGGAACGACCCGCACGACAGGCGGACACGGACTGCGCGGCATGAACGAGCGGGCGGCCCTGCTGGGCGGGACGGTGTCGGCAGGACCGACGACGGACGGAGCGTGGCTCGTGGAAGCGATCGTCCCGCGGCATCCGGCGTCG
This sequence comes from Microbacterium sp. NPDC077644, assembly GCF_040702785.1. Lineage (NCBI taxonomy): Bacteria > Bacillati > Actinomycetota > Actinomycetes > Micrococcales > Microbacteriaceae > Microbacterium > Microbacterium sp. NPDC077644. The sequence goes on from NZ_JBFBME010000001.1 coordinate 1,161,288, forward strand.
GCCGCGGAAGGATCCTCATGACCATCGAAGTGCTCATCGCCGATGACCAGGCGATGGTGCGGGCCGGATTCGCCGCGCTGCTGGACGCGCACGACGGGATCACGGTGACCGGTCAGGCCGTCGACGGGCTCGAGGCCGTGTCGCTGGCGGCCAGGGTCGATCCCGACGTGATCCTCATGGACGTCCGCATGCCGCAGCTGGACGGCATCGAGGCCACGAGGCGCATCCTCGGCCCCTCGTATCCTGCGGCCAAGGTGCCGCGCATCCTCATGCTCACGACGTTCGACATCGACGACTACGTGTACGACGCGCTCCAGGCCGGCGCCAGCGGCTTCCTGCTGAAGGACGCGCTCCCGGAGGAGCTCGTCCACGCCGTGCGCGTGATCGCGGCCGGTGACGCCCTGTTGTCGCCGAGCGTGACCCGGAGGATGATCGCGCAGTTCGCGGCGCAGAAGCCGAGGACGACGGCATCCGCCCATCTGCTCTCCGGTCTCACCGATCGCGAACGCGAAGTCCTCGTGCTGATCGGTCAGGGCCGATCGAACGGCGAGATCGCCACGGCGCTGTTCATCGCCGAGCAGACCGTCAAGACGCACGTGGGCAAGGTGCTCGCGAAGATCGGCGCCCGCGACCGGGTGCAGGCGGTCATCTTCGCGTACGACACAGGCCTCGTCGAGCCCGCCTGACGCTACCCGGGTAGGGGTCGCGTCGGCACCACGGGGTGATGTGCGCGCGACCACCGCATCCATAACCTCCTCGAACACCCACCGAGGAGGACTCATGACCATCGCGCTCCCGCGCCCCGCCGGCACCCGGCAGCACGGCCGTCCCGCCAGGAACACCGGTATCGACCTCGTACGCGCATGGTGCGTGGTCGGCGTCGTGACGCTGCACGCGCTCATGGTCGGTGTGACCGTGACGGATGCCGGTCCGCTGTTCGCCAACGCCAGCGACGGCTCCTGGTGGATCACGACGCTGAGCTGGGTCCTGCAGGTCATGCCGCTGTTCTTCGTGATCGGCGGCTTCGCCGGATTCACGGCCTACCGGCGGGCGCGGCAGCGCGGCGGCTCGGCGGCGGGCTTCGTGGCATCCCGCATCCATCGCCTGCTGCTGCCGGCGGTGTGCACGATCGGGGTCGTCGCGATCGTGCTGCTGGCGCTCCTGGCGAGCGGGGTGGCCGGCGAGCTTGTGGGCATCGCCGGCTACCGGTTCGGGCAGCCGCTGTGGTTCCTCGGGGTCTTCCTGCTCTGCCAGGTGCTGCTGCCGATCATGGTCGCAGCTCACGAGCGAGCGCCCTGGGCCGCCCTCGCGCTCCTGGTGCTCGGGGCGGTCGTCGTGGATGCCGTGCGCATCGCGACCGGCGCGGACGCCGTCGGCATCCTGAACCTCGCCGTGATCTGGCTCGCGCTGCAGCAGGTCGGATTCTTCCTCGCCGACGGCCGCATCGCGGCGCTCACCCGGCGCACCCGCGCGGTGGTCGGGCTCGTCGCCGCGGGAGCGCTCGTGCTGAGCTTCGTCCTCGGCATCCACTCCCCCGACCTGATCGCGAACATCAACCCGCCCACGACCGCGCTGCTGCTCGTGGGCGTCGCGCACACGATGCTCGTCTCGCTCATGAGCCGGCGGCTGACCTCCTGGAGCGAGAACCGGTTCGGCGCCGCGCTGCGCGCGTTCATCACCCCTCGGGCGATGACGATCTACCTGTGGCACATGCCCGTGCTGCTGGCCATGGCGGGTGCCTGTGCGGTGTTCGCGATCGCCTCCGGGTTCGCGCTCCCGGCACCGAGCAGCCCCGAATGGTGGATCACACGGCCCCTCTGGCTCGCCACGGCCTTCGGGCTCACCGCCCTGGTGGCCGCGGCGCTCGCGGGCGTCGAAGCGCGCACCGCCCCGCCGGCGACGACCTCGATCAGACGGCTGGTCTCGGCGTCTGCGCTGGGTGTGGTGGCCGTCGCCCTGCTCCTGGTCGTCGGCGCCTCCCCTGCGACGGCGGCACTGGCCGTCGCGATGATGCTCCTCGCCCTCAGGCTCGCCGGGGAGACTCCCGATCACCCGCGTTCGGCGCCGTGGCCGATGCGGAGCGCAGGGATCGACGCCAACAGGATCAGGGCGATCGAGAACGCGAACACGACGGGGAACGTCTGAGCACCGCCGCCGAGGGTCGCAACGCCCAGCCCGGCCAGCGCCACGGACACAGCCGACCCGGTGGAGTCCGAGATCGACAGCGCGGACGAGTTGAACCCCGCCCGGCCCGGTTCCGAGTACGCGAGTGTGAGCACGGTGAGCCTCGGATACAGCAGCCCCATCCCGCCCCCGGCGAAACCCCAGCCGATCACCACGATGAGCGGGGATGCGGCGGTGAGGGCGGTGATGAGGACGCTGATGATCGCCACGAGGAGGAGCCCGAGGCTGATGGCCGCGATCCGGCGATTCCCGAGCGCCTCGCCGTACCTGCCCTGCGCCGCGGATCCGCCGGCCCACGCGAAGGCTGCGAGCATCAGCGCGATGCCGGCCCAGGTCGGACTGAAGTCGAACTCCTCCATGAGCAGGTACGGGATGTAGGCCTCGGCAGCGAAGAACGCTCCGGCGACGAGGCCGCGCATGAGGATGACGCTGGGCAGACCGCGGGCGGCGCGCAGGCTTCCCCTGGGCAGCAGCGGCACGATCGCGAACCCGATGACGAGCACCGCGACGAGGGCGATCGGCCATCCTGTCGCCGGTGGGGCATCCGCCGAGAAACCGACGACGACGGCGCCGACCGCAACGGCTGTCGCCAGCAGCAGCCGTCGACCGAGACCGGTGGCGGCGGCCGGGCCGCCGCCACCGAGGTCGAGGGCGCGCAGGCGCACGGCGATCATGGCGAAGGCGATCGCGGTGAGCACCGCGACGCCGAGGAACGCCCACCGCCAGTCGAGGAACTCGGCCACGGCGCCGGCGAGGAACGGCCCGATCATCGCCGGGACCACCCAGGCGGCGGCGAAGGCCGCAAAGATCCGGCCGTGCAGATTCGGCGGGTACAGGCGGGCGACGACCACGTACAGCGCGACGGTCTCGCCGCCGGCGCCGAGTCCTTGCACGAGACGGCCTGCGAGGAACTGCTCCATCGTCACGGCGAAGCCCGAGATCAGCAGGCCCACGATGAACAGCGACACCGCGGCGTAGAGCGGACCGCGCGGACCCCTGGCATCCGACCACGCCCCGCACGCCACCATCCCGATGACGCTCGTCGCGAGCGTGCCGGCGAAGGCCACGGCGTAGAGCGCCTCGCCGTCCAGCGCGTCGCTGACCACCGGCATGACTGTCGTGACCGCGAGGGACTCGATCGCGGCGAGGAAGATCAGCGCGACGGCCCCGACCGTGACCCAGATGCGCTCGCGATCCCAGATCGACGGGGTGGTCGCGACGCTCATGCGCCCGGCTCGTCCAGCGCTGCGATGCGCGTGATCGCCTCGGTGACGATCTCAGGACTCGTCCCGAAGTTCAGCCGGACGTGGCCTGCACCTTCGGCCCCGAACGCCGGTCCGAAGTGCAGCGCGACTTTCGCCTCGCGCAGAATGCGCTTGGACGGGTTGGTCCCCCAGCCGAGATCGGTGAGGTCGATCCAGGCGAGATAGCCGGCATCCGGCATCCGGTAGCGCGCCGCAGGCAGATGCGCGGCGAGGAGATCGCCCAGCAGACGCCGGTTGTCGTCGAGTGTCGCGAGCAGTCCGTCCAGCCAGGCGTCGCTCTGCTCGGCGAAGGCGGCGGTGGCCGCGAGCATCCCGAACTGGCCGGTGCGCCACTCCACCTCGACGGGCAGGCCGCGAACCAGACGCGCGGTCTCGTCGGATGCCGTCACCATCAGCGCGCACTTGAGGCCCGCGAGGTTGAACGCCTTGCTCGCGCTGACGACGGCGTAGCCGATCGCGCGGGCGGCGTCGGAGACGTTCAGGAACGGAGTGAAGGCCGTTCCGGGCTGAACGAGCGGTGCGTGGATCTCGTCGGAGACGACGGCCGCGCCGTGTGCGAGCGCGATCTCGGCGAGAGCGTCGAGGGATGCGGCGGAGTGCACCGTGCCGGTCGGATTGTGCGGGTTGCACAGCAGCAGGGCGCGCGCCCCGGCCTCGAACGCGGCGCGGATGCCGTCGAGGTCGAGTTCCCAGCCGTCGCCCGTGTCGCGCAGCGGCACCCGCTCGACCACGGCCCCGACCTCCTCGACGAGGTCGAAGAACGGCGGGTACACGGGCGTGGTGACGATGACGCGGTCGCCCGGGCTCGTCACCCGGCGCAGGATCTCGACGACGCCCATGCTGACGTCGGCGGTCGACCGCATCCGCGCGGGGTCGGGCGACCAGCCGTACCGGCGCTCAGCGAATCCCGTGAACGCCTCGGCGAGCGGGGTGCGCGATGCGACGTACCCGGTGTCGCCGGTGCGCACCGCGCGCTCGAGCGCCTCCGTGATCGTCGGGGCGAGCGGGAAGTCGGTCTCGGCGACGAACAACGGCAGCACGTCGGGGGGATACTCCCGCCACTTCTCACTCGTCCGCTCGCGGAGCTGCTCGAGCGGAAGCGCCCTGACCTTCACGGCCGTGTCAGATGGCGAAGCCGAGCGCGCGCATCATGTCGCGCCCGTCGTCGGTGATCCGCTCGGGACCCCACGGCGGCATCCACACCCAGTTGATGCGGAAGCGGTCGACGACCGAGTCCAGTGCCTGCGCCGTCTGCTCCTCGAGCACGTCGGTCAGCGGGCATCCGGCGCTCGTGAGCGTCATGTGGATCACGAGCGCGTCGTTCTCGTCGTCCCAGGCCAGGTCGTAGATGAGGCCGAGGTCGACGACGTTGATCCCGAGCTCGGGGTCCATGACGTCCTTGAGAGCTTCGGTGACCTCGTCGTACTTCTCCGGGGCAAGAGTCGCGGTCATGCGATCAGCCTACGCCTCGATGGGAGCCGAGGGGTCGAGGAAGCGGTCGTAGCCCTCTTCCTCGAGGCGGTCGGCGAGCTCGGGCCCGCCCTCCTCGACGATCTTGCCCGCGACGACGACGTGCACGTGGTCGGGGCGGATGTAGCGCAGGATGCGGGTGTAGTGCGTGATGAGCAGCACGCCCAGACCCGTGGCCTCCTTGGCGCGGTTGACACCCTCGGAGACGATCTTCAGCGCGTCGACGTCGAGACCGGAATCGGTCTCGTCGAGGATCGCGAACTGGGGCTTGAGCACCTCGAGCTGCAGGATCTCGTGGCGCTTCTTCTCGCCGCCCGAGAAGCCCTCGTTGACGTTGCGCTGCGCGAACTTCGGGTCCATGCGCAGGTTCGACATGGCGGTCTTGACGTCCTTGGTCCAGGAGCGGATCGAGGGAGCCTCGCCGTCGAGTGCCGTCTTGGCTGTGCGCAGGAAGTTCGTCACGGTGACGCCGGGGATCTCCACCGGGTACTGCATCGCGAGGAAGAGCCCCGCGCGTGCACGCTCGTCGACGGACATCTCGAGCACGTCCTCGCCGTCGAACGTGATGGTGCCGCCCGTGACGGTGTACTTCGGGTGACCTGCGATCGTGTAGGCCAGCGTCGACTTGCCCGAGCCGTTCGGGCCCATGATCGCGTGGGTCTCACCGGTCTTCATGGTGAGGTCGATGCCGTTGAGGATCGGGGTCGTCCCCGCCTCGGTCTCGACGGAGACATGCAGGTCGCGGATCTCGAGAACAGACATTTCAGACTTCCTTCGTGACGTTCGGGTCGATGAGCACGTCGTCGCCGTCGATCTCGACGACGTAGACCGGGACGGGCTCGAAAGCGGGGAGGTTGAGGGGCTTGCCGGTGCACAGCGAGAAGGCGGAGCCGTGAGCCCAGCACTCCAGCGTCTTGCCCTCGACGAAGCCCTCGGACAGCGAGATGTCGCCGTGGGTGCAGGTGTCTCCGATGGCGTGGATCTCACCGTCGGAGTCGAGGACGAGCGCCATCGGCACGCCGTCGAGCTCGACGCGCAGCGGGGTGTCCTGCTCGAGGTCGCTCACGCCGCACGCGCGCTGGGCGCTCACGCGTTCACCGCCGCGAGCTCCGTCTCGATCGCGGCCATCAGCTCCTCCTCGATGGCCGGGATGCCGAGGCGCTGCACGATGTCGCTGAGGAAGCCGAGCACGACCAGTCGACGCGCCTCTTCTTCGGCGATGCCGCGGGCCTGCAGGTAGAACAGCTGCTCGTCGTCGAAGCGACCGGTGGCGCTGGCGTGACCGGCGCCCTGGATGTCACCGGTCTGGATCTCGAGGTTCGGGATCGAGTCGGCGCGCGCGCCCTCGGTCAGCACCAGGTTGCGGTTGGCCTCGTACGAGTCGGTGCCCGTGGCATCCGGTCCGATCAGGACGTCGCCGATCCACACGCTGCGTGCGCCGTCGCCCTGGAGAGCGCCCTTGTAGAGGACGTCTCCGGTCGTGTGGGCGCCCTTGTGGTGCAGGTACACCTGGCTCTCCAGGTGCTGACCGGCGTCGGCGTACGACAGGCCGTACAGGCGGCCCTCGGAGCCGGTGCCTGCGAGCTCGACGTTCGGGTTCACGCGCACGACGCCGCCGCCGAAGCTGATGACGAAGTGCTTCAGGAAGGCGTCCTTGTCGACGCGCGCCTGGTGGGAGGCCGCGTGGACGGCGTCGTCGTCCCAGCGCTGGACCGTGATGACGGTGAGGCGGGAGCCGGCGCGTGCGATGATCTCGACGTTCTGCGCGTACTGGGCGGAGCCCCGGTGGCGCAGGACGACGGTGGCCGAACTGTTCTCGAGCGCCTCGATCACGATGTGAGCGTCGGCGCGCTTGCCTGCGCCCTGCCCGGTGATCGTGACGAGGACGGGCTCTGCGACCTCCTCATCGCGAGGGATGCGCACGTGCATGGCGCCGTCGGTTCCCTGCCATGCGGCCGCGGCCACGACGTCCTCCGGGACGAAGATCTCGCCGCGCGGCGCGTCACCTGCTGCGAGGGGCGCGGCGATGAACTGCTCGCCGCTCTCGACGTCGTAGACGACGCCGTCGTTCTCGCCGGCAGGTGCGAACAGCCGCTCGAGCTGCGCGACGGGCGTGTGCTTCCAGTTGACCTCGCGACCGTTCGGGGCGCCGAAATCGTCGGGGTCGAACGAACGCGGCCGCTCAGAACGGGTCTGGACCGGCACGAAGGCAGGCTCGACCTCGGTGTATGCAGTCGTCATGCTCAGCCGACCGATCCTTCCATGCCCATCTCGATGAGCTTGTTCAGCTCCATCGCGTACTCCATCGGCAGCTCGCGTGCGATCGGCTCGATGAAGCCGCGCACGATCATCGCCATCGCCTCGGTCTCCTCGAGCCCGCGCGACATCAGGTAGAACAGCTGCTCCTCGCTGACCTTCGAGACCGTGGCCTCGTGGCCGAGCTGGACGTCGTCGACCCGGATGTCGATCGACGGGTAGGTGTCCGAGCGCGACTGGGTGTCGACGAGCAGCGCGTCGCAGACGACGGAGTTCGCGGAGTGGTGCGCCGAGGGGTCGACGCGGACCTCGCCGCGGTACCCGGCGCGTCCACCGCCGCGCGCGATCGACTTGGAGACGATCGACGACTGCGTGTACGGCGCCATGTGCACCATCTTCGCGCCGGCGTCCTGGTGCTGACCGGGGCCGGCGAAGGCGACCGAGAGCGTCTCGCCCTTGGCGTGCTCGCCCATCAGGTAGATCGACGGGTACTTCATCGTCACCTTGGAGCCGATGTTGCCGTCGACCCATTCCATGGTCGCGCCCTCGTGGGCGACGGCGCGCTTGGTGACGAGGTTGTAGACGTTGTTCGACCAGTTCTGGATCGTCGTGTAGCGCACGCGGGCGTTCTTCTTCACGATGATCTCGACCACGGCCGAGTGCAGCGAGTCGGACTTGTAGATCGGGGCGGTGCAGCCCTCGATGTAGTGGACGTAGCTGTCCTCATCGGCGATGATCAGCGTCCGCTCGAACTGACCCATGTTCTCGGTGTTGATGCGGAAGTACGCCTGCAGCGGGATCTCGACGTGCACGCCCTTGGGCACGTACACGAACGATCCGCCCGACCAGACGGCCGTGTTGAGGGCGGCGAACTTGTTGTCTCCGGCGGGGATGACCGTGCCGAAGTACTCCTCGAAGAACTCGGGGTGCTCGCGCAGCGCCGTGTCGGTGTCCATGAAGATGACGCCCTGCTCCTCCAGGTCCTCGCGGATCTGGTGGTAGACGACCTCGGACTCGTACTGCGCGGCGACACCGGCGACCAGGCGCTGGCGCTCGGCCTCGGGGATGCCGAGCTTCTCGTAGGTCTCCCGGATCTCGACCGGGAGCTCCTCCCAGGACTGTGCCTGCTTCTCGGTGGAGCGCACGAAGTACTTGATGTTGTCGAAGTCGATCTCGCTGAGGTCTGCGCCCCAGGTCGGCATCGGCTTGCGGCCGAACAGCTGCAGGCCCTTCAGACGGGTCTTCAGCATCCATTCGGGTTCGTCCTTGAGCGCGGAGATGCCGCGGACGACATCCTCGGAGAGGCCGCGCTTGGCGACGGCTCCTGCGGCGTCCTCATCGTGCCAGCCGAATTCGTACACCCCCAGACCTTCGAGCTCTGGGCGGTCGATCAGCACATCCGACATCACACTCTCCTTGCTGGGCCTCAACGGTGTCATCCGCCCCGGCATGCGGGACCTCACTGATGGGAGTGGGGTTCGCTGCCGCTGGTGGGCCTCATCACGGACGCATTCTTCGCGCCTAAACTGTCAGTGATGCGCTTCGCGCTCAGCGCGCACATCACCACAATCCGATTCTACAGGTTCCCCCTGACAACCGGGCCGCGCCCGCGTACTCAGGCGCGAGCCGGAGGACGCATGCCCGACACCATCGCACCCCGTGCCTCATCGACGCGATCGGATCGGCTGCAGCCGATGTTCGGCAGGCCGCTGCGCGTGCTCGCGTGGCTGTCGTTCCTCGCCGAGGTCATCATCATCGGCACGGGCGGTGCTGTGCGTCTGACCGGTTCGGGACTCGGATGCTCGGAGTGGCCGCTGTGCACCCCGGAGTCGCTCGTGCCGATCTACGAGGTGCAGGGCGTCCACGGCATCATCGAGTTCGGCAATCGCACCATGACCGGCGTCGTGGGCCTCCTCGCCCTCGCCGTGCTGCTCCTCACGCTCGCGGCCGTGGGCGGCCGGGCGCTCGTCATGCGTGCGGTCTGGTTCGCCGTCGGCGGCATCGCAGCGGGGCTCGCCGCGTACTTCATCACCGATCCGTTCGGCCTGCCGGCGTTCGGGTTCCTCTCCGGCGCCCTCCTCGTGGCCGTCCTCGTGGCGACTGCCGACTCGGTGCGACGCACCCAGCGCCGACGCGATCTCGTCGTGCTCGCCTGGATCGTCCTGGCGGGCGTCATGGCGCAGGCCGTCGTCGGAGGCCTGGCCGTCATCACCGACCTGAATGCGTTCATCGTCGGCTTCCACTACGCCTCCTCGCTGCTGCTCGTGTGCGTCACCGCCGCCTATCTCGTGCGCCTGTACGACTCGGCAGGGCCCCGCGTTCGCGCAGTGCCCCGCTGGTTCGCGATCCTCTCCCACGTCACCGGCCTGGCGCTGGCCGCGACCATCTTCTTCGGAGTCCTCACGACCGGCTCCGGGCCGCACTCGGGCGACGCGAACGTCATCCGCGACGGATTCGACGCCACCGTGCTCGCTCACGTGCATTCGTGGCCGGGGTACATCCTCGCCGCGCTCGTCGCCGCTCTGACGCTCTCCGCGTGGATGCTGCGCCTCGAGCCCCGACGCTGGTTGCTCGTGCTGGCGATCGCGATCGCCGTGCAGATCGCCGTCGGCGTCTGGCAGGCCCGCGAAGGACTGCCGGAGATCCTCGTCGGCATCCACATGGTGCTCGCCGCGCTGTCCGCCGCGGCGTACACCGTCGTCGTGCTCCGGTTGAAGCGCCCAGCCCACGCATAGCCCGCACATCGTGCGCGCATCAGAAGAGTGTGGATGCTGGCACGCATGTTCAACAAGTCACTGACCCGAAGCATCCCGTACTGGCTGCTGATCGTCCTCTCGCTCGCATCGGCGGCCGTCGGCGGCTGGCTCGTGTGGGACAACGCGACGACCATGCAGACGACGCTGCTCGACGGCACCGCGACGAACGTCGAGGTCTATGTCGGCCAGGCATGGATCACGGCCGGTGCGGCGATCCTCGGCGCCGGCGTCCTCGGCGTGCTGCTCGCACTCGTGCTCGCCGCAGCGAAGAGCCTGATCCCGGCCGCCCCCGTCGTCGTCGAGCCGATCGACTGGACGGCGGATGACGAGGGTCCGGCCTCCGACGACGCCTCGGAGCCCGCGCCGGAAGCCGACGAGGCACCGATGGACACCGAGCCTGCGACCGAGGACGGATCAGAGGATCAGAACGGAAGCAGCGGATCGATCGCGACCGCGAGGAAGATCAGCGTCAAGTAGCTGATAGACGCATGGAACACGCGCATCGGGCGCGGATTCGAGCCTCGCACCGCCTGGTCGTACAGGCGGTGCGACTCGTAGACGAACCAGCCGCCGAACACCAGCGCGGATGCCGTGTACACCAGCCCCATGCCGGCGACGGGGATCAGCAGCAGCGAGCAGGCGACCGTCGCCCATGCGTAGAGGATTACCTGCAGGCCCACTTGCGACGCGTTGCGCGTGACACCCAGCATCGGCACATCCGCACCCGAGTAGTCGTCGCGGTACTTCATCGACAGCGGCCAGTAGTGCGCGGGCGTCCACAGGAAGACGAGAGCAAAGAGGACGATCGCGGGCCACGCCAGATCCTCTGTGACGGCCGACCATCCGATCACGACGGGGAAGCAGCCGGCGATCCCGCCCCAGATGATGTTCTGCTCGGTGCGGCGCTTGAGGATCAGCGTGTAGATGACGACGTAGAAGAAGATCGCGGCGACCGAGAGCGTCGTCGTCAGCCAGTTGGTGGTGAGCCACAGCCAGACGGTGGATGCGACGGCGAGGACCCAGGAGAAGATCAGCGCTGCGCGGGGTGTGATCTCCCCCGTGACCAGCGGCCGGTTCTCGGTGCGGTGCATCTGCGCGTCCATGTCGCGGTCGATGTACATGTTGAACGACGCGGCGGAGCCGGCGCTCATCGCGCCGCCGATCACGGTCGCGAAGACGAGCCAGAGGTCGGGCATGCCGCCCTGCGCCAGGAACATCACCGGAACGGTGGAGACGAGGAGGAGCTCCATCACGCGGGGCTTCGTCAGAGAGACGTACGCCTTGATCGTGCTGCCGATCGTCCGCTTCACCGCCGTCGTCTGCGACATCGTAGAGATATCGATCGCCTCCTCCGCGCACACTCCGACTACCCCACCAGTCTAGTGCAGGGGCGCTCGCTGAGATCGCGCGGCAACGGAATGAAATGTCGTCGCCCTGGGACCGACGCGGGTCTAAGCTGAAAACACTCGCGCGCCCGGCGCTGTGCACCTGTCCGTGACGATGCGGATGCGCCAGGGAATCGGGCGCCCTCGTACGTCGTTGGAAAGGGCATGACCGTGACCGAACTGCAGTGGGCCGAGATCGATCGACGCGCGGTGGACACCGCGCGGGTTCTGGCGGCGGATGCCGTCGAGAAGGTCGGCAACGGTCACCCCGGAACCGCGATGAGCCTGGCTCCGGCCGCGTATCTGCTGTACCAGCGGGTGCTGCGTCACGACCCGAGCGACGTCGACTGGGTGGGCCGCGACCGCTTCATCCTGTCGGCGGGCCACTCCTCGCTGACGCAGTACGTGCAGCTGTACCTGGGCGGCTTCGGTCTCGAGCTCGACGATCTGAAGGCACTGCGCACGTGGGGTTCGCTCACTCCCGGCCACCCCGAGTACGGCCACACCAAGGGCGTCGAGATCACGACCGGCCCCCTGGGTCAGGGCCTGGCCTCCGCGGTCGGCTTCGCCTATGCCGCCCGGTACGAGCGCGGCCTGTTCGACCCGGAGGCGGCGGCGGGCACCAGCCCGTTCGACCACTTCGTCTACGTGATCGCCGGTGACGGCGACCTGCAGGAGGGCGTCACGAGCGAGGCGGGCTCGCTCGCCGGGCACCAGCAGCTGGGCAATCTGATCGCGATCTACGACTCGAACCAGATCTCGATCGAGGACGACACGAACGTCGCATTCACCGAGGACGTCGCGAAGCGCTACGAGGCGTACGGCTGGCAGGTGCAGACGGTCGACTGGAAGAAGACCGGCGAGTACGTCGAGGACGTCGCAGAGCTGCACGCGGCTCTCGAGACCGCGAAGGGCGAGACGTCCAAGCCATCGCTGATCATCCTGAAGACGATCATCGGCTGGCCCTCGCCCGGCAAGCAGAACACCGGCAAGATCCACGGCTCCGCCCTCGGCGCCGATGAGCTCGCCGCGACCAAGAAGGTGCTCGGCTTCGACCCGGAGCAGAGCTTCGTCGTCGCCGACGACATCATCGAGCACACCCGTGCGCTCGCCGACCGCGCCGCGGCGGAGCGATCCGAATGGCAGAAGTCGTTCGATGCGTGGGCCGCGGCGAACCCCGAGCGCAAGGCGCTGCTGGACCGTCTCGAGGCGCACGCGCTGCCCGACGGCATCCAGGGCGCCCTCCCCGCCTTCGAGGCCGGCAAAGACGTCTCGACGCGCGCGGCCTCCGGTCAGGTCATCAACGCCCTCGCCGCCGAGCTCCCCGAACTGTGGGGCGGATCGGCCGACCTCGCCGAGTCGAACCTCACCACGATCAAGGACGCGCCCTCGTTCATCCCGTCCGAGTGGTCGACCCACGAGTGGTCGGGCAACCCGTACGGCCGGGTGCTGCACTTCGGCATCCGCGAGCACGCGATGGGCGCGATCGTCAACGGCATCGTGCTGCACGGCCCGACCCGCGCGTTCGGCGGCACGTTCCTCATCTTCAGCGACTACATGCGCCCCGCTGTGCGCCTGGCAGCTCTCATGAACATCCCGAGCATCTTCGTCTGGACGCACGACTCCGTCGCCCTCGGTGAGGACGGCCCGACCCACCAGCCGATCGAGCAGCTCGCCACGCTCCGCGCGATCCCGAACTTCACCGTCGTGCGGCCCGCGGACGCGAACGAGACCTCGGTCGTCTGGCTCGAGCTGCTCCGCCGCCACGCCGGACCGGCCGGAATCGCGCTGACCCGTCAGAACATCCCCGTGTTCGAGCGCGGCGACGGCACGGCATCCGGTGAGGTGTTCGCCTCTGCAGAGAACGCCACCAAGGGCGCCTACGTGCTCGCGGAGGCCCCGAACGGCACCCCGGACGTCATCCTCATCGCCACCGGCTCCGAGGTCCAGCTCGCCGTCGCCGCCCGCGAGACCCTCGCGGCAGAGGGCGTGAACGCCCGCGTCGTCTCCGCTCCGTCGCTGGAGTGGTTCGACGAGCAGGATGCCGCGTACCGCGAATCGGTGCTGCCGGCCGCCGTGAAGGCGCGCGTCTCGGTCGAGGCGGGCTCCGCCCTGACCTGGCGCGGCATCGTCGGCGACAAGGGACGCTCGGTCGCGATCGACCACTTCGGCGCCTCGGCCGACTACAAGACCCTGTTCCAGAAGTTCGGCATCACCGCCGAAGCCGTCGTCGAGGCGGCCCGCGAGACCATCAAGGAGAACGCATGAGCACCCCCACCTCTGAGCTTCACGACGCCGGCGTCAGCATCTGGCTCGACGACCTCTCCCGCACTCGCATCAACTCCGGCAACCTCGCTGAACTGATCGAGTCGCGCAACGTGACCGGCGTCACCACGAACCCGACGATCTTCGCGAACGCGATCACCGACAAGAACGACACCTCCTACGACGCTCAGGTCACCGAGCTCGCAGCATCCGGCGCCAGCGCCGAGGAGGCCGTGTTCGCGGCCACCACGCAGGACGTCGCCGCAGCGCTCGACGTCTTCCGACCCGTGTGGGAGGCATCAGGGCACGTCGACGGCCGCGTCTCGATCGAGGTCTCCCCCGACCTCGCGCACGACACCGAGGGCACCGTCGCGCAGGCGAAGGAGCTGTGGGCGAAGATCGACCGCCCGAACCTCCTCGTGAAGATCCCCGCCACCAAGGCCGGGCTCCCCGCGATCGCGCAGGCCATCGGCGCCGGGATCAGCGTCAATGTCACGCTGATCTTCAGCCTCGAACGCTACGCCGAGGTCATCGACGCCTACCTCACGGGCCTCGAGACCGCGAAGGCGGCCGGCATCGACCTGTCGACGATCCAGTCCGTCGCCTCGTTCTTCGTCTCCCGCGTCGACACCGAGACCGACAAGCGTCTCGCCGCGATCGGCACCGACGAGGCGCTCGCGCTCAAGAGCAAGGCCGGGCTCGCCAACGCCCGACTCGCCTACGAGCTCTTCGAGAAGACGTTCGCGGGCGACCGCGCCAAGGCTCTGCTGGACGCCGGCGCGAATCTGCAGCGCCCGCTGTGGGCGTCGACCGGTGTCAAGGACCCGGCCCTCCCCGACACCCTCTACGTGACCGAGCTCGTCGCCCAGGGCGTCGTGAACACAATGCCCGAGAAGACGCTCGAAGCCACGTTCGACCACGGCGTCGTCACCGGCGACACGATCACCGGCGGCTACGACGAGGCCCGCGAGGTGTTCGCCGGGCTCGAGAAGGTCGGCGTCGACTTCGCCGACGTCACCCAGGTGCTCGAGGACGAGGGCGTCGCGAAGTTCATCGACTCCTGGCACGACCTGCTCACCCAGGTCGCAGGCGGTCTCGAGGCCCAGCGATGACCTTCTCGATCCACGCATCCGGCGCCGCGAAGGCCGCGATCGACGCGGTCGTCCCGCAGCTGGTCAGCGATCTCATCGCGTCGCGCATCACGGCGTTCGACTCCACCCTGTGGGGTCCTGCGGCCGAAGAAGAGGCCGCCAAACGGCTCGGCTGGATCGAGGCCGTCTCGGTCTCGCGTCCGCTCGTCGACGAGATCCTCGCGCTGCGCGACGACCTGCGCGGTAAGGGCGTGAGCCAGGTCGTTCTGGCCGGAATGGGCGGATCCTCGCTCGCGCCGGAGGTCATCGCCCAGACGGCCGGCGTGCCGTTGACGATCCTCGACTCGACCGCCCCCGGCCAGGTGCTGGCCGCCCTCGACGACGACCTCGCCGCCACCGTGCTCGTCGTGTCGTCGAAGTCCGGCTCGACCGTCGAGACTGACTCGCAGCGCCGCACGTTCGAGGCCGCGTTCCGCGACATCGGCGTCGACCCGGTCGAGCGCATCGTCGTCGTCACCGACCCCGGCTCCCCGCTCGATGCGTCCGCGCGCGAGGCCGGCTACCGCGTCTTCAACGCCGACCCGAACGTCGGCGGCCGCTACTCGGCGCTCACGGCGTTCGGACTCGTCCCGTCCGGCCTCGCCGGCGTCGACATCGCCGAACTCCTCGACGAGGCCGAGGCCACGCTGCTGCAGGTCGCCGTCGATCAGGCCGACAACCCGGCGCTGCGCCTCGGTGCGGCGATCGCAGCAACGGACCCGCGTCGCGACAAGCTCGGGCTCGTCACCGACGGCACGCACATCGTGGGCCTGCCGGACTGGATCGAGCAGCTCATCGCCGAGTCGACGGGCAAGGACGGCACGGGCATCCTTCCCGTGGTCCTCCTGCCGGTCTCCCCCGAGCTCGACGACGTCCCGGCAGACCTGCAGATCGTGCGGCTCGTCGACGACGCGAACGAGTTCCACCTGCGCGAACGCCACGAGGGCGAGATCCTCGTGAGCGGCTCGCTGGGCGCCAACTTCATCGTCTGGGAGTACGCCACCGCGATCGCCGGCTACCTGCTCGGCATCAACCCGTTCGACCAGCCCGACGTCGAGTCGGCGAAGGTCGCCGCACGCGGCCTTCTGGACGCGCGTCCCGAGCCGACCGAGCCCGCGTTCGTGCAGGACGGCATCGAGGTGCGCGTCTCGGATCCGGCGCTGGCGGAGTCCGGGAACATCGAGGCCGTCATGGACGCCCTGTGGGCGCGCCTTCCCGAGGACGGGTACGTCTCGATCCAGGCGTACGTCAACCGTCTCGAGCTGCCGCAGCTGCAGGGCCTGCGCGAACTGGTCGCGGCCGACTCCGGCCGCCCGACCACGTTCGGATGGGGCCCGCGCTTCCTGCACTCGACCGGCCAGTACCACAAGGGCGGGCCGGCTCAGGGCGTGTACCTGCAGATCCTGGAGCGCACCGATGTCGACCTCGAGATCCCCGAGCGTCCGTTCACGTTCGGGCAGCTCATCCAGGCACAGGCCGCCGGCGATGCCGGCGTGCTCGCAGAGCACGGCCGCCCGGTCGTGTCGCTGACCATCACGGACGACTCGGCAGACGTGCTGGCGCTGTTCGAAGCCGCCCAGAAGTAATCCACGACCAGGAGCATCCCCCGCCGATGACCGTTCCCGTCTCACGCGGCCACAACCCGCTGCGCGATCCCGATGACCGCCGTCTCAACCGAATCGCAGGGCCCAGCGCGCTGGTGATCTTCGGTGTGACCGGCGACCTGTCCCGCAAGAAGCTCATGCCGGCCGTGTACGACCTCGCGAACCGGGGGCTCCTGCCCCCCGGCTTCGCGCTGGTCGGCTTCGCCCGACGCGACTGGGAGGACCAGGACTTCGCCCAGGTCGTCTACGAGGCCGTCAAGGAGCACGCGCGCACCGAGTTCCGCGAGGACACCTGGAAGCAGCTGCTCCAGGGCATCCGCTTCGTCTCGGGCGAGTTCGACAATCCCGAGTCGTTCGCGAAGCTCCGCGAGACCGTCGAGAAGCTCGATGTCGAACGCGGCACGATGGGCAATCACGCGTACTACCTGTCGATCCCGCCGAAGGCGTTCCCGCTCGTCGCGAAGCAGCTGAAGGAATCGGGGCTCGTCGGCGAGGATCGCGGCGACGACCAGTGGCGCCGCGTCGTCATCGAGAAGCCGTTCGGTCATGATCTCGAGTCGGCCAGGGCCCTGAACGAAGCGCTCGAAGTCGCGTTCCCGGCGGACTCGATCTTCCGCATCGACCACTACCTCGGCAAGGAGACGGTTCAGAACATCCTCGCGCTGCGCTTCGCCAACGCGCTGTACGAGCCGATCTGGAACCGCAACTACGTCGACCACGTGCAGATCACGATGGCCGAGGACATCGGCGTCGGCGGCCGCGCCGGCTACTACGACGGCATCGGCGCCGCGCGCGACGTCATCCAGAACCACCTGCTCCAGCTGCTCGCGCTCACCGCGATGGAGGAGCCCATCAGCCTCTCCGCCGAGAACCTGCGCGCCGAGAAGGAGAAGGTGCTCGCCGCCGTCACGCTGCCCGAGGACCTGTCGACCGCGACGGCTCGCGGACAGTACGCAGGCGGCTGGCAGGGCGGCCAGGAGGTGGACGGCTTCCTCGAAGAGGACGGGATGAACCCCGAGTCCATCACCGAGACGTACGCCGCGATCAAGCTCGAGATCGCCAACCGCCGCTGGGCCGGCGTGCCGTTCTACCTGCGCAGCGGCAAGCGCCTTGGCCGGCGCGTCACCGAGATCGCAGTGGTGTTCAACCGGGCGCCCGAGCACCTGTTCGGCCGCGGGAACGCCGCGGAGCTGGGCCAGAACGCTCTGGTGATCCGTGTCCAGCCCGACGAGGGCGTGACGATCCGTTTCGGGTCGAAGGTCCCCGGCACCGGCACCAATGTCCGCGATGTGACGATGGACTTCGGGTACGGCCACGCCTTCACCGAGGCGAGCCCCGAGGCGTACGAGCGGCTGATCCTCGATGTTCTGCTCGGCGACCCGCCGCTGTTCCCCCGACATGAGGAAGTGGAGCTGAGCTGGAAGATCCTCGACCCCGTGGAGAAGTACTGGGCCGCGCAGGGCGGGCCGCTCGAGCAGTACGCCCCCGGCTCCTGGGGCCCGGCATCCGCCGACGCCCTCCTTGCCCGCGACGGACGAGTCTGGAGACGACCGTGATCATCGACCTTCCCGACACGACCGTCAGCCAGGTCGCCAAGCAGCTCGTCAAGGTGCGCGAAGAGGGCGGCGCCGTCGCCCTCGGCCGCGTGCTCACCCTCGTCATCTCGGCGCGCAACGGCGTCGCCGAGGCGGCGATCGACGCAGCCAACGACGCCTCGCGCGAGCATCCGATGCGCGTGATCGTGCTCACCACCGGCGAGGGCGAGGCGCACCTCGACGCGCAGATCCGCATCGGCGGGGACGCGGGCGCGAGCGAGGTCGTCGTCCTCCAGGCCTATGGGGATGCCGCGAGCAACGAGGAGAGCCTGATCACCGGGCTTCTCCTGCCCGACGCCCCCGTGGTCGCCTGGTGGCCCGATGAGGCGCCGTCCGACCCCGCTTCGTCGCCGCTGGGGCGCATCGCCCAGCGTCGCATCACGGATGCCGCGACGACGCCCGATGTCCGCGACCGGCTGGCCCTGCGCGGCCGGACGCACGCACCCGGCGACACGGATCTCGCATGGACGCGGCTCACGCACTGGCGAGAGCAGCTGGCCGCCGTACTGGACCAGCCGCCGTTCGAGTCCGTCACGGCGGTCGAGGTGCGCGGCGCCGCGGACTCCCCGTCGACCGCGCTGCTCGCGGCCTGGCTGAAGCTCGCGCTCGAGGTCCCCGTGCACTGGGTGTACGAGTCGCCGTCCGCCTGGTCGGACGGCATCAAGTCGGTGCGATTGACGCGTGCCGCCGGAGACATCCTCCTCGAGCGTCCTGTGCCCGGTGTCGCCGTGCTCACGCAGCCGGATCAGCCCGACCACGACCTCGTGCTTCCCCGGCGCACGCTGCGGGAGTGCCTGGCCGAGGAGCTGCGGCGTCTCGACCCCGACGTGCTCTACGGCCGGGTCATCACCGAGGGTTGGGAGCAGCTCGGGCCGCCCGAGACGGTAGCGTAAGGCGCATGGAAGCATCGTCCGCCGACAAGGTCGTCGTCATCGAGCAGACCTCGGCAGCCGTCGTCGCGCGGGTCGCCGATCGTTTCCTCACACGGGTGAAGGCGCGCACGCGCAACGGCAGGATCGCCCACGTCGCGCTCAGCGGCGGCACCACGGGCGCGGCCGTGCTGCAGGCTGTCGCCGAGCACCCGAAGACCCCGCAGATCGACTGGTCGCTGGTGCACTTCTGGTGGGGCGACGAGCGGTTCGTCGCGCACGACGACGATGACCGCAACGCCGTGCAGTCCCGCCGGGCACTGCTCGATCACATCGAGGTGCCCGCCGAGAACGTGCATGAGGTCGCCGCATCCGACAGCGGGCTCACGCTCGACGAGGCTGCGACGGCGTACGCGGCCGATCTCGCCCGCTTCGGCGGCGAGGGCGAGGCGTGGCCGTCGTTCGCCGTGTGCTTCCTCGGAGTCGGTGCGGACGGTCACATCGCCTCGCTGTTCCCCGACCGCGCGGAGGTGACGGCGACGGATGCCGCGGCGCTCCCCGTCCGCGACTCCCCCAAGCCGCCCGCCGAGCGCGTCACCCTCACCCGCCCCGTTCTTAACGCGTCCAAGCGCGTGTGGCTGGTGCTGACGGGGGCCGACAAGGCTTCGGCGCTCGGGCTGGCGCTGGCCGGCGCGAGCTACACTAACGTGCCCGTGGCAGGGGCGAAGGGCCGCAAGCGCACGGTGTTCTTCGTCGACGAGGCCGCAGCGGCCGAGGTCCCGGAGGACCTCATCGACCAGTCCTACTGAACGTCAGCGTCCGATCGCTGAACGTCAGCGTCCGATCGCTGAACGTCAGCGTCCGACCCGTGAGCGTCAGCGCCCGATCCCTGAGCCCGTCGAAGGGTCGCCGGCCTCGCCGTCGCTGCCGCGCGTGATGCCGAGCTCCTGACTCTCGCTGAGCACCTGCGGGTGGTAGCGCGCGAGTCCGACGACGCCCCACACGGCGACCGCGCCGATGGCCACGAACGCGATCAGCGCCCACACCGGCGCGGCGGCGGCTTCGCCGAGGACGACGATGCCGATGACGACCGCGACGATCGGGTCGACGACGGTGAGGCCGGCGATCACCAGATCGGGCGGGCCGGAGCTGTACGCCGTCTGCACGAAGTAGGCGCCCACGGCGGCGGCCGCGATCAGCGCGATCACGCAGACGAGTGTGAGCCAGTCGAAGTTCTCCGCCTGCAGGCGCTTGATGATGACCTTCGCGAGCGTGGCGACGAAGCCGTACAGGACGCCCGCTCCGATCACGTAGAACAGCGCGCGCATGCGGTGGCGCAGGATCAGCCAGCACGCGCCCAGGACGATGATCACGACGAGCAGCGTCGTGAGGATCACGAACAGGTTCTCGGTCGTGACGTCCTTCTCTGTGGCGAAGATCGCGGCGAGGAAGACGAACAGGAAGATCCCGCCGACGCAGGCGAAGATCGACGTCAACGAGCGCTTGGTCGGCGTGTGTCCGGAGACGCGGGCGTTGAGGAGCGTCGTGATCACGAGGGCGATCGCGCCGAGCGGCTGCACGACGATGAGGGGCGCGATCGCGAGCGCGGACAACTGGCAGACGATCGCGAGCCCGAGCATGAGCGTGCCGAGGATCCAGGACGGGCGGGTGAGCAGCCCCTTGATCTGATCGAAGCTGAGCCCGCTCGTGCCTGCCGAGCCGCTCAGGCGCTCGACCTTGGTGACGCCACGGTGCTGGTACTGCGCTCCGAGAGACATGAAGACGGCACCGGCGAGAGCCAGCGGGATGCCGAGGAGCAGTGCCGGGTTCTGGAACGCCCCGACCAGCTGATCGCTGACCTCCTCCACCGACATCCACACCCCCGCGCTCACAGTAGAACCTTACCCGGCGATGCGCGGCCAGTAGGGTTGTGGCGTGGCTGTTCTACCGATTCGCATCATGGGCGATCCTGTCCTGCACTCCCCTGCATCCGCCGTCGAGGAGATCACCGACGAGATCCGCACGCTCGTCGCCGACATGTTCGAGACGATGGATGCCGCTCCCGGCGTCGGCCTCGCGGCCCCGCAGGTCGGTCAGCCGCTCCGCATCTACACGTACTCCTATGTCGACGACGAGGACAACCCGTGGCGCGGTGCGATCATCAACCCGGTGCTGTGGATGTCGCCTCCCGAGCCCGGTGCGCCTGACCCCGACGAGGAGTCCGAGGGGTGCCTGTCGTTCCCCGGTGAGCGCTTCGCGCTGCGGCGCGCGGATCGGGTGCTCGTCACCGGGACCGATCTCGACGGCGCCGGCGTCCGCATCGAGGTGGACGGATGGCGGGCGCGCATCATGCAGCACGAGTTCGACCACCTCGACGGCATCCTCTACGTCGATCGACTCTCCGACGGCGACTGGAAGACCGTGCAGAAGATCGCCCGCAAGCGCGGCTGGGGGCGACCGGGCGCCAGTTGGACGCCCGGAATCGACGATCTCGAGGGATAGGCTGTGCACGGGCGATTCACAGCTTCGCCTGTCACACACTCCGGAGGGGATCGATCATGAAGATGCGCACCAAGCGCTCACTGGCGCTCGCAGGCTCTGCCGTGGCGCTGAGCCTCGCGCTCACCGGCTGCAGCGCGCTCAGCGGCATCCTGGGCGGCGGCAACGACGCACAGCGCGATGACGACGGCAACGTCACCGAGGGGGCGAACATCGACGTCTTCTCCCTCAAGGTGGGCGACTGCATGCCCGCCACCGACACGACCGGCGAGATCACCGATCTCGACGTCGTGCCGTGCTCGAAGCCGCACACCGACGAGGTGTTCTACGAGTTCGAGCTGGAGGACGGCGACCTGCCGAGCGACGACGAGATCACGGCCGCGGTCGAGGCCGAGTGCGTTCCGGCGTTCGCGGACTTCGTCGGCGTGGAGTGGGCGGATTCGACCCTCGACTTCTGGTGGATCACCCCGACCGAGGAGACCTGGACGCAGGCCAACGACCGGATTGTCCAGTGCGTCATCTACAAGCCCGACCCCGAGGACTCCACGGGCCAGACCCAGCTCGAGGTCACCGGATCGCTGAAGGATGCCGCGGTCTGATCCGACCCGAGGAATGCAGAAGGCCCCGTCGTGACGACGGGGCCTTCTGCATTGGCTCCCCGGCTTGGACTCGAACCAAGAACCTGCCGGTTAACAGCCGGCTGCTCTGCCAATTGAGCTACCGAGGAATGTGCTCCGCTGCGCGGGGCAACTCGACTAGCTTAGCAAACTCCGAACCGTGCTCGTGACATCGGCGGCCCCGGTCGGGCGTGTCCGCTCGCGCTCACCCGGCACGCGAATCCGCCTCCGCGTTCGGCACCCACAGCAGGTCCTTGCCGACGCCTCTGGCGACGACGTGACCGCTCTTGAGCATGAGCGTCTCGGCATCGAGCTCACGGATGAACGCCGCGTCGTTGGTGACGAGCAGAGCGCCCATCCCATGCTCCTTGCGGCGCCGGGTGATCGCGTCGAAGACGACAGGGCGCACCTCGAGGTCGAGGTTCGCAAGCGGCTCATCGGCGATGAGCACCTTGGGCTCGAGCACGAACGCCCTGGCGATCGCGACGCGCTGGCGCATCCCGGCGCTGAGCTCGTAGGGGAACTTCGCCGCCACACCCAGCGGCAAGTGCAGCTCGTCGAGCAGGGTCGCGATGCGGATCGACAGCGCCCTGCTGTTCACGCGCTTCTCGCGGATGAGGATGGGCTCGGCGATCACATCGCTGACGGTGAGCGTCGGAGGCAGATTCGCACCGGCGCCCTGCGGGATGTATCCGGTGAGGTAGGTGAGCTCCCGGTGCCTGCGGCCGGGCTTGCGGACGTTCACGCCGCAGACCTCGGCGCTGCCGCCGGCGATCCGCACCGACGGGTCTGTGGAGCCGGCGAGTGCGGCCACCAGAGTGGACTTTCCCGAGCCTGTCGGGCCGGCGACGCAGATGAGCTCGCCCGGAGGGAGCACGAAGGTCACCCCGTCGACGGCGCGCGTGGGTGCGCTGTGCCCGATCCTGTCGATGACGAGATCCGAGCAGTCGATCAGATGGTCCGGAGCGGGATGGCGAGCCATCCCCCCATCCTCCCCTACGACTCGGCGAAGCGCTGTCGTTCGGCGTCGATGTCGCGCAACCGCACGCGCAGCGCACGCCCGCCGTCGGAGTCCGCCGGCACCCGCTGGATCGCACCGAGCAGTTCGTGCTTCTCGCGCTCCAGCCCGCGGACGATCATGCGGCGCGACAGATCCGCCGTCGACGCGACGGCGCCCGCCTCGTCCTTCGCGGGGAAGGGACTCATCAAGAGCTCCCCCGCCAGGGCGCGATACGGCTCGCGGACGCTGTTCACGGCATCCATGGCCCAGCCGACCCGCGTGCGGTCGGGCACGGCGGCGATCGTCTCGCGGATCGCCTCGAGCGCCGGATGCCTGAAGGGCGCCTCCAGCGCTCGTGCCAGCATCGACTGATCGACCTGATGGCCGTACTGCAGCGCACCCATGATCATGCCGCGCTCGACGGCGACGTCAGCGGTGCGCGGCAGGCTCGCCAGCGTCACCGTCGGCACCGCCGGTGCGTCCGTCTGCTCGCGGGGAGCCTCCTGCTTCGGCTTGGCCGCGCCGGCGCCGCGCGCGGCGCGTTCGACCTCGGCGTGCACTTCGGTGGGGTCCATGCCCAGCCGACGCGCGAGCACGCGCTCGTAGCCGGGCCGCAGGAGCCGATCCCGGATCTCCGCCACGATCGGGGCCGCAGCCCGAAGCGCTCCGACCTGCCCCTCGACGGTCGCGAGGTCGAAGCCCTGGAGCTTGCGATCGATCGCGAACTCGAACATCGGCACCTTCGCGTCCATGAGGCCGCGGACGGCGGCATCCCCGCGCTGCAGGCGCAGGTCGCACGGGTCGAGACCGTCCGGCGCGACGGCGACGAAGGTCTGGGCGTTGAAGCGGTCGTCTTCGCTGAATGCGCGCAGCGCCGCCTTCTGTCCCGCCTCGTCGCCGTCGAACGTGAAGACGACCTCGCCCGAGCTGGAGTCATCCCCCATCACACGGCGCAGCACTTTGATGTGCTCGGCGCCGAATGCCGTGCCGCATGTCGCGATGGCCGTGGTGACACCGGCGAGGTGGCAGGCCATGACGTCGGTGTATCCCTCGACCACGACCACGCGACGGGGTTCGCCGCGCGAGATGTCCCGCTTGGCGAGGTCGAGCCCGTAGAGCACCTGCGCCTTCTTGTAGATGATCGTCTCGGGCGTGTTCAGGTACTTCGGCCCCTGGTCGTCGTCGTAGAGCTTGCGGGCGCCGAACCCGATGGTCTGCCCCGTCACGTCGCGGATCGGCCACACGAGCCTGCCGCGGAACCGGTCGTACACCCCGCGCTGCCCCTGCGAGACGACACCGGCGCCGAGCAGCTCATCACGGCTGAATCCCTGAGCGGTGAGGGCCTTCAGCATCCCGTCCCAGCCGCGCGGCGCGTATCCGACGCCGAAATGCGCCGCGGCCCCGGCGTCGAAGCCGCGCTCCCCCAGGAAGCGCCGTGCGGTCTCGGCCTCGGCCGTGAGCAGCTGGCCGCGGAAGAACTCCGCAGCCGCCGTGTTGGCGGCGTACAGCCGGCTGCGGCCGCTCGTCTCGGGCGCCGCTCCGCCGTCCTCGTAGTGCAGCGTGTAGCCGAGGCGCCCGGCGAGGCGCTCGACGGCCTCGGTGAAGCTCACGTGGTCCATGGCGCGCAGGAACGAGTAGACGTCGCCCGACTCGCCGCATCCGAAGCAGTGGTAGTACCCCGCCTGCGGGCGCACGTGGAAGCTCGGGCTCTTCTCGTCGTGGAACGGGCACAGCCCCTTCATCGATCCGACGCCGGCCGACTTCAGGGCGACGCGTTCTCCGACGATGTCGGCGATGTTCGTGCGCGACTTGACCTCGTCGACGTCGGCCTGGCGGATGCGGGGCATCAGTGCGCGCCTTCGACCAGCCGAACCGGCGCATGCGGGTGCGGGCGCGATCCCGAACGCGCCGTGCGCGGCGTCCAGATCCCGACCTCGGCCGGATCGATGTCGCCGACCAGCCTGCTGTGCCAATCCAGCGCCGTCTGATCCGTGAGGCTCGCGATCTGATCCACGACCACCCTGGCGCGTTCGGCATCCGTCTCGGCGGCCACGAAATCGGCTGCGAAGGCCGGCTCGAGCACATCGGCGCCCGCGTTCCACAGGGCGTCCGTCGACCAGAGGGCATCCGCGAGGCGCCGCAGCACCCGGCGCTGCTCCTTGTACACGCCCTTCCGGGCGTCGATCGTGACGATCGCCTGTCCCATGATGCCCTTGAGCACGGCGATCTCGGCCTCGACGACACGGGGAACGACGACGTGCGCGTTGTAGCGGACCAGCGACGGCCCGGGGTACGCCTCGCGGGTCGCGGTCACCGCGGCCCGCGCGAACCGGCCGATCAGGTCGCTGGTGAGGTTCTTCAGCCGGGCGAGATCCTGTCGGGAGCGGTCGAACGACTTCAGCCACATCGGCTGCCGGGTCAGGCGGTACAGACCGTCGGCGAGCTCTTCGCGGGTGAAGTCGTAGCCGACCCACTGCTGAACGCGGCTGACCAGCGCGTGATGCTCTGCAGGGTCGGACAGCTGGGCGACGTCGAGGTAGCCGTTGACGATGGCGTCCTCGAAGTCGTGCACCGAGTAGCCGATGTCGTCGGAGAGATCCATGATCTCGGCCTCGATGCAGCGCAGGCGCCCGGG
Source organism: Microbacterium sp. NPDC077644 (assembly GCF_040702785.1). Lineage (NCBI taxonomy): Bacteria > Bacillati > Actinomycetota > Actinomycetes > Micrococcales > Microbacteriaceae > Microbacterium > Microbacterium sp. NPDC077644. The sequence continues at coordinate 1,186,818 of NZ_JBFBME010000001.1, forward strand.
GGCGCCCTCGCGCATCCAGCGGAACACCGCCTCGTCCTCGGGGTACACGCCGAACTTCAGGCGCCCGCCGGGATCGGGCACCGGGCTGTCGACGGTCCAGGGGTACTTGCACGTGGCGTCGAGGCTCGCCCTGGTGAGGTTCAGCCCGACGGAGTGGCCGTCGTCATCGAGCACCTTCGCCTCGAGCCGGGTGAGGATGCGCAGGGACTGCGCATTGCCCTCGAACCCGCCGATGGGCTCGGCCCAATCGTTCAGCGCACGCTCGCCGTTGTGACCGAACGGCGGGTGACCGAGGTCGTGGCTCAGGCACGCGGTGTCGACGACGTCCGCCGAGACGCCGAGCGCTGCGGCGAGTTCGCGGCCGACCTGGGCGACCTCGAGCGAATGGGTCAGCCGGTTGCGCGCGAAGTCGGCGGTGCTGGCGGGGCTGAGCACCTGGGTCTTCGCGGCGAGGCGCCGCAGGGCGGCGGAGTGCAGGACCCGCGCGCGGTCGCGCGCGAAGTCGTCGCGCTCGGATCGGTGGGTCTGGGTGAAGAATCGCTCGGCGTCGTGCGCGCCGTAGCCCTCAACCGCCACTGTTCTCGATCTCCGCACCTCGCAGCATCTCACCGGTCTCGGCCGCGACCTCGCGCGACTCCAACCACTTGTCCGGCAGCGCCGGACGCTTGGGCCTGCCGGCACGTCCGCGCTGCCCCTCGGCATCCGCGCCGGGATACGGCGCATCACGGTCGAGCTGCCCGAGCAGCTCGTCGATGTGCGCGAGGCTCTGTGCCGTGGCGAGCCCCGTGCGGATGTCGCTGCCGACCGGGTAGCCCTTGAAGTACCACGCGACGTGCTTGCGGATGTCACGGCATCCGTGGTCCTCGTCGTCGAAGAAGTCGACGAGCAGCTCGGCGTGCCGGCGGAACGCGTCGGCGACGAATCCGAGGGTCGCGTCGACCGGGTGGGCCTCGGCGCCGAACGCTGTCGCGAGGTCTCCGAACAGCCACGGACGGCCGAGGCATCCGCGTCCGACGACGACGCCGTCGCAGTCGGTCTCGGCCATCATGCGCACCGCATCGTCGGCCGACCAGATGTCGCCGTTGCCGAGCACCGGGATGCTGGTGACCGCCTGCTTGAGCTCGCCGATGGCGCTCCAGTCGGCGTGCCCCGAATAGAACTCGCTCGCCGTCCTGGCGTGCAGCGCGACGGCTGCGGCCCCGGCGTCCTCGGCCGCGCGGCCGGCGTCGAGGAACGTGAGGTGATCGGGGTCGATGCCCTTGCGCATCTTCACGGTGAGCGGCAGGGGACCCGCGGCCTTCACAGCCTGGTAGACGATCTCGGCGAACAGGCTGGTCTTCCACGGCAGCGCCGCTCCCCCGCCCTTGCGGGTGACCTTGGGGACGGGGCATCCGAAGTTCAGGTCGATGTGGTCTGCGTGGTCCTCGGCGACGATGATGCGGACTGCTTCGGCGATCGTCGCAGGATCCACGCCGTAGAGCTGGATCGACCGCGGGGTCTCGGACTCGTGGTGGCGGATCAGACGCATCGTCGTGTCGTTGCGCTCGACGAGCGCGCGCGAGGTGATCATCTCGCTGACGTAGAGGCCGGCGCCGTACTCGCGGCATAGGCGCCGGAACGCCGTGTTCGTGATGCCCGCCATGGGTGCGAGGACGACCGGCACGTCGAGTTCGATCGGGCCGATCTTCAGGGCGCGGGCGGGGGCTGCGGCAATAGTCATTTCCATACCATTCTCCCATCCTCGCGGCGCCCGGTGCCGCATGGCGGACGTAGTCTGTGGATATGACCGAATCCTCTGCTCCCGACACCGCTGTCTCTGAAGTCAACGTGCGCCAGATCCCGTTCACGGATGCTGACGGATCCGAGAAGACCCTCGACGACCTCGGCGCCGACGTCGTGCTCGTCGTCAACGTGGCGTCCAAGTGCGGTCTGACCCCGCAGTACGAGCAGCTCGAGCAGCTGCAGCGGACGTACGGCGACCGCGGATTCAGCGTCGTCGGCTTCCCGTGCAACCAGTTCATGGGCCAGGAGCCGGGATCGATGGAGCAGATCCAGGAGTTCTGCTCGACGACCTACGGAGTCACGTTCCCCCTGGGCGACAAGGTGAAGGTGAACGGCCGGGGGGCCGTGGACCTGTACAAGGAGCTCAAGCAGACGCCGGACGCCGGCGGCAAGGCCGGACGTGTGGAGTGGAACTTCGAGAAGTTCCTCGTGATGCCCGACGGCTCGGTCAAGCGCTTCCGGCCGAAGCAGAGGCCGGACGCCCCCGAGATCGTCGAGGCGATCGAGGGCGCCCTGACTCGCTGACGCCGGTCAGCCCGCCGGCTGCTCCTCGGCGGGCGCGCCGCGCTTGGACCACAGGTCGCGGAGGACGTTCGCGAACGCCTCCGGCGGCTGGGCGCCGGAGATGCCGTACTGCCCGTCGATGACGAAGAACGGCACACCCTGGATGCCGTAGGCGCGGGCCTGCGCCTGGTCCTGGCGCACGGCGGGCAGATGCCTGTCGTTGTCGAGCGCGTCGCGGGTGGCGTCGGCATCGAGCCCCACCTCGACCGCGAGCTCGACGAGGTCGTCGATGCGGCCGACGTGCTTGCCCTCGGTGAAGTACGCGGACATCAGCCGCTCCTCCATCTCGTGCTGCAGCCCTTCGGACTTTGCGTGGTGGAGCAGTTCGTGCGCCTTCACGGTGTTCGTGTGCTTCAGCAGGTCGAAGCGGTACTCGAGGCCCGCGTTCTTCGCGACGTTCGTGACGTTGTCGAGCATCTGGGCGACCTGCTCGCGGGGCATGCCCTTGTGCCCGGCGAGGAAGTCGAGTTCGTCGCCGTCGAAGTCGACGGGGGTGTCGGGCGAGAGCTCGAACGAGTGGAAGGTGATGTTCACCTGCGGGGCGTCATCATCGGATGCTGTGGCCGCGAGGCCGGCTTCAAGATTGCGCTTGCCGATGTAGCACCACGGGCAGGCGATGTCGGACCAGATGTCGATGGAGATGGGTTCGCTCACAACAGATGCAACGCTCGCACAGGCGCGACGTATTCCGTTGATAGCATCTTCGGATGCTCACCGCCGACGATCCGCTGCCGTTCCGGCCCGAGCGGGTGCCGGAGAAGCAGGAGCAGTTCCCGCATCTCACGATCGTGCGCCTGCGGCATCCCCGCGAGACCGAGCGGTGGCTGCGCAACTCGTAGCCGCACGCACTCTTGCAGGGCGATCGAACGGATGCAGCGGCATCCGACGGCGTTTCACCCTGCATTCGTGAAACCTCCCTGCATCCGTGCCGCAGTGACGGCCCCGGCGAGGCGGCGGCAGAGCTCAGGCGGGATCCGGGGCGTCCACCGCGCCGCCGAAGCGGCGGTCGCGCGACAGGTAGATCTCGATCGCCCGCCACAGCTCCTCGCGCGAGAAGTCCGGCCACAGGGTGTCGAGGAACACCATCTCGGCGTACGCGGCCTGCCAGAGCAGGAAGTTCGAGGTGCGCTGCTCCCCCGACGACCGCAGGAACAGATCCACGTCCGGCATGTCGGGGACGTACAGGTTGCGGCGGATCATCTTCTCGCTGATGGCGTTGGGCTTCAGGCGCCCTGCGGCGACCTCACCCGCCAGAGAGCGCATGGCGTCGACGAGCTCGACCCGCCCGCCGTAGTTCACGCACATCGTCAGCGTCAGCACGTCGTTGCCCTCGGTGAGCTTCTCGGCGTACTGCAGCTCCTTGATGACCGATCCCCACAGCCGCGGCTTGCGTCCCGCCCAGCGCACGCGCACGCCCCACTCGTTGAGCTGATCGCGGCGGCGATGCAGCACGTCGCGGTTGTATCCCATGAGGAAGCGGACCTCCTCGGGGGAACGGGCCCAGTTCTCGGTCGAGAAGGCGTAGACCGACAGATGCTTGACGCCCGCCTGGATCGCCCCGGCGACGACGTCGAGGAGCACCTCCTCCCCCGCCTTGTGCCCCTGGATGCGCGTTAGTCCCCGCTTGTTCGCCCAGCGCCCGTTGCCGTCCATGACGATCGCTACGTGCTCCGGCACCTTCGGGAACGCCGGCGGGTGGATGTTCGTCCAGTCCAGCGGGCGGTAGGCCACGGCATCCTTGTGCGTGTACGGCTTCGGGCTCAACGGGTTCCCTCCCGGTCGGATCCGACGTGCGCGAGCGAGCGGATGCCGCGCTCGAGGTGGAACTGCGTGTACGCCGACACGAGGCCGGATGCGGCCGCCGTGTCGGCTGCGGGCGCAGCATCCACGGCATCCCAGTCGCCGCGGATCAGCGCGCGCAGCAGAGCCAGCGTCGATTCGGCGACCCGCGGCGCACCGGCGGCCGCGCAGTCGCCGCACACCAGTCCCCCCAGCTGCACGACGAAGTTCCGGTGCGGCCCGGGAGCTGCGCACCGGGCGCAGTCCTCCAGAGCCGGCGCCCAGCCCGAGAGCGCCATGACGCGCAGCAGGTAGGAGTCCAGGATGCTGCGCGCGTCGTGCTCGCCGCGCGACAGCGCCCGCAGCCCTCCGACGAGCAGCAGGTACTGCTCCGGAGTCGCCTCGGCATCGCTCAGACGGTCTGCGGTCTCGACCATCGCACTGGCCGACGTGAACCGCTCGTAGTGCGCGGCGATCTCGCTGCCGTAGGCGCCGAGCGACTCGGCCTGCTGGACGATGTCGAGCGAGCGCCCCTGGTACAGCTGCACGTCCGCCACCATGAACGGCTCGAGCCGCGAGCCGAACTTCGACGACGTGCGCCGCACGCCCTTCGCGACCGCACGGATCTTGCCGTTGCGGCGCGAGAGCATGGTGACGATGCGATCCGCCTCACCGAGCTTGTGGGTGCGCAGGATCACCGCTTCGTCTCGATAGGTGGGCACCCCTCGATTATCCTCCGCCTGGCGGACACCCGGGGCTCACACGGCGGCGAGCTGCTGCTCCCGGGTGCGGATCGCACGGTTCACGCCCGACACGAGCGCCTTGAGCGACGCGGTCGAGATGTCGCCGTCGATGCCGACGCCCCACAGGCGCTGGTCGTCGACCTGCAGCTCGACGTAGGCCGCCGCCTGCGCGTCGCCACCCGCACTGAGAGCGTGCTCGACGTAGTCGTACAGGGTGATGTCGAAGCCCTGGCCGCGCAGCACCTCGATGAACGCGGCGATCGGGCCGTTGCCCTGGGCCGTGACGCTGTGCTGGTCGTCGCCGTCGCGGACGACCACGTCGAGCGCGACCTCGCCGGACATGTCGCTGCGCGTCTGCGTGGCCAGCAGCTCGAACCGGCCCCACTTGGCGTCCACGTCCTCGGCAGGCAGGTACTCGTCGTGGAAGATCGACCAGATCTGGTCGCTCGTGACCTCGCCGCCCTCGCTGTCGGTCTTGGACTGCACGACGCCCGAGAACTCGATCTGGAGCTTGCGGGGCAGATCGATCGCATGGTCGGTCTTGAGCAGGTATGCGACACCGCCCTTGCCGGACTGGGAGTTCACGCGGATGACGGCCTCGTACGAGCGACCCAGGTCCTTCGGGTCGATCGGCAGATACGGCACGGCCCATTCGATCTCGTCGACGGTCCTGCCCTCGGCGGCTGCCCGGGCGTCCCTCGCCTCGAAGCCCTTCTTGATCGCGTCCTGGTGCGATCCGCTGAACGCCGTGAACACTAGGTCGCCCGCCCAGGGGCTGCGCTCGGGAACAGGCAGCTGGTTGCAGTACTCGACCGTGCGCTTGACCTGGTCGATATCGCTGAAGTCGATCTGCGGGTCGATGCCCTGCGTGAAGAGGTTGACGCCCAGGGCGACCAGATCGACGTTGCCGGTGCGCTCGCCGTTGCCGAACAGGCATCCCTCGATGCGGTCCGCGCCCGCCATGTAGCCGAGCTCGGCGGCGGCCACGGCGGTGCCGCGGTCGTTGTGCGGGTGCAGCGAGAGGATGATGTTCTCGCGGTGGTTCAGGTGGCGGCCCATCCACTCGATCGAGTCGGCGTAGACGTTCGGCGTCGCCATCTCGACGGTCGCCGGCAGGTTGATGATCACCTTGCGGTCGGGCGTCGGCTCGAAGATCTCGATCACCTGGTTGCAGATGTCGACCGCGAACTCCAGCTCGGTGCCGGTGTACGACTCGGGCGAGTACTCGTAGTACACCTCGGTGCCCGGCACGGTCTTCTCGTACTTCCTGCACAGCCGCGCGCCTTCGAGGGCGATGTCGATGATGCCCTGCTTGTCGGTGCGGAACACGACATCGCGCTGCAGGATGCTCGTCGAGTTGTACAGGTGCACGATGGCCTGCTTGGCCCCGGCGATCGCCTCGTAGGTGCGCTCGATCAGGTGCTCGCGCGCCTGCGTCAGCACCTGGATGGTCACGTCATCAGGGATGAGGTCGTCCTCGATCAGCTGGCGCACGAAGTCGAAGTCGGTCTGGCTCGCCGACGGGAAGCCGACCTCGATCTCCTTGTAACCCATGCCGACGAGCAGTTCGAACATCACCCGCTTGCGCTCGGGGGACATCGGGTCGATGAGGGCCTGATTGCCGTCGCGCAGGTCGACCGCGCACCAGCGGGGTGCTTCGGTGATGCGCTGGGCGGGCCACGTGCGGTCGGGCAGGTCGACCGCGATCTGCTCGTGGAACGGCCGGTACTTGTGGATCGGCATCGCGGACGGGCGCTGGTGGTTCTTCATGATGGGCTTCTTCTCTACATCTCGGATCTGAATGATCGGGCCAGCACAAGCGCCGCGACGAGGAAGGCCCTAGTTTGAGGACTCGTCGCGGCAGCTAAGAAGAAGCAGACCGCCGAAGCGCATGGACTGATCGTAACAGGGTCGAATGCCGTCGCGCACACCGGTCTGAGACGATCGGATGCCGGGCGACACTGTTCAGTATGAGCAGAAAGCGCATCCTCGGCGCCGCGGTCGCCGCATCCCTTGTCGGAATGCTCACTCTGAGCGCCTGCGCGGGCGGGCCGGCAGCGGCGCCGCCCACGAGTTCGGATGCTCCGGGCAGCGCCCTCGAGACGGCGAATCCCGCTCCGCCGGACGGCGAGGTTCAGGCATCCGGGACGGTGATGGACATCGGCGGCTCCATCGAGCTGTGCCTGGGCGCCGTCGCGGAGTCCTATCCCCCGCAGTGCTCCGGCATCCCGATCTCCGGATGGTCGTGGGACGGAATCGAGGGATCAGAGAGCAGCGGCGACGTCGCGTGGGGCGCCTACGCCATCACCGGCACGTACGACGGTGAGACCTTCACCGTGACCCAGCCGCCCCTGCTCCTCGCGCTGCACGACCCGATCGCACCCGAGGATCCCACCGGCGGTGAGCCCGGCAGCACGCCCGAATCGGAGTTGATCGCGATCCAGGACGGCCTGCCCGCGGTCTTCGGCGACGACGGCAGCGTCTATCTCGGCTCATTACCCGAGAAGGGCCGCCTGTGGGTGGATGTCGTCTGGGACGACGGCACCCTCCAGGCCGCGGCCGACGAGGACTACGGCCAGGGCGTGGTGATCATCCGCTCCGCTCTCCACGAGATCGTCGCTGGCTGACCCTCAGGGGATCAGCGCGATCTTGCCGCCCGGGTGCCCCGCCGCGACGACGCGCAGCGCCTCGCGCGCATCGGCGAGTGGATATGTGCCCGCCATGGGCACGACGAGGTCTCCTCTCGCGGCGAGTCCGATGAGCTCCGCACGCACCTCGTCGCGGAATCGGGTGCTCTCCGGCTGCGAGCCGACGATCCACGAGAACCCCTCCGCCTGGGCGCGCGCTGCGGCCGCGATCGTCACGATGCGCGAGCGGTCGTGCACAAGGTCGAGCGACACGTCCACCGCCTCGTCGGTGCCGACTGCGTCGAGCGCCGCGGCGACGGGCCCGCCGGCGATGTCGCGCACCCGCTGGGCGAGCCCGTCGCCGTAGAGCACGGGGACCCCTCCGAACCGTCGCACCTCGTCCGCTCTGGTTGCGCTGGCTGTGCCGATGACGCGGATGCCGCGCAGCGCCGCCTGCTGCAGAACGCTGACTCCGACCGCCCCGGACGCGCCGTGCAGGAGGATCGTCTCGCCTTCGGCCGCTTGCGTGACGGCCAGCATCTGCGCGGCCGTGGTTCCGGCGAGCAGCAGGTTCGCCGCCTCAGGATGCGTCAGACGCGCCGGTTTGTGGAACGCTTTCTCGGCCGGGATCGTGACCTCGTCGGCGTATCCACCTCGTACCCGGAAGGCCAGCACCTCGTCGCCGACCGCAACGGCACCCGAGCCGATTTTCGTGCCGGGTCCGACCGCGGTGACGACGCCGGAGATCTCGTAGCCGATCGGCACGGGCAGCTGCATCCCCGCGCGCGGAGCGGCGACGTGCTTGGCATCCGCCGGGTTCACCCCGGCCGCGTGCACGCGGACCGTGACCTCACCGGCACCCGGTAGCGGCGGTTCGTGCTCGAGGAGATCCCACTGCTCGGGGCTCCCCCACTGCGTCGCGACCCAGTGCACGGCCATGTCAGAAGCCCAGGCGACCCAGTTGCTTCGGGTCGCGCTGCCATTCCTTTGCGACCTTGACGTGGAGCCCCAGGAACACCCGGGTGCCGAGCAGCTCCTCGATTCCGACGCGGGCGCGCTTGCCGACATCCGCGAGCCGCGATCCCTTGCGACCGATGATGATCGCCTTCTGGCTGTCCCGCTCGACGACGATAGAGGCGTGCACGTCGGTCAGATCGCTGTCCTCGCGGGGCGCGACATCATCGACGACGACGGCGATCGAGTGCGGCAGCTCGTCGCGCACGCCGTCGAGGGCTGCCTCGCGGATCATCTCGGCGATGCGGTCCTCGACGGACTCGTCCGTGACGACGCCGTCCGGGTAGAGCGCCGGGCCCTCGGGCATGAGCGCGAGCATCTCGTCGGTCAGGATGTCGAGCTGGTCGCGGGTGAGCGCCGAGAGCGGGATGACGGCAGCCCAGTCCTCGCGCAGAGCGTCGACCTCGATGAGGCGCTCGGTGATCTGGTCGCGCTCGGCGACGTCCGTCTTCGTGACGATCGCGATCTTCTTCGCACGGGGGTAGCCGTCGAGGGACGCCGCGATCCGCCGGTCGCCCGGGCCGATCTTCTCGGTCGCGGGCACGCAGAATCCGATCACGTCGACATCGCCGAGCACCTGCTCGACCAGGTCGTTCAGACGCTCGCCGAGCAGTGTGCGCGGCTTGTGGATGCCGGGGGTGTCGACGATGACGAGCTGGCCTGCGGGCCGGTTCAGGATGCCGCGGATCGCGCGCCTGGTGGTCTGCGGCTTCTCGCTCGTGATGGCGATCTTCTCGCCGACGAGAGCGTTCGTGAGCGTCGACTTGCCGACGTTCGGGCGCCCGACGAAGGTCGCGAACCCGCTGCGGAACGATTCAGTCATCCTCGATCTCCTCTGCTGGTACCGCGGCGCGTTCGACGAACACCGTGGCGATGCCTCGTCCGCGTCCGCGGGATGCGCCGCCGGTGAGTACGAGCCCGTCGATCGTCGCGGTGACTCCTGGTTGCGGGATCTGATCGACCGCCTTGCCGAGCAGACCGCCGATCGAGTCGACGTCCTCATCCTCGAGCTCGATGCCGAACAGGTCGCCGACGTCGTCGAGCGAGAGCCGGGCGCTGACGCGGTAGCGCCCGCCGCCCAGGTCGACGACCTCGGCGGCGGCGTGGTCGTACTCGTCGGAGATCTCGCCGACGAGCTCCTCGATGAGGTCCTCGAGCGTCACCAGGCCCGAGATCCCGCCGTGCTCGTCGATCACCATGCACACGTGCACGGCATCCCGCTTCATCTGCTGGAGAAGGGTCTCCGCCCGCATCGACTCGGGAACGAAGGTCGCGGGCCGCGAGATGGGACGGATGGATGCCGCACGCCAGGCCGAGTCGTCTCGGTAGGCGAACTGCACGAGGTCCTTGAGGTACAGCACGCCGACCACGTCATCGGCATCGTCGTCCACCACGGGTGCGCGCGAGATGCCGCGCCCGAGGAACAGCGCCATGGCCTCGTCGGTGGTGGCCTCGGCATCCACCGTCACCATCTCGGTGCGCGGAACCATGACGGCCCGGACGAACTGGTCGGTGAAGTCGAACACGGAGTGGATGAGGTCGCGGTCGTCCTCTTCGATGAGGTCGTTGGATGCCGCCTCATCGACCATGCTCAGCAGCTGGTTCTCGCTCGTGAACGAACTGCGGCCGGTGCCGGGGGTCACCTTGTCGCCGAGCACGACGAGTCCCTGGGCGAGCGGGCCCAGGATGATGCGCACACCGCGGACGATCCCGGCGGTGCCGCGGATCATGCCCTCGGAGCGCTGACGGCCGACCGCGCGCGGGCTCGCACCGACGAGCACGAATGTGATCCCGGTCATGAGGACCGCTGCGGCGAGCATCGCCCACCAGATGTTGTCGAAGAGCAGCATGAACGCCACGGTGACGAGCACGGCGGCCGTCACCTCGCCGATGACGCGGATGAACGAGACGGCGTTGACGTGCGCGTCGAGGTCGTCCGCGATGCGGCCGAGAGCGGTCGCGTTCCGCCCCTCGGCGGCCATGACCGACAGATCCGCGCGCGAGGTCACGCTGTATGCGGCATCGATGGCGGCCATCAGGCCGCCGAACGCCACCAGGAGGACGGCGACGATCAGCAGGAGGATCTCGGTCATCGGCTGCGTTCAGCGCGCGCGAAGCCGCTGATCAGCTCCTTCTGCAGCCCGAACATCTCACGCTCCTCGTCGGGCTCTGCGTGGTCGAAGCCGAGCAGGTGCAGCAGCCCGTGCGTGGTGAGCAGGATCAGCTCGTCCATCAGGGAGTGACCGGCTGCCTGCGCCTGCGTCTCGGCGACCTGCGGGCACAGAACGATGTCACCGAGCAGACCTGGAGCGGTCGGGCGGTCCTCGGTGCCGGGGCGCAGCTCGTCCATGGGGAAGCTCAGCACGTCGGTCGGGCCCGGCTCATCCATCCACTGGACGTGCAGCGCCTCCATCGCGCCCTCGTCGACGAGGACGATCGCGACCTCGGCGTCGGCGCTCACGTGCAGCTGCGCGAGGTTGAAGTCGGTCAGCCGCTGCAGCACCGTCTCATCGACGGCGATCGCGGACTCGTTGTTGATCTCGATCATGATGAGTGTCCTCGTCTGGGCATGCGATCGCGGGGGCCGGGGCGCTGCCCCGCTCGCCGCTCGGCTCGATTCGCGAACTCCGCGGCCTGCTCGCGTTCGTGGCGTGCGGCCGTGCGCTGCTCGTCGTACTCGCTGTACGCGTCGACGATGCGACCGACCAGCGAGTGACGCACCACGTCCTCGCTCGTGAGGCGGGTGAAGTGGATGTCGTCGATGTCGTTCAGCACGCGGGTGACCAGTCGCAGGCCCGATGCGCCCTGCGGCAGGTCGACCTGGGTGATATCACCGGTGACGACCATCTTCGTGCCGAAGCCGAGCCGGGTCAGGAACATCTTCATCTGCTCGGGCGTCGTGTTCTGCGCCTCGTCGAGCACGACGAAGGAGTCGTTGAGCGTGCGACCGCGCATGTACGCCAGCGGTGCGACCTCGATCGTTCCGGTCGCCATCAGGCGGGGGACGATCTCGGGGTCCATCATCTCGTTGAGCGCGTCGTACAGCGGACGCAGGTACGGGTCGATCTTGTCGGTCAGGGTGCCGGGGAGGAAGCCGAGCCGCTCGCCCGCCTCGACGGCAGGGCGCGTGAGGATGATGCGGTCGACCTCCTTGCGCTGCAGCGCCTGCACGGCCTTCGCCATCGCCAGGTAGGTCTTGCCCGTGCCGGCCGGACCGATGCCGAAGACGATCGTGTTCTCGTCGATCGCGTCGACGTAGTCCTTCTGCCCGGGGGTCTTCGGGCGGATCACCTTGCCGCGGGTCGACAGGATCGCCTCGCCGAGCACCTCGCTCGGGCGCGGACCGCCATCGTGGCGGAGCATCCGCGCCGAGGTCTCGACATCCGAGGGCGCGAGATCCGCACCTTCGCGCGTGATCGTGATGAGCTCGTCGACCAGCGCCTTCGCGTCGGCGACGAGGGACGGCTCGCCGGTCAGCGTGATCTCGTTGCCGCGGACGAGCACCTCGACGTCCGGGTGCTGCTTCTCGAGCATGCGCAGCAGGCGGTCCTGCGGACCGAGCAGCTGCACCATGGCGACGCCGTCCGCGTAGATGCGCTCTGTCACGGACGGGGTGGTCGAATCGTCAGAAGCCAACGAGCTTGTTCTCCTCGAGATTGCCGAGCACATGGGCGTGCACGTGGAAGACGGACTGCGCGACGCTGGGTCCGTTGTTGAAGATCAGACGATACTCGCCGTTCGCGTGTTCATCGGCGATCTGCTTCGCGACGGCCACCATGTCCGCCAGCAGCCCGGGATCTCCGGCTGCGAGCTCGGTGACGTCGCGGTACTGCTCGGTCTTGGGGATGACGAGCATGTGCAGCGGAGCCTGCGGATTGATGTCGCGGATCGCGAACACCGTGCCGGCGTCGACCACGATCTCACCGGGGATCTCGCCGGTGCGGATGCGAGTGAAGATCGACGGTTCGGTCATGCTCTCATTCTACGTGGGCGGGTGTCTTCAGGCCCGGCTGCCGTCAGGCGCGCGCCTCACCGCAGCATCCACAGACCTCTCCTCAGCGACGAAACCTCCTCGGAATCACGTAATTCAGGTGGGGTCTCGTAGGCAACGAGAGGTCTGTGGATGCTGGCGCGGGTGCTGGAGCGGGAAGCGCGCCGAGGCGGGCTACCAGCGACCGAGGGCGACGGAGAGGACGGCGATGGCCGCGGGGCCGGCCGTCGACGTGCGCAGCACGGTGTCGCCGAGTCTGACGCGTTCTGCGCCTGCCGCCTCGAACGCGGCCAGTTCCTCAGGTGAGATCCCGCCCTCGGGGCCGACCACGAGCACGAGGTCGCGGTCATCGGCTGCGATCTCGGACAGCGGGGTCGTCGCGGTCGGGTCGAGGATCAGCATCCGTGCATCCGCCGCACGCGCAACCAGCTGCTTGGTCGACGCGGGCTCGGTGACGGCAGGAACCCACGGCCGGTGCGCTTGCTTGGCGGCCTCGCGGACGATCGTCGTCCAGCGCGCGCGACCCTTCACGGCCTTCGGGCCCTCCCAGCGCGAGACGCTGCGGGATGCCTGCCAGGGCACGACCTCGTCGACCCCGAGCTCGCAGGCGGCCTGCACCGCGAGCTCGTCGCGATCGCCCTTCGCGAGCGCCTGCGCGAGGATCAGCCGCACTGGCGGCGCTTCCGTCGCCGAACGTCCGGTGATAAGGACATCGACACGGGAGGGCGACGCATCCCGCACCTCGCCCTCGAGCCACACGCCGCGGCCGTCGCCGAGCGTGACCGACTCCCCCACGCGCACCCGCCGGACGACGGCCGCGTGCTTCGCCTCGGCACCCATCAGCTCCACGATGTCGCCGACGGCGGCACCGGTGCAGCTCTCGACGAGGAAGTGCAGGGCCACGGGGATCTCCGATCGATCGGACGGTCAGTGCTTGAAGCGGTCGCGCAGCTTCGAGAACAGCCCCTGCTGGAACTGCGCGAGCTGGGGACCGGGAGCCTTCTGCTTCTTCGCGAAGTCCTCGATGAGGGCGCGCTGCGCGGAGTCGAGCTTGGTGGGCGTCACGACCTGCACGCCGACCCGCAGGTCACCGCGCTGGTTGCCGCGCAGGGGTGTGATGCCCCGGCCCTTGATCGTGAGGACGTCACCGGACTGCACACCCGGCCGGATCTCGAGGTCGACCTTGCCGTCGAGGCCGTCGATCGAGGTCTCCGTCCCGAGGATGGCGTCGGCCATCGACACCTCGAGCGTCGCGAGGAGGTCGTCGCCGTCGCGGCTGAACGCGGCGTGCGGTGAGACGGTCACCTCGACGTACAGGTCACCGTTGGGTCCACCGGCCTGTCCGACCTCGCCGGACCCCGGCAGCTGCAGGCGCAGCCCGGTCTCGACGCCGGCGGGGATGTCAAGCGACACCGTGCGGCGCGAGCGCACGCGCCCCTGGCCGTTGCACGTCCCGCACGGATGCGGGATGACGGTGCCGTAGCCCTGGCAGCTGCCGCACGGCTGCGAGGTGACGACGTTGCCGAGCAGGCTGCGCACCTGGCGCTGGACGTGGCCCGTGCCGTGACAGATGTCGCACGTGACAGGGGACGTGCCGGGCTGCGTGCACGATCCCTGGCACGTCTCGCACAGCACGGCCGTGTCGACCTCGATGTCGCGATGCGCGCCGAAGACGACGTCGCCGAGGTCGAGCGTCACGCGCACCAGCGCATCCTGGCCGCGCTCCCTGCGCGACCGGGGCCGCCCGCCGCGTCCGCCGCCCTGAGCCGCTCCGAAGAACGTCTCGAAGATGTCGCCGAACCCGCCGAAGCCGCCGAAATCGCCGGCGCCGTCTCCGCCGCCCATGTCGTAACGGCGACGGGAGTCCTCGTCGCTGAGCACGTCGTACGCGTGCGTGACGAGCTTGAACCGCTCCGCCGCATCCTCACCGGGGTTCACATCCGGGTGCAGCTGACGCGCCAGCTTCCGGTACGCCTTCTTGATCTCATCCGTCGACGCGTCTCGCGACACCCCGAGGACCTCGTAGTGGTCCGCCACAATCACCTTCCTGCGTGTGCGTGCTTCCGGCAGAGCCGCTCAGCGGCTCGCCTCGTCCTCGTCGAGCAGCCTGGACAGGTAGCGGGCCACGGCCCGCGCCGCCGCGAGGTTGCTCGGATAATCCATGCGGGTCGGGCCCATCACGCCGACACGAGCCGTCCCGCCGGGTGCCAGGTAGTTGCTCGCGACGATCGACGCCTCCGGAAGTCCGAATGCCTCGTTCTCGGTGCCGATGCTCGCCGCGAGGCCCTGCTCGTCCGTGACCATCTCGCTCATCAACCGCAGCAGCGTCACCTGCTCCTCAATCGCTTCGAGCAGAGGGTGGATGCTGCCGCGGAAGTCCTGCTCGCGCCGCGCGAGCGTCGCCGCCCCGGCCATGACGAGCCTCTCCTGGCGGAATTCCGCGAGTTCCTCGCCGATGATCCCGGCGAGCAGCCTGATCGCCTGATCCACGCGCGTGCCCTCGGAGCCCTCGCCGAGCGTCTGGACGCGGTCGGTGGCCTCCCGAACGGTCTGCCCCGTCAGCTGCGCGGACAGCCGCGCCCGCAGCACCGCGACGTCGGACTCGTCGAGATCGGCGGGCAGCACGGCGATGCGCTGCGAGACCCCGCCCGCGTCGGTCACGAGCACGACGAGGAGCCTGTTGGGTGCGAGCGAGACGAGTTCGATGTGCGTCAGATGGGCGCGGGCGAACGACGGGTACTGCGCGAGGGCGACCTGACCGGTCAGCTGCGTCAGCACGCGCACAGTCCGCACCATGAGGTCGTCGAGGTCTGCCGGGTCGGTGAGGAAGGATTCGATCGCGGTGCGCTGGGCGCCCGAGAGCGGACGCAGCTGCGCGAGGTGGTTGACGAAGACCCGGTAGCCCTTGTCTGTCGGCACCCGGCCCGACGACGTGTGCGGCGCTGCGATGAGCTCCTCGTCCTCGAGGAGCGCCATGTCGTTGCGGATCGTCGCGGCGGAGACGCCGAACGAGTGCCGGTCGACGATCGACTTGCTGCCGACGGGCTCGTGCGTCTCGACGTAGTCCTGCACGATCGCCCGGAGCACCTGCAGCCCGCGTTCGGTGACCATCATGCACTCCTCTCCGCTGGCACTCGTACAGTTCGAGTGCCAATTCTACTCGCTGAGCTAATCGGTCAGCTCGCGCACCACCGCGTCGGCGAGAAGACGCCCCTTCAGGGTCAGTCTGATGCGGCCGCGGATGGCGGCTCCAGCATCCACCAGGCCGTCAGCGATGAGGCCTGCGACACGCGCACGATTCGCCTCGGGAAGATCGGATGCCGCCATCCCCTCCGCCAGGCGCGTCTCGAGCAGCACGCGCTCGAGCAGGTGGGCCTCGCGGCCGGGACGCTCGGTGCCCGCCGCCGGCGATTCGGATGCCGCGAGCCGCTGCGCATAGGCCGCCGGGTGCTTCACGTTCCACCACCGCAGCCCCGCGACGTGACTGTGCGCCCCGGGGCCGAAGCCCCACCAGTCGCTCCCCCGCCAGTACGCGAGGTTGTGCCGCGAACGGTTGTCGATCCCTGAGCCTGTCGAAGAGCGACGCGCCCAGTTGCTCACCTCGTACCAGTCGAAACCTGCTGCCGCGAGCCGCTCGTCCGCAAGCTCGTACATGTCGGCCTGGAGGTCGTCGTCGGGGGCCGGCACCTCACCCCGACGGATCTGCCTGGCGAGCTTGGTGCCATCCTCGATGATCAGCGCGTACGCCGAGATGTGATCGGACTCGAGTGCGGTCGCGGCATCCAGAGAGGCCTCCCAGTCGGCGAGCGACTCGCCGGGGGCGCCGTATATGAGGTCCACGCTCACGGCGAGGCCCGCCTCCCGCGCGGCGTCGACGGCCGTCCGCACGTTCTCCGGGCGGTGCGTGCGGTCAAGCGCTGCGAGCACGTGCGGCACGGCGGACTGCATGCCCACCGACAGCCGGGTCACACCGGCATCCGCGAGGGTGCGGGCGACCTCGGGCGTCACGGTGTCGGGATTCGCCTCGACCGTGACCTCGGCGCCGTCGGTGATTCCGAATGCCGATACGGCGGCATCCAGCATCCGCGCCAGGTCGCCCGGTGGCAGGAGCGTCGGCGTGCCGCCGCCGAAGAACACCGTGTCCATCGGGCGCAGGGCGCCGGCGTCGCCGAGCACGCGCCCGGCCAGCGCGATCTCCCTGATCAGCGTGTCGGCGTACTCGTCCTGACGCGCTCCGCGCAGTTCCCCTGACGTGTACGTGTTGAAGTCGCAGTAGCCGCAGCGCACGCGGCAGAACGGTACGTGGAGGTAGGCCGAGAACGGCACATCCCGATCGACGGACAGGTCGGCGGGCAGCGCACCGTCGCGGGGTGCCGGATCGCCGATCGGCAGTGGTCCCGCCATCACAGAGGCGTGGTGTACAGCGGAGAGATCGCCCGCAGGTACCGGGCGAACAGCTCCTTGCGACGCCGCCCGAGCAGGCCGGGCACCATCCGGTACAACACGGAGTTGGGCGCATCGAACGCGCGCACCGTGAACCAGACCGAGTCGTCGTCGCGCCACTCGATGTCGAAGAGCTCCTCGCCGCTGACGACGGAGCCGCCCACGGTTCCGAGCACGAGGCCGATTCGGCGTGCTTCCTCGGTGACCGAGATCACGCGCAGTTCGGCATCCGCGCGCATGCCGGCCACGCGTCCGCGCAGCCGCAGCGTCATTCCGGGGCCGGCGAAGGGCGTGCCCTCCGCGTCGAAGCGCTGCTCGACCTCGCGCTTGCTCGGCGCGACCGGATTGCCGTCGGCGTCGAAGCTCACTCCCGCGTACGCGGGGCCGGATGCCGGGCGCACGTCCTCGACGGTCAGACCTGCGGCGCGCTGCGCCGTCCACGACAGCAGAGCGTCTCCGGCGGTGCGGAATCGCTCCTCGCCGCTGCCCAGCCGCCAGGTCTCCTCGGCCGGGGTGCTGCGCTCCGGCGGATACTGCATGAGATCGGGCGCGTGCGTCGCCCCGACCGCCGCATAGTCGACCGTGTCGTCTCGGAAAGTCCCGCGCCGCATGAGATCCAGACTACTTCCGTTACCTGAACGATGCCCCGGACGGGGCTCGTCCTACTTCTTGTCCTTGCCGTCGACGTCGCCGGACAGCGCTGCGATGAACGCCTCCTGGGGGACCTCCACCCGTCCGACCATCTTCATGCGCTTCTTGCCCTCCTTCTGCTTCTCGAGCAGCTTGCGCTTGCGGCTGATGTCGCCGCCGTAGCACTTGGCGAGCACGTCCTTGCGGAGCGCGCGGATGGTCTCACGGGCGATGATCCTCGCGCCGATCGCGGCCTGGATCGGGACCTCGAAGTTCTGCCTGGGGATGAGCTTGCGCAGCCGCTCCGTCATGAGCGTCCCGTAGGAATAGGCCTTGTCGCGGTGCACGATCGCGCTGAACGCGTCGACCTTGTCGCCCTGCAGCAGGATGTCGACCTTGACGAGGTCGGCGGTCTGCTGGCCGGCGGGCTCGTAGTCGAGACTCGCATACCCCTGCGTCTTGGACTTGAGGTGATCGAAGAAGTCGAACACGATCTCGCCGAGCGGCATCATGTACCGGAGCTCGACGCGCTCCTCGGAGAAGTACTCCATGCCGAGTAGCGATCCGCGCCGCGACTGGCACAGTTCCATCACCGTGCCGACGTAGTCCTTGGGCAGCAGGATCGCCGTCTTGACCATGGGCTCGGCGACCGACGCCACGCGCCCGTCCGGGTACTCGCTCGGGTTCGTGACCGTGACCGTGTCGCCGGTGTCGGTGGTCACCTCGTAGATCACGCTCGGCGCCGTCGTGATGAGGTCGAGTCCGAACTCGCGGCTGAGCCGCTCGGTGATGATCTCGAGGTGCAGGAGCCCCAGGAACCCGCATCGGAAGCCGAAGCCGAGGGCGACGGAGGTCTCGGGCTCGTACTGCAGGGAGGCATCGGACAGCTTCAGCTTGTCAAGCGCCTCGCGCAGCTCGGCGTAGTCGCTGCCGTCGATCGGGTAGATGCCGGAGAAGACCATGGGCTTGGGGTCGGTGTAGCCCGCCAGTGCCTGCATCGCGCCGTCCCGGCTCGTCGTGACGGTGTCGCCGACCTTCGACTGGCGCACGTCCTTCACGCCGGTGATGAGGTAGCCCACCTCGCCGACGCCGAGGCCCTTCGACGGGATCGGCTCCGGACTCGACACGCCGATCTCGAGGAGCTCGTGGTTGGCGTGGGTCGACATCATCTGGATGCGCTCGCGCGGCTCCAGCTTCCCGTCCACCATGCGCACGTAGGTGACGACGCCGCGGTAGGCGTCGTACACCGAGTCGAAGATCATCGCGCGGGCCGGTGCGTCGGCATCGCCGACCGGAGCCGGGATGTCTGCGACGATGCGGTCGAGGAGCTCCTCGACGCCGACACCGGTCTTGCCCGACACGCGCAGCACGTCGTCGGGGTCGCCGCCGATGAGGTCGGCGAGCTCCTTGGCGAAGCGGTCGGGGTCAGCGGCGGGCAGATCGATCTTGTTGAGCACGGGGATGATGTGCAGATCGTTCTCGAGCGCCAGGTACAGGTTCGCCAGAGTCTGGGCCTCGATGCCCTGGGCGGCGTCCACGAGCAGGATCGCGCCCTCGCACGCGGCCAGGGAGCGCGAGACCTCGTACGTGAAGTCGACGTGTCCGGGGGTGTCGATCATGTTCAGGGCGTATACCTGGTCCGGTCCCTGAGCCTGTCGAAGGGCCCACGGCATCCGGACGGCCTGGCTCTTGATCGTGATGCCCCGCTCGCGCTCGATGTCCATGCGGTCGAGGTACTGCGCCCGCATGTCGCGGTCGGAGACGACACCGGTGATCTGCAGCATGCGGTCGGCGAGGGTCGACTTGCCGTGGTCGATGTGGGCGATGATGCAGAAGTTCCGGATCTGCGCCGGCGGCGTTGCGGCAGGCGAGAGCGGGGTGAGGGCGCGTGGTGACATGTCTCCAGCAGTCTACGGTCAGGCGCACCTAATGCTCGATTCGCCATGACCGGTGATAGTCTCGCGAGGTTGCCCTGTACAGATCGGCGACACCGAGTGTCAGTTGCAACCCGACTCCGTACCAGACGCTGTCCGGATCGGTCGCACAAACGAGCCCGAGATGTTTGAATACATCCGACTCAGCGTTGCGTCGGCCGATCCCGAGCGCGCCTGCAAAGAGAAAGACAACACCTTGATCAAGTATCTCCTGCGCCGATTCCTCGGCTGGCTGCTGATGATCGTGGTGGCGACCAACATCACGTTCTTCCTTGCGTGGGGCTTCCTGAACCCCCGGAACAACTTCGTCGGTCGACGCCCTCCGCTCAGTGAAGAGCAGATCGTCAACCTCCTCGAGCCGCGCAACCTCAGCGACACCGTGCCGATCTGGGAGCGGTGGTGGAACTGGTTCAGCTCCATCCTGTTCCGCTGGGACTGGGGCGTGAGCCCGACCGGCGGCTCGATCAACGAGCAGATCGCCTACCGCATGTGGGTGAGCGCGGAGCTGGTTCTCGGCGCAACGGTGATCATGACCGTGCTGGGCATCGCGCTCGGCGTGTACACCGCATCGCGTCAGTACAAACTCGCCGACCGCATCGGCCAGGCGACCTCGATCATCACGATGAACATCAACGTCATCGTCGCCGCTCTCGGCCTGGTCCTTCTCGCCATCGCGATCAACGACCTGTTCGGCGCCCGGATCTTCTTCGTCACCGGGGCGGCGAGCAAGGGGGTCGAAGGGTTCTTCCCCGTGCTCATCGACAAACTGCAGCACGTGACCCTGCCCACGATAGCCCTGGTCATCACGGGCTACGCGGGAACCCACTTCCTGCAGCGCACGCTGCTCCTGGACAACATCAACGCCGACTACGTCCGCACCGCGCGCGCCAAGGGCCTGACCAAGCAGCAGGCGATCCGCAAGCACGCGCTGCGCACCTCGCTCATCCCCGTCGCGACGCAGGTCGCGTTCAGCATCCCCGGCATCTTCACCGGCGCGATCCTGACCGAGACGATCTTCGCCTGGAACGGCATGGGCAAGTACTTCATCGAGACCATCGTCAAGAGCGACATCAACGGCGTCGTCGCGGTCGCGGCCTTCAGCGCCGTCATGGTGGCGATCGGTGCGATCCTGTCCGACATCATCGTCGTGGTCCTCGACCCGCGAGTGAGGGTGAGCTGAGCATGAGTGAAATGATCGACCCCACCACCACGGTCGCCGAGGCCCCTGCACCCGCGAAGAACGCGGGCGGCAAGCCGATGTCGAAATGGACGCTGTACACCCGTCGCTTCATGCGCAACAAGCCGGCCGTCGGCGGCATCATCATCTTCGTGCTGCTCGTGCTCTTCGCGATCGTCGGACCGCTGATCGCGAAGTGGGACCACGTCGAATTGGACTTCCTGAACCTCGGCACTGCCCCGTCGGCTGATCACTGGTTCGGCACGACGGCCTCCGGCAACGACACGTTCGCACAGGTCGCCGTCGGCCTGCAGCGCTCGCTCATGATCGCCGTCTCGGTCTCGCTCGGCACGACGATCCTCTCGGCCATCATCGGCACCGCAGCGGCGTACTTCGGCGGGCGCACCGAGAAGCTCACGCTCCTGGTGATCCACTTCATGATGGTCGTCCCCAGCTTCCTGATCCTGTCGCTGCTGTCGAACCGCTCCGGTGGCGACTGGCGCGTCATCGCACTGATCATGATCTTCGTGACGGGCTGGTACTTCCCCGCCCGCGTCGTCTGGACCACGGCGCTGTCGCTGCGCGAGCGCGAGTACGTGCACGCCTCTCGCTACATGGGCGTCGGCGGCTTCCGGATCGTGCTGCGCCACCTCATCCCGAACATCGGCTCGCTGCTCGTGATCAACTTCACGCTCGGCATCGTCGGCGCCGTGATGGCCGAAACGGGCCTGTCGTTCATCGGCTTCGGAGTGAAGATCCCCGACGTGTCGCTGGGCTCCCTCATCGGCTCCGGCGCGAACACGATCACCAGCGCGCCATGGCTGTTCTACTTCCCCGCTGCGGCGCTGACGCTGCTCACCGTCTCGATGGCACTCGTCTCGGACGGTCTGCGAGACGCCCTCGATCCCACCTCTGCTGCAGGAGGCCGCGCATGAGCGCCATCATCTCCGTTCGCGACCTCAAGGTCAGCTTCGCCTCCGAGGCCGGGCGCGTGGACGCCGTGCGCGGCGTCTCGTTCGACCTGGAGGAGGGCAAGACCCTCGGCATCGTCGGCGAGTCCGGCTCCGGCAAGTCCGTCACCTCGCTGGCGATCATGGGCCTGCTCGACGAGAACGCCAAGGTCACCGGTTCGATCATCTACGACGGCCAGGAACTGCTGGGCAAGTCCGACAAGCAGATGTCGGTGATCCGCGGCAACGGCCTCGCGATGATCTTCCAGGACCCGCTGACCTCGCTGACCCCGGTGTTCACGATCGGCGACCAGCTGATCGAGGCGCTCACGGTGCACCGCGGCCTGACCAAGAAGCAGGCGTGGGATCGCTCGATCGAGCTGCTGACCCTCGTCGGGATCTCGCAGCCGGAGAAGCGCATGAAGGGCTTCCCGCACGAGTTCTCCGGCGGCATGCGCCAGCGCGTCGTCATCGCCATCGCGATGGCGAACAACCCGAAACTGATCATCGCCGACGAGCCGACGACCGCGCTCGACGTCACGATCCAGGCGCAGATCCTCGACCTGATCGAGAAGGCGCAGCAGGAGACGGGCGCCGCGACCATCATGATCACCCACGACATGGGCGTCGTCGCGCGCATGGCCGACGACGTCATGGTCATGTACGCGGGAAAGCCCATCGAGCACGCGCCCGTGGGCGAGCTCTTCCACCACACGCGGATGCCGTACTCGATCGGACTCCTCGGAGCGATTCCGCGCGTCGACAAGGCCGAGAAGGAGCCGCTGGTACCCATCAAGGGCAACCCGCCGCTGCTGATCGATCTCCCCGACGCCTGCCCGTTCGCCGACCGCTGCCCGATCGCGATCGACGCGTGCCGCACGCGCGAACCCGACCTCGTCGACGTCTCGACCGGCACCGGTGCGCCGCACCAGGCCGCCTGCATCCGCGCCGATGAGATCTCGGACGGCGGGATGATCGGCGGACTCCCGGTCTATCCCGTGCACGAGGCGCCGGAGAGCGACCTGACGCGCACGCCCCGCGAACAGCGCCCCGTGACCCTCGACGTCCGGAACCTGAACAAGACGTTCCCGCTTCTGAAGGGCGCGTTCCTCAAGCGCAAGGTCGGCGAAGTCCACGCCGTCAAGAACGTCACGTTCGACGTGCGCGAGGGCGAGACGATGGCCATCGTCGGCGAGTCCGGTTCGGGCAAGACGACGACGCTGCTGCAGATCATGGATCTCGTCAAGCAGGACGGCGGAGACATCGTCATCAACGGAACGAGCGTCAACGACATCACGAGCCGAAAGATCGAGCGCAAGGTCCGCCGCGACATCCAGATCGTGTTCCAGGACCCCATGGGCGCACTGGATCCCCGCATGACCGTCGCCGACGTCATCGCCGAGCCGCTGCACGCCATCGGCACACCCAAGGACGAGGTGCACCGCCGCGTGCGGGAGCTCATGGATCTCGTCGGCCTCAACCCCGCCCACATCGACCGGTTCCCCGGAGCGTTCTCCGGCGGTCAGCGCCAGCGCATCGGCATCGCCCGCGCCCTGTCCACGAACCCGAAGATCATCGTGCTCGACGAGCCCGTCTCGGCGCTGGACGTGTCGATCCAGGCCGGCGTCATCAACCTGCTCGACGAGCTGAAGGTGAAGCTCGGCCTGTCGTATCTGTTCGTCGCGCACGACCTGTCCGTGATCAGGCACATCGCCGATCGCGTCGCGGTGATGTATCTCGGCGATTTCGTCGAGCACGGCGACGTCGACGAGATCTTCGAGAACCCGAAGCATCCCTACACGAAAGCGCTGCTCTCGGCCATCCCGGTGCCCGATCCCGATATCGAGCGCGGGCGCGAAAGGCTGATCTTCAACCCGGAGACGATGCAGGCCGAACCCGTCGGCCGGTGATGCTCTGTTAACGGCCGGTAACAGAGGGTCACCGTCCGATAACAGTTAGGCGCCATTCACTCCGAGCGCGAGAATTCCGCCGTGGTGCGAACTATTGTCGCAATATGACACGCCGAAAGGCGAAAGGAGCACCATGAAGCAGCACAAGCTGATGGGGGCGATCGCATTCAGCGGAGCCCTCGCACTTGCCCTCGCGGGCTGTGCGTCGTCCGGCGACGGCGGAGACAGTGGCGACGGCGGCAACGAGCCGACCGAGACCGCGTTCTCCGACTACAACCCGCAGCCCCGCGAGAACCTGCAGACGGGCGGAGAGGTCCGCTTCCCGATCAACGAGATCCCGGAGCAGCTGAACGCGTTCAACGGAGACGGCTCTGCTGACACCGCACGCGTCGCCGCGTGGTACATGCCCCAGGTCCTCCTGCAGGAGGACGACGGCACGCCGTACAAGAATGACGCGTACCTCGACGAGTGGAAGATCGAGACGGTCGACGGCAACACCCAGATCACCTTCACCTTCACGGATGAGGCGCACTGGAACGACGGCACCGACATGGACTGGACGGCCATCGAGGCGACCTGGAAGGCCAACAACGGCACGAACGAGGAGTTCAACCCGAACGCGACCGACGGATACAAGTCCATCGTCTCGGTCGAGGAGGGCGACACCGCCAAGACCGCCATCGTGAAGTTCGACGGCGAGTTCGCCTGGCCGGAGATGCCGTTCCTGACCGGCATCCTCCACCCGGCTCTGGCCGACCCCGAGACCTTCAACACGGCCATGATCGACAACCCGCACCCCGAGTGGGGCGCCGGCCCGTACAAGGTCGACGAGTTCGACGCCAACTCCGACTACATCTCGTTCGTCCCGAACGAGGAGTGGTGGGGCAACGAGCCGCTGCTCGACAAGGTCTCCTTCCAGGGCATGGAGGCCTCGGCCTCGATCAACGCCTTCAAGGCAGACGAGGTCGACATGGTCGGTGTCAACACCAAGGACCGCCTCGAGCAGGTCAAGGACATGGAGGACATCACCATCTACCGCTCGACCCAGACGGCGAACACGCTGATCCAGGTCGACGCGGAGAAGCCGCAGTTCTCGGACGTCAAGGTCCGTGAGGCGTTCTTCAAGGCCATCAACATCGACCAGCAGAAGCAGATCGCGTGGAACGGCCTGGACTACGAGGAGGAGCCGGCAGGATCCCTGACGCTGTTCCCGTTCCAGCCCGGCTACTCCAACGCACTGGCTGAGGCCGGCTGGGAGTACAACCCGGACGACGCGAAGGCTCTCCTCGACGAGGCCGGCTGGGCCGAGGGCGAAGACGGCATCCGCGAGAAGGACGGCGAGAAGCTCTCCGTCGTCTACCCCGTCTGGAGCGACGACGCCACCCAGGAGGCGCTCGCCAAGGCGCTGCAGCAGCAGATGAAGGAGGTCGGCATCGATCTTCAGATCGACGTCCGTCCGTCGACCGACTTCTCGGCTGACTACACCTCGAAGAACTGGGACGTCTCGTCGCTGCGCTTCACCTCCTCCGACCCGTTCGGTGCGGCCTGGTTCTGCCAGCTGTACTGCATGGACATGGGCCTGAACCTCTCGGGCGTCCAGAACGAGGAAACCGACCAGCGCATCCACGACGAGGTCGAGTCCCTGCCGACCGCTGACGAGCAGACGGCTGCTGCCATGAAGCTCGAGGCGGAGATCTTCCAGGAGTGGGGACTCATCCCGCTCTACAACGGTCCGTCGATCTCGGCAGTCAAGACCGGTCTTGCGAACCTCACCCCTGAGCCCTACGTGGGCCTGGACGGCTTCGGCGTCCAGCCGGTGGAGAACGTGGGCTGGGAGAAGTAATTCCCTGACGGGCCATTGAGCCTGTCGAAATGAGCGGGGTCGGTGGTTCATCCACCGGCCCCGCTTCTTCGTATGCTGTGACCATGAACGTCCAGGTCGTCCTCGTTCACGGCATCCGCACGTCGCGCACGATGTGGCGCGCGCAACTGGAGCACCTCGCCGGGCGCGACGTCCCCGCCGTCGCCGTCGATCTGCCCGGGCACGGGTCGCGCATGGATGAGACGTTCACCCTCGAGGCAGCGTTCGCGACGATCGACGAGGCCGTGCGGGAAGCCGCGAGCCGCGGGCCGGTGCTGCTGGCCGGGCACTCCATGGGCAGTCTGGTGTCCGTCGCGTACGCCGGATCGGAGGCCGCTCCCCCGGTGTCCGCGTTCATCGGCGCGTCGTGCACGGCGTTCCCCCGCGGTGCAGGGCTCGCCACGTATCGGACGCTCGCGCGAGCCTTCGACGCCCTGCCCGACCGGGGCATGTGGCTGACCGAACGCGTGCTCGCAGCGACGATTCCCGAGGAGACGCGACCGGACTTCGCCGCCGGTGGTTACGCGCTCGACACGCAGGACATCGCACTCGCGAGCCTGGGGGCTCTGGACCTCGCCGCTGACCTCACCCGGCTCACGATGCCGGTGTGGTGGATCAACGGCCAGTTCGATCAGCTGCGGATGCAGGAGCGCCTGTTCCGCAGGCTCACCCCGCACTCCGAACTCATCGTGGTGCCGCGCACCTCGCACCTGGTCACCGCCATGCGGCCGCGCGTCTTCAACGCCCTGCTGGACGTGGCGATCGCGACGCTGCATGGGAGCGAGGCGTCACAGGAGCCCGCACGGCGATCGTCATGACCGCCCCGAGCACCGAGAGGATGCCGGCGGCCAGGAACAGCAGCCAGAATCCAACGACCAGGGCCACCAGACCCGCCCCGAGGAGCGGCCCGAGCAGCTGACCGAGGTTCGCTGCGACGTTCACGACCCCGAGGTCGCGGGCGTGGTGCTCCGGACGCGGAAGCAGATCCGTCGCTAGCGCCAGACTGACCGCCATGTACGCGCCGTATCCGACGCCCATGACCGCGGCGGCGATCGCCGTCCCGACGAAGGTGGGCGACATGAGGATCAGCACAGCCGACAGCGCCTGGACGAGCGCAGCGATGATGACGATCGGCTTGCGCCTGCCGGTGCGATCCGAGATCGACCCGGCGATGAGGGATGCCGCGACCACGAAGACCGTGTAGATCACGATGAGCACGAGCAGGTCGTCCTCGGCGCTCTCGGCCGGCGAACCGACGCCGTAGAGCAGGAAGAACAGCAGCAGCGCGGTTCCCAGTGCGTTTCCGAGGTTCACCGTCAGGCGGCTGGCGAGCACCCAGCCGAAGTCCCTGTCCTGCAGGGCGCCGAGTCGCTGCCGCCACGTCGGTCGCTTCCCGCCGGGCGCGACGGACCTCCCGAGTCCTGCGACGTGCGGATCCGGGAGGATGAGCGCCGTGCCGACGCCGATGACGAGGATGAACCCCGCCAGGGCGACGTAGCTCGCGCCGATGCCGAGCCCGAGGAGGACGACGGCCCCCACGCCCACCACGATGCCGACGGCCTGGGCCGAGCTCACCAGGGCGGATGCCGTGCCCCGCTGCTCGAGCACCTGGTCGGCGATCATCGCCGTCAGCGCCGCGGAGAGCACGGCGATACCCACGGACACGCCGACCCAGGCCGCTCCGACGCCGACAGGATCGCCCGCGACGCCGGTGACAAGCAGCGCTGCGGCGGTCAGCAGCGTTCCCCCGATCGCCCAGGGGCGCCGTCTCCCCCAGCGCGAGGTCGTCCGATCCGACAGCATCCCGGCCAGCGGACCGGCGATCACTCCGGCCAGACCTCCGATCGAGAGGATGAGCCCTGACCAGATGACGCCGGTGATCCAGTCCGTCTTCCCACCGGGGGTGTCCAGCTGCAGGGGCAGCAGCAGTTGGACGGGGGTGAGCTGCACCGTCCAGACCGCCAGCCAGGCGATGCCGAACAGCGTCAGCCACAGGCCGCCGACGCGACCGCCCCGGGGCCGGAGGGCGTTCACCGGGTGCTCGCGATCCGGTCGCGGTACCAGGCGAATGATGCCTTGGGCGTGCGACGCGAGGTCTCATGGTCGACATGCACCAGTCCGAAGCGCTGGGTGAAGCCGTCCGCCCACTCGAAGTTGTCGAGCAGGCTCCACACGGTGTACTCCTCGACGTCCACGCCCTGGTCTACGGCATCCGCCACGGCGGCGATGTGGCCCTGCAGGTAGGCGATCCGCCGACGATCCTCGATCGCCTCTGTCGGGTGGTCCGGTTCCGGGAACGATGCGCCGTTCTCTCCGATGACCACGGGAGGAAGGGCATCGCCGTAGCGCTCCTTCGCATCCACGAGGAATGCCGTGAGACCTGTGGGAACGATCGGCCACAGTTCGCCGAAGCCGGTGTGCTCGGCATCGGGCGTCGGCACCTGGACGAACGGCACCGGCGCGCCCGCGGGAGCTGCGGCGATCGTCGTCGGGTTGTAGTAGTTCACGCCGTAGAAGTCGCTCGTCACCGTGATGGCGTCCATGTCGCCGTCGCGGATCGGCATTTCGGCCCCCAGGGGCGCGAGATCGGGATACCGACCGGTGAGGACGGGGTCGGCGAACAGCCGGTTGTGGATGAGGTCGTACACGTGAGCGGCCTCGCGGTCGGCCTCGGATGCGGATGCCGGGATCACCCAAGTGTGGTTGTTCACGATGCCGACGGATTCGGCTCCGCGCTCCCGCAGCGCTGCGGCCGCCCTGCCGTGCGCGAGGAGCTGATGGTGGACGGTGGGCAGGCAGTCGAACAGCAGCTGCCTGCCCGGAGCGAGCTCCCCGATCGCATAGCCCTGCAGCGACGTCGAGACCGGCTCGTTGATCGTGTACCAGTGCTTGACCCGGTCGGCGAGGGCCTCGGCGACCACTGCCGCATAATCGGCGAAGCGCCCGGCGGTGTCGCGGTCGAGCCATCCTCCCCGCGCTTCCAGGGCACTCGGCAGATCCCAGTGGTAGAGCGTCGGGAACGGCGTGATGCCCGCATCCAGCAGACCGTCGACGAGACGGTCGTAGTAGTCCAGGCCCGGTGCCGATACGGCGCCGGTGCCATCGGGCTGCACGCGCACCCACGAGATCGAGAACCGGTACCGGTCCACGCCGAGCCCGCGCAGCAGGTCGATGTCCTCCGCAGCCCGGTGATAGCTGTCCGGTCCCGGCTCGGCGGTCGAGCCGTCGCGCACGCGGCCCGGCGCATCCACGAAGTCGTCCCAGATCGAGCGTCCCCGACCGTCAGCGGTGCGGGCCCCCTCGATCTGGAAGGCCGCCGTCGCGGCCGACCATCGGAGGCCGGCGGGCATGCGCGAGAATGGGGTGCCGGCATCGGTCATCCGCCGCTCCTTCGGGTCGAGTACGCCCAGCATGCCGCATCCGCACCCCCTCGCGGGAGCGACGCGCAATGGATCCCTGCCAGACCTGGTAGACTCGATTCTTGGCTTGCGTGTGGGTTCGTCCCTCACGACCGCCGGAGGCAGCCCTCTTCCTGCTCACGGCACTTCCCATCAATCACTGAACGAAAGCGTCACGCGTGGCAAACATCAAGTCGCAGATCAAGCGCAACAAGACCAACGAGAAGGCTCGCATCCGCAACAAGGCTGTGAAGTCCGAGCTCAAGACCCTCGTCCGCGGTACCCGCGAGGCCATCGCCAAGGGCGACAAGGCCGCTGCCGAGGCTTCGCTGAAGGTCACCTCGAAGAAGCTCGACAAGGCCGTCAGCAAGGGCGTCATCCACGAGAACCAGGCTGCGAACCGCAAGTCGTCGATCGCCAAGCAGGTCGCCGCTCTCTGAGCCGCTCGGTTTCACGAAGGCCCGTCCCGTTCGCGGGGCGGGCCTTCGTCGTATCGTGTCAGCGCCCCTCGGCGATCACCTCTTCTGCGTCCTCGGGCTCCCCGGTGACGTCGTGCGCGAGCCTGTCCTCCAGGTCCGTGCCCCCGAGGGGCTCCTCGCGCCAGTCCTCGAGCAGCCAGCCGCGCTCGGGGTCGCCTTCGAGCACGCACATGCCGGTGTTCTGCAGCCGTCGTCGTGCGGCCTCGGCCGACGGGATGTTCGCCGAGCGGGTCGCGGCCCACACACGGATCGCCGCGCCGTGGCTCACGACGACGGCGGAATCGTGCGACCGTGCGATCTCGGCGATCGCCGCGTCGAAGCGGTCGAAGAAGTCGTGGCCGCTCTCGCCGCCGGCGATGGCGTGGTCGAGGTCGCCGTTCACCCAGCGCCATCCGGCCTCGACGTACGCCTGCACGGCACCCGCGTCCGTGTGCATCTCGTAGTCTCCGGCCGAGATCTCCTCCAGCCCCTCCCGGACGACGATATCGAGTCCGCGGACGTCGGCGAGGGGGCGACCCGTGAGCTGGGTGCGGATCAGCGGCGAGGCGTAGACCGCGTCGAGCGACTCCGCCGCGAGCACCGTGGGGATCGCGGCCGCCTGCGCACGCCCGAGCGCGGTCAGCGGGGCGCCGGGACGCGCCGTGTCGAGCGCGCCGGCGACGTTGCTGGGGGTCTGGCCATGACGGATCAGCAGGAGTCTCATGCTCCCAGCCTACGAGCGGAGCCTATGCCTGTTCGCCGAACGGCGCCCGGGTAGCGATCACGGTGACCATGCGCTCGAGCGCGAAGATCGGATCGCGGGCGGCCCCTTTGACCTCGGCGTCGGCTCGTGCGGTCGCCTGGATCGCCAGTCCCAGGGATCGTTCGTTCCAGCCGCTGAGGTCGCGCCGGGCGCGGTCGACCTGCCAGTCCTTCATACCGAGGCGCTGGGCAAGGCTGCGGCTGGGCTCGCGGTGACCGGCGACCCTGGCCATGGTGCGCAGCTTCATCGCGAAGGCAGCCACCATCGGCACGGGATCGGCGCCGGAGTCGAGCGCATGCCGCAGCGCGATCAGCGCCTCCCCGTACCGCCCCGCGATCGCGGTGTCGGCGACGACGAAGGCGGAGACCTCGACGCGCCCGCCGTAGTAGCGGGTGACCGTCTCTTCGGAGATGTCGCCGTCGACGTCGCGGATGAGCTGCTGGCAGGCGGAGGCGAGCTCGGTGAGGTCATCGGCGAAGGCCGAGACCAGGGCGCGCAGCGCGCTCGGCGCGATCCGGCGCCGCGCCGCGGCGAACTCGCCCGAAGCGAAGTCGACCCGGTCGCTGTCGCGCTTGATCGTCGGGCAGGCGATCTCGATGCCGTCGCCCGATCCGGCACGGAGTGCGTCGAGCAGTTTCTTGCCGCGCACGCTCGCCCCGGTGTGGCGGAGGATGACGGTAGCCCCCTCCTGCGGATGGTCGAGGTAGGCCACGGCCTCCTGGATGAACGCGTCGTTGCACTTCTCGACACCGGACACACGGACGAGCCGCGGCTCGCCGAACAGAGAAGGAGAGGTCAGCGAGAGGAGAGTTCCGGGCGCGTAGTCGTCGGCGCGGACGTCGCTCACCTCGAGTGCTGGGTCCTCGGCGCGCAGATAGTCGCGGATGCCGGCGATCGCCCGTTCGGCGCAGACCTCTTCAGGACCCGACACGAGCACGACCGGTGCCGGACGCGGTTCGCGCCAGGAGACCTGCGGAACCCTGGTCGCCTTCGCTCCGCCGCGGGCTGTGCCACCACGGGCTGAAGAACGAGGAGCGGCCATGGTTCGAGCCTACTCGGGGTGATCGACATCGGCGGTCTCGGCGGGGTTGTCTTCGCGCTCGGTCCAGACGGCGAGTTCGTCGCCGCCTCCGCCGATGAGGATGCGCCCCTGCCGATCGGTGCGAAGCGTGACGGCGCCTGCGGCCTCGGTGATCGCGATGGTCTCATCACGCGGATGCCCGTAGTCGTTGTCGACGCCCGCGCTGAAGATCGCGACGGCGGGACTGATGCGCGCGTACAGCGCAGGGTCCTGATCGGCGCTCCCGTGATGGGCGACCTTGACGACCGCGTACGTGCCGCGCAGCCGGGTGGAGAGCATGCGCTGCGGCGTCTCGGACAGGTCGCCGAGGAAGAGCGAGCGCGGAACTCCGCCGCCCTCGAACTCCAGGACGAGGCTGGCGTCGTTGCCGGTCGGGAACGCCGCCGAGTCCTTCTGCGGCCACAGCACCTCCCATCGCGCCGCGCCGAGCGACCCGTGCATGCCGGCCGACGCCGCGACGACCTCCGCACCGCCCTCCCGGAGCCGGGCGAGCAGACGCTGCTCGCCCGCTTCCTGCGCAGGGCCGTGCAGGACGATGTCGGTGCGGCCGACGATCGCCCCGGCCGCACCGACGTGATCCTCGTCGAAATGAGTGAGGACGAGCAGCTCGATCCGGTCCACTCCCAGAGCAGCCAGACAACTCAGGAGAGACTCCGGCTCCATGCCTGTGTCGATCAGCGCGATGCGCCCCTCCGACCGCACGACCAGCGCGTCGCCCTGCCCGACGTCGCACGCCGCGATCGCCCAGTCCTCGGGGATCGTGGCCGTGACGAGTGGTCCGGTCAGCAGCATCCGCGCGCCGAGCAGACCGCCGGCGAACACGAGGACCGCCGTGGCGGCCACACGCGACCACCGATCCAGACCGCCTGCGAACGGCGTCGTCCCCGCGAGTGCGACCCCGATCGCCGCGCTGAGCACGGCCACCACGACAGCCGAGCCGATCCCCGGGACGACCAGCGCCGTACCGCCCGGCACGGCCGACGAGACGGTCGCCGTCGTCGCGATCCATGCGGCGGGGAGCCAGGCCGAGGCCGCGAAGAGGTCGGCGAGCGGCGGAATCGGCGCGGCGAGGCACGCCAGCAGCCCGACGACCGTGGCGATGGGTGCGGCGGGGCCGGCCAGCAGGTTCGCGGGGATGCCGATGATGGACTGCTGCTCCGCGAACAGCGCGATGATCGGCCCGCACGCCAGCTGGGCCGCGACGGGGATGCCGATCGCCAGGGCGAGCGGTTGCGGCATCCATCGCGACATCCCTCGGGCGAGTGGCGGGGCGAGGACGATCAGAGCGGCGGTCGCCGCCGCGGACAGCGCGAAGCCGGGCGTCGTCGCGAGCCATGGATCGGAGATGAGGATGCCCGTCACGGCCAGGCACAGCACGCCGACGCCCGCACTCGGTCTGCCGCACAGGAGCGTCAGCATCGCCAGCGCCGCCATCACCGAGGCGCGGACCACGCTCGGCTCGGGAGTGACGAGCACGACGAAAGCGGCCAGCGCGGTCAGCGCGACAACGACGCGCAGCCGACGACCGCCGCCGCACAGGCCGACGAGCCAGAAGACCGCTCCCACCACGATGGCGCAGTTCGCCCCGCTCACCGCGGTGAGATGACTGAGCCCGCTCGTGAGCATCGCGGCGTTGAGCTCCTCGCTGACGGCCCTCGTGTCGCCCACGGCGAGGCCCGGCAGCAGACCTGCACCGGGTTCGGGAAGCCGCGTCGCCCGCTCGACGAAGTCCTCGCGGACCTGCGCCGCGATGTCGAAGGCGCCCTCCGCCGGGCGGAGGATCTCGACCCGCATGCCGAACACGACGACGGCGGCCCGCTCCCCCGGATCGGTAGCCATGGCATCGCCGGTCACGCGGATCAGGGCGCCGAGGTCGAGACCGGCAGCAGGATCGACACCCACCCGCATCGGCACGACGAGGGGCTCCGGCGCACCGAGAGTCCCGGCGCGCACGCTCTGCACGTCGAACCACATCC
The DNA here is from genome assembly GCF_040702785.1 of Microbacterium sp. NPDC077644. Classification (NCBI taxonomy): domain Bacteria; kingdom Bacillati; phylum Actinomycetota; class Actinomycetes; order Micrococcales; family Microbacteriaceae; genus Microbacterium; species Microbacterium sp. NPDC077644. Next base: position 1,219,899 of record NZ_JBFBME010000001.1, read on the forward strand.
GCCCGTCACTGCCGACGGACGACGAGGACGAAACGTCTGCGATCACCTCGACCACGCGGCCGTCGAGATCGGATGCGGCGGTCCGCTGCGGCACCGCGAGGCCCGTTGTCACCGACGCCGCGGCCACCCCGAACAGCACGACGACGGCAACCCCGCCTCGCGCACGGTCGCGTCGCGCCGGCCCTGATTGCGCCGGGTCTGCTTCCCCATCAGGGTTCCGGCGGAGCATGAGGAGGAGCACCCCGATTCCCGCTGCCGTCGCAAGACCGGCGCACCACCAGGAGAGGTCCGGCACGAAGACGCATGCGAGCGCCGCGCCCCACACGAGCAGCGCGAGCGGAACCAGACGCAGGTCGCGCACTCTGGTCACGGCGTTCACGACTCCACCCGTCACACCCGCACCAGGTCGCGCAGCCCCGCCAGCAGCTTCTCGCCGATGCCGGGAACGGCGAGCAGATCGTCGACCGAACCGAACCGTCCGTTCGTCTCGCGCCAGTCGATGATCCGTTGCGCGAGCGCCGGGCCGATCCTCGGCAGCGTCTCCAGCGCCGCCTGATCCGCGTTGTTCAGATCGATGAGGCCGTCGCCGACCGGGGCGCCCTCGCCTCCTTCCGGGGCAGCGCCCACCGCGGGGACGATGAGCTGCTCGCCGTCGCTGAGGGTGCGCGCGAGGTTGACCGCCTGGAGATCGGCATCATCGAGCGTTCCGCCGGCTGCGGCGATGGCGTCGACGACCCTGGCATCGGGCTCGAGGACGTAGAGGCCGGGACGGGCGACTTCGCCCAGCACGTGCACGTACAGCTCTCCGCCGGCCACGACGCCCTCATCGGAGGCGTCGACCTGCACGGTCTGCGTGGGCTGCGCCTGCCCGCGCATGATGCCGAGGCCGACTGCCCCCGAGAGCACCACCAGACCGAGCACGACGGCTGCGCCGATGCTCAACCGCAGACGCGCGCGGGGCGCAGTCGCGGTCTCGGTCGCTGGCACCCCGCCACGCTAGGCGCGCGTGCGCGTCATCGGATGCCGGATGCACCGGTTCCGTGGATACCCGAGTGTTCGAGCCGAATGTGCAGGACGAACGGCTGCGATTCGCCTCGGGCCCGCTCAGCCCTTGACGGCGAAGTTCACGAGCTTCGGCGCGCGGACGATCACCTTCACGATCTCCTTGTCGCCGATCGCCCGGATCACGCGCTCGTCGGAGCGGGCCAGAGCCTCGAGCTCGTCGGCGGTGATCTTCGCCGAGACCTCGAGCTGCGCGCGCACCTTGCCGTTCACCTGCGCGACCGCGGTGATCGTGTCCTCTACGAGCAGAGCGGGGTCGGCCTGGCGCCAGGTCACGAGACCCACGGACGGCTCGTGACCGAGCGCCTCCCACATCTCCTCCGCCGTGTGCGGAGCGATCAGATCCAGCATCACCGCGACCGTCTCGACGGCCTCGCGCACGGCGGGGTCACCCGCGCCGGCACCGGTGTCGACGGTCTTGCGGGTGAGGTTGACGAGCTCCATCAGGCGCGCGACGAGCACGTTGAACTTCGTCTGCTCCACCAGGGCCGGCGCATCCGCCAGCAGCCGGTGCGTGCCGCGTCGCAGCGCTGCATCGCCGTCTTTGAAGACGACGTCGACGGGGCTCGCGACCTCGTGACTGAGCCGCAGAGCACGCGAGAGGAACTTCTGCGCGCCCGTGGTCGACACATCGGCCCAGTCCTTGTCGTCCTCGACGGGACCGGCGAAGGCCAGGCCCGTACGCAGCGCATCGGCGCCGTACTTGTCCAGCTCCTCCTGGAAGAGCACGAGGTTGCCCTTGCTCTTGGACATCTTCGCGCCGTTCAGGATCACCATGCCCTGGTTGATCAGGCTGGAGAACGGCTCGGTGAAGTCGATCAGCCCCATGTCGAAGAGGACCTTGGTGATGAAGCGCGCGTACAGCAGGTGCAGGATCGCGTGCTCGACGCCGCCGATGTAGGTGTCGACGGGCGCCCAGCGCGCCGCCTCGGCCGGGTCGAACGCGAACTGATCGCTGTTCGGCGAGAGGAAGCGCAGGAAGTACCACGAGCTGTCGACGAACGTGTCCATCGTGTCGGGGTCGCGCAGCACGGGATCGCCCGAGACGGGATCGACCGTGCGCACCCACGACTCGGCCGCGCCCAGCGGCGATGATCCCTTCGGCGAGAGGTCGAGACCGGCGGCGGCGGGCAGCTTGACCGGCAGCTGCTCGACGGGCACCGGCGTGACGGTGCCGTCATCGTGGTGCAGCATCGGGATCGGCGTGCCCCAGAAGCGCTGGCGCGAGATCAGCCAGTCGCGCAGCCGGTAGTTCTTCGCCGCACGGCCGGTCCCTGCCGCGGTCAGCTGCTCGATCGCCCTGGCGATCGCATTGCGCTTGGACAGCCCGTTCAGGTCACCGGAGTTGATCATGCGCCCCTCGCCGGACAGCGCGATGCCCGTGGATGCCGGGTGCTGCGCATCGAGCGTCTCGACGGGCTCGATCGGAACGCCGTCCTCGTCGAGGTCGATCACGGGGATGACGCCTGTGATGGGGGCCGTCGTGTCGACGACGACCTTGACGGGCAGGTCGAACGCACGGGCGAAGTCGAGGTCGCGCTGGTCGTGCGCCGGGACGGCCATGACGGCGCCGTGTCCGTAATCGGCCAGCACGTAGTCGGCGGCCCAGATCGGAAGCCGCTCGCCGCCCACCGGGTTGACCGCGTACCGCTCCAGGAACACACCCGTCTTCGGGCGGTCGGTGGACTGCCGGTCGATGTCGGTCGTCTTCTGCACGGTCGCCAGGTACTCGGCGAAAGCGGTCTGCACCTCGGCCGGAGCATCCGCCGCGATCTCGGCGGCGAGATCGGAGTCGGGGGCGACGACGAAGAAGGTCGCGCCGTGCAGCGTGTCCGGGCGCGTCGTGAACACGGTCACGGGCTCGTCGCGGCCCTCGATGCGGAAGTCCACGTCGGCGCCGATGGAGCGGCCGATCCAATTGCGCTGCATCTGCAGCACCTTGTGCGGCCAGCGGCCCTCGAGCTGATTCAGGTCGTCGAGCAGCCGGTCGGCGTAGTCGGTGATCCTGAAGTACCACTGCGTCAGCTTCTTCTTGACGACCTCGGCGCCGCAGCGTTCGCAGCGGCCGTCGACGACCTGCTCGTTCGCGAGCACGGTCTGATCGTTCGGGCACCAGTTGACCGGGCTCTTCTTGCGATAGGCCAGGCCGCGCTCGTGCAGCTGCAGGAACAGCCACTGGTTCCAGTGGTAGTACTCCGGGTCGGAGGTGTGCAGCTCACGGGTCCAGTCGAACGAGACGCCGTACGCCTTGAACCCGGTCTTCTGCTGCTCGATGTTCTGGTAGGTCCACTCGCGCGGGTCGGCGCCGCGGCGGATGGCGGCGTTCTCGGCGGGCAGGCCGAACGAGTCCCACCCGATCGGGTTCAGGACGTTGTGGCCCCGGTGACGCCAGAATCGCGCCACGATGTCGGAGTACAGGTAGTTCTCCGCGTGCCCCATGTGAAGGTCGCCGGACGGGTACGGGAACATGGCGAGCACGAACTTGCGGGGTCGGCGGTCGTCGTCGCCCCCGGCGAGGAAGGTCTCGTTCTCCGCCCAGTACTTCTGCCACTTGGCTTGGATGGCGTGCGCAGACGTGGACTCGTCGGCGGGCTCGGTGGAGGAGGCGGAGAATTCAGACAACGAACGACCAATCTCAGGAAAAGTCAGGAAGTTCCAGGATATCGGATCACCCGCGCCGCCAGGCCGCGGGAAGGCTCGCCCCCAGCGCAGCCAGCGGCGCCCGCGCCTTGGTCGCGGCCTCGTCCACCTCGTCGTCCGCGACGGAGCCCCAGGTGATGCCGCCGCCGGCGCCGATCACCGCGCGATCGGCGGTGAGGAGGATGCTGCGGATCACCATCGCGAGATCGATCGCGCCGTCCGCGCCGACGTAGCCGAAGCACCCGCTGTAGACGCCGCGCGGTCGTGCATCCTCGAGCCCGTGCAGCAGGGTCATCGCAGAGAGCTTCGGCGCACCGGTCATGCTGCCGGCAGGGAAGGCGGCATCCCACAGGGTCTGCACGTCGAGGCCACCGATCGCACGCCCGCTCACGGTGCTGACGAGTTGGTGCACGGCCGGGTACGACTCGACCTCCCAGAGACCGTCCACGCGGATCGACCCCGGCTCGCAGACCTGCGAGAGATCATTGCGCATGAGATCGACGATCATGACGTTCTCCGCGCGCTCCTTCGGGCTCGCGAGGAGCTCGGCGGCGAGCGCCGCATCGGAGGCCGCATCCGCTCCGCGAGGCCGCGTGCCCTTGATGGGGCGCGTGCGGATGCTGCCCCCCGAGGCATGCAGGAACGTCTCCGGACTCGCGCTGAGAAGCGCACGGTCGCCGATCCGGACGAAGCCGCCGTGATGGGCGGGGCTCGCCGTCCTCAGGCGCAGATACGTCTCGACGGCGTCGTGCGCGCCGGGGACCGTGAAGCGGGTCGTGAGGCACAGCTGGTACGCGTCGCCGGCGCGGATCGCGTCGCGGCACCGTTCGACGAGCGCGGCGTACTCGGAAGGCGTATGACGTGCCTCGGCTTCGACGGGCGTGGAGGCATCGACGGCCAGTCCGCCCTGCGGGGCGTTGAGCGAAGCGGCCGAAGGCCGCGCAGACGAAACGGGTTGAGCGACCGCAGGGAGTCGAAACCCCGCTTCTCCCCCCAGAAGCCGCTTCCCCAGCTCCCACACCGCGCCGATCGCGTGGTCGACCGCCACGGCGCCCGTGACCCGCAGCCAGGCCGGGCCGCCTTCGGACGGTGCGGCCGGCGCGCCGAACCGCTGTGCGCCGCTCTCGTAGTCCAGCCATCCGACCCATCCGCCACGGAACGGAGGCATGCCGGCCACGGCATCCTCTGCGGCGTCGAGCCGCACGTCTCCGGGGCCTGCGGGGTCCGGCTCTCCGACGCCGATGATGCTCCAGCCGTCCGCAGCTCCCGCACCGGCATCCAGCCAGAACACGTCCTCCTGCTCGGCGGCGAGAGCACGGAACAGCTCCGGGAGATCGACGGTCTCCCAGACGGGGCGGGCGGGCAGCAGGTCTCGGGGCACGGTCTCAGCGTAGGGTGCGTATTCTCGACTGCGTGGACGACTTCCTGCTGTGGATCCTGGATGCCGTGCAGGCGGTCGACCCGGTCGCCCGCACCCTCATCGCCGGGCTCGCCGTCATGCTCGAGACGAGCATCCTCATCGGTCTGATCGTCCCCGGCGACACGATCGTCATCATCGCGTCGATGGGTGTCGACGGCCCCGTCGAGATCGTCGCGATGGTCGTCGCCGTCGTGGTGGGCGCCCTGATCGGCGAGAGCATCGGCTTCTGGCTGGGGCGCTGGCTCGGTCCGCGCATCCGCCGCTCCTGGGTGGGCAGACGGATCGGTGAGGCCCACTGGGCTCGCGCCGAACGGTACCTGCAGCGTCGCGGCGGCCTGGCGATCTTCCTCTCGCGCTTCCTGCCGGTGCTGCACTCTCTCGTGCCCCTCACCGTCGGCATGAGCAGCTACTCGTACCGGCGCTTCCTCGCGTGGACGGCCCCGGCCTGTCTGCTGTGGGCGGCGGCGTACGTCAGCGTCACCTCGCTCGCCGCCGGCGGGTTCCGCGAACTCGTCGACCAGGTGCACTTCGCCGGTTACGTGTTCGTCGGCGTCATCGTCGTGTTCGTGCTGCTCGTCTACGTCGGCAAGAAGCTGCTGGAGAAGTGGGAGGCCCGGCACATGCACGTCACGGACGCCGCCGGCGACGAGGGCGCTCAGCCGGGCATGAAAGACTGAGGGCGATGTCCGAAGACACCGCCAAGAAGCCCAGGATCCACTGGTTCGCACGCCTCGAGCACCGTCTGCACGTGTGGCGCGAGAGCCGGGCGCGCCGACGCGGACGGACAGCGACGGTTCTGCCTTTCGCCGGCTACGGCGGCACGGGCTGGGTGCGTCTGGTCGGGCGCGTGCTGATCGTTCCCCCGCGCCGACGCGGTGCCGACGGCGAGTACGAGTCCGTGCGCGGCTGGCGCAGCTTCGTGGGCATCCCGGTCGGCTTCGCGAAGGTGAGCATCGTGATCGCCGGTGGCACGCACGAGGTGGTCGCCGACCGCGGCGGTGTGATCGACGCCGTCATCGATGCCGAGCTCCCTGCCGGATGGCAGAGCTTCACCATGTCGGTCGAGGGCCAGGCGCCCGTCGAGGGCACGGCGTTCATCGTGGGCGACGACGTGCGATTCGGCGTGGTCTCCGATGTCGACGACACCGTGATGGTCACCGCTCTCCCCCGGCCGTTCATCGCGGCGTGGAACTCGTTCGTCGTGGACGAGCACGCCAGGATCCCCGTCCCCGGCATGGCGGTGCTGATCGAGCAGCTGATGCGCCAGCATCCGGGCGCCCCGATGGTGTACCTGTCGACCGGCGCCTGGAACGTCGCCCCGACGCTGAGCCGTTTCATGAGCAGGCATCTGTTCCCGAAGGGCTCGATGCTGCTCACCGACTGGGGCCCGACGCACGATCGCTGGTTCCGCAGCGGGCGCGAGCACAAGCTGCGCAATCTGCGACGCCTTGCGGAGGAGTTCCCGAACGTGAAGTGGCTGCTCATCGGCGACGACGGTCAGCACGATGAGGCGATCTACACCGAGTTCATGACCGATCACCCCGATTCGGTCGCCGGCGTCGCGATCCGCCAGCTGTCCGTGACCGAGGCGATGCTCGCCGGTGGCCGCGCGACCTCCGACGACCACTCCGAGGACACCGCACCCTGGGTCGCTGCCTCCGACGGCGCAGGTCTCCGCGAACGTCTCACCGACGTCGGCATCCTGCACTGACGAGCCCACCATGGCGACCCTCGACCGCAGCGTCTGGTCCGAGCGCGAGCGCGCGCATCACGCACGCGCGGACGCCCTGACCGCTGCGCATCGCGAGCGCGCGAGCCGGGGCGAGAAGCATCCGGTGTGGGACTTCCTGTTCAGGTACTACTCGTACTCGCCGTCGCAGTTGCGGCGCTGGCATCCGGGTGCCGGCGTCGAGCTCGCGGACGCTCCGGAGCGCGGCGCGTGGCGCTGGTACGCGCCGGGGTCGGCGCCGGGGTCGGTCGTGCCGGATGCCGCGTCCTTCGCGCGCGCGAAGGCGCCGCTCGCCGGCCTCATCGAGCGGATGCTGCGCCGCACCGCCGCGCGGCCGGGACAGTTCGGCTGCTTCGGACTGCACGAGTGGGCGATGGTATACCGCGAGGCCGAGCATCGGCATCCCGCTCCCCTGCGCCTGGGTCAGGCGGGCACGGATGCCGTCGTGGAGGCGCACGACCTGCGCTGCACGCATTTCGACGCGTTCCGGTTCTTCACCCCTGAGGCGGTTCCGCGCAACCGGACGGCCCTCACCCGCGACGATCAGCCCGTCCTCGAGCAGCCGGGTTGCCTGCACGCCGGCATGGACCTCTACAAGTGGGCGATGAAGCTCGGGCCGCTCGTCCCGGGCGAGCTGCTGCTGGACGCGTTCGAACTCGCCCACGACATCCGGCTGCTCGACATGGAGGCGGCCCCGTACGATCTCGCCGACTGGGGCGTCGTCCCCGTGCGCATCGAGACGGCGGACGGCAAGGCGGAGTACGTGCGTCGGCAGCGGGAGTTCGCCGAGCGAGGCAATGCACTGCGCACCCGGATGCTCGACGCCTGGCTCGGTCAGGATCCCGGTTCGCACTCCGCGCAGGGCGCCCACACCGAGCCGGATGCCGCGAGTTCCAGTCGCAGCGTCATGACGCGCTCCGCCGCCTCCTGAAGACGGTCCGGCGGCAGCGTCCCCTCGTCGACCGCTTCGGCGATGCCCGCCGCCATCTGCCCGGCCGTGCTCGGCGTGGAGTGGGCGATCATGAGCACGAGGTCGCTACCCGCCGCGACGGCCGTCACGGCGTTGCGCACCGGATCGGCGTACTCCCGGATGCCTGTGGAGATGAGCATCCCCAGGTCGTCCGTCACGATCACCCCGTCGAATCCCAGTTCGTCGCGGGCGATCTCGTGCCAGCGCGGCGACAGCGAAGCGGGCGCGTCGTCGATCGCGGTGTAGGCGAGGTGCCCGAACATGAGGAGCCTCGCACCTTCGTCGATGCCCGCCTCGAACGGCACGGCGTCGGTGCGACGCCATTCGTCGAGAGACTCAGCAGTGCTCGGGATCAGCTCGTGCGAGTCGCCGGGCGCAGCCCCGTGGCCGGGGAAGTGCTTCAGCGTCGATGCGACGAACGGCTCCTCCGCACGGACGGCCGCCGCGACCCGATCGGCCGCCGCCACCGGATCGGCGCCGAGCGATCGACGGTGGATGAACGAGCCGGTGTCGCCGGTGGTGTCGGCGATCACGCCGAAGTTCACGTTCGCCCCGCCGCGCGCGACGAGTGAGGCGCGAGCGGCGTATGCTGCCGACGTCGCAGCGACCGGGCTGCCCTTGAGCGTGGCCGATGACGGCAGACGATCCCACGGCAGCCGCGAGACGTCGCCGCCCTCCTGATCGATGGCGATGAGCGGCGGGATGTCGCCCGTGGCGCCGAGCGCGGTGGTCACCCGTCGCAGCTCCGCCTCGCTCTTCGGCACGTTCGCACCCATGAGGATGAAACCGCCGATCCTGGTCGACGTCATGTAATCGCCCAGCCGCGCGGCATCCGTTCCGGGGATGTGCCCCATCACGATGCTCGCCGCCTGTTCGGCGGTGGTCATCCCCGCCACCAGGCGGGCCGCCTCCGCTTCGGGTCCGCTCGTCGGCGTGTCAGCGGCGGTGGCGGCGGTGGCGATCGGGGCTGCGGCGGATCCGGGTGCTGCGCCGGCGGTCGCTGCCAACGCGCACGAGAGCGCGACGACGGCGACCGTCAGCGTGCGGCGCATGGCGGTCAGCGCGCGAGCGCGGCGGCGATCGGCTCGGCGGTGGCCTGCGTGCCGTTGCCGAAGCGGATCGTGCGTCCGATCGTCAGCGGCTCGACCAGTGTCGCTGCGACGACCGCGGCGACGTCGGCGCGTGCGACCCGCCCGCGGTCAGGAGCCTCGAGTTCGATGAGTCCGGTCGGCTCGTCGAACGTCAGTGTTCCGGGGCCCAGGATCGTGCCGTCCAGATCGGTTCCACGGAGGTGCTCGTCCGCTGCCCACTTGGCGTCGGCGTACGGGAAGAACGAGTCGCCCTCCGGCACACCATGGTCTGCCGTGGAGCCCAGCCACGACACCATGACGTAGCGCTTCACGTCGGCAGCGGCCGCGGCATCCATCGAGCGGATCGCGGCGTCACGATCGACGGCGTAGGTGCGCTCCGGGGATCCGCCGCCTGCTCCGGCCGACCACACGACGGCATCATGTCCGCGGATCAGGTCGGCGATCCCGGCGGTGTCGAGATTCTCGATGTCGGCGACGAGCGCGGTGGCGCCGGTCTGCTCGACATCGGCGACGTGATCGGGGTTGCGGATCACCGAGGTGACCTCGTCGCCTCTGGCGACGAGGAGCGGGGCGAGCAGAAGCGCGATGCGGCCGTGGCCGCCGAAGACGATGACACGGGACATGACTCCAGGCTAACCCGCACCGAGCATCACGGCACGGGCGTCGGGATACCGCGCAGCGCGCGCTGCACGCCCACCGCGGCCGTGCGACCGGCGCGATTGGCCCCGATCGTGCTCGCCGACGGGCCGTACCCGACCAGCTGGATTCGCGGGTCCTTCACGGCCGTCGTGCCGCGCCCGTTGCGGTCGAGCTGGATGCCGCCCGCTCCGCTGCGCAGATGCAGCGGCGCCAGATGCGCGATGGCAGGCCGGAACCCGGTCGCCCAGAGGATGACGTCGACGCGCTCGAAGGAGCCGTCCGCCCACCGCACGCCGTCCGCCTCGATGCGCTGGAACATCGCCCGGCGGTGGGCGTATGCGCCGAGGCGCTCGGCCTCGCGCTCCTGGGGACGCAGCATGAGCCCGGTCACCCCGACGACGCTCTGCGGTGGAAGGCCCTGCGCCACCCGCTGCTCGACGAGCGCGACCGCCGCCGCGCCCGCTTCGGGGGTGAACTCGTCGTCGCGCCAGACCGGCTCGCGACGCGTCACCCAGATCGTGTCCGTGATCGGCGCGAGCGCTCCGAGGAACTGCACGGCGGATGCGCCGCCGCCGACGACGAGCACGCGCTTGCCGCGGAAGTGCTCCGGCCCCGGGTAGTCGACGGTGTGGAGCTGCTCTCCGATGAACGTCTCCATGCCCGGATAGTGCGGCAGGAACGGATGCGTCCACGTTCCCGTCGCGTTCACGAGCGTCCTGGTGCGCCATTCGCGCTCCGCCGCCCGCACGACGAGGATGCCGTCGTCGTCGGTGACCGCATCCACGCGCACGGGACGGAGGACCGGCAGCCCGTGACGCTGCTCGTAGTCCGTGAAGGATGCCGGGACGACGACGTTCGCACGCTGCGCGTCGCGTGCCGGCGCCTCGGCGTCGGGGAGCTCGGCGACGCCGTGCACGTCGTCCATCGTCAACGCGTCCCAGCGGTGCTGCCATGCGCCCCCGGGCGCGCCGTTCGCGTCGAGGACCAGATGGTCGATGCCCAGTCGCTTCAGGTGGAACGAGGTCGAGAGCCCGGCCTGTCCCGCGCCGATGACGATGCTCTCCCTGATCTGCATGTTCATGACAACGCATGGATCTGCGGGAGTGTTCCCGCTGAACCGCCCGGCCGTGCTCCGATTCGCGCGGACGCCGGAACGTGTTGTATTCTTTTCAAGTTGCCCCGGTCGCCCGGGGAAGCGAGATGGGCCTGTGGCGCAGCTGGTAGCGCACCTGCATGGCATGCAGGGGGTCAGGGGTTCGAGTCCCCTCAGGTCCACCATCAAACCCCCGGTCATCCGGGGGTTTTCTCGTTGCTGCGCCGAATCGCGGATTGCCCGTTGCGCGCCCGCGCGCACCGGACGAAGATGTTCTGCAGTGTGTGCACCGGATGAGGAGCGATGGCGTTTGAAGCGAGACGGGCGGGAGTTCACCTCGCCCGACTGTCACTCCTCGCCCTCGTGGCCGCCCTGTTCGTCCTCGGCGCCGGAGGCCTGGACGCGGTCGCCGATCGGCTGATCACGGCCGGCGCCGCACGCATGCTCGACGACGCCGAACCCGCATCGCAGACGGTGCGCCTGGTCGCGCTCGAGGCATCCGACGGCGCCGCTCAGGATGCCGAGATCCGCGACGCGATCGACGCCGCCTTCGACGGCGCACCCATCACGGTCTCGCGCCGGACAAGCCTCGAGGTCACCCTGGAGCCGCCGTCCGGCGAGCCGGTCGCGGTCCGCCTCATCGACGACGCCCGACTGACCGACCTCGCAGAGGTCACCGCGGGCGCGTGGCCGCGAACCGCGGATGAGCTCGCCCTCTCGGACCGCGCCGCTCAGCGACTGGACCTCGGCGTCGGCGACGAGGTCACGGTCGCAGACAGAGAGCTGACCGTCGTCGGCACCTGGAGCGCCGCCGATGCGACGGACCCCGCCTGGCAGAGCGATCCGTCCATCGCGTCCGGCCTGAGCGGAGAGACCTTCGGCCCCGCTGCGGTCGTCGAGGGCACCCTGGCCGATCTGCCGGGAACCCCGAGGACCACCTGGGCGATCGCCCCTGCGAGCTCTGCGCTGACCGACATCCCGCGTGTGATGCACGGCATCACCGCGCTGCAGGCGCTCCCGGAGTCCGTCGACCCGCAGCGGACCCAGAGCACCCGCGTGGAAGGCGGGCTCGGCGACACCATGCACCGTCAGGCGTCGGCGGTCGCGTCCGCGCAGGGTCTGCTCGTCGTCCCGCAGCTGTCCGTGGCGCTGCTGGCCGCTCTCGTGATCGGCACAGTGCTGGGTACCCTGACCGTCGCGCGCGGCGACGAGCTGGATCTCCTGCGCGCACGAGGGAGCTCGACACGCCGGCTCGCGCTGAGCGCCGCCGCCGAGGCCGCGCTGTTCGCCGCCGTCGGCGCGGCCTCCGCCCTCATCGTGCTGACGATCGCCGCAGGCATCGGCGCCGTCGCGCTGCTGTCAGCGGCCGGAGCCGTGATCCTCAGCGGCGCCGCGGCCTCCCTGCTCACAGTCCGGAGCGTGATCCGCACCCGCGCGTCGGCCGGGCGCAGCGATGCCGGCATGCGCTCCCTCCGAGCGCTGATCCTGCCCGCGGCCGTCGCGGTCGGTCTCGCCGCCCTCGCGAGCTGGCAGCTCTTCGCGACGCGTGCCGTCACACGACCCGACGGCACGCCCGACCCGCTCGCGACGTCGGCCCCCGCACTGCTCCTCATCGCCGGATGCTCCCTCGCACCCGTCATCGCCGTCCCCGTGGCTGCTCTCATCGAACGCCTCGTGCGACGCACCAGGGGCATCGCACCGGTCCTCCCGCTGCGGCAGGTCGCGCGCCGCATGGGCATCGTCGCCGTCGCGATCCTGTGCCTCGCGCTGGCCGCCGGATCCGCGACACTGGCGATCGCGGCCCCTGCCGCATCGGGCGCCGCTCAGCAGCGGATGCACACGGCTCTGCTCGGGTGGGACGTACGCATGATCGGTGCGTACGGCATCCAGGAGATCGCCGATGACGCGACGGCCTGGAGCGAGGTCGAGGCGGCGGCCGAGGTCGTGCACACGCCGCTCGCAGTCGGGTCCGACACCGCGACCCTCGTGGCCGCACCGCCGGAGGTCCTGGGGATCGACGCGACCTCGACGGGCGCCGGCGACGGACAGGTCCCCGTCGGTGTGACCCGCAGCCTGGCCGACCGGCTCGGCGCCGAGGTGGGCACCGTGTTCACGGCCCGCATCCGCTCGGTCGCCCGCCCTGTGCCGTTCGAGGTGCGCGGCATCGTGGATGCGCTGCCCGGAATCGGCGCCGGCCTCGGCGTGGCCGCCGATCCGGAGGGGCTGGAAGCGGCCGGTGTGAGCGTGGCCCCCGGCGAGCTCTGGATCCGCACAGAGGCACCCGAAGAGGTCGCCGAGCGACTGCGCGCCGAGGCGACGCATCCTGCGCGCATCCTGACCGTGCCGCAGGTGAGCGCAGCACCGGTGACCTCGGTGGTCCCGGCGATGCTGACGCTCGGGGCGCTCGGCGCGGCCGTCCTCGGCGTGTTCGGATTCCTCGCCGCGTCCTCCGCGGGTGCACGCGCGCGCCGGGATGAAGCGATCGTTCTGCGCGCACTGGGCCTGCGGAATGCGCGCAGGCGCCTGCTGCGACTGGGCGAGGTGACCGGCGTCGCCGTGTACGCCGTCGGCTTCGGTGCGGCCGTGGGCGTCGCCGTCGCGGCTGTCGTCCTGCCCCTCGTGCTGGGGGTCAGCGCATGAACGAGCGGATGTCGGTGCTGACCCGGAGCGCACGCACGACGCCGATGCTGTCGGTGTTCCTCGTCGTGGTGATCGCGGCGCTGTCGTTCCTGGGGGTCTCCGCACCCGTGCTGCTCGCGGACGGAAGGACCGCCACCGTGCAGCGCGCCGCGACCGCCCTGCCGCTGCTGGCCAGATGGCCCGCAGACACGATCCCGGGGCTGCCGGCCTTCGATGAGGGCGCGGACTCCGGGGCCGACGTGTGGAGTGCTCCTCTCGCCGCCGCCGAGCAGCTTCGGCAGGCGCAGCCCGAACCTCTGCGCAGCATGCTCGGGACGCCGCGGATGACGATGAGGATAGACCCCGTGCCGACGCTCGGCACCCCCGACGCTCCCGTCCCCCTGAACAAGATCGGGCTCGTCGCCGATCCCGGTCTCGAGGATCGCGCCACCCTGGTCGAGGGTCGCCTCCCGAACATCGTGCCCGCAGACGACGGCATCGAGATCGCCCTGACGACGACCGTCGCCGAAGATCTGGAATGGCGCGTGGGCGACACGCGGCAGTGGGACGGCACGACGCTGACGCTGACCGGACTCGTCGGCCCGTCCGGCCACGACGACGGCGACTGGTCGTTCATCGCGGGCTCGATCACCCCGCTCGTCGAGATCGGTGCCGCCGGCGACCGCATCCTCGTCGGCGCCGCATTCCTGAATCCCGCCCAGACGGATGCTCTCGCCAGTCGCGTCCGCAACGTCAAGATCACGTCCTGGATGCCGTTCGACACCGGCGCGATCGATGCCGCATCCGCCGCGACGACTGCCGCGCAATTGCGACTGCTCTCCGCCGATCCCGTCGAGCTCACGATGCACGACGAGACGTTCTTCGATGTCGGACTGTCGTTCAGCTCCTCGCTCCCCCGGGCCATCGACGAGGGCGTGTCCCGCGGCGACGCCCTGACGGCGGTGGTGTCCGTCGTGGCCGTCGGTCCAGTCGCGGTCGCGCTGGTCGTGCTGGCCCTCGTGAGCAGGCTCATCGCCGTGCGCAGAGTCACGACCACTCGTGTGCTCCGCGCGCGCGGAGCGTCCGTCGCAGGCCTGGTGGGGATGCTGGGCGCAGAGGGCGCGGCGCTGGGCGTCCTCGGCGCCGTGATCGGCAGCATCGCGGCAGCGGCAGGCGTCGGCTGGGCGGGCCCGCTGGTGCTGCTCATTCCGGTCCTTCTCGCCGCGGTTCCGGCGATCGTGGTGCCGTGGAGTGCGGTGACGGACGCAGAGCGGACCGGACGCCGTGACCTCGGCGACCCCGCTGACGCCGGGTTCGGCGGGCCCGGCCGGGGACGGCTGGCGCTGCGGCTCCTCGTCCTCGCTCTGACCGTCGCGCTCAGCATCCTCGTCGTCGTGCGCGGCGGCTCGGGAGGCGTCGATCCGCTGCTCATCGCCCTGCCCGTCCTCCTCGGCGGCACCGGCAGCATCCTGTCGCTGCGCCTGCTGCCGATCCTGCTGCGTCTGGCCGAACGCCGAGGGCGGCGCCGCGTCGCGCTCACGGCCCTCCTCGGTCCCGCACGAGCACGACGCGACCCCGTGGTGCGCACCGCGCCCGTGCTCGCCGCCGTGATCGGTCTGGGCGTCGCGGTGTTCTCGGTCGCGTTCGCCGCGACCGTCTCGAACGGCATCACCCGTGCCGCAGAGGTCGGCGTCGGTGCGGATGTGCGGATCGATGCCTCATACATCACCGACGACGGCGCCGAGCTCGTGTCCGCTCAGGGCGGCGTCGCGGCCACCGCCGCCCTGCGCGGCGTCTCGACCACGGATGCGAGGGCCGACGGGCAGAAGGAGCGGGCCACCGTGTACGCGGTCGATGCGGCAGACCTCGCGGACGTGCAGCGCGACTCCCCCGGCGCGATTCCGCTACCGCCGGAACTCGCGGCCGAGCAATCCGACGGCGCCGTGCCGGTCGTCGTGTCCGAAGCGCTGCTCGCCCGCCTGGGGATCGAGGACCCGGACGACGCCGAGCTCGAGATCGCCGGCGAGCCGGTCAGGATCATCGCCGTCGCGCCGTCGTCGGTCCCGTTCGGGTCCGCTGAGCAGTGGGTGATCGTCGACTCCGCGAATGCGTCGGCTCTCGGGGACCGCGGCAGGGGGATCTCACAGCTCTACATCGCTCTGACGGCGGATGCGGATGCCGATGCGGTCGGCGAGGCGGCCGTGGCCGCGCTCGCCGGGGACGCTTCCTTCTCGACGCCCGCCGCCACCGCGGCCGTGTACGAGCAGGATCCGGCATTCGGGCTCGTGCAGGGCGCGCTGCTCGCCGCGAGCGCGCTGGTCGCCGCGCTGCTGGCGGTGGCCATCGTCGCGACGCTCGTGCTCGGCGCCTCGTCGCGCGCGAGGATGCTCGCGATCCTGCGCACGCTCGGGCATCCGGTCGGAGGCGCGGGCCGCCTCGTGGCATGGGAGGTCGCCCCGGCGCTGCTGCTGGCGCTGCCGTTCGGCGTCGGCGCAGGGATCGGCATGGCGTGGCTCGTCATCCCGCAGCTGGATCTGCGCGGGTTCGTCGGCGGCTCGGCGCAACCGCCTGTCGTGCTCGGCGGTGTGTCGCCGGTGCTCGTGGTGATCGGGTTCGCGCTGGTGACATCGTCGGCGGTCGCTGCGGCGACGGTGCTCGCCTCGCGGGTGGGCACCGCAGCGACCCTTCGCGCCGACGGCGAGGAACGGGAGCAGTGATGGGAGAAGGACGCATGGGAACGGATGGCATGGCTGACGGAGCGATCCTCTGCGAGGGCGTGGTGCGCATCTTCACGGCGCAGGGCGTCGAAGTGCAGGCGCTGCAGGGTCTGGATCTGCGGATGACGACCGGTGAGATGGTCGCGCTGGTCGGCGCGTCCGGCTCGGGGAAGAGCACGCTTCTCGGCATCCTCGCCGGGCTCGATCGGCCGACGGCGGGGTCGGCGAGCGTCGCCGGCCACGACCTGACGACCATGCGCGGCGCCGAGCGTCTCGAGTACCGCAGGCGCAGCGTCGGGTTCGTCTGGCAGCAGTCCGCGCGCAACCTCCTCCCCTACCTGACGGCGAGGGAGAACGTGCGGATGGTGCACGAGGTCGCCCGCGTCGTTCCACGCTCGGAGCGCGAGGCGTACGGCGATGAGCTGCTGGAGCTGCTCGGTGCGGCGGAGGTGGCGGGCAAACGGCCCGCCGAGATGTCGGGCGGGCAGCGGCAGCGCGTCGCGATCGCCGTCGCCCTCGCGAACCGGCCCCGTGCGCTGCTGGCCGACGAGCCGACCGGCGAGCTCGACGAGCAGACCAGCGCCGAGGTGCTGGGGGCGATGGAGACGGTCAATCGGGAGCGCGGTGTGACCACGCTCATCGTCACCCACGACGCGAGTGTCACGGAGCATGTCGAGCGCACCGTCCGGATCCGCGACGGGCGCACCTCGACGGAGACGCTGCGCCGCACGAGCACGGATGACGACGGCCGCTCCGTGCGCACGGCGCAGGAGTATGCGGTGCTCGACAGGGCGGGGCGCATGCAATTGCCCGCCGACTTCGTCTCGGCCCTCGACCTGCGCGAACGCGTGCGTCTCACGCTCGAGCCCGACCATGTGCGCGTCGCACCGGGGCAGCATGCCTCTCGGAATGATGCGCGTGACGCGAACGGGGATGCATCGTGACCGCCGTGCTGCGCGCCGAGAGCCTGTCGCGCACGTTCGCGAGTCCCGCCGGTGACGTGGTCGCCGTGCGGGATGCCGATCTCGCGGTCTCCGCCGGCGAGCTCGTCGTCGTCGCGGGCCGGTCCGGTGCCGGTAAGACGACGCTGCTGACGATGCTGGGCGGCCTCGACCGGCCCACCTCCGGCCGCGTGCTCATCGACGGCACGGATCTCGCCGATCCCGCGACCGACGTCGCGGCGCTGCGCGGTGCGCGGATGGCCTCGATCTTCCAGACCGCCGGGCTCATCCCCGTGCTCTCCGCAGCCGAGAACGTCGAGGTGCCGCTGCGCATCCGCCGCGTGGACCCGTCCGAGCGCGATCGTCGCGTCGCGGATGCCCTGCGCGACGTCGGACTCGAAGAGCATGCCGGGCAGCGGCCGGGCGAGCTCTCCGGCGGCCAGCAGCAGCGGGTCGGCATCGCCCGTGCACTGGTCATGGCACCGGGCATCCTGCTCGCAGACGAACCGACCGCGCAGCTGGACAGCGAGACGGGGGCGCAGATCATGGACCTCATCGCGCGCCTCGTGCACGAGCGGGGAACAGCCGCGGTCGTGGCCACGCACGACCCCGCCATGCTCGCCAGGGCCGATCGCGTGTTCGATCTGCACGACGGCGTGCTGCGCCTGCGCGGGAGCTGAGCAGCCCGCGCGACACCATGTGAGACACTGGTCTGGTCGATCGGACATCGCCGCGCGGGACGACCCGCTGTGCACACCACGACCAGGGGACGGCCCCGCAGGAGGAGATCTCCATGCGCATCCGCATCCCGTTTCTCACCGCATCCGACACCGTCAGGATCGTTCTCGGCTGGGGAGCTTTCGGCATCCTGCTGCTCGCTCATCCGCTGCTGGCGGCGCCGGTCCCGGCGCCCGTGCTGATCATGACGCTCGTCGGCATCGTCGCGGTCATCCTCGTGTGCGCCTTCGGCGTCGTCAAGCAGGCCGAGGCGCTGGCCCACCGCCTCGGCGACCCGTACGGTTCGCTCGTGCTTACCCTGTCGATCGTGCTCATCGAGGTCGTGCTCATCTCCGCGGTGATGCTGGGGCCCGGCGAGCACACGACGATCGCGCGCGACTCCGTCATGGCGGTGTCGATGATCATCCTGAACCTCGTGATCGGCCTCGCGCTGCTCGTGGGCGGCACGCGTCATCGCGGGATGGCGCACAACCGCACCGGGACCTCGATGTACCTGGTCATGCTCGTCGTCCTGGCGTCGCTGGCGTTCGGGCTCCCCGCGCTCATCGGCCGCGACGGCGCCTACTCGACGGCGCAGGCGATCCCGGTCATCGTGATCACGGCCGGTCTGTACGGCTACTTCCTGTTCCGCCAGATGGGCGCGCAGGCATCCGATTTCACGGAGGTCGATCCCCGAGTGCAGAGCGCTGCTGCGACGGGCACGGATGCCGATGCGGGCGGCATCCGCCAGATCCTCCGCGATCACCGCACCGAAGTCGTCGTTCGCGTGGCGCTGCTTGTCGTGACCGTCGTGCCGATCGTGCTCCTCTCCCACGACATGGCGGCGCTCCTGGACGACGGGCTCGGCCGCTTGGGAGCGCCGGTCGCGCTCTCGGGCGTGCTCATCGCCGCCATCGTCTTCCTTCCCGAGTCGATCACCGCGATCCGCGCCGCGCTCGGCGGCGAGATCCAGCGCGTGATCAACCTCTCGCACGGGGCCCTGGTCTCGACGGTGGGCTTGACGATTCCGGCGGTCCTCGTGATCGGCATGCTCACGGGTCAGACCGTCGTGCTCGCCGAGACCCCGGCGGATCTTCTGCTCCTCGGCGCGACGCTCCTCATCTCGGTGACGACGTTCGCGGCGAAGCGCGTGACGGCGATCCACGGGTCGGCTCACCTCGCCCTGTTCGCGGTGTACCTCATCGTGCTGCTGGGCTGAGGCCGGTTCGTCCCCTTCCTGAGAGCTTGCTATGGTCAAAAGGATGCTTGTGCATGCATGAGCAGGGAGCGCATCGTGCGCTCTCGTGCGACGCGCCCGACTGCGCGCCCATCGCGATCAATCGACTTCCGCTGAGGATGCACCGACGTTCGGCGCGCCTGCGGACGACTGGAAAGGAGCCGCACCCCGGGCCTCTCGTCTGCGCGTTCCCACGCGCCTCAGTGGTCCAGGTTCGTTCGCCATGCTGACAGCATCAGATCGCCCCATGTCCATCTACGTCCCCCGAGTGCCCTCCCCCACCTAGCGAGCGCTTTCTCCTTCGACCGGCGGCTCCAGCCGCATCACGACGAGAAAGTGAGAACCATCCGGTGGGCGACCTCCAAACACTCTCAGGGCCAGTGACGGTCCTGCTCATGCTGCTGTTCTTCGGCGGCAGCCTTTACATGTCGATCCGCATCTCCCGCAAGAAGGAGAACGCCGACGGCTACATGACCGGCGGCGGCAAGATCGGCTTCGGCATCTCCGCCGCTTCCATGACCGCCACATGGATCTGGGCATCCTCGATGTACGCCTCCGCGACATCCGGGTACACCTACGGCATCTCCGGCCCGATCCACTACGGGCTCTGGGGCGCGCTGATGATCCTGCTGATCTATCCCTTCGGCCGGCGCATCCGGCAGGTCGCGCCGAAGGCGCACACGATCGCCGAGGTCATGTTCGCCCGGCACGGACGCTCCAGCCAGCTCATGCTCGCAGGATCCAACGTCCTCGGCAGCCTCATCAGCCTGACCTCCAATCTCATCGCCGGCGGAGCGCTCATCTCGATGCTCTCGCCGTTCACCTTCACGCAGGGCATCGTCGCGATCGCGATCGGCGTGCTCGCCTACACCCTCTGGTCGGGCTTCCGCGCCTCGGTGCTGACCGACTTCGCCCAGGTGCTGGCGATGCTGGGAGCCGTCGCCATCATCATTCCGGTGATCTTCTTCGCCGCCGGCGGCCCCGACCTGTTCGTGACGGGCGCTGCGAACCTCACCCCGCAGCAGGGCGACTTCTTCTCGTCCGACGCGTTCTTCAACCAGGGCGCGCCGTACATCGCGGCCGTCCTGGCGTACGCGATCGGCAATCAGACCATCGCGCAGCGCCTGTTCGCGGTGCGCGAGGACCTGATCAAGAAGACCTTCGTCACCGCCACGATCGGCTACGGCGCGACGATCATCGGCGTCGGGATGCTCGGTGTCATCGCCCTGTACGCGGGCATCGAACCCATGGGCGGCGACGTCAACAACCTCATCCCGCAGATGGCTGCCACCTACCTCAGCCCGATCCTCATCTGCGTGTTCTTCGTGATGATCATCGGCTCGCTGTCGTCGACCGCGGATGCCGACATGACCGCGCTGTCGTCGATCATGATGGCCGACATCTACGGCCAGAACATCGCCGGAAAGAAGAACGCGAACCCGAAGACGATGCTGCTGGTGGGGCGGATCACGATGGTCGGAGCGACCGCCGCGGCGCTCGGCTTCGCGTCGATGCAGTTCAACATCCTCGACCTGCTCGTGTTCGTCGGAGCGCTGTGGGGTGCGCTGGTCTTCCCCGTTATCGCCAGCTTCTACTGGAACCGCGTCACGAACGTCGCCTTCACCATCGCGGTCGTCGCCGGTCTCGCCGCGTTCCTGCCGGTGCGCTTCGAGTGGGTCGATCTCACGGGCGGTCTGGGGATCGTCAGCGACGTCGTCGCCGTCATCGGCATCGGCGTCGTGCTCGGCCTCATGGCGTTCGGGTTCTTCGGTCTCAGGGTCGCCCTGGTGGTCGGAGCCGTCGCCGCCGTCGCATCCGCGCCGTTTGCGATCGGGTTCCTGCACACCTATCCCGTGCTCTCCGGTTCTCTGGTCGCCTACGCCGTCAGCACGGTCGTGTGCGCTGCGCTCACGATGCTGAACACCGACAAGCGGTTCGACTTCTCGGTGATCCGGCACCGCACGGGCGACTTCGACACCGCCGAGACCGAGATCATCGCCAGCGCGGAGAACGTCGTGCACGACGCCGATGCCGCCTACTCCGGAAAGGAGCAGTGACATGGAGACCATCCTCATGACCGCGTATGCGCTCGTGTGGCCGGTGATCGTCATCGGAACCCTCGCCGTGATCATCCGCGCGTTCGCGAAGGACGCGCGGGAGGCGAAGAAGGAGGGGCGTCAGATCATCTGAGCGCCCGCAGGGGACGGCCATGTCCGCGGCCGTCCCCTGTTCCGTCGAGGATGCGCTCTCAGCGGTCGCGCAGCTGCTCGGCGATCTCCTCATCCACGGTGCGGATCGTCGCGGTGTCGACCTCGGCCAGTGCCTGCTCGAACCGCGCCTGACGGCGCTTGAGCCAGACGCCGAGGACGATGATGACGATCATGACGCCGCCGGGCGCGGTGGGCGGGTCGCGGTGACGATCGCGCGAGACGACGAGGGCATGACGGTGCTCGAGATCTCGGACGACGGGCCCGGCGTCCCGATCGAGCACCGCGGCGACGTGTTCCGGCTCGGATTCTCGACGAAGAGCGACGATCGCCAGCGCGGCTACGGGCTCACGCTCGTCGCGCGGGTCGTGGAGCGCCGCGGAGGGACGATCGACCTCTCCCCCGCAGCGCTCGGCGGAGCGCGCTTCGTCGTGCGGCTTCCGGTCAGGGATCTCGCCGGGGCAGCGCGATGAGCCGGCTGCGCACGCTCATCGTCGAGGACGACTTCGCCGTCGCCCATGTGACGCGCGGGTTCGTGGAACGGCATCCGCATTTCGAGGTCGTCTCGGTCGCACCGACCGGCGGTGACGCACTGCGCGCGCTCGACGATCTACGTCCCGAAGTCATGCTGCTGGACGTGTATCTGCCCGACATGTCGGGCATCGACGTGCTGCGACGGCTGCGCGCGACGGGAGCGCACGTGGAGGTCATCGCCGTCACCGCCGCGCGGGACCTCGACACCGTGCGCCGCGCCCGCGCGCACGGCGTCCATCACTATGTCGTCAAGCCCTTCCCGATGCAGGCTCTGCACGAGCGTCTCGACGACGTCTGGCGCGTTCTCGCCCGCGATGCCGAGTTCAGCGACACCGGCGAGCTCGATCAGGTGACCGTCGACGCGCTGATGCGACGGGATGCCGTCGCCCTCGCCGGCAATCGCAAGGGGGTGTCACGGGTGACGCTGCAGCGCGTCGCGGAGACCATGGAGGAGCAGGCTCACCCCGTCTCGGCGACCGAGGTCGCCGAGGTCCTCGGCATGTCGCGCGTCAGCGCGCGGCGCTACCTGGAGCGGCTCGTGGAGTCCGGACTCGCCGCGAGCACACCGACCTACGGCGGTGTGGGCCGCCCGGAGCTGCGCTACCAGCTTCGCGCGTGACGGACCTCAGACCCCGGGCCGGACCGGCGGCCGCCGTCTTGCATTTCGCGGGTTCGATGCGACGATGGCAGGGATGTCGCTCATCGAAAGGAGCAGGTCATGACCGGATCTCCGCTGACGCCCACCAACCTCGCAGAACTCGAGGAGAAACTGCTCGGAAAAGCTCGCGGATCGAGCTCCCGCAGGGCAGCCGAGACGCTGTACGGCGACCGCGATGCGGTGCTGCGGCAGACCGCCATGGCGCTGCTGGGCGAGGCGGAGCTCCCCGAGCATGACAGCCCGCCGGAGGCGACCCTGCACGTGCTCACCGGTCACCTGCGGCTGACCGGCCAGGGACGGTCCTGGGAGCTCACCGCCGGGCACATCATGCCCATTCCCCCGGAGCGGCACAGTGTCCTCGCGCGGGAAGACAGCTTCTTCCTGCTGACGGTGCGCCGCTCCGTGTGAGGCGGCGGGCCGGTTGCGCTACCGGCTGCGCGCCTGATCGGCGAGATCGGCCGGAGTTCCCATCATCCTCCGGAAGGATTGTCCAGCGGCATCCCGTTCTGGTCGGTCGTGTCCGGGAGCGGGCCGTCCAAATCCTTCTCCCCCACGATCACCGGCGCCTCGCCTTCACCGCCGCCGTCGCCGATGCCACCGGTCGGCTCCGTTTCCTCGACGATATGCCGGGTGCCACGCTCGGAGGCGAAGCTCGCGCCGGCGATCACGGCCTCCTCGCGGTTGCTGAAGCTCAGCGAGTTCTCCGGTTCGCCTTCGACGTGGTTGACCCACTGACCGTTCTTCGAGCGGGTGATCACATCTCCGTCAGCCATCGGTGTCCTCCGTCGTGTCTTCGCCTTCCGCCTGCGATGGGTGCCCGTCGAGCGCCGGATCCGGGTGCTGTCCTGCGCGTGCGGGATCCTCTCCCTCTGCCTGCGAGGGATGCCCGCCTTCGGCGTCGGGCGTCTCGTGCGGACGATGCTCGTCCATCTCATCCATGGGTCAGCCTCCTTGGTCGATTGATCCCACGCTAGGTCGCAGCCCGAAGCCCTTCGAGGGCCTTGCGCGCCTGCCGGCGAAGAGGTAGTCCGCGACGTCAGACGCCGGGCCGGACCGACAGCTCGGTGATCTGCGCGTCACGAGGCAGATCGAGGGCGGTGAGGATGGCCGTCGCGACGGATTCGGGATCGATGAAGCGCTCGGGCACGTAATCGGCACCCTCCTGCTGGTGCACCCGCTCCTGCATGGGCGTCGCGGTGCGCCCGGGGAAGACCGAGGTGACCCGGACCCCGTTCGCGGCCTCTTCGGCCCGCAGCGCGTCCGCCAGTGCCTTGAGGCCGTGCTTGGAGGCCGCGTACGCACCCCAGTCGGCATGGGCACGCAGCCCCGCTCCCGAGTTCACGAACAGCACCTGCCCGCGCGAAACCCGGAGCACCGGCAGGAACAGCCGGGTCAGCTCGGCCGGAGCGACGAGGTTCACGGCCAGCTGCTGCTCCCACAGCGTCGGCGGAAGATCGGCGACGGGACCGAGGTCGACGATGCCGGCCACGTGCACGAGCGAATCGATGCGCTCAGGCAGCTGCTGCTTCGAGAACGCCCAGGACAGGCGCCCTGGCTGCGCCAGATCTCCCACCAGCGTGGATGCTTCGGGAAACCGCGTCGCGAGTTCTCGCGCCCGGCCGGCGTCGCGCGCGAGCAGCACCAGGTCGTCACCGCGTTCATGCAGCCGTCGCGCGACTGCCGCGCCGATACCGGAGCCGGCACCGGTGATCAGGTGCAGCGCCATCTCAGGAGCGCTCTGCGCCCTCGGTGAGCTCGATCGGCACGACGGGGCAGTCCTTCCACAGCCTCTCGAGGCCGTAGTACACGCGCTCCTCGCCGTGGAAGACGTGCACGATGAGGTCGCCGAAGTCCATCAGCACCCAGCGGGCCTCTGCACGGCCCTCGCGGCGCACCCGCTTGTGGCCGGCTGCGACCAGGCGATCCTCGATCTCGTCGGCGATCGCGGCGACATTGCGCTCGCTGTTCCCGGTCACGAGCAGGAAGATGTCGACGAGCGGCAGCGGCTCCGAGACGTTGAGGGCGACGAGGTCCTCTCCGCCCTTGGAGACGGCGGCGTCCGCCGCGATCTGCAGCATGGCCTCGGCGTTCTCAGGTGATTGCATCATCCCAATACATTCGTGGTGAATGCGACGACGAGCGCCGCGGCGACGAGAAGGGCGAGACCGCCGGCGGTGATCGCCAGCGTCAGCATGAGCTTGTTGCCCTTCTCGGGGGCAGGAGGGCGGATGACCTCGCCGGCGGGGCGGATCGTGCTCACCGCGGAGCTCGCCGCGATCGGCGTCGGCGAGGATGCCGGCGGCAGTTCGCCGTCGATGAGGACGGCGTCGATGTCCTTGCCGTCGGTCGTGCCGTGCGCGTGTCCCTGGGATCCGAGGCCTTCCGGCAGGTCGTAGCTCCCGGTGATGAGGATCTCGCCGGTCGAGGCCACGGGACCCGACAGCGAGCCCTCTCCGGGGTGGGTGAAGATCAGAGTGTTCGGCGCGCGGTTCGAGCCGCCGGAGTCCGAGGTGATGAGGTCGTCGAACGAGGGCGCGAACGCGGGGACGTCGGCCTGCTCGCCGAGCACCTGCTTGCCGAACGCGGGGCTGACGACCGGACGCTCCTCGACGGCCTCGTCGTCTGCTTCGTCGTCGGCAGGCGCCTCGTCCTCGCCGGTCTCGGTCGCCGTCTCGACGTCGGCATCCGTCTCGACGTCGGCGTCAGCAGCGTCGTCTGCTTCGTCGTCCGCCTCGACCGCGGCGTCCTCCGCGGCGTCCTCGGTGCGATCCCCGGTGTCCACGGCGCCGGCACCGACCGGGGCGAACGTCGGCACGGCAGAGACGAGCTCGGAATCCTCAGTCTCCTCGGCCTCGGTCGCCTCAGCGGGCTCGGACTCGGGCTCAGCGGTCTGCTCCGGCTCGACCACGGGGACCGACGCCGTGCGCAGCCGCTCGAGCGTGCGGGCCTGGCGGCGCGTGAGCGGAGCGGCGTCCGGATCGGTGATGACCTCGGCGGGAGCCGGCGCGACCTCTGCCGGTTCGGCGGCGCGCGGAAGGGGCGCGGCCGGTGCCGGGGGCGTCTTCTTCGCGGCGGCCGCGGCTTCGTCTTCTCCGATCACCGGCGTCGCGCCGGTGAGACGGATCTCCCGCAGCTGCTTGCGGGTCAGCGGCTGATTGCCCTGCTGATCCGATGTGCTCATGCCTTGCTCCGATACAGATGATGCTTCGCGATGTACTGAACGACTCCGTCGGGAACCAGGTACCACACGGGCTGGTCCTCCTCGACGCGCTCTCGACACGCGGTGGACGAGATCGACAGCGCGGGGACCTCGAGCTGGCTGACGTTGTCGCTCGGGAGGCCGTCGGTGCTCAGAACATGTCCTGGGCGGGAGACCGCGACGAAGTGGGCCAGTTCCCACAGTTCATCATGGTCCCTCCAACTGAGAATTTGCGCTACGGCGTCGGCACCCGTGATGAAGAACAGCTCGGCGTCGGGACGCTGCGTCTTCAGATCGCGGAGCGTGTCGATCGTGTACGTCGGGCCTTCGCGGTCGACGTCGACGCGGCTGACCGTGAATCGCGGGTTGGATGCCGTGGCGATCACCGTCATCAGGTAGCGGTGCTCACTGGGTGAGACGTTCGACTTCTGCCATGGACGCCCCGTCGGAACGAACACGACCTCGTCGAGGTCGAACTCGTGCGCGACCTCGCTGGCCGCGACCAGGTGCCCGTGGTGGATCGGGTCGAACGTCCCGCCCATCACTCCGATGCGTGGGGCACGCGTGGCCGTCGTCTCCATGCGCCCTAGTGGCCGTGTCCTGCCCCGTGAGCGTCAGCGCCGTGCTTCTGCGCCCAGGCCTCGGCCTTGGCGGAGTGGCGGTTGGCGACGTGGCGGTACGAGAACGTGACGAGCCCGAGAACGGCGAACAGCGCGGCGGCGATAACCCCGAAGATCAGGGTCTCGAGCGCCACGTTGCCGTGATGCTCCGTTTCAGCGGCTGCCATCGCGATCTGTGCGACGAGGTTCATCCTGACTCCGTTTCGTGGCGGGTGCGAGAAGAGGCTCACCCATCCTATCGCTCAGGCGCGGGTCTGACCCGACCCACGCGCGAGCCATTTGGTGCTGGTCAGCTCGGAAAGCCCCATGGGACCGCGGGCATGCAGCTTCTGCGTGGAGATCCCGACCTCCGCCCCGAATCCGAACTCGCTCCCGTCGGTGAAGCGAGTGGAGGCGTTGGCCATCACGACGGCGGAGTCCACCTCGGCGAGGAACCGCTCAGCATTGCGGGCGTCGGCCGTGACGATGGACTCGGTGTGACCCGTGCTGTAGCGGCGGATGTGGGCGAGCGCGTCGTCGAGGGTGTCGACGACCTTCATGGCCACGTCGAGGCTGAGGTACTCGGTCGCCCAGTCCTCCTCCGTCGCGGGGATGACGTCGCTCACGAGTCCGCGGACCATGTCATCCCCGTGGACGGCGACGCCCTCGCTCTGCAGGGCGCTGGCCACGAGGGGAACCAGGCGGGGTGCGGCCTGGCGCAGCACGAGCACGGTCTCGACGGCGTTGCAGACGCTCGGCCGCTGAACCTTGGCGTTGACGACGATCTCGCGCGCCCAGTCGTCGGGCGCGGTCTCGTCCAGCACGATGTGCACATTGCCGGCGCCCGTCTCGATCACGGGCACGGTCGATTCGGTGACGACGGTCTCGATGAGTGCGGCGCTGCCGCGCGGCACGAGCACGTCGACGTATCCGCGACCGTGCATGAGGGCCTTGGCGCCGTCGCGGCCGAAGTCGTCGACGGTCTGGACGGCCTCGGGCGTGACGCCGGCGCTCTCCAGCGCGTCGCGCATGACCCGGACGAGGACGGTGTTCGACTCGCGTGCGGCACTCCCCCCGCGCAGAACGCTCGCGTTGCCGGATCGCAAGGCGAGGGCTGCGATGTCGACCGTCACGTTGGGACGCGCCTCGTAGATCGCACCGACCACGCCGAAGGGCACCCGGACCTGCTGGAGGTTCACGCCGTTCGGCATCCTGTGCCCGCCGACGACCTGGCCGACGGGGTCGGGCAGCGCGGCGATCTCGCGCACGGCCGATGCGAGTGCGGCGACGCGCTTGTCGTCGAGGCGGAGCCGGTCGATCAGCGCGTCGCCGATCCCGTTCTCCCGTCCGGCTTCGATGTCCTGCGCGTTCGCGGCGATGATGTCCGCGGCGTTCGACTCGAGTGCACCGGCGACGGCCTCGAGGGCGCGGACCTTCTCATCACTCGTCAGCCGCGCGGTGGCCCGGGAGGCCTCCTTGGCGCGCGCGAGACGGTCCTGAACGGTGTCGGTGGTCATCCGCTCAGCTTACGAGACCCGGTGGGGTCACCGGGCCTGGATGACGGGTTCGAACCAGGTGCCGATCTCGTCGCCGTGGAGCGCACGGTCGATGAGGTCGGCGCTCGTGACGAGAACGCCGATGCCGGATGCCGCAGCCAGACGCGCCGCGGACACCTTGGTCGCCGCTCCCCCGGTGCCGACGCTGTTGACGACGGTCGCCCCGAACTCGAGGCCTTCGAGGTCCGCGTCGGCGGCGATGATGTCGATCGGCTCCGCCGCGGGATCCGTCGGCGGCTTCGTGTAGAGGCTCTCGACGTCGCTGAGCAGCACGAGAGCGTCCGCCCCGATGAGCTGGGCGACGAGGGCTGCGAGCCGGTCGTTGTCGCCGAAGCGGATCTCCTGCGTGGCGACGGTGTCGTTCTCGTTCACGATCGGCAGGATGCGCAGGCCGAGCAGCCGCTCCATGGCGCGGCGGGCGTTGCTGCGGGAGGTCGCGGTCTCGAGATCGCTCGTCGTCAGCAGGACCTGTCCCGCCGTGATGCGGAACGGGCGCAGCGCCTCCTGATAGCGGTACACGAGCACGTTCTGGCCGACGGCGGCCGCCGCCTGCTGAGTGGCGAGGTCGGTGGGCCTGGCATCCAGATCGAGAAACGGGATGCCGGTGGCGATCGCTCCCGACGAGACCAGCACGATCTCGCAGCCGCGCGCGTGGGCGCCGGCGAGGGCGTGCACGATCATCGGGATCCGCCACGACGATTCGCCGCTGATCGATGAGGATCCGACCTTGACGACGATGCGCGGAGCCGTTGAGAGCTCGGCACGCGTCATCGCGGTCACGCGTCGTCTCCGTCGAAGTCCTGCCCCGCCGTCGCACGGCGCTTCTCGTCCTGCTCCGCGCGGTACGCGGCTCTGGCGTCCATCCGCTCGTAGTACTGCTCGCGGCGCTCGCCCGTGGTGCGTCGCGAGTTCGGCGCGAGACGCGGATCGGTGCCTCGCGGCGCGGTCGCGAGCTCCGCGGCCGAGCGCATCGAGGGCTCCCAGTCGAAGATGAGGCCCTCGCCTTCGCCGATCACAACGGTCGCACCGGGCGTCGCGCCGAGACGGAACAGCTCGTCCTCGACGCCGAGACGCTCCAGGCGGTCCGCCAGGTACCCGACGGCCTCCTCGTTCTGGAAGTCGGTCTGCTGCACCCAGCGGACCGGCTTCTCGCCGAGGATGCGGTAGTAGGTGCCGTACGAGCCGCCCTCGACGCGGATCGTGAAGGGCTGGTCCGCGCCCTTGGGACGGATGACGACGCGCGGCGCCTCGACCTCGACGGCCGTCTCGGAACGGTGCTTCTCGACGATCTCGCCGAGCGCGAACGTCAGCGGGCGGAGACCCTCGTGCGAGACCGTGGAGATGTCGAACACCCGGAATCCGCGCTCCTCGAGCTCGGGGCGGACGAGGTCGGCGAGATCGCGGGCCTCGGGCACATCGATCTTGTTGAGCGCGACCAGCTGCGGGCGCTCCAGCAGCGGCTTCTGCCCCTCGGGGACCTCGTAGGCACCGAGCTCGGCGAGGATGACGTCGAGGTCGGAGATCGGATCGCGGCCGGGCTCGAGCGTCGCGCAGTCGAGGACGTGCAGCAGCGCCGAGCAGCGCTCCACGTGACGAAGGAACTCCAGTCCGAGACCGCGTCCCTCGCTCGCCCCTTCGATGAGACCGGGCACGTCGGCGACCGTGTAGCGGAAGTCGCCCTGCTGGACGACGCCGAGGTTCGGATGCAGGGTGGTGAACGGGTAGTCGGCGATCTTCGGCCGTGCGGCCGAGACCGCGGCGATCAGACTCGACTTGCCCGCAGAGGGGTACCCCACCAGGGCCACGTCGGCGACGGTCTTGAGCTCGAGGACCACGTCGCCCTCGAAACCGGGAGTGCCGAGCAGAGCGAAGCCGGGAGCCTTGCGCTTGGGACTCGCGAGCGCCGCGTTGCCGAGGCCTCCTCGGCCGCCCTGCGCCACGACGAAGCGCTCGCCGGGCGTGACCATGTCGAGCAGGACCTCGCCGTCGGTGTTCTTGACGACCGTGCCGACGGGGACGGGCAGCTCGAGCGTCTCGCCCGCGTAGCCGGATCGGTGGTCGCCCATGCCGAATCCGCCGTTGCCGGACGAGCGGTGCGGAGAGTGGTGGTACGACAGGAGCGTCCCGGTCTGCGTGTCGGCGACGAGGACGATGTCGCCGCCGTCACCGCCGTTGCCGCCATCGGGACCGCCGAGCGGCTTGAACTTCTCGCGGTGCACGGAGACACAGCCGTTGCCGCCCTTGCCGGCGCGCAGATGCAGCGTCACCGTGTCGACGAACGTGACCATGTCTTACTACTCCCTGGATACGCGGACGGGGCGAGCCGAAGCCCGCCCCGAACCGGATGTCTTGTCTGCTGCGATTACTGAGCAGCGGCGACGATGTTGACGACCTTGCGGCCGCCCTTCGCGCCGAACTCGACAGCGCCCGCCTCGAGGGCGAACAGCGTGTCGTCGCCGCCACGGCCGACGTTCACGCCGGGGTGGAAGTGCGTGCCGCGCTGACGGACGAGGATCTCGCCCGCGTTGACCTGCTGGCCGCCGAAGCGCTTCACGCCGAGTCGCTGAGCGTTGGAGTCACGACCGTTGCGAGTGGAGCTCGCGCCCTTTTTGTGTGCCATGTCCTGTGCCTCTTCTGCTTACTTGATGCCGGTGATCTTGACGCGCGTGAGCTCCTGGCGGTGGCCCTGGCGCTTCTTGTAGCCGGTCTTGTTCTTGTACTTCTGGATGACGATCTTCGGGCCGCGGAGGTTGCCGATGACCTCGGCGGTCACCTTGACCTTGGCCAGCTTGTCGGCGTCGGTGGTCACCGTGGAGCCGTCGACGAGGAGCACTGCGGGCAGCTCGATCTTCTCGCCCTGAGCAGCCTGAACACGGTCGAGCTGAACGATCGTGCCGACCTCGACCTTCTCCTGCCGCCCACCGGCGCGCACTACTGCGTAAACCACTTGATACCTGTTTCGTTGGGGAGCGGGAGCTCCGGAAATCTCACGGGAAGACTGTGCCTGCGTTCGTCGCAGGTCTGACGGGTGTGAGCACAGGACTTCAGCCCGTCGCCCTCTGGGGACGACTCAGCTCACGCACCAAGGGACTACTTTACCGGATCGGCCACACTCTCGCAAAGCGAGTCCGGCCCGTGTCGCGCGGCCGTAGGATCGCGGAGTGACCGTACTGATCGATGACCCCGTCTGGCCCGCCCACGGGCGCCTCTGGGCCCATCTGGTCAGCGATCGGAGCCTCGAGGAGCTGCACGCGTTCGCGCGAGCCAACGATCTGCCGGCGCGGTCGTTCGACCGCGACCACTACGACGTGCCGGAGGACGCCCTCCCCCGGCTCATCGCCGCCGGCGCGGAGCGCGTCGGCGGCAAGGAGCTGGTCAGGCGGCTGATCGCCTCAGGACTCCGCATCCCCGCCCGCGACCGGCGCGGGTGAGGAGTTCACGGCGACGGGCGTGCCGGTGAGGGCCGCCGTCGTCACGCGCCGACGGTTGCGCCCCTGACCAGGAGCCTTCGGCTCGGGCAGCGCGTCGAGAACGGAGTCGAGCAGCTGCTCGGCCTCGGTCTTGGGCGCGGCGTTCCGATCTCCGCCGCGCTTGCGGCGCGGCTTCTTGGGACGCTCCTGCTCGGTTGCGGGTTCCGCATCGACGACGGGGGCCGCCTCGACGACGGGCTCGACGGTCGGGGCGAGGGTGGACGCGGCGATCTGCGCGAGCGCGGACTTGGCGCCCTCGGGGATGCCGTGGGCGACGGAGCTGTTCTGCTGCGTGCTCTGGCTCTGCTGACCGTTGCCTCCGCGCTGGCGCCGGTTGCCGCCGGACTGCCCGCCACCCGAGTTCGAGCGGTGCTTGACGACCGGGTCGTGGTGCACGATGACGCCACGGCCGGCGCACACCTCGCACGCCTCGCTGAAGGTCTCGAGAAGGCCGAGGCCCAGCTTCTTCCGGGTCATCTGGACCAGGCCGAGCGAGGTGACCTCGGCCACCTGGTGCTTGGTGCGGTCACGGCTCAGGCACTCGACGAGTCGGCGCAGCACGAGGTCGCGGTTGGACTCGAGCACCATGTCGATGAAGTCGACGACGATGATGCCGCCGATGTCACGCAGCCGCAGCTGGCGGACGATCTCCTCGGCGGCCTCGAGGTTGTTCTTCGTGACGGTCTCTTCGAGGTTGCCGCCCGATCCGACGAACTTGCCGGTGTTGACGTCGACGACCGTCATGGCCTCGGTGCGGTCGATCACGAGAGAACCGCCCGAGGGCAGCCAGACCTTGCGGTCGAGGGCCTTCTCGATCTGCTCCGTGATGCGGAACGCGTCGAACGGGTCGGTGTCGTCCTCGTAGGACTCCACGCGCTCGAGCAGGTCGGGGGCGACGCTCTCGAGGTAGGCGCGGATGGTCCGCTGCGACTCCTCGCCCTGAATGAGCATCTTCGTGAAGTCCTCGTTGAAGACGTCGCGGACGATCTTGACGAGCAGGTCGGGTTCGGCGTGCAGCAGCGCCGGAGCCTGCTGGTTCTCGACCTGCTTCTGGATGTGCTCCCACTGCGACGTGAGGCGCTGGACGTCGCGCGTCAGCTGCTCCTCGGTGGCGCCTTCGGCGGCCGTGCGGACGATGACGCCGCTGGACTCGGGCAGCACCTCCTTGAGGATGCGCTTGAGGCGGGCGCGCTCGTTGTCGGGGAGCTTGCGGCTGATGCCGTTCATCGATCCGCCGGGCACGTACACGAGGTAGCGGCCGGGCAGCGAGATCTGGCTGGTGAGGCGCGCGCCCTTGTGCCCGACCGGGTCCTTCGTGACCTGCACGAGCACGCGGTCGCCCGGCTTGAGCGCCAGCTCGATGCGGCGGGGCTGGTTGCCGGTCTCGACGCCGTCCCAGTCGACCTCGCCGGAGTACAGCACGGCGTTGCGGCCGCGACCGATGTCGACGAACGCGGCCTCCATGCTCGGCAGCACGTTCTGCACGCGGCCGAGGTAGACGTTGCCGATCAGAGACGCGTCCTGGTTGCGCGCGACGTAGTGCTCGACGAGCACGGCGTCCTCGAGCACGCCGATCTGGGTGCGTCCGTTCTTCGAGCGGACGATCATCTTGCGGTCGACGGACTCGCGCCGGGCGAGGAACTCGGCCTCGGTCACGACCGGGCGGCGGCGTCCGGCGTCGCGTCCGTCGCGGCGGCGCTGCTTCTTGGCCTCGAGACGCGTGGACCCCTTGATGGCCTTGGGCTCGGTGATGTATTCGACGGCGCGCTGGCGCTGACGCGGCTCGCCCTGCTGGTCGTCGCCGTCTCCTCCGCGACGGCGGCGTCCGCGTCGTCCGCCGGACGTCTCGTCCTGGTCGCTGTCGCGCACGTTGTCGCGATCGCGCCCCGGCCGCGCCGGAAGCGGCGTGATCTCGGGAGCGTAGAAGTGCAGCTGGGTCGACACCCGCGAGACGAAGACCTCGGGGATGAGCCCGAGGCTGACCGCGGTGAGCGCCTCGGGCTTCGCAGGCTCGGCGGCCTTCTCGGCCTCGGCAGGCTTCTCGGGCTCGGCAGGCTTCTCGGGCTCGGCAGGCTGTGCAGGAGTGTCGATCCCTGAGCCTGTCGAAGGGTCGACCCCGTCCTCCGCCGGCACTTCGACAGGCTCAGCGACCGGCTGGGTTGCAACGTCGGTGACGGGCTCGTCGACCGGCTGCGCCTCAGCATCCGCCTGCGGCTCCTCGGCCGGCTGAGACTTCGCTTCGACCGCCGCATCCGGTGTTACCGGAAGCGCGTCATTCGCGTCGAGGGTAGGGGTGTTGTTGTCATTCGTCTCATCGGCCATCTCTGGCGTACTCCCTGCGCGAGCACTGCGTGCCGCGAAATCTCGTGCGGCACCCGCGGGTGCCGCGAACTCACTCGGTGTGCGACCGGCTCATGGCTCTGATCGCGAGGGGCATGGGGCCCCGAAGTCTGCGTCGATGCCTTCCGCGGCCGAACCGCGTGGTGCATCACAGGCCATTATCGCACCATGTGGGCCACTTCGTGGCATCCCGCCGTCGAACCGCGGTTCTCCCGGTCCGTCTCACGCCCCATCCATAGCCGTCACTGGGATAATCCACATATGAGCGAGCAGCGCACCCGCCCCGTGTTCTACGCCGTCTGGCTGATCATCGCCGGTGTCATCGGCTGGTGGGCGGCGTTCCAGCTCACGGTCGAGAAGTTCGTGCTGCTCGCCGATCCGGATGCCGCGCTCAGCTGCGACCTGAGCAGTTTCATCCAGTGCGGCAAGAACCTCGAATCCTGGCAGGGCTCGGTGTTCGGGTTCCCGAATCCGATTCTCGGTCTGACGGGCTGGATGGCTCCGATCGTCGTCGGCGTCGCGGTGCTCGCCGGTGCGCGCTTCCCCCGCTGGTTCTGGGCCACGTTCGGCGCCGGCATCCTGTTCGCCTTCGGGTTCGTGTGCTGGCTGATCGGTCAGAGCATCTACGACCTCGTCGTGCTGTGCCCGTGGTGCATGGTCACGTGGGCCGTGACGATCCCCACGTTCTTCGCCACCGTCGTGCATCTGTTCCGCAACGGCACCTTCACGTCGTCCGAGAAGGTGCAGGAGCGCGCAGGGCGCCTGATGGCGTGGGTGCCGCTTGCGACCATCGTGGCCTACGCGATCATCGTCGTGATGGCCCAGCTGAAGGGCATCGACTTCCTCGGCGAGATCGCGCGACTGCTGTTCTGAAGACGACGAAACCCGCCGGTCGCATGACGGACCGGCGGGTTTCTCGTGTCAGGGCTCAGCTGAACCAGATGCCGAGCTCGCGTGCGGCGGACTCCGGCGAGTCCGAGCCGTGCACGAGGTTCTGCTGCACGGCGAGGCCCCAGTCGCGGCCGAAGTCGCCGCGGATCGTCCCCGGGGCGGCCGTGGTGGGGTCGGTGGTGCCGGCGAGCGAGCGGAATCCCTCGATCACGCGGTTGCCGGCGAGGCGGATCGCCACCGACGGGCCCGACATCATGAACTCGAGCAGCGGCTCGTAGAACGGCTTGCCCTCGTGCTCGGCGTAGTGCTCGGCGAGCAGGTCGCGGTCGGGCTCGACGAGGCGGATGTCGACGAGCGCGTAGCCCTTCGCCTCGATGCGGGCGAGGATGCTGCCGGTCAGGCCGCGGGCGACGCCGTCGGGCTTGACGAGGACGAGGGTTTCTTCGGTGGCCATGTCAGTCGCTCTCTGTGTGAGGGTCGGTGGTCGTCGGGGCCCCCGATGGAGGTCGTGCATCCATTCGGGCCCCCATGATCGTCGCATATGCCCACATCCCGCCGAAAACCACGACGACGAAGAGAATGGCCGGCACGAAGATCGCGGACAGCGCGACGATGCCCTGCAGCACCCATCCGGCAGGGATCGCCCACGGCCGGGTGATCATTCCGGCGAGGCCGATCATCGCGACGGCCACGATCGCTGCGCCGACGATCGCCCACCATTGCGGGACGGCCGGCGGCAGCGCCCTCAGACCGAAGATCGTGAGGCCGGCGAGCAGCACGACGATCGCCTCGAAGCCGAGGACGATCGGGGCGAGCTTCTGAACGAGCGTGCGCGGAGGCCGGGCGGGCCGGGGTGCGGATGCTTCGCTCACGCGCGCCACCCCGACTTCCAGTCCTCCTCCTCGGACAACGCGATCGCCTCACCGGCGAGCACGACGGATCCGGCGATCACGACGGCGCGGCGGTCGGACGAGGCGGCCCACTCGCGGGCGGCGTCGGCGGCATCCGCGAGAGACGGATGCACCGTCGCGCGGAAGCCGGCGTTCTCGACGAGGTCGGCGATGGCGTCCGCGTCGCTCGCCCGGTCCGATTCAGGGGCCGTGGCGAACACGTGCGCTGCCGCAGGGGCGAGCGCCGCGACGATTCCCTCGGCGTCCTTGTCGGCGAGCACGCCGAGGACGAGTCCCCACTCGTCGAAGTCGAAGCTGTCATCGAGCGACTGGGCCAGCGCCGCGGCGCCGTGCGGGTTGTGGGCGGCGTCGACGACGACGGTCGGTGCGATGCCGATCAGCTGCAGCCGGCCAGGGGACGTCGCGCCCTGCAGGCCCTCGGTGATGATGTCGCCGGCGATCGGCTGCGTGCCGCCGCGGATGAGCGACTCGACGGCGGCGATCGCCAGGGCGGCGTTGTGGCCCTGATGCGCGCCGTACAGAGGCAGATACTCCTCGACGTAGGGCCCGGCGAGACCCTTGACCGTCAGCAGCTGCCCGCCGACGGCGAGCTTCTGCTCCGCGAGCCCGAACTCGTCGCCCTCGAACGCGATCGTCGCATTGAGTTCGGCGGCGACCCGCCGCAGAACCTCGGCGGCCTCAGCGGGCTGCTGCGCCGAGACGACGGCGGCGCCCTCCTTGATGATCCCGGCCTTGACACCCGCGATCTTCTCGATCGTGTCGCCGAGGCGATCCGCATGGTCGATCGCGATCGGCGCGAACACCGCGACGTCGCCATCGGCCGTGTTCGTGGAATCCCATTCGCCGCCCATGCCCACCTCCAGCACGAGCACGTCGACAGGAGCATCCGATGCCGCGACGAACGCCAGCACCGTGAGCAGCTCGAAGAAGGTCAGCGGCGCATCGCCTGCGGCCTCGAGCTCGGCGTCCACGATCCCGACGAACGGCTCGATCTCGTCCCATGCGTCGGCGATCGCGGCATCCGCGATGGGTTCGCCGTCGATCATGACCCGCTCGGTGAACCGCTCGAGGTGCGGGCTCGTGAACAGTCCCGTGCGCAGTCCGTGCGCGCGCAGCAGGCTCTCGATGATGCGGGCGGTCGACGTCTTGCCGTTCGTGCCGGTGATGTGCACGACGCGGTACGTCTTCTGCGGGTCGTCGAGCAGCTCGAGGATGCGTGCGGTGCGCTCCTTGCGCGGCTGCACCCAGCGCTCCCCCGCCCTCGCCAGCAGCGCCTCGTAGACGGCGTCCGCGCGGTCGCGGTCAGACATTCGCGGCTCCTTCGAGGTTCGTGTCGATCGTGACGACGATCGGGGCCTTGTCGGATCCGAGGGCGGTCGAGCCGCTGCGGAACACGCCGTCGCCGGGGCTCGTGACGCCGGACACGAGGCCCGCCATGTCGTCGGTCGCCTGGATCGCGATGGCCACGGCCAGCGTTTCCCCCGCGATCAGCTCTGCATGCGCCTGCAGCGCCACGGCGTCATCCGGCGAGACGTTCAGCGCCAGGACGATGCGGTCGCTGACGTCGAGGTCGGCGTTCTTACGCGCCTCCTGCACGACGCGGATGGCGTCTCGCGCCATGCCCTCCGCCTCGAGCTCGGCCGTGGTCTGGGTGTCGAGCAGCACGAATCCGCCGCCGGGGACCAGCGCCAGGGCCTCGCCTTCCGGCCGGCCCGCCGTCTCGAGCACGAGTTCGTACTCCTGCGGCTCGAGCGCGATGCCGTCGACGACGACCATTCCGTCCTGCTCCTCCCAGATGCCGGCACGGGCACCGGCGATCACGTGCTGCACCTGCTTGCCCAGACGCGGGCCCGCGGCGCGGGCGTTGACGCTGAGGCGGTGGCTGATGCCGTACTCCCCCGCGGTCGTGTCCGTGAGTTGCACGAGCTCGACCGACTTCACGTTGAGCTCATCGCGCAGGATGTCCTCGAACTGGGCCAGCTGGTCCGCGACCGGCGACACGACGGTGAATCGCGCGAGCGGCAGGCGCACGCGCAGCTTCTCCTTCTTGCGCAGCGCGTTGCCGACGCTGGAGAGCTCGCGCACGGCATCCATGGCGTCGCGGATGTCGTCCGCTGCCGGGAACGCGTCGGCATCCGGCCAATCGGTCAGATGCACGCTGCGCCCGCCGGTCAGGCCCTGCCAGATGCGTTCGCTGATCAGCGGCACGAGAGGTGCTGCGACCCGGGTGAGCGTCTCGAGCACGGTGTAGAGCGTGTCGAACGCATCGGTTCCGCCCTCGGCGCCGACCCAGAAGCGGTCGCGCGACCGGCGGATGTACCAGTTCGTCAGCACCTCGGCGAAGTCGCGCAGGCGTGCGGATGCCGTGGTCGAGTCGAGTCCGTCGAGGTCCGTCGCGACGTCGCGGACGAGCTCGCCCAGGCGCGACAGGATGTAGCGGTCGAGCACGTCCGTGGAGTCGGTGCGCCACTTCGCCTCGTATCCCCCGTCGCCGGAGGCGTTCGCGTAGGTCGCGAAGAAGTACCACGAGCTCCACAGCGGCAGCAGGAATTCGCGGACGCCGGCGCGGATGCCCTCCTCGGTGACCGAGAGGTTGCCGCCGCGCAGCACCGAGCTCGACATGAGGAACCAGCGCATGGCGTCGGAGCCGTCGCGGTCGAAGACCTCGGAGACGTCCGGGTAGTTGCGCAGAGACTTCGACATCTTGTAGCCGTCGTTGCCGAGCACGATGCCGTGGCAGCTGACGCCGGTGAACGCCGGTCGGTCGAACAGCGCGGTCGAGAGCACGTGCATGACGTAGAACCAGCCGCGGGTCTGCCCGATGTACTCGACGATGAAGTCCGCCGGCGAGTGCGAGTCGAACCACTCCTGGTTCTCGAACGGGTAGTGCACCTGTGCGTAGGGCATCGACCCGGAGTCGAACCAGACGTCGAAGACGTCCTCGATGCGGCGCATGGTGCTCTTGCCCGTGGGGTCATCGGGGTTGGGGCGGGTCAGGTCGTCGATGTACGGCCGGTGAAGATCGACTTCGCCCGCAGCGTTGCGCGGCAGCGCGCCGAAGTCGCGTTCGAGCTCCTCGAGCGACCCGTACGCGTCGACGCGCGGGTACTCGGGGTCGTCGCTCTTCCAGATCGGGATGGGCGAGCCCCAGTACCGGTTGCGGCTGATCGACCAGTCGCGCGATCCCTCGACCCACTTGCCGAACTGGCCGTGCTTGACGTTCTCGGGAACCCAGGTGATCTGCTCGTTGTTCGCGAGCATCTTGTCCTTGATGTCGGTGACCCGGATGAACCAGCTCGACACGGCCTTGTAGATCAGGGGGTTGCGGCAGCGCCAGCAGTGCGGGTACGAGTGCACGTAGCTCTGCTCGCGCAGCATCCGGCCGTTCTCCTTGAGGAGGCGGATGAGCGGACGGTTCGCGTCCATCCAGAGGGTGCCTGCGACATCTGTGACGCTGGGGAGGAACTTTCCGCCGTCGTCGAGCGAGAGGATCGTCGGCATGCCGGCGGCGGTCGTCACGCGCTGGTCGTCCTCACCGTACGCCGGGGCCTGGTGGACGATCCCGGTGCCGTCGGTGGTCGTGACGTAGTCGTCGACGAGGATGCGCCAGGCGTTCTCGGTGCCCCAGGTCTCGGCATCCGCGTAGTAGTCGAACAGGCGGTCGTAGTGGACGTCTGCGAGGTCGGTACCGCGATGGGATGCCTCGACCGCGGCGAGCGCGTCGGCCGGCGACTCGTAGCCGAGGTCCTTGGCGTAGCCTCCGACAAGGTCGCGGGCGAGCAGGTACCGGTGCGCGTCGGATTCTGCGACGTCGTCGCCGGGGCGGATGTCGGCTGCGCCGCCGGGACCAGCGGGCAGCACGACGTACTCGATGTCGGGGCCGACGACGAGGGCGAGGTTGGTGGGCAGGGTCCACGGCGTGGTGGTCCAGGCGAGCGCGCGGACGGCGGTGAGGCCGAGCGACTCCGCCTTTGCACCCGTGAGCGGGAAGGTGACGGTGACCGAGGGGTCCTGACGGTCCTGGTAGACGTCGTCATCCATGCGCAGCTCGTGGTTGGACAGCGGCGTCTCGTCGCGCCAGCAGTACGGCAGCACGCGATATCCCTCGTACGCGAGGCCCTTGTCGTAGAGCTGCTTGAACGCCCACAGGACGCTCTCCATGTAGCCGAGATCCAGAGTCTTGTAGCCGCGGTCGAAGTCCACCCAGCGCGCCTGGCGGGTGACGTACTCCTTCCACTCCTCGGTGTACGCGAGCACGGAGTCACGGGCCTTGCCGTTGAAGACCCCGATGCCCATCTCCTCGATCTCGCTCTTCTCGGTCAGGCCGAGCTGCTTCATCGCCTCGAGTTCGGCGGGAAGACCGTGCGTGTCCCAGCCGAAGACGCGGTCGACCTTCTTGCCGCGCATGGTCTGGAAGCGCGGGAAGAGGTCCTTGGCGTACCCGGTGAGCAGGTGGCCGTAGTGAGGGAGACCGTTGGCGAAGGGCGGGCCGTCGTAGAAGACCCACTCGTCCGCGCCGTCGCGCTGCGCGATGGATGCCCGGAACGTGTCGTCCTGCTTCCAGAACTCCAGGACGTCGCGCTCGATCTCGGGGAAGCGCGGGGATGCGGCGACGGCGGCGGGGCCGAAGGCGGAGGTGCGGGGGTAGGTCATGTATGGCTCGCAGTGTCGTGGGCGGATGCTGCTTGCGAGGACGATCCTGTTCTCACACGGACCGCGGTACCACCTCGCGTGCCGCGCCTCACGGCGCTGCCACTCTCACTGCGGCGATGACGGGCCTGCCCCGCTCGGTTCTACTGGCCTCTCGCGCTCGCTGAGCCTGTCGAAGCGTTCTTCCGAGAGCTCCCCGGTGATGGCCGGATCAACGCTGGTGCGTCCATTGTACGCGGCATCCGGGCCCGACGGCATCCGCGCCTCGGCGACGGAGCCGTACCCTTCCCTCGGAGAATCGCACGTTCTTCGGAGCCGAACAGGCGATTGGATCCGAAGAAGATGCAACTCTCCGAAACTGATGCACGGGCCCAGGCCGCAGTGCACGGGTTCAGGCCGCCAGGTGCAGCCCCAGTGCCACCGCGCGCATGATCAGATCCTGAACCAACGGCCAGTCGTGAATCAGTTGCTGATAGCCGACTCGAATGACGTGGTACCCCATGAGCCGCAGCTCGGCGTCATGCCGGATGTCTTCGCTCCGCTGCGCCCCGACATGATGCTTGCCATCGATCTGCAGCACGAGTCGCGCACCGAGAAGCACGTCGACGCGATGGCCGGCGATCCACGTCTGGATGAGGATTCTCACGCCCAGCCACCTCAAGCGCTCCCGCAGATAGGTCTCCGTCCCGGCGTCGGCGAAAGGATTCGCGACATCGAGCAGTTCGCGCGCGGCGCCCGTCCACGGGTACTCGGCCAGTCCGGCCAGCGTCACCAGACCCTTGTGGAGCGCCGACTCCCACGTGGCCAGGGCGTGCTCGAACGGTTCGCAGTCGGCGACGATCGCGAGAACGTTCTCTATCGGGTCGGCAAGGGCATCGGGATGCCGGGGAACCATGGGCTTCGACCAGTGCACATGAGCGCGTTCCGTGCGCGCCCCCGCGCTGTGCGGAGCGACTCCGACGTGGAACTCCTGCGGAGCCTCATGCACCCAGAGCTCCAGGCGGGCCGCCTGCGAGACGCACGTGACCACGACGCCTGCTCGAGCGGCGGCGATGAGGACGGGATCCGCCCCGCGAACCGCGACCCATCCACGGCGGACTCGGAAGAGGCCTCCCGTCGCGAGCGCGCGCTCGAGAACGCGTCGGCTGATGCCGAGCTCCTTCAGCCGCTGTGTCCGCACGACACCGCCGAGGTCCACGACGAGCTCGACGGGGTCAGGTGCGTTCGGGTGCAGCATCCAGGCATCTTCCGCGATCCGCCACGCGGACTCGACCTCGCGCCGCACGTTCTGTGGAATGTCCCCTCGAATGGCCGGCTGTGGACAGCGAACCCGAACGCGCTTCGCTCGGAGCACTACAGCTATTTCGGACCTGAATCTCTGATCCGCTCCGAATTTGGTGCGATTCACCGAAGAACCTGCTCGCGCGGGTCAGGACTCCCGGTGGTAGCCGTGCAGGTCGTCCTGGACTCCGTTGATCCAGATCTCGTCGCCGCCGTCGGGGTCGGGGACGCGGATCGTGCGTGCGAACGCCTCGTCGACGACGGATGCTTCGAACCCGGCATCCCGCAGCCGTGATGCGAGTGCGTCGAGGTCTCCGCGCGCCTCGAACGACAGGCCGCTGCGCGGAGCGCCGGCGTGCAGGCCGATCGACCCCCCGTCGCCGAGCATCTCGATCCATCCCGCGCGATCCGATGCGATCCCCGCGCGGAAGCCGAGCGCTTCGAGGATCACCCGCGACTCGTCGAGATCCTCCTGGAACCAGATCGGCTGCACGGCGATGCTCCCGGCTCCGCTCTGCGCGGCGCCCTCGGACACTGAGATCCGGACGCCGGATGCCGCGCGCACGACGAGCATCTCCCCGACGCCGTCCATCACTGTCTGCTCGACATCGAAGGAGGAGAGCGCGGATGCCGCGGCATCCAGACTCTCGACGATGAGGTGGATGTCGACCGTGCCGGGGCGGTGGTCATCTGTCTCACCCTGCACAGCCAGGATTCCGTCGGCGTGGAACTCACCCCATTCCGGCGCAGGCGGATACGGCGCGACGAATCCGAGCGCCTCGGCGAGCGCCCACCAGCGCCGCGGCTGCTCGGTGTACAGGATCTGCTGCACCACGGTCATGAGTTCTCCTTCAGGTACCGGCGCAGCGCCGCCTCGACGAGTGCCGACAGGCTGGTTCCCTCGTCTATCGCCTGGTGCTTCACCGCACGTATGAGATCGGCGGGCAGATACACGTTGAACTGCGCCTTCTTCGACTCGCTTGCTTGCATGCTAGCAATGTAGCAAACACCACGCGATAGCCTCAAGACATGGCCCGCACTACGGACTCCCCTGCCGCCCCACGCGTCTCGCCGCCCGACCTGCCGGACGATCTCGACGACGCCGAGCCTCACCGCGGGGCCGACCTCATCGCCGCGCGGCTCGGCCTCGCAGGCAGCGCAGATCTCGCCCACTCCTCGCTCGAGCAGTGCGTGCTCACCGGCGACGCCGAAACCCTCGACCTCACCGGTGCCACGCTCCTCGACGTCGACATGCGCGACGTGCGCGCGGCATCCGCGCCTGTGCGCAATGCGAGCATCCGCCGGTTGCGTGTGATCGGCGGGCGCATCGGCACCCTCGACCTCAGCGGCGCGCGCATCGACGAGCTCGAGATCCGGGACGTCCGCATCGACTATCTGAATCTCGGAGGGGCGAAGGCCACGGACGTTCTGATCTCCGCCAGCATGATCCGCACACTCGACATGCCCCAAGCCGAACTCACCCGCGTCGCGTTCGAGGACTGCCGCAGCGATGAGGTGGACCCGCGCGGTCTGCGCGCGACGGATGTGGACCTCCGCGGACTCGACGCCATCGCCTTCACGGACGCGAACAGCCTGCGCGGCACGACCCTCACCACGTTCCAGGTGCAGCAGCTCGCCCCCGTGTTCGCCGCGGGGGTCGGAATTCAGGTGCGGGACTAGCGGGCGGCCGCGATCAGCTCCTGGGTGAACGGATGCTGGGGAGCAGCGAACACCGCCGCCACCGGTCCCTGCTCGACGATCGCCCCGTGCTGCATCACGAGCACGTCGTCCGACACGGCGGCGACGACATCCAGATCGTGCGAGACGAAGATCATCGTCAGCCCCCGGTCGCGCTGCAGTCGCGCGAGAAGCTGCAGCACCTTCTCGCGCACCGAGGGGTCGAGCGCCGAGACCGGTTCGTCGAGCACGAGCACGTCGGGTTCCGCGGCGAGCGCCCGAGCGATCGCCGCCCGCTGCCGCTGCCCGCCCGACAACCGGGCAGGGCGTCGCCGAGCGAGCTCCGGGGCGAGATCGACCTCCGCCATGAGCTCGGCCACCCGCGCGGCACGTCGGGATCGCGGAACGCCTCCCGCGGCGAGCGCCTCGCGCAGCGACCGCCCGATCGTCCATCGCGGGTCGAACGCGCCCAGCGGGTTCTGGTGCACGAGCTGGACGCGGTGCTCGCCGCGCCAGCGCAGATCACCCGCGTCCGGTCTCTCCACGCCGACGATCATGCGCGCGAGCGTGGTCTTCCCCGACCCCGACTCCCCCACGATCCCGAGCGTCTGACCCTCGAGCAGCGTGAAGGACGCATCCGCGACGGCCGGCACGCCCGAGAACGACTTGGACACGTCGATGCCCGTGAGCACGGCATCTCGGTCCCTGAGCCTGTCGAAGGGCCCGAACCTGTCCGAGCGCGGCTCATGATCCGTGGCTGCGATGAGCGCTCGCGTGTACTCCTCGGTCGGGGCATCCAGGACCTCGGTCACCGCGCCCTGTTCGATCACGCGCCCCCCGCGCATCACGAGGACCCGATCGGCGACACGGCGGACGGCCGCGAAGTCGTGACTGATGAAGACCACAGCGGTTCCGGCATCCGCGATGTCGCGCAGCAGAACGAGCACACGCGCCTGCACCGTGGCATCCAGGGCCGTCGTCGGCTCGTCCGCGACGAGGACGGCCGGGTCCCCGGCGAGCGCCGACGCGATCAGCGCCCGCTGGCGCAGGCCGCCGGAGAGCTCGTGCGGGTACTGCCGCGCGCGCTGCGCCGGCGCAGGCATCGCGACGGACTCGAGGAGGTCGATCGCCCGCTCCCGCCGCTCGGCGCGCGACAGACGCGTGTGGATCGCGAGGGGCTCGGCGATCTCCGCACCGATCCGCCGCAGAGGATCGAGCGAGACGAGCGCGTCCTG
Source organism: Microbacterium sp. NPDC077644 (assembly GCF_040702785.1). Classification (NCBI taxonomy): domain Bacteria; kingdom Bacillati; phylum Actinomycetota; class Actinomycetes; order Micrococcales; family Microbacteriaceae; genus Microbacterium; species Microbacterium sp. NPDC077644. The sequence goes on from NZ_JBFBME010000001.1 coordinate 1,263,982, forward strand.
GGAGACGAGGGCGATCCGGGCGCCGCGCACCTCCCGCCACTGCGATTCCGACAACCGCCGCACGTCGACTCCGTCGACGTCGAGGACAGACGCCGTCATGCGCCCCGGCGCGAGACCGAGGAGCGCCGACGCCGTGAGCGATTTCCCCGCACCGGACTCGCCGACGATCGCCACACACTCTCCCGGCGAGACCGAGAACGAGACGCCGTCGACGAGCACGCGCCGCTCGATCGCGACCGACAGGTCCTGGACCACCAGAGCGCTCACGCGGCCCTCCCCTCGAGGCGTGCCCGCAGCGTGCGGCCGACGACGGTCGCCGAGACGACCGTGAGCGTGATGGCGAGCCCGGGGAACACCGCGATCCACCACGCCGTGCCGAGCGTGTTGCGCCCGCCGGCGAGCATGAGACCCCACTCCGGCACGGGTTCGGTCGGGCCGAGCCCCAGGAAGCTGAGTCCGGCGACGGCGAGGATGCTCGAACCGATGCCGATGGTCGCGAGGACGCTGAGGGTGCCGAGCACTCCGGGGGCCACATGCCGGGTGAACGCCAGCACCCTGGGCACGCCGAGGATGCGCGCAGCCTCGACGTGCTCGGCGAGCACGAGCGTGCGCGTCTGCACGCGTGCGAGGCGGACGTACACGGGAACGGCGGCGAGCGTGACCGCGATCGCGACGTTGACAGGACCGGGTCCGAGCACGGCGACGACGACGAGCGCGACGAGGAACTCGGGGAACGCCATCAGCACGTCGTTGACGCGCATGGCCGCGGCATCCACAGCGCGCGGCGCGATGCCGGACAGTGCGCCGAGCACGAGGCCCGCGACGAGTGCGAGAGCCGTCGCGAGCAGGCCGATGCCGACGGACCGACCGGCACCGTGCACGACACGGGAGAACACGTCGCGCCCGCTCTGGTCGGTACCGAACCAGTGCGCGGCGCTCGGCGCTTCGAGAGCGGCCCGCACATCGGTCTGCAACGGGTCGGCCGGTGCGATGAGGCCGGGGAACAGCGCCATCGCAGCGATGATCGCGAGCACGACCAGGGCCGCGCCGAGGAGCGCGCGGCGCGCGGCGCTCATCGCGGCACCAGCCCGTCGGCATCCTGCCCGAGGGTGCCGTGCCCGACGGCGACGCGCGATGCCTGCCGCTGACGCGGGTCGAGCAGCGGATGCAGCAGCTCGACGACGACGTTCACCACGACGAAGACGAGCGCGCTGAACAGGATGATGCCGCTGATCACGGGCAGATCCCGGTCGGTGATCGCGGCCAGCGTCACGCGTCCGAGTCCCGGCCGGGCGAACACCGTCTCGACGAGCACGGCTCCGCCGAGCAGCGACCCGACGAGGTAGGCCGTGAGCGTGAGGGCACCGGCCGCACCGTGCCGCAGTGTGTGGTGGGCGGTCAACCGGACGTGGCCTGCACCTCGGGCGCGCACGATCGTCGCGAAGGGCTGCCGCTCGGCGGCCTCGATGCCGTCGCGCAGCACCTGCCCGAGCAGAGCTGAGACGGGCAGGGCGAGCGTGACCGCGGGAAGCACGATCGTCGCGGGGTTGCGGGTGCCGGACACCGGGAACCACCCCAGCCCGAACGCGAAGACCGTCAGCAGCAGGATGCCGATCCAGAAAACCGGCGACGAGAGCACGACGAGCTCGATCCCCGCGACAACCCCGCGCGCGGCCCTGCCCCGCACGAAGAGCGCGCCGGCGAGCGCGAGCACGACGGCGATCACCAGCGCGAGCGCGGTCAGCTGGAGGGTCGACCCGAGCTGCCGGCCGATGACCTCGGCCACCGGCATCCGCAGCTGATACGACTCGCCGAGGTTCCCCTGCACGAGCTGCCCGAGGTACGCGACGTACTGCTCGAGCGGCGGTCGGTCGAGCCCGAGCTCGGCGCGGATGCCGTCCTTGACCGCCTCGCTCACCTGCGCCTGCGGCCCGAGCATGACCGACACCGGGTCGCCGGGGATCACCCGGAACGCGAGGAACGCCAGCGTCGCCGCGCCCCACAGGACGACGATGACGGATGCCGCGACCTGCGCGATCCGGACGAGGAGCGGTTTCACGACCGGATCAGCCGACCGTGACCCCGTAGAACAGCGGGCGGCCGTACAGGTCGTACTGGAGTCCGTCGATGGTGCCGTTGTACGCCGTGATCAGCGACGGGCTGTACAGCGGCACGATCGCGGTGTAGTCGGCGTTCCACTGCTGCAGCTGCGCGTAGATGTCGGCGCGGGCGTCGACGTCGCTCGTGGAGATGCCCTTCTCGAGCAGCTCGTCGATCTCGGGGTCGGACACCTGCGACGCGTTCTGGAAGCCGTCGGTGTGCAGGTGGCTGCGCAGAAGGTCGCCGTCGACGCCCGAGAAGCCCCAGTCAGTGAGGTCGAACGTCTTCGGACCGTACTGCTCGTTGTAGGCGCCGGGCTCGAGCACCTCGCGCTTGACCTCGAAGCCGATCTCCGCGAGGTCCGACTGGATCGCGTTGCCCAGCGCCGCCTTGTCGTCGGGCACAGGGGTCCAGGCGATCCAGCGCACCGAGAGGCGCTTGCCGTCCTTCATGCGGATGCCGTCGCTGTCGCGGTCGGTCCAGCCGGCCTCGTCGAGCAGAGCGTTCGCGGCATCCTGATCGAACGGCCAGGTGCCCTCGAGCGACGCGTCGTAGCCGGGCGTGGTCGAACCGAGGATGCTCCACGCACGCGGGAACTGTCCGAAGTAGATCTCTTCGACGGCGGCGTCGATGTCGATGCCTCGGGCGAACGCCTGCCGCACCTTCTCGTCGGCGAAGACGCCGTACTTCTCGTTCAGGTACAGCGAGTACGGCAGGCCGGGGTACTCGACCGAGTCGACGGTGAGCGTGTCCGGCAGGTCGACCGCGAGATTCGGCGGGATGTTGCTGGCGAGATCGGCCTCGCCGCTCTCGACGACGCCGGCCCGCACGGACGCCTCAGGCAGGATCTCGACACGCAGCGTCTCGAACTTCGCAGCTCCCGCGCCGTCAGGACCCCAGGCGTAGTCGGGGTTGCGCGTGTAGACGAGCTCCTGGTCGGGCGTGTACTCGGTGAGCTCGAACGGACCGGTGCCGACCGTGACGCCGGGGCCGCCGGCCTTCAGCTGATCGGCCGACTCGGCGAGAACCTTCGGCGAGTAGAAGCCGAGGAGCGCCGTGCTCGCGGCCTGCAGGAACGGAGAGTACGGCTGACTGAACTTCACCTCGACGGTGTAGTCGTCCTTGACGGTCGTGCCCTCGTAGAAGTCGGCGCCGAGCATGCTGGCAGCCTGCGCCGAGGCGGTCTCGGGGTCGACGATGCGGTCGAAGTTCGCCTTGACGGCCGCGGCGTCGAAGGGCTCGCCGTCGTGGAAGGTGACATCGTCGCGCAGCTCGAACGTGTACGTGGTGCTGTCGTCGGAGACCTGCCAGTCCTCCGCGAGCCACGGCGAGAACGATCCGTCGGCCTCCTGGTAGACCAGCGAGTCGAGGACGGCGCGCTGCACCATGCCTGAGACGTCGAGCTGGCTGGTCTGCGGGTCCATGTGCCCGGCCGCGAGGTTCGCGCCCTCGATGGCCCAGACGACCTCGCCGTTCGCGTCGCCCGCGCTCGTGTCGCCGGAGCCGCCCGACGTTCCGGCGCAGGCGCTGAGCAGCAGAGCGGATGCCGCCGTGAGGGCGGTGACGGGCAGAATGCGACGCACGAGCGAAGTGGGCATGCGAGTCCTCAGGAAGGGTGAAGGGGGTCGGTCCAGTCTACCGGTGGTTTTTGGACGGGGTCGATCTACCGACAGTCTCCTTCACCCGTCCGCTTCGTTAGACTGGCAGCACAACCCACACACTCAGGCACGTACACACCGTGCCGCATACATCGCTCAAGGAGACCCTCATGTCATCGATCCCCGACAAGCCCGCACTCGAAGGTCTCGAAGCGAAGTGGGACGGCGTCTGGGCCGATCAGGGCACCTACCTGTTCGATCGCCTGCGCGCCGCCGAACTGGGCCGCGAAGGCGTCTACTCGATCGACACGCCCCCGCCCACGGCATCCGGGTCCCTGCACATCGGCCACGTGTTCTCCTACACGCACACCGATGTGAAGGCCCGCTACGAGCGCATGCGTGGCAAGAGCGTCTTCTACCCGATCGGGTGGGACGACAACGGTCTTCCGACCGAACGCCGCGTGCAGAACTACTACGGGGTGCGGGTCGACGTGACCCTCCCCTACGACCCGGACTTCACGCCGCCGTTCGAGGGCAACGCGAAGAGCCTGAAGGCCGCGGACCAGCAGCCGGTGAGCCGCCGCAACTTCATCGAGCTCTGCGAGAAGCTCACCGTCGAGGACGAGAAGCAGTTCGAGGACGTGTTCCGTCAGCTCGGCCTCAGCGTCGACTGGACGCAGACATACCGCACCATCTCCGACGAGACGATCCGCCAGAGCCAGCTCGGGTTCATCCGCAACCACGAGCGCGGCGAGGCCTACCAGGCGCTCGCGCCGACGCTGTGGGACGTCGACTTCCGCTCCGCGATCGCCCAGGCCGAGCTCGAGGACCGCGACCAGCAGGCCGCGTACCACCGCATCGCCTTCCACAAGACCGATGGGTCGGGTGACGTCCACATCGAGACCACCCGCCCCGAACTGCTCGCGGCCTGCGTCGCCCTCGTCGCGCACCCCGACGACGAGCGCTACCAGCCCTACTTCGGATCCACCGTACGCACGCCGCTGTTCGACGTCGAGGTGCCCGTGCTCGCGCATCACCTGGCGCAGCAGGACAAGGGCTCCGGCATCGCCATGGTCTGCACCTTCGGTGACGTGACCGACATGGTGTGGTGGCGCGAGCTCGACCTGCCGATCCGCACGATCCTGGGCCTCGACGGCCGCGTGGTGGCCGATGCCCCCGCCGCCATCGTGTCGGATGCCGGAAAGGCCGCCTACGCGGAGCTCGCAGGCAAGACCGTGTTCAGCGCCAAGAAGCGCGTGGTGGAGCTGCTGGAGGAGACCGGTGAGCTGCTGGAGGTGTCCAAGCCGTTCAACCACGCCGTGAAGTTCTTCGAGAAGGGCGACCGCCCGCTCGAGATCGTCTCGACGCGCCAGTGGTACATCCGCAACGGCGCCCGCGACGGCGAGCTGCGCGAGCAGCTGCTCGCCCACGGCAAGCAGCTCGAGTGGCATCCGGACTTCATGCGCGTGCGCTACGAGAACTGGGTCGGCGGCCTCACCGGAGACTGGCTCGTGTCGCGTCAGCGCTTCTTCGGCGTGCCGATCCCGGTCTGGTACGGCCTCGACGAGAACGGCGAGCGCGACTACGGCCGCGTGCTCGTCGCATCCGCTGAGCAGCTGCCCATCGACCCGACCGTCGACGTTCCCACCGGCTACACCGAGGACCAGCGCGGCGTCGCCGGCGGCTTCGAGGCCGAGATCGACATCCTCGACACCTGGGCGACGTCGTCGCTGACCCCGCAGCTGGCCGGCGGCTGGCAGCGGGATGAGGAGTTGTGGAACCTCGTGGCGCCGTTCGACGTGCGCCCGCAGGGGCAGGACATCATCCGCACCTGGCTGTTCTCGACCATGCTGCGCTCGACGCTCGAAGACCAGCGTTCGCCGTGGAAGCACGCCTCGATCTCGGGCTTCATCGTCGACCCCGACCGCAAGAAGATGTCGAAGTCCAAGGGCAACGTCGTCACCCCGGCCGACATCCTCGAGAAGCACGGCTCGGATGCGGTCCGCTACTGGGCGGCGTCCAGCCGCCTCGGCGTGGATGCCGCGTTCGACCCGCAGAACCCGACGCAGATGAAGATCGGGCGCCGCCTGGCGATCAAGATCCTCAACGCGGCCAAGTTCGTGCTGTCGTTCCCCGTGCCCGCCGGCGCCCAGGTGACGCACGCCCTGGATGCCTCGATGCTGGCCGCCCTGGATGAGGTCGTGGCCGAAGCGACGAAGGCATTCGACGCATTCGACCATGCACGGGCGCTCGAGGTCACCGAGTCGTTCTTCTGGACGTTCTGCGACGACTACCTCGAGCTCGTCAAGGAGCGCGCCTACGACCAGACCGACGTCGGTCAGCCGTCGGCGGCGCTCGCGCTGCGGATCGCCCTCTCGACCCTGCTGCGCCTTCTCGCCCCTGTCGTGTCGTTCGCGACCGAAGAGGCGTGGAGCTGGTTCGAAGGGGGCTCGGTGCACACCGCCGCGTGGCCGACCGCCGGCGAGCTCGCCGGCGGCGACGCATCCGTGCTCGCTGCGGCCAGCGCCGCGCTCATCGGCATCCGCCGCGCGAAGACCGAGGCGAAGGCATCGCAGAAGACTCCGGTCTCGCGCGCCGTGATCACGGCTCCCACCGAGTCCCTCGAGGCGCTGCGGGCCGCCGCGGGCGACCTCAGTGCTGTCGGCCGCATCGCCGAACTCGAGATCGTGGAGGGCTCCGAACTCGCCGTCACCGAGATCGTGCTGGCCCCCGTGGAGCAGAGCTGATGCAGCTCGGCACGCGGTGGGCGGCGGGATCGGATGCTCCGGCATCCGTCCCCGCCGCGCTGCTGCCCGCGATCGCCGAGGTCGAGGCGCAGGCCCTTCGACAGGCTCAGGGACCGACCCCCTGGTGGACGCTGACCTGGCTCGAGGGGCGCCCGATCGCCGAGTTGGATGCCGGGTGGGAAGTCCTGCTCACAGCTTCCGGCGAGATCCTCGCCCGTCCGTTCCAGGACTGAGGACGCTCAGCGCCCCCTCAGGCCCATCTGCGACAGCATCCGGTCGGCGGCACGCGGGTCCGCCTTCGCGGTCTGCTCGGCCTGGATGGCGGCGAGCATCGCGTCGTGACGCTCCTGCCGGCGCTCCGCGCGGGCGGTCGCCCAGCGGGTGACGGCGTCGGCGACGCGGATCGTCCCTCGTTCGAGTGCGGACGCGCCGCGCGGCAGTGCGACGGTTCGGGTGATGGCGACTGCGCTCATGATGCCGACTCCTTGGTGCTGGTGCGATTGGTGAGCGGGAAGACATCGGCGCGCACGCTCACGCGCCGCACGCCCTCGCCCTTCTGCCCGCGGTACTTCGCGAATGCTTCGTCGATGATGGCCTCGAGCTTCTTCACGAGCTCGGTCGTCTGAGCCGCCGTCATCGGGATGCCGCTCGTCATCGACGAGCTCGCATCGACCCACTCCGGCGTCTCCTTGCCGATGCCGCGGCCGAGGTACTCCATGAGTTCGTCGTTGCGGCGCCGCATCGTCTCGGTCATGACGACCTGGAGCGCGGCTTCACCTGCGGGCGACCCCTCGACGGCGCGGGAGTCGTAGACGACCCCGCCCTCGGGTCGCTCCCACCAGCGCTCGCGCCCGGAGCGCTCCCCCGCGACCTCACGGATGAGATCGTGACGCGCGAGCGCTCGAAGGTGGTAGCTGGTCGCACCGGACGACTCGCCGAGGATGTCGGCGAGCGTGCTGGCCGTCTGCGGCCCCTCGCTTGCAAGAAGATCGAAGATCCGCACGCGCAGCGGGTGCGACAGCGCGCGGAGCGCGCCGGCATCCAGAACACGACGTTCCTTCGCGGCGGGGGCCTTCTCGTTCTCGGTCATGATGCAAAGATATCCTTGCAAACCAATCTTTGCAAGTGTTTCTTTGCGAGCGGCGTCGTCGTGGACGTAGGCTCGTCAGATGACCGACGCAGCGAACCCGCTCCTGACGCCCTCTGCCCTCCCCTACGCACTTCCTGACTACGCCGCGATACGCCCCGAGCACTACCTCCCGGCATTCCGCACCGCCTTCGAGGAGCACTTGGCGGAGATCGCCGCCATCACACGCGTGCGCTCGATGCCGACCTTCGAGAACACGATGGTGCCGCTCGAGCAGGCAGGGGCGATGCTCGACCGCGTCGCTCACGCGTTCTACACGGTCAGCTCGGCGGATGCCACGACCGAGATCCAGGAGATCGACGAGCAGCTCGCACCTCTCATGGCCGCGCACGAGGATGCGATCCGGCTCGACGCCCGGTTGTACTGGCGCATCAAGACGCTGCACGACCAGCTCGACGCCCTGAGCCTCGATGCCGAGAGCCGGTATCTCGTCGAGCGGCACTTCCGGGAGATGACGCACGCCGGCGCCGGACTCGACGACGACGCCAAGGCGCGACTGACCGCCCTGAACCAGAAGATCTCGACGCTCACGACGACGTTCGAGAAGAATCTGCTGGCCGACACGAACGACCTCGCGGTGTACTTCGAGACCGCCGACGAGCTCGACGGCCTGGCCGAGGGCGAGCTGTCGGCCGCGGCACGCGCGGCGCACGGTCGCGGCCACGACAGCGGCTACCTGATCACGCTGCCGCTGTTCACCGGGCATCCGTATCTGGCGACGCTGCGGAATCGCGAGAGCCGCCGTCGGATCATGGAGGCATCGCGATCGCGGGCCGCGCGCGGCAACGCGAACGACAATCGCGCCGCCCTCACCGACATCGCGACGCTCCGGGCGGAGCGCGCCGCGCTCCTCGGCTACGACTCGCACGCCGCCTACGTGACGGCTGATGAGACGGCCGGGACCCCGGATGCCGTCGCCGATCTCCTGAAGCGGCTCGCGCCCGCCGCGGCATCCAATGCCCGCGCCGAACAGGCCGCCCTGCAGGCGATCATCGACGAGACCGAGGCCGAGCCGTTCGACCTCGAGGCACACGACTGGGCTTTCTACACCGAGAAGGTGCGGGCCGCGCAGTACGACATCGACACGGCGGCGCTGCGCCCGTGGTTCGAGGCGGAGCGCGTGCTGCAGGACGGCGTGTTCTTCGCCGCGACGCAGCTGTACGGCGTGACGTTCGCCGAGCGCAGCGATCTGGTGGCCTACCACCCCGGCGCGCGCGTGTTCGAGGTGTTCAACCCGGGCGGTTCGCCGCTCGGCCTGTACGTTATCGACCTCTACACGCGCGACGCCAAGCGGGGCGGCGCGTGGATGAACCCGATCGTCAGCCAGTCCGCGCTGCGGGGAACGGCCCCGGTCGTCGTGAACAACCTCAACGTGGCGCAGCCCGGCGACGCCGAACCGACCCTCCTGACGCTGGACGAGGTCACGACCCTCTTCCACGAGTTCGGGCATGCGTTGCACGGGCTCTTCGCGACCGTGAACTACCCGCACTTCGCCGGGACGAACGTGTTCCGCGACTTCGTGGAGTTCCCCAGTCAGGTCAACGAGATGTGGATCCTCTGGGCCGAGGTGCTCGACAACTACGCCCGCCACTACGAGACCGGCGAGCCCTTGGATGCCGCGATCGTGGATCGCCTGCGCGCCACGGAGACGTTCAACCAGGGTCACGACACGAGCGAGTACCTCGCGGCCGCGTGGCTGGATCAGGCCTGGCACCGTATCTCCGTCGGCGACGCGGTCGGCGATGTGGCCGCGTTCGAGGCACGGGCGCTGGCGGAGATCGGGCTGGACAACCCCGGGGTGCCCACCCGCTACTCGTCGACGTACTTCGCGCACGTGTTCTCGGGCGGCTACAGCGCCGGGTACTACTCGTACATCTGGAGCGAGGTGCTCGACGCCGACACGGTCGAGTGGTTCCGCGAGAACGGCGGGCTGACCCGCGAGAACGGCGACCGGTTCCGGGCTCGGCTTCTGGGCGTCGGAGGTTCGAAGGATCCCCTGGAGGCGTACCGCGACTTCCGCGGTCGAGATGCCGAGATCGCGCCGCTGCTGAAACGCCGCGGGCTCGGCTGAGCAGCGGCATGCGCCCCCGTTCCTGTGCACAGCTTCGGATTCCGCGTCCGACACGCCGCGCGGAACGGCCTGCGGGCGGCGTGTCGCCCCGCGCATCCGAAGTTGTGCACGGGGTGGCGCCCCGGGGCGCGACTGCTTGGTCAGAGGCGGGCGAGCGCCTTGTGCCAGGTGAGCTGGTGGTAGCTCTGCGAGAGGTGCTCGTCGAGCCCGTCCATCGGCAGCACGTGCACGGCGATCGTCTCCGAGTCGTCCAGCGACTGCGCGCAGACCAGCATGCAGTCGCGCGCGAGGAAGTGGTGCACGCGGTTGGTGTGGTTTCCGAAGTTCGCCCAGGTCGCACCGAGGTCGACGATCTCGCGCGCTTCGTACCCGGTTTCCTCACGAAGCTCCCTCGCCGCGGCATCCAGGGGGCTCTCTCCGGATTCGACGGCTCCGCCGATCGTCCCGAGCGCGACGATGCCCGCGCCGTGGCGGTACTCTTCGACGACGATCGCCTCGCCCTCGGGATTCAGTGCGAGGACGGAGATCCACTCCGCAGGTTCCAGCACATAGTAGGGCGCGATCGTCTGCCCTGAAGCATCCACGCAGGTGTCGGCACGAAGCCGGATCCAGCGGTCGGCGACGACCGTGTCGGAGTCCACGACCCGCCAGGGGCGGACTTCCGGCATCAGGCGCTCTTGCGCTTGCGCTCCATCACGACGGTGGGCGGCGCGCCCTCATCGACCGATGCGCGGGTGACGACGACCTTCTTGACGTCCTCCGCGGACGGGATCTCGAACATGATCGGTCCCAGCACGTCTTCGAGGATCGCACGGAGACCACGGGCACCGGTCTTGCGCTCGACGGCGAGGTCGGCGATCGAACGCAGCGCGTCCTCTTCGAAGTCGAGTTCGACGTCGTCGAGCTCGAACATGCGCTGATACTGCTTGACCAGGGCGTTGCGGGGTCCGGTGAGGATGTCGATCAGGGCATCCTGGTCGAGCGGCGTCACCGACGCGACGACCGGCAGACGACCGATGAACTCGGGGATCAGGCCGAACTTGTGCAGGTCCTCGGGCAGCACCTCGCTGAACAGGTCGAGGTCCTTCGACTTGTCGTGCAGCGGAGCCCCGAACCCGACGCCGTGCTTGCCGACGCGCGACGACACGATGTCCTCGAGGCCGGCGAAGGCGCCCGCGACGATGAACAGCACGTTCGACGTGTCGATCTGCAGGAACTCCTGGTGCGGATGCTTGCGACCGCCCTGCGGCGGAACCGAGGCGACCGTGCCCTCGATGATCTTCAGCAGCGCCTGCTGTACGCCCTCGCCCGAGACGTCGCGGGTGATGGACGGGTTCTCGGACTTGCGCGCGATCTTGTCGATCTCGTCGATGTAGATGATGCCCTGCTCGGCGCGCTTGACGTCGTAGTCGGCGGCCTGGATGAGCTTGAGGAGGATGTTCTCGACGTCTTCGCCGACGTAACCGGCCTCGGTGAGCGCCGTGGCATCGGCGACAGCGAACGGCACGTTCAGGCGCTTCGCGAGCGTCTGGGCGAGATAGGTCTTGCCGCAGCCGGTCGGACCGATCATCAGGATGTTGCTCTTGGCGATCTCGACCTCTTCGGCCTTCTGCTCGGCCAGCTGCAGCGTGCCGTGGGCGCGCACGCGCTTGTAGTGGTTGTAGACCGCGACCGACAGCGATCGCTTCGCCTGCTCCTGCCCGACGACGTACTCCTCGAGGAACGCGTAGATCTCACGGGGCTTGGGCAGCTCGAAGTCGGCGACGCCGTCGGCCGAGGACTCGGCCATGCGCTCTTCGATGATCTCGTTGCACAGCTCGACGCACTCATCGCAGATGTACACGCCGGGGCCGGCGATGAGCTGCTGCACCTGCTTCTGGCTCTTTCCGCAGAAAGAGCACTTGAACAGGTCAGCGCTTTCACCGATTCTGGCCATGCGCATCCTCCTTGGAGTGTCCGAGAGACATCTTCGAGCCTAACCGCTCCCTCGGACACTCAGCCGCATTGGCCGCGGTTGTGATCAGATCATGCTCTTGGGGTGCCACACCGTCTTGGTCTCGGTGAACGCGGCGATGCGCTGCGGCGAGGCGGTCACCTCTCCGGGCGACAGCACGCGCTTGAGCGTGTCGGCGGCGGCGATCTCGAGGTCCACCCACTCGAGTGCTCCCGCACCGGCGAGATCGAGGGCGTTCACATCGGCGTGCGAGGCCAGCCACGGGGCGATCTCCGCGGGCGAGCCGGTCAGGACGTTGACCACTCCCCCCGGCACGTCGCTGGTCGCGAGCACCTCGGCCAGGCTGATCGCGGAGAGCGGATGCTGCTCGCTCGCGACGACCACGACCGTGTTGCCCGCCACGAGCGCCGGTGCGACGACCGAGACGAGACCGAGCAGGGCCGAGTCCTGCGGCGCGATGATCGCGACCACACCGGTCGGCTCCGGAACGGAGATGTTGAAGTACGGCCCTGCCACCGGGTTGGCGTTGCCGGCGACCTGCGCGTACTTGTCGCACCAGCCCGCGTACCAGACCCACAGGTCGATCGCCTCGTCGACCTGAGCGCCCGCGACGGCGGCCGAGACGCCCTCCTGCGCGGTGATCTCGTCGACGAACTGGGCGCGGCGCCCTTCGAGAACCTCGGCGACGCGGTAGAGCACCTGACCGCGGTTGTACGCGGTGGCACCGGACCAGCCCTTCACGGCCGCGCGGGCGGCGACGACGGCATCCCTGGCGTCCTTGCGGGAGCCCTTCGCGGCGTTCGCGAGGAACGCGCCCTTGGCCGAGAGCACCTCGTAGGTGCGGCCGGACTCGCTCCGAGGGAACGCCCCGCCGATCGCGAGCTTGTAGGTCTTCGGAACAGTCAGTCGCCTGCTCATGCTGCAGCTCCCTTGAGGTATGCGGCGAGGCCGTGGCGGCCGCCCTCGCGGCCGTATCCGGACTCCTTGTACCCGCCGAACGGGCTCGCCGGGTCGAAGCGGTTGAAGGTGTTCGCCCAGACGACGCCGGCGCGCAGCCGGTCGGCGACGGCGAGGATGCGGGATCCCTTGTCGGTCCAGATCCCGGCGGACAGGCCGTACGGGGTGTTGTTCGCCTTCGCGATCGCCTCGGCCGGCGTGCGGAACGTGAGCACCGACAGGACGGGGCCGAACACCTCGTCGCGCGCGATGCGGTGGGATGCCTCGACACCGGTGAAGATCGTCGGAGCGAACCAGAAGCCCTTGTCGGGGATCGCGCAGTCCGCGGTCCAGCGCTCCGCACCCTCGGCCTCGCCGATGTCGCTGAGCTCGCGGATGCGCGCCAGCTGGGCGGCGGAGTTGATCGCACCGATGTCGGTGTTCTTGTCGAGCGGATCGCCCAGGCGCAGCGTCGAGAGCCGCGTCTTCAGCCGGTCGATGACCTCGTCGTGGATGGACTCCTGCACGAGAAGTCGGCTGCCCGCGCAGCACACGTGCCCCTGGTTGAAGAAGATGCCGTTGACGATGCCCTCGACGGCCTGGTCGATCGGCGCGTCGTCGAAGACGATGTTGGCGGCCTTGCCGCCGAGTTCGAGCGTGACCTTCTTGCCCGTGCCGGCGACAGCCTTGGCGATGTCGCGGCCGACTCCGGTCGACCCGGTGAAGGCGACCTTGTCGACCTCGGGGTGACGCACGAGCGTGGCACCGGTGGACCCGGCTCCGGTGACGATGTTCACGACACCGGCGGGGAGGTCGGCCTGCTGCAGGATCTCGGCGAAGATCAGCGCCGTCAGCGGCGTCGTCTCGGCGGGCTTGAGGACGACCGTGTTGCCGGCTGCGAGTGCCGGGGCGATCTTCCAGGCGAGCATCAGCAGCGGGAAGTTCCACGGGATGATCTGGCCTGCGACGCCGTGCGCCTTCGGATTCGCACCGAGGCCGGCGTAGTCGAGCTTGTCGGCCCACCCGGCGTAGTAGAAGAACCAGGATGCGACGAGCGGGACGTCGACGTCGCGGCTCTCCTTGATCGGCTTGCCGTTGTCGAGGCTCTCCGCGACGGCCAGCTCGCGAGCGCGCTCCTGGATGAGACGGGCGATGCGGAACAGGTACTTGCCGCGGTCGCGGCCGCTCATCTTCGACCACACCTTGTCGTAGGCTCGGCGGGCCGCCGTGACCGCGCGGTCGATGTCCTCGTCCGAGGCGCCGGCGATCTCGGCGATGCGGGACTCATCCGACGGCGAGATGGTCGTGAAGCTCTTGCCAGATCCGTCGACGAACTCGCCGTCGATGAACAGGCCGTAGCTGTCACGCAGGTTCAGGATCGCCTTCGATTCGGGCGCCGGGGCGTATTCCAGGAATGACATGTTTCTGTCCCTCAGTCGATCGTGACGTAGTCGGGGCCGGAGTAGTGGCCGGTGGTGAGCTTCTGCCGCTGCAGCAGCACGTCGTTGAGAAGGCTCGATGCACCGAAGCGGAACAGGTGCGGCTGCAGCCATTCCTCCCCCGCGGTCTCGGCGACCGTGACGACGTACTTGATGGCGTCCTTCGAGGTGCGGATGCCGCCGGCGGGCTTCACGCCGATCTTCTCGCCGGTGCCGCGGTACCAGTCGCGCACGGTCTCGAGCATGAGCAGCGTCGTCGGCAGCGTGGCCGCAGGCTGCACCTTTCCTGTGGAGGTCTTGATGAAGTCGCCGCCGGCGAGGATGCCGAGCCACGACGCGCGCTTGATGTTGTCGTAGGTGTTCAGCTCACCGGTCTCGAGGATGACCTTGAGCGATGCGTAGGTGCCGTCCTCACGACGGCACGCCTCCTTGACCGCCGCGATCTGATCGAAGACGAGTCCGTACCGGCCGGAGAGGAACGCCCCGCGGTCGATCACCATGTCGATCTCGTCCGCACCGGCCGCGACGGCCTCTGCGGTGTCTGCGAGCTTGATGGCGAGCGACGAGCGACCGCTGGGGAACGCCGTGGCGACTGCGGCGACCGAGATCTTCCCGTCGTCCGGGTCGCCGTGCAGGGCGCCCAGCGCCTCGACGGCGTGGCCGACCATGTCGCCGTAGACGCAGACCGCGGCGACGAGCGGGGTCGACGGGTCACCGGCATCCGGCGTCTTGGCCTTCGCGACGAGCGAGCGCACCTTGCCGGGGGTGTCCGCGCCCTCCAGCGTCGTCAGGTCGATCAGAGAGATGATCTTGTCGATCGCCCATGCCTTCGATGTGGTCTTGATCGAACGCGTGCCCAGGCCCGCTGCGCGCTGTTCGAGTCCGGTGGCGTCGACGCCCGGAAGGCCGTGCAGGAACCGGCGGAGCGTCGCGTCGTCGGGCTCACCGCCCAGCACATCCACCGCCGTGCGGCGGGTCAGTTCAGTGGTCGTCATCGTTCCTCCAACAATGCTCGGGCTGTGGTCTCATCGGTCACCAGCACGCTGCACAAGCCGCTGGTCACGACTGTACGCGCGATGTCGTGCTTCGCGCTCCCCGCGGTCACGAAGATCGCCTGCTTCGCCGTGCGCAGGCGGTCGAGGCTCACGCCGACGGTGCGGGCGTCGAGCTGCGGATCGACGATGTTGCCGTCCGCGTCGATGTAGCGGCCGAGGACGTCGCCGACCGCTCCGCGGCGGGCGAGCTCCTCGACGTCGGCGGGCTTCAGGTAACCGTTCTCGACGTGAGCGGACGATGCGTCTGCGGGGCCGGCGGAATACAGATAGGCCTGTGCGGCGGCCGCCTGCTCGAGGATGCCCGCGACGGTGCGATCTGCTTCGATCGCCTGCTTCGTCTCGACGCGTTCGAGAATGGCGGGGCTCGGGAGCAGCGTCGCCTGGCCGCCCGCGCGCTGCGCGATGGTCATCGCGAGACCTGCCGCGCCGCCGGAGCGGCGGTTGAGGCTCACGCCGCCGTTGAGCTGCACGACGCTGACGCCATGGGCCCATCCCTCGGGGAGGGCATCGGCGACAGCGGTGAGCGTCCTCCCCCAGCTCACGCCGAGGGTGCGCGGAACCGGCCGGAGCGCCGCGAGATGGTCGGCTGCCGCCTGTGCGACACGCTCGAGCGCCGCATCCTCCTCATCCGGGACGATCACGGCATCCGACAGGGCGAACCGTTCGACGATCTCGCGCTCGAGACCGAGGCGCCGTGCGCGCGGATGCACGATCTCGATCCGCACGATGCCCGTCTCGCGCGCCCGCGTCAGGAGCCGTCCGACCTTCCATCGGGAGATCTTCAGGAGGGCGCCGATCTCGTCCTGCGTCTTGGCTTCGTCGTAGTACAGCTCGGCGACTCGCACCGTGAGCAGATCATCATCCATGCGTCCTCCCTTCCGCACTCCAGCGTACGCATGAGCACGCACGCGCGCATGTGATTGCTCAGATGAGCAACCCATTAGGCGAGCGATGCACTTTCGCGTGTGCCCGGAGCACGCCGAAGGGCGGCAGTCGCGATGACCGCCGCCCTTCGTGAGACCAGGACTCAGGCGCGCTTGCGCGTGGTGAGCACCTGGTCGACGACTCCGTACTCGAGCGCTTCCTGCGCCGAGAGGATCTTGTCGCGGTCGATGTCCTTGTTGATCTGCTCGACCGGCTTGCCGGTGTGCTTGGCCATGGTCTCCTCGAGCCAGGTGCGCATGCGCAGGATCTCGGCGGCCTGGATCTCGATGTCGGAGGCCTGGCCGTGTCCTGCCTCACCCATCGCCGGCTGGTGCATGAGCACCCGGGCGTTGGGGAGCGCGAGACGCTTGCCGGGTGCGCCGGCAGCCAGCAGCACGGATGCCGCGGATGCCGCCTGCCCGAGCACGACGGTCTGGATCTGCGGCGCGACGTACTGCATCGTGTCGTAGATCGCCGTCATGGCCGTGAACGAGCCACCGGGCGAGTTAATGTACATCGTGATGTCGCGCTCGGCGTCCTGGCTCTCGAGGACGAGGAGCTGCGCCATGACGTCGTCGGCCGATGCGTCGTCGACCTGCACGCCGAGGAAGATCACACGGTCCTCGAACAGCTTGTTGTACGGGTCCTGACGCTTGAAGCCGTATGCGGTGCGCTCCTCGAACTGGGGAAGCACGTAGCGGCTGGAGGGCAGGTTGCCTGCGGACTGGAAGGTGGGGGTGTACATGGGTGTCCTCTCGAATCCGTTACTCAGCCGAGTCCGCCGTGCCGCCGCCGCCGATGACATCGGTGGCCGACTCGCGGATGTGGTCGACGAAGCCGTACTCGAGAGCCTCCTCGGCGGTGAACCAGCGGTCGCGGTCGCCGTCCTCGTTGATCTGCTCGACGGTCTTGCCGGTCTGCGCCGCCGTGATCTCGGCGAGGCGGTTCTTCATCGACACGATCAGCTGCGCCTGCGTCTGGATGTCGCTCGAGGTTCCGCCGAAGCCGCCGTGCGGCTGGTGCAGCAGCACCCGGGCGTTCGGGGTGATGTACCGCTTGCCCTTCGTGCCGGCGGTCAGCAGCAGCTGACCCATGGATGCCGCCATGCCGATGCCGACGGTGACGATGTCGTTCGGCACGAACTGCATGGTGTCGTAGATCGCCATGCCCGCGGTGATCGAGCCACCGGGCGAGTTGACGTAAAGGTAGATGTCCTTCTCTGAGTCCTCTGCGGCGAGAAGAAGGATCTTCGCGCAGATCTCATTGGCGTTCTCGTCCCGCACCTCTGAGCCCAGCCAGATGATGCGATCCTTCAGCAGCCTGTCGAAGACACTTGTCGCGACCAGGGGTTCTGCAGCCATTTCACGCTCCTGTTTTCCGTGTTCGGTGATTCGAATCTACCGGCGGCGACGCGGCGCCCAGGCCGTGTTCGCCGTCGGCATATCAGGTGTCGCGCTCGCCGATCTCGCGCGCGTACGCCGTCATCGAGCGGTGGTAGCGCGGCAGATGCGGCACGAGCGCGAGCAGGGCGACGGAGAGGGCACGGTAGGGCGCGCCGGAACTCGCCAGTGCGAGCGCATGGAATACGGCGACGGCGTCGCGGTACGGCGAGTCCGGTGCGTCGGCGTTCGCGCGCTCGAGGAGGACGAGCGCCTCATCGGTCTCGCCGACGTTGCGCAGTGAGCTCGCGAGCTGGATGATCGCCTGCGGCTCGTGCTCGGCGTCGAGACCGAGCTCCAGCGCCCGGCGGTACAGCGGTATCGCCTCGAGAGGTCGACCGGCAGAATCCCGCGCACCCGCGCGCTCGAACTCGGCGCGTGCATCGTCCTGGCCGCGTTCCGCGGCGAGGGCATCGATGCGGGCGATGACCTCGTCGCCCGCGAGCTCGTTCGCCGCAACCGCCCACACCTCGTCGATGCGCTCTTCCCAGGTCGTCATGGTCCTCCTCGTATGCGAAAGGGCGGATGCCGAAGCATCCGCCCTTTCGTGATGATCAGTGTGCGATCACTCGGCCTTGTCGGCAGCCTTCTTCGCGGGTGCCTTCTTGGCCGCCGGCTTCTTGGCCGGAGCCTTCTTCGCGGCCGGCTTCTCGTCAGCGGCGTCGTCGGCCTTCTTCGCCGGCGCCTTCTTCGCGGCGGGCTTCTCTTCGACAGGCTCAGTGCGGCGCTTGGCCGGAGCCTTCTTGGCGGGCTTCTCCTCGGCCGGAGCCTCGGCGGCCTCGTCCTCGTCCTCGACGGCGACCAGGCTCGACAGGTCGACCTTGTCGCCCTTCGAGTCGACGACATTGACCTTGCCCAGCGCGATGGCGAGAGCCTTGTTGCGGGCGACCTCGCCGACGAGCGCCGGCAGCTGGTTCGAGGACTGCAGCGCCTCGACGAACTCCTGCGGAGCCATGCCGTACTGCGCGGCGGACTGGATCAGGTACGAGCTGAGCTCCTCCTGCGACACCTGCACATCGGCCTGCTCGGCGATCGTGTCGAGCAGCACCTGCGTGCGGAACTGCTTCTCGCTGGCCTCGGTGACCTCGGCGCGGTGCTCGTCGTCCTCGAGACGGTTCTCGGACTCGAGGTGGTTGTGCACCTCGTCCTCGATGAGCTGCGGCGGGACGGGGATCTCGATCTTCTCGAGCAGCGTCTCGATGAGCTGGTCGCGAGCAGCCGAGCCCTGAGTGAAGACGCCCTGCTCGTTCACGCGCTCGGCGAGGCTGTCGCGCAGCTCGGCGATGGTGTCGAACTCGCTGGCGATCTGGGCGAAGTCGTCGTCGGCCTCGGGAAGCTCGCGCTCCTTGACGGACTTGATGCTGACGGAGACCTCGGCCTCTTCACCGGCGTGGTCGCCGCCGACGAGCTTGGAGCGGAACGTGGTGTCCTCACCGGCGGTGAGCGACTCGATGGCGTCGTCGATGCCCTCGAGGAGCTCGCCGGAGCCGACCTCGTACGAGACGCCCTCGGCACGGTCGATCTCGGCGCCGTCGATCGTGGCGACGAGGTCGAGCTCGACGAAGTCGCCCTTCGCCGCGGGGCGCTCGACGGGGATCAGCGTGCCGAAGCGAGCGCGCAGCTTGTCGAGCTCCTCGGTGAGCGCGGCCTCGTCGGCCTCGACGGCGTCGACGGTGAGGGTGATCTCGGAGAGCTCGGGCACCTCGATCTCGGGGCGCACGTCGACCTCGATCTCGACGATCAGGTCGCCGGAGAAGTCCTTCTCGTTCGGCCACTGCGTGATGTCGGCCGACGGGCGGCCGACGATGCGCAGGCTCTGCTCCGCCGCTGCCTCGCGGAAGAACTTGTCGAGGCCCTCGTTGACGGCGTGCTCGATGACGGCGCCGCGACCGATGCGCTGGTCGATGATGGGGGCGGGGACCTTGCCCTTGCGGAAGCCGGGGATCTGGACGTCCTGAGCGATGTGCTCGTACGCGTGCGCGATCGAGGGCTTGAGGTCGTCCGGGGTGACCGTGATGGTGAGCTTGGCCCGGGTCGGGTTCAGCTTCTCGACGGTGCTGTTCGCCATGCTGGTGTGTTCTCCTTTGGATTTCCGCGCGACAGGCGCGGCCTGAGGTTCGTGAGGGCCGTGGTCGGGGCGACAGGATTTGAACCTGCGACTTCCCGCTCCCAAAGCGGGCGCTCTACCAAGCTGAGCTACGCCCCGGTTGAACCCGCGCGGGGAAACGGCCTTGTCGAGTCTAACGGACAGGAGGGCTTCCAACGTCCGCTATGCTTTACGAGGCGCTCTGCTCGGCGACGCGCCGAAATGGGGATGTAGCTTAATGGTAAAGCCTTAGTCTTCCAAACTAATGACGCGGGTTCGATTCCCGTCATCCCCTCCACTTCCCCGTCAGGAGGAGAACTCGTGGCAGAGTCACTGGTTCCCTCCGCGCCGGGCGGACACCATTTCGGTCCGATCCTCGGCGGCACGGCACAGCATGCCGTGGCCGTTCCTCGCTCGCCGCGCCGCTCCCGCCGGTGGTGGTGGGTTGCGCTCGGCGTCGTGGTCGTGGGCGTCGCGTGCGCCGGCATCCAGTGGGGTGCGAACGTGGGCTACGACGAGGCGCTCGTCGCCTTCGACGATGCGGTCGACCGGGCCGAGGCCGGTCAGGACGGTCTCGCGGAAGCCGCGTCCTCGCTCACCGAGACGATGGATGCCGCGGCAGAGGTGACCTCGGCGAGGACCGACCGGTTGATGGATGCCGAGAGCGCTGCCGTGCTCGACGACGCATCCGCCGCTGCCGAACAGGCCTCCGCTGACGCCGCCGCGCTGACGGATGACGTCCTCCCCCGTGCGGAGGACAAGCCGGCGTGGGCGTGGGAGCTGTTCGGCGCGGCGTCGCAGCTCGACGAGGAGGGCGCGGATGCCCGCGCACAGGCCGGCGCCTTCGATGAGGCGCGCGACCGCGCGCAGGCGACCGCGGCGGCCCTGGACGAGGCGGGCGTGGCCGCTGTGCTGTCGGCGGCCGGATCCGCGAGCGACTTCGAGGCGCAGCACATCTCGGCGCGCAATCCCGACATCATCGCGCTGCGCCGCGCAGCCGGTGCCCTCGACGGCGCCGTGAGCATGGATGCGACGACGGTCGCCGCGTACACCGACCTGGAGTCGGCCGCTGCGGCGATGCTGTCCTCGGAGAAGGCGGAGATCGCCGAGAAACAGGGACCGCTGCTCGAGGCCCGCACCGAGATCGAGGCGTTCGCCAGAGAGCTCGCCCCCGGTGTGCTGCTGGACTTCGACTGGTCGCCGCTCGTGAACGGCTACGGGTACGGAGACAGCATGGGCGGCTACGCCACCTGGTGGTACGGCGACCCCGGGTACTCGACGATCGAGCTGTCGGACTCCGTCGCGGCGTACTGGCCCGGAGACCGTAGCCGCGCCCTCGTCGCGCACGAGGTCGGGCATGCGATCAGCGTCAAATGCGAGGGCATGTACGACGACTCGGACCGCGGCACGATCGAGGCCTGGGCGACCGCCTGGGCGATCAGCAAGGGATTCACCGACGACGCGAACGGCACGTCGGCGTACGGCGCTCCGTCGCAGTCGCTCATCGACGCCGCGGCGGGCTGTCGCTGAGGGCGCACGAGAACGACGAAGCCGCCACGATCCGGAGATCGTGACGGCTTCGCTGCGAGTGGCTCAGGCCTGGCCGCGGCGCTCGCGCAGCTGCGTCAGGGCCTCGTCGAGGAGCTGCGCCGCCTCGTCGTCCGTGCGGCGCTCCTTCACGTAGGCGAGGTGCGTCTTGTAGGGCTCGTTCTTGGCGAGCTCCGGCGGGTTGTTCTTGTCGCGCCCTGCCGGGAGGCCCGACTGCGGGTGATCGATCGTCTCGGGGATCTCCTCGTCGGGGAGCCCGGCCGCGAAGTAGCGGACGGTCTCGTTGCCGAGTCCGTCCCAGTACGACACGGCGATCCGGTCCGCGTGGTAGCCGTGGTCCTGCTCCCCCATCGGGCCGGAACCCACGCGGGTTCCGCGGATGGCGTTGCCTCCTGTGGCCATGTCAGATCACCTCGAGCTTCGTGATGAGGCCCAGCGCGACGATGGAGACGAACCACACGAGTGCCAGGACGATGGTGAATCGGTTGAGGTTGCGCTCGGCGAGGCCCGAGGAGCCGACCGCCGTCGTCATGCCACCGCCGAACATGTCGGACAGACCGCCGCCGCGGCCCTTGTGGAGAAGGATGAGGAGTGTCAGCAGGACGCTGGTGACACCCAGCAGGACCTGCAGGACGAACTCAAGAATTGCCACGAGGGAGAGCCTTTCGAAGGGACAGGTGGTTGCCCGTAAGTGCCAAGTATACGCGGGTGACGGGGCCGAGCCCCGTCACCGCTCAGACGCCGACGTGCTTCTCGAACCGGATGATCGCGGCGAAATCGTCGACCACGAGGCTCGCGCCGCCGACCAGTGCACCGTCCACATCGGGCTCG
Organism: Microbacterium sp. NPDC077644; assembly: GCF_040702785.1. Classification (NCBI taxonomy): domain Bacteria; kingdom Bacillati; phylum Actinomycetota; class Actinomycetes; order Micrococcales; family Microbacteriaceae; genus Microbacterium; species Microbacterium sp. NPDC077644. The sequence continues at coordinate 1,285,857 of NZ_JBFBME010000001.1, forward strand.
CGCATGAAACTGGCGATGTTCGCCGCCTTGACCGAACCGCCGTACAGGATGCGGGTGCGCGCAGCGGCATCCTCGTCCAGGGTCTTCGCGAGCACGCCGCGCAGAGCCGCGCAGACGTCCTGAGCCTGCTGCGGCGTCGCGGCCTGACCGGATCCGATCGCCCAGACCGGCTCGTACGCGACGACGATGTCCGCGGACGCGGGCACGCCCTTCAGCGCAGCCTCCAACTGGCCGGCGGGAACCGCACTCGCCCCGAACTTCTCGAGGTCCTCCGCGGTCTCGCCCACGCAGATCACCGGCACGAGGCCGTGCTTGAGCGCAGCCTGGACCTTGGCGGCGACGACCTCGTCGGACTCGGCGTGGTACTCACGACGCTCCGAGTGGCCGATGATGACGTACTTCGCATCGAGCTTGGCGAGGAACGCGCCCGAGACCTCGCCCGTGTAGGCGCCGGAATCGTGCGCCGACAGGTCCTGCGCACCGAGCGCGAACGGGATCTTGTCCGCGTCGATCAGCGTCTGCACGCTGCGGATGTCGGTGAACGGCGGGAACACCGCCACCTCGACCGAGCCGTCCTCGTGCTTGGCATCCTTGAGCGCCCAGTGCAGCTTCTGCACGAACGCGACCGCCTGCAGGTGGTCCAGGTTCATCTTCCAGTTGCCCGCGATCAGCGGGGTACGGGCGTTCATGCCCATCCGAGCACCTCCAGGCCGGGTAGTTTCTTGCCCTCGAGGAACTCGAGGCTCGCGCCTCCGCCCGTCGAGATGTGACCGAACCGGTCATCGTCGAAGCCGAGCTGACGCACGGCAGCGGCCGAATCGCCGCCGCCGACGACGCCGAGCCCGTCGACCTCGGTCAGCGCCTGCGCGACGGCCTTGGTCCCCGCGGCGAACGCCGGGAATTCGAACACGCCCATCGGCCCGTTCCAGAACACCGTCTTCGAGCTGCGGATCGCGTCGGCGAACGCCGCAGCCGTGTCGGGCCCGATGTCGAGGCCGATGCCGGATGCGCCGAACGAGCTCTCCTCGATGGCATCCGCAGCGACGGTCTCGTGGTCGGTATCCGCCGCGAACGACGCGGCGACGACCACGTCCGTCGGCAGGACGATCTCGACGCCGCGATCGGCGGCCTCTGCGAGGTAGCCGCGGACGGTGTCGAGCTGGTCCTTCTCGAGGAGGCTGGATGCCACCGCATGACCCTGCGCCGCGAGGAACGTGAACAGCATCCCCCCGCCGACGAGCAGACGGTCGACGCGCGGCAGCAGGTGCGAGATGACGCCGAGCTTGTCGCTGACCTTGGAACCGCCGAGGACGACCGTGTACGGGCGCTCGGGTTTCTCCGTGAGGCGGTCGAGGACGTCCAGCTCGGTCGCGATCAGCAGACCCGCCGCGGACGGCAGGATCTCGGCCAAGTCGTAGACGCTGGCCTGCTTGCGGTGCACGACGCCGAAGCCGTCCGAGACGAGCACGTCGCCGAGCTGTGCGAGCTCGCCGGCGAACTCCTGGCGGGTGGCATCGTCCTTCGCGGTCTCCCCTGGGTTGAACCGCAGGTTCTCGATGACAGCGACCTCGCCGTTCTCGAGCCCAGCCACAGTCTCGCGGGCCGACTCGCCGACGGTGTCCGAGGCGAAGGCGACCGGCTGCTCGAGCAGCTCGGACAGCCGCTTCGCGACCGGTGCGAGGCTGTACTGCGGGTCTGGGGCGCCGTCGGGGCGACCCAGGTGCGAGCACACGACGACACGTGCGCCGGCCTCGATGAGCGTCTTCAGAGTCGGCAACGAGGCGCGAACGCGGCCATCGTCCGTGATGACGCCGTCCTTCAGGGGGACGTTCAGGTCACAACGGACGATGACGCGCTTGCCCTCGAGCGAACCCAGTGATTCCAGGGTGCGCAGGGTCATGGGAGCCTCAGATGCGCTCGGCGACGTACTCGGTCAGGTCGACGAGACGGTTGGAGTAGCCCCACTCGTTGTCGTACCAGCTGGAGACCTTGACGAGGTTGCCGCTGACGTTGGTCAGGGTCGAGTCGAAGATCGACGAGTGCGGGTTGCCCTGGATGTCGCTCGAGACGATCGGGTCCTCGTTGTACTGGAGGAAGCCGGCCAGGCGGCCGTCGGCGGCGGCCTTCTTGTACGCGGCGTTGACCTCGTCGGCCGTCAGGTCGTCGCGGTCCGCGATGAGGGTGAGGTCGACGATCGAGCCGGTGGGAACCGGGACGCGGTACGACGAGCCGCTGAGCTTGCCGTTGAGCTCCGGCAGGACCTCGCCGATCGCCTTGGCTGCACCCGTGGAGGCCGGGACGATGTTGATCGCGGCACCGCGTGCGCGGCGCAGGTCGCCGTGCGGGCCGTCCTGCAGGTTCTGGTCGGCGGTGTAGGCGTGCGCGGTCATCATGAAACCGCGCTCGATGCCGAACTCGTCGTTGAACACCTTCGCGAGAGGGGCGAGGCAGTTCGTCGTGCACGACGCGTTCGAGATGATGTTGTGCGCGGCCGGGTCGTACGAGTCCTCGTTGACGCCCATGACGAAGGTGGCGTCGACGCCCGTGCCGGGTGCCGAGATGATGACCTTCTTGGCGCCTGCATCGATGTGCTTCTTGGCGGCCTCGGCCTTGGTGAAGAAGCCGGTCGACTCGATGACGATGTCGACGCCGAGCTCGCCCCACGGGAGGTTCGCGGGGTCGCGGTCGGCGAAGGCCTTGATCTGCTTGCCGTTCACCGTGATGCTGTCGTCGTCGTAGCTGATCTCCGCGTCGAGGACGCCGCCGACCGAGTCGTACTTGAGCAGGTGCGCGAGCGTCTTGTTGTCGGTGAGGTCGTTCACTGCGACGATCTCGAGGTCCGCACCCTGCGCGAGAGCCGCGCGGAAGAAGTTGCGTCCGATACGGCCGAAGCCGTTGATGCCGATCTTGACAGACAAAGGAATCTCCTGATTGTCATGCGCGGAGAGCGCGTTTTCGGGGGAATGGACAACGGCGTCCCGACGGGCGAACCGTCGGGACGCCCGTCTTGATTACGACAGTACCAGCAGCCCGTTCGTCTGCTTGCGGGCGACGTCGAGACGCTGCGCGACGTTCTCCCAGTTGGCGATGTTCCATGCGGCCTTGACGTAGTCGGCCTTCACGTTGAGGTAGTCGAGGTAGAAGGCGTGCTCCCACATGTCGAGCTGGAACAGCGGGATCGTGCCCTGGGCGGTGTTGGCCTGCTGGTCGAACAGCTGCTGGATGATCAGGCGCTGACCGATCGCGTCCCAGCTGAGGACGGCCCAGCCGGAGCCCTGGATGCCGGTGGCCGCAGCCGTGAAGTGGGCCTGGAACTTCTCGAACGAGCCGAAGAACTCGTCGATGGCCGCCTTCAACTCGCCCTCGGGCTGGCCGCCGCCGTTCGGCGACAGGTTGGTCCAGAAGATCGAGTGGTTGACGTGACCGCCGAGGTTGAACGCGAGGTCCTTCTCGAGCTTGTTGACGTTGGCGAGGTTGCCGCTGTCACGAGCCTCGGCGAGGGCGTCGAGCGCCGCGTTGGCACCGCTCACGTACGTCGCGTGGTGCTTGTCGTGGTGCAGCTCCATGATCTTGCCGCTGATGTGCGGTTCCAGCGCCGCGAAGTCGTAGGGGAGGTCGGGGAGCGTGTACGTAGCCATGTCGCTTTTCATCCAATCCGCGCCGCGCCGCGGCGCTTGTCGGTTCCTCCGCGCCACCCGAATGCGGCACGGAGCAGACTTCTTCATCCTAGTGACGACAACACGGACGCGGCCAGGATGCTTCCGCGGATGACGGCCGGTTTTTCCCGACCCGCCGGCGACGGCTATACGTCGAGACCGGCCGGCACGGCCGACTCGGTGCCGGGGATGCCGTCGTGCTGGGCGCGCTTGTCGGCCATGGCGAGCAGGCGCCGGATGCGGCCGGCGACCGCGTCCTTGGTCAGCGGCGGATCCGCGTGGTGACCGAGCTCGTCCAGGCTCGCGTCGCGGTGCGCGAGGCGCAGCTCGCCCGCCATGCGCAGGTGGTCGGGCACGGTGTCGCCGAGGATCTCGAGGGCGCGCTCGACGCGCGCGCACGCGGCGACGGCGGCCTGAGCCGAGCGGCGCAGATTCGCATCGTCGAAGTTGACGAGCCGGTTCACGCCCGCGCGGACCTCGCGGCGCTGGCGCATCTCCTCCCACGCCGCTGCGGTCTTGACGGCGCCCATCTGGGCGAGGACCGAGCGGATGGCCTCGCCGTCGCGGACGACGACGCGTGGCATCCCGCGCACTTCGCGGGCCTTGGCGGCGACGCCGAGCCTGTGAGCGGCGCCGACGAGCGCCATCGCCGCCTCGGAGCTCGGGCACGACACCTCGAGCATGGCCGAGCGACCGGGGTCGGAGAGGGTTCCTGCTGCGAGGAACGCTCCGCGCCACAGTCCGGCGATCTCTTCGCGGGATCCGGTCGTCAGGCGGTTGGGCAGCCCGCGGACGGGCCGGCGGCGCTGGTCGAGCAGTCCGGTCTGCCGGGCGAGGGTCTCCCCCGCACCGATCACGCGGACCGCGTACCGCGCACCGTCGTGTGCGCTTGCGGACTGCACCTGGGCGATCTCGGGGCGGACGCCGTAGATCTCGGCGAGGTCGCGGGCGACCCGGCGCGCCAGCAGATCGGCATCCACCTCGGCCTCGACCGCGACACGGCCGGCGATCGAATGCAGGCCTCCGGCGAACCGGAGGATCGCGGTGACCTCCGCGACGCGCACCGTGGGCGGTGCATTGCGGATGCTGACGAGCTCAGCCTTGACATCGGTGGTAAGTGCCACGGGACTCCTTGGAAAGCTTCGCGCGTCGGATCGCGACGCAAACCATCAGTTTACCGTCCGTCGCCTCTGCGCCTCACTCGCGTCCGAGATCCCGGTGCCGCACGCTGACCGCGATGCCGGGGATCTCGGACAGGCGCTTCGCGAGCTCCGCGGCCATCGCCACGGAACGGTGCTTGCCGCCCGTGCAGCCGATCGCGACCGTCGAGTGCCCCTTGTTCTCGCGCTGGTATCCCTCGAGGACGGGGACGAGTGCGGCGGCGTACGCGTCCAGGAACTCCGCGGCGCCCTCCTGCGCGAGCACGTAGTCGCGCACCGGCTCGTCCTGGCCGGTGAGACCACGCAGGTCGTCGTTCCAATAGGGGTTCGGCAGGAATCGCATGTCGGCGACGAGATCGACGTCCGTGGGCAGCCCGTATTTGAAGCCGAAGCTGAGGATGGTCAGCCGGTGCCTCGCGGCACCCTCCTCCGAGAAGGTCTCGGACACCTGCGTCGCGAGCTGATGGATGTTCAGCGAGGACGTGTCGATGACGATGTCGGCCGCTTCGCGGACGAGTGTGAGGCGGGAGCGCTCCAGACGGATGCCGTCGAGCAGCGTGCCGTCCTCCTGCAGCGGATGCGGCCGGCGCACGGACTCGAACCGGCGCACGAGCACGTCATCGGACGCATCCAGGAACACCACCCGGACGCTGCCGCGGGAACGGAGCGCACGCGCGACCTCGGGGAAGTCGTTGAACAGATTTCGTCCGCGCACGTCGACGACCGCGGCGACCTTCGGGAGGGCTCCGCCACCCAGGTCGGTCAGATCGAGCAGCGGGCGGAGCATCTGCGGCGGAAGGTTGTCGACCACGTACCAGCCGAGGTCCTCGAGCGCGTTCGCGACGGTCGATCGTCCGGCACCGGACATGCCGGTGACGATGAGGAATTCGTTCTTCTCCTCGGCGGACATCACGGGGCTCCTTCTCGCTGTGGAGACCAGCCTATCCACTCCGCAGGCGTGTGTGGATGCTCTGCGCCAGCGTCGGGCCGATACCCGGCACCTCCTGGATCGCATCGGGGGTCGCTCCCTTGAGCGCGGCGACCGAACCGAAGTGCTTCAGGAGCGTCTTGATGCGCGCGGCGCCGAGACCGGGGACCTCCTCGAGGACCGTGGAGATGTCGCGCCGCCGGCGCTTGCGCTGGTGGGTGATCGCGAATCGGTGGGCCTCATCGCGCAGGCGCTGCAGCAGGTACAGGGCCTCGCTCGTGCGGGGCAGGATCACCGGGAAGTCGTCGCCGGGCAGCCACACCTCCTCCAGCCTCTTGGCGATGCCGCACAGGCCGATCTCGGTGTGCCCGGAGTCGCGCAGCGCGCGGGCGGCGGCCTCGACCTGGGGCTTGCCTCCGTCGACGAGGAGCAGCTGCGGCGGGTACGAGAACCGGGGCCGCTTGCGCGTCGTCACGACCTCCGCGTCAGTGGCGAGCGGGTCCGTCACGACGGCTGCATCGCCCTGGTCCTCAGGCTCGGGCCTGTCGAGATACGCCAGCCGGCGCATCAGCACCTGATACATCGAGTCGGTGTCGTCCGTCGTCTCGGCGATGTTGAAGGACCGGTACTGGTCCTTGCGCGGCAGGCCGTCCTCGAACACCACCATCGAGGCGACCACGTTCGTCCCCCCGAGGTGCGAGATGTCGAAGCACTCGATGCGCAGCGGCGCGGTCTCGAGGTCGAGCGCCTCCTGCAGGTCGGTGAGCGCCTGCGTGCGCGCGACGTAGTCGCTGGTGCGCCTGGTCTTGTGCCTGATCAGCGCCTGCTGCGCGTTCAGCGTCGCCGTGCGCATGAGCTCGGCGCGCTGCCCGCGCTGGGCGACCGCGATCTCGACCCGGCGCCCCCGGCGCTCCTGCAGCCACAGCTCGAGTTCGGCCGCATCGTCGGGAAGGGAGGGCACGAGGACGCGACGAGGGATGTCGACGCCCTCGCCATAGGCCCGCTGCAGCACCTGATCGACGAGCTCGGCGCCGGAGATGTCGATCTCCTTCTCGATCGTCGTCGCGCGGACGCCGCGGACGCGTCCGCCGCGGATCGTGAAGTGCTGCACGGTCGCGGCGAGTTCGTCCTCGGCGATGCCGAACAGGTCGGCGTCCTCGTCCGCAGGCAGCACGAGCGCGCTCTTGCCGAGCACGGCGTCGATGGATGCGAGCTGATCGCGGTACTTCGCGGCGGCTTCGTAGTCCATCGCGGTCGATGCCGCCCGCATCCGCCGCGTGAGCTCCTTCGTGAAGCGCTCGTCGCCGCCCGCCATGAACGCCACGAAGTCGTCGACGATCGCCCGGTGCTCCTCGATGGTCACCGTCATCGAGCACGGTCCGCCGCACTTGCCGATCTGCCCGGGGAAGCACGGACGCCCCGTCGCCATCGCGCGCTTGTAGCTCGCATCCGAGCAGGTGCGGATCGGGAACGCCTTGATCATCAGATCGATCGTCTCGTGCACCGCCCACACCTTCGGATAGGGGCCGAAGTAGCGAGCACCGGGGATCTTGCGGTTGCGCGTGACCATCACGCGCGGAGCTTCGTCGCCGAGGGTGATCGCCATGAACGGGTACGACTTGTCGTCCTTGTAGCGCACGTTGAACGGCGGATCGAACTCCTTGATCCACATGTACTCGAGCTGCAGGGAGTCGACATCAGTCGGCACGACCGTCCACTCCACGGATGCGGCCGTCGTCACCATACGGCGCGTCCGCTCATGCAGCGTGCGCAACGGGGCGAAGTAATTCGACAGGCGCTGACGCAGGTTCTTCGCCTTGCCGACGTACAGCACCCGGCCCTGTGCGTCACGGAAGCGGTAGACGCCCGGCTCGGTCGGGATCTCGCCCTGCTTCGGCTTGTACGGGAGGACGTCGGCCATCAGCTGGCCTTGCGGGCTCCGCGCCCCTCGCCGAGGATCTCCGCCAGGAAGAGGCCGGTGTGGCTCTCTTCGACGCGGGCGATCTGCTCCGGTGTTCCGGTCGCCAGGACCTCTCCACCGCCCGAGCCGCCCTCGGGTCCGAGGTCGATGACCCAGTCCGCGGACTTGATGACGTCGAGGTTGTGCTCGATGACGATCACAGTGTTGCCCTTGTCGACCAGCCCGTTCAGCACCTCGAGGAGCTTGCGCACGTCTTCGAAGTGGAGCCCGGTGGTCGGCTCGTCGAGCACGTAGATGCTGCGTCCGTTGCTGCGGCGCTGAAGCTCGGTGGCGAGCTTGACTCGCTGCGCCTCACCGCCCGAGAGCGTCGTCGCGGACTGGCCGAGGCGGACGTACCCGAGACCGACGTCGACGAGCGTCTTCATGTAGCGGTGGATCGCCTGGATCGGCTCGAAGAACTCGGCCGCCTCTTCGATCGGCATCTCGAGCACGTCGGCGATGTTCTTGCCCTTGTAGTGCACGGCCAGGGTGTCGCGGTTGTAGCGCTTGCCGTGGCAGACCTCGCAGTCGACGTAGACGTCGGGGAGGAAGTTCATCTCGATCTTGATCGTGCCGTCGCCCGAGCACGCCTCGCAGCGGCCGCCCTTGACGTTGAAGCTGAACCGGCCCGGCTGGTAGCCGCGCACCTTCGCCTCAGGGGTCTCGGCGAACAGCGAACGGATGCGGTCGAACACGCCGGTGTAGGTGGCCGGGTTCGAGCGCGGCGTGCGGCCGATCGGCGCCTGGTCGACGTGGACGACCTTGTCGAGGTTGTCGAGCCCCGTCACGCGGGTGTGCTTGCCGGCAAGCGTGCGCGCGCCGTTGAGCTTCGAGGCGAGGACGCGGTACAGGATGTCGTTGACCAGCGAGGACTTGCCGGAACCGCTGACTCCAGTCACCGCCGTGAGAACGCCGAGCGGGAACTCCGCCGTGACGTTCTTGAGGTTGTTCTCACGCGCGCCGACGACGGTGAGCTGCCGCTTCTTGTCGATCTTGCGGCGCTTCTTGGGCGTCGGGATCTCGCGCCGGCCCGACAGGTAGTCCCCGGTCATCGAGTCGGTGTCGCCGAGCAGCGCCGAGTACGGCCCCGAGTGCACGACGCCTCCGCCGTTGACGCCTGCGCCCGGCCCGATGTCGACGACCCAGTCGGCCGCTTCGATGGTCTCTTCGTCGTGCTCGACGACGATGAGCGTGTTGCCGAGATCGCGCAGCTTCTGCAGCGTCTCGATGAGGCGGCGGTTGTCGCGCTGGTGCAGGCCGATCGACGGCTCGTCGAGGACGTAGAGGACGCCGGTGAGTCCCGACCCGATCTGGGTGGCGAGGCGGATGCGCTGCGCCTCGCCACCCGAGAGCGAACCGGCCGATCGGCTGAGGTTCAGGTAGTTCAGGCCGACCTGCAGGAGGAAGTCCAGGCGCAGACGGATCTCGCGCAGCACCTGGGCAGCGATCTTCGCCTCGCGGTCGGTGAGCGTCAGCGTCTCCATGAAGTCGCGCGCGTCGGCGAGGCTCAGGTGGGACACCTCGGCGATCGAGTGGCCGTGCACCTGCACGGCGAGGACCTCGGGCTTGAGCCGGTTGCCGTCGCACACGGGGCACGGGACCTCGCGCAGGTACTCGGCCCAGCGCGCGCGCTGGTTGTCGCTCTCGGCCTGGGCGTACTGCCGCTCGATGTAGGGCACAACGCCCTCGAACCCGGAGGCGTAGCGCATCTCGCGTCCGTAGCGGTTCTTCCACTTGACCGTGACCTTGTAGTTGTCTCCACGCAGCACGGCATCCTGCACGTCGACCCGCAGGTCGCGCCACGGGGTGTCGAGCGAGAAGTTCAGGTCGCTCGCGAGACCTTCGAGCAGGCGCTCGTAGTACTGGAACAGGCCCTTGCCCTGGGTCGTCCACGGGATGATGACGCCCTCGCGGATGGACAGCTCCTCGTCGCCGAGCATGAGGTCGACGTCGACGGACATGCGGGTGCCCAGTCCCGAACAGGTCGGGCATGCGCCGAAGGGCGCGTTGAACGAGAACGTGCGCGGCTCGATCTCGGTGAGCGTGATCGCGTGCCCGTTCGGGCAGGCGAGCTTCTCGGAGAAGGACTGCCACGCGGCATCCCCCTCTTCGTCGACGTAGTTCACCTGCACGACCCCGCCCGCGAGTCCGAGCGCGGTCTCGACCGAATCGGTGACGCGGCCGAGGATGTCGTCGGATGCCACGAGACGGTCGACGACCACGGCGATGTCGTGCTTGTAGCTCTTCTTCAACGTGGGGGGTTCTGCGAGCTGGATGAGATCGCCGTCGACGATCGCGCGCGAGTAGCCCTTGGCGCCCAGCTCGCGGAACAGGTCGACGAACTCGCCCTTCTTCTGCGAGACGACCGGGGCGACGATCTGGTACCGGGTGCGCTCGGGCAGCTCCATGAGCTGGTCGGCGATCTGCTGCACCGTCTGACGCTGGATGCGCTCACCGCACTGCGGGCAGTGCGGGATGCCGATGCGCGCCCACAGCAGTCGCATGTAGTCGTAGATCTCGGTGATCGTGCCGACCGTCGAGCGCGGATTGCGGTTGGTCGACTTCTGGTCGATCGACACCGCGGGGCTGAGGCCCTCGATGAAGTCGACGTCCGGCCGATCCACCTGACCCAGGAACTGCCGGGCGTACGCGCTCAGAGACTCGACGTAGCGGCGCTGCCCTTCGGCGAAGATCGTGTCGAACGCGAGGCTCGACTTGCCCGACCCGGACAGGCCGGTGAAGACGACGAGCGAATCCCTGGGGATGTCGATGTCGACGTTCTTGAGGTTGTGGACGCGGGCACCGCGGACACTGAGTTTTCCGGAGCTGGCGACGGGGACGATAGGCACCGGACAAGTCTACGAGCGGCCACGGACACTGGGCGCGAACAGGGCGACGATCCCGACGACGGCCGCAGCTCCGAGCAGAACCGAACCGCCGATCGCCGTCCCGCCGGCCTGCTGCACGAGCATCACCCCCAGCGTGACCGGCTGGATGACCAATTGTCCGAGCAGCAGCCGCCTCAGCGTCGGCCGAAGCGCAGAGAGAACGACTCTCCCCCGCCACGGGACGACCGGCAGCAGCGCCGAGAGCACGTGCATCAGGTGCACGAACAGCACCATGAGCATCGTGACGGCGACGTCGGGTTCGCCCAGCAGCATCCCGACGGCCAGGCACCCGATCGACAGCCACCCGCCCAGGGTCTGCGGGAACAGCATCCCCAGAACCGCGAAGACGAGGACCGCGATCCGCCAGCCGATGATGTCGACGCCCGTCTGCGCGGCGGCCGCCGCGACGACGGGCAGCAGGACGTGCAGGACGGCACCGGGCACCGCCGCCGGCATCCTGATGCCGTCGAGCTCTCGTCCGCGCGCGCTCATCGTCTCACCCTCGCCGCAGCCACCAGTGCTCCTGCCGGGTTCTCCCGCCACGGCACGACGTCGACGCCTGACGAGCGCAGGTCGTGCAGGACGTCGTCGCGCTCGGCGAGCACGACCTGCAGCGCGATCCGCTGCTCGCGACCCAGCCGCGCCACGTCCAGGTCCGGGAGGACGTCCACGGCGACGACGCGATGTCCGGACGCGCGCCACATGAGCGACACGTCGGATGCCGCCCCGTCGAAGAACGTCGAGAGCACGAAGATCACCGATCCGTGCGGCACGGGAGGCGTCCGCCGGAAGCGCGCGTCCTCGCCCGCCGGCCCGGTCGCCGCGATCGCCGCCTCCACCCGGGCGAGGTGCCGCGCACCGGCACCGCTGCGCACTGAACGGCCGCCGTGGGTCAGGACGTGGAGCGCCACGCGGTCCCCTGCGCCGACCGCGGCCGCGGCGATGGACCGGGCCGCCTGACGCGACAGATCCAGCGACGTCGGACCGCTGCGCACGAGGTCGCCGCTCCCCCACGTCGCCACCACCGTGCCGAGGTCGTCCGCCGTGTCCATCGCGATGACGTTGGTGGCGTCGCTGAGCGTGTTGGTGCGTCGCACGAGCAGGTCGCCGGGGCGACGCGCCATCCGCGCCGTGGCGCGCCAGTCGACCCGGCGCAGCTCGTCGCCCGGCACGAACGGGTGGATGTCGCGGAAGTCGCCGCCCTGCCCGAGCCGCCGGCCCTCATGACTGCCGTGCATGCCGGTCAGCCGCGGCGACAGCGGAAGCCCCTGCAGCGTCGTCGAACGGGGTGCGACGTTGCGGGTCCGCGTCACGACGGCGGTCGCCGGCTCGAGCAGCTGTCCGTCGCCGGAGACTCCGCGCGCGGCCACCGCGACCGCTGTGACCGGCCCCGAGTGCAGAGCACGGCTGCTCGCGGCGACGGCGGTGCCGTCGGCGGGCACGACCAGACGCCGACGCCGGCGCTCCGCCTGCACGAGCACGACCTCGGCGAGCTCCGCTCCCCCGGTCGCGCGGAGCTCGGTGCGGAGCAGGTCGTCGTCAGAGCCGGCCACGGCGTCGAGCCGGAGCTCGAGCGGAGCGGCATCCTGCCTGCGGAACGCCGCGGCGACGCTCGCGACGATGAGCGGGAGTCCGAGCGCTGCGACGTCGGGGCGCGAGAACACCAGTCCGGCGACCGCCAGCGCGATCGCGCCCAAGAACCCGATCACGACCGACGGCGCCCAGCGGACGCCGCGGGGCGGTACGGTTCGGGGTCCGCTCATGCAGGCGCGCCGACCGTCGGCGGGACGGGCACCTGACCGACGACGTTCGCGACGATCTGCTCGGCGCTCACGCCCTGCGCCCAGGCCTGCGGCGTGAGCGTGAGCCGATGCGCGAGCACAGGGACGGCGATCCGCTTGATGTCGTCGGGGCGGACGAACTCCCTGCCGTCAAGGGCGGCGAGCGCGCGCCCCAGGAGCAGGAGCCCGAGCGAGCCGCGTGGCGAGGCGCCCACCGCGACGTTCTGCGCGTGACGGGTGGCGCGCGTGAGGTCCACGCAGTACTGGGCGATGTCGGGATGCACATGGATCGCCTCGACTGTCTGCTGCACCGCAACCAGGCGCGCGGAGTCGATGACCGGCGCCACGTTCGTGGCCTCCTGCTGACGCGCGACGCGGTTCAGGAGGATCTGCGTCTCGCCGGCCGGTTCCGGATACCCCACCGTCAAGCGCACCATGAACCGGTCCAGCTGAGCCTCCGGCAGCGCGTACGTGCCCTCGTACTCGATCGGGTTGGAGGTCGCGATGACATGGAACGGTGCGGGCAGCGGGAAGCTGTTGCCCTCGACCGTCACCTGGCGCTCGGCCATCGCCTCGAGCATCGCGGACTGCGTCTTCGGCGTCGTGCGGTTGATCTCGTCAGCCAGGAGGAGCCCGGTGAACACGGGCCCTGGTCGGAAGACGAACTCGCCGCTGTCGGGTGCGTAGACGTACGACCCGGTGACGTCGCCGGGGAGCATGTCGGGCGTGCACTGGAGCCTGCGGAAGTCGAGTCCGAGCGCCGATGCCAGGCTGCGCGCCGCGAGAGTCTTCCCGAGCCCGGGCACGTCCTCGAAGAGCACGTGCCCGCCGGCGAGGATCGTCGCGAGAGCGATCTCGAGCGGATCGTCCATGCCGACGACGACCGATCGCACGGCGGCGAGGATCCGTTCTCCGGTTTCTGCGATCGAGATGCTGTCGTTCATTCCTTCTCCTTGCTCGGCGAGAGCCGGTCGATGGCGTCGAGCGCGCGCTCGATGTCCTGGCGGTTCGTACCCTGGCCCGTGAGCCGGGACCACAGCCCGGGGCCGATGCGCGTCTCGATGCGCTCACGATGGGCCTCGTCGTCGATGTCGAGCCCATCACGCTGCAGACGATGGCGCAGGATGCCGCGCACACGGCGCGTGATCAGCTCACCCGCCTCACCGGTTCTGGTGTTGAGCGACCACGCCATGCGGGCGATCGCCGTGCCCCGGCGCTCGGGCTCTGCGGGGATGTCGGGGGCATCGGCGCGCGGATCCTGCGGAATGACGACACCGGCGCAGAGCCAGAGCACGCCGACGAGGGCGGCCCAGGCGACGGAGAACGCGGGCTCGACGCGGATCGCGAACAGGAGCACGAGCACCGCCACGACGGCCGCGCAGACCGACGGGATGATGCGGTGCCGGGTCATCGCCAGCCCTCTTCGATCGTGGTCAGGGCTGCGCGAGCGGCGGCGCGGTCCTGCTCATCGGCGTCGTGGCCGCCGAAGCGGACGCGTTCGTACAGCGCCAGCAGCGACGTCGCCGCCTCGGTGATCCCGGCGCGGCGGGTGATGATGCGCATCGCGAACTCCGACGGCGTCTCGCTGCGACCACGGGTGATCCCGGCGTCGCTGGCGCTCTCCTCCAGACCCACCCACGCGGCGACGATCGCATCCGTGGGCGTAGCGCCCTCGGCGATGGATCGGAGCGCGCCGGCGACACCGCGGCGGATCGCCGGGGCGACCGCATCGGGCTCCTGCAGGATCGCCTCGCCCGTCGACTCGACGTCGACGTCGCCGCCGTCGCGGCGGCGCAGCGGCCGGTCGCGCCAGGCGCGCATGAGCGCACGGACGATGAGGATCACGATGAGAACGCCGGCTGCGATCGCGATGAGCAGGAAGACGAAGCCGATGATCGTGTTGAGCAGGTCGGATTCCGGCTCCGGCAGCGGACCGGCGGTCGGCGAACCGCTCGGCTGCGGAAGCTCCTGCGGCGGCGTATCCGGCCCGGCGAAGTCCGGTGGCGTGATCCGCGGGATGCCCTGAACGGATGCCGCGAGCATGACGATCACGAACAGCACGACGAGCCCGATCGCCGTCGCCGCCCGCCTCACCTGCCGCTCCTGGGCTCGTTCGGGAGCGGCAGCGTCATGCCTGCCAGCCTACGGGCCGGCGATCATCAGACGGCCGTGCGACCGGCGAATGGGGACAATCCGTCGCGCAGGGCGGTGATCTGGTCGACGTCCATCTGCACCGCGTCCATCACCTGGCGCGGCACGTCGAGCGCGCGCTCGCGGAGCCGTGCGCCCTCTGCCGTCAGCCCGATGTCGAGACGGCGCTCATCGGTGCTGCTGCGCTGGCGGGCGATGAGTCCCTCCTTCTCGAGGCGCTTGACGAGCGGCGACACCGTCGCCGGCTCGAGGGCGAGATCGGCGGCGAGGTCGGCGAGCGACCGGGGCGACCTCTCCCACAGGGCGAGCATGACGAGGTACTGCGGATGCGTCAGTCCGAGCGGCTCGAGGATCGGCCGGTAGATCGCGACCACGTTGCGTGCGGCGGTGACCAGCGCGAAGCACAGCTGGTTCTCGAGCTTGAGCATGTCGTCGACGGCGGTCACGCTTCGATTATACATAGACCCCTAATTCTTAGTACACTAAGAGATATGGAGAACAGTTCAGACCGAGTGCCCCTGCGCACACGCATCCGTGAGGCGGGCGGGCTGTACAAGTGGTTCAACACGAACCTCATCAAGCTGGCCGGACCTGCGGCGGTCGGCCCCTACGAGTCGACTCCTCCCCCGACCGCCGCGCAGCGCGCCGAGCGCGCCTGCCCGCTGTGCGGTCATCCGATGACCGAGCACGAGATCGACCGCAGCGGCCCGAAGCCGCTCATGCACTGCCCGGCCTGAGCGACTGCTCTCAGGCCGCGGCGCTCTCACGGGCCGCGTCGATCCAGAACATGAGATCCTCATCGGTCGCGATCGCGGTCGCCGCCACGTCGAGCCAGCTCGGCCCCATCGTCTTCGCGCCCATGACCGCGATGGCGACTCCCGTCTCGGTGAGCAGCGCCGACCCCCTCTCCTCCGTCACACGGACGAGCAGCACTCCCTGCTTGCGCGCGCCGACGAGGATGCGGCCGTCGAGGAGGAAGGCTCGGGTGCCGAACATGCGCTTCTCCTCGAGGCCCGGCTCGGACATCAGCAATGCCCGCACGCGGTCGGCGAGTTCGGTTCCGGCGTCATCCATGGTCGGGAATCCCCTCGCTCAGGCGTGGCCCGCGCGCTCCATGGCCCGCAGTTCCTTCTTGAGGTCCTGCACCTCGTCGCGCAGCCGGGCGGCGAGCTCGAACTTGAGCTCGTCGGCGGCGGCGAGCATCTGCGCGGAGAGGTCCTCGATCGTCGACTCCAGCTGCTGGGCGCCTTCGGCGGCGATCCCGTCGCGACGCAGTTGCGGCGTCGGGCTCTTGCCCTTGCCGGACTTGTTCCTGCCCTTGCCGCGCAGCATCTCCTGCGTGTCGGAGGCTTCGCGTGCGAGCACATCCGTGATGTCGGCGATCCGCTTGCGCAGCGGCTGCGGATCGATGCCGTTCTCAGTGTTGTACGCGATCTGCTTCTCGCGTCGGCGATCGGTCTCCTCGATGGCGTTCCGCATCGAGTCGGTCATGTTGTCGGCGTACATGTGCACCTGACCCGACACGTTGCGGGCCGCGCGGCCGATCGTCTGGATGAGCGAGGTTCCGGAGCGCAGGAAGCCCTCCTTGTCGGCATCCAGGATCGCGACCAAAGACACCTCGGGAAGGTCGAGGCCCTCGCGGAGCAGGTTGATGCCGACCAGCACGTCGTAGACGCCGGAGCGCAGCTCGCTGAGCAGCTCGACGCGGCGCAGCGTGTCGACGTCGGAGTGCAGATACCGCACCCGCACGCCGTGCTCGCCGAGGAAGTCGGTGAGCTCCTCGGCCATCTTCTTCGTCAGCGTCGTGACGAGCACGCGCTCGTCCTTCTCGACGCGCACCCGGATCTCTTCGAGCAGATCGTCGATCTGCCCCTTCGATGGCTTGACGATGATCTCGGGGTCGACGAGTCCGGTCGGACGGATGATCTGCTCGACGACGCCGTCGGCGATCCCCATCTCGTACTTGCCCGGGGTCGCCGACAGGTAGACGGTCTGGCCGATCCGGTTCTTGAACTCGTCGAACCGGAGCGGTCGGTTGTCCATCGCACTCGGCAGCCGGAAGCCGTGGTCGACGAGAGTGCGCTTGCGCGAGGCGTCGCCTTCGTACATGGCGCCGATCTGCGGCACGGTCACGTGCGACTCGTCGATCACGAGGAGGAAGTCGTCAGGGAAGAAGTCCAGAAGCGTGTGCGGCGGTTCGCCCGGCTCACGGCCGTCGAGGTGCCGCGAGTAGTTCTCGATGCCGGAGCAGAATCCGAGCTGCTGCAGCATCTCGAGATCGAAGGTCGTGCGCATGCGCAGACGCTGAGCCTCGAGCAGCTTGCCCTGACGCTCGAACTCGGCCAGGCGCTCCGCGAGCTCGGCCTCGATGGTTCCGATCGCGCGCTGGACGACGTCGGTTCCCGCCACGTAGTGCGAGGCGGGGAAGATGGGGACGGCATCGAGCCGCTCGATGACCTCGCCCGTGAGCGGATGCAGCGAGTACAGGGCCTCGATCTCGTCGCCGAACAGTTCGATGCGGATCGCGTGCTCCTCGTACACGGGGATGATCTCGATCGTGTCGCCCCTGACGCGGAAGTTGCCGCGTGAGAAGTCGACGTCGTTGCGGTTGTACTGCATCGCGATGAACTGGCGGATCAGCGCGTCGCGGTCGTAGCGCTCCCCCACCTGCAGCGCGACCATCGCCCGCAGATACTCCTCGGGCGCGCCGAGGCCGTAGATGCACGACACGGTCGAGACGACGACGACGTCGCGGCGACTGAGGAGCGAGTTCGTCGTGGAGTGACGGAGGCGTTCGACCTCGGCGTTGATCGACGAGTCCTTCTCGATGAAGGTGTCCGTCTGCGGCACGTACGCCTCGGGCTGGTAGTAGTCGTAGTACGAGACGAAGTACTCCACGGCGTTGTTCGGCATGAGCTCGCGGAACTCGTTGGCGAGCTGGGCCGCGAGCGTCTTGTTGTGCGCCATGACGAGGGTCGGGCGCTGCACCTGTTCGATCAGCCATGCCGTCGTCGCCGACTTGCCGGTGCCGGTGGCACCGAGCAGCACGACGTCGGTCTCGCCCGCGTTGATGCGCGCCGCGAGCTCGGCGATCGCCTGCGGTTGGTCGCCGGCAGGCATGTACTCGCTGACCACCTCGAAGGGACGGACGCTGCGCGTGGTTTGCATTCCTCCAGCGTATGCGCCCCTACGGACATCGGATCTAGAGTGTCCGTGTGATCGAGTTCCTGATCGGCACCAGCCTCGCGGCATCCGCCGGGCTCAACGCCTGGATGCCGCTGTTCCTGCTGGGACTGGCCGACAGGTTCCTGCCCGCCGTGAACCTGCCGGCCGGCTGGTCGTGGATCGGCAGCGACATCGCCCTGTGGATCCTGGGCGCCCTCCTCGTGCTCGAGATCGTCGCCGACAAGATCCCGGCGCTGGACTCGATCAACGACGTCATCCAGAGCGTTCTGCGGCCCGCATCCGGCGGCATCGTGTTCGGCGCGGGCGCGAGTGCCCAGACGGTCGCGGTGGACGATCCGACGACGTTCTTCTCGCAGAACACCTGGGTGCCCATCGTCACCGGCATCGTCATCGCCCTCATCGTGCACATCACGAAGGCCACCGGGCGCCTGGCGGCGAACACGGTCACCGGCGGTCTCGCCGCTCCCGTGCTCAGCACGGCGGAGGACGGCGCGTCATTCCTGCTCGCAGCCCTCGCGATCATCGTCCCCGTGCTCGCCGGCATCCTGCTCATCGCGCTGATCATCGGAGTCGTCGCGCTCATCCGCCGGCGGCGCCGGAGGGATGCCGTGGTGGTCAGTGAGGTCCCACGGATCGAGGATCCCGGCGCAGCACCGTCGCCGCGATGACGGCCGAGACGGCGCCCATCGCGATCACGACCATGAGGAACGCGCTCCATCCGCTCGCCCCGAACACGACGCCCAGCGCCCACCCGAGCAGGCTGGAACCGGCGTAGTACGCGAAGTAGTACAGCGACGGCGCCTGGGCCCGGCTGTCCGCATCGGCGATCACGGGTGCCCAGCTCGATGCGATCGCGTGCGCGCCGAAGAACCCGCCGGTGAAGACGACCAGACCGGCGAGGATCGCGACCGGGTGCGGGATGAGCATGATCGCGGCCCCGGCTCCGAACACGCCGATCGCCGTGAGCAGCACGCGTCGCCGCCCGAAGCGGGACGCCAGGGAACCGGCCCACGGAGACGACACGGTGCCGGCGAGGTACGCCAGGAACAGCAGCGTCACCAGCCAGGCCGGCAGGAGGAACGGCGGCCCGAGCAGGTGGAAGCCGAGGTAGTTGTACACGGCGACGAACGCGCCCATGAGCAGGAAGCCCTGGGCGTACAGCGCGAGCAGCCGCGGTGAGCGCACCGCTGCGGCCATGCGCGCGAGCGCACCCGGTCCGGCATCCGTGCGAAGCCGGCCGGGGATGAAGCGCTGTGCGCGCGGCGCGAGCCACAGGAACAGCACGGCCGCGATCGCGCACAGCACGGTCGCGCATCCGGCGCCGACGCGCCAGCCGAAAGTCTCGCCGAGGGGCCCCGCGATCAGGCGGCCGGACAGCCCTCCGACCGTCGTCCCCGCCGTGTAGCTGCCGGCGGCCGCGGCGACGTATCGGACGTGCACCTCCTCGCTCAGGTACGCGAGCGCGACAGCAGGCACGGCGCCGAGCGCGAGTCCTTCGGCGAGGCGCAGCATCAGCAGCATCTCGATCCCGCCGCTGAAGGGGGCTGTGAGTCCGAAGGCCGTGGCAGCGCTGATGCCGATCGCCATCGCGGGGATGCGGCCGATCCGATCGGCGACCGTCGACCACGGCACCACGGCGATCGCGATGCCGAGGGTCGCGGCCGAGACCGTGAGTGCGGCGGTCGCCGGAGGGACGCCGAGGTCGGCGCTCACCTGGGGCAGCACGGCCTGCAGGGCGTAGAGCTGGGCGAAGGTCGCGACACCGGCGAAGAACAGCCCGGCGATGAGCCGCCGGTACGAACGCGATCCCGGGACGTGACCGGAGAAGTCCGGCGCGCTCACTCGCCCGTGAGCTGCTTCCAGAGGGCATCCGTCTGCGCGACGGTGTCCTCGAGGGTTCCGGCCGTGTCGATCACGACATCGGCGATCTCGAGGCGCTTGTGGTCCGGGACCTGAGCGTTGATGCGGTCCTGCGCGGCCTCGGGCTCCATGCCTCGGATCTCGACAAGTCGGCGCAGTCGCTCGGCAGCGGGCGCGTGCGCGACGACGATCGTGTCCCACGGGTCGTCGACCCTGGCCTCGACGAGCAGCGGCACGTCGTAGATCACGACGGCGTCGGCATCCGCCTCGAAGGCCGCGGCGAACCGGCGCGCCGACTCCGCCCGCACGGCGGGGTGGACGATCGCGTTCAACCGCTTCAGCGCGCCGTCGTCGCCGAAGACCCGCGCCCCGAGAGCGGCACGGTCGAGCGAGCCGTCCGCGGCGATCACATCATCGCCGAACGCCGCCGCGATCTCGCCCAGCACCGGCGAACCCGGCGCCTGCACGTCCCGGACGATCTGGTCCGCGTCGACGATCACCGCTCCGTGCTCCGCCAGACGACGGGCGATCGTGGACTTTCCGGACGCGATGCCGCCGGTCAGGGCGATGAGAGGCATGCGACCATCCTGGCACGGGACCCGCGCGGCTCAGCGCGCGAGCAGCTGCCGCTTCGAGCTGATGACGCCGGTGTCGAAGCCGGCGAGGTGGAGTCCTCCGTGGAAGCGCGCGTGCTCGATCTTGATGCACCGGTCCATGACGACGCTCAACCCGGCGGCCTCGGCGATGGCGGCGGCCTCCTCGTTCCACGATCCGAGCTGCAGCCACAGCGCCTTCGCACCCGCATCGACCGCCTCCTGCGCGACGCCGGGCAGATCGGCATCCTTGCGGAAGACGTCCACGATGTCGGGCACGACCGGCAGGTCGGCGATGGACTTATAGGCGGGCTGGCCGAGGATCTCATCGGCCATCGGGTTCACGAAGTACACGTCGTACGGAGAGCTGGACTGCAGGTAGGTGCCGACGAAGTACGACGCGCGGGCCGGGTTGCTGGACGCGCCGACGATCGCGACGGAGCGCGACCGGCGCAGCAGGGCGAACCGCTCCTGCTGGCTGGGGCTCGCCCAGCGCCGCTCCCCGCCGGTGGCGGGCGCTGAGGGCAGTTCGCAGGATGCCGCAGCCGGCGGCGTGAACTCGCAGGAATCGGTGCTCATCGGGTCGCTCCCGTCGCTTGCGTGAGGGCCTGGTCGAGGTCCCAGATGATGTCGTCGGGGTCTTCGAGTCCGACCGAGATGCGGATGAGGTCGGCAGGGGCGCCGGCCGCCACGAGCTGTTCAGCGGTCAACTGGCGGTGCGTGGTGGATGCCGGGTGGATGACGAGCGTGCGCGCATCTCCGATGTTCGCCAGATGCGAGGCGAGCTGGAGGTTCTCGATCAGTGCCTCACCCGCCGCACGGCCGTCCTCGGCGGCGACTCCGAACGCGAAGACGGATCCGGGCCCGAGCGGCAGGTACTTCGCCGCGCGCTCGTGATGCGGGTGCGATTCGAGTCCCGACCAGGTCACGTACGAGATGCGGGGGTCGGAGTCGAGCCACTCGGCGACGATGCGGGCGTTCGCGAGGTGCGCGTCGATCCGCTGCGGCAGCGTCTCGATGCCCTGCAGCAGGTTGAACGCGGACTGCGGGCTGAGCGCCGGGCCGATGTCGCGCAGCTGTTCGGAGCGGAGCTTGGTGAGGAACCCGTACTCGCCGAAGTTGTCCCACCACTTGATGCCGCCGTACGATTCGACCGGCTCGGTCATCTGCGGGAACTTCCCGTTGCCCCAGTCGAACGTGCCCTTCTCGATCACGATGCCGCCGAGCGTCGTTCCGTGCCCGCCGAGGAACTTCGTGACGGAGTGGATGACGATGTCGGCGCCGTGCTCGAGCGGGCGCGCGAGGTACGGAGTCGCCAGGGTCGCGTCGACGACGAGCGGGACACCTGCGGCGTGCGCGACCTCGGCGAGGCCTTCGATGTCGGCGATCTCGCCCGAGGGGTTGCCGATCATCTCGACGTACACGACCTTGGTCGAGGGCTTGATCGCCGCCGCGTAGTCGGCAGGGTCGGTCGACGGCACGAACGTGGTCTCGACACCGAAGCGACGGAGCGTGACATCCAGCTGCGTGACGGTGCCGCCGTAGAGCTGAGCGGACGCCACGACATGGTCGCCGGCGCCCACGAGAGCCGCGAACGTGATGAACTCGGCGCTCATGCCGGATGCCGTCGCCACGGCGCCGATGCCGCCCTCGAGCGATGCGAGGCGCTCCTCGAGAGCTGCGACGGTGGGGTTGCCGATGCGCGAGTAGATGTTGCCGTACTTCTGCAGGGCGAACAGGTTGCCGGCATCCTTCGCGTCATCGAAGACGAACGACGTGGTCTGGTAGATCGGCACGGCGCGCGCGCCGGTCGCGGCATCCGGTGTTCCGCCGGCGTGGAGGGCGCGGGTGCGGAACCCGAAGCGGTGTTCTTCCGTCATGACTTCCTCAACTGTGATTCTCGTAGGCTGTCAGCGCCGCGGCGACGCCGCTGACGGCATCCGGGTTCTGCAGGGAGGTGGTGTCGCCCAGGGCTTCCGGTTCGCGTCCGGCGCGGCGATCCTGTTCAGCCTCCCACAGCTGCGCGAGGAGGCGGCGCATGATCTTGCCGGAACGGGTCTTGGGCAGGTCGGGGACGACGACGATGTGGCGCGGCTTGGCAACAGGGCCGATCTCGCGCGCGACCCGGTCGCGCAGGGCGGATGCCGTCACCTCCCCGTTGCCGGACGGCATGACGAAGGCGACAAGAGCCTGGCCGGTCACGGCGTCCGTGACGCCGGCGGTGCCCGCCTCCCCCACGGACGGATCGGCGACGAGAGCGGATTCGATCTCGATCGTCGACAGCCGGTGCCCGGAGACGTTCACGACGTCGTCGAGGCGGCCGAGGATCCGGATGTATCCGTCCTCGTCGCGGGTGGCGCCGTCCCCGGCGACGTAGTACCCGCCGTAGGCGCCGTGCCCCGCGTAGTCCGACCAGTACGAGTCGCGGTACCGCTGCGCGTTTCCCCAGACGGTGCGCGCCATGCCCGGCCACGGGCGGCGCACGACGAGCGTCCCAGAGCGGCCGGCTGCGACCTCGTCGCCGTTCTCGTCGACCACGGCGGCGTCGATCCCCGGCAGAGGCACGGATGCAGAGCCCGGCTTCAGGGTCGTGACACCGGGAAGGGGAACGATCATGGCCGCTCCCGTCTCGGACTGCCACCATGTGTCGACGATCGGCAGCTCGTCGCGGCCGAATGTGCGGCGGAACCAGACCCACGCCTCGGGGTTGATCGCCTCCCCGACGCTGCCGAGCAGGCGGATGCTGGAGAGGTTGTGCCCGGTCGGCAGCTCATCACCGAACCAGGTCATGAACGTGCGGATCAGGGTGGGCGCCGTGTAGTAGACCTTCACGCCGTAGCGCTCGATGATCTCGAGGTGCCGCTCGCGGTGCGGGCTGTCGGGTGTGCCCTCGTAGATGACCTGGGTGAGACCGTTCGAGAGCGGACCGTAGATCTCGTAGGTGTGCGCCGTGACCCAGGCGAGGTCGGCGGTGCACCAGTGCACGTCGTCGGGCTTGGCGTCGAAGTGCGCCCAGTGCGCCCAGCTCGCGTGCGCGAGGTAGCCGCCGGAGGTGTGCACGAGGCCCTTCGGCTTCCCCGTGGTTCCGGACGTGTAGATTATGAAGAGCGGATGCTCCGCATCGAACGGCTGCGCCTCGTGCGTGTCGGGGGCGGTGTCGACGACATCGTGCCACCACACGTCGCGCCCCTCGGTCCAGGGCACGTCCTGACCGGTCCGGCGGACGACGAGCACGTGCTCGAGGTCGGGCAGGTCCGCGGCGGCGGTGTCGGCGGCGGTCTTGACCTCGACGGCCGCGCCCCGGCGGTACTGCCCGTCGCTCGTGACGAGGAGCTTCGCGCCGGTGTCGGCGAGCCGGAACCGCACCGCCTCGGCCGAGAACCCGCCGAACACGAGCGAGTGCACGGCGCCGATACGGGCGCATGCCAGCGCGATGACGACGGTCTCGATGAGCACCGGCAGGTAGACGACGACGCGGTCGCCGGGCCGGATGCCGAGGGCGACCAGCGCGTTCGCTGCCTGCGAGACGCGGCGCTGCAGGTCGGCGTAGGTGACCGCCGTGCGGTCGCCCGGCTCCCCTTCGAAGTGCAGCGCGACCTTGTCGCCGCGGCCGGCCTCGACGTGCCGGTCGACGCAGTTGTAGGCGACGTTCAGCGTGCCGCCGTCGAACCAGCGTGCCGCCGGGATCGCGCCGTCGATCGGCGGCTCCCAGGCGAGCGCGGTGTGCCAGGGCGTCGCCCAATCCAGGCGCCGAGCCGCATCCTCCCAGAAGGCGATCGGGTCGGCATCCGCCTGGGCGTAGATCTCCTCCGTGACGTTCGCCTGCGCACGGAATGCAGGCGACGGCGGGTATACGCGGTTCTCGATCAGGCGGACTTCGGCGGCCGGTGTCGTCGTCTGGTCGATCAGGTCCATCGCTTGAGCAGGCGCCTTTCGATGAGGCCGAGGATCGCGTTGGTGATCGTGCCGAGCAGCGCGAGCAGCACGATCGCAAGCAGGATGCGGTCGACCCGGCCGTTGTTCTGCGAGTCGTCGAGCAGGAACCCGAGGCCCATCGAGGACGCGATGAGCTCAGCGGCGACGAGGAACAGCCACGACTGCGCGAGCGCGAGCCGCAGGCCCGACATGACCGAGGGCACGACGGCGGGCAACTGGACCGTGCGGAACAGCGACCAGCCGCGCAGGCTGAACGAGCGTCCGGCCTCGACGAGGTGCGGATCGACGTGCCGCAGCGCGTCGGCGACCGTCGTGTACACGGGGAAGAACGCACCGATCGCGATGAGCGTGACCTTGGACTCCTCGCCGATCTGCATCCACAGGATCAGCAGCGGCACCCAGGCGAGCGACGGGACGGCGCGCAGGGCGGCGAGCGTCGGGCTCAGCAGCACGTCGCCGAGCCTCGACAGCCCGACGATCGCGGCGACGGCGAGTCCGATCAGCGAGCCGATCGCGAACCCGAGCAGGACGCGCTGCACGGAGATGGCGATGTGCGTCCAGAGCTGTCCGCGTTCGGCGAGTTCGACGCCGGCGGTGAAGACGGATGCCGGGGTCGGCAGCCGGTACGTCGGGACGAGCCCCGACGTCGTCGCGATCTGCCATGCGGCGAGGATGACGACCGGGAGCAGGAGACCGCCGAGGAGACGGGCACCAGGGCGGTTCCAGAGACTCCGCCCTGCGCTGCGTCCGGAACCGGCCGACTGCTCGAGGGCCCGCCGGGAGCCCTCGAGCGCCGCGGCTTCGGCGATGTCGCTCATCAGCCCTCGACGGCCTTCTCGGCGAAGTCGGGGTGGATGATCTCGGAGAGCGCCTTGTCGACGGCATCCTGACCGCCCTGCACGTCGCCGGAGTCGACGATCACGGGGGCGATCTTCTCGAGGACGGCGAGCTGAGCGTCGCCGGGGACGCCGCTGACGTCGAGGTTCGAGCGCTCCTCGATCACCGTGGTGGCCACGTCGAGGTCGATCCCGGCGGCGTCGGCGAGCAGCTGCGCCGTCTCCTCGGGGTTCTCGAGAGCCCACTCGCGGGCCTGCTCGTAGGCGTCGACGACGGCCTGTGCCAGGTCGGCGTGGTTGTCGATGAAGTCCTCGGTGGCGTTGAGGAAGCCGTAGGTGTTGAAGTCGACGTTGCGGTAGATGAGCTTGTCGCCGGACTCGACCTCGGCGGCCGCCATGATCGGGTCCAGGCCCGCCCATGCGTCCACGGAGCCACCGTCGAGAGCTGCGCGGCCGTCGGCGTGCTGGAGGTTCTGCACCTCGATGTCGTCGACGCTCAGGCCCGCGGTCTCGAGCGCCTGCAGCAGGAAGAAGTACGGGTCGGTGCCCTTGGTGGCCGCGACGGACGTGCCGGCGAGGTCCTCGACGGAGGTGATGTCGCTGTCCGGGCCTGTGACGATCGCCGACCACTCCGGCTGCGAGTAGATGTCGATGACCTTGATGGGCGAGCCGTTGGCGCGGGCGAGGAGCGCCGCGGAACCGGCGGTCGATCCGACGTCGACGGAACCGGAGCGCAGCAGCTCGTTGGCCTTGTTGGAGCCGGCGGACTGCACCCATTCGACGGTGACGTCGTCGCCGAGGATGTCCTCGAGGATGCCCTGATCCTTGATGACGAGGCTCAGCGGGTTGTACGTGGCCCAGTCGACCGTGACGGTGCTCGCGGACCAGTCGGAGCCCTCGACGGGAGCGGCGTCGGCGTTCTCACCGGCGACGCAGCCGGACGCCATGAGCATCACCGCACCGGCGATCGCGGTCGCAGGGACGATTCGGCGCGAGATGATGCTCATCGGGGCTCCAGGTTGGTGTTGTGGTGGTGGGTGTCGACGCCGAGCCCCTCGAGGAGTTCGGCGCGCAGGTCCGCGAGGCCGCGATCGGCGCGGTCTCGCGGGCGGATGCCGGGCACATCGATCGTTCGGGCGATCGAGGCGGCATCCGGGTCGGGGTCTGCGGTCAGCGCGCGCAGCAACAGCACGCGGTCCGCGAGGTAGAGGGCCTCTTCGACGTCGTGGGTGACGAGGAGGATGGTCGTGGGCTCGGCGGCGTGGATGTCGAGCAGGAGGTCCTGCATCCGCAGCCGGGTCAGGGCGTCGAGCGCGCCGAAGGGCTCGTCGAGCAGCAGGACGCTGGGATTGCGCGCGAGGGCGCGGGCGAGGGACGCACGTTGCGCCATGCCGCCGGACACCTCGCGGGGGCGCTGATCGGCGGCGTGCTCGAGCCCGACGAGGCGGAGGAGCTCGGCGACGCGCTCCTTGCGCGCGGAGCGGCCCTTCACTGAGCGGGGAAGCCCGAGCTCGACGTTCTGCGCGAGGGTGCGCCATGGCAGCAGCCGCGGCTCCTGGAAGGCGACAGCCGTGCGCTCGTCGGTGTCGGCGACGCCGGTGCCGTCGATCGAGATGATGCCGCCGGTCGGGGTGTCGAGGCCGGCGATCAGGCGCAGGAGCGTCGACTTGCCGCATCCGGACGGGCCGACGACCGCGACGATCTCACCGGCACCGAGCTCGACGTCGAGGTCGCGCAGAACAGGGCGCTGCCCCTCGGCGACGACGAAGCTGCGTCGCACGCCGTCCAGACGCACGGCAGTCGCGGCGCCCGAGGGGGCGGCGTTCTCCGTGCGCGGAGGAAGGAGTGCGGAGCTCATTCCCCCATCGTCGCGAACCCTTCGCCATGTTACGAGTCGGGCCGTAACGTTGCGTCACAACCGAGCCGTGGAACGATGCCGCGCAGACGCGGAACGGGCCGCCACCCCGAAGGGTGACGGCCCGTTCCAGCGGGACGTGCTTACGCGTTGCCGCCCGAGAGCTTCTCGCGGAGAGCCGCGAGTGCCTCGTCATCGGCGAGCGTGCCGGCGCCGGCGGAGTCGCTCGTGAACGACTGACCCGCGGCTGCGCCGAAGTCGTCGCCCGCAGCTGCCTCGGCCTCGGCGGCCTTGACGACGGCTGCCTTGTGAGCCTCCCAGCGAGCCTGGGCCGCAGCGTACTCCTGCTCCCATGCCTCGCGCTGAGCGTCGAAGCCTTCCTTCCAGGCACCCGTCTCGGGGTCGAAGCCCTCGGGGTACTTGTACTCGCCGTTCTCGTCGTACTCGGCGAGCATGCCGTACAGGGCCGGGTCGAACTCGGTGCCGTTGGGGTCGACCGACTCGTTGGCCTGCTTGAGCGACAGCGAGATGCGGCGACGCTCGAGGTCGATGTCGATGACCTTGACGAAGACCTCTTCGCCGACCGAGACGACCTGCTCAGCCAGCTCGACGTGCTTGCTGGAGAGCTCGGAGATGTGCACGAGGCCCTCGATGCCGTCTGCGACGCGGACGAACGCACCGAACGGAACGAGCTTGGTGACCTTGCCCGCAGCGATCTGGCCGATCGCGTGGGTGCGGGCGAAGACCTGCCACGGGTCCTCCTGCGTCGCCTTGAGCGACAGCGAGACGCGCTCGCGGTCGAGGTCGACCTCGAGAATCTCGACGGTGACCTCCTGGCCGACCTCGACGACCTCGGAGGCGTGCTCGATGTGCTTCCAGGACAGCTCGGAGACGTGGACGAGACCGTCGACGCCGCCGAGGTCGACGAACGCACCGAAGTTGACGATCGACGAGACGACGCCCTTGCGGACCTGGCCCTTGTGCAGGTTGTTGAGGAACGTCGTGCGCGACTCGGACTGCGTCTGCTCGAGCAGAGCGCGGCGGCTGAGGACGACGTTGTTGCGGTTCTTGTCCAGCTCGAGGATCTTCGCCTCGATCTCCTGGCCCAGGTACGGGGTCAGGTCGCGGACGCGACGCAGCTCGATGAGCGACGCGGGCAGGAAGCCACGGAGGCCGATGTCGACGATGAGGCCGCCCTTGACGACCTCGATGACGGTGCCGGTGACGACGCCGTCGTTCTCCTTGATCTTCTCGACGTCGCCCCAGGCGCGCTCGTACTGCGCACGCTTCTTGGAGAGGATCAGACGGCCTTCCTTGTCCTCCTTCTGGAGAACCAGGGCCTCGACCTCGTCGCCGACCTTGACGACCTCGTTGGGGTCGACGTCGTGCTTGATGGAAAGTTCGCGGGAGGGGATGACACCCTCGGTCTTGTAGCCGACGTCGAGCAGAACCTCATCGCGGTCGATCTTGACGATCGTGCCTTCGATGATGTCGCCGTCGTTGAAGAACTTCAGAGTCTTCTCGACCGCGGCCAGGAAGTCCTCAGCAGATCCGATGTCGTTGATGGCGACCTGCTTGGTGGCCGGGGCGGTCGTTGCGGTAGTCATGTAGTGGGTTGTCCTTGTTGGGTGGATACTCGGGCCTGTTCAGCATTCACGCATGCGTGATCAGCGCTGGAAAGGCAGTTGGATTTGGTTGGTGACACCTGGGCGCGCGTGTACGCGCCACGAGTGACACTTCAGGGTATCAGAGATGCCGCCATCGCGCGCTGTGGATAAGTCCCGCGGGATGCGGCGGGTTCGGGTTAGCGTGATCGGGTGACTCTCCTCCGATCGAAGACGAGCCGGTTCCGGATGCTGGCGCTGCTGATGCTGGCCGGAGCGACGCTGAGCGCATGCACGCCTGCGCCCGAGCCGACGCCCACGCCGACCGCCGCCTTCGCCAGCGAGGAGGAGGCGTTCGCGGCCGCCGAGGAGGTGTATCGGGAGTACAACGATGCATTCAACGCTGTGGATTACAGCGACCCTTCTACTTTCGATCAACTAGACGAGTTCACTTCGGGGAGTTACCGATCGGAAGAGCGCGAAGGGCTATCGCAACTTCATGCCGAGGGCGTGACTCGCACCGGGGCCGCCACAATCGAATGGTTCCGAGGAGCGACGGTCACGAGTGACGGCACAATAAGTGCTCGGGTGTGCAAAGACTTGAGCGGCGTTGATGTGCTCGATGCAGATGGCACATCACTCGTCTCGCCAACGCGCCCCGATCACTCGGCCGTCGACGTTACTTTCATCATGAGCGGATCCCGCCTCGCGCTCAGCGAATCACAAGCAGTCGAGGATGAGACATGCGTGGGCTCTTGACGGCGTTGCCAATCGCCCTCGCGATGTTCGTCCCCTCAGGGATGGCACAAACCTCCTCATGCCCGCAGTGGAAAGAAGACTTGGGCGCATGTGCCATCGGTAATTCAGGCACCGAGATCGTCCTCGATGGCACCCAGACGAGCGACACCGACCCGGGCGCCTTCCCCATCTCCCGTGACGACTGGCAGCAGGTGATCATCGACTGGTCCCCCGCCCCACCCGCTCCCGATGAGTTCACCCTGTGCCTGGACGCCTGGGACTCCGGCCGCCCCTGCTTCCTCCCCGGCGAAGACGGCGAGGAACCCGATGAGGAGCAGGACGAAGAGGGCGGCATCCCGCCGATCACGATCACCGACCTCGCCCGCTTCGCTCCCGAGGGCTCCGTCATCACCGGCGAGCCCGACAACGTCGGCGTCGCCGGCCTTCCGACGAACTTCGTCGCCGACGCATCCGTGCACACCGTCGACGGCGAGCTGTTCGGCTTCCCTCTCGCAGTCCGCTTCACCCCTTCCGCGTTCGACTTCGCATTCGGCGACGGGTCCACGGCGACCACGGCCACGAGCGGCGAGACATGGGAGGTCCTCGGCCAGGCGCAGTTCACGCCGACCGACACGAGCCACACCTATGCCGAACGCGGCACATACACCGCGCAGGTCGACGTCCGCTACACCGCCGAGATCGATCTGGGGGTCGGCTGGTTCCCGATCGCCGGCGAGGTCGGCTCGGCAGGCGCACCGCAGGAGATCCGCATCTTCGAGGCGCACACCGCGCTCGTCGCCCACACCTGCGAACAGGCGCCGAGCTCCCCCGGATGCTGACCGTTCCCCTGTGACATGCTGAACGCATGAGCGACAAGCTGATGCTGCTGGACACCGCATCCCTGTACTTCCGTGCCTTCTACGGCGTGCCGGACAAGGTGAAGGCACCGGACGGCACCTCGGTGAACGCCGCCCGCGGCCTGCTCGACATCATCGCGAAGCTCGTCACGCTCTACGAGCCCACGCATATCGTCGCGTGCTGGGACGACGACTGGCGTCCGCAGTGGCGCGTCGACCTCATCCCCTGCTACAAGACGCATCGCGTCGTCGAAGTGGTCGCCGCAGGCCCCGATGTCGAAGAGGTCCCGGATCCGCTCGAGGCGCAGATCCCCCTGATCCGCAAGACGCTGTCCGCGCTCGGCATCCCGATCATCGGCGTCGCCGAACACGAGGCGGACGACGTCATCGGCACCCTCGCCACCCGATCGACGATCCCGGTCGACATCGTCACCGGCGACCGCGACCTGTTCCAGCTCGTCGACGACGACCGCGGCATCCGCGTCGTCTACACCGCCCGCGGCATGAGCAACCTCGAGATCGTCACCGACGCCACCGTCGTCGCGAAGTACGGCGTGCTCCCCTCCCAGTACGCGGACTTCGCGACCATGCGCGGCGACGCCTCCGACGGGCTGCCCGGCGTCGCCGGCGTCGGCGAGAAGACCGCCGCAGCGCTCCTCAAGGACCACGGCGATCTCGCCGGCATCCGTGCCGCCGCGGCCGCCGGCGAAGGCATGAGCGCCGGCGTGCAGGCGAAGGTCATCGCGGCATCCGATTACCTCGATGTCGCACCGACGGTCGTCGAGGTCGCGCGCGGCCTCGACGTCGCGGTTCCCGCATTCCCGGTCCGCGCCCTCGACGCCGCCCAGACCGCATCGGCCGAGGAGCTCGCCGCGCAGTGGAACCTCGGCAGCTCCATGCAGCGCGCGATCGCGGCACTCGACCGCCCCGTCGGATAGCTGCTCAGCGCCGCCGGAACACCGTGAGCATCGCCGACACGAGCGACGCGGTGTAGACGAGCACGATGCCCGCGACCACGAGCAGCGGCAGCTGCCATCCTCCGCTCGCCTCCCGCAGCGCGCCCATCATCGGCGCGCCGAGAGCGGCGAACAGATACCCGCCGCCCTGCACCACGGCCGACATCGTCGCAGCCTCGGCATCCGACCGCGACACCCGCACGAGGCCGGTGAAGATCAGCACGAATCCGCTCGAGTGCGTGATCGCGCCGAACGATGCCCAGACCCCGGCGAGTTCGGGGGCGATCAACATCCCGACGACCATCACGACGAAACAGGCGCCGAGCAGCAAAGCCGAGTAGACGGCACCCAGATAGCGCAGCAGGAGAGGGGCGATCACCGCGCCGACGATCGCGACGCCCTGGAACAGCGAGGCGAGGGCACCGGCGGCCGCGGCATCCAGGCCCGTCGTGTCGAGCACGATCGTCGGCAGCCAGGTCGACATCGCGTAGTACACCGTCGACTGCGAGGCGAAGGCGACCATCAGCAGCCACACGATGGGCCTTCGGAGAGTCGTCGACACACGGCTGTCGACGACGATCGGCAGCGGCCCGGTGATGCTCGCCACGTCGGATCGTGTCGCGCGGGTCTCCGAGGCCTCCCCCGATGAGCGCTCGGCGGAACGCCAGGAACGTGTTCGGGCGATGTGCACGATCCACAGCGCGAGACCGATCACGGTGAACGCACCCCAGATCAGCAGCGCCGCCGACCAGCCCGTCGCCTGCGCCAGAGGAACGGTCGCCAGAGCGGTCAGGAGCGAGCCGACGTTCAGCGTCGCCGTGTACGCAGCCGTCGCCACGGCCGTGCGCTCGGGCGGGAGGTCGCGACGGATGATCACCGGGATCACCACGTTTCCGACTGTGATCGTCGCGCCCATGATGACCATTCCGGTGAGCATGGATCCGAATCCGGGGAGCGCGCGTACCAGCGTGCCGATCATGACGCCGCCGAGCGCGATCAGCAGCGCGAGTTCGGGGCCGGCTCGACGGATCACGAGCGCGGCGAGCGGTGTCATCAGCGCGAACATGACCACCGGCGCGGTGGTCAGGAGCCCTGCCGACGCGGAGCCGATGCCGAGGTCGGCCATGATCTCGGGCAGGACCGGCGTGAGCGCGATGATCGGCGCGCGAAGGTTGAGAGCCGCGACCAGGATGCCGACGAGCACCAGCCACGGGGCGGATCGTCTGATCATTCCGCCCACGCCATCAGTCGGTCCAGACCCCAGGTCGTGACGATGCGCTCCGCGGGAACGCCCGCGTTCTCCGCTCGCTCGGCGCCGTGATCGAGCAGCGAGAGCTGGCCGGGAGCGTGCGCGTCCGAGTCGATGGAGAACAGGCATCCCGCGTCCAGGGCGATCGCGATCAGGTCGTCCGGCGGATCCTGCCGCTCGGGGCGGGAGTTGATCTCGACCGCGACGCCGTGCTCGGCGCACGCGTCGAACACCACTCGCGCGTCGAAGACGGACTGCGGCCTGGTCCCCCGCTCGCCCTGCACGAGCCTGCCGGTGCAGTGCCCCAGAACGTTCACGTGCGGCTGCGCGATCGCCGTGAGCATGCGCCGGGTCATCTCGCGCGACTCCATGCGGAGTTTGGAATGCACGGATGCCACGACGATGTCGACCTCTTCGAGGAGCTCCCACTCCTGGTCCAACGCGCCGTCCTCGAGGATGTCCACCTCGATGCCGGTCAGCATCCTGAACGCATCCGTCGACTCCGCACGCACCAGCGGCATCTGCTCGCGCAGACGCTCGGCCGACAGCCCTCGAGCGACGCGCAGCCGCGGCGAGTGGTCGGTGATCGCCAGATACTCGTGGCCCAGGGCGCGGGCCGCATCGGCCATGACGGAGATCGGCGTCGTGCCGTCGGACCATTCGGTGTGCGCATGCAGATCGCCGCGCAGCTTCGTTCGCAGCACCGTCGTCTTCTCCGGCGCCACCTCGCCCCGAAGATCTGCAAGATATTCGGGCACCTGACCAGCCTGGGCCTGGCGGATCACGGCGAACGTCGACTCGCCGATGCCCTTCGCCGCCCGCAGGCGCGTCGGGTCCTCGACGATCTCGGCCGGCAGTTCGCGCAGGGTCGCGGCCGCCTGGCGGAACGCCTTAGCACGGTACCGCGACGCCCGCTCGCGCTCGAGGAGGGAAGCGATCTCGAGCAGCGCGTCGACGGGCTCCATCTCAGTCCTGGGCGAGTTCGCGCGTGGCAGCGACCCACGCATCGAGCTTCGCCGTCGCGCTGCCGTCGTCGACGGCCGCTTCCGCACGCGCGTAGGCCTCACGCAGGCGCTCGACAATGGGTCGGGTCGCCTGTGTCGCGTCCTGCGAGAGCTCGAACGCGACGATGCCGGCGGCGGCGTTGAGGAGCACGATGTCGCGGACAGGACCCTTGGTGCCGGCGAGCGTGTCGCGCAGGATGCCGGCGTTGTGCTCCGGCGACCCGCCGATGAGGTCGGCGATATCGGCCGTCGGGATGCCGAGATCACGAGGATCGAGGTCGTGCTCGTGGATGTCTCCGCGGGAGACCTCCCAGATGCGGCTGTGGCCGGTCGTCGTCAGCTCGTCGAGCCCGTCGTCGCCGCGGAAGACGAGCGCCGTCGCACCGCGGGTGCGGAACACACCCGTGATCAGGGGAACCCGCTCCATCTGGGCGACGCCGACCGCGTTCGCCTCCGCTCGGGCGGGATTGCACAGCGGGCCGAGCATGTTGAACACAGTCGGCACGCCGAGCTCGCTGCGCGCGGCGCCCGCGTTCTTGAACCCCGGGTGGAATGCGGCGGCCCAGGCGAACGTGATGCCGGTGCGGTCCAGCACAGCGGCGACGTCGTCGGGAGAGATCGAGAGCTGCAATCCGAGAGCGCCGAGCACGTCGGATGAACCGGATGCCGAGCTCGCGGCGCGGTTGCCGTGCTTCACGACCGGGATTCCGGTCGCGCCGATGATGATGGCGGCGGTGGTCGAGACGTTCACCGTCCCGACGCGGTCACCGCCCGTCCCGACGATGTCGAGGACGTCCGGGGAGACGGGAAGCGGGACGGCGGCCTCGAGGATCGCGTCGCGGAACCCCACGATCTCGTCGATCGTCTCCCCCTTGGCGCGCAGAGCGACGAGGAACCCGGCCAGCTGGGCGTCGGACACCTTGCCCTGCATCACCTGACGCATAGCCCAGGTCGACTCCCAGACGCTGAGATCGCGACGCTCCAGAAGGGTCGTGAGGACGTCGGGCCAGGTCAGGGAATCAGCCATGTGTGCGATCCTATCGGCGCGAATGATTTCCTCATCCGCGTCCGGTCGATGCGCCATCGGCGGTTTCCGTTGAATTCACCGCGGATTCGCAGTGTTCTCTTAGGGTCCCCTAAGTCCCTGAACATCGAAACGGGGACCGTGGATGCAAGAATCACGCTCGCGGATCGGCCATAATGGAGGGGTGACCACCTCAGCGACCTATGCCCCGGCGGCAAGAACGATCAAGCGCCCGAATCCGGTAGCTGTCGGCACCATCGTGTGGCTCGGCAGCGAGGTGATGTTCTTCGCGGGTCTGTTCGCGATCTACTTCACCCTGCGCAGCACCTCGCCCGAACTGTGGGCGCATCGCACCGAGCTGCTGAACGTTCCGTTCGCCGCCGTCAACACCGCGATCCTGGTGTTCTCGTCCGTGACGTGCCAGATGGGCGTCTTCGCGGCTGAGGACATGCAGGCCTACCGCATCAAGAAGGGGCAGCTCAACGGCGCAGGACGCCGTCGCCTCTTCGGCTGGGGCATGGTCGAGTGGTTCTGGGTCACCTTCGCACTCGGCGCGATCTTCGTCTCCGGTCAGGTCTGGGAGTACGCCCAGCTGGTCGCCGAGGGCCTGCCGATCCAGGCTGACGCCTACGCATCGGCCTTCTACCTGACCACGGGCTTCCACGCCCTCCACGTCACCGGCGGACTCATCGCGTTCCTGCTCGTCATCGGGCGCGCGTTCGCGGTCAAGAACTTCGCACACAAGGAGGCGACCTCCTCGATCGTCGTGTCGTACTACTGGCACTTCGTCGACGTCGTCTGGATCGTGCTGTTCTTCGTCATCTACTTCCTGAAATAAGAGCGGAGCTGACCTGCGAAATGGCACGAGAGAAGAAGCGTCGCTCGAACGGACGCCGTAGCCCCCTGGCCGCTGCGGCGCTCATCGGTGCGGGACTCCTGATCACCGGCGGCATCTACGCCGGCGCGTCTGCGGCGATCGCTGCGACCGACACCCCCACGTCTGCGAGCACGCAGCTGACCGTCGACGACGGCGAGAAGCTGTTCCAGGCGAACTGCGCCACCTGCCACGGTCTCGACCTGCAGGGAACCGACAGCGGCCCGAGCCTGTACGGCGTCGGCGAGCTGGCCGTCGAGTTCCAGGTCGCGACCGGACGCATGCCGCTGCAGATGCAGGGGCCCCAGGCGCCGCAGAAGCCGGTGCAGTTCACGCAGGACCAGATCGAGGCCATGGCATCGTACGTCCAGTCCGTCGCCCCCGGCCCCACGTACCCCGAGGACTGGGTGCTCAACGGCGAGGATGCGGACGTCGCCCACGGCGCCGAGCTGTTCCGCATCAACTGCGCGATGTGCCACAACGTCGCCGCTGCCGGTGGTGCGCTCACCGAGGGCAAGTACGCCCCGCCGCTCACGAGCACCAGCGCCCTGCACATCTACGCGGCCATGGTCACCGGCCCGCAGAACATGCCCGTCTTCGGCGACATGAACCTGTCGGACGAGGACAAGCGCGACATCATCGCCGCTCTGATCTTCCAGCAGCAGGAGGTCCAGGTCGGCGGGTTCACGCTGGGCTCGCTCGGACCGGTCTCCGAGGGCCTGTTCGTCTGGATCTTCGGCATCGGCGCCCTCGTCGGCGCGACCGTGTGGATCACGGCGAAGTCCAACTGACGCATATTCAACGAAGAGGAACGTACGAGGAGCACCATGGCACACGACGACGACTCGCAGGCCCTTGACAGGGCCTACCAGCCCTCCCCCGGGCTGGGTGTCGCAGTCAGCGATCCCGTGCAGAACCCAGGGCTGCCGCCGCACCGCGAGCGGATGACCGACCTGGACCCGAAGGCTGAGAAGCGGGCCGCACGCACCGTGTACACGCTGTTCTACCTGTCGCTCGCCGGCAGCATCTGGGCCGTCGCGGCGTACATGCTGTTCCCGATCGAAGACGGCTCGATGGCGTCGATCCGCAACAACAACCTCTTCATCGGTCTCGGCATCGCACTCGCACTGCTCTCGATCGGCATCGGCGCGATCCACTGGTCCAAGGCGCTGATGAGCGACAAGGAGCACATCGAGTACCGCCACCCCACCCGGGGCAAGGACTCGACGCGCGAGGCGGCCATCCAGGCGTTCGCCGACGCGAACGAGGAATCCGGCTTCGGCCGCCGCACGATGATCCGCAACTCGCTGATCGCCGCCGTGGTCGCGTCCATCGTCCCGGGTGTCGCGCTGTTCCGCGGTCTCGCGCCCCACAGCACGCCGGATGACCCCACCAAGGGTGACCCGGTCGCGCTGCTCAAGCACACGATGTGGGCCGAAGGCCAGCGTCTGGTGCGCGACCCCGACGGCACGCCGATCCGCGCGGCCGACGTCACACTGGGCTCCGCGTTCCACGTCATCCCCGAGGACCTCGCGACCCTGTCGCACCCCGACGGCTACCTGGAGGAGAAGGCCAAGGCCATCGTCCTCATGATGCGCCTGCGCCCCGAGCAGCTCATCGAGTCCGAGGAGCGCAAGGACTGGTCGTACGACGGCATCGTCGCGTACTCCAAGGTCTGCACCCACGTCGGCTGCCCGGTGGCCCTGTACGAGCAGCAGACGCACCATCTGCTGTGCCCGTGCCACCAGTCGCAGTTCGACGTCACCGACCACGCCAAGGTGATCTTCGGCCCGGCCGCACGTCCGCTGCCGCAGCTCCCGATCACCGTCGATGACGAGGGCTACCTCGTCGCCCGCAGCGACTTCACCGAGCCTGTCGGCCCGAGCTTCTGGGAGCGCCATTGAGCACCGCAACGCTGTCCAAAGAGGACAAGGACAACAAGGCCCCTCTCGGCGGTCGTTTCGTCGGCGCAGCGTCGAACTACATCGATGAGCGCACCAGCCTCTCCGGCTTCGTCAAGGAGCTCGGACGCAAGATCTTCCCCGACCACTGGTCGTTCATGCTCGGCGAGATCGCGCTGTGGAGCTTCGTCGTCGTGTTCCTCTCCGGAACATTCCTGACGTTCTTCTTCCAGGCATCCATGGTCGAGACGCACTACACCGGCGCCTACGCCCCGATGCGCGGCATCGAGATGTCGGCGGCTCTCGAGTCGACCCTGAACATCTCGTTCGACGTGCGCGGCGGCCTGCTGGTCCGCCAGATCCACCACTGGGCCGCGCTCGTGTTCGTCGCGGGCATCGGCGTGCACATGCTGCGCATCTTCTTCACCGGTGCGTTCCGCAAGCCGCGCGAGCTGAACTGGGTGATCGGCTTCGTGCTGTTCATCCTCGCGATGGCCGAGGGCTTCACCGGCTACTCGCTGCCCGACGACCTGCTCTCGGGCAACGGCCTGCGCATCATCGACGGCATGGTCAAGGGTCTCCCCCTGATCGGCACGTGGACCTCGTTCCTGCTCTTCGGCGGCGAGTTCCCCGGCGTCGACATCGTCGGCCGCCTGTACACGCTGCACATCCTGCTGCTGCCGCTTCTGGTGATCGGCCTGATCGTCGTCCACCTGATGCTGATGATCGTCAACAAGCACACCCAGTTCGCCGGCCCCGGCCGCACGAACGACAACGTGGTCGGCTACCCGATGATGCCGGTGTACATGTCGAAGATGGGCGGCTTCCTGTTCATCGTCTTCGGCGCGATCGTGCTCATCGCGACGTTCTTCCAGATCAACCCGATCTGGAACTACGGACCGTACGACCCGTCCCCCGTCTCGGCCGGCACCCAGCCCGACTGGTACATCGGCTTCGCGGACGGCGCGCTGCGCCTCGCACCGTCGAACTGGGACATCGTGTTCCTGAACCACACCTGGTCGTTCGGCATCCTCGTGCCGGTCGCGGTGCTGGGTCTGTTCATCGTGCTCGTCGCGATCTACCCCTTCATCGAGGCGTGGGTCACCGGCGACAAGCGCGAGCACCACATCGCGCAGCGCCCGCGCAACGCAGCGACGCGCACCGCGATCGGTGTCGCGGGGGTCATCTTCTACGCGGTCATGTGGGCGGCGGCATCGTCCGACCTCATGGCGACGCACTTCCACCTCACGATGGAAGGCGTCATCCACACCCTGCAGGCACTGCTCTTCCTCGGCCCGATCGCCGGATACTTCATCACCAAGCGCATCTGCATCGCGCTGCAGAAGAAGGACCGCGAGATCGTGCTGCACGGCTACGAGTCGGGACGCATCGTCCGCCTCCCCGGTGGGGAGTTCATCGAGGTGCACCAGCCGGTCGACAAGTACGACCGCTGGAAGCTCATCGACGTGGACGGCTACGAGCCCCTCGTGGTGCGCCCGAACGCGAAGGGACGCATCTCCTGGACGCAGAACCTCCGCTCGAGCCTCTCGCGCTGGTTCTACGAGGACCGGCTCGCGCCGCTCACCCAGGCAGAGGTGGATGCCGCGGATGCACACCAGCACCACGTCACCGCCGATATGGACGCGACAGAGGCCGCTGAGATCCAGGGTGCGCACGAGCGCGCCGGCTTCCCGGATGCTCCACTGCAGCCCGAGCGCGAGACCCACGTCGACGAGACGCCGAACACGCCCAGCTCGGTGATCGCCACCGACCAGGGCAAGAAGAACAAGGAGAAGGACGGAGGCCAGTAGGTCCCGCCCCTCCCCT
This sequence comes from Microbacterium sp. NPDC077644, assembly GCF_040702785.1. Classification (NCBI taxonomy): domain Bacteria; kingdom Bacillati; phylum Actinomycetota; class Actinomycetes; order Micrococcales; family Microbacteriaceae; genus Microbacterium; species Microbacterium sp. NPDC077644. Next base: position 1,324,681 of record NZ_JBFBME010000001.1, read on the forward strand.
GGCCCCGATGCGCTCTGCGCGTCGGGGCCTTCTTCGTGACTCCGACAAGGTCGTCATACTCGATCGCCGAGTGCGAGCGCGGATCTAGGCTGGGGCCATGATCGATCGAGCCGACTACTTCGCCGCCAAACTGGCCTTCGAGACCGATGCCAGTGACCTCTACGCCCGCCAGAAGGCCGGAGACGCCGTCGTGGTGGTCGATGTCCGCTCGGGTGACGCCTGGGCACAGGGACGGGTCGCAGGCGCCGTGCACATGCCCTATCGGGAGATCTCGGACCGCGCCCCGCAGGAGCTCCCCGCCGGCACCGAGGTGGTCGTGTATTGCTGGAGCCCCGGGTGCAACGCCGGTGCGAAGGGAGCGCTCGAGTTCGCGAAGCTCGGCTACGACGTGCGCGAGATGATCGGCGGCTACGAGTACTGGGTCCGCGAGGGCTACCCGGTCGAAGACCACGACGGCATTCACCGACGGCCGATCGATCCCCTCACCGGCATCCCTCGCATCCGCACGCGCGAGTGACGCCGGGTTCCTCCCCTCCTCGGAGGGGTCGCATGCGGCGTCATCCAGAGCGAGAAGCGACCACATGCGGCCCTTGACCGTGTCAGAACAGCAGAACGCCCCTGGCATCAGCCAGGGGCGTTCTCTTGCCTGTAGAGCCGCGCTTCTATCGAGCGCTGCCTTTATCGGGCGAAGTGTCCGCGGTAGTACTCGTAGACCCAGCCGACGATCGCGACGGCGAAGATCGCGACGCCGATCGGCAGGAGGAACTGCCCGACGGCCATGCCGACGAGGAAGACACCGGCGGAGGCGGCAAGTACGAGCGGCCACCACGACCACGGGCTGAACTCGCCGAGCTCGGGGTCGCCGTCATCGATGTCGGACGTCAGGATGTCCTCCGGAAGCTCTCCGCCCTGCGCCTTGTGCGTGCGCTGCAGGTAGACGGCGATCATGGCCGACATGAACATGCCGAAGAACAGTGCGACCGTGCCGACCCACTCGACGCGCATCGCACCGACGAGCTCGGGGTAGGCGATGATGTGCCACACCGTGTAGACGACGCCGACGAGGGCGAAGAACGCGGCGAGGATCCACCACAGGATGATGTTTGAACGCATGGCTTACTTCGCCTCTCCGCTCGCACCGGCGGTGGCCGGCTCCGGCGCTGCGACCGGGTGCTCGGCAGCCTCGGGGTGGTTCAGGTCGAACGCAGGACGCTCGCTGCGGATGCGCGGGATCGACGTGAAGTTGTGACGCGGCGGCGGGCAGCTGGTCGCCCACTCGAGCGATCCGCCGTAGCCCCACGGGTCGTTGACCGTGACCTTCGGCGCCTTGCGCGCCGTGATCCAGACGTTCAGGAAGAACGGCAGCATCGAGGCACCGAGGATGATCGCGCCGATCGTGGAGACCTGGTTGCCCCAGGTCCAGCCGTCAGCGGCCGAGTAGTCGGCGTAGCGGCGCACCATGCCGTCGACGCCCAGCCAGTGCTGGATGAGGAAGGTCATGTGGAATCCGACGAACAGCATCCAGAAGTGCACGTAGCCGAGACGCTCGTTGAGCATGCGACCGGTCCACTTGGGCCACCAGAAGTAGAAGCCGGAGAACATCGCGAACACGACGGTTCCGAACACCACGTAGTGGAAGTGGGCGACGACGAAGTACGAGTCGCTGAGGGCGAAGTCCAGCGGCGGGGCCGCGAGGATCACACCGGTCAGACCGCCGAAGACGAACGACACGAGGAAGCCGAGCGCGAACACCATGGGCGTCTCGAACGTGACCGACCCTCGCCAGAGCGTTCCGATCCAGTTGAAGATCTTCACACCCGTCGGCACGGCGATGAGCATCGTCATCAGCGCGAAGAACGGCAGCAGCACCGAGCCCGTGACGTACATGTGGTGCGCCCACACCGCCACGGAGAGCGCGGCGATCGCGATGGTCGCGTACACGAGCGTCTTGTAGCCGAAGATCGGCTTGCGGCTGAAGACGGGGAACACCTCGGAGACGATGCCGAAGAACGGCAGCGCGATGATGTACACCTCGGGGTGACCGAAGAACCAGAACAGGTGCTGCCACAGCAGCACGCCGCCGTTGGCCGGGTCGTACACGTGCGATCCGAGGATGCGGTCGGAGGCGGCGGCGAAGATCGCCGCGGCGAGAACCGGGAAGGCCATGAGGATCAGCAGGCTCGTGATGAGCGTGTTCCACGAGAAGATCGGCATGCGCCACATGGTCATGCCCGGCGCACGCATCGTGATGATCGTGGTGATGAAGTTCACGGCACCGAGGATCGTTCCGAAACCGGACATGCCGAGTCCGACCATCCACAGGTTGCCACCGGCGCCCGGCGAGAACGAGGCGTTCGCGAGCGGCTGGTATGCGAACCAGCCGAAGGACGCCGCACCCTGCGGGGTGAGGAAGCCGGCGATGGCGATGATCGAGCCGAACCCGAACAGCCAGAACGCGAACGCGTTCAGACGCGGGAACGCGACATCGGGCGCGCCGAGCTGCAGCGGCAGGACCGCGTTGGCGAAGCCGGCGAACAGCGGCGTCGCGAACATGAGCAGCATGATCGTGCCGTGCATCGTGAACAGCTGGTTGTACTGCTCCTTGGTGGGGACGATCTGCATCCCCGGAGCGAACAGCTCTGCACGGATGACGAGCGCCATCACGCCACCGAGCAGGAAGAAGAGGACCGAGGTGATCAGGTACATGTACCCGATCGTCTTGTGGTCGGTGGAGGTCAGCCACTTGACGACGATGTTGCCCTTTTCCTCCGTGCGGGAGGAGCTCAGCAGCGCCGCCTGGCGGGCGGGCATCGCTGAGGGGCGAGCGCCGGCCGTCTGACCGGGGGCCTCAGTGGTGGTGGTCATGAGGATTACTCTCCCTCTTCCTCGGAGCCCGCTCCCGGAGCACCCGTGCCCGGGTTGTTGCCGAGACGGTCGTAGGCATCGGCGATGTCGCCGGTGTTGCCCTCGTCGCGCAGCGAGGCGATGTACGCGTCGTACTCGTCCTGCTCGACGACCTTGACGTTGAACAGCATCATCGAGTGGTACTCGCCGCAGAGCTCGGCGCACTTGCCGTCGTACTCGCCGACGCGCGTCGGGATGAAGGACCAGGAGTTGTCCTTGCCGATGTACATGTCCTTCTTGTAGAGGAAGTCGATGATCCAGAAGGAGTGGATGACGTCGCGCGACTGCAGGCTGATGTGCACCTTCTGATCGACCGGAAGCACCAGCGTGGGCAGCTTCTCCTTGTCGACGTTGCCCTCGGCGTCGGGCTGAGCCTGGACGCCCATGGTCCAGACGGCGTCGGAGAGGTCGTCGTCCTCGCCGGCGTACATGAAGTCGAACGCCCACTGCTTGCCGATCGCCGTGATCTCGACGTCGGCGTCATCGCCCCACTGGGTCTCGATCTCGGCCTGATCGCGTGCCGTGAAGAAGAACATGCCCAGCACGAGGATCAGCGGGATCGCCGTGTAGAAGATCTCGATCGGCATGTTGTAGCGCATCTGGACCGGCAGACCGGTCTGGCCCTTGCGCCGACGGTAGGCGATGGCCGCCCAGCCCATCAGACCCCACGTGATCAGACCCACGATGAGGAGCACGATCCAGGAGTTGACCCAGAGCGACGCGACACGGTCGGTCTGGTTCGTGGCGGCGGTGCCGTCTTCCACGAAGCCCGGGAGGAATCCGTGGAGCTCGGTGGGAGTACATCCCGCCAGGGCCACGGCTGCCGCAATTCCCACAGGAACTGCGACCCAACGAAGGCGGCGTTTCGAGGGCACGATACACCTTTCAAGATCGCGGACAGGGCGTATCCCAGTCTAGGGCAAGCTCACACCTGATTCATGCCAACCACGCAGGCTGGGCACGGCTGATGTTCAGTGGAAGCTGTCGCCGCAGGCGCAGCTTCCGGCCGCGTTCGGGTTGTCGATCGTGAAGCCCTGCTCCGAGATCGTGTCCTTGAAATCGATCGCCGCGCCGTCCAGATACGGCACGCTCATGTTGTCGACGATGACCTCGACGCCGTCGAAGTCGACGGTCTCGTCGCCGTCGAGATAGCGCTCATCGAAGTACAGCTGGTAGATGAGTCCGGAGCATCCGCCCGGCTGCACGGCGACGCGCAGACGGAGGTCGTCGCGGCCCTCCTGCTCGAGGAGGTTCTTCACCTTCGTGGCTGCGGCGTCGGTGAGGGTGACGCCGTGGGCGGCCTTGGTCTCAGGGGTGGTGATGGTGTCGCTCATGTCGCTCCTTGTGACACGCCGCGCACGCGCGCGACTGACTCTGCTACGGCGATTCTACCGCCGAGGGATCGGGAGGGCCCTGGTCACCGCGCTGCGGCGTTCATCCTCGCCAGCAGCAGCGCCTCGGTGCCGACGGCGTGGCGGAAAGTGTCCAGGTGCAGGGATTCGTTCGGGCTGTGCGCCCGCGAGTGCGGGTCCTCGACGCCGGTGACGAGGATCTGCGCCTCGGGGAACTCCCGGACGAGGTCGGCGATGAACGGGATCGACCCGCCAACGCCGAGGTCGACCGGCTCCACGCCGTATCCGTCGGCCATCGCCTGGCGGGCCAGGCCCACGGCCCACCCGCTCGTGTCGACGAGGAAGCCGTTGCCGAGGTCGAGATCCGAGAAGGTGAGTTCCGCGCCGAACGGTGCGTGCGCGCGCAGGTGCTCCTCGAGAGCGGCATACGCCTCCTCACCCGTCTGACCGGGCGCGACGCGAGCGCTGATGACGACGGTCACTTCGGGGAGCAGGGTGTTGGATGCCGACTCCACACTCGTGGCGTCGATGCCGATGACCGTGACGGCCGGCTTGTTCCAGATCCGGCTGAGGATGCTGTCACGACCGATCGGCGTCGTGCCGGGCAGGAGGCCGGCCTCGTCGCGGAGCGTCTCCTCGGTGTACTCGGGGGTCGGCGCGTCGCGCTCGGTCATCCCCTCGACAGCGACGGCGCCGTCCTCGTCCCACAGGGTGGAGAGCAGCCGCACGGTGGCCATCATGGCGTCGGGCACGGCGCCTCCGAACATCCCCGAGTGCGAGGCGTGGTCGAGGGTGCGCACCTTCATGGTGAAGCGGGCGTTGCCGCGCAGCGAGACCGTGAGTCCCGGAGTGGTCGAGTCCCAGTTGCCCGAGTCCGCGACGACGATGGCGTCCGCACGCAGCGCGTCCGCGTTGTCGCTGAGGAACTGGGCGAAGGAGCGGGAGCCGTACTCCTCCTCCCCCTCGATGAACAGCGACACCCCGAGGTCGAGATCGTCGCCGAGCACCTCGCGGACGGCCCGGAGCGCCGCCATGTGGGTCATGATGCCGGCCTTGTCGTCCGCTGCGCCGCGCCCGTACAGGCGTCCGTCACGGACCGTCGGCTCGAACGGCGGCGTCTTCCACAGCGCGTCATCGCCCGGAGGCTGCACGTCGTGGTGCGCGTAGAGCAGGATCGTCGGCTTGCCGCCTCGGGCGGCGCGGGTGGCGAGCACCGCCGGCTGCCCGAACTCGTCGGTGCCGGGAATCGCCGCTCGCAGGACGCGCACCTCGTCGAAGACGCCCGTGCCCTCGGCGAGCTCCGCCACGCGCTCGGCGCTGCGCTGGAGCTGGGTCTGGTCGAAGGACGGCCAGGCGATGCCGGGGATCCGCACCAGGTCGCCGAGATCGGCGAGTGCAGCGGGGATCCCCAGTGCCACCGCGTCGGCGACGGCGGATTCGACGGACGGGTCGGATTCGGGCTGCTCGGAGCTGGGAGCGTGCTCTGCGGTCATGCGAGTAATCTTAAGGCTTCACCCCGATTCGAGCCGAGGAGCCCCGTGGCCGCTAGCACCCCATCGACGAACGACGAGTCCGCCGAGACGCCGGCGGTCGGCAAGGGTCGACCGACCCCGAGCCGCGCCGAGCAGGTCGCTGCTCGCCGTCGCCCGCTGGTCGCGAACACGAAGGAGGCGAAGGCCGCCGCACGTGTCCAGCTGCGCGAGCAGCGCGAGCGCGCGCAGGCCGGTATGGCCGCCGGTGAGGACAAGTACCTCCCGCCGCGCGACAAGGGCCCCCAGCGGCGCTGGGTCCGCGACTACGTGGATGCCGGGTGGCACGCCTCCGAGTGGGTCATGGCCCTGATGGTGATCGTGATCCTCATCTCCCTCGTGCCCGACCCCACGTTCTCGTTCTACGCGTTCGTCGGCCTGTGGGTGTTCATCATCATCGCCGTGCTCGACATGGTCCTCCTCGCCGCCCGCGTCAAGAAGAAGGCCGCGGTGAAGTTCGGGAAGGACCGGCTCGAGAAGGGCCTCGGCTGGTATGCGGCGATGCGGTCGCTGCAGATGCGCTTCATGCGCCTGCCGAAGCCTCAGGTCAAGCGCGGCCAGTACCCGGCTTGACCCGTCCCGGTCGCTGAGCCTGTCGAAGTGTCAGGGACCGGTCCGCCGGCTCAGGCGCTGACGCGACGCAGTCCGCGATTGATCTGACGCGCCCACAGCGGGCCGCGGTACAGGAACGCCGTGTAGCCCTGCACCAGCGTGGCACCGGCATCCATGCGCTCGCGCACGTCGGATGCCGTCTCCACTCCCCCGACGGAGATCACGCAGAAGTCGTCGGGAACCGCCGCACGCACGACGCGGAGCACCTGCAGGGACCGCTCGCGCAGCGGCGCTCCCGAGAGTCCGCCCGCTCCGGCCGCCTCGACGACGTCCACCGGAGTGCTCAGCCCCTCACGACCGATCGTCGTGTTGTGGGCGATGATGCCGCCGAGCCCCTCGGCGACGGCGAGGCGCGCGATCGCGGCGATCTCGTCATCGGGCAGATCGGGTGCGATCTTGACGAGCAGCGGCGTGGTGCCGGCGGCATCCTTCACCGCACGGAGCAGGGGCGCGAGAGTCTCGACGGCCTGCAGGCCCCGCAGGCCCGGCGTGTTGGGTGACGAGACGTTGACGGCGAGGTAGTCCGCGAGGGGCGCGAGCCGGGTGGCGCTGGCGACGTAGTCGGCCGTGGCGTTCTCGACGTCGACGACCCTGCTCTTGCCGATGTTCGCGCCGACGATCGTCGCAGGGCGGCGACGGCGCAGCTTCGTCAGGCGCTTCGCCGCGGCATCGGCACCGGCGTTGTTGAATCCCATCCGGTTGATGACCGCACGATCGGGCACGAGACGGAACAGTCGGGGCTTGGGGTTGCCGTCCTGCGGGATCGCCGTGACCGTGCCGACCTCGACGTGTCCGAAGCCGAGGGCGGCGAGCCCGCGGACGCCGACGGCGTTCTTGTCGAACCCGGCGGCCACACCGAACGGCGAGTCGAACGTGAGCCCGAGCGTCTCGACGCGCTGATCCGGGGACGGCGCGCACAGCGCCCGCGTCACCCAGGAGAACGGCGGCAGGCCGAGCACGCGGATGACGGCCATGCCGGCGTGGTGGGCGAACTCCGGATCGAAGCGCGAGAGGACGGTGCGGAAGAGGAGGGGATACATCCCTGCCAGATTACCGGTCGGCTCCGGCCTGCTCCGACGCGGCGTGGTCGGCCCGCAGCTCGCCGATCGCGGTCTCGAAGTCCTCGAGGGAGTCGAACGCCTGATAGACGCTGGCGAAGCGCAGGTAGGCGACCTCGTCGAGATCGCGCAGGGGCCCGAGGATCGCAAGGCCGATCTCGTTGGCGTCCAGCTGCGAGACGCCGGTCTGGCGGACGGCCTCCTCGACCCTCTGGGCGAGGACGGCGAGGTCCGCCTCCGTCACCGGCCGCCCCTGGCACGCCTTGCGCACGCCGGAGATCACCTTGTCGCGGCTGAACGGCTCCATGACGCCGCTGCGCTTGATGACGCTGAGGCTGGCCGTCTCGGTCGTCGTGAAGCGGCCTCCGCACTCCGGGCACTGCCTGCGCCTGCGGATCGACAGTCCGTCATCGCTGGTTCGCGAATCGATCACGCGGGAGTCGGGGTGTCGGCAGAACGGGCAGTGCATGGTGTTACAGCGTAGCCGCTGCGTCGTCGCCTTCCTGGAAGCGCGCTTCGATCGCCTCGCCGTGCGCCGGGAGGACCTCGGCGTTCGCGAGTGCGACGACCCCGGCGCGGACCTCGGCCAGTGCCGCGTGGTCATAGGAGATGACCTGCTGCGGGCGCAGGAACGTGTAGGCCCCGAGACCCGGCGCGTAGCGCGCCTGGCCCCCCGTGGGCAGCACGTGATTGCTGCCGGCCATGTAGTCGCCGAGGCTGACCGGAGTCTGGTCGCCCACGAAGATCGCGCCGGCACTCGTGAACGCGGCTGCCGCCTCCTCGGCGTCCTCGAGGTGCAGTTCGAGGTGCTCCGGAGCGTACGCGTTGCTGAAGGCCGTGGCCATCGCGCGGTCGTCGACGAGGACGATCGCCGACTGCTCCCCGCTCAGCGAGACGCCGACGCGTTCGGAGTGCGCGGTGGATGACGCGAGGATCTCCGCCTCGGCGGCGACGCGCTCGGCGAGGTCCGCGTCGTCGGTGACGAGCATGGCCGAGGCCTGCTCGTCGTGCTCGGCCTGGCTGACGAGGTCGGCGGCGATGAGGCGCGCATCGGCTGTGCCGTCGGCCACGACCAGGATCTCGGTCGCACCGGCCTCCGAGTCGGTTCCGACGACGCCCGCGACGGCGCGCTTGGCGGAGGCGACGTAGTTGTTGCCGGGTCCGGACACCACGTCCACCGGGTCGAGATCGAGGTCCACCACGCCGTGGGCGAAGGCGCCGATGGCTCCTGCCCCGCCCATCGCGTACACCTCGGTGATGCCGAGGAGGCCCGCCGCGGCCAGGATCACCGGGTGGATGCGACCGCCCTGATCCTGCTGCGGAGGAGAGGCGAGAGCGATCTGCTGGACCCCTGCCACCTGTGCCGGGACGACGTTCATGATGACGCTCGACGGGTACACGGCTTTGCCGCCGGGGATGTACACGCCGACGCGGCCGACCGGCTGCCAGCGCTGGGTGATCCGCGCTCCGGGCCCGATCCGGGTGACTCGGGACTCCGGGACCTGCGCGGCGGATGCCTGCCGCACGCGAGTGATCGCCTCGTCGAGGGCTGCGCGGATCTCAGGCGTCAGCGCGGCGACGGCATCCTGGATGTGCTCGGCCGGCACGCGGATCTCGTGCCCGGTGACCCGGTCGAACTTCTCGGCCTGAGCGCGCAGGGCCGTCTCGCCTGCGGTGCGGACGTCCTCGACGATCCGCGCCGCGGTCTCGAGCGCTTCCGCGCGCGCCTGGGCGGCGCGCGGCACGGCGGCGAGCATGTCCGCCGGCGAGAGCTCGCGCCCCCGCAGATCGATGGTGCGCACGTCAGCCCTTCGTGATGTCTGCGATGTCGTGCAGGAAGCCGATGCGGCCGTCGTCGTGCCGCACGACGTAGGCGCCGCCGCGGTCCTCGATGACGAGGGCCCACGCGTCGGGGCCGATGCGGAACAACGGCTCTCCCCGCTCGTCGAACACGTCGCGCTCGGTCGGGGCCAGCGCCCAGAACGGCTGGAACTGGTCCGGCTCCGGTGCATCCGCCTGATCGGTCGCGGTGCGGGCGTACCCGGGCACGTAGTCGTCGTCGAGCTGCGGCGATGACCCGGGCTCGCCTCCGGCCGCGTGATCGGTCAGCGAGATGCTCGCCGCGGGCTCTTCCCGCTCGTGCGTGATCTCGTCGACGTCGATGTCGTCCACGAGCTCGGCGATGACGGCATCCGCCTCGTCATCCTCGTCCTCGTAGTCGTCCGTGATGATCGTGTTCTGGCGGGTGCGGTCGGCGGGCTCCTCATCGCCCGGCGCGACCGATGCGGCCGCGACCGCCGCAGGCTCGGGGCGGGTGTGCCGCGCGACGGGCCGGGCCGGGTTCGCGTTGCTGTGGGCGAGCGTGATGAGCCGGCCCCGGAAGTCATCGCGGATGCCGGGGATGAAAGGTGCGAAGACGGTGAGCAGGACGAGGGCCAGAGCGAGGATCAGCTCGGCGATGACCACCCAGCTGAAGACGTAGTCGCCTGGCAGCAGGACCGCAGAGAGCATCACCCACGTGCGATCGGCCCAGTAGACCGCCGCGACGGCGAAGGCGACGGAGGCGAACTGGTCGACGCCCAGCGACCCGACGCGCCGGATGCCCTCCGGCGAGAATCGGCGCAGCACGAGGAGGAAGGCGGCCGCCGTCGGCAGACCCACCGGCAGCAGCCAGGAGATCCCCTGATTCCAGATCGTGCCCGAGCCGAGCTCCGCGTACAGCGGGAAGAAAGACACGACCAGCATGAGCGCCCACGCGATCACGATGAGCAGCTCGCGCAGGGTGAAGCCGAGGATGCCGTGCTGAGGCACGACCTGTTCGGCGTAGAGCACGCCATCGTCCTCGGAGAACAGCTCTTCAGGTGCGTCCGTACTCATGAGTCCCTACCCTACCCGAGGCCGCCGAGTCCCACCCGGGGCAGACCTGCCCGTTCGGGCTGCCAGACTCACCCGAGGCAGGCGGGACCGAGCAACGACTTGAGGTCGCCGAACAGGTCTGCGGACACCTTGACGGGCATCGGCACGTCGAACACCTTCGCCGTCTGTCCGCGGTGCACCCGGAGGATCACCTCGGTCTCGCCGTTGTGGCGGCGGAGGACCTCGGCGAGCTCGTTCATGACGTGCTCGGTCGCGCGCTGCTCGGCGAGGAGCAGCGAGAGCGGACCCGCCGCGTCGAACGATCCGACGTCGGGGGCGAACGCCGACTGCGCGTGCAGGTTCAGGCCGTCATCGCGCCGCGACACACGGCCGCGGACGGCGAGGATCGCATCCTGCTGCAGCACGTGCTGGAACTCGGTGTAGGTCTTGCCCATGAACATGATCGTGACCTCGCCGTTGAAGTCCTCGACCGTGATCATGCCGTACGGGTTGCCGCTGGCCTTGGCGACGCGGTGCTGCACGCTCGTCACGAGACCCGCGACTGTGACCTGATCGCCGTCCTGCAGGTCTTCCGACGCGAGCAGGTTGTGGATCGAGATCGACGCGTGCTTCGCGAGCGGCACCTCGAGGCCAGCGAGAGGGTGGTCGGACACGTACAGGCCGAGCATCTCGCGCTCGAACGCGAGCTTGTCCTTCTTGGTCCACTCCGGACGGTCGGGGACCTTGGCGGGTGGCGCCTCTTCGTGCGCGTCGTACAGGCTGTCGAAGTCGAAGCCGATCGCGCCCTGGGCCTCGTTGCGCTTCTGGTCGACGGCGGCCTCGGTCGCATCCTCATGGATCTCCATGAGCGCACGGCGCGTGTCGCCCATCGAGTCGAACGCGCCCGCCTTGATCAGAGACTCGACCGTGCGCTTGTTCGAGACGTGCAGCGGGACCTTCTTGAGGAAGTCGTGGAAGGACGCGAAGTTCTCCTTCTCGCGCGACGTCACGATCCCGTCGACGACGTTGCTGCCGACGTTGCGCACCGCACCGAGGCCGAAGCGGATGTCCTCGCCGACGGCCGCGAAGAAGTTGATCGACTCGCGGACGTCGGGCGGGAGCACTCGGATGCCCATGCGACGGCACTCGTTGAGGTAGATCGCCATCTTGTCCTTGGAGTCGCCGACGCTCGTGAGCAGCGCCGCCATGTACTCGGCGGGGTAATGCGCCTTGAGGTACGCCGTCCAGTACGAGACGAGACCGTAGGCGGCCGAGTGCGCTTTGTTGAAGGCGTAGTCCGAGAAGGGCAGCAGGATGTCCCACAGCGCCTTGATCGCCGCCTCGCCGTAGCCGCGCTCCTTCATGCCGCCCGAGAAGCCCTCGTACTGCTTGTCGAGTTCGGACTTCTTCTTCTTGCCCATGGCGCGGCGCAGGATGTCTGCTTGACCGAGGCTGAAGCCGGCGACCTTCTGCGCGATCGCCATGACCTGCTCCTGATAGATGATCAGGCCGTACGACTCCTCGAGGATGTCGGCGAGCGGCTCCGCGAGTTCGGGATGGATCGGCGAGATCTCCTGGTGGCCGTTCTTGCGCAGCGCGTAGTTCGTGTGCGAGTTCGCACCCATCGGACCCGGGCGGTACAGGGCGATGAGGGCCGAGATGTCGCCGAAGTTGTCGGGCTTCATCAGGCGCATCAGCGACCGCAGCGGCGGGCTGTCGAGCTGGAAGACGCCGAGCGTGTCGCCACGGGCGAGCAGGTCGTAGACGGCGCGGTCGTCGAGCTCGAGGTGCTCGAGGTCGACCTCCTCGCCGCGGTTCATGCGGATGTTGTCGAGGGCGTCCGAGATGATCGTGAGGTTCCGCAGCCCCAGGAAGTCCATCTTGATGAGGCCCAGCGACTCGCACGACGGGTAGTCGAACTGCGTGACGATCTGGCCGTCCTGCTCGCGGCGCATGATCGGGATGATGTCGAGCAGGGGCTCGGACGACATGATGACGCCGGCCGCGTGCACACCCCACTGACGCTTCAGCCCCTCGAGACCGAGCGCGCGGTCGAACACCGTCTTCGCCTCGGGATCGGTCTCGATGAGGGCGCGGAACTCGCTGGCCTCCTTGTAGCGCGGGTGCGCCGAGTCGAACATGCCGTCCAGGGGCATGTCCTTGCCCATCACGGCCGGGGGCATGGCCTTGGTCAGGCGCTCCCCCATGCTGAAGGGGAACCCGAGGACGCGGCCGGCGTCCTTGAGCGCCTGCTTCGACTTGATGGTGCCGTAGGTGACGATCTGCGCGACGCGCTCGGATCCGTACTTCTCGGTGACGTACTCGATGACCTCGCCGCGGCGACGGTCGTCGAAGTCGACGTCGAAGTCAGGCATGGAGACGCGGTCGGGGTTGAGGAAGCGCTCGAAGATGAGACCGTGCTCGAGGGGGTCGAGGTCGGTGATCTTCATGGCGTACGCGACCATGGAGCCGGCACCCGACCCGCGCCCGGGGCCCACGCGGATGCCGTGGTCCTTGGCCCAGTTGATGAAGTCGGCGACGACGAGGAAGTAGCCGGGGAAGCCCATCTGCAGGATGATCCCGACCTCGTACTCGGCCTGCTTGCGGACCTTGTCGGGGATGCCGTTCGGGTACCGGTAGTGCAGCCCCGCCTCGACCTCCTTGATGAGCCAGCTGTCCTCGGTCTCGCCGTCTGGCACCGGGAAGCGGGGCATGTAGTTCGCCGAGGTGTTGAACTCGACCTCGCACCGCTCGGCGATGAGCAGGGTGTTGTCGCAGGCCTCGGGGTGGTCGCGGAAGAGCTGGCGCATCTCCTGCGCCGTCTTGATGTAGTAGCCGTCGCCGTCGAACTTGAAGCGGTTCGGGTCGTCCATGGTCGACCCGGACTGCACGCACAGCAGCGCCGCATGCGCGTCGGCCTCGTGCTGATGCGTGTAGTGCGAGTCGTTCGTCGCCACCAGAGGGATGCCGAGGTCCTTGGAGATCTTCAGCAGGTCGCTGATCACGCGCCGTTCGATCGACAGACCGTGGTCCATGATCTCGGCGAAGTAGTTCTCCTTGCCGAAGATGTCCTGGAACTCGGCCGCCGCCGCGCGCGCGGCGTCGTACTGACCGAGGCGGAGCCTGGTCTGGATCTCACCCGACGGGCAGCCCGTCGTCGCGATCAGGCCCTTCGAGTACTGCTGCAGGAGTTCGCGATCCATGCGGGGCTTGAAGTAGTAGCCCTCGATGCTCGAGAGCGAGCTCAACCGGAAGAGGTTGTGCATGCCCTCCGTGGTCTGGCTCCACATCGTGGTGTGCGTGTAGGCGCCGGAGCCCGAGACGTCGTCGCTCTTCTGATCGGGTGATCCCCACGCGACGCGGGACTTGTCGCTGCGGTGCGTGCCAGGGGTCACGTACGCTTCGAGCCCGACGATCGGCTTGACGCCGGCGTTGCGCGCCGCGTTGTAGAACTCGAAGGCCGCGAAGGTGTTGCCGTGATCGGTGACGGCGATCGCCGGCATGCCGTAATCGGCGGCCGCCTGCGTCATCGCGTTGATCTTCGCAGCACCGTCCAGCATCGAGTACTCGCTGTGAACGTGAAGATGTACGAAGGAGTCGGATGCCACGGTTCGAGTCTACGTCGGGCCCCGGACGCCGGCGTCAGGGAGCCTCGTCGACCACGCTCACCCGCACCACGCGGTGCTCGTCCGGGACGTCCTGCGGCACGATCGAGTCGCCCTCCGGAAGGACCGTGTCGCTGAGCTGCGTGATCAGCGACCGCTGCGTGTCCAGCTCGAACGTGGTCGTACGACTCCAGCCGTCACCGGTGACCGCGTATGTGAACGTGGCGACATCGGCCGCAGGATCGTCGACGTGCATGCCGTCGACGAGTGCCAGCGCCTCGAACATCGCGGCACGCAGATCCGCCGGAGCCAGGGACGTGCTGAGCGTGCTGCTCATCGTCCACACCGCCGCCGCATCGGCCTCCGCGCCGCTCACCCCGCTGTTCGCGCGGAACCAGTCCAGCAGCGCCTGCGGGTCGCCCGGCATGTCGTCGAAGTCCTCGCGCCCGTCCAGGGTCGCGTCGCCGCTCTCGGTGTTGTTCGGATCACGGCCGCCCGGCAGCCGCCACAGGTCCGGCGTGCTCGAGCCCTCCTGCTGCAGGCGCTCCCAGGTGCGCACGGCGTCGTCCGCGTTCTCCCCCCATCGGTCGCCGACCGTCCAGGGCGCGCGCAGGTCCCACACCCACTCGTCCTCGCGATCCGCGGGGACGTAGAGGTCCGATGTGCGGGTCGTCACGAATGCGGCCTCGGCGTCCTCACGGGTGCCCATCGGCATGAGTTCGCCGGTCGCGGCATCCGGCATCGCGAAATTCAGGAAGGAATCGGTCTGCTCGATGCGCAAGTACTGCCCGGCGGACAGCGTCAGGTCGTCGGCCCCCGCCGTGCGCTCGGCGGCGCGCTCGAGGACCTCGGCTGCCGAGGCGGGTGCAGGTACCAGCACCGGCGGCGCACCGGGGTCCCCCGGGTCGACCGGGGCGAGGTTGGTGATCACGGTGGCGGCGACCGCGACGGCGGCTCCCGCCCCGACGAGCCCACCGGCCCACGCCCAGCGCCGACGTCGCGTGCGCACCGCACGCGGTCGGGACCGCACTTCGGCCATCAGCCGGTGCCGCGCGGCGGCGACATCGGATTCCTGGACGGCGGACTCAGGCGCCGCCGCTCGAACCACGTCGATAACGTCCATCTCAGCTCTCCTCCATCGCCATCCATGTCAGCCGGGTCGCGGAGTGCGATCCGGGAGGTGCGAGCCTGCGGCGGACGCGGTTCAACCGCGATCTCACGGTTCCCACCGGAACGCCGAGGGCCGCCGCCACCTGTTCGTACGTCAGATCCCCCCAGGCGTACAGCAGCAGGGTGTCGCGATCCTTGACCGACAGCGCAGCGATGCGCGGCGCGAGTTCTCGCAGGGCGGCCTGCGCATCGAGGTGCTCATCGGCCTCGTCGTGCGGCAGTCCGCCGGCCTCCCCGGCACCCGCAGATGCCTGGAAGGCCCGCCACTGCCTGGCCTCCATCGCCCGGTGACTGCGCACGAGCCGCGTCGCGATCCCGAGCAGCCAGGGCCGTGCGGATTCCCACACGTGATCGAAGCTGCCCCGACGGCGGAAAGCGACGAGGAACGTCTCGCTGAGGACGTCCTCGACGGCATCCTGCCCGACGCGCCGTCGGATGTATCCGCCCACGGCGCGCACGTGCCGCTCGAAGATCTGGGAGAACGCTCCCGGCTCGTCGAGCGACCGTCGGATGATCTCGCTGTCTGTGCTCACACTGTGTATTGCCCGCCGCGATGAATCCGGTTCACGAATTCTTCCGCAGGTCGAGCCGCATGATCACGCGGGGGAACCCGTTGAGCACCGACCGGGTCTCGGATGCCTGCACGAAGCCCGCCTTCTCGAACATCGCCTTGGTGCCGACGTACGCCATCGTCAGGTCGACCTTCTCGCCGCGGTTGTCGACGGGATAGGCCTCCACGGCCGGCGCACCCCTTTCGCGCGCGTATTCGACCGCTCCTTCGACGAGGGCGTGCGAGATGCCCTGTCTACGGTGCCCCGGTCTTACTCTGATGCACCACAGCGACCACACGTCCAGATCGTCGACGTGCGGGATGCGCCGGTTCGTGGCGAAGCCCGTGCTCCGCCGCGGCTGCAGCGCCGCCCATCCGACCGGCTCGTCGTCCAGGTACGCGAGCACACCGGGCGGCGGGTCCTGCCGGCACAGCTCGCGGACCTTGTCAGCGCGCTCGGGCCCGCGCAGGGCGTTGTTCTCGGTCGACGAGAGCCGGTAGCTCAGACAGAAGCACACGTTCGACGTCGGCTTCTTCGGCCCGACGAGCGCGGCGACGTCGTCGAACTCGGTGGCAGGTCGCACCTGGATGCCCATGCCGCCCAGTGTGACGGATGCCGCGGACATCGGCATCCGCCGCACTCAGGGATGGACGATGTTCTGATCGGTGTTCGTGTAGTGGATCGAGTCGGCGATCGAGCCGACGAGGCCCATCGAGACCTTCAGCAGCCCCGGCTCGACGTCTCCGAGCGCGGGCGGCGTGTCGAGCCCGAGGGTGATCCCCTCACCGCCGAGGGTCGTCGCCGTGACCGAGCCGAGATAGACGGAGACGTGACCCTTCAGCGACATCGTGTCCGCCGTGGTGACGAGGCCCGGTCCGTCGGGCGGGCGCACGGTCAACGAGAACCCGTCGATCGTGATCGAGTCGGCCTCGATCTTCAACGCGCGGACGGTGCCGCCGTCGACCGTCGGCACGCTGACGATGCTGATACCGCGCAGCCCCGTGAACGACAGCCCGCCCGCGCCCATGGACGCCGGAGTCCCGGTGAACACCGGAGCCCCGTCGTCGACGGGCGCCGGAACGGGATCCTTGTCGGCGTCCTTCTCGTCCGCGTCGGGCTTCTCGGCGCCCGACTCCTCGTCGGATGCATCGTCACCAGGCAGCAGCTCGTCCACGATGCCGGGCTCCTCCGGCTCCTCCGTGGTCGGCGGCGGAGTCGTCTCACCCGGTGCCGGGTCGTCCTTGGGGCACAGGAACGACAGGAACGAATCGCAGAAGCCGGTGTGCCGCGGCGCCGGGGCGGCGTTCACGGCGAGCGGCGCGGCGACCAGCAGCGCCGCGACGACGGCCGCCGCGCGCAGTCGGCGGCGCCTCACTCGGCAGCCTCCTGCGGTTCCTCCTGCCGCGCCGCGCTGCGCGCCTTAGCCGCAGCCCTCGCTTCAGGAGTCATCCATGCGACCACGATCACGCCGCCCACGCAGGCCAGGATGGTGCCCAGCAGGAATCCGCCGAGGTTGACGCCGATCAGCGCGTACAGTCCGACAGCCAGCGAGAGCACGCCGTAGAACACGTGGTGGGCGGGCATGGTGATCGACAGGATGCCGAGCAGCAGCAGGCCGACGGGGATGAGGGTCGCCTGCATCCCCTCGATGCCCATCTGCACGTGCAGGTGCCCGAGGTCGAGCTGGCCGGAGAAGAACATCTCCACGCCCGAGATCGCGACGAGCAATCCGCCGACGAACGGCCGTTCGCGGCGCCACGCCGAGAACCTGCGCAGGGGACGCCGCGCGGCGCGTCGGGAGGTCATCACAGGATTCGCCTCGGTCAGAAGCACGGAGTCGAACCGTCCGTCAGCTCGAGCGACATGCCGGTCAGGGTGAAGACCGAAGCCTGCGTGCTCCACGCGGTCTGCTGCAGGTTGGCGATCGAGACGGTGTCGGCGTCCTGCGCGAAGTCGCCCGCGCTGCCCTTCGCCTCGGTCGTGACGGTGGACGCGTCGACGCCGATGCGGATGCTGCCGAACGACGCATCGCCCCTCAGACCCGTCATGCCGATCTGCAGGTCGGACGCGCTGGCCGGCTTGTCGCCGCCACCGGCCTTGATGAGCACTCCGACGGTGCCCAGCGGCGTCTCGGTGACGACGGACTGGCACAGGTCGCTGAGCGTGGCGCTCTTGATGTTGGCGATCGCGACGGTGTGCTCGCCGCCCTCGGAGTCCTTCGCCACGCCCGCGTACTGCGAGAATCCGGTTCCCTCGAGCTGGCTGGCCGAGATCTGGAACTGGCTGCCGGACACGGCGAACGAGACGGGGACCGCGCCCTGCGCGACTCCGCCGAGGAGGACTGCTGCGACGACGCCGACGGGCACCGCTGCCAGGGTGACGCGACCGGCGTGGGACTTCGTGAGTGACGGGAACTTCATCGATCCTCCTGTATCGGGCCGTCGTCTTCGGCGGCTGTACGAGCATAACCCTCATTGACTCAGAGTCAATATGGGTACCGCATGTCGCTCCGATCGGTAGGCTGGGGCGATGCCCGAGGAACGCCGCAGCCGTCTCTCGCCGGAGGACCGCCGCACGCAGCTCATGATCGTCGGCGTCAACTTCCTCGCCGACCATCCCCTCGACGAGCTCTCGATGGACGAGCTCGCCCGGCGAGCAGGCGTCTCACGGGCGCTGCTGTTCCACTACTTCGACTCGAAGCAGGGCATGCACCGCGCCGTCGTCACGACCGCCCGCGACAGCCTGCTCCAGGCCACCGCGCCCCGCGCGGACCTTGCGCCGCGCGAGCGGATCGACGACACGCTGCGCCGATTCGCCAGCTTCGTGCGCGATCATCGCGGAACGTTCCTGTCGCTCGTCCGCGGCCCCGCCAGCGGGGACCCGACCGTGCGCGCCCTCGTCGACGAATCCCGCGAGTTCAACGCAGAACAGCTCAGGGAGGCGTTCAGCGAGCTCGGCATCCCCGATTCGCGCGCCGTGCGGATGGCCCTGCGCGGCTGGGTCTCCTTCGCCGAGGAGGTCTTCGTCAGCCTCGCCGCCGACGACCTCGACGACGACAGCGAACTCGTGGCGTTCCTCGTCCACACGCTCGACGGCGCCGTGGCCGCCGCCTGCGAGAGCTCGTTCTGAGTTCAGGCGTCGCCGCGCAGCACGTCCAGGGCGTGCACGAAGTCCGCAGGGTACGGTGACTCGAACTGCACCCACTCCCCCGTCGTCGGGTGCGTGAACGCGAGCCGGTGCGCGTGCAGCCACTGCCGGGTGAGCCCGAGCCTGGCCGACAGCGTGGGGTCGGCGCCGTACAGCGGGTCGCCGACGCAGGGATGCCGGTGCGCGGCCATGTGCACGCGGATCTGATGAGTGCGTCCCGTTTCGAGGTGGATCTCCAGCAGCGAGGCTCCGGGGAACGCCTCGCGCGTCTCGTAGTGCGTCACGGACGGCTTGCCGTCGGGGACGACCGCGAACTTCCACGAGTGGTTGGGATGGCGCCCGATCGGTGCGTCGATCGTGCCCGCCAGCGGGTCGGGATGCCCCTGCACCACGGCGTGATAGATCTTCTCGACCGTGCGCACCTTGAAGGCGTGCTTGAGGGCGCTGTATGCCGACTCGGACTTCGCGACGACCATCAGGCCGCTGGTTCCGACGTCGAGCCGGTGCACGATGCCCGCGCGCTCTGCGGCACCGCTGGTCGCGATCCGGAAGCCCGCGCCGGCGAGAGCGCCGAGCACGGTCGGGCCGTCCCACCCGAGCGACGGGTGCGCTGCGACACCGGTGGGCTTGTCGATCACGACGATGTCGTCGTCGTCGTAGACGATGCCGAGCTCCGGCACCTCGACGGGGACGATCGTCGGCTCCTGCTTGGGCGCCCACTCGACCTCGAGCCACGACCCGCCGCGCAGCCGATCCGACTTGTCGAGCACCGCGCCGTCGAGGCGGACACCGCCCGCGGCGGCGACCTCAGCGGCGAAGGTGCGCGAGAATCCGAGCATCTTGGCCAGCGCTGCATCCACGCGCGTCCCGTCGAGCCCGTCCGGGACGGGCAGCGATCGCGACTCCACGATCAGGCTTCTCTCTGGGCGACCTCGGGCTCGCCGTGGCCCGAACCTGCGGCATCCGCCGACTCGACGTGATCCTTCTCACGCGTGCCGTCGAGTCGGATGCCGAGGACGACCAGCAGCGCCACGGTGATCATGCCGCAGACGATGAAGATGTCGGCGACGTTGAAGATCGCGGGCATCATCCACGGCATGGAGATCATGTCGACGACGTGGCCCACGGCGAACCCGGGCTCGCGGAAGAAGCGATCCGTGAGATTGCCGAGCACCCCGCCGAGGAGGCATCCGAGCACGACGGCCCAGATCCGCGATCGCAGGTCGAAAGCCTTCCAGATGATCACGACCGCGACGACGGACAGCGCGATCGTGAAGATCCAGGTGTAGTCGGAGCCGATCGAGAACGCGGCGCCGGGGTTGCGCACGAAGTACAGCTGGAGGAACTCGCCGAGCACCGGCACGACTTCGTGCAGCGGCAGGTGCTCGACCGTGAGGTGCTTCACGAACTGATCGGCGGCCAGCACCAGTGCCGCGAGGATCGCGACGATGATGCCGGCCGCCGACCGACGAAGGGAACGGCGTTCAGCCAAAGGGCTGACCTACAGTCCGATCGCAGAGACCGGGGTGGAGTCCGTCGTGTTCGACTTCTCGTCGAGGTCGCGGAGCTGGCCCTCGATGTAGCCGCGCAGCTGCGTGCGGTAGTCGCGCTCGAAGTTGCGCAGCTCGGTGATGCGCGCCTCGAGGGTGTTGCGCTCGCGCTCGAGTCGTGCCGACTCCTCGCGCTGCTTGGCCTGAGCCTCGGTGCGGATGCGCTCGACCTCGGACTCTGCCTCGGAGATGAGCTGCTTCTTCTTCGACTCGCCCTCGGCGACGTGCTCGTCGTGCAGGCGCTGAGCCAGCTCGATGATGCCGGCCGTCGCGGACGTGGAGCCTGCGGCGTCGATCGGAGCGGCGGCTGCGGGCGCGGCAGGAGCTGCGGCGACGGGCGCGGGAACCTCGTCGACGACGGCGGGAGCGGACTCCTCGGCCTTCGCCTCGGCCGCCGGCTTCTCGCCGGACTCGTATGCGGCGAGCTTCGCCTTCAGCTCGGCGTTCTCCTCGAGTGCCTTGCGCCACTCGACGACGATCTCGTCGAGGAAGTCATCGACCTCGTCCGGGTCGAAGCCGTCCTTGAATCGGACGTGCTGGAACTGCTTGGTGACGACGTCATCCGGGGTCAGTGCCATTTTCTCGGCTCCTCTTTCGATGAGTTCTGCTGCCAGTGTCTGAAGCATGGCTTGTGTGGATCCGGCGCGTACCCGGGGCGCGCACCTCCGTGCAAGCATAGCCCCCGATCAGATGAACTGCCTCACGATGGCCATGAGGATGAGCACGGCGAGGATCGTGAACGTGAAGCCGAAATCCAGTGACAGCGTGCCGATGCGCAGCGGAGGGATGAAGCGTCGGAAGAGACGGATCGGCGGGTCGGTGACCGTGTAGACGACCTCAGCCGCCACGAGGCCGGCACCCTTGGGCCGCCATTCGCGGTTGAACAGCGGGATGTAATCCAGGATGAGCCTCGCGAACAGCACGAAGATGTAGATCAGCAGGACCAGGTGGACGATCGAGGCGATCCAGGAGACTACGGCCACGGATCAGGAGTGGTCGAAACCCGCGGATTCCGGGTCTGCGCTGGCGATGCCGCCGTGCCCGGAGACGGCGATGTTCTCGGGCGAGAGCAGGAACACCTTGCTCGTGACGCGCTCGATGCGCCCGTAGAGGCCGAGCGAGAGTCCGCTCGCGAAGTCGATGAGGCGACGCGCGTCGGCGTCGGACATCTGCGAGAGGTTGATGATGACCGGAACGCCCTCGCGGAAGCTCTCGGCGATCAGCTGCGCGTCGCGGTACTGCTTGGGGTGCACCGTGAGGATCTCGTTGACAGCGCCGGCGGAGGGCTGCTTCACGGCGACCGGGCGGCGCAGCGGGGTCACGGGAGCGGCGACGACCTCTTCATGGTCGCGGTCGCGGTCACGGTCACGGTCACGGTGCGCGCGTGCCGGAGCCGCCTGCTCTTCGTAGGTTTCTTCCTCATCGGCCAGGCCCAGGTACACCATGGTCTTCTTCAGCGGGTTTCCCATCGTGTCCTCCGTGTTCGACGTGGGCTGATCTGTTTCGAGGTTAACCCCGGTCAGGCCGGGGTCCGGTTATTGCCGACCCGATCCGCAGGTGTGTCGCACCTGCCGCGATCGCCTCGGCGAAGTCGCCGGTCATTCCGGCGGAGATCCAGGTGGCATCCGGCTCGAGCGCGCGCACCGCTGCGGCGATGCCGTGCAGTCTCTCGAAGGCCGGGGCCGGGTCCTGGTCGAGCGGAGCGACGCCCATGACGCCGCGCAGCCGCAGCGAGGGCAGCGTGAGGACGTGCTCCGCCAGGCGCTCGACGTCGGCGGGCGCGATGCCCCCGCGGCCGGCGTCATCGGTGAGGTTCACCTGCACGAGGACGTCCAGCGCGTCATCGTCATCCGCTGCTCTGTGCAGGGCATCGGCGAGCTTGACGCGGTCGACCGAGTGCACGGCATCCGCGCTGCGGCGGATCGCCGCGGCCTTGTTCGTCTGCGCCTGCCCGATGAAGTGCCAGCGCAGCCCGTCGAGCGCTGCCTCGGCGCGCTTGGCCGTGAGCTCCTGCTGCCGGTTCTCTCCCACGTCGAGCACGCCGAGCGCGTGCAGCTCGTGGACGAGCGCTGCCGGATGGAACTTCGTCACCACGATCCGGGTGATCCCGGCCGGGTCGCGCCCGGCCAGACGCGCGGCGTCGGCGATGCGCGCATCGATCGCCGACAGCCGCGCGGAGAGGCTCACTTCAGGAACTCGGGGATGTCGATGTCGTCGTCCGCGAATGCCGGCTCGAGGCTCGTGGTCGGGATGCGCGGCGCCGGCTGCGTCGCGGCAGGCTCGGCGGTCTGCGCCTCGGTCTCGTCGTCGGACAGCGTGACCTCGGGCAGGGAAGCCGGCTCCGGGCGCGAGACGACCATCGGGTCCAGACGCAGCGACGGCTCGCCGCCGTCGAAGCCTGCCGCGATGACGGTGACGCGCACCTCGTCGCCGAGCGTGTCGTCGATGACGGTACCGAAGATGATGTTGGCCTCGGGGTGCGCGGCCTCCTTGACGAGGTCGGCGGCGTCGTGGATCTCGAAGATGCCGAGGTTCGAGCCACCCTGGATCGACAGCAGCACGCCGTGCGCGCCTTCGATGGATGCCTCGAGCAGCGGGGACTCGACCGCGAGCTCGGCGGCCTTGATGGCGCGGTCGGCGCCACGGGCGGAGCCGATGCCCATGAGGGCGGAACCCGCGCCCTGCATGACCGACTTGACGTCGGCGAAGTCGAGGTTGATGAGGCCGGGTGTGGTGATGAGGTCGGTGATGCCCTGCACACCGGCGAGGAGCACCTGGTCGGCCGTGGCGAACGCCTCGATCATCGAGATGCCGCGGTCGCTGATCTCGAGCAGTCGGTCGTTCGGGACGACGATGAGGGTGTCGACCTCTTCCTTCAGCTTCGCGACGCCCGCCTCCGCCTGGCTCTGGCGACGGCGGCCTTCGAACGAGAACGGCTTGGTGACCACACCGATGGTGAGGGCGCCGATGGACTTCGCGATGCGGGCCACGACCGGTGCACCACCGGTGCCGGTTCCGCCGCCCTCGCCGGCGGTGACGAAGACCATGTCGGCGCCGGTCAGGGCCTGCTCGATCTCTTCGGCGTGGTCCTCAGCGGCACGGCGTCCGACCTCGGGATCCGCGCCTGCGCCGAGACCGCGGGTGAGCTCGCGTCCGACGTCGAGCTTGACGTCGGCGTCGCTCATGAGCAGCGCCTGGGCGTCGGTGTTGACAGCGATGAACTCGACGCCGCGAAGGCCGAGTTCGATCATGCGGTTGACGGCGTTGACGCCGCCACCGCCGACGCCGACGACCTTGATCACGGCGAGGTAGTTCTGGTTCTGGCTCATGGCCGGCCTCCGATTGTCGAGCCTGGAAAGAATGTGAACCTTAAACCTCAACTAGAGGTGTAAAGTATTTCCCGGTATTGCGTTCTCTTGATCGAAGGTAAGCGCCGTTCCCGCGCGCGCGGGCAAGGACACGGGCGTGTCGCGCGTTTCCCCTCGCGGACGACCGGATCCAGGCGTCGGAGGACGTCAGCCGACGACCGGCACCTGCGGGGACGAGACGTCGATGCTGCGGGCGTCGGGCTTGGCGACGAGGACGCTGCTGAGGGTGACGCTCTTGAGGACGGAGTCCTCGGAGCTCCCCCACACGACGGTGAGACCGGTCGACAGCTTCAGCGTCACGTCGTCCAGCGTGCCGGCGGTGACCTCGGTCAGCTGCGCCCGCAGATCGTCCGGCAGGGAGCGGACGACGAGTCCCGCGGCCTCGAAGACGTCCGACCCCGGGCCGCCCTCGACATGCAGGATCGGCTGCCCGTCCGGCACCTGCTCGGTCGTGCTCAGCGCGACGCCGGCGGCATCCACGAGCGTGTAGCCGGCACCCGACTCGATGACGCCGATCGGTGTGCGCTCGACGATCCGCACGGTGAGGTCGTGCGGGGGCTTCGCCTCGAGCGCGTAGGTCTCGATGAGCGGGAACGCCAGCAGGGCCGCCTTGACCTCGCTGTCGTCGACGAGGGCGAGAGGCCGGCCGATCTGGTCGGACAGCGCGGCCTCGATGGTCGCCGCATCGAGCCTGGAGGCGCCGGCGACCGTGATCCGCTCGACGGCGAACAACGGGCTGTACGCGGCGATGACGCTCCCGCCGATGAGGAGCACGACCGCGCCGAGGGCGCCGAGCCACATCATCCGCCGGCGACGCGAGCGCTGCGTGAACCGCCGGATCTCGGCGCGCAGGCGCTTGCGGCGCGCACGTGCGGCCTTCCAGACGTCGCGCGCGGTGAGCCCTTCCAGGCTCTCCTGTTCGTCGAACACATCCGGGTCGCGGTCCTCATCCGCCCGGTCGGGCGTCAGAGGCCGCGCGCCCGCATCCCCTGCATGCAGATCGGCCGGCCCGCGCGACGCACTGGGGCGGCGGGGCCGCGTCGGAGC
This sequence comes from Microbacterium sp. NPDC077644, assembly GCF_040702785.1. NCBI lineage: Bacteria > Bacillati > Actinomycetota > Actinomycetes > Micrococcales > Microbacteriaceae > Microbacterium > Microbacterium sp. NPDC077644. The sequence goes on from NZ_JBFBME010000001.1 coordinate 1,349,430, forward strand.
GGACTGCGCCTCCTCCGGCGGAGTCGGAAGCGGGGCCGGGCGACGCACGGGTCAGCCTTCTGCGTTCTGCCGCAGCGCCTCGAGCACCTGCGGGATGATCAGGTAGACGTTGCCGCAGCCCAGGGTGATCACGTAGTCGCCCTCGCGGGCGATCGAGGCGGTGTACTCCGCCGCCTGCTGCCAGTCGGGCACGTAGTGCACGTGCCCCTGGTCGGCGAACGCCCCGCTGACGAGTTCTCCGGTGACGCCGGGGACGGGATCCTCCCGGGCGCCGTAGACGTCGAGCATGACCGTGTGGTCGGCGTGCGTCTCGAGCACCTCGGCGAACTCCCGGTACATGTGCTGGGTGCGGGAGTACGTGTGCGGCTGCTGGATGGCGATGATGCGTCCGTCGCCGACGACGCCGCGCGCAGCCTCGAGCGCCGCCTTCACCTCGGTGGGGTGATGGGCGTAGTCGTCGAACACGCTGACGCCGCGCTCGACGCCGTGCAGCTCGAACCGGCGGACGGTCCCGGCGAACCCCTCCACCGCGCGCACGGCGTCGCCCAGCCCGTAACCGAGCGAGAGAAGAACGGCGACGGCGCCGGCGGCGTTGATCGCGTTGTGGGCTCCGGGGACGGCGAGCTGCATGTGCTCGGACTCTCCCCCGCGTGCGACGGTCGCCGCGACGGGACCCGTGGCCGAGATGTCCGTGAGGCGCACATCTGCGCCCTCGGCGGTGCCGAACGTGATGACGTTCGGGTGCGAGAGGCCTGCTGCGACGCGCAGCGCTCCCGGATCGTCGCTCGAGATCACGACCGCCTCGGTGGCGGCATCCGCGAATCGGATGAACGCGTCGTGGAACGCCTCGTCGGATCCGTAGTGGTCGAGGTGATCGGGGTCGACATTGGTGATCAGCGCGATGGCCGTGTCGTAGAGCAGAAAGGTGCCGTCCGACTCGTCGGCCTCGACGACGAAGAGGTCGTCCGCCCCGGAGGCGCTCGAGGTCCCGAGCTGCTCGATGACACCGCCGTTGACGAAGTTCGGATCGGCGCCGAGCGCCTGCAGCCCCGTGACGATCATGCCGGTCGAGGTCGTCTTGCCGTGGGCGCCTGCGACGGAGACGAGTCGGCGGCCTCCGATCAGCCAGTGCAGCGCCTGGGAGCGGTGGATGACGTGCAGTCCGCGTTCCTTCGCTGTGACGAACTCGGGGTTCTCGGGCCAGATCGCTCCGGTGTGCACGACCGTGTCGGCATCCCCGAGGTACGCGGCGTCGTGGCCGACGTGGACGGTCGCCCCCGCGGCGGCGAGAGCCTGCAGATTGTCGCCGTCGGCCCGGTCGGATCCGGAGACGCGGATGCCGGCGTCGAGGAACATCTTCGCCAGGCCGCTCATGCCGGAACCGCCGATCCCGATGAAGTGGGCCGCGGTGATGGACTCCGGGATCGGGAGCGAGAGGTCAGGTCTGATCATGTCGGATCCATCCTAATTCGCGGAGCCGAGGAGCGGGCTCAGCGCCCCGCGCCGAGGGCGCGATCGATCATCGCGATGACGTTCTCGGTGCCCGTGCGCGTGCCGACCTGCTCGGCCGCCACGGCCATCGCGTCGATGCGGGTGCGGTCGCCCATCAGCGGCACGATCTCCCGGCGCACGACGTCGCCGTCGAACGTGCCGTCCTCGAGCAGGATCGCCGCTCCTGCCGCGATCGCCGACGCCGCGTTCAGACGCTGCTCGCCGTTGCCGACCGCGTAGGGCACGTACACGGCGGGGATGCCGAGCGCGCTGATCTCGCTGACCGTCGCGGATCCGGCTCGCGAGACGATCAGGTCCGCGAGAGAGAACGCCAGATCCATGCGGTCCACATACCGCCGCATCGCGTAGCCGGGCACCTCAGGGTCTTCGAGCTCGCTGCGCTCGCCCGTGATATGCAGCAGCTGCCATCCGGCGGCGAGCACGTCTCCCCACGACCCGGCGATGGCCTCGTTGAGACGCTGAGCGCCGAGCGACCCGCCGAACACGAGCAGAACCGGGCGGCCGGCATCCAGCCCGAACGTCGCTGCGGCCTCGGCGCGCAGCGCCGAACGGTCCAGGGCGACGATCTCGCGACGCAGCGGCATCCCGACGACCTCGCTGTTCTTGAGCGGCGTGCCGGCGAAGGCGACGCCGATGCCCGCCGCTCCCCCGGCTCCCAGCCTGTTCGCGAGGCCGGGCTTCGCATTCGCCTCGTGCACGACGTACGGCACGTTCTCGCGACGCGCCGCGATGTAGGCCGGTGCCGAGGCGTATCCGCCGAATCCCACCACGACGTCGATCGCGTGCTCGCGGATGTGACGCCGCACCTGACCGACAGCCCGCCCCAGGCGCGAGGGGAACCTGAGCGCCTGCGTGTTCGGCCGCCGCGGGAACGGCACCTTGTCGACGATGAGCAGCTCGTAGCCGCGCTGAGGGACGAGCCGCGCCTCCAGGCCCTCCTTCGTGCCCAGGACGAGGACGTCGGCGTCGGGCTCCCGCTCGCGCAGTGCGTCGGCGACGGCGAGCAGGGGGTTCACGTGCCCGGCGGTGCCACCGCCGGCGAGAAGGTACGAGGTCACTTCGCGACCATACCCCGTTCGGATGCGGGAATCGTGCGAGCGAACGCCAGCAGCACGCCGCACGCGAGGAGCACCGCCAGCAGCGCCGTTCCGCCCTGCGACATGAACGGCAGCGGCACGCCCATGACGGGGAAGACGCCGATCACGACGCCGATGTTGATGAGCGCCTGACCGAGGATCCAGACGGTGATCCCGCCCGTCGCGACGCGGATGAACGGGTCGGTCGTCTTGCGCATGATGTGGAACGCGCCGACCGCGAAGAACGTGAACAGGGCGAGCACGACGATGCAGCCGATGAGACCGAGCTCCTCGCCGACGATCGCGAAGATGAAGTCGTTGGCGGCCGCGGGGAGCCATCCGTACTTCTCCTGCGAGTTGCCCAGGCCGAGGCCGAAGATCCCGCCGTTCGCCATGCCCCAGACGGCGTGGATCGACTGGTAGCAGTCGTGCTCGTAGTTGCTCATGTCGGAGCAGACGGCGGTGATGCGGCGCATCCGGTCGGGGCTGACGATCGCGAGGGCGACGACGCCGACGATCCCGAGGAGCACGGGCAGGATGAACAGCCGCAGCTTGACCCCGGCGAAGAAGAGGCAGCCGAGCAGGATCAGCACGAGCACCATCGCCGTGCCCAGGTCGTTGCCCGCGATGACCGTTCCGATCGCGAGCAGTGCGACCGGAACGACGGGGATGAAGACGTGGTGCCAGATGGCCAGGCGGGTGCGCTTGCGCAGCAGCACATAGGCGATCCACAGGGCGAGGGCGAGTTTGAGGAACTCCGACGGCTGCATCGAGACGACGCCGAGGTCGATCCAATTGCGGTTTCCGGCGTCCTCGATGCCCAGCGGGGTGAACACGAGCAGCTGCATCAGCGTCGCGAGGATCAGCGCCGGCCAGGCCATCTTCTTGAGGAATCCGATCGGCAGCCTGCTCACGAGGAACATCAGGGGGATGCCGATGACGGCGAACGTCGCCTGCTTGAGCGCGGTGTCCATCACACCGGTCTCGGTCGCGCTGGTGGCGGAGATGACCATGACGATCCCGAAGATCGTCAGCAGCAGCGCCGTGGAGGAGATGAGGAGGAACTCGCTCGAGGGCGGGGTGAAGATCCGTCCGAGCGAGACGCGCGCCGCGAGGCCCCGCGCTCCGGAGTCAGGGCCGGTGCGCGGAGGGCGAGCCACCTGTGTCATCGGCACTCCCCTTGTCGATCCACGTGCGCACCGCCTCGGCGAAACGGCGGCCACGATCCGCGTAGCTCGTGAACTGGTCGAAGGATGCCGCCGCCGGGGCCAGCAGCACCGTGCTCCCGTCGGTCGCGATCCCTCCGGCGAGTTCCACCACTCGGGTCATGACATCTTCAGTCTCACCAGTGACGACCTCGTGGACCGGAACGTCCGGCGCGTGTCGTGCGAATGCGGCGACGATCTCGTCGCGCCGGACGCCGATCACCAGTGCTGCGCCGGCCGTGCGGCCGGCGTCCGCGATGAGCTCCGTGAGGTCGACGCCTTTGAGGTCGCCGCCGACGACCCAGAGGGCGCCGGGGTATGCGCGCAGCGAGGATGCCGCAGCGTGAGGGTTGGTGGCCTTGGAGTCGTCCACCCATGTGATTCCCGCGTGACGGGCGATGACCTGGATGCGGTGCTCATCGAGGCGGAATCCCTCGAGCGCGCGGCGGATGGCCTCCGGCTGCGTCCCGAGAGCGCGGGCGAGAGCGCTCGCGGCGAGGATGTTCTGGACGATGTGCGGCGCCGACAGCCCGAGCCGCTCGAGGTCGGCGATCGTCGTGAGCTCGAGGGCGCTGTTGCGGCGGTCGTCGAGGAAGGCGCGATCGGCGAGGATGCCGTCGACGACGCCGAGGTCGCTGGGACCCGGCACGCCGAGATCGAAGCCGATCGCCCTGGCGCCCTCGGTGACGTCGGCGTCCTCGACCATCTCGCGTGTCGCGAGGTCGGCCTTGTTGTAGACGCACGCGATGCGCGTGTTGCGGTAGACGAACGCCTTCGCAGCGCGGTAGGCGTCGGCGCTGCCGTGCCAGACGAGGTGGTCGTCGGCGATGTTCAGGCACACCGACGAGTGCGGCACGAGCTCGCCCGCAGGCTCGCTCTGACCGATGTACCAGAGCTGATGGCTGGACAGCTCGACGACGAGCGCGTCGAAGCCGGCAGGATCGCGCACGGCGTCCAGCACCGGGACCCCGATGTTGCCGCACGGCGCTGCGCGCAGTCCGCCTTCGACGAGCAGCGTCGCGGTGAGCTGCGTCGTGGTGGTCTTGCCGTTGGTGCCGGTGATGAGCACCCAGTCGGCCGGGGTTCCGTCGGCGCGCAGGACCTTGTCGCGCACGCGCCAGGCCAGCTCGACGTCGCCCCACAGAGCGATTCCAGCATCCTGCGTCCACCGGATCAGCGGATGCGACGGCGCGAAACCGGGGGATGCGACGACGACCTGTGGCGCGAAGTCGACGAGCTCCTGCGGTGCGGCATCCAGCGGTCCGAGCGCGAGGCGCGCGCCGATGACCGGGACCAGCCGCTCGTACTCCTCGGAGGCGGACTCGGAGAGCACGAGGACGTCGGCACCGAGCTCGGTGAGGGTGTCTGCGGCCGAGAACCCCGTGACCGAGAGCCCGAGGACCGCGACGCGCAGACCCTTCCAGTCGGCGTGCCAGCTGGTGAGGGCGTCCAGGGGCGCGCTCATGCGAGCGTCAGCCACTCGACGTAGAACAGACCGATCGCTGCGACCGCGAGGAGCCCGGCGATGATCCACAGGCGCACGACGATCGTGACCTCGAGCCAGCCGCGCATCTCGAGATGGTGGTGGAACGGGCTCATGAGGAACAGTCGCTTGCCGCGGGTGAGCTTGAAGTACAGGCGCTGCAGGATCACCGATCCCGACGACAGCACGAAGATCCCGGCGATCACGAGCAGGAGCAGCTCGGTGCGGGTGAGGATCGCCATGGCGGTGATCACGCCGCCGATGGCCATGGATCCGACGTCGCCCATGAAGACCTTGGCCTTGGGCGCGTTCCACCACAGGAAGCCGATGAGACCGGAGGCGAAGGATGCCGCCACGATCGCGAGGCTGAACGGATCGCGGACCTCGTAACACGCGTCGAGCGCATCGCTGTCGACGCCCGTTCCCACGCAGGACTGCTTGAACTGCCAGAAGGCGATGAGGCTGTACGCGCTGACGACGAAGACGCCGGCACCGGCGGCGAGGCCGTCCAGACCATCCGTGAGGTTGACGCTGTTGGAGGTCGCGATGCCGATGACGGCGATCCAGACCAGGTAGACGATCCAGCCGATGATCACCCCGAACGCGAACAGGTTCAGCCACGAGATGTCGCGGAACAGCGAGATGTAGCCGCTTGCAGGGGTCTGCTCGTACTGGTTGGGGAAGTTCAGCGCGACGACGCCGAACGGGATCATGACGACGAGCTGACCGATGACCTTGCGCCAGCCTGAGAGGCCCAGGCTGCGCTGGGAGCGCACCTTCATGTAGTCGTCGATGAATCCGACGGCTCCGAACCCGACCATGAGCCACAGCACGAGGATCGCCGAGAGCGCCGGCTCGCTGCCGCCGGCGACGACGCCGGTGAAGTAGCCGACGATCGTGCCGACGATGAAGATCACGCCGCCCATGGTGGGCGTGCCGCGCTTGGCCTCGTGGCTCGGGTTCGCGATGTCTTCGGGGGTGCGGATGACCTGCCCCCAGCCCCACCGGCGGAACAGCCGGAGGAAGACGGGGGTGAGGAACAGGGTGAAGGCGAGCGATATCGCGGCCGCCATGAGGAGTGATCTCACGAGAACAATTCTCCCAGACGATCGCCGAGGTGCCGGAGCCCCACCGAGTTGGACGATTTCACGAGCACGCGGTCGCCGTCGCGCAGCTCGGTGCGCAGGTACTCGAACGCGGCATCCTGATCGGGCAGATGGATCGCCTCGCTGTCCCAGGATCCCTCGCCGACGGCGGCGAGGTACAGCCGGCGCGCCTCGGGCCCGACCACGACGATGCGCTGGATGTTCAGGCGGACGGCGAGCAGCCCGATCCGATCGTGCTCCTCCCCCGCGGTCTCGCCCAGCTCGCTCATGGCACCGAGGACTGCGACGGTGCGTTCACCGGGCGCGGTGATCTGCGCGAGCGTGCGCAGAGCTGCGGCCATGGAGTCGGGGCTGGCGTTGTACGCGTCGTTGATGATGCGGACGCGGTCGTTGCCCATCGGCTGCATCCGCCACCGCTCGGCGATCTCGACGGTCTCGAGTCGGGCGATGGCGTCCGATGGCGACACGCCGAGGGCGCTGGCGGCCGTGATGGCGGCGAGGGCGTTGCCGATGTGGTGGGCGCCCAGTACCTTCAGCTGCAGCGGGTAGGAAGCCCCGCCCGTCGTGACGGTCGCGCGCGTGCCGGATGCCGACACCTCGACGTCGGATGCCCGGACACCGGCTTCCTCGTTCTGTCCGAAGCCGAGGACGGTCATCCCCCGCCCGTCGGCGATCTCGCGCATGGCGGCCACGCGCGGGTCGTCGATGTTCAGGACGGCCGTGCCGTCGGCGCGGGATGCTGTAACGAGCTCGGACTTCGCCTTGGCTGTGGCCTCGATGCCGCCGAAGCCCCCGGCGTGCGCCATGCCGACCATGAGGACGACGGCGACGTCGGGTTCCACGAGGCCCGCGAGCTTCGCGATGCTGCCGGGCGCTGCGGCGCCGAACTCGCTGACGAGGTACCGCGTGGTGTCGGTGACGCGGAGCATCGTCACCGGGGCGCCGACCTCGTTGTTGTAGGAGTTGATGGGCGCGATCGTCTCGCCGTCGTCCTGCAGGATCCGCGCCAGGAAGTTCTTCGTCGTCGTCTTGCCGTTCGACCCGGTGATGCCGACGATCCTCAGATCGCCTGCCGCGCGCACGCGCGCGACGACCTCACGGGCGAGCGCGCCGAGGGCCTCGACGACGTCGGCGACGACGATCTGGGTGATCTCGTCGTCGACGACGTGCTCCACGAGGGCGAGAACGGCGCCGTTGGCGACCGCGGCGCCGACGAACCGGTGGCCGTCGGTCTCGGCGCCGGGCTTGGCGACGAAGATCCCGCCCGCGGTCATGTTCCGCGAATCGGTGTCGACGACACCGTGCACGACAGTACGGTCGGTGTCGGTTCCGACGAGGTGGAGGTCGCCGCCGGTGATGGTTGCGATCTCGGCGAGCGACAGGGCGATCATGACGTCTCCATGCGCGGCACGGGGCCGGCTACTTGAACTTGGGCAGCGGCTCGTCCATCGGCTCGGTGGACGGCGATACGCGGTAGGTCTTCAGGACCTGTGTCATCGCCTTCTGGAAGGCGGATGCGGTTGCTGCGGACGATGTAATCCTAGTCGGCTGGTCCAGAGTGACCACGACGGCATACTTCGGGTCGTCGATCGGGGCGATGCCGACCATGCTCGTGTAGTACACGCCCTTCTTGTAGCCGCCCTTGCCGTCGGTGACCTGCGCGGTACCGGTCTTGATGCCGATCCGGTAGCCGGGAATCTTGATCTGATCGGCGAGCCCGCCCTGGACGGCGACGTTCTCGAGCATCCGCTGGAGGGTCGTCGCCGTGCTCTTCTTGATGACCTGCTCGTGCTTCGGAGCCTCAGGGGTGAGCACGGTGCCGTCGGGCATCGTGCACGACTCGATCAGCGAGACATCGATCTTCTCGCCGTCGTTGCCGATCGCCTGGTAGACGTTCGCGAGCTGAGGTGCGGTGACGGTGTAGTACTGGCCGAACGTCGTCGTGTAGAGAGACTGCGCATCCCACTCGGAGACGGGGTGGATCTCACCGGTCGCCTCACGGGGGAAGTCGATCGTCTTCTGCCCGACGCCGAACTTCTCCAGGTAGTCGTAGCGCACCTGCGGGTCGACCATGGTGCCGAACTTCGACAGGGCGACGTTCGACGAGTCGATGAGGGCGCCTGCGAGCGTGTACTGGTAGGCGCCGTGGATGAACGCGTCGTTGATGACGGCGCCGTTGGAGAACTTCTCGTGGCTGGATGCCGTGACCGTCGTGTTCATGTCGACGGCGCCGGAGTCGAGAAGGGCCGCGGCCGTCACTGCCTTGAACGTGGAGCCGGGCTCGAAGGTGTTGCCGAACACCTTGGTGCCCCAGTCATCGGGGGACGAGGCGTCCAGGTCGTTGGGGTCGAGGGAGGGCCATTCGGCGGCGGCACGGATCTTGCCGGTCTCGATCTCGACGACCGTGACCGTGCCGGATTGCGCCTTCTGCTTCTGCGCCTCCTCGGCGATCATCTGCTGCAGGTACCACTGCAGGTCGCTGTTGATCGTGAGGGTCACGGTGCCGCCGTCGACGGCATCCACGGTCCGCTCGCTTCCGGGGATCGTGACGCCGTCCTTGCCGCGGAGGTAGCTGCGCTCCCCACTCGTGGGAGACAGGCACTGCGTCTCCATCTGCTCGATGCCGGCCTGACCGTCGCCGGCCGAGTCGACGTAGCCGACGACGTTGCCGGCGACGGCGCCGTTCGGATAGACGCGGGTCTCGCGGGCCTTCGCGTAGACGTACAGCAGCCCGAGGTCGCGCAGCTCGAGGTACTTCTCGGTGCTGAGGCCCTTGGCGAGCTGGTAGTACTGCGAGTTCGGGTCGGCCTCGAGATTGGTCGCGACGGCCGCGCGCAGTTCCTCGGGGTCCTGCCCGATGATCGCCGCGATCTGGTCGGATGCCTCGTTCCACGGCACCTCGGGAGGATTCTTCTCGTCGTCCTCGAGCTCCCGCATCAGGCTCGGACTGAGCTGGGCGTCGTAGACCTTGACGCTCGATGCGAGGGCGATGCCGTTCTGATCGACGATCGAGCCGCGGTCGCCGTGGATCGTGTCGGTGCTGCCGAGCTGGCCAACCTGGAGCGAGTCCTCGACGTGGTCGCTGGCGCTGACGACCTGGATGTCGACCAGGCGCACGACGAAAGCCGACAGCACGATGAGGATGACGGCGAGGGCGACGACGGTCCGGCGGCGCGGTCCGCGCGTGGCTCGAGTGGTCATGCGGCTCTCTCCGTGTCCTGTGTCAGCGGTGGGTCGGTGTCAGCGGGTGGTGGGGCTGGGGAGGCCGTCGGTGATGGCCGGCGGCAGGTCGGGGTCCTTCTTCGTGCTCTTCTCGGCGTTCTCCTCCGCCGCCGCGGCCTCCTGCGCGTCCTCGTCGAGCAGGGCGTTGTTGACGGCACCCGCTCCCTCGGGGTTGACCGTGGAGCTCCAGCTGGCGCCCTCGTCCGAACCGAGCACGGCCGAGTCGCTCAGTCGCAGGTACGACGCCGGACCTGCGACGACGAGGCCGAGCTGATCGGCCTTCGTCGCCAGGAGCTGCGGTGACGAGATCCCGGCGAGGTCGTCCTGCAGGGCGCTGGCCTGAAGGTCCAGTTCGCGCTGTTGGGAGGTGAGGTCGGCGAGGACGAACGAGTCGTTGGTGATCGCCAGCGACAGCCCGATCTGCGCGGCGGCGATCGCGGCGGCGCCGGCCACCGCGACGAGGGCATAGGCGAGCTTCGGACGTCGACGCGGGGCCGGTGCCGTGACGCGCGTGAGGCGGCGCTCCGTGCGAGGCGCCGTGGTGTTCGGCCGGGTCTCGGGCAGCAGGGCTGCTGCGGTGGCGCGGCTCATGCGGCCTCCCTCACTCGTTCTGCGGCGCGCAGGCGCACCGGGATGGCACGCGGATTGCGGGCCTTCTCGTCGTCGCTGGCGAGTTCGGCGCCCTTGGTGAGCGTGCGGAATCGCGGTGCGTGCTCCGGCAGCTCGACGGGGAGTCCGGCCGGAGCGGTGGATGCGGATGCCGCGGCGAACGCCTGCTTGACGAGGCGATCCTCCAGCGACTGGTAGCTCATGATCACGATCCGGCCGCCGACGGCGAGAGCATCCATCGCGGCGGGGATCGCGTCGGCGAGCACGCTCAGTTCCGAATTCACCTCGATGCGCAGAGCCTGGAACACTCGCTTGGCGGGGTGACCGGCGCGCTGCGCCGCCGCCGGGGTCGCAGCCTGCAGCAGGTCCACGAGGTCCTGCGAGCGGACGAGGGGCTTCTCGTCGCGCGCCTGCACGATGAAGCGGGCGTAGCGGGCGGCGAGCTTCTCCTCGCCGTACCGCTCGAAGATGCGGCGGAGGTTGCCCTCGCTGTAGGTCGCGAGCACCTCGGCCGCGGTCACGCCCTTGGTCTGGTCCATCCGCATGTCCAGCGGAGCGTCCTTGGAGTAGGCGAAGCCGCGGTCTGCTTCGTCGAGCTGGAGCGAGGAGACGCCGAGGTCCATGAGGATGGCCGAGGCGCCCTGCGCGTGCAGGCCGATCTCGTCGTAGACCGTGTGGACCAGGGTGATGCGGTCGGCGAAGCGCGCGAGACGTTCGCCGGCGATGCGCAGTGCGTCGGTGTCGCGGTCGAGTCCGATCAGGCGGATGTTCGGAAATCGCTCGAGCAGCGCTTCGGAGTGCCCGCCCATGCCGAGCGTCGCATCGACGACGATCGCGCCGTCGTGCTGCAGCGCCGGAGCCATGAGCTCGATGCAGCGCTCGAGGAGAACCGGGGTGTGGATGTCGCGGAGGTTCATGATCGTTTCCGGGGACCTGGGCCCTGATCCCCCTCCGCTTCACGACCCGGCACCGGGGAAGTGTGTCGGGGCGGGAGCGGCGGGGCATCACAGCCGAGGTCAGAAGAGTCCGGGAATCACCTCCTGCTCCAGTTCTGAGTAGCTCTCCTCGCCGGCGGCGAGGTAGTCGTTCCAGGCCGCGGCATCCCAGATCTCGGCGTGGGCGCCGACGCCGGTGACGATGAGCTCCTTCTCGAGCCCCGCGTACTGGCGGAGGTGACCGGGGATGGTGATGCGGTTCTGGCTGTCGGGCATCTCTGCGCTGGCCCCCGAGAGGAACATGCGCAGGAAGTCACGGGCCTGCTTGTTGCTGAGCGGTGCTTGCCGGATCCGCTCGTGCATCGCCTCGAACTCGGCCGTGCTGAAGACGTACAGGCAGCGCTCCTGACCGCGGGTGACGACGATGCCGCCTCCGAGGTCCTCACGGAACTTCGCCGGAAGGATGACGCGACCCTTGTCGTCGAGCTTCGGTGAATGCGTTCCCAGCAACATCGGCCATCACCCCCTTCGTCCGGCCAACTCGAGGTGTTCCCCACTTTACTCCACTTCCCTCCACTTTTATAGGAAGAGTTGCGAAGAGAATGGCAGAACTTCGGAGCGCACGCGAACAGACCCGCATGATTCCGCGGGTCAGCGGCATGGAGTTCCGGTGGAGGACAGTGGAGCGGGAGTGGAGGAGATCGGCTCAGAGCGACGAAAAAGCCCGGATGCGATGCGCATCCGGGCTTGTGGAGTGGGGGCTGGTGGAGGCCCCGGGGTCAGTGACCCTCGTGGCGTCGATCCCAACGGTCGTTCATGCGGTCCATGAAGGACGTGGAGCTCTGGGGGCCCTTCGGCGCCTGGGCCTTCGGCGAACGGCTGGTGCCGCTGCGGCGCGTGGGGGTCGCGGCGAGGATCACGCCGGCGAGCATGGCCGCGAAGCCGACGACGCCGACGACGATGCTGACGACCGGGCCGAGCTGGCTGCCCAGTGCGACGCCGGCGACGAGCGCTCCGATGCCGACCAGCAGCAGGACAGCGCCGTAGACGAGGTTGCGGTAGCTGAGTGCTCGGTCGCCGGAGGGCGCGCTGACGATGTCGGCATCGTTGTGCAGGAGATGGCGTTCCATCTCATCGAGCAGACGCTGCTCCTGTTCAGACAGTGGCATGACGCCTCCCTCGGGTCGGTGTCCTCCAGTTTACGCTCAGCGCGACGACTGAGGCTAGGTTTCGGCTGAGAACCTAAGCTGATTATCGTGCCCCTCTCCCATCAAGTCCAGCAGGCCGTCGCCACCCGCCTGGATCGCTTCACCGCAGGTGTGCGGGCCGAGTCCGCGGAGTACGGGGCGGATGCCGCATTGTTCATCGAATCCGCCGTCGCCACCCTGCAGGGAGGCAAGCGTCTGCGGGCGCGCTTCTGCCACGCCGGCTGGCAGGCGGTCGCCCGTTTCTCCGACCGAGCGGCCGCTGAATCCGACGCCGTATGGGACCTGTGCGCCGCGCTCGAGGTGTTCCAGTCGGCCGCGCTCGTGCACGACGATCTGATCGACAACTCGGACACCCGCCGCGGCCGGCCGGCGGCGCACCGCGCCCTGGAGCACGAGCACGTCTCCCGCTCATGGGGCGGCGATGCGGCGGCGTTCGGCCGCTCGGCCGCCATCCTGCTCGGCGACCTTCTCATCTCGTGGAGCGATGATCTGCTCGAGGACGCCCTCGCGCAGCATCCGCATGCCGCCGACGTCCGCGCGGGATACGCGCGGATGCGTCGGGACGTCACCACCGGCCAGTTCCTCGACATCGCCGAGGAGTCGGCGTGGCGCGTCAATCCCGACGACGAGCACGCCGAACGCGCACTGCGCGTCGTCTCGCTGAAGTCGGCCAGGTACAGCATCGAGCAGCCGCTCGCATTGGGTGCGGCGCTCGCGGGCGCGGATGCCGACCAGCTCCGCGCGCTGCGCGCGTTCGGACACCCGGTCGGGATGGCCTTCCAGCTGCGCGATGACGTCCTGGGCGTGTTCGGCGACGAGTCCGTCACCGGAAAGCCGGCGGGCGACGACCTGCGCGAGGGCAAGCGGACCGTGCTCGTGGCGCTGACACGGCAGAACCTCGACGCCCCCGCGCGCCGTGTTCTGGACGAGCTGCTGGGCGACCCGCATCTCGATGCGAGCCAGGTCGCGGCGCTGCAGGCGACGATCACGGACTCGGGCGCGCTGGACCGCGTCGAGGCGATGATCGAGGACTACGCCGCAGCGGCCGATCGCGCCCTGTCGGGCGCACGACTCGAGAATGCGGCGGTCGGCACGCTCCGCCAACTCGCGAGGGCCGCGACGGTCAGAACCGCCTGAGGCCTCAGGCCAGTGCGCGCGCGACGCGGCGGACGGCGCTCTTGTGCCCGTCGAGGAGTGCGGCGATGGGCGTTCTGCCGAGCTCCTCGTCCTCGGCCAGCAGCCAGTCGATGATCTCGTCGTCGGAGAAGCCGGCATCTGCGAGCACGATGATCGTTCCGCGCAGCGACGCCAGGGGGCGTCCGTCGACGATGAAGACGCCGGGAACCGCGAACGCGCCGTTGCGGGTAGAGCCGACCAGATGCTGCTCGGCGATCAGTCGGCGGACCCGGCCGAGCGGCTCCCCCAGGACCTCGACGAGGTCAGGGGTGGTCAGCCATTCGCCGGTGGATGCAGCAGGTACGTCAGACACGTCTCGACTATCTCACCTCCGCCGCGACAGCGCACATCGCCTCTTCTTTCACATGCATCACATTCGTCACTTTGGTTGACTTCTCTTTACATCCGTGTCAGCGTTTCAGGGTCCGAACAGGGGGGAAGCCTTGAGACTCACAGCGATGTCGAACCGCAAGAGATACACCCAGATCGGTGCTCCGGCTGCGATGGTCAGCGTCCTGGTCGGAGCGCTGGCCGCAACGCCCGCCCACGCCGCCGTTCCGGCGGACACCGCGCCGACGCCGCTGCAGGCCCGCGCCGGTGGCGCGCTCCAGCTCGAGAAGACCACCCGCCCGGTCCCGGCAGCCGTGAAGCCCGCCTCGTACACCGTGCGCCCGGGCGACACGATCGCCGGCATCGCACAGCGGCACGGCCTCGCGACGGTCGACGTCCTGAAGTGGAACGGCCTGGGATGGCGTACGGTCATCTACCCCGGCCAGAAGATCCGTCTCGCCGCTCCTGCCGCGGCAGCGGCCGCACCTGCCGCACCGACCGCGGCCGCATCGCCGTCGGCCAAGCCCGCGGCGTCGCACACGGTCGTCGCCGGCGACACGATCTTCGCGATCGCGAAGAAGCACGGCACGTCGGTCGACGCGATCCTCGCAGCGAATGGCCTGGGCCGCGGCGCGATCATCTACCCGGGTCAGAAGATCCGCATCAGGGCCGCGAAGGCGCCGCAGCCGGCCGCAGCGGCCGCCCCGGCATCCGTTCCCACGCCGTCCGCCGCATCCACCTCCGCCGACCTCAACGCGCTCCAGGCGGAGAACGCCACCCTCATCATCCGCATCGGTCGCGAGCTCGGCGTCCCCGAACGCGGCATCGCCATCGCACTGGGCACGTCCATGGTCGAGGCCTGGCTCCGCAACCTCGAGTGGGGCGACCGCGACTCCCTCGGCCTCTTCCAGCAGCGCAGCAGCACGGGCTGGGGTGAGCCCGAGCAGATCATGAATCGCGGGTACAGCATCCGCGCGTTCTTCGTCGGCGCATCCAACCCGGACGGCACGACCACCCGAGGCCTCCTCGACATTCCGGGGTGGGAGAAGATGTCGTTCGCCGATGCCGCACAGGCCGTGCAGATCTCCGCGTACCCCGATCGTTACGCGAAATGGGAGCACGCGGCGTACACGTGGCTCGAGCTCTACGGCTGAGCGTCGGCGCATGCCCGCCTTCCCGCGGAATTCCGGGCCAAGGGTGAGGCGCTCCCCGGGCTTTCAGCCAGTTCTCCATAGAATCTGTACGTGACGACCAATCAGCAGGCCGACGCCCTCATCGGGCGGCTTGTCGACGGTCGGTACCGGGTTCGTGCGCGGATCGCGCGCGGTGGCATGGCCACCGTGTACGTCGCCACCGATCTCCGCCTCGAGCGGCGCATCGCCCTCAAGGTCATGCACGGCCACCTCAGCGACGATGCCGTGTTCCAGAGCCGGTTCATCCAGGAGGCACGTGCAGCCGCCCGCCTCGCGGATCCGCACGTCGTCAACGTCTTCGATCAGGGCCAGGACGGCGAACTCGCCTACCTCGTCATGGAGTATCTGCCCGGCATCACGCTGCGGGAGCTCCTCCGCGAGCAGAAGCGGCTCACGGTCCCGCAGACGATCTCCATCATGGATGCGATCCTGTCAGGGCTCGCGGCGGCTCACAAAGCCGGCATCGTGCACCGGGACGTCAAGCCCGAGAACGTGCTGCTCGCCGAGGACGGCCGGATCAAGATCGGCGACTTCGGACTCGCGCGGGCCACCACGGCGAACACGGCGACCGGGCAGCAGCTGCTCGGCACGATCGCATATCTCGCACCCGAGCTGGTCACGCGCGGCACGGCCGATGCGCGCAGCGACATCTACGCCCTCGGCATCATGCTCTACGAGATGCTGGTCGGCGAACAGCCCTACAAGGGCGAGCAGCCCATGCAGATCGCTTTCCAGCATGCGACGGAGTCGGTGCCGCGCCCGAGCGTGCGCAACCCCGGCGTACCGGAGCAGTTGGACGAGCTCGTGCTGTGGTCGACGGAGAAGTCTCCGGACGAGCGGCCGGACGACGCCCAGGAGATGCTCGACCGGCTGCGCGAGATCGAGCGTCAGCTCGGCATCTCCCCCGCGCCTGCCGCGACCACGACGCCGATGCGCACGCAGTCCGACTCGGGCGACCTCACCAAGGTCATGCCTTCGACGATGGTGCTCGATCCCGTCACGGGGCCCGTCGCCGCGCAGCCGGTGGACAACGCGACGCTGCTTCGCCGTCGTACCTCGAAGCGCCGGGCGCGCGGGGCGTTCCTGCTCGCCCTCGTGATGCTGCTCGCCGTACTGGCCGGAGGCGTCGGCTGGTGGTTCGGGTCGGGGCCCGGTTCCCTCGTGGCGGTGCCCTCGGTCGCCGGAATGACGTACGATCAGGCGGCCGCCGCGCTGAAGGACGAGGGCTTCGTCGCCGTGCAGGCGGATGAGAGCTCGGTGGATATCGACCCAGGGCTCGCGATCCGCACTGATCCCGGCGAAGGGGACCGGCTCGACAAGGGCACTGAGGTGACGGTGTTCGTGTCGACGGGCCCGGCCCCGCGCACGATCGAGAAGCTCAACGGCAAGACCGTGGATGAGGCGAAGGACTATCTCGCCGGGCTCGGGATCAACGTGTCCGACGAGATGCTGATGCTGTACTCGAGCGCCGACAATGACGTGGTGATCAACGCGAGCATCACCCCGCGCGCCGGCGGCGACCCCGTCGCGTGCGGCGAGGGCTGCGAGGTGTTCGAGGACGACACCGCCGATCTCATCGTGTCGCTCGGCGGCCTGCCGGACGTCACCGGAATGACGGTCAACGAGGCGTCGAACGCGCTGGGCGAGAAGCAGATCACGACGACCACCGTCGAGGAGTACAGCAACGACGTCGAGCAGGGCCGCGTGATCCGCACCGGGGAGCGCTCGGAGCCGGGCAACTGGCGGCCCGGAGACACCATGACGCTCGTCGTCTCGCTCGGACCGCAGCTGTTCGAGGTCCCCGAGGTGACGGGGATGACGCGCGACGAAGCCGCTCAGGCGCTTCGGGATGCCGGATTCGAACCGACGTGGAACGGCTTCTGGAGCGCACTCGCCGACTCCAACACCGAAGTCACAGGAACCGATCCGGCCGCGGGATCCATGCGCCGCTCCGGAGCCGAGGTCTACATGCAGATCCGCGGCGTGCTCTAGCGGCATCCGCCCGTCGACAACGCAGAAACCGCCCTTCCTCGGCATCCGGAAGGGCGGTTCGTACGTTCTCGACCGCCCCTCGTGTCACCCGGAGCGGGCCAGCGCACGACGGATGCGCGCGATCAGCGCGCGTGCGCCGTCGCGGAGGTCATCAGCCCCGACGAGGATGACGCGATAACCGGCATCCTCGAGGAGTTGCACCCGGGTCAGATCGCTCAGCCATCGTGAGCGGGATGTTCGATGCTCGTCACCCTGGTACTCGATGATGAGTCGAGCGCTCCGGTAACCGAGGTCGCCGTGGCGCTTGCCTTTCGCGGTCATGACTTCGAGCTGCACCTCGGGTTCCGGGAGCCCGCCCGCGATCAGGGCCAATCGAAGCAACGACTCGCGTGGCGAATCGACTGGCGCCCTGAGCATCCCGAGCGCCCATTTGAGAGCGACCGCTCCGCGACGCCTCCCGTGTCGCCGGACGGCATCGGCAAGCATCTCCGGCGTGCACAGCGGCGGCCGCCGACCGAAGTCCGTGCGCTCGCCACTGATGAGGAAGTCGCCGACCGCGACCAGCCAGCGCCGGGAAAGACGTGTGGAGAGCTGACACCATACGTCCGCCGGCGCGAGGACCAGAACGCCCGCGAGCAAGAACGTCGGAAGATCATCATCGGGACGCTCCCACCCGACGACTCCCGGTCTTCGGACACGACCGCGGGCGCCGACCGCCGTGACATGCAATGGCCCGCCGCGAGAAGGCAACGGCATCCGCCACAGCTCGGCTGCGGTCTCATGGCTGAAGCACTGATGCGGCCGGAGGGCCTTGCCGAGCGCGGCGCATCGATCGCGCAACGTCTCCAGCGGAGCATCCGCCCTCACGCCGTGGAACGGGCGCTGCAGATCCCGACCTCGCATGCGCTTGTCGCTCACCCCTCGAGCTGCGCCCACCTGGACGTGGAAGACCTGCCCTTGGAGAGAACTGGGCAATCGAGTCCGTGGCTGCATGCCCCGATCCTGCCGCCTGCTGTGGCGGCGCGTCCGGGGTTATCCACACCGCCCGTCGACAACGCAGAAACCGCCCTTCCTCGGCATCCGGAAGGGCGGTTTGCGCGTTATGGGCCACACGCGAGCGGACTCAGCGCTTCTCGAGCTCCTCGGCGACGAGGAACGCGAGCTCCAGGCTCTGCATGTGGTTCAGGCGAGGGTCGCACAGGCTCTCGTAGCGCGTGGCGAGACCTTCTTCATCGATCTGCTCGGATCCGCCCAGGCACTCCGTGACATCGTCTCCGGTCAGCTCGACGTGGATGCCGCCGGGGAAGGTCCCGACCGCGCGGTGCGCCTCGAAGAAACCGCGCACCTCGTCGACGACGTCGTCGAAGCGACGCGTCTTGTACCCCGTCGGCGTGGTGATGCCGTTGCCGTGCATGGGGTCGGTCACCCACAGCGGCTGAGCGCCCGAGTCGCGGACGGCCTCGAGCAGCGGCGGCAGAGCGTCGCGGATCTTCCCCGCGCCCATGCGCGTGATGAACGTCAGGCGTCCGGGCTCGCGGTTCGGGTCGAGCTTGTCGATCAGCGCGAGCGCCGTCTCGGGTGTCGTCGTGGGGCCGAGCTTCACGCCGATGGGGTTGCGGATCTTCGAGAAGTAGTCGACGTGCGCGCCATCGAGGTCGCGCGTGCGCTCCCCGATCCACAGGAAGTGCGCGGAGGTGTTGTACGGCGTGCTCGTGCGGGAGTCGATGCGGGTCATCGGGTGCTCGTAGTCCATGAGCAGGCCCTCGTGACCGGTGAAGAACTCGACGCGCTTGAGCTCGTCGAAGTCGGCGCCCGCCGCCTCCATGAACTTGATGGCGCGGTCGATCTCGGCCGCCATGCGCTCGTAGCGCTGGTTCGCCGGGTTCTGCGCGAACCCCTTGTTCCACGAGTGCACTTCGCGGAGGTCCGCGAAACCGCCCTGCGTGAACGCCCGGATCAGGTTCAGCGTGGATGCCGCGGTGTGATACCCCTGCAGCAGACGGCCGGGGTCGGCCTGACGCGAGCCCTCGGTGAAGTCGTAGCCGTTGACGATGTCTCCGCGGTATGCCGGGAGGGTGACGTCTCCGCGGGTCTCGGAGTCGCTGGAGCGGGGCTTCGCGAACTGCCCGGCCATGCGCCCCATCTTCACGACGGGCATCGACGCGCCGTAGGTGAGAACGACCGCCATCTGCAGCACGGTCTTGATCCGGTTGCGGATCTGCTCGGCCGTCGCCCCGGCGAACGTCTCGGCGCAGTCGCCGCCCTGCAGCAGGAACGCCTCGCCGGATGCCGCGCGGGCGAGCCGGTCGCGGAGGTTGTCGACCTCACCGGCGAACACGAGAGGCGGGAGCGCGGCGATCTGCTTCGAGATGTCCGCCACGCGCTCAGCATCGGGCCAGGTCGGCTGCTGCTTGATGGGGAGGTCGCGCCAGGAGTCGAGAGCGTGCTGAGGCATCTGCCCATCTTACCGGCGCGGAGCGCAGCGCCGTGCCGTCATGACCGCCGCGGCATCCGCTCCTTGACCGAGGACGCGTAGACGTCGTCGTACTCCTGCTCCCCCAGTCGCTGGAGGGCGACCATGATCTCGTCGGTGACCGACCGGAGGATGTAGCGGTCGTTCTCCATCCCGGCGTAGCGGGAGAAGTCGAGCGGCTCTCCGATCACGATGCCGACGCGCACGACCCGAGGGACGGTCCGGCCGATCGGCATCGCCGTGTCGGTGTCGACCATGACGACGGGGATCACCGGCACCTTCGCCTCGAGAGCCATGCGCGCGAGCCCGGTGCGCCCGCGGTACAGCTTGCCGTCGGGGCTGCGGGTCCCCTCCGGATAGATGCCGAGCAGATCGCCGCGCCCGAGCACCTGAAGTCCGGTGTTGAGCGACGCCTCGGAGGCTTTGCCTCCCGAGCGGTCGATGGGGATCTGCCCCGTCGCCTTCATGAAGTTCTTGGTCGCCCAGCCCTTGAGGCCGCGCCCGGTGAAGTAGTCGCTCTTCGCCAGGAACGACATCGGCCGGTCGATGAGCAGCGGAAGGAAGATCGAGTCGGAGACCGAGAGATGGTTGCTCGCGAGAATCGCCGCACCGTTGCGGGGCACGTTGGCCCGGCCCACGATCCACGGGCGGAAGACCGCCTTGACGATGGGGCCCACCACCACGTACTTCATCAGCCAGTAGAACATCGTCTGGAAGTCTATCTCCGGGGTGTCGGACCGACCATCATCGCCGCGTCGACGACCTCCCGAAGGCGTGCGACTGAGTCTCACTTGATACGCTACTGAATACCAAAATCCACCGGGTCTGCATGAGGTTGTGCCCTAGACTCAGGGAAAGCCGTGCCCGACCGGTACCGAAGGAGCTGCCGTGGTCCAATTCGAAGTCCCCGCGATCGTCCCCGCCGACCCCGAGGCGAACATCACCGATCTTCTGGTGAAGCGCGTCGAGGCCACCCCGAACCTCGCGCTGTTCTCCGTCCCCGACGGCTCCGGCTGGCGCGACATCACCGCCGCCGACTTCCAGACCGCGGTCATCGCGCTCGCGAAGGGCTTCGTGGCAGCCGGCATCCAGCCCGGTGAGAAGGTCGGATTCCTCGCGCGCACGACCTACGAGTGGACGCTGGTCGACTTCGCGCTCTTCTACGCCGGCGCCGTGATGGTACCGATCTACGAGACCAGCTCCCCCGCCCAGATCCAGTGGATCATGGAGGACTCCGGCGCGATCGCGATCATGCTCGAGTCCGCTGACCACTTCGCCAAGTTCGACGAGGTGCGCGGCGACCTTCCGCTCGTCCGCGACGTCTGGCAGATGCACCTGGGCGCCATCGACACGCTGACCGCCGCCGGTTCGGGCGTCGAGGATGCCGAGATCGAGCGACGCCGCAACATCGCCATCGGCTCCGACATCGCGACCCTCATCTACACGTCCGGGTCGACCGGACGCCCGAAGGGCTGCGTGCTCACGCACAGCAACTTCGTCGAGCTCGCCCGCAACTCGGCGAAGTCGCTCGACAAGGTCGTTCAGACGCCCGGAGCATCCACGCTGCTGTTCATCACGACCGCCCACGTCTTCGCGCGGTTCATCTCGATCCTGGACGTCCACGCCGGTGTGCGCACCGGGCACCAGCCCGACACCAAGCAGCTGCTGCCCGCGCTCGGCTCGTTCAAGCCCACCTTCCTCCTCGCCGTGCCGCGTGTGTTCGAGAAGGTCTACAACTCCGCCGAGCAGAAGGCAGAGGCAGGCGGCAAGGGCAAGATCTTCCGCGCCGCGGCCGCTGCCGCGATCGAGCACTCGCGACTGCTCGAAGAGGGCCAGAAGATCCCGTTCGGACTGAAGATCAAGTTCGCCCTGTTCGACAAGCTCGTCTACGGCAAGCTGCGCGAGGCGATGGGCGGCAACGTCCAGTACGCCGTCTCGGGCTCCGCTCCTCTCGGCCCGCGCCTCGGCCACTTCTTCCACAGCCTGGGCGTCGTGATCCTTGAGGGCTACGGCCTGACCGAGACGACGGCACCCGCCACGGTCAACGTCGCCGACAAGACGAAGATCGGCACGGTCGGCCCTGTGCTCCCTGGCGTCGGTGTGCGTCTCGCCGAGGACGGCGAGATCGAGGTCAAGGGCATCAACGTGTTCCGCGAGTACTGGAACAACCCCGAGGCGACCGCCGAGGCGTTCGACGACGGCTGGTTCCGCACCGGCGACATCGGCAGTTTCGACTCCGAGGGCTACCTCACGGTCACGGGCCGCAAGAAGGAGATCATCGTCACGGCCGGCGGCAAGAACGTCGCTCCGGCTGCGCTCGAGGACCCGATCCGGGCGAACCCGATCGTGGGTCAGGTCGTCGTGGTCGGCGATCAGAAGCCCTTCATCTCGGCTCTCATCACCCTCGACCCGGAGATGCTGCCGACATGGCTCGGCAACAACGGTCTGCCGTCCGACATGTCGATCGCGGATGCCGCGAAGAACGAGGCAGTCCGCGCCGAGGTGCAGCGTGCCGTCGACATCGCGAACAAGAGCGTCTCGCGTGCGGAATCGATCCGCAAGTTCACGATCCTCGACACGGAGTGGACCGAGGCGAGCGGTCACCTCACCCCGAAGATGTCGATCAAGCGCAACGTGATCGTGTCGGACTTCGCCGACCAGATCTCCGCGATCTACGACGAGCCGGTGCAGACGACGAACGTCGCGATCGGCTGAGAGCCTACGGAAGAATGCCCCGGTTTCGGCCGGGGCATTCTTGTGCACAGACCCCGTCTTGCCGACGAGACCCCGTCATGTCGACGTGATTACGACGGGGTCTCGTCGCTGAGACGGGGTCTGTGGGAAGCAGGTGTCAGAACCAGTCGCTCTCGCGGATCTCGCGCATCGCGGTCTTGCGATCCTCCGGAGCGAGACGCGAGAGATAAAGCATCCCGTCGAGGTGATCGGTCTCGTGCTGGAGAGCCTGGGCGAGCAGCCCCTCCCCCTCGAGGACGACCGGTTCGCCGTCGAGGTCGATGCCCTCGACCCGTGCCCACGGGTGGCGCAGCGCGTCGTGCCAGAGCCCGGGCACCGACAGGCATCCCTCACCGGTCGGCACGGGCTCGCCGCGCACCTCGGTGAGGACGGGATTGATGACGTATCCGACGTCGCCGTCGATGTTGTAGCTGAACGCCCGCACCGCGACGCCGATCTGCGGAGCTGCGACCCCGGCACGGCCGGGGAGCTTCACGCTGTCGACGAGGTCGGCGATGAGCGAGCGCACGCCGTCGTCGATCTGCTCGACCGGCGAGCACTTCGTGCGCAGCACGGGGTCGCCGAAGACGCGGATCTCGCGAGCGGTCATCAGGCGGCCTTCGCCCGCAGGCTCTCGACGAGCACAGCCGCGAGCTCACGAGCCGCCTGACGCGTCTCGGGCTGCAGATTGGCGAAGACGATGGCCCCGCCGCCGGCGATCTGCGCGTCGTACGGCATCCGCACGACGTGCTTGGCGCGGGTCTTGAAGTGCGCCTCGAGCTCGTTCAGGCGCACCAGGGGGCTCCCGGGCGTCGACTGGTTGAGCACGATGATGGCGTTCCGCGCCTGCTCCTCGTGGCCGTTGGTCTCGAGCCACGTCAGCGTCTCGGACGCCAGGCGCGCTTCGTCGACGCTGAGCCCCGACACGATGACGATCTGATCGGCCAGGTCGAGCGTGGCCCCCATCACCGAGTGCACGATGCCCGTTCCGGTGTCGGTGAGCACGAGCGAGTAGTAGTGCGCGGCGACGCCGGCGACATTGCGGTAGTCCTCGTCGTTGAAGGCCTCGGCGATGTGCGGATCGGTATCGGATGCCAGCACGTCGAGGCGCGTGGAGTCACGGGCGACGATCGCGGAGAGGTCGTGGTAGCCCTTGACCTCGTCGTGGATCCTGACGAGGTCGCGCACGGACTTGCCACCCGGGGTCCGGACGATGCGGTCGGCGAGGGTGCCGCGGTCGGGGTTCGCGTCGACCGCGATCACGCGGTCTTCGCGCGCGTCTGCGAGCGCCATGCCGAGCAGTGCGGTGACGGTCGTCTTGCCGACGCCGCCCTTGCGCGAGAGCACGGGGACGAAACGAGCGCCTCCGGAGAGGGCGTTGGAGATGCGCGCGGTGAGGGCCTTGCGCTCACGTGCCCGCTTGCCGTCGCCGATGTTGATGCGCCGCCCCGAGAGCGAGTAGAGCAGGTGGCTCCACGCGCCCTCGGGCTCGGGCTTGGTCAGCTGGCTCGGGTTGAGGAGGCGGTCGGCCGTCAGCAGGTCGGCGGTCTCGCGGGACGACTGCCCGGCCTGCTCGCCGAATCGCTTGGCCGTCAGCGCGATCTCTGGGGCGGGGGCTGCGGGCTTCGCGGCGGGCGCGGGAGGGGTGGCGGGAGCCACCGCTGCCGCGGGTGCGGCGGGAGCGGCAGGCGCCGGCGCCGGGGCGGCCTCGGGCTCGTCGACGACGTCCTCGATCGGCTCGGGCTCCTCGACGGGTTCGGACTCCTCGACGGGCTCCGCCTCCTCGGTCACCTCGACCGCATCCACAGCGCTGATCGCAGCATCCGGCTCCGCAGCATCCTCATCGTCGTGAGGGGGCTCGATCTCGCCGACGAGGATCTCGCCCGAGAACTCGCCGTCGACGATGTCATCCTCGACCAGGTCGTCGTCCTCGTCCGCACCGGCGGGCAGCGTGACGCTCACCTGCGAGGTGTGCCCGAGGATGCCGAGCGCGGTCGTGTCGAGCGATGCGGCCTCGTCGAGGATGCCGAGATCGTCGCCCTCCGAGGGGGAACTGTTCTTCGTGGTCACTGTGTCACTCCAAGCTTGTGCGAGCGTGTCGCCCGCACAAGATTACTTGGCGGGGGTGATCACGACCAAAAGATCCCCGGCATCGACCTGCTGAGTGGAGGCGATCGCCAGCCGCTCGATGACGCCGTCGACGGGTGCGGTGATCGCCGCCTCCATCTTCATCGCCTCGATGGATGCGACCGGTTCGCCGGCCCGCACGGACGCCCCGACCTCGACCTTGAGGGAGACCACACCGGAGAACGGCGCCGCCACCTGACCGGGCTGCGAGCTGTCCGCCTTCTCGGCCTCGTGCGTGTCGACCGCGACCGATCGGTCGCGCACGAACACCGGACGGAGCTGCCCGTTGAGGGTGGTCATGACGGTGCGCATGCCCCGCTCGTCGGCCTCGCCGATCGCCTCGAGGCCCACGTAGAGCTGCACGCCGCGGTCGATCTCGACGAGGTGCTCCTGCCCCTGGACGAGTCCGTACAGGTAGTCGGCCGTGTCGAGCACGGAGAGATCGCCGAACAGCTCGCGCTGCTGCGCGAACTCCCTGGTCGGGGCCGGGAAGAGCAGCGTGTTCAGCCGCTCGCGCCGCTCGCTGCTCGATCCCGCCAGTGCCGTCTCGTCGTCGGCCGAGATCTCGGTGAGTCCTGTGCGCACGGTGCGGCCGGCTAGCACCTTGCTGCGGAACGGCTCGGGCCACCCGCCGGGCAGGTCGCCGAGCTCACCCGCCATGAAGCTGACGACCGAATCGGGGACGTCGTACTTCTCGGGGTTCGCCTCGAAATCGGCAGGATCGGCCTTCACGGCCGCGAGGTGCAGCGCGAGGTCGCCGACGACCTTCGACGACGGCGTGACCTTCGGCACGCGACCGAGGATGCGGTCGGCCGCGGCGTACATGTCCTCGATGAGCTCGAAGTCCGAGGCGAGCCCGAGCGCCTTCGCCTGCTGACGCAGGTTCGACAGCTGACCGCCCGGGATCTCGTGGTGATAGACACGGCCGGTGGGGCCGGGAAGCCCGGACTCGAAGGGCGCGTACTGGTTGCGAACCGCCTCCCAGTAGGGCTCGAGGTCCGAGACGCCGGCCAGGTCGATGCCGCTGTCGCGCTCGGTGTTCGCCAGCGCCGCGACGAGCGACGAGAGCGAGGGCTGACTGGTCGTCCCCGACAGCGGAGCGGATGCGGCATCCACGGCGTCAACGCCCGCAGCGCTGGCCGCGAGCAGGGTCGCGAGCTGCCCGCCGGGGGTGTCGTGGGTGTGCAGGTGCACCGGCAGGTCGAAGCGCTCGCGGAGCGCGCGCACCAGCGTGGCGGCGGCCCCGGGGCGCAGGAGCCCGGCCATGTCCTTGATCGCGAGGACGTGCGCGCCGGCGTCCACGATCTGCTCGGCCAGGCGCAGGTAGTAGTCCAGCGTGTAGAGGTCTTCGGCGGGGTTCAGCAGGTCGCCGGTGTAGCAGAGCGCGACCTCGGCGACCGCGGTGCCGGTGGCGCGCACCGCGTCGATCGCCGGGCGCATCTGCGACACGTCGTTGAGCGCGTCGAAGATGCGGAAGATGTCGATGCCGCTCGTCGCCGCCTCGCTGACGAACGCCTCGGTCACCGCCGTCGGGTACGGCGTGTAGCCGACGGTGTTGCGGCCCCGCAGCAGCATCTGGATGTTGATGTTCGGCAGCGCCGCCCGCAGCTTGTCGAGCCGCTCCCAGGGGTCCTCCCCGAGGAAGCGGAGCGCGACGTCGTACGTGGCTCCGCCCCACGCCTCGACAGACAGGAGACCGGGGGTCAGCCGGGCCAGGTACGGGGCGGCGGCGGCGAGGTCGCGCGTGCGCACGCGCGTCGCCAGTAGGGACTGGTGCGCGTCGCGGAACGTCGTATCGGTGATCGCGAGGGCGGACTGCTCCCGCAGGGCGCGGGCGAAGCCCTCCGGACCGAGCTCCTGGAGCCGCTGGCGCGAACCCGCGGGCGGCTCGGCAGCCAGGTCGATGCTCGGGAGCTTCGCGGCCGGGTCGATCACGCCGGGGTGGTCGCCGTTGGGCTTGTTGACCGTGACGTCGACGAGCCAGTTCAGCAGCTTGGTCCCGCGGTCCTTGGACACGCGGCCCTGCAGCAGGTCGGGGCGCTCGTCGATGAACGAGGTGCTGATGTCACCGGCGATGAACGCGTCGTCGGCGAGGAGCGCCTGCAGGAACGGGATGTTCGTCGAGACGCCGCGGATGCGGAACTCCGCGAGTGCCCGGCGCGCACGCCCCACGGCCGCTTCGAAGTCGCGACCGCGGCAGGTGAGCTTGGAGAGCATGGAGTCGAAGTGCGGGCTGATCTGCGCGCCCTGGTGCACGGTGCCGCCGTCGAGGCGGACACCGGCGCCGCCGGGCGAACGGTAGGTGGTGATCTTGCCGGTGTCGGGGCGGAATCCCTGCGTCGGATCCTCAGTGGTGATGCGGCACTGCAGAGCGGCACCGCGCAGATGGATGCTGTCCTGCTGCAGCCCGAGGTCGGCGAGCTTCGCTCCGGCCGCGATGTGCATCTGCGCCTGCACGAGGTCGACGTCGGTGACCTCCTCGGTCACGGTGTGCTCGACCTGGATGCGCGGGTTCATCTCGATGAAGACGACCTCGCCGGCCCGCTCCCCTGCGGTCTCGAGGAGGAACTCGACGGTCCCGGCGTTCTCGTAGCCGATCGACCGGGCGAACGCGATCGCGTAGCCGTGCAGCGCCGTCCGGATGCTGTCGTCGAGGTTCGGAGCAGGTGCGATCTCGACCACCTTCTGGTGGCGCCGCTGCACCGAGCAGTCGCGCTCGAACAGATGAACCGTCTCGCCGGTCTTGTCGGCGAGGATCTGCACCTCGATGTGGCGAGGACGCACGACCGCCTGCTCGAGGAACATGCGCGGGTCGCCGAACGCGCTCTCGGCTTCGCGCATCGCCTCGGCGAGTGCGGCCGGGAGGTCGGCCTTCTTCTCCACGCGGCGCATGCCGCGGCCGCCGCCGCCCGCGACGGCCTTCGCGAACACCGGGAAGCCGATCTCGTCGGCCTGGGCGACGAGTGCGTCGACGTCGTCGGATGCTTCGGTCGAGCGGAGCACCGGCACGCCGGCCTCGATCGCGTGCCGCTTGGCCTCGACCTTGTTGCCCGCCATCTCGAGGACTGCGGAGGGCGGGCCGATGAAGACGATGCCGTTCGCGGCCGCCTTCTCGGCGAGCTCGGGGTTCTCGGAGAGGAACCCGTAGCCGGGGTAGATCGCATCGGCGCCCGACTCGAGCGCGACACGGATGATCTCGTCGACGCTCAGGTACGCGCGCACCGGGTGGTCGCGCTCACCGATCTCGTACGCCTCGTCGGCCTTGAGCCGGTGCTGCGAACCGCGGTCCTCGTACGGGAACACGGCAACGGTCCTGGCCCCCACTTCGAACGCTGCTCGGAAGGCGCGGATCGCGATCTCGCCGCGATTGGCCACAAGGATCTTCTGGAACATGCACACCTCTGGTAGCTCGATGTGCGGCGCAGTCGACGCACACGGGGCGGGGCTGAGTGTTCTCCAAGCCTAGGGGAAGGTAACGTGGTCTCCGTGCACGTACTCAGCGTCAGCTCCCTCAAAGGCGGTGTCGGCAAGACGACCGTGACCCTCGGATTGGCCTCTGCGGCCTTCGCCCGGGGTGTCCGGACTCTCGTCGTCGACCTCGACCCGCAGTCCGACGTCTCCACCGGCATGGACATCCAGGTCGCCGGTCGACTCAATGTCGCGGACGTGCTGGCCAACCCCAAGGAGAAGGTCGTCCGCCAGGCGATCACCTCCAGCGGCTGGGCGAAGGTGCACCCCGGAACCATCGACGTCCTCATCGGCAGCCCGTCGGCCATCAACTACGACGGTCCGCACCCGAGCGTCCGCGACGTTTGGAAGCTCGAAGAGGCACTGGCCTCCGTCGAGAGCGACTACGACCTCGTGCTCATCGACTGCGCCCCTTCGTTGAACGCGCTCACCCGCACGGCGTGGGCCGCGAGCGACCGGGTCATGGTCGTCACCGAGCCGGGGCTCTTCTCGGTCGCCGCCGCCGACCGCGCCCTGCGCGCGATCGAAGAGATCCGCCGCGGCCTCTCCCCCCGTCTTCAGCCGCTGGGCATCGTCGTCAACCGCGTGCGCCCGCAGTCGATCGAGCACCAGTTCCGCATCAAGGAGCTGCGCGACATGTTCGGCCCGCTCGTGCTCTCCCCGCAGCTGCCGGAGCGCACGTCGCTGCAGCAGGCGCAGGGCGCGGCCAAGCCGCTGCACATCTGGCCGGGCGACTCCGCACAGGAGCTCGCCGCCGACTTCGACCTGCTGCTGGACCGCATCGTGCGCACCGGCCGCGTCCCCGTCCCGGAGACCGGCGCCCAGGCCTGAGGCACTCACGTTTCGACTCGTCGCTGCGCTCCTCGCTCAACGCGTTTCGTCTGCGCGGCCGGCCCATGGCCGCTCCGCTCAACGACCCGCGTGAGAACTCGACCGAAAGCGGGTCGCCCCGCGGAAGCGGCGCAGCCGCCGAAGACGAAACGGGCTTGAGCGAGCGGAGCGAGTCGAAGCCGAGGCTTAGGCGGAGCGCTTGGCGCGGCGGGCGCTGAGCTCGTCGACGGGGTCCGGCGCCGTGGGGTCGAACTCCACGAGCGTGGACTCCACCTCGCGAAGCACCTTGCCGACAGCGATGCCGAACACACCCTGGCCGCGGCTGACGAGGTCGATGACCTCATCGTTCGAGGTGCACAGGTAGACCGAGGCGCCATCGCTCATGAGCGTGGTGCCCGCGAGGTCACGGATGCCGGCGGCACGCAGCTGATCGACGGCCGTGCGGATCTGCTGCAGCGAGATGCCGGTGTCGAGCAGACGCTTGACGAGCTTGAGGACGAGGATGTCGCGGAAGCCGTAGAGACGCTGCGAACCGGAGCCGCTGGCGCCGCGCACGGTCGGCTCGACGAGTTCGGTGCGCGCCCAGTAGTCGAGCTGGCGGTAGGTGATCCCGGCGGCACGGGCTGCGACAGCACCGCGGTAGCCGACCTCGTCGTCCATCGCCGGAAGGCCGTCGGTGAAGAGGAGTTCGGTCACGAACCGCGGGTCGCCTGCACGCTCATCCGCATTCATTTGACTTCCTCTCTGACGGGTTACCCCCACGCTAGAGCAGTGCCCTGCCCCGGGCAACGACATCCGCTTCGCTGTGGGGGTGTGTCGCAACCTGTTCGTTACGAAAGCACGCGGGCGAGCGCTTCGTTGACGAAGGCCGCCCTGACCTCACTGATCTTGCCCGCCAGTTCCGGACCCATCTCACGCGCCCTTCCCCGGGATGCGGCGTCCGTCCTGCGCAGCAGCGCCGACATGGCCGACTCGATCAGCGACACCTCGCGCTCCGCGCTCTGGCGGACCGTGCGGAGGTGACGCGGCTCGATGCCGTGACGGTCCAGGGCGACGAGGCCGCGCAGCAGCGTGACGGTCGACTCGGGGTAGGTCTCGGCCGCGGCGATGATACCTGTGCTGATGGCGTCGTTGAGGATCTGGGGCCCCGCTCCCGCCGCGGAGAGCAGCTCCTCGCGGCGGTACCGGCGCGGCGCCGGGGCGATCGAGGGCGGCGGGGCGAACGCGAGGCCGGTGTCGCCGTTCGCCTCGGCCTCGTCCAGCTGCTCGCGGATCACGCTGAGCGGCAGATAGTGATCGCGCTGGAGGGTGAGTCCGAGGCGCAGCCGCTCGATGTCGGACGCCGAGAACTTGCGGTAGCCGGACTCGGTGCGCGAGGGCGTGACGATGCCCTGAACCTCGAGGAACCTCAGTTTGCTGGAGGTGAGGTCGGGGAACTCCGGGGTGAGCCGTGCGAGGACCTGACCGATGCTCAGGAGCCCCGCGGACGCAGAGCGATCGCGGGCGGGAAGCGCCGCCATCAGTCGGACGCCACCGCGAGGTCGGCGGGCGAGATGAAGAAGTTCAGACGGAACTTGCCGATGCGCAGCTCCGATCCGTTGACGAGTTCGCTGCGGTCGACGCGCTCCCCGTTGACGTATGTGCCGTTGAGCGAACGCTGATCGATGATCTCGAATGAACTGCCCGAGCGCGTGATCTCGGCGTGACGGCGCGAGACCGTGACATCGTCGAAGAAGATGTCGGCCTCAGGATGCCGCCCGATCGTCGTGACGTCGGTGTCGAGCAGGTAGCGGGCCCCGGCCATCGCGCCCGAGCGCACGAGCAGGAGAGCCGAGCCGGTGGGCAGCGCCGAGATCGCGGACTGCTCGACCTCGGTCAGCTCCGCGCCGAACGGGACGAAGGAAAGGTCGGAGTCGTGTCCGAATGTCTGCGTGGCGTCGTGCCGCTGCTCACCGTCGCGGTGAATCGACGAGCCGCGAGCCGGTCGGCTTTCGAAATCTGTCACGGTGGCCCTCCTTCCGATCCAGACTAACGGATCGAGCGACCGCCGAGCGAGGCCCAGTACGACACAGCACGCGCACACGGCCATTTCCTAGGCTGGACTTGTGCACACCCTCACCTCACGACGCCCCCTCACCCCGTACGTGATCGCCGCAGCGCTGCTCGCCGCGTTCGCCCTCCTGTTCGCCTGGCCGCAGTCGGCCGCCGCGCACGACACCCTCGCCGACTCCAGCCCTGCGGCGGGCTCGACCGTCGAGACGCTGCCGGAGGAGCTCACCCTCACGTTCACCGCCGCCTTGATCGGCGGCGAGGGATCGACCGAGGTCGTCGTGACGGATGCCGCCGGCGAATCCGTCACCGACGGCCCCGCCGAGGTGGACGGCGCGATGGTCACCCAGCCATTGACCGGCGGCGGCGAGGCCGGCGAGTACCGGGTGCTCTGGAAGGTCGTCTCCAGCGACGGGCATCCGACGGATGGCGAGTTCCGCTTCACCGTGACCACCGGTTCGACCCCCGAGACCGCGACGCCGTCGGCGACGCCCACCGAGAGCGCCTCGACCGAGCCGAGCGCGTCCGCGACCGCGACGCCCCCCGCGGAGGAGGGAACGCCCGCCGACGGCGACTCCTTCGCGCGCAATCTGCCCTGGATCATCGGCGGCATCATCCTGGTGGCAGGACTCGGTGCGCTCATCGCCGTGCTGGTGGCGAAGAGCCGCCGCGAACCGGGGGCGGCGGAACAGCACGAGGCCGGGTCGGACGACCCCGCAGAGCGATAGGCTTGAGGCATGCCACACTACGACGTCGTCATCCTCGGCGCGGGCCCCGGCGGGTACGTCGCCGCAGTCCGCAGCGCACAGCTCGGCCTGTCCACCGCGATCATCGAAGAGAAGTACTGGGGCGGTGTGTGCCTCAACGTCGGCTGCATCCCCTCCAAGGCTCTGCTCAAGAACGCCGAACTCGCCCACACCCTGAACCACAAGGCCGAGTTCTTCGGCATCTCGGGTGACTTCACGATCGACTTCGGCAAGGCGTTCGACCGCTCCCGCGAGGTCGCCGAGGGCCGGGTCAAGGGCATCCACTTCCTCATGAAGAAGAACAAGGTGACCGAGTACAACGGCCGCGGCACCTTCACCGGCCCGAAGGCGATCTCGGTCGCCAAGGCCGATGGCACCACCGAAGAGGTCACGTTCGACAACGTCATCATCGCGACAGGATCGAAGGTGCGCCTGCTCCCCGGCGTCGAGCTCAGCGAGAACGTCGTCACCTACGAGGAGCAGATCCTCAGCCGCGAGCTCCCCGAGTCCATCGTCATCGTCGGCGCGGGCGCCATCGGCATGGAATTCGCCTACGTCCTCACGAACTACGGCGTGAAGGTCACGATCATCGAGTTCCTCGACCGCGCGCTCCCCAACGAGGATGCCGACGTGTCGAAGGAGATCACCAAGCAGTACAAGAACTACGGCGTCGACATCCTCACCTCCACCAAGGTCGAGAAGGTCGTCGACAACGGGTCGTCCGTCACCGTCACCTACACCGGCAAGGACGGCAACCAGGCCTCCATCGAGGCCGGCAAGGTCCTCATGTCGGTCGGCTTCGCACCGAACATCGAGGGCTTCGGACTCGAGGCGACCGGCGTCAAGCTCACCGAGCGCGGCGCGATCGACATCGACGACCACATGCGCACCAACGTCGACGGCATCTACGCGATCGGCGACGTCACCGCGAAGCTGCAGCTCGCGCACGTCGCCGAGGCGCAGGCCGTCGTCGCCGCCGAGACCATCGGCGGTGCCGAGACCCAGACGCTGGGCGACTACCGGATGATGCCGCGCGCGACATTCTGCTCGCCGCAGGTCGCCTCGTTCGGCCTCACCGAGCAGCAGGCCAAGGACGAGGGCCGCGAGATCAAGGTCGTGACCTTCCCGTTCATGGCCAACGGCAAGGCGCACGGCCTCGGCGAGCCGGTCGGCTTCGTGAAGATGATCGCGGATGCCGAGCACCTCGAGCTCATCGGCGCGCACATGATCGGCCCGGACGTCTCGGAACTTCTGCCCGAGCTCACGCTCGCGCAGAAGTGGGACCTCACCGCTCTCGAGCTGGCCCGCAACGTGCACACGCACCCGACGCTGTCGGAGGCGCTGCAGGAGGGCTTCCACGGCCTCGCGGGCCACATGATCAACTTCTGACACGCACCCGAAGAAGGAAAACCCGGCTTCCGAGTACGTCTCGGCCGGGTTTTTCTTCTTTCACCGGCGCGGATCCAGGGACGCGAGCGTTTCCGCGACGACTTCTTCGACGACCCCGGCCGCGGCATCCCGATCGGCGGGGACGAGCCCGATGCGGGTGCGGCGATCGAGCACGTCGTCGGCATCCAGCGCCCCCTCGGCGCGCACCGCGAAGGCGACCTCGGCGCGGGTGATGTCGATGCCCTCGGCCACCGTCTCGGCGGCGCCTGGGCCGCCCGCGGCGAGCACCGCCGCAGCCTCTGCGCCGTAGCGGGCGCGCAGCGACGCCGACGACCTCCGAGCGGTCGCTGCGCCGCTGACCGGCACCGGCGAGTCGGGGGCACCGACCAGCGGGAGCCGGCGGGTTCGGCAGGGCGCGGCATCCAGACCGGCATGGCGGGACGCGAGGTCGACGGCATCCTGCGCCATCGCACGGTATGTCGTGAGCTTTCCACCCAGGATGCCGACGACGCCGTTCGACGAGACCTCGACGCGATGGCGGCGCGAGATGTCCGCCGTGGAGGACCCGGCCCCGGACTCGATGAGCGGCCGCAGGCCCGCGAACGTGCCTCGCACGTCGTCGCGCGTCAGCGGCCGGTTCAACGCCTGGGAGAGCGTGCCCAGCAGGAAGTCGATCTCGTCCGCCGTCGGCTGCGGGACGTCGGGGATGCCGCCGGGCGCATCCACGTCCGTCAGCCCCACGATCACGCGCCCGAGCTGCACGGGCAGCGCGAAGACGAAGCGACTGATCGACCCGGGATGCGGCACGGTCAGCGCCGCCGTCGGGTTGCCGAGCGTCGCGGCATCCAGGACCAGGTGCGTGCCCCTGCTCGGCCGCAGACGGATGTCGGAATCGAGGCCTCCTGCCCACACGCCCGCCGCATTGACGACGGCGCGGGCGCGCACCCGGGCCGAGCCGCCGCCGAGCTCGTCGTGCAGGGTGGCCCCCGAACCGTCGACGTCCGACGCGCGTGTCCTCGTGAGGATCATCGCGCCGTGCGCAGCCGCGGTGCGGGCGATCGCGACGACGAGGCGCGCATCGTCGACGAGCTGCCCGTCGGTGCCGACCACGCCGCCGCGGAGTCCCCGCCTGCTCAGCGCCGGGAACATCGCGACCGCCTCCGCCGGTGACGCCCGATGCGGTCGCGGCAGGACGCGTCCCGGTGTTCCGGCGACGCGGCGCAGACCGTCCCCCAGCCAGAACCCGATCTCGCCGACGGTGCGCTGCGTCGTCGAGACGCCCTGGACGAAGGGCAGCAGCTGCGGGAGGGTGCGGGTCAGGTGCGGGGCGGTGCGGGTCATGAGCAGGTGCCGCTCGACCGCGCTCTCCCTCGCGACGGCGACGTCGCCGGATGCCAGATAGCGCAGGCCGCCGTGCACGAGCTTCGAGCTCCAGCGGCTCGTGCCGAACGCGAGATCGTGGGCCTCAGCGAGGACGACGGACAGGCCGCGGCTCGCGGCATCCAGAGCGACGCCGGCACCGGTCACACCGCCGCCGATGACGAGCAGATCGACCTCGTCCCCGCCGGTCAGCCGATCCCATTCGCGGATCCGGCGCGTCGCGTTCAGCATCGCCGAGGAGCGGACACCGGAGTTCATGGTCGCAGGTATCCGTCCATCGCACAGGTGAGCTCGGTGTGCCATTCCGCCTCGCCGATCAGGGCGGAGACGGCGTTGTGCGAGAGCACAGCGGACTGCACGATGAGCAGCATCATGATCGACATGTCGTCGGCATCGCCGGGCCTGACGGTACCGCCCCGCTGGGCGTGCACGATGGCATCGGCGAGCCATCTCAGCATGACGCGCTGGCTCGTGCCGACCCGCTCCAAGCTGTACTGCGTGAACGCCTCCGGCTCGCTCGAGAGCAGGCTGCCGAACACGGCATCCTGCCGGAAGGCATCCGCGAAGCGCACCGCCTCGGCGACGAGCTCGGCCCGTGTGCTCACGGCGGTCTCGAAGCCGCTCAGGAGCAGGACCGTCCGGCGCAGGAGCGCAGCCCGCACGACCTCATCGACGCTCGACCAGCGCCGGTAGATCGTGGGCCGGCTGACCTTCGCCTCGCGGGCGAGCTCGGCGATCGTGAGTCCGGCCGTTCCCCGCGCGGAGATCAGAGCGGCGGCCCGGTCGAGGATGTGCGCGTCCGTGGCATCCCACGACGGCAGATCCGCACGGACCTCGCTGCGGGCGGACGGCTCGCTGATTGCTTGACGATCTTCCACAATGTGTCACACTGTAACGCATGACGACGGAGACCACACCTGCCGCGATGATGCGTTGGAACGGATGGGGCGACCCCGACCTCGCCAAGGATCTGCCGCTCGCGGTGCGCGCACTGCTGCCGACGGTGATCGGGCGCGTGCAGCGTCCGCAGCCCGCGGTCTCCCTCGCCGACGTCCGCATCGCGCCCTCCGCGCTCACGGACGATGACCGGCGCGCGCTCGGCGACATCGTCGGCGACGCACACGTGAGCACCGACGACGAGACGCGCATCCGGCACGCGGGCGGACGATCGACGATCGACCTCGTCCACCGGCGAACGGCCGATCAGGAGGCGCCGGATGCCGTCGTCTCCCCCGCCGGCCGCGACGAGGTCGCCGGCGTCCTGCAGTCCTGTGCGGAGCGCGGGCTGGCCGTGATCCCGTTCGCAGGCGGCACGAGCGTCGTCGGCGCCCTCGATCCGGAGCGCGGCCCGCATCGCGCGGTGATCGCCCTGGACGTGCGGCGCCTGAGCGGCCTCCTGCACCTGGACGAGACCAGCGGCGAGGCACGCTTCCTCGCCGGCACCACCGGCCCCGAGGCCGAGCGCCTGCTCGCCGAGCACGGCTTCGAACTGGGGCACTTCCCGCAGAGCTTCCTCTACGCCACGCTCGGCGGATTCGCGTCGGCGCGCTCATCCGGCCAGAATTCGGCGGGCAACGGCCGGTTCGACGCGATGGTCACGGCCGTGCGCGTCGCGACCCCGACCGGCGAGGTCGCCCTCGGCGGCGCGCCGGGAACGGCGGCGGGGCCCGATCTGATGCGCGTGTTCCTGGGGGCCGAGGGCGTCCTCGGTGTGATCACCGATCTGAGTCTGCGCGTGCACCGCCTGCCCGAGACGCGCCTGCACGAGGGATGGACCTTCCCCGACTTCGCCACGGGCGTCGACGCCCTGCGGCGCGTCGCCCAGCTCGGCACCGGGCCCACAGTGATCCGGCTGTCCGACGAGGCCGAGACCGGGATCGGACTCGCGCAGCACGGCAGGATCGGCAAGGCCCTGTCGAAGGGATGCAGCGCCGTCACCGTGTTCGAAGGGGACCCCGACGTGGCCGCCGCCCGTCAGGCACTGACGGCGAAGGTGCTGACGGATGCCGGCGGGCGTTCCACCGGGCCGGAGCCCGCCGAGGAGTGGGCGAAGGGCAGGTTCGGCGCCCCGTACCTGCGCGACGCGCTGCTCGACCACGGCGTGTTCTGCGAGACGCTCGAGACCGCGACGGTCTGGTCGAAAGTCGCCCAGGTGAAGACGGCGGTCACGGATGCGCTGCGCACCGGATTCGCCGATCACGACGCGAAGGCGCTCGTGATGTGCCACATCTCGCACGTGTACCCCACGGGAGCTGCCCTCTACTTCACGATCATCGGCAACCTCAAGGGCGACGTCCTCTCCGACTGGGATGCCACCAAGTCCCGGGTGAACGATGCGATCCTGCAGGCCGGCGGCACGATCAGCCACCACCACGGCGTCGGGCGCGACCATGCACCCTGGCTGGCGGACGAGATCGGCGACGGCGGCATCCGCATCCTGCGCGCACTGAAGACCGAGCTGGATCCCACCGGCATCATGAACCCCGGCGCCCTGCTGCCGGTCGGGGCGGGCTGACGTGCCGAGCATCCATGTTCTGGCCAATCCGGATGCCGGGCGCGGCAAGGGCGCTGCGCGCACGGATGCCGCGATCGCACGGTTGCGATCGCACAGCATCGACCCGGTCGTGCACCAGGGGGCATCGGCCGCGGATTCCCGGCGCCTCGCGGCCGAAGCGGTCGCCGCACGTCCGGACGCCCTCGTCATCGTCGGCGGCGACGGGACGCTGGCGACCGTGGTCGACGTGCTGACCGGATCCGGCGTGCCGCTCGTCCTCGTCCCCGCCGGAACCGGCAACGACCTCGCGCGTTCCCTGGGGATCCCGTACGACTCGGCCGAGAGCGCAGCCCTTGCCGTCGATGCCGCGGTCACCGGCTCCCCGCACTCGCTCGACGTCGGCGAGGCGATCTGCCCCGACGCGACCGCCCGTT
This sequence comes from Microbacterium sp. NPDC077644, assembly GCF_040702785.1. Classification (NCBI taxonomy): domain Bacteria; kingdom Bacillati; phylum Actinomycetota; class Actinomycetes; order Micrococcales; family Microbacteriaceae; genus Microbacterium; species Microbacterium sp. NPDC077644. The sequence continues at coordinate 1,386,601 of NZ_JBFBME010000001.1, forward strand.
TCCTCACCATCGCCGCCCTCGGCTTCGATGCGAAGGTCAGCGAACGCACGAACCGGCTGCACTGGCCGCGCGGCGGAGCGCGGTACTATCTCGCGCTGCTGATCGAGCTGCTCCGCCTCGCGCCGATGCGCTTCTCGCTGCGCGTCGACGGCGAGGACGCCCGGGTCTCGGACGGGACCCTCATCGCGGTGGGCAACACGCGCAGCTACGGCGGAGGGATGCCGGTGTGCCCCGACGCCGACCCGCATGACGGCCTGTTCGACATCACGCACGTCTGCCCGGTGGGGAGGCTGAAGCTGCTCCGACTGTTTCCGCGTCTGCTGCGCGGCACGCACGTCGAACTGCCCGAGGTGACGACGATGCGCGGACGCGAGGTCGAGGTGTCGGCGCCGGGACTCGTGGTCTACGCCGACGGCGAGCGCATCGGCACCGGCAGCGCCCGCATCCGCGTACTGCCCGGAGCGCTGACCGTGCTGCTGCCGCGGTGACGGGCCGTGCTCAGTCCGCGAACGCGCTGAGCTCGCTTGCCACCGCCGTCCCTTCCCGGACGAACAGGGCGGGTCGCCCCATCGGGGCATCCACGGTCTCGTGCGTCACGGACGAGGCTTCGCCGAACACCGCGCCGGTCCAGATGTTCTGCCATCTTCCCGGCGGGAAGGCCACGTCGACCGTCGTCGCGCCGGCGGAGAGCACGGGTGCCAGCAGGACATCGGGCCCGAGCTGAAGCTCCTCGTCCGCGATGCCGTCGAGCCCGGCATCCGGAGCGAGCATCCACGGATGCTGCACGGCATCCGCGAGCCCGCTCTGCGCCGCGAGCCGTTCGCGCTCCGGACCGAGCGCCACGAACACCCGGGACAGCTCGGCGAGCTGCGCGGCAAGCTCCGCATCCTCGGCCGGCTGAGCCGACACGGCGGGCCGGTTGCCCTCATGCGTGCGGAGAACCGGCTGCAGCAGCGACGCCTCCGCCCAGCGGATGACGAGCTCGTCGTCGCGGTCGGGATCGGGGATGACCGGCAGGTCGATACTCGTGTACCCGCCGATGTCGCCGTGCACCTGCGTCATGCCGCTCGCGGACAGCGACTGCGTGAGCGTGACGGTGGAGGCGAGGCCGTCCTCGCGCGACCAGTCCTGCGTCTGATCGCCCAGCCACAGCGCGTCGGCCGCGCCGGCCGAGCGGGTTCCTCCGCTGCGGTGCCAGACGAAGCCGTCGGCCTCGAGCCCGGCGATCTCGAGCGCACGTCGATTCACGTCCTGCCAGAGCACGGGCCACCGCACCCGCCAGTCCGCCCCCGACCCGCCGGCGAGCACGGCGTCCGGAGGCGGCCCCTCCGCGAAGTCCGCCATCCAGCCGGATGCTCCGGCCCCGGCCACCTCGTCGGCGATGACCTGCGCCATCCATTCCCTGGCATCGGCGTCGGAGAGGTCGACCATCGCCGCAGTGAAGCCGTGCTGATCGACGTCGAGCACGGCGCCGTCCTCGTCCAGCGCCAGGTATCCGGCGGCCGCGGCCTCGGCGTACAGGTCGCGTCCGCCGCGGGCGGACGCTGCCGCACCGCTGTCCACGGACAGGGAGGGATTCACGTAGGTGAGGACGCGGATGCCCTGGGCCTCGAGGTCTGCGACCAGCTGGTCCCAGCCGGGGTACTGCTCGTCGTCGAGGCTCCAGTTCCATTGCAGACGCTCTCCGAAGTCGGTGGTCCGGCGCCCGACCCAGTCCTGCAGCCACACCGCGGCGAGCGGCACATCCGCCGCCTGCAGGGTGGCGACCTTCTCCCGCACCTCGTCCGTGCCGCCCTGGATGCCGGCGATCAGTCCGGTCCGCGTCCATGCCGGCGGAGGTTCGGCTGCGCCCGCCCAGGCCGACTGGATCGCCACGGCGTCCGCGGGGGTCGCGGCAGCGGCGAGCGAGAAGTCGGCCGTGCTGCTCCAGACCTCCCAGATCATGCGGTCGTCGGGGCGCAGGTCCACCGAGGAGAACGCGTCGCCGCGGTAGACGAGGCTGCGCGAGCGGCCTGTGACGTTCACGGCGCTCGGGAGGTAGGTGGTGTCCTGCCCGCCGGCTGAACTCGCCGCCAGGTCGACAAGGAACGACAGCGGCTGCTCGCCCCGCCCGATCCCCTGTTCGCGCGGGATCAGCGGCACGCGGTCGCCACGGAGATCCCACCCGGTCGACTGCGCCCCCAGCCCGTGCACGCCTTCACCGTCGTCCAGCGCAGCGCTGAGATAGACCCGGTTCGCGGGCGCCGACACCGAGATCTCGGCATCCAACCGCCCGGGGGCGCCCTCGCGGAGCCGGAGCGTCCATGTCACCGAGTCGACGTCGTCGAGCGTTCCGCTGAGTGCGAGCGCCCCATCGGAGTCGATCTCCGCCGCCGTGACGCGCTGCGTGTTCCAGATGGCGTCCTGGTCATCGCTCACCCGGACGAGTCCGAGGTCGTCGATATAGCTCGCGCGTCCCTGGGCGGCCGTGAGGAACGCCTCGCCCGGAACCGTCTCCCACACGGATGCCGCCGCCTGCGGATGGGTCACGTGCAGGGCCTCATCGAGCACGATCGTGAACTCGCCGATCCGCCACTCGCCGTCCGCCCCGTCGACGATGAGGTCGCCGCGAGGCGGATCCGCGAGCTGCGTGGCCGGCTGCGGCAGCTGCACAGCGACGAAGACGCCTCCGAAGATCGCGGCGGCGCCGACCAGCGCGAGAATCGTGAGCCCGATCCGGCGCCCGAGGCGCCGACGACGAGGTGGCGCGGCTGCGGTGTCGGTCACACGCTCAGTATAGGTTCGGGGCCTCGCTCACCCCGTCCCCCGCATCGTGATCATGTCGGCGGTGCGGCCTCGCAGGGGCGCGGTCCCCAACAGGCGGATCGCGGCGTTGCGCACCGGCAGCGCGGGGCCACGGGCAGGGCGGCCCATCGTCATATAGAACAGCGAACGCCGCTGTGCTCGGGCTGCAGAAGCCAAGGTGTGCTTCTCGTAGGAGCCGAGATCCGCACGCCCGGTGCGCAGGGATCGCTCGATGACCGCCGCCAGTCGCACGGCCGCAGCCCAGCCGAGGTTCATGCCCTGCCCGCCGATCGGGCTCGTCTCGTGCGCGGCATCCCCGACGAGCACGATGCGCCCGGCGACCAGACGCGACGCCCGATGCTGCTGTGCGCGGAAGGCGGTCGGCCGCATCCCGGCGGGCAGCTCCGGTCTCATGCCGGTCCGCGCATGTATCGCGTTCGCGAACCGTTCCGCGTCGTCCAGGGCACGATGCGGATCCGATGCGACCCAGCGTCGGCGCCCACCCGGCATCGGGAACGACTCCACCAGCCCGTCCTGCTCGCAATACAGCTGCGCGCGTGCTCCGCGGGCGGCATCCGGAACGTCCGCCATGGCGTACCCGCCCGCGCCGGGGCGGGGCATCCAGCCGATCCCGAGCCGGCGACGGATGCCGCTGCGCACGCCGTCGGCCGCGACGACGAACGACGCGGTCGCCTCGTGCGTCGTCTCCAAAGACACCCGCACGACGGCCCCGCCGTCCTGCACGCCGGTGACCGCACGACCGAGACGCAGGGCGTGCGGGGCGATCTCACTCAGACGCGCCCGGAGCAGTTCGTCGGTCCTGTGCTGCGGCAGGATCAGCACCCGCCGGTGCTCGTCGAAGGTCAGCGACACCAGCACACGACCACCGCAGATCACCTCACCGCCGTCGAGCGCGAGAGCCTCGGCGCGGACGGCGGGGCCGAGCCCGGCAGCATCCAGCGCCGCCCATCCCGGGGGATGGATGCCGATCGCCCGAGACCGCCCGTCAGCACCCTCCCGCGCCTCGAACACCGCAGCATCGATGCCCCGCTGGGCGAGAAGGCACGCCAGCAGGAGCCCGACCGGCCCCGCGCCGACGATCGCCACGTCATGGTCGGGCATCCCACGCCTCCCACCGGAGCTCGAGCCGGGCCGGCGCCTGCCCGCGGACCTGCCACCCGTCGGGCACGAGCCCGGCGATCTCCTCCGCCGTGTACGAGCGGCGGATGCTCGTGAGTCCGTCATCGCGGATGAACGAATCGGCGAGCACATTCCTCGAGAACGGCCACGTGCCTGCGGCGAAGGCACGGTACGCGAATCGGCTGCGCGCGATGTCGCGATGCAGGACGAGCCCGTCGTCCGCGGTGAGACGGATCGTGTCGTGCAGCAGCGCGGGGAGCTCGTCCGCTTCGAGATGGTGGAGCAGATGGTTCGAGACGACGACGTCGAACCGCTCCCCTGCGCCGACGAGGTCGTCGGTGCGCGCGCAGCGGTACTCGACCCGGCCGCCGCGCCCGTTCGCCCAGCGAACGGCCCGCGGGTCGGCGTCCAGTGCGGTCACCGAGACCTCGAGCCGATCACGACGGGCCCATGCGGCGAGCGCCCGTGACACGTCTCCGCCTCCGGCGCCCACATCGAGCAGCCTGATCGGTCCGCGCCGTGCTCTCGGCCGGATGTCGCGCCGGTACACCGAGCGCCAGCGCGACACCAGGGCGTTGATCAACGGGAACCGCGCGTACGTCCGCTCCAGCATCCGCAGATCGGCATCCGGGTCGTCCATGAGCTCCCGGGCATCCGCCGCCCGCGTCGACAGATCGGGGGTCACTGCGCGACGACGGTCATGAGCGCGGCCTCGGCGGTCAGACCCGGCCCGAACGCCATCGCCGCGACCCGCTCGCCGTCGCGAGCGCCCTCCTGCTCGAGGATGCTCCGCAGCACGAACAGCACGGTGGCGCTGGACATGTTGCCGTACTGCCGCAGCACCTCCCGTGCCGGATGCAGCTGCTGCTCCGACAGCCCGAGGTGCTCCTCGACCTTGTCGAGGATGCTGCGTCCGCCGGGATGGATCGCCCAGTGCGTCACCTGCTCGCCGATCCTGCCGTCGTCGAAGGACGTTCCCAGCGCGTCGGCGTGGAACATCGGGCTGAGCGCCGCGGTGATGTTGTCGCCGATGAGCTGCGGCACGGCGGTGGAGAGGATCATCTCGAACCCCGCATCGCCGATCATCCAGGCCATGTCCTTCTTGCCCTCGGGGATGATTCCGGTGTGGAAGCGATCCAGCGCGAACCCGGGTGCGATCTGGTCGAATGTCCGCGCGGTGACGAGTCCGGCGGCGGCGCCGTCGGCGAACAGCGAGGTCGCGACGATCATGTCGGGGTCCTCCGACGATCGCAGATGCAGCGTGCACAGCTCGACGCTGACGACGAGCACGACGGCATCCGGGTTCGCGGCGCAGAACTGGGCGGCGGCCCGCAGCGCGGGCATCGATGCGTAGCAGCCCATGAACCCGAAGTGATAGCGCTCGACGTTCTCCGGCAGGCCCAGGGCGCGGACGATCTCGTAGTCCGGCCCTGGGGCGTAGAAGCCGGTGCACGAGACGGTGATGACGTGCGTGACGTCGGCGGCGACGATGCCGGGATCGGCCTCGAGACTCCGGCGGGCCGCATCCACGTACAGCTTCCAGGCCTCGCGCACGTAGACCTCGTTGCGCACCTTCGTGCTCGGCGAGAGCAGACGGCCGGTCTCTCGGTCGAAGAACTGCGGCTGCACCGTGTCAGCCGTCAGCGAGAGTTCGTCGAGCACGGTGTAGCGGGTGTCGATGCCCGACCCGTTGAAGGATGCCGTGACGATGCGCTGCGCCAGCCTGCCGAGCTCGGGCTGGGCGGCGAAGACGTCGCGCACCTCGTCCTGCCGCAGCGTGGTCTCCGGAACGATCGTCTGCAGCGAGCGCAGGATGGCTGGGCGGCTCATGTGCTCACTCAAGCACGCGGAGCCCCGAAGCAGAAGGGGGTTGCGTCAGAAGCCGAGGGCGCGCGCGAGCTTCGAATCGGATGCCGCTGCATGGGCCCCGGTGGCGAGCACGGCGGTCTCGATCGCGGCGAACAGCGCGTCGCGGCCGGCCTCGTCGGCAGGGGCGGCCGGGCCGAGTTCCACCTCCCACTCGCGCCATTCGCGCTCCACGCCCTGGCGCAGGTCTGTGGCGCGGACGCGGTCGTCGACGAACTCCGCGACGACGCCGGCGGGCCCGGTGAGCAGATAGGCCGTGCGGTGGTTCTCGATGCGGGCGAGCGGCGTCAGCGCATCCGTCGTCCAGCGCGCGAGCGCTTCGGCGACGGCATCCGGGATCCCGCTGTCGTCCTCCCCCAGCGGCCAGGCGATCTCGAGCCGGCCGTCGCCCTCGCGCGGTCCCTTGATGTGCCAGCCGGCATCGGGGCCTCCCGTGCGCCGCCGCACGGCGACGCCGGCATGGGCGAGCGCCGTGTCGGCGGTGTCGAAGTACCGGGCGTCGAGCTCGCGCAGCTCACCCGGGGCGACCGTCGCGTCCAGGCCGCTCCAGTCGGGCAGCGGCGTCGACACGTCGACGTCGTACTTGCGCTCGATCTCGACGGATCGCGCGCCCTCAGTCATCGCTGAGCGTCAGATCTTCGAGTGCTTCGTCGAACCAGTAGTCGATCTCGGTGGGGCCGTCGCCGGCACCGGTGTTCTGCGCGTCGCCGCGCCGGTGGTAGACCACCTGCGTCTCGCTGTAGGGGACGATCAGCTTGTCGTCGGCATCCTGAACAGGGATGACCTGCCCGTCCAGCGGGCCGCCGTGAAGTCGTGCGATTGCCATGAGCACACAATAGCCCTCACCCGATCACGACGCGCTCATCCGATCGCGATGCCCAGGGCCGCTCCGATGATCATCCACGGGCCGAAGGCGATGCGCGTCGAACGGTTCGCGCGCCTGAGCGCCATGAGCGCAAGAGCATAGAGCGCGCCGAGGACGAAGGCGGCGGCCGCACCGATCACGAGCACCTGCCATCCGTGCCATCCGAGGACGAGGCCGATGAGGGCGGCGAGCTTCACGTCTCCCCCGCCGATGCCGCCTCGGCTCATGGCGCGCAGCACGAGGTAGAAGCCGCCGAGGATCAGCATGCCGGCCAGCGCTCCGATCAGCGCCGTCGTCCGCCATGTCACGAGGGCGTCGACGGCGACGAGGGTGAGGGATGCCGCGAGCGCCGGCAGCACGATCCGGTTGGGCAGCCGATGCGTGCGGGCATCGATCGCCAGCAGCCACACCCCGATGCCCGCGAGCCCCAGGTGCACGACGATGACCGCGAGGTCGTACGGCGAGACGGAAGGCATGTCGGAAGGCTACGAGAAACGCTGCCGGCGCGGACGGGGCTGTGGATAACTGTGATGTCCGATCTACGAATTACCATCGGAGCATCGCTTGATTTATTCGTATTTATCTTCGAGGATGGTTGGCATGGGCACTGCACTTCCCGCCCCCACCGCTCTGGCACCAGAGAGCATCGCCTCCCGCGCGCAGGAGGTCCATCGTCTGCGCAGCGAGATCTCCCGCATGCAGCGGCGGCGCAGCGACGTGCCCTTCCTCCCTCTCGATCCGGCGCTGGAGGGGCTGCTGCCCGACCCCGGCCTGCGCGTGGGCTCCTCGTACTCGATCTCCCCCTCTCCGAGCTTGCTCGGGGCCCTGCTGGCCGCCCCGTCGCAGAAGGGATCGTGGTGCGCGGTGATCGGCATGCCCACGATCGGCGTCGAGGCGATGAGCGATCTCGGCGTCGAACTCGAGCGGCTCATCCTCGTGCCCGACCCCGGTCCGCGCTGGCTGACCGTGGCCACGGCGCTGTCCGAGGTGATCCCGATCATCGCCGTACACCCACGCAGCCGCGTCCCGGACGCCGACATCGCCCGGCTGAACGCACGGCTGCGCGATCGCGGCTGCACGCTGCTGGTGACCGCGTCGTGGCCGCAGGCCGAGGCGACGATCCGGGTGGAGGAGACCGAGTGGCACGGTCTGGGCTCCGGGTGGGGCCTGCTGTCCGATCGCACCGTGACGCTGCGGGCATCGGGGCGCCGGTTCGAGAACGGCAGGCGCGTGCGGGTGCAGATGCCGACCTCGCTCGGTCGGGTGGATGCCGCACCGGCTGCCGTCCGTCCCGTCGCCGCGCTGCCGCTTCCCGACCACCTGGCGGTGGCCGGATGACCGCCCCTCCCCGCCATCTCGTGCTGTGGCTGCCGGATTGGCCGGTGCGCGCGGCGCTCGGCGCCCCGCCGGACGATGAACCCGTCGCGGTCGTGCAGGCGAACACCGTGATCGCGTGCTCGGCCTCCGCCCGGGCGCAGGGCGTGCGCCGCGGGCAGCGCCGCCGGCTCGCGCAGACCCGCTCGCCCAGGCTCCGGATCCTGCCCGCCGATCCGCTGCAGGAGCAGCGCATGTTCGTACCGGTGCTGCGTCTGCTCGAAGATCTCGTGCCCGGCATCCAGCCGCTGCGCCCCGGCCTGGTCGCCCTGCGCGCCCGCGGAGCCGCCCGCTACTACGGCGGCGAGGAGCAGGCCGCACTCCACCTCGTCGACGCCCTCGCCGAGCACACCCACCCCGGCTCCCGCGCCGGGGTGGCCGACGGGCTGTTCACCGCCGAGCAGGCCGCCAGGCTCGCAGACCCGGTGCGCGTGGTCGAACCCGGCGGTTCGCGCGCGTTCCTCGCCCCTCTTCCCGTGCAGGCTCTGGCCGACGAGCAGATCACCGCACTGCTGATCAAGCTCGGTGTGCGGACGCTGGCCGAGCTCGCCGCCCTCGAGGTCGACCACGTGCGCGACCGCCTCGGCGAGCGGGGCGTGCGGCTGCACGATCTGGCCGCCGGAGCCGATTCGCGACCGCTGACCCCGCAGGCCCCCGAGCCGCAGCTCGCCCGCGAGATCGTGTTCGATGCGCCGCTGGCCCAGGCCGAGCAGGTCGCCTTCGCGGTGCGTCAGACGGCGGACGCCGTGACCGCAGGGCTCGCCGAGCTCTCGCAGGTGTGCACCGAGGTGCGCATCGATCTGACCGACGACGACGGGGGCGTGTCGTCGCGGGTGTGGATGCATCCGACATCGTTCGAGGCGAGCGACCTCGTCGACCGGGTCCGATGGCAGCTCGAATCGATGGCGGGGGCCTTCGCCGATACCGAGAGAGCGGGCGCCGGCATCCTCGAGGTGCGGATCACCCCGACGCGCGTCGATGACAGCGCCCATCATCAGCCCGGCCTGTTCGGGCAGGGGCCCGAACAGCGCCTGCACCACGCCGTCTCGCGCGTGCAGGCTCTGCTCGGGCATCGCGGCGTCGTGACCCCGCAGATCACCGGCGGGCGCCGGCTCGCCGAGCGGCAGCTCTTCCAGCCGTGGGGCGACAAGGCCCCGCATGAACGGGATGCCGGCCTGCCGTGGCCGGGGAGCCTGCCGCCGCCGCACCCCTCCGAGGTGTTCGCACCTCCCGTCCCCGCCCGGGTGACGGCGGCCGACGGCACGTCTCCCACCGTCGACGAACGCGGCGTGCTGTCTGCGCCACCGGCACGCATCGAAGACGTTGCGGTGCTCGGCTGGGCGGGTCCGTGGCCGCTTCGCGAGCGGGCATGGGATGCCGAACGCGCCCGGACGGCGCAGCGGTTCCAGATCGTCGACGAATCGCAGCGCGCCTGGCTCGCCCTCTGGGAGGACGGCGCCTGGTGGATCGAGGGGCGGTACCGCTGATGGGCTTCCACAACCCCGCGATGTCGTGGAAAGACCTCGAGAAGACCCTCAGCGGCGAGCCAGGCCGCCCCGGAGACACCCGTGCGACCAGGACGGACCCCGGCCCGATCAGCCGCAAACGCAGATCCGAGCCTCCGCCCCCGATCACGCCGCCGGCGGACGCCGTGCCGTACGCCGAACTGCACGCGCACACCTCGTACTCCTTCCTCGACGGCGTATCCCCGCCGGAGGACCTGCTCGCCGAGGCCGCCCGGCTCGGCCTCACCGGGCTGGCGATCACCGATCACGACGGGTTCTACGGCGCGGCGCGGTTCGCCGAGGCCGCCGACCTCATGATCACCGCGAATCCGGACGTCCGGCTGCAGACCGTCTTCGGCGCCGAGCTGTCGCTGGACCTCCCCCGCCCCCAGGGCGGCGTTCCCGACCCGGTCGGCGAGCATCTGCTCGTGCTCGCCCGCGGGATGGAGGGGTACCACCGGCTCGCAGGCGCCATCACCCGGGCACAGCTGCGCGGCGGTGAGAAGGGACGCCCCGTCTACGACCTCGACGACCTCGCGGCGAGCGCAGGCGGGCAGTGGACGATCCTGACCGGCTGCCGCAAAGGCGGCGTGCGCCAGGGTCTCGCCCGCGGAGATGCCGAGACCCCCCTACGGCGTCTGGTCGACTTGTTCGAGCACGACGCCGTGGTCGTCGAGCTGTTCGACCACGGCGATCCGCAGGACACCCGCCGCAACGACGCGCTCGCCGATCTCGCGGCCTCCCTCCGACTCCCGGTCGTCGCGACGAACAACGTGCACTACTCGGCACCGCACCGTGCGGGGCTCGCCGAGGCGGTCGCCGCCGTCCGTGCCGTGCGCAGCATGGACGACCTCGACGGGTGGATGCCATCGCACGGGTCGGCGCATCTGCGCAGCGGTGCCGAGATGACCGAGCGCTTCGCCCGCTACCCCGGCGCGATCTCGCACGGGCTGCGCATCGCCGCCGAGTCGGCGTTCGAGCTGCGCAGGGCACGGCCCGCCCTCCCGCGGCAGGACGTGCCGGACGGACACACCCCGATGAGCTGGCTGCGACATCTGGTCTGGCAGGCCGTGCCCGATCGCTACCCCCGGCTCGACGACGCGGGGCGCGCACGGATCGAGCGCGAGCTGAACGTGATCGAGGAGAAGGACTTCCCCGGGTACTTCCTCATCGTGCACGGCATCGTCGCCGAGGCGAAGCGCCGCGGCATCCTCTGCCAGGGGCGCGGCTCGGCGGCGGCGAGCGCGGTCTGCTACCTGCTGGGCATCACCGCCGTCGATCCGATCCTCTACGGGCTGCCGTTCGAGCGGTTCCTCGCCAGCACCCGCACCGAAGAGCCCGACATCGACGTCGACTTCGACTCCGGCCGTCGTGAGGAGATCATCCAGTGGGTGTACGAGCAGTACGGGCGCGAGCGCGCGGCGCAGGTGGCGAATGTCATCCAGTACCGGCCGAAGAACGCCGTGCGCGACATGGCGCGGGCGCTCGGCTACTCCCCCGGTCAGCAGGACGCCTGGTCGCGGCAGGTCGACGGCTGGGGTGCGGGCCTGGAGCCCGCAGACGGCCACGATATCCCCGAGACGGTGCTGGAGTACGCCGGCGAGGTGCTCAAGGCGCCCCGGCATCTCGGCATCCACTCCGGCGGCATGGTGCTCACCGCGCGTCCGGTGGGCGAAGTCGTCCCCGTCGAGCATGCCCGGATGCAGGACCGCACCGTCATCCAGTGGGACAAGGACGACGCGGCCTGGATGGGGCTGGTGAAGTTCGACCTGCTGGGGCTCGGCATGCTCGCCGCTCTCCAGAACTGCTTCGACCTCGTCGCGGGGGCGACCGGTGAGACCTGGAAGCTGGAGACCATCCCCAAAGAGGAGCCGGCCGTCTACGACATGCTGTGCCGCGCCGACTCGATCGGGGTGTTCCAGGTCGAGTCGCGCGCGCAGATCGGCCTGCTCCCGCGGCTGCAGCCGCGAGCGTTCTACGATCTCGCGATCCAGATCGCGCTCATCCGTCCCGGCCCCATCCAGGGCGGAGCCGTGCATCCGTTCGTCCGCCGCAAGATGGGCGTCGATGAGATCACCTACCCGCACCCGGCGCTGAGGCCCGTGCTCGAGCGCACCAAGGGCATCCCGGTGTTCCAGGAGCAGCTCATCCAGATGGCGACGACGATCGGCGACTGCACGGCCGATGAGGCGGACACCCTCCGCCGTGCGATGGGGTCCAAGCGGGGCCTGGAGCGGATCGACAGCATCCGCGGCAAGCTGTACGCCGGCATGGCACGGCACGGCCTGTCGGCGGAGCAGTCCGACCGCATCTACGAGCAGATCCAGGCGTTCTCGAACTTCGGGTTCGCCGAGTCGCATTCGCTGTCGTTCGCGCTGCTCGTCTACGCCAGCTCGTGGCTGAAGCTGCACTATCCGGCCGCGTTCCTCGCAGGGCTCCTGGACGCGCAGCCGATGGGCTTCTACTCCGCCGCCACGCTCACCGCCGACGCGCGGCGGCACGGGGTGCAGGTGCGCCGTCCCGACCTGCATCTGTCAGCGGCCGGAGCGACCCTCGAACCGCTGTCGGATGCCGCCGGCCCCACCGGCCTCGACGCGTGCACAGTGTACGACCAGCCCGCGACCGGGGAGTTCGACCGCACGGCGCCGGATGAATCCGCGGCGCATCGCCGAGACGGAGCGTTCGCCGTCAGGCTCGGGCTCCTGAGCGTGCGCGGCATCGGCAAGCCGATGGCGGAGCGCATCGCCGCCGAGCGCGATGCGAACGGCCCGTACCGGGATCTGCCCGATCTCGTGCGGCGGACGGATGCGACGGCAACCCAGCTCGAGGCCCTGGCGACCGCCGGCGCTTTCGAGTGCCTGGGCCTGAGCCGCCGGGAAGGGGTCTGGCTGGCGGGGGCCGCCGCAGAGGATCGTGCCCGCTACCTGCCCGGCACGACCGTCTCGGTGCAGCCGCCGCTGTTCGCCGACCAGACCAGCTACGAGCGGCTCGCCGCCGATCTGCAGACCACAGGGGTGTCCATCGACGATCACCCGATGCTGCATTTCCGCGGGGCGCTGGACGAGCGCGGCGTGCTCACGGCCGAGCAGCTGCGCACGCACGAAGTCGGCCGGCGCATCGAGGTGGCGGGGCTCGTCACCCACCGGCAGCGGCCGGCGACGGCATCCGGCATCACGTTCCTCAACCTCGAAGACGAGAAGGGCCTGGTCAACGTGGTCTGCTCGGCCGGGGTCTGGGCGCGCTACAGCCGCGTCGCCAGGGACTCCCCTGCGCTCATCATCCGCGGCATCCTGGAGCGCTCGCCCGAGGGTGTGATCAACGTGCTCGCGGATGCGTTCGAGGATCTGCGCACCGGCATCGAGCATCGCTCTCGCGACTTCCGCTGACGCGATAGGTTCGATGGCATGGCAGATCTGCCGGACACTCTCGACCGTCCCGGCGCCACGCTGCGCTTTCAGGACACCGGAGGCGCAGGAGAAGCCGTCGTCTTCACGCACGGCGCCGGCGTGGACCACCAGATGTTCGATGCCCAGTTCGCTGCCATCCGAGACAGCGGCTTCCGCGCAGTCAGCTGGGATCTGCGGGGGCACGGCTCATCGGTTCTGAACGACGGAGCCCGCTTCCGCGCCGAGGACGCCCTCGAGGATCTCGCTGCGCTGATCGATCACCTCGGGTTGCGCCGCCCCGCACTCATCGGCCATTCCCTCGGCGGCAACCTCGTGCAAGAGCTCATCCGCCGCGACGATGCGCGGGCCGATCACCTGATCGTGATCGGCTCCACCTGGAACGCCGGCCCCCTGACCGCTGTGGAGAGATTCTGGCTCCGTCTCGCCGCCCCGTCTCTGTCGATGATCCCCGCCTCCCGACTGCCCAGCCTGATGGCGACGGCATCCGCCACGACGCCGGAAGGCATCGAGTACGCTCGCCGATGCTTCACGCAGATGCCGAAGCCGGTGTTCCTCGATGTGTGGCGCGCGACCGTCGAACTGGTGGATCCTGATCCGGGCTACCGGTCACCCGTCCCGCTCACGCTCGTCCGCGGGGCGGCGGATCGCATGGGAAACATCGCGACGGCCATGCCCCGATGGGCGGCGGTCGAGGGCATATCGGAACGGGTGGTGCCCCATGCCGGCCACATCGCACCGATGGATGCGCCGGACGCCGTCACAGAGATGCTCCTCACCGCGCTGCGCTGATGCCGCGGCACCACCCGCTCACCGGAACCTGCTCACCAGAAGCGCGGCGCCTCCGGCTCGGGCTTGCGATCGGCCCCACCCCAGCGCAGTGCTTCATCGGTGACGGCGGATGCCGCGGCATCCGCCCCGCGCAGCGCGACGTCCGCCTCGGCGGCGCCGGGGCCGGTCGGATCCACCAGCAGCGTGGTGCTGACGCCCGACCTGCTGGTGTGGAGCGTGCACTCCAGCACCCGCCCGACCCAGCTCGCCGCCCCCGCGGACTGCGGGCGCGCATGCTCGTAGCGGATCCGGGTGTCGAGGTCCGTCAGGGCGACGACCGCGCGCTCGCCGTTCTGGTCCACGCGTTCGACCACCTCGACGCGATGCCCGTGCGGAATCGCAGCCGGCACGGCGATGATGATCGTCCTGTCCATGGCTACAGCCTACGAAGCGCCGTCGCCATGGCAACCCCCGGTTCGCTCTAGACTCGCTGCATGCCGTCCACGCTGCTCTCGCGTCTGGGAGCGCGGACGGGCCGGCTCTACTTCGCCGCGCAGGCTCTGCTCGGAGCCGCATGGTGGATCGCCGTCGCGCTGTCCGATCCCGAGCGGTCGGGGACGGTCCGCGAGCTCACGCTCGGGCACCTCGACCCCGTCTGGGTCGCGGCGTTGGACGTTCCACTGTTCGTGCTCGCCTCCGGCATCGTCGCACTCGGGGAGCGCAGCGCCGTCTGGGTCGTCGTGCCGTGGACCGCGCTGGTCACCGCCGCCCTGGGCGTGTACGCGACGGTCACCGGGCTCGCCGGGTGGGGCGTGCTGTGCATGATCGCCGCCACCGCGGGCAGCGTCGGCGCCGGGATGCTGGTGCTGCTCGGACGCCTGCCCACGGAGTGGATCCTGTTCGGGCCGTTCTCGTTCCGGCTCGCGACGGCGACGACGAACCGGGCGCACATCACGCGCTCCGCCCTGCAGATCGTCGTGTTCTGGGGGCTGTTCCTCGGGATCATCCCGGCGATCATCGTCTTCTTCGAGCAGCGCTGGCACCTGCACCTCGATGTCCCCGCTGGGGTGCGCTGGGGCGGCGGCATCCTGTTCGTGGCCGCCGGGGCACTCGGGCTCCGGTCGGCCTACACGATGTCCACGCGCGGTGAGGGCACCCCGCTGCCGTCGGCGATGGCGCGGCGACTGGTGGTCGGCGGACCCTACCGATTCGTGCGCAATCCGATGGCGGTCGCCGGCATCGCACAGGGCGTGTCCGTGGGTCTGCTCACGGGGTCCTGGCTGGTCGTCGTGTACGCCCTCACCGGGTCTCTGATCTGGAACTGGATCGTTCGTCCGCTCGAGGAGGAGGATCTCGAGGCGCGATTCGGGGCCGAGCACACCGCCTACGCGCGCGCTGTGCGGTGCTGGATCCCGCAGCTGCGGCCGTTCCGCGCCGATGTGAACATCCGGTGACTCTGCGCAGATCCTCAGGGCCGGTCTCCTACCCTGGAAGGCATGGATGCCGGAGCCGAGAACCTCAACGCGATCGCGGCCTGGGCCGTCTCACTCATGGAGACCCTCGGCGGTGTCGGCGCCGGCATCGCCATCGCGCTGGAGAACCTGTTCCCTCCGCTGCCGAGTGAGATCATCCTGCCGCTGGCCGGATTCACCGCGGCGAAGGGCACGCTCGGCCTCGTCGAGGTGCTCATCTGGACCACCGTCGGCTCCATCGTCGGAGCGCTGGCGCTCTACGGCATCGGAGCCTGGCTGGGCAGGCGTCGCATGTACGCGATCGCCCAGCGGATGCCGCTCATCAAGATCGAGGATGTCGAGCGCACCGAGGCCTGGTTCGAGCGCCACGGATCCAAGGCGGTGTTCTTCGGGCGGATGATCCCGATCTTCCGCAGCCTGATCTCGATTCCCGCCGGAATCGAGAGAATGCCGCTCATCCGCTTCACGCTGCTCACCGCCGCCGGCAGCGCGATCTGGAACACGATCTTCGTGCTCGCCGGCTACTATCTCGGCGCCAACTGGCACATCGTCGAGGACTACGCCGGGATCTTCCAGAAGGTCGTGATCGCCGCGGTCGTCGTGGCATTCGTCGTCTGGCTCGTCATCCGGGTCCGGCAGCTGCGGCGCAACAGGATCACCGTCGACTGACCGACGAACGGGCAGGAGAACAGCGGATGCGCCGGATCGGGATGCTGGGCGGCATGAGCTGGGAATCGACCGCCGAGTACTACCGGCTCGCGAACGAGAACGTGCGCGATGCGCTCGGTGGCATGCATTCGGCCAGCATCTTGCTCGACTCGGTCGATTTCGCCGACATCGAGGCGCTCCAGTCCTCCGGGGACTGGGAACGCGCAGGCCTCGTGCTCGCGGAGCGCGCCCGCGCGCTGGAGGCCGGCGGCGCCGATCTGATCGTGCTGTGCACCAACACGATGCACAAGGTCGCGCATCGCATCGAGGATGGGGTGTCGATCCCGCTGCTGCACATCGCCGACACGACGGCGGGCGCGATCCGGGCGGCCGGGACGACCCGAGTGGGGCTCCTGGGGACCGCGTTCACCATGGAGCAGGAGTTCTACCGCGACCGCGTGGCCGCGCACGGCATCGAGGTCATGACCCCCGACGACGCCGACCGCGCGACGGTGCACCGGGTCATCTACGACGAGCTGGTGCGCGGCATCATCCGGAACCACTCCCGCGCGGCCTACCGCGAGGTCATCACCCGGCTCGTCGATCGTGGCGCCGAGGGGATCATCCTCGGATGCACCGAGATCGAGCTTCTCGTCGGCGACGAGGACAGCCCGGTCCCGCTGTTCCCGACGACCCGCCTCCACGTCCGGGCCGCCGTGGGCTTCGCGCTGTCATGACTCCCCGCCGTATCACGCCCGCCGGATGATCTCGGTGAGCTCGGCCCATGCCTTCTCGTCGGGTTCTATCAGCGCGTAAGAGGTCGGCCACAACCCGCTCGGGTCGTCGAGCTCGGCCTGGGCGCTGATGCCGAACGTCGAGTACCTCTCCTTGTCCATCTGCCCGCTGCGGAAGAAGACGACGATCTTGCCGCCGCGGGCGTAGCCGGGCTGCCCGTAGTACAGCTTGGGCGACAGATCGGGGGCGACGTCGGCGACGATCTCATGCAGGCGCTCGGCCATCTCTCGGTCGCCGTCGGGCATCTGCGCGATCTTCGCGAGCAGCTCCGCCTTCTCGGCTGCGGCCTTCTCGGCTCCCTTGGCGCGCTTCGCGTCGGTCTTGAGTTCGGCGGCGCGCTGCTTCATGGCTGCGCGCTCCTCGGCCGAGAACCCTCCTGCGTCGGTCTTCGTCATGTTGGCTCCTTGTGCGTCGGGCGGGTTGCGTCCACGCTATCGGCGCGGTCGCCCGGGTACTTCTCGATTCCTGATGGTTGTGCGCTCGGCATCCCCCGCCGGTGACGAGCCTGACAGGATGGAGGCATGGCGAGCGCGACCGACCGACAGGACGTCCTGGTCATGCGTCGCGTGCGCGATCGGATCGACCGCGAGTTCGCGCAGCCGCTGAACGTCGAGGATCTCGCGCGGGGCGTGCACATGTCTGCGGGGCACCTGAGTCGCGAGTTCCGCCGCATCTACGGCGAGCCTCCGTACTCGTATCTGATGACGAGGCGCATCGAACGGGCGATGACGCTGCTGCGGCGGGGCGATCTGAGCGTCACCGAGATCTGCTTCGCTGTCGGGTTCTCGTCGCTCGGGACGTTCAGCAGCCGGTTCTCCGGGCTCGTCGGGGTGTCGCCGAGCGCCTACCGCGACGACCCTTCGAGGTCCGTGGAGGGCATCCCGCCGTGCCTTGCCCGTCAGGTCACGAGACCGGTCAGGAATCGAGAAGCGCAGGCTTCGGCATCCGCTTAGCGTTGCCGGTATGAACATCACCATCCACTACGCGTTCCTTCCGCACACCGATGCCGAGGCGTCGCTGGCCTTCTACCGGGACCTTCTCGGGTTCGAGGTGCGCAACGACGTCGGGTACGAGAACATGCGCTGGATCACGGTCGGTCCGGAAGGGGATGCGACCTCGATCGTGCTCACGCCGCCCGCCGTCGACCCCGGCATCACCGACGGGGAACGCGAGACGATCATGACCCTCATCGCGAAGGGCGTGTACGGGGCCGTCACGCTGGCGACCGACGACCTCGACGGCCTGTTCGAGCGCCTGGAGGCCGGCGGCGCCGACATCGTGCAGGAGCCCACCGATCAGGACTACGGAGTGCGCGACTGCGCATTCCGCGACCCGTCCGGCAACCTCATCCGGGTCAATCAGCTCTGACCGGAGCGGTCATACGATGGCGGGGTGGGCACTCCGCAGACGATCCAGACGCTCGGCATTCTCGGTGCCGGCCGGCTCGGACGAGTGCTCGCCCGGTTCGCGGCATCCGCGGGGTTGCGCGTTCTCGTGGCGCGTTCGGGCGACCCGGCCCCGATCGCAGCCTCGATGCGTGCGATCGGTGCGACGGCCATGGACGCCGAGTCGGTGATCGCCGAAGCGGATGCCGTGGTCCTCGCGCTCCCGCTCGGCAGGTACCGGCTGCTGCCCGCCGAGGCACTGCGCGGCAGGCTCGTGATCGACGCCATGAACTACTGGTGGGCGTCCGACGGCATCCGCGACGATCTCAGCGATCCGCGCACGTCGACGAGCGAGCTCGTACAGGAGCATCTGGCCGGCGCCCGTGTCGTCAAGGCGCTCAGCCACATGGGCTACGAGGACCTCGAGGACGAGGCGCGTCCGGCCGGAGCGGCAGGGCGGAAGGCGATCGCTGTCGCCGGAGACTCTGCGGCCGATGTGGCCGTGGTGTCCGCACTCATCGACGCGCTGGGATTCGATCCGGTGCACGCCGGCCAGCTCGCCGCGGGCATCATGCTCGAGCCCGGTTCGGAGCTGTTCGGCGCGGATGTCGGCGCCGACCAGCTGCGTGCGATGCTCGACGGATTCTGGGAGTCGCAGCGCGGCATCGTCGTTCGGCGGGCGCGGGAGGCAGCGGGGGCGTGATCGCGCGGCCTCCCAGGTCTACCATGGCGGCATGCGCAGGTCACGTCGGTTCGTCGGCATCGCCACGGTCGCGCTGCTGCTGGCGGGGTGCAGCGCTCCCCTGCCGCAGTCCGGACCGATCGCGGTGTATCCGCGTCCGAACGCGGGGATGGATGCGCTCCTGACCGGCGCGCTACATGTCGCGGACGGGTGCGTCGCTGTCGAATCGGAGGATGGGGCCGTCTCGATCCCCATGTTCCCGGCTGGTGACGCCGAGTGGAAGGACGAGGCGCTGGTGTGGCGCGGTGACGTCTACAGGGAAGGAGACACCATTTCGCTCGGCGGCGGATACGGTGGCGCGGATGACGGGTACGTTCCGGAGGCATGCGAAGACGCGGAGATGTTCCTCGTGTCGCCGTTCTGACGCTGTCAGACCGACGCCGCCCCGAGGTGGGGCACGAAGGAAGCGGGGATGCTGACATTCTCCGGGAGCCCGGTGAACAGCGGGGCGACCTGCTCGGGCGTGTAACCGGCGATGCCGCAGCCGACCGGCGTGAGCAGGAAGCGGTATTCAGGATGCGCCGTCGCGTAGGCGACGAAGTCGCGAGCCTCGCTCTCGATGACGTCGAGTCCGCTCATCGTGTCGATCGCATAGGTCTGGCCGTGGTGGCCGTGCCCCTCACCCCAGACCGCCCCGAACTTGTCGTGGGCGATGCGCGCGGCGCCGCCGCCGTGGTGGCCGCTCGCATTGGACCCGAACACGAAGACCTCGTCCGGTCGCAAGGTTTCGATGAGGTGCGGGGTGATGTGCATATCGGAGAGTCACCTCGTCATGCGGATCGGACTCGAACCCGGCCGTCGTCCACGGAGACCTCCCACAGGGGCTGCGCAACGCTGGCGGGGCCGCGTTCGACCTCGCCGTCGTCCAGGCGGAATCGACTGCCGTGCCAGGGACACGTGACGCAGCCGTCGGCGTCGAGCGTGCCCTCGTCGAGCGGTCCCCCGGCGTGCGTGCACACCGCCGAGATGGCATGCAGTTCGCCGTGTTGCCGGGCGAGCAGCACGGGAACGTCGCCGACGGTCACCCGGGTCTGCGAGCCGTCGGCGATGTCGCTCTCGGCGGCGACGTCCGTCCACTTCCGGCTCGGCCGCTGGAACGCCGTGTGGTTGACGCCGATCCCTCGGACGAATGAGAGGTGGCCACCGAGATAGGCGGACCCGAGCGTGAGCGACAAGCCCAGGATGCTGAGGACGATTCCGGCCCCACGCTGGCCGCGTCGCCGTGCGAGCCAGGAGCTGGCCTGCAGCACACTCGCGGCGGCGTTGGATGCCGCGTGGATGAAGCCGACGCGCTTGTCCGCGCCGATCGTGTCGGACCAGTCCGCGGCGCCGGAGAGCGCGGTCGGAGCGGACGCCAGGATGCCGAGCCCGACAAGCCGGCGCGCGGCCGCCGCGTTCTCCTGACCGCCGGTGAGGTCGAGTGCCACTGCAGCGCCCCAGGCGCCGATC
Source organism: Microbacterium sp. NPDC077644 (assembly GCF_040702785.1). NCBI lineage: Bacteria > Bacillati > Actinomycetota > Actinomycetes > Micrococcales > Microbacteriaceae > Microbacterium > Microbacterium sp. NPDC077644. The sequence continues at coordinate 1,406,801 of NZ_JBFBME010000001.1, forward strand.
GGGAGATCCGTGAGCATCGGATGCAGTTGATGCCCGAGCCACGATCCGGAGAGAGCGTTCTTCACGCGCTTCGATCCGGTCGCCGCCTTCACCCAGCCGGTCACGGCCGCGGCCGGCACATCCAGCGCCTTCGCACGGCCGATCTTCTGGATCAGAGTCCTCATCGTGCCTGGTGCTTCGCTCATGCCGTCTGTCTACTCGCGTGCAGTCAGCGGGTCAACCGGGTTGTGGTCGCACGCTCACCGAGATCGACCGAGTGCTGAGAGCACGGTGTCGCGCACGAGCGCCGGCGCCTCATAGGCGTGATCTCCGCGCGGTGCACGGCAGCGGATGCCCCCTGCTGCATTGCCTGGATGACGCTGAGCTGCCACTCGAGGGGCATGTCGTCACGGAACGTGCGCTGCGCGCGACCGCGTTCCGGTGTGTCAGGTTAGCGGTGGATCTGGCCTGGCGCATTTCAGTTGATTCAGCCTTCGAAGGTGATCGCAAAGGCGTTGAGCGCGGCTTCGGCGCCTCCGGGGACAACGCGGCAATGGAGAGCTTCTGGTCGCTGCTGCAGACGAACGTCCTCAACCAGGACACCCTCGGCGGCTTGACGCCCATCGAGTTCGAAGTCAAACTAGCCGAGACGCTCCCACTCGCGGCCTAAACCCAACCTGACCTGTCACCCGTTCGTTCCTCGCGCCCAGGCGCAGCAAGCTCTCGTTCGCGCCCTAGGCCGTGTTGATCAAGAGGTTTCGGTGTTCGGTGGGCGAGTCTTGAACCGTGACGCGACAGGAGATCTCCGACGAGGTGTGGGCCGTGCTCG